>NZ_JADNAT010000009.1 GCF_015550425.1 Clostridium sp. 1001275B_160808_H3 | reverse complement strand
AAATAATTATATATAAATAATATATTCATTATTTATATATAATTGAATAACAAAATAAATTATATTATCATCTACAATACCGTATTATTCAATTTTCAAAGGTCATTTAGTATGCAATAATATCAATATGAACAGTAAAAATTATATCCATAAAAAACAAATTATAGGTATATTTAATAATTAGCTATTATTAGCTCTTTATAATTTTGTCGAGCCTTTTGCTCTCTAGAAACTGAATAATTTACTTTAACTTCTTTTATATTAAATTCTTTATATAATTCTCTAGCCAGAGGATGGTCATTTATTGTTAATAAAAATTTGCCTTTTATTCCTTTAAGTTTATTTGCTAATAGCCTATGCTCTTCTTCTCCAAACTTATTTCCATAACCACATGTTTCAATATAAGGAGGATCGCAAAAGAAAAAGCTATGTTCTCTATCATATTTATCAATTATTTTTTCAAAGCTTAAATTCTCTACATATGTATTTTTAAGTCTATCTCTTAACTCTAATAATACTTCTTTATAAAATATTTGTTGCCCTGGTTTAGTTGTTGTTCCGTATCCATAATTATTTCCTTTGCCAGCAAAACTTTGAGTTATTACATATAAAAATCTTATTGCTCTATGAATCTCAGTCATATATTCTAATGTACAATTTTTATACTCTTCAAATATATCTCGTCCACTAAATTCATATTGCAATAGCCTTTCGACTTCAGGAGCATGATGCTTAATTGTTCTAAATAAATTTATTAGTTCTTTATCAACATCATTTATAACTTCAATCTTACTTGGTTCCTTTCCAAAATAAACCCATCCAGCTCCAAAAAATAATTCTACATAACAAATATGCTCCGGAATCATCTCAATTATTCTTTTCCTTAATTTTGATTTTCCTCCTACTCTACATATTGGTGGCTTTAACATACTATCACACTCCCATTTATTAATTCTATTTTTTTCCTGATACGTTTATTATATCGAACCTACGTTCGTATTTCAACCGCTAATATTGTTTCAAAATATGCTTGCTGCTTGTTTAAATTCATTTTAATTGGATATTAATTTAAATGAGGTGATTGTTATAAAAGAAGAGTTTATAAGATTAGAAATAAATATTCCTTGTAGTGGAATTAACGATCTTATTGATAAAATTAAATATTCTGCTCTTGAGGTTGTTTCAAAAATGAATGATTCGTCTGAAAATAATACTAAGCTTACAGAAATCATTACAGATAAAAACATAGAACTACAGCTCTTTACTGTTAAAGAAGTTGCCAAAAAATTAAGAGTTAATAGTAACGCTGTATATGAACTTATAAAAAGTGGTCACTTAAACGCATTAAAACTTGGAATGCTAAAAATAACTTCTACCGAATTAGAGAGATTTTTTAAATATGCCGAAGGAAAAGACTTTACAGATTTAAACAAAGTAAAAGAATTACAACCTGATAAGTAGTGAGGCGATTAGGTTAAAATGTAAAAGAGAATTTATAAATATTCTACACACTATTTATATATTGACTTACTAGAATTCTATAATTAAGTTCTACTTCACGTTCATTTTTATAATATATCTAAAACAAATAAAGACTAGTTAGGAATTATCCTTACTAGTCTTATAATTATTATTACTATATTGGCATTCTTAATGATGTATATGCTACTCTCTCATTCGCTGAAAGTGTATAATCGAGAGTAGAACCATCCCAATAGTCAACTCTATATAGAGTTCCATATCTACTATCAATCAATCTAAATCTTACTTGATTGCCATTATCGGTATACTTTCTAATATCACTCGCAACCTGACTTCTTTGAAGTTGACTCACAAGTAATACTACAGCAGGCGCTTGTGCTCCTGGCATAAATCCTAGAAGGTAGGTTCCTATACTTTCTATAGAACTTACATCAAATCTACGAGCCATATCTCTCGCAGTTCCAACTGTTAAATACATATCATAAGTTTCTTGACTAAATCCTTGTACTGAAAGAATTTTCTTTACAGTTGCTTCTTGATACCAAGTTGTCCCACTTGGTATAAGATATGGTTGTATTGTATTATTTTCATTTGGATTTTTACTAGTATCTACAACATCTTTTATAGATACAGTATTTTTTTCAACACTAGATGTATCCAAAAGAATTCTCCCATTCTTATCTACATCATTTTTAGTAATAGGTACTCCATCAATATACGCTATTATTGTATCGTCGGAAATTTCTGACAAGTCATTACTCAAATTGCTAGTCATAGTTTGTGCATAAGCTTTTGTAGGTATGATAGTATTTAAGCATAAGCAAAACACTAATAATAAAGCTATTTTTTTCATACTTTTCATAAATTTCACCGCCTTAAAATATTTTTCATTAACATATTAACATAATTATCTATTTTTGTAAATAACAGGTGAATAAAGTATATAATTTGATAATACTATTAAAAATGGTGAAATGTACGCGTAATAATAAGAAAAGTCATATATAATTAGTATTATACCTAGCATAATGCTTGCTAAAGATACGATTATTGATATATATAATTGATATCTTAAGAAATGTTCTTTGTGTAAAAAAAACATTTTGCATCTTCGATTATATATATTAGGATTATTTCTATTATATATAGAATATATTAAGTAGATTACCCCTATAACTATACAAAGAACCTTTATAATCATAATTTCACTCCTTTCAACGTTATTCACTACATATTTTACCATTTAACTTAATTAATGTATATATTTGGTCATTAAATATTACTAATAATTTATATAATTGTTTCCGTTAATATTTGTATATATCAAAAATAAAAGCACATAGATTACTCTAAGTGCTTTACTATTAATCATTTTTTAAAACTATATCTGCTGCTTTTCTCAAATTTTCTTCATCTTTTTCTTTCGTAGCAGCAAATTGATTATTTATTAATAACTTTTTCTTTCCTCGAATTATAACACATATATCTAGCAAATTATTTTCCCTTAAATAAGTAAGTATATCTTTAATGGCATCATCACTATCTATTGCTACTTCCCTTATTTCTTTGAATTTATCATCCAACAGTTTAATTGTAATAGATTTCTCCCCTACACACTTATCATCTAAATTATTAGATTTAATACTATATGCTCTATCCATAATATTTCCCCTTTTAAATATGGCGCACACATTAAAGAGTTCTTAAATTTTAATTTTCTCCAAATGGTGGATCTATAGAAATACCATACGGTGGATCTCCATACAAAGTAAATGGAGGGTCTCCCGCTAATGTATAAGGTGGATCTATTTTGCTTGGAAAAGGTGGGTCTCCTAATAATCTCATAACTTTCATCTCCCTTCTAGTTAATTATATAATATAAATAAACTTTTTAATATATTAACTTACTAACATTCTATAGCTATGTTCTACATCACTTGTTGCTAGCTTAGAATAGCCTTTTATTAAAAGGTTACAATAGCCTTTAAGTCTTAGAAGTTTAAATTTAAGATTTTTTTCTTTTAATTAAGCACTTTACATCATCTAATATTAATTAATATTAAATAATGATAAGTAAATATAGATTATGATTCCTAGTAAACTTTTTAATAAAATCATTTTGACACTTTTACTTTTCTAAAAATGAAGAACTAGAGAAATTAATCATAATTGCTAGTGTACTAGAAGTTGATGTAATCTATTCTCTACTAAATATTAAAAAAATAAAGATGAATGTAAAACTTCTATTGGTGGGTATTCTACTTGTAGGCTTTGTACAAAAGAAAAAAGAGTAGGCTCTCCCACTCTTTTCAGCATAAATATTTATAAATTTAGGTAGTATGGAAATACCATATTACTGTTATATTTACACTATTGTTTCTATTTCTGTTTCTATTGCAGTTTCCATTGGTACTAAAACTGGATATTCTTCTATAATATCATTATACAAATCTCCATCATAATTAACATATTCTAAAGTTACGCATACACAGAACTTTAATTTATCTAATCCTTTGGATTCTCTTGGTATACAATGCATAATAATAAAAGGTTTATCTAAAGATGATACTCTTTTTGATTTACTTTTTCTAACTACTGTATCCCATTGCAAATTTTCTCTTCTTTCTACTTCTGTAAGATATATCGGAGAATCACTTACTGGAAATGCACTTTGCTGATATCCATTTTCAATAAGTTGATCACCTATCTCGTAATCTCTTTCAATATCTACTTTCTTAGTTTTTTCTCCTGGCTTAGTAAATTTATACTTATTGCTATTAGGATAGAAAGTATCTTCTATACAACTTGACGTATAGCCATCTGGGTCTAATCCATTAACATTTGTTAGTGCTGCTATTGTCCAATCTATTTTAACAGTTCCATTATTACCTTTAATTGAATCAGGTAAAGGCATCTGTAATTTTACATACTTTTTCTCAGAAATTTCCCCTGTATATATTATTGTTACTTTATTATTTGAACAAGTTACTATCTCATCAACATTATCATTAACTAAACCATATCCTTCTTCTCTTGCATTTAAGCAATTTCCATTAGCATTATGAATTAATAAACATCTAGCCATCAGTGTTGAAACTTCATTTGATAGACTAAACATTTTCCCTAATTTACCTGCAACTACTGGTGATGCAAAGCTTGTACCAGAAATATAACGTCTTTCTCCATCAAGTGTACTTATTGCATGGAACGGACTTCTAGCATCTCCGCCAAAAGCTAATACATCTGGTTTTACTTTTGCTCCTTCTCTTCCCAATCCTATACAGCTATATTCAGCCCTATATTTTTCACCATTGTAATAACTATACGCTCCTACTCCAATACCATTAACTAAATCTGCTGGAGCTTGTATTCTATTAAATGGCTCCTCTAACACTCCATCATTCCCTACTGCAACACAAAATATAACGCCCTTATTGTATGCTAAAAGATCCAATACATATGTGAATCTATTAATTTCATCATCCCAAATAGGCCCACTTGGTCCAAAAGATATATTATAAATCCTAATATCCTCTCTACTATTTACTATATTATCTATATTATCTATTATTTTATACAAATTTACTTCTGGTAAAACCCTAAAACTTTCAACAGTTACTTTTGGTGATGGTAGACTATCATTGGCTGTATAAGAATTTAACTCCCCATATAATACAGCTCCGCAGACTGCTGTACCATGATTTATTCCTGAATCTTCTCCTGGTAATGTTGCTATATCATAAGCATTCACAAAAGGTTGAAGCAATGAATTATTTAAACATACCCCACCGTCAAAAACACCTATTTTTATGTTATTATTGACATTTATATTTTTTAGTCTTGGTGCATCAGCAGTTGTTCCTCTGGAAAGGTCTGGTAAAATAATATTTCTCATAGGATGTACAGTTCTCAAAAAGTTATACTTAACTAAACCTGGTAAACTTACTTTATTAATTTTAGCTAATATAAAAGTTGGTCCATCATCATATTTTCTTATCTCACATTTTTCACCAACTATTTCTTGAATCTTTTTTATAGCTAGTTTATAATCTTTCTTTAATGGATGTAGTACTATTTCAACTTCTATATCCCTATCTTCTTCTTTAATTCCAAATATTTTCTCATTATCATCTAATAACTCTATATCTTTTAGCATACATAGTCCATCTTTTGCTTTATTTGATAATAAATCATTTGATAATATATTTTCAAAAGCATCTATCCCTATTATTGAAGTTCTAAAAAAGTAAAGTTTATTATCGATAATATTACTATTTCCATTTACATCCTTACTTATAGATTTTATCTTTCTAGCTCCCACTAAATTCATATTATTATTTTTTTCTAAAAAGTCAGGACGATAACTCTTAGCTAAAAAACCATCTTCCATTCTAACACATACAACTATTTCATTTGGTAAAAATTCATCTTTATTGTTTTTTATAACTTCTTTTATTGTTTTTAATGATGACTTAATTCTTGATTTAGCATCATCATAAGTATGTGGAAGATCTTTTGGTACAAACTGTTGTTTTTTTAATATAGGTACTATTAACCTCTCACCCTTCATCAATATAGGCCTTTTATCCATAATAACTCCTCCTAATTATTTTTTAAATATCTATAGATAGAGCTTGACGGTATACCTGTTAATTCAGATATATCATCAACTTTCATCTCTGGTAATGATTCTTTTATCATTCTACATAATTTACTTTTATCTATTTTTTTATCTCTATATATATTTTCTATTAGGGGTTTTAGTAAATTAGATTCTATTATATTTCCATAAAGAACATAATTCTTTTTAATATTAGTACAATATCTAACTATTTCTGCTGCATTAATATCTTCAGTTAAATATGACATCAATTCAATAAACGTATTATTTATATATTCAACACTTGATAATTCCCTCTTAATTATTAAATATCTTATTTCTTGATTTGGCATTGGTAAATTAATTTTCAAATCAAATCTTCTCCAAATAGCTTTATCTAATAGCTCTGGATGATTTGTTGCAGCAATAACTATCCCATTTATTGGCCATTGTTCTAATTCCTTTAATAATACATTTACTATTCTCTTTAATTCACCAACATCTCTATTGTCATCTCTCTTTTTCGCTATAGAATCAAACTCATCTAAAAATAGCACTCCATTATTTTTCTTTGCATAATCCAATACCGATTTAATATTACTTCCAGTTTCCCCTAACAAACTCGATACAACAGTTGCTAAATTTAAATTAATTAATGGCTTATTTAATTTATAGGCTAGCCACTTTGCAGAATAGGTCTTTCCAACTCCAGGTTCACCATATAATAAAATAGTATTCGCCGGATTTACTCCATACATCATCAAATCTTCTTTTTTTTCTTGTTCTAATAAAAAACGAGAATATTCCTTTTGAATCTTTTCATCTAAAATTGGTTCTTCAATTTCATCTACTTCATCAATAGTAACTAAGTTTTCATTATTTTTTTTAGTAGTAGGTAAATCATTCATACCTATAGACCTATACGCTGAAGTTCCTAAGTCCTTATAGCATATTATATTATTTATCTCCTCCGCTATCTTAGGATTCTTTTTTTTTATTCTATTTGCTATAGATATGGATATAACTTCAAATGCTCTTTTATCACCTTCGAATCCAGCTCTTATAAGCTTAGGTACCATACTTTCTATATCCATTTTATCACTCCTCTTTTTCATATCGAAATATGATAATATAAATATTACCACTTTTAAAGGTTTTTTTCAATATTTTTATCACTAGTTATTGTATTTTCTTTTTTTGATAATTTTATTCTATTGTTATTAATACCTTTTTTAGATAAAATAAAAAAAGCTAGTAAGTAAGATTCCTCCTACCTACTAGCCTTAAAATTATACTATATACAATTCCCCCATCTTTCATTATTTACTTTATCTAATATAGGCATATATCTTCTAACTCCTGTACTTGCACTAATCCAGCTAATATATACATATTTATTAGTTATAACTACCAAATCATAGTATACACTCTCATTATATTCATATGATCCTGTTATTTCTGAAATATAAGGTTTATTATAAAAATAAACTCCCTCACTTACACATATAGTACATTTACCACTTTCAGAATATCTTTTAATTTCATATTCACTGGTTGATGGTTTATTAGCTACATTTTCTTTTGAAGGCTGATTATTTACCACTTGTCCTGTTAAGCCTTCTACTATGGCATTAGCAACTTTCTCATAGTTAAGCTTATTTACATCTTCTTGACTGTCGCAGAAGCATACTTCTACTAATATAGCTAAAGCATTTGTAGCTGTAATTACATAAAACTCTTCTATTTTAACACCTCTGTTGTTAAACTTACAGCTATCAGCAACCAAATCATTAACCCTTTTTGCTATATCAATATTCTTATTATAAGATTCATCTTTTGAAAAATATCTTCTTGGTGCTACATATGTTTCTGTACCATTTCCACCACCTGCATTTAAATGTATAGAACAGAATACATCTAATTGTTGTGAATTAGCTTTATTGACTCTTTTAGTTAAACTATCATTTAAGCTAGTACATCCCTCATCTATTGTACAATCTACAACTATATGCCCCGCAGATCTTAATTTATTTATTACTAGCTTGCCTATAACTCTATTTTCATCACTTTCTTTTATAATTCCATTTGCACTAGTATCAAATCCAGTTAAACAATGCCCCATATCAATTCCTATTTTCATAATTCATTCCTCCTTATATTTAAAAATATATAAAAAGAACAGGATTACTCCTGCTCCTTACCTACTTTTATATTGCTTATTTTTACTAATAAATCATGTATAAAATTAGAACCTCTACTTATTAATATTCCTGTTAATATAACACCTAGATAAGGAATACTTGTCTTTATATCTAGTAAACTCAAAAGGTCCAATCTAGTACCTATAGCTAGTAACAACGCTACAACTAATGCTCCTATTCTATCTATACTTACCTTACCTTCTTGCCATGTCATTTTTAAAGTTTCCCATACACTTTCTGCTATTAAAGCAACCATAATAATAACTAATAACTTTTCCATTTAAAATCTCTTCCTTTCTAATTATCAATTTTATTTTTAATTTCTTTAACATCTTCTTTAATGTCCTCCACAACACCAAATTTTTCTCCAAGTGTATCTAGTAAATCTTGATACCTCCTTTCTCTCTCCCCTGTTGTCTTAAGGACATAAATTAATAAAAATACAAATAATGCATATCCTAACCCTTGTCCTGCTGCTAACCTCATTAATTCATCCATAATTCACCTTCCTTATTTTTAAAATAAAAAAGAGAACTAAGTATTTATTTACTTAAGCTCTCTTATAAAATATATTCCTCACCTGTTATTTCTGCATATTGTTCTTCATTTATTTTCTTAGCTTGTACAAATATTTTTATATCCTCATCATCATAACACTTTAGGTCATAATACCTTTTTATTTTTTCAAACCAATTCATTTATACGTCTCCTCCTTTAGCCATTTCCTTAATTATATCTGCTATATCGCTTTGTAAAGCTTCTATTTTGGAATCCTTTATTGCACTATCTAAAAGTAAGTCAGCATTTTCTTGAACTAAAGATTCATACCTTATATCCCCTTGACTTTTTGGAGCATCTGTAACAGTTAAACCATTACTAGATTCTAATAAATCAAAAACATTCTCACAACTATCAAATAATTCTTTGAAAGTTGTTTTCGCAGTAAATACTTCTCCATTTATGATTCTTTCTTGAATAGATGTAAATATATCTTTTGTGACTTCTAAAAAATAATTATCATTTTCTGTTATATTCCTTGCCAAACCCACAGCTAAAGTAAGCTCATTTATTATAATAAAGTATTTAATTACCTCTTCTCCTTCTTGAACATCTTCCAATATATCATTCATAAAATCACCTTCTTTCTAATATCCTAATGCTCTCCATCTAAGTGTTAATTCATCTGGGAACTCACCCTTTTTTATAAATATTATTTGTCCACCATACCTATCAGCACTTATTGTAAAGTTTGTATCTCCTATAGATGTAATATAATCACTGTAAATATAGTAACTAACTTGTAAATCTAGAACACCTGTTGGAAAGGCTTCTAAAAAAGTAAAGTTTTGATAAGCTAGTCCTGGACGGATATCATTAGACCTAAGCTTTATTGTTCCTCCCTTTTCAATATATCCATTCGGTAATTGATTACTCCAATTTGATGGATTTTTAGTTTGTTTCCCAAGCCAAAGAGAATTCCAAGTGTTACTTGAATCCCCCAGCCCCATGGAAGTTTTAGTACCCTTATATGGTAAAATATTTATAGACGTATCGTTTGGTCTATGAAATAATACACCACAACTTTCAACTGCCCCATTATTACGTTTATATCTTGCAATAACTCCAGGATATTCAGCTCCACTTCTAGCTATTGAAGAAGATAGTGCTATTGAATTGTAGTTATCACCGCTAGTAGCACCAATCTCTTTTAATACTCCTATTTCTGGTGTTAATTTATTTGAAACTATAATACTTTCACTAACTGTTCCTCCATTGAAAGCTATATCTTCCGGTGCTGGAATCCAATCCATTTCAGTTTGAGAATTATATAATGCCCATTCTTTTATTTCTATAGTGCCATTATTAGTGTTTCTATTTCTAGTATCAAATCCATAAAGTAAAAGTTCTGGATTATCAATCAATGCCTTAGTCGTTATTTTACAAAGAACAAATTCTCCGTTTGTTGGTTCAAATGTTCTATTTGCTGATGAAACACCAAATGTACCATTTTTAGGTGCAACTCTAAATTCAAATTCTATGGTAGATCTCACCCAAGCCAAGAAAGTTATATAATTATCCTTCTTAACATTTACTCTCAAAGCGTTTCCACCAATCCAAGTACAATCAACTGTGTTAGCTCCTATTATATATTTTACATGATATTTAGAAATAACTTGTTTTGTAACATATTCCATAGGTGATACTTGCCACTTTTCTCCAACAAGTAAATTTCTAGGAGATGATTGTACATCTATTCCCCCATTATTAATTAAATCTGCCAAATCACTTTTTACTTTTTCACCCTTAGTGGTCTTAGCAACTAAATCTGGAATTAATGTTTCAGCTTTCGTGTTTTCAGAACTTAAATTTGTTATATTTGGTATAGCTTTTGTATTCTCAGTTTGTAAATTAGTTCTATTCGTTATAGCTTCAGTATTTTCCGAACTTAGATTTGTTATATTTGGCGTTACCTTATCATTTTCAGCTTTTAAACTATTAATTTTAGTTGTTGCTATGCTAATTTCATTTTGTAATGAGCTAATATTAGTTGTTGCTTCGTCATTTTTAATTTGCAATCTTTGTATATTACTTGTAGCATTGGTATTTTCTGAGCCTAGGTTTGTAATATGGGGAGTTGCTTTATCATTTTCAGCTTTTAATTTGTTACTATTACTAGTCGCTTTTGTAATTTCAGATCTTAAATCAGTTATATTAGTTTCAGCTATTTTGTTTTTATCATTTAATTCCTCTATATTTGATGCAGCATTAGCATTTTCAAGCTCTATTTGACTCAACTTTTCTTGCAATTCTTCTAAAGTTGTTATTTCATTAGTACTTTCAATCGCCTTATCTATTACACTTTGCTCTACTTTTAAACAAAAAGAAAAAGTAGTATTTTTCTTACCACTTTCAATTAGAACTATTTCTATTTTCGTTGTTCCTGATACTCTAGAAAAATTTCTAACTAAATCAGCTGTTATCTTATTACTTTCTTTATTTATATCTGCATTCTGAATAATATATGTGTTATCTTCTTTTAAAGCTTGTATTGTTATTTCTTTATTAGTTATATCTAATGGTAATCCATTCTCAAAAATATTCGCTTCAAGTGTCAAATCATCATATTGCTTACATTTAGCAATACTGTAATTATCCCTACTTGTATCTAAATTAACAAATATTTTACTCGCCATACATTATCCCTCCTCTTTATAATTAATCACTATTAACTTTACCCTCATTTCCTGTTAATTTTGATATGTTATTATATGAATTAGTTAGCTCTATTTTTTCTTGTCTTTTTATATCTAGCATTATATCTGCTAATATTCCACTTACAAGAAATGCTGGTAATCCGTATTCCATAATAGCTTCGCTTAGTGCTGTATTTATTCTCCCTCTTACATTTTCTATTTTAATATTTAAAGGCATTTCCTCCATTCTACTTCACCTCACTATCACTGTATAAATAAATTCGCTCTGCTCTCTCTTCTGGAGTTTCATTAATATCATAATAATCACTTGGATTAGGTATATTAGGTTTTTTTATTATATTTTCTCCTTCAGTTATAATATATTTCTCATCCATTATACATTCCCCCATGTCGCATCAATCAATATACCATTTTGGAATACTAACCTACTATTATTAAACCACCTAGATGCTGTTCCATTAGTGTTCATACCAACAACTTGAACAAAATTCATTGTTCCATTTATTCCTCCACCTTCAAAATTCACATTTCTTATATAATAATTGTGCATATCTATATCACAACCTGCATGAAGCTTCCCAGCACTATAATTACCAATCGTCTTATTTGCATATGACCACATCATGCTATATGATGAATCAGTAGATTGTTTTTTAACTGACCAAGTCATATAGCCACCTTTAGCCTCTAAATCAAAAACAATTCCTTTTATTGATGAATCATTGATATACTGATTTGTTCCTATCTTCCCCAGATAATAGCCATCTCTCCAAAAATGATTTCCTCTTTCATCAAAAACAGCTCTCTTTTCTGATGTATTTAAAGCGCCGTTATAAATAGAAAGTCCACCATTTTCAAACTGAATATAATTTGATATTCTATTCCACGCTATTTTTACAGCATAAGCATTTTGCTCTATTTTAGTACTAAATTCATTATTACTTACCTTTGTACTTAGTTTATTATCTACAGATGAATTAGTAGCCAAATCTTTTCCACTTAAGTCTATCTCAAAATTATTTCCATCAAATTTTATTTTATTTGCAAAATTGAAAGTACCGTTGTCCATGTTAATCCATGTTCTATTATTGGAACTTTTTAAAATTCCTGCTCTAATTAAATTAGCATTTAAAATACCTGTTGTTATAAAATCTGCAACTATTTGTCCATCTTGAGTAATAGCAGTTCCAAAAGTTCCATAATATCCTGTACTACTAAATCCTAATCCTCCATTATTCCAACACCACACTTTGGTCATTGTATTTATGTCTTTAGTATCACCGATTATTATTTCATTTTCTTTTACTATTACATAAGAATTTTTAAGTCCGCCCTTTATTAATGCTGTTGCATTATCTTTAGCCATTTGTAGAATATTTTCTGTACTATCTATCTTTTCTAATCTATCTACTATTTGTTTTATACTTAAAGGCTTAACTTCTATATAATTGCTTAATTTAATTTCTTTAGTCTTTTTAGCCAATACATCATATTTTTTTATCATTGCTCTAACCTTTATATCTGTACTAATCTTTGGAATATAAACTCTTATAGTGTCTCCTAAATAAACCCTCTCAGCAAGTGTATAATTTTTATATTCTTCAGTCTTCTCAAGCTGAACAAAATTAATAGTATAACTAGCTTTAATTTTATCTATACCATTTTGATTGTATTCTTCCTTTATTCTTCTATCCAGTTCGGCTTGTGCCTGCTCTAAAGTATCATACCCTTCTTCATTATTTTCGCCTTTTACTTTAACGTCATCATACTTAATAACATCAGTATAAATTGCGTTATATTTATTTATTAATGGACTATCTATATAATTACCTAGAATACCATCAAACCCTTGTCCTCTTGCTCTAGTAACTAATTTATCTATATTAGAACTACATTCAAATCCAGTAAGATTTTTACCTTCTCTAATAACAAAGCCTCTATCTATACCAACACGTTTATTGATATAAATTGTATATCCTCGCCTTTGGACTTCTCCACCCCAACGATTTAAGAAAGAGTTATCATTATCCTGTAAGGCTTTATATAAGTTCATTCTTTTATAATAAGCAGTAGCAACTATATCTATATCAGAAACTATTTGTATTTCCTTTTCACCTTCTGCATTATCCAACATCCAACTTACAGCTGCTTGACCATTTAAGTTTGTAGGTCTTACATCTTCTAACCATAAAGTTAAGCTATCAGCTATAGTAATTTGTCTTGCAACTACATCTATATATCTAGTTCCTACTTTAACTTTAGATATTCTGAAAATCTCATATCCATAATCTAATAGAGCTTTTATAATACCTTCTTCTTGTAACTCTTCTTGGATGTTATCTTCTATCAAAAAAGTTTCATCTAAAATATAACTTCCTGTGCTTAAATCTTCCTCAGTAGTAGCTCTAATACAATATTTATCTAAACTTTTACCATTCCTGCTTAAGACTATATTTTTAGGAGTACCAGGAGGAAAATAAGCTACTTTTATTTGTTTTTTCACATTTTTCTCCCCCTAACACTTATATTTTGTAGTATATTCTAATACTATCTTTGTTACTGATCCTGTATAAGAAATTATATTTTCGCCTTTTTCAAGTAAAATAAAATCCCCCAAAGTATCATCTTTGGAGGTTCCATCTTCATTTCTTACTTGAAGTAAATCAGAATCAATTTCTACATAATCAATAATGTTATTAATTTGCATTGTTTCCCCATTTATAGTTAGCTGTATATTACCAGCTCCGTAGATTTTTATTAAAGTATCTCCTGGAGCATTTCCATTATAATAAATTTTATATCCACTAGAAGTTATTTCATGTATTGTTTTATTTAAATCTTGTGAAAAAGGTTCGCATAAGAAGGTTATATCCACTGCTGCTATATTTTCAAATTTCTTATTCATATAGCCGAAAATAACATTTTTAACTTTATAACACCTATCTTCTCTATCAAAGATAAGTCTATTATCTTCTATTTCAGTAAGCCATTCATATATTCTTTCTAAATCCATATCTATTTGTGAGGATAAAATAGTAAATGTAAAAGTTATTTTTTTATCCGGATAAGTTCCTTTGTTAACTATTAATTTTCCACTTCTGCCTTCAACTAACACTTCTTCATATTCTGCATTTGTTGTGGGAATATATGGTGATGTCTCTAAATATAAGTTTAAATCTAAACTTTTATTCCCATTAAAATATATCTCTCCTTCTTTTAACACTTACTTACCTCCCTTCATAATATTCATTTAGGACATCTTGGTTAGGTGCTACAACTGCTTGTGTAAATTCTTTACTATCTACAATGAACTTAGCTTCTACGATTATAGGCCTTTCTCTTGATGTGCTAATATTTTTTTCATCTCTTGTATACTTTTTATTTTCCTCAGCTGTAAGAACTCTTTCTCCTTTATGAAGTCTAGCTATATATCCATCAACAGGAACATAAGATAAGCCATTATAGTGACTTCCCATTATATTACCACCAATTCTGCTATAACTACTTTGAACACTTCCAGCTTCATCAATCGCTCTAGAATTATTACCAAACAGCCAATTAAAGAATCCTCCTATTGAATCCCATGCTCTGCTATACCAAGTCTTTATTTCTCCAGTTTGTAATTCAACTTCCTTAGATATACCTGGTGTAGCTTTCGATATTTCATCTTTAATTCCTTCACAAGCCTCTCTAGCTTTCTTTATTTGTTCATCTCTAGTATCTTCTGCTGATTTAACCATATCATTATATTCTTCATCAGTAATATATCCAGCTTCTCTAAGCCTTGTAGCTTGCCTTATAACTTCATCATACTTATCTTCTGCTGCCTTAACTTCTCCATCTCTTGCTTCATTAGCTTTAATAATCATCTCAGAAGCCATTTCAGCACTTAACCTACCTTGATAATCTTTCATTCTTTGTCGTATAACTGCTGCTTCCTCTTCTGTAGCACTTAAAGAATTTATAGCATTACTTCTCATCTGCTCTTGAAGCCTACTAACCTCATCTAATTCTGATTGCTTTAAGTCTCTATTTTCATTTTTAGCATTAGAATAAATTTCAGTTATTTTATTCATTGTTTCATCAACAATTGCTTGTTGAGCTTGATGCTTTTCAGTTACTTTTTGTAATATTTCTGCTTCCCTAACTTCTGTTAAACTAGAATTACTATTAAAAAAGTTATTAAGATCTGTAGTCATTTCCTGATATTTAACTTGTTGAGAATCTTTGATTTTTTGAGCCATATTATTAAATTTACCAATCATAGTATTAGCCATATCCTCAGTTATATTTTCTTGTTTGATTTTTTGTTCATACAATGATTTAGTAACATCATTATCCATATCCATATATGCCTGCACTGCATTTTTAGTAGATTCACTTATCTTTATAGTATTAGCTTTAACTTGATTAGCCATAGCTCCATATTCATTACCAACAATAGTTGATGTATATTCCACTTTATCTGCAAATAAATCTACAGTAGGAATTACTTCTTGCGACATGGCTTTATGTATTCCATAAGCTGCTGTTCCAACTACTGCTGCTCCTGCAACAAAAGGAGCAGATGCTACTGCTATTCCGCCTAAACTTGTTAATAATCCTCCAACACCTGCTGTTCCTCCTGCTATACTACTCGCTGTACCTAATCCTGTAACTACCTTACTTACTAAACCTGTACTTTTTCCCATAGCCTCTAAAGCTTTAGATGTTCCACCAATAATACTTTTAAAACTTGCAAAAGTTTGTATTCCACCACCTACTAATTTAAGTACTGGGCCAACTGCTATTGCTAATGCTCCCCACTTCAATATGTTTTCCTGTTGCTCATCTGTTAAGTTCCCAAACCAATCGGCAACTCCACTTATTGTATCTGCAATCTTATTAAAAACTGGTACCAAAGATACCCCTAATTGAATTCCGGCATTTTTCATTTTGTTAATAGCACCTTTCATCTGCTCTGCTGGTGTTGCATCTATTTTATTAAATGCTTCTTGAGTTGCTCCTGCACTTGTTTTCATTGCCTTAAGCATTTCGTTATATTCAGCACCATTATCACTAGCTAAAACCATAGCAGCTGAACCAGCTTCAACGCTACCAAACATATCTTTTAAAGTTATATTATTTTTTTCAGCATATTCGTTAAGCATTACAAATATATCAGTAGTTGCCATTCCATCAGCTTTTAACTGTGCAAAACCTTTACCTGTTAATTCTCTTAATGTCTTATCTGTTATGCTTCCTGCTTTAGTCAACTCACTTAGCATAGAT
Source organism: Clostridium sp. 1001275B_160808_H3 (assembly GCF_015550425.1). Taxonomy (GTDB): domain Bacteria; phylum Bacillota; class Clostridia; order Clostridiales; family Clostridiaceae; genus Clostridium. Next base: position 133,041 of record NZ_JADNAT010000009.1, on the reverse strand, counting down.
TTAACATAAGTTCCTGTTTCTGAGGTTGCTATACCATTCTTAGTCATTTGTGCATATGCTGCACTTAATTCATCTATAGAAAAGTTTGCTGCACTAGCTATTGGAATAACCGCACCCATACTTGATGCTAATTCATCTACTGTTGTTTTTCCTAAGTTTTGTGTGGTAATTAATAAATCACTTATCCTTGTTGCATCTTCTGTAGATAGTTTATAACCATTAATAGCAGTTGTCATAACATCAACGGCTTTAGCACCAGAAGTAAATCCACCTTTAGCAAGTTTCATAGCTTCCGTAGTAAATCCTATTGCTTTAGTTTGATCAACACCTGCTGAGATTGAACCATAAACAGCTTCACTAAATTCATCTACTGCAACTTTACTATCATTGCTAGCTTTTAATAAATCCTTTTTATATTTATTAAAATCAACAATATTTGAATCTAATAGAGTTGAAACTTTAGCAAAATAACTTTCAAAATCTACAGCTAATTTAGTTATACCTACACTAATTCCAGCTAAAGGTACAGATACAAACTTAGTTAAGCTAGTTCCGAATCTAGAAAGATTCTCTCCTGTTTTCGTAACATTAGACAATTCTTTACTTATCTTCTTAGCCTCAGTTACACCAATTACACTTGCTTTAGACATATCGTCTTTAAAACCTTTAATATCTGCTTTAATATCAACTAAAAGTGGGGCCATTTTAATTCCACTTGTTAAACTCATCTAATTCCCCCCTTCCCATGTTGAAACTCTCTAATCTTATTAATATCAGCTTTAGTTTGCCGTAATCTCCATAAGCTTTTTAAAAACTCTCCTCCCTCTTCTGTTCTATTCCAACTATCTACCCAACTTTCTTTTCTATATAGTAAATACAAAGAATATGGAAGATCTAAAACCTCATTAAAATTCATTCCTGTATATTTAGATATTCTTCTTAATTCACTAGTACATAAAATATAATTTTCTTCCCATTCTTCTAACTTCACGTATTTACTTAATATAGCTTTCCCTATATCTCCCCTTGGTATGGGGAGTTCTAGTTTGGGTCATTCTGTGCCTCATATACCATACTTGTTACTTCTTTTATTATTAAATCTTGTATTTTGTATGGTATATTATCTACATCCGATGATGTAAATTCTTTATCCGAGTTATTATTATTTAATACAAGATGGGTTATTTTACATTTTATTTCTAAATAATTTTCCTCTGTCATACTCTTCTCAAGTATCCCTATTTCTTTAGTCATTTTTGCGGTTGGCTGTAGTATTTCTATAACTTCACCATTTAATTTTACTTCTACACTTTGCTTTAAATATTTATCTAAATCTAACAATTGCTTTCCCTCCTAATATTTATAAATAAAAAGAGAGCACCTTAAGTACTCTCTATTCTGAAACACTTGGTAATGCTGCTGCCTCTTCATCAGTTAACTCTTCTTCAAATTCAGCTAAGAAATTTTTAATATATTCTATTGCTGTAATTTCTGAATCAACCGTAAGTTCCTTTTCTCCAAACTCTAATGCAAATCCATTACCACCTTGGCCTATCATAGTAAATCTTATTTTCTTTCCATTTTCTTTTGTATGAACAAACCTTACAAGAACAGTTTTAAGTGCTCCACCACCACCAAATTTTAGTGTTCTAATTTTCTTAGATTTATCTACAACAAATTTAGCAGTAGATAGTAAAGATAACTTTTCTAATGACCATGTTAATATCCCTGTTTTAGCAGTTATTTCTTCCTTGGTTATAAAACTTTTTACTGTTTTACCATACTGATTTTTGACGTCATACTTTTCTGGTTTATAGTCTATGCTAAAACCGCCACTACAATGTCCCACATTATGAGCTACTGTTTCTACAACGGAATGTTCAGGTATTTCTGAGCCAGTAAATTCATACATAAATAACTCTCCAGCTCCTAATACTATTTCATTGTTTTCTATACTCATTACTTACACCTCCAGTTAATAATAAAAATGCAAGATACTTCCCACATTTGAATTGAATCATTAAACAAAGAACCTCCACCAGCTAACCCGCTTCTTAAAACAATATTAGAGTTAGTTAATGAAGGATCTTTGTTTTCCATATCTAATTTTTTTAATATCTTTTCTCTTATTACTAAAGCATTATCATAATCATCATCAATTATCTTTACTTCTACTTGGCTCTGCTTAACTACTCTTCCATCTATTTGAGTAACTGTATAAGTTAAATATGGTGCTTTACCTACACCAAATACAGGTGTTACTTCTAAACTTGTTATTTCCTTTAGTATATTTTTAATTGCTATCTCTAACATTTAACCACCTGCCAATATATTTAATATATTATTCTTATTATCTAACTTGGCTTTATCTAAAAAAGGATTAGGCTTTTGCCCTTTAATTATATGCCACCCTTTATACTTACCAGCTTTTGCTTCGTATTTCCATGGTGTCTTTCTACCATCTCCATTTATTGCATAAATTCCTGTTCCTTGATGAACATAAGGAGCATATTCTAAACTACTAAATACATTTCCAATAATCTCACTATCATTTAAATTTACATTATGTTGTATTGATGCTCTTAAAATACCTTGATCTACAGGGCAATTTTTCTTTGCATCTCTTTCAACTATAAAACAAGCCTTTTCCATATTTTTAGCTATATTTTCTATAATCTTTAATGTAGCGTTTTCTATACTCTTTTCAAACTCCTTATTGTCAGCCATCTATCTCTATCACCTTAAGAAGCATAGTAGTAAATCTACCTTTATGATTTACTTTAATTATGTTATAAATTGTTTCTCCATCTTTAAATCTATTATTATTCTTGTCAATTTCCTTATAAAATGTTAATGCTGTGTTAGTACTTTCATTATATCTAACACTTTGTGTATTTTTCATATCATTAGTAAGATAAATCGCAACATTAATTACTTTAATATCTATCCAGTCATACCTAGGTGCTCCTGAATTTGTAGGTATTCTTTTTCGTTCCTGGAGTATTATAGGTTTCATATTTCTATTAATCATCTAAACAGTCTCCTATTTTGATTTAATTTTCTCCTAATGCTAATTGGTAAATCAGTTTCATATGTAGTTGAGATTCCTTCAAAGCTTTCATTTAGAGCTCCTTCTGAACCCATACGATTATATTTTATAACTGCGATATCAACAACTACATCATTTAAACTCGATGGAAGTTCATCAAGGTTACAATAATCTAATACTTCATTAGTAGCTTTTCTTATTAATAAACTTAATAATTCATCCTTATCATTCTCTCCTAATAACACCTTTAAATCATCTAACAATATATCACCCCATTCATAAATAAAAGAAAGGTGAAAAATTCACCTTAAATCTTATGTTTTAATGCCAATAGTCCGATATTTTTTTGCTCGTAAACTCTTGTCCAATTTCTAACATCTGATAATTCAACATTGCTTGGTGTAATATCCGATACCTGATCACTTGTAAATTTAACTCCATAAGGATGCATAGTAATTGCTCTTCTAGTTATTACTACATCATTCCCCTTTAAGCTCTCTCTATCAGTTTCATAAGTAGTTAAGTCCTTTGGATTTCCTTCATTTCTTCCTATAGACCCATTAGCAAATAGGAATGTAGTATATATAGCATTTGCTCCACTTCCTTCCACTGGTATACTATCATCCACTGCCGCAATTCTATAACCTAAATAATAAGGTATTCTTATATTCGGATTATTTGCCTCTGGCACATATTCTATTAATTGTTGTTTTTGTAATGCAGTAAATACAGCTGAGTGCATTGCTAGTGCTTTAACCCTGTCTGCTGCATCTCCTAATAATTGCTTTGTATCTAATATGGCACTACCATTTATTTTAGCTGCAGCTCCTGAAGCACTAGAAATATCATTTAAATGAGTATCTACTAATGCGCCTTTAACTTGTGTTTCTCCAATTGTTTGAACTCTAAATAATCCATTTAATACTGAAATTAAAACCGCCTGTTCTCTTCTCTCCCAATAGGCTGCAATTCTATTTAATAATGCTTTTAATGGATCATCTCCACTAATAACTGCAGCAAGTTCATTAACCTTCCAAGCTTTTCCTCTGTACATAACTATTGATATATCATTACCTGATGTAATCTTATCTGTACTTAATTCTGTATCACCATCATCTAGAACTTCATCATCTCCTGATAAGTCATTCCAGAAAGGCATATTTATTAATATACCTCCGTTTGAAATTTGCTTAGATACTCTTGGGTCCGCAACCGCAATACCACTTTGTACAAAAGCTGATTTTTCAGCTGTGTATTGTTGCATATATGCATTATATATCTCCGGAGTAATTATATCTAAAATTTGTGTTAACTTATTAGCCATTTCTATCATCCTTCCTTATTGTTTATTTTGATTTTCTAGATATTCTGTTAAATTAAAATTTGGATTCTTCATAAGATTTTTTAGATCTCCTTCTACGGCTACCCCACCTTTTGGTCTATAAACTTTTTTAACTCTTCCTGTTTCAAAAAGATATCCATCACTTTCTTTAAGTGATTTTAATTGCTCATCTAATCCATCAAATGAACCATCTTCTTTTTGCTTCACTTTTTCTAAGTCTAATACAGCCTTTAAAGCTTTAGTATTCTTGGCTTGTGCTTTTACAAGTTCTAACTCCAACGCCATATCAAACGCTTTTTTAAGGCTTTCATTTTTAAGTGATTTAATAGTATTTTCATGATCTTCAATTGTTTTTTGTAATGACTCATTATCACTATTATTTTTCTTTAAATCTGTTATAGTTGTGTTAGCAGTTTTAAGTTGTTCACTCACATCATTATACTTATCCTTTGGTACTGCATTTTTAGGAAATTCAACATTAATTTGTTTCATTAAATCGTCAATATCAATACTCCCATCCTCCTTCTTTTTAGCACCTTCTAATAATTTTCTTAACCATTCCATTTCACATTTCTCCTTTATTTCTAATAGATTTTTATACCTGCTCTCCAGGTAATGTAGAACTGCCTTTGTTCTTTATGCCCTGCAAAACTTTAAAAAGGGCAAAACAAAAAGTCTTAGTTTCCTAAGACTTAAATATTTCTATATTATCCCTAATAACTTGATGTAATCCCATTGCTATTTCATCCACAATAGTTTCATCATCACTATTCTGTAAATCTAAATTTCTTTCTCTTACTATTCCATGTATTACTTCGTGTAAAAGAGTTTGTTCTTGCCCCTGTTTGTCTTGAATCTCGTTATTAATTTTTATTTTATGAAATTCATAATCTATCATTCCCTTGCATTCGTGTCTATCTATAACTAATGTTTCATTTGATAATATCACTGAGTAATCGCTTGAACCTATTCTTATATTATCCAATATATTCATAATATTCCTTCTTTCATGTTATAATTTAATTGCAGTACATGCTTGTAATTTAGTTTTTATTTTTATTTGAAAGGAGATGATTACATGGCATCTAAAGGTAAATGTTCTGAAAAACCTGCTAGAAAAGGCCCAATGACTGTAAAGGTACAAGGCTACACTAAAAAAGATGGTACAAAGGTAGATCCTCATAAACGTCACACTCCTAAAGATTAACTTCATAAGCATGTACTACTTTAACTTTTAAGCATATTAAAAAGCACCTACTCTTTATCTAAGTAAGTGCTTTTTAATCAAAATCAACTATGATATCTAATTTTTTTAAGCTATTAAACTTATTTTTAATATTATCTTTAAATAAGGTTACTTCATAAAAATGATATCCTGGATAATCCTCATCATCCTCATCATCAAATAATCCCTTATATTCCACAACTATGCTTTCTTTGTTCTTTCTTAACCACCCATTAGTATCCTCAATAAATAATATCTCATCTCTTTCAAATCCTAATGTTTCTATAATTATATTTTCGTTAAATTTCTTCTTACAATAAAGATTTAATCCATCAACCATTTTTTACCTCACTTCTTTAATAATATTCATAATCTTCTCAACATCTTCTTTAGTAGCTTTTACATTTTTTAATATATATTCTAATTTAGGATTATTACTTTCACTTTTAATAATTGTCAGTATTTGATATTCGTGTCTAGTTAATGTAACAAACCCATCCCCACTCACTGGGTAAAATCTATCACCATGATATGCATATATTCTTCCATTTATTTCATAAGCATCATTTATTTTATTATACATTCCTTCTTTAATATCTTCAATATCTTTAATATAATCTACCCTCGGTAAAATAATTGTATTTTTTTCTTTCGCCTTAGATTTTTTCCCTATCGATTCAAGTCTATGTCTCTTATGCAATGGTGGTTTAATATTCTGAAGTTTATCAAACTCCTCTTTATCTTTCATACTATCTATAACTGGTAAATACGTACACCTACAATTCGCATGTAATGGAAGGGTTGGTCTATTCTTAATTCTATATTTTTTCCCATGTTTAGCTCCACATACTTTACATGTTCTTTCATCAGTAGCCGCCCATAATTCTACTTCTACACATCCTGCGTCTTTATATCCCTTAAATGCACTTTCATTAAGATAATGCATTGTTTCAGTTCTAATAAGTCTATGAGCTATATTAAATCCTTCATTCATTCTATTATTGAGTTGTATTGCTATTTCTGTAATAGTTTTACCTTGTATAATTCCATTAGTTAATAAATCATTTAAATTAGTTGCTAAAATCTGAGTATTCTTCCACAGCCTTTCAGAAAAATGACTTCCAACCCAAGGCTTTCTTAACATTTCCTCCATTACTCCTTTAGGGACTTTATCAAAATCAGTCTTACCAAGTTTAATCATTATATTAGAGTACGTTTCTTCAAATCCTTTTAACATATTTTCCTTACTAAAGGCTTCTACACTTTCTCCAAGCTCCCTTATAACATTTTCTATATTCTTTTGGAGTTCTGTTAATCTATTATACTTATGCATATCTGATAGTGTAGGTGTGCTTGTTTTAACCTTTTCAGTTACTCTATATAATTCATCTGATATACTAGCGCTAGCTTCTTGATACATCTCTAATAAGACTCTATTTTTTTCTTCTAAGCTGTTATATGTCTCCCATGTATTATTGGCTATTCTAGTTTCCCAATACTCGCTATTTTTCATTAGCTCCACCACCTAAGGGTATCTTATCCTGAAAGGGCAGACTTTCTTTTTTTTCTTCATCTATGTCTGTAATCTCTTGGTCTGGATTTTCTACCCAAGGATGATTTTTAACTACTGTTTTTTTAGATATTATTCCATTACTTTTTTGGGCTATCTCAGCTAATTCTGAATCATTTCTTATTTTATTTCTAGTCCATGTTTGAATAATAGTATCAACCTTTATATTTAAATAATTACAAAGTAATCTTATCAACTTAGCAAAACCCAATCTAAACTCAGTTTCAGCTAGTCCACACTTTAGCTCTAACAAGGAATATAAATATTCAAGTGCAACACCACTACTATTTCCAAAAAACTCTGGATTAGGATCAACTCCTTGCCCTTGTTTATAAATCTGCTTTTCAGTAATTTCTAATACCTTTTCTCTAGCCTCTATAGGGATATTAATATTAAGTGTTTCTAATCCTGTTTTTTCATCATGTCCATCACTTTGCATATCCACAACTTTATATTTTTTTAAGTCTTTAAGAAATGTTTTTAAATTAGTTCCTCCATAGTTAGTTAATATGAATATAATTTCTTGTATATCTTCTATGTCATTTATAAATCCACTAAACACTTTATCATATACATCTATAAACTTTTTAATCTTTCCTAGATCATTTTCTTTGATGTTATCATTAAAGAAAGGGATAAATGGAACTTCATTAAAATTATGAGAGATAACATTACAACTCTCTTCATCCCCTGTATCTATATTTATAGCCAAGAAGACATTATACTCCTGTAAATTATCTATTGTATCTCCGCTTAATTGTCTGTAGGAATAACACTCCTTATCAGTCCAATACTCATACACTATAAAGCTATCTCCACTATCATCTATTGCTGAATATTTCCTTAGCACTGCAATAAGACTTTTCTTCAAATCTTTTGAATAAAGTGGAATAATTTGTTCACTATCAACTGCTGCATATTGAAAATTGTTATTTTCATCTTCCCACACATGGAGCCACCCTACTCCAGTATTAGCTGCTTCAATGCCTAAATCCTTACATATTTTAGGAAATTCATCTCCTAATGTGACTTGTATCTTTTTATTAGCGCCATCACTTCCTATATCAAATGTAGGTGGATATGTAAGCATATACGCTACTTTTTGGTTAACTAACAATCCATGCCAATTAGTTGATATCCTATTATCAGCGTTACGAAGTGGGTTGTTAGTTTCTTCTTCACTCTCTGATTTATATAATATATCTGTTTTTCCTTTATAATACCTTTTCCCCTCTAATGCTTTAACAACAAATTGGGTATGCTGGGTTAGAGAATCCTTAATTAATTTTTTAACTACTTCTATCTTCAAGTAAATCAACTCCTCTATTCAAATCTAGCTCCTCTTTTTTTATTGAATTGTTCTGCTACCCCTGTAGTACAATCAGGAGCATCATCATGTGCGTTCTTCCCTTCACGTTGATACCTTGTCATATCATCATAATATTGTTGCCATCTATCCTTCCAATTAGAAGGATAATATACATGGTCCATAATCCACGTTGAATTACTTAATATTCTAGCCTGTTTATTCTTGCTTTGATGGAACCATTTAATTCTAGTTAGATTAGATTTATACTTTTCTTCAAGAATTCTTTTAACAGCTCTTGCAAACCCTTTACCACCATTATTACTTTCTATAAGTGCCTTATTAACATCATTATCATAATAAGACTTAGCAACTTTTTCTTCTGTAACCTCCATTGATTCTTTAGTATAAATAATATCTATTACATAAGCCTCATTATTTTTAGCTCCATATACAATATTGCATAAATTATCACTACCTTCATCAGCAGTATCGCAATAAGCTCCAATATAATCAAAATCCGCTGGTATTTTATCATAAGTCTTAAATCTATTATAAAGCCTACCTATCATATCGATTGGCTCTTGCTGATAGTTAGCACTAAATATATCTGCTCCCATTATTGATTTTTTATCCATAGCACTTTCATAGCTCAATACCTCTGAACATAACATTTTATGCTTTTCTTTATCTACAATAGCTTTCATTGAAATATGCTTATACCTTTTTCCTTTTTCCCTACACCATGTAAGAACCCTTCCTGCTAAATCTTCACTATGCCACCTTGTCATAATGATAATTATTTTCCCACCTTCTTCTAAACGTGATAGCATTGTATTAGTGAACCATTCCCAATGTTTTTCTAGTACAGCTGAATTATTAGCTTCTAATGAACTCTTGATTAAATCATCTATCATTAATAGCGATGCTCCAAATCCTGTAGCTGTTCCGGTAGGAGAAGTAGCAAGATAGTTATTATATCCACCTTCTAAGCTCCATAAATTCATAGCTCCATCACCATGTTTTATTCTTACATTAGGAAATACATCACTAAATACTGGCTTATATTTATCTACTTTTTCTTCTTGTATTGCATTTCTAACATTCTTAGAAAACATAGTAGATAATGTTTCGTTATATGATCCTGTCATTATCTTCTCATTTTTATTTTTACCTAGTACCCATTCAACAAATAATGATGCTGTTCTTGATTTCCCATGTCTGGGAGGTTCATTTATGATTAATACTTCATCTTCGCCCTCATAGAACTCTTGAAACTCTTTGCATAGATCAACTAGATATTTTCTATTACTCTTATAGAAGTCTGGTGCCATTAAATTGCAATAAAAAAAGAACTCACGTCTTGCAAGTTCACATTTAGCACCTAACTTTATTAATTTCTTATCCATCATCTTCACTAGCTATTTTTAATAACTGTTCCTTAGTTAATCCTTCATATGGATTATTTAAATTTCCGCTATGTTCTATATCCTTTTTATCTCTCCAATCTTCTGGTTTTCTATTCTTTAACCAAAATATTTGAGCTGTTGTATCTGGAGCTACCTCTTTAGTTACTACCTTAGTTACTTTTAATTCTTCTTCTCCTGTTTCTTTATCCTTAAATAGTTCCTTTGTTACTTCATTATATTTATAGCCTAACGCTCTTTTTAATAAAGCATTTTCTACTTCTATATCAACTACTTCTTTCCCCTTTTTAAGGTGTTCAGAAAGTTCAGTATGTTCATTCATATATTTATAGAGTGTTACCTTGCTAATACCTAAATTCTTAGCTATCTGTTCAATTGTGAGCCCATTTCTTGCCCACGCTTCTATCAATATTAATTTATCTTTAACAATAGATTCATATTTTGATTTAGCCATAAGCTCACATCCTTTCTTATATATTTAAAAACTATTAAAACTTTAAAATAATAAAAGGTTCAAAAAATGAACCTTTTTAATTTATATCATTACTTTTTAATATTTTTATCTTTCTTATCTCTTTTATTTCATTTTTCTTTATATATCTTTCCATGGTATTCTCAAATATTAAGAAGTAATCTTCACATTCTAAGTAGCATCTTGCATATATTTGTCCATTACTAGTATTTAGTATATAATATTCATCCTCATTAACAGCCTTATATATTTCTCTTAAACTATTTAATACTATAAAACTTGTAATACTTATTAACGCTAAAAATCCAAAAATAACTATGAATTTCATATCATTATTTACAATGTTATTTTCAAATATATATTCTCCGTTGTCTTTCACTATATTTATTCCCCTGATTATAATATTAAAAGATAATATTATCCACCCTATTGTTAATAAAGTTGACATAAGCATACTGATAATAATTTTAATTATAACGCTTTTTTTTATTTTACTATTTAATTTATTTTCCAACTTATCTCTAAAATTATCTTTCATAGATATCATATTTAATGATGCAACCACAGCTGGAATAATTGATATTATAATAATTAAAAGCCCAACTAAAAATGCTATCACTTCAAAACCACCTTCTACCTTAGGAACATCTAAAACTGATTTCCACCCTCCAGTTCTAATTAAATCTACTGCTGATATTATAGTAACAATTAAATATATTCCAAAAAAACAGTATATAATAAAATTAATTATAGTGTTAAATATAGATTGTTTTCCTGGTATGTTCCTATACTTATTTCTTATTACATCAATAGCAAGTTCATTAAACACTTTTACATAAATACTTACTACTGCACCCAAAGCAGTTAATAATAGCAATATATTTCTTATTTTTTCTAACATATAATCACCCCAATACTTCTATTTCTATAAATATAGGGAAATCCCTCTATAATATTTAAAAGCTAATAAGTAGTGACTAAGAATATTATTACCTCGGAATTGGCTACTTCTACTTTCATATTTTAATTTGTTTTCCTGCTAGCTTCTGCAGGCATAATAAAAGGACTAGTAATTTATCTTATTACTAATCCACAACAAGAAATTTCTTAAATATAAAATTTCTTTTCTAAATAACTAATACCATAAGTTGTAATTTTTAAGTTATCTGTAAAAACCATTAATACTTTTCCACCACCATTAACAAATTTGACATTTTTTATTAAACTCTCACTATTTAGCTTCTCTAGTGCTGAAATAAATACATCTTTATCCAAATTTAATTTATTTTCACTTATATTGTTTTTCATATCAGATACATCTTTACAGTACTCATTATATATTTCTAATAACACCTTATCTTTTACTGTCTCTGGTTTTTTAATTTGCCTGGGGTTATTGTCTTGTATATGCTCAGTTATTGTTATATCTCCTCTTATCCATCCAGTCCTCGGTTCATCTTCAAAAGCTTTTCTTAAACTTGTTTCAACTAGACTTCTTAATCGATCTTTATTTTCCCAATAATTACACATTCTATCCGCTTGAGCCTTTTGTATAAATCTTTTTAATTTTTCAAATTTAGCATCATCTTTATCCGTTTTTCCAAATGGTATGTTATCTATATTTTTATATATAAATGTATATACTGGTACTCCTCTCTCCCTGGCATAATCATACTCTTTTTCTGTAAATCCAATTCCATCTGTATCCTCTGTTCCGTACCTGCCAGCAATGACTAGAACATAGTAATCACTTTTATCTATTATACCTTTTATAAATTCAAATTGAGACTTATTAGATGCTGGAAATAATTCCATTCCTGCCGGAAAACAATCAACACTAAGAATTGCTTTCATAACAGCTTCTCTCTCTTCTTCTAAATCTGCAAAAGTTGAACTTATAAATATCTGATATCTCTTTTCCATGTCCTCTCCCCCTTTTAATATAAATATATTAATTCTATAAACAATTGTAAAATCCTTCAAAAAAGCACCTAACATTTATTATGCTAAGTGCTTTCTTATAGGGGATAAAAAACTATGGAGGACTTTTACCATGTCCATACTATTATTATACATCTTTATATCCTTCTAAGTGTCCCTACTTTGTCCCTATTTTGTCCCGAGTTTTAACACCATCTATATTCAGCTATATTCTTTACTAATTCTTCTCTAAGGTCATATACCTTATTCTTACTCATATTCATTTCTAATGCTATTTCTCTCATTCCTATTTTCTCTCCTGGTATTACATTGTATTTTAATTCTAAGAACTTCTTATATTCATCTTTAAGCATTCCTATGTTTCCTTCTACCTTTTCTATTTTATATATTAGGTTTCTTTCTTCACATTGTAGCTTATATAATTTCATGGTCCTTTGAGCCTTTTCTTTCTCCATATCATCTATAGCTTTTATAATCGCTTTTTCTACATAGCTTGAATTACTAGAAGATGTTTGTACCCTTTCTCCTTCTCCTGCTCCTCCTTGATATGGATCTATACTAACATTACAAGTTTTTATATTTCTTGCTATAGTATTTATTAAGTTACCTACTGTTTCTATTTCCCTTCTTACTGACTCTAATCTATTCTTATCTTTATAATATCCATAAAGCATTCCTTCTGTCTTTCTAAATAATTCTTTATCCATTCAATTCCTCCTTAACAATAAAAAATACCGCATATTCTTTTCTTGAATAATACGGTATTTTAATTAACTTAATATTTAATTCTATCTTAGTAATATTTTAAATTTAGTTATTTAACTTATTCGCTAAACTAAAATATTTTATAAAATATCAGCATAAAACTTACCATTTTCTTCTGTAAAGACAACTTCTGCTGGAAATAGGTTTATTCCCATACTTTTCAATGCTACTGATGATATTACCCATTCGCTTAAATCATTAGGCAACCTATAACAGTAATTCCCTTCAAGTTCTGCAATGGTAGCTAATGGAATACCTTCTTTGCTAAATCCAATTGAAAGAACACTACATTTGCAACGTCCATTTGTGAACTTTAATAATGGTTGCTGTCGTGCATCAAAAAACACTTTTGCGCCTCTCTGATTAAAAAAATAATTCTTTTGATCTAATGGTATTATATCAAGTGGAAGTTTATTTCTCAATCGGGAAAAGTAATCTGCAAGGCAATCGCACACATATGAGTTAAAATACTCACCCTGCATATCAACATTCTGTTTTTTTATCTCTGCTACCGACACAAAATTATTCATATAATTTAAAAGCGCAATCAACGTTATTAAGTCATCAGAGTACTTACCTGAAAAGGTTTTATACCAAGCTTTATTTAATTTACAGACGATGGTATGCAACTTCTTATATAATTCTAATTGATCTTCGCTAAGTAAAAACCATTCCTTACTTAGAATTTTCTTTTTAAGTTGTTCGTCAGAAGAATTGTATCGTAATGAATTATGTAATGCTTTAAGCAATTTGGAAAGTAAACCTGCCAACATATCAGAAATACGTACTCCTATTGAGTATTTTGAATTTACTTCTATGGCATTACTAAAACCTATACGTTTCGCCGCATTTAGCGTATTGCTGTCTTTTCCCTCTTTTCCTTCTTTATCTATTACCAATGTAAAATCATTAATTACTCGCTCTGTTAGGTATTGTTTAAACCCCCAAAAAGCTATATCATAATCCCATTCGATAGTTCTTACATCGTGAATATCATATAAAACTTTTAAAATATCTTCAAAGGCTTTAGTTTCGTTTTGTTTTAACGATAAATTTGCTTTGTTTAGTTGAATTCTCTCTTCGAAAAAAGCTTTCAAAGTTGCTAAAAGTTCTCCTGTATTTTCAAATATACACTCAACTATTTCTTTTGGTTGATACATTAAAATTGCTTTTACAATTGAATACTTCATAGCATCCATATTACAAAAAAAGCTATTCTTATAACCATCAAAGAGCTGAGAAATAATAAACTCGATCTTACTTACTACTGCAAAGTAGACTTCAATATCGCTATCGAATAACGAAAGAAAATCACTAAGAAAGCAAATATTGCTTTTATTCAAGGATGCAAATCCATTCTCAAATTGCTTCTGATCAAGTGTCTGACTTTTTAATTCTCCTTTGGATTTGCGATAAGTGTACTTTTCTTCGAAATCAGAATACTTCTCAAAAATCAATTTTTCACTTTCACTCTTCCACCCAACAATAACAGCAATAAAATTATCGTAATAATTCTTAGAGTTTACCGTATTAAGATTGATTTTTCTGCTATGTTCTGATTCATCATAATAGAAACGGTATTGCTCCATATTTTCATCTCCCTATATAGTAAATAATAATTCAACTTTACAAACTCTACTTATCAGTTAGTAAAAAAGCTGATAACTCATATAATAATACAATTATGAGTTAATTATAACATATTTTTCTAATACCGTATTATTCTATTTTCAAAGAACATTTTTTCTTACTTAGTTCTCAATAATTTCATATTACTTTCCTCTATAAGATTTAAATCTTATACTACTCACTCTTTTGTTTTCTTTTATCCTGTGCTCTGCTAAAAAGCTATCCGCATCTTTAATACCTTTTTCTCTTAACTCTTGCATTCTTTTAATATCTCTTATAGTTCTTTCTTTCCATTGTGCTGGAGTCAGCTTTTCCATTCTTATTCATCCCCTCTATATAACTTCTATTTTCTTTAAGAAGCTGTAATATAATCTATCCTTAAATCTGTCTTCAATAACTCCCCTATTAAAATCACTATTAGCTTTTATAGTTATCATGTTATCTGTTTCTATAATTTCTGTATCTATAAAAAATGTTCTATAAGCCGTATCTGATGTTTCATTAAATATTTTTCTATGTGTTTCTGTTGGAAATGAAATTGATGGAAGTTCAGGAACATACTCTTCTTTTCCTTCTTTCTCATTATTATTCATTCTTATATCATTCTTATCATTCTTGTTTATATCCACGGTCTGTTTCCCTTCTGTTTCCTTAGTGTTACTTTGCTGTTTCTCCGCTGTTTCCTCACTGTTACTTTGCTGTTTCTTTTCTGTTACCAGTTCATCATCTTTAGATTGATAAATACTGTAATTTACTAATGTTATCTTAGTATATTGCTTGTTACCCCTTCCGTGGTCTAAAGTAATCATATGATTTTTTTCAAGCCATTCTAAAATTTTCTTAATTGTTTTTGCATTCGGTTCTTTATAAACTCGATTTTCATAATAAGATACCCCTTTTGCTATAGATCTATAGCTTGTTAAATGCTGCCCTCTATTTATTATTTCCTTACTTCCATCAGACATTGGTATAGAATTTACTTGATGGTTAGCCATATACTTAAGGTACTGCCACACTTTAAAATACAAGGGTGGCATTGCCCATATATCACTATCTATTTCTTTTCTATAATCTTTAATCCACCCTTGATTATCCATAAGTACTCTCCTATTCTGTCATTTCTTCAAAAGATGTACCTACAAAATTTTCTTGTACTGGATCCGTGTACTCAACATCTTCTATTACTTCTCCAGTTTCAAAATCTATTTCAACATTATCTTCTTTTAAAATACTATCTTTAATTGCATTATTATCCGCACTGTATGCCTTTTGCATTTCAATAGATAAAATACCCCATTTAGATAATAGATTCCTTAGAACTGTCTTTTTAGCCATACTATCAAAGTCTGTTTGCCATACTCCATTTTTAAAGCTATATGTTTTAGAGAATTTCTTAGCATGAGATTCAGCTTCTTCTTTGCTCCAATAGACTGTCTTTTCAAATCCATTTAATAATTTGAAATACCCTGCATATCCTATAACCTTGTTTGACTTCCTTTTAGTAAAGTCAATTTCTACTTCCTCACTTAATGGATTCCAGCTTATTAATTCACCTTCTCTTATCTCTACTACATTAATTGCTTTATATTGCCCTGTTCTTAAAGCTAATTGAATATACCCCTTATATCCAATTTGAAATTGTGCTTTAGTCCCATAAGGCACTACCCATGCATATCCTAAATTTTTATCTACTGGTAAATCCATAGTTGCAGCTACCATACAACTAGCTACTACACTCATAGGCTCACACTTCTTTAAATTAGTATCTGAATTAACTAGATTAACTATTGAGCTCATATACTGTGGTGCTCTTTCACATAGTACCTCTTCAAATCTTTTCTTAACTGCAGGACTATCCATAAGTCCTTTAACACTTCCTGCTATTGCTGCTTGTCCTGTTGCTTCCTTCTTTGCTAATTGATTTTTTAAACTACTTGCTGTTGCCACAATTATTTATCCTCCTTGATATTAAATTTTCTACTTATACTTTCTTTCACTACCTTTTCATAAACATCTGGGTATTCTGATTTAAGTTTTTTAGTATCAACTCTATTAGATAAAACCTTCTTCCAACTCAAACTATATCCAGGAGCATATGCATACTCTGATTTCCCTATTTCAAACTTAATTTGATTCTCTAGTTCTTTTACTTCTATTTCAAAACTTTTTAATTGCTCCTTCATTTCTAAATAAGTTTTGATCTTCTCTTTATATTCAAATCCTAGCTCTATTGATTTACCTTCTTCAACATCTTTATATTTTTCTTTAAGATATTTTTCTGCCGCACTTGATCCATCTAATGCAGGTGGAATTTTATGTTTTATCATCTTCCAAAAGTCCTTCTCTGCTTCAATAATCATTTGAATTAATTCTTCATCCTTTTGTACTTCTTTCCATATGAATTTTTGTCCGCCTATTAATACTGCTATATATCCTAATTCTGATCCTGTAACAAATAAATAATGTTGTACTTGTAATAAATAACTTGCTGGTATTTCATCTTCTTCCCATTCATTAGATAAGAATTGATTAGCTGTTTTACACTCTAATATTGCATTTTCCCCTATTACTCTTCTGTCTATATTAGCTACCATAAAAGGATACTCTTTATGTTTATAATGCTTTCTATCTCTTCTAACTTTCTTACCAGTTCTCTTTTCAAATTCTTTTGCAACTACATCTTCAAATACATCTCCAAAATAAGCACTTTCACTTTGCTCTCCAACCTCTGTTATAGGCTCTGTTTTTTCTAAATAAACTTCAAATGCAGTTTTATACTTATTCACTCCTAAAATTGCACCTACATCACTTCCACCAATTCCACATTGCCTTTCTTTAAGCCATTCAAGTTTATCCATTTACTTATCCTCCTTTGTATCAAAATACAATCTATTATCCATGCCATCATATTCAATTTTTGTAATGTGCCAATCTACATTATCTCTGTCATATATCTTAAGATCAGCTTTATTTAACTCTTCTATTTGTGCATTTATAGAGTTAATTAATACTTCTAAAACACTCATAACTACCTCCTAAATTAAATCCTTTAATACTTCACCAGTTTCTAATATATAAACTTGATTATTGTCTATATCCGTACCTAGTGGTATAATGTCATTGAATGTTTTGTTATGCTCTTTCCCTTGTTTGGTCGCTGGGGATTGAGCTTTTTTATATTGTTCCTCTACTAGTCTTGTAACCGCTTTTACATTTAATTGATTAGTCATATCCGCTTTGACTTTCTCAACTTCTTTTGCTAGTTCTAGTGCCTTTTCCCTTTCAAGAAATTCTTGTATAAGTTTTCCCATGTTTTATACTCCTCCCTAATTTCATTACTATTTAGACATTGTGATTTTTTAATTTTCACACCTTACTAAAACCACTTTCAATATTTCACATATATTTTTAAACTCTTCTTGGTTTGTCCTTTTATTAAAAGCAATTCTATTTGCTTTAATATCGTTTGTTACATCTCTCATAAATGAATAGAAATCGTCTTTTGATAAGCTATCTTTTAGTTCTGTTAAGTATTGAAGTAACATGATAATCCTCCTATTCAATTTTTAATACCAATAAACCTCTCCATTTGGATATTCTCTAACATTAAGCTGGAACAACTCTTTACCGTCCTTATTAGCTATTCCTACTGTTAAATTCCCAGTCTTAGTTATATAGCTCCATACTACATGTAAATCTGTTCCTTCTTCATATATCTCTTTAAATCTATCTAACAATGATTTCATTACTCACACCTCTTTAATGATATTTCTTCTAATTTTTTTGGCTCTATTACCGTATTATTAAAATAGTCACTTATTACTCTTGTTAATCTTTCACTAATTTTTTCTGGATCTACTATTATTACATTAAAATCCTTTTTAACTCTTCTCTTCTTTTCCACTACAAATCTCCTCCTTAATACACACTATTTATAAACTTATTAATAAAATATTGCTGTCCTTTTCCTGTAACCTTTGTGGTTTTACTAACTGTAATATGTCCATCAGAATGTACTATTGGTGTTTCTTTTATTTCAAATAATCCTTGATCCATTGCCCTTTGTGTTGGCATATTATAGTCAGTACCCTTTCTTTTGATTAAATAGCCATTATTTCTGAGCCATGAGAACAGTTTATTCTGACCTGTATCAACGCCATTTTGTTTCAATAACTTAGCAAGTTCTCCTACTAAAATTGAAGAACTGCTTGTACTAACTGCATCTGCAAATATTACTTTTGGAGCATTAACTTTCTTTTCTTCTTCAAGTAACCTTCTTTTTTCTTGCTCTTCTTTAAGGCTAGTTGCTAATTGTATAAGAAAATCTGGACTTGTAAGAGCCTTTTCTAAAGTATTCTCTGTCATATAAGCTCCATTATTTCTTATAGTTGGTAACACTTCATCAGTAACCCAATCTTGAAACTTTTCAGCTTCTTTCTTTTTAGATTTAAATATTAGCTTGTACACCCCGCTTTCTGTTAAAAAGTTTTCTCCAGCATTATTTAATTTTCGGATATGCATGTCATGCACATCTGAATTTTTAAGTTTTTTAACTTGTTTACCATTAAAAGCTCTTATACTACTATTAACATCTGCTATATCCAAACACTCTGCTACATGTTTTGTATTAAATAAAATTTGTCCATCCCATTCAAATACTTCTACATTGTGATTTTCAAAAACCATTAAGTTATTCATTTTTTAACTCCTCCTTAAATCACTCGTTCAAATTATTGAACTTTTTGTTTAAAAAAATAATCTTGTATTTCCTCTAAGGTTATATTTAATAGTTGAGAAATTTTAGTTATTTCATCCTGTGAAAAAAATATTTTATTATTTAATTTTAAAGATAATGTTCTCTCTGAAACCCCTAATGCTCTTGCTAGATTTCCTTGAGTACCAAATTTTTCTACTATTTTCCCCCTTAATTTATCATAATTAAAAGCCATGATATCACCTCCTGCCCCAAGTTCAATTTATTGAACAACTCGATAATACTATGCCATATTTTTCTTGTCAATACTTTTCGTTCAATTTTTTTAACTTTTTTGTTTAAGGTATTGAACTTTTATTCAAAATAATATACTATATTATTGAAAGGACGGTTGTTATGAATAATGAAAATACATCAACTAGATTAAACCAAATTATGAAAGAAAGAAATTTAAGACAAGTAGATTTATTGGAGATGGTAAAACCATTTTGTGAAAAATATAATGTTAAAATTAATAAATCTGATATAAGCCAATATTTATCTGGAAAAGTAAAACCAGGTCAAGAAAAGCTTTCAATGTTAGGAATGGCATTAAATATAAATGAAACATGGTTAATGGGCTATGAAGTGCCTAAGGAAAAACAATTTATTATTGAAAAACCAACTTTATCTGAAAGTGAAGTACTATTATTAAAAAATTTCAACACGCTTAATACAAGTGGAAAATCTAAGTTAATAGAATATAGTAATGATTTAATTGAAACCCCAAAATATATAGAAGATATAAAAACTATTGATCTTTCTAAGAAAGAAAAGCAAATATGGGAAGAAAAAGAGAAAGAACATTTAATGCCTATAGCTTGTCACGATGATAACCTTACCACTGAAGAAAAGGCTATCGTCAATAAAAAAATAAATGAAATCTTAAATAATTTAGACAAATATTAATATATAAAATTAAATATGGAGTACAGATGAGTAATTATGAGAATTTATTATCTTTTGCACATATTAACGGAATTAAAGTTATAGAAAGTGATCTTGGTATAGATAAGCCTTTTGGCAAGTGCATAGGTAATTTAATTATTATAAATAATAGGGTTAATGAACGTGAGAAGCTTTGTGTCTTATATGAAGAGTTGGGACACTTTAAACTCAATGTTGGAGATATAACTGACCAAAGTAATATAAATAATATAAAACAAGAATTAACTGCTCGTAGATGGAGTTATGAAAATCTAGTATCTCTAGATAAAATAATAGATGCTATTCTATCCGGAATAGATAATATATACGATTTAGCTGAAAATTTAAATGTAACAAATGATTTTCTAATTCAATCTATTGAGCATTATAAAAATAAATATGGGGTTTATTATGTTAGTAAAACTCACCTACTAACGTTTGAACCATTAAATGTTATAAGTTTTTAAAATATTTAACACTGATATTCTTACTGAAAAATTCTTTACACTGAACAGAACGTATATTCGTCAAGGAGGTTTATTATGGGCTTTTTAGATTTTTTTAAAAGAAAAAAGAAAATTAATTCAAATATAGATGATAACATATCTTCTATTAAATCACTAACTAATGAAATCAAACATTATAGTTATAATGACTATAAAAAATTAAAAACCATTTCTGTATTTTTAAACTGGGCACAAAAAGGCTATTCTGTAGGACTATCGAATACATATCCTAGTTATATGAAATATGAGTTGGATATAGCAAATCCTTCACAATTTCACAAAGAAATGATCTCTAATGGTTATCTAGAAAAACCTGATTTGGATTCATTATTTGTTAATTTTAAAGTATCAGAACTGAAACAAATTTTAAGTGACAATAATTTACCTAAAACCGGAAATAAATCTTGTCTAATTGAGCGTATTTTAAATAACATTTCCGAAGAATCTTTAAAAAAAATACAAAATAATTTTACTGGTTATGTTTTATCTGAAAAAGGAAAAGCTTTTATTAATAAAAATTATGATTTTATTGAAATGCATAAAAATCCTAACTGGATGATATCTTTAGATGAATATGTTAACAAAAAGAGACAGCTAAAATTTGATACAAGCTTCTATGATATAGCTTGGGGAATATTCAATGATAGAAATATTCAATATGTATCTGAAAAGAATTGGGGCCTTGTAAGAAATAATATATTAAATATGTATGAAATATTAATTAAGGAAAATAAACCTAAAGAATCTTTATCTTTTCTTTTATCTGTACTTTATTATGATTTAAGTGGATTAAAAAATAATAATATGCTTTATAAATTTGAAGATATAGGTTCAGCTCCAGGAATAATTGATAGAATATTAAAATTGAAAGACTTCTATTCTGATGATTTAATAAATGATTGTGCATTTTTAAAGCAACTTCCTTTTTCTTATTTTTCTATAGATACATTTAAACTTCTAGTAAATGATTTAATAGAAAATGATGAAATAAATTTAAATGCTTATAAAAAATATATACAAACTCCCAATAAAAATCTTATCGATATTCTAAAGGAGTGATTAATTTGAAAATTGCAGCTTATTTAAGAAAATCAGTAAAAGGAGATGATAGCTCTATCTCTATAGAAGCTCAACTTGAAATTATTAAAAATTATTTTAATAAAGAGAACTGTGAGTTTACTGTATACGAGGATAATGGCTTTAGTGGGGGTAGTATAAATAGACCTGCATTTACAAAAATGATGGAAGAAAGAAATAACTATAATGTAATAGCATGTTACAAACTCGATAGAATGGCTAGAAATACATTAGACTTTCTTACTACGTTTGAAATGTTAAAAAAAGAAGGTATTGATTTAGTCTGTGTACAAGATAATTATGATCCTAGAACCCCTTCTGGGAAAATGATGATGACCTTATTAGCCTCATTAGCTGAAATGGAAAGAGAGAATATTAGAAGAAGAGCTATAGATGGAATGTATAGTCTAGCAAAACAAGGAAGATGGACAGGTGGCTTCCCTCCTTTAGGATGCAAAGTTGTTACTTTATCAGATGGTAAATATCTAGAAATTGAAGATACTGAAACAATTCATTATATCTTTAATCAATTCTATAAAGGTAAAAGCGTTAGAAAACTTTCAAATGAACTTGGTCTCTCTGAGAGATGTATATCATTAAGCCTAAAAAAGCCTATCTATATTGCCTCTGATGAAGCTTCTAATAGATATTTAGAATCTATCGGTTATACTGTTATAGGTGAGCCTAACGGAAATGGTTATATGACTTATATACATAATAAAAATAATGACTCTAAGACTGTAAATCTTGCTGTTATAAGTAACCATAAAGGTATAATACCTTCTAATATATGGATTGATGTAAAAGAAAAATTAAATTTAAAAAATCATCATAAATATCCTAGAATATCAGAGAAAACTTGGTTAGCTCAAAAAATCACTTGTAAAACTTGTGGTTCTACAATGATAATCTCACTAGGAAATAAAAGAAAAGATGGTACACGTCCATTATATTTCAAATGCAAAAAGAGCTGTTTACCATTTATTAAAGTTGATGAAGCTGAAAATAAAATATTAGAAACTCTAAAGAAAATATCTGTTAAAGATTTGAACTCTAGCAAAAAAAATTTAGAATTTGAAACAAATATAATTAATAATTTACAAAAGAAAATGAGAGATAAAGAGAATTTATTGAAGGGACTAATAGATAAAATTAGTATAGCTTCTGATTCTTTAGCCTCAACTATGCTAAGTAGAGCTGAGGAACTTAATAATGAAATTGAAATTCTTAATACAGAGCTAACACAACATCAATTGTTGATAAATAGCAAGGCTAATAATAAAAATTTGCTTAAAGATAGAGAAAAGGCTAAAAATTTCTTCATTAAGAATTTTTATAATATTACCTTAGAAGAAAAACAAAACCTAATAAATCTAATTATTGGTGATTGTATTTGGGATGGGGAAAATCTTTTTATAAATTAATAATTGTTATTTAGATACTATTGGTTCTTCTAAAGTTGTGATATTAATATCTTTTTTATTAATTTCTTTTAAGATACAATATAGAGAGCTTGATTTTCCACTTCCTGTAGGGCCATTAATAATTACTAATCCATTTTTTAGTCCAAGTATCTTTTTTATTTTTTTTATTTGATTTGTATTTAAATTTAAACTATCAATATTATAATTAAATATTTCTCCATATAGGATTCTAATTACTAATTTTTCGCCATAGATTATCGGAATAGTAGATAATCTTAAATCATAGTTCTTTCCATTTACTTTTATTAGACTTTTACCATCCTGAGGCCTTCTTTTTTCTGTAATATCCATATTCCCACATACTTTTATTTTGGATAATAATTTTTGATATTCTGCATTTTTTATTTTTGTAACTCCTATTAATATACCATCAACTCTAAATCTTATGAAAACATCTTCCCTATGGGGTTCAAAATGAATATCTGATGCATTTAATTCTATTGCTTTAAGTAATAATACATCAAATAGCTCCTCTAGTTCTCCTAAAAATATATTTTTAATTAGTTCATTAATAAAGTCTTCACTTAATTTTACAATTTTTATTTTTTTATTAAACAAAAACTCTATTTCCTCTTTATTTTCTAATATCTCCTTTGATGCTAGTACTATTACTCTATCTTCCTTTATCATAATAGGTAAACATATATTTTCTATAGCTTTTAATTTATTTAATTTTCTAGCTATTTCTAAATTAACTTTCTCCAAGTCAAATTCAAAAATACTCATATAACATCACCATTTAAATTTATATCCAATAAAGTTAAAATTATACATATAAAATTAAAAGAAAAAAGATATTTATAAAATAAATTATAAATATCTTTATCTACACTCTATAAAATTGTATGTTCCCGACTCACCATCAATTATGCTTATAGCATCATTAGTACATCTATATACTTTTTCTGTTATAACATCTTCACCACCAACAAAGATTATATTACCATCCTTATCTTTAGAAAGACCTTTTTCTAAGTTTATTAATTTTGGGAAATCATACACTAATCTCCTAGCTTTCTTATCATGATACTTGTATAATGAATAGCTATTATTTTCCAATTTACCCAATATGAATATACCATCTGGAGTAGACTCAACATCACTAACATCCAAAACATCTTCTATTACTTCATTAACTTCCCCAGATTCGTCTATAACTTTTAATATCTTTTGTTTTCCTTCTTTTTCTTGAACAAAAACTATTCCATTATCTAAAACTTTTAAAAATTCAACGTATCCTAAATCTAATTTATATAAAAGCTTTTCTTCATTATTATTAATGTTATAAGTAAATATTCCATTAATTTTATCTTCACTTATTCCATAATATACTAAAGTATTTTCATTTAGCCAGTCAACTAACTCACCTGAAATTGAAACCTTAGTATCAATTGATATATTCTTATTTTTAGACAAATCTTTAATTTTTAAATCTAAGAATTCATCCTTTAAAAAATAAGCTAAATATTCTCCATTTTGTGCTAGCTTAGGTGAAATGACTTTCTTCCCGTCTTCTATTCTTTCTTCTTTTCCTAGATATTTTATTTTATATTCACCATTTTCATTATATATAAAATTACCACTTTCTAAATCATAAGCTGTAATTATATATTCAGTATCTACTTTTTCATATTTATCATTTGTTAAATTATAAATTTTGTATTCCCCTGAATTTTCTATGGCAATTGCTCCATTTAGTATATCAACTTTATTTTCTTCTTCTATTTCACTTTTACATCCATAAAGAAATATACTTATTAACAAAATAAAATTAACAAGGAAAATATTCCTTATTCTTTTTTTATTCATCTTTTACCTCTTTTAATTAATATAGCTCACCTTTACAAATAAACTCTGCAGATCCTATCATATATACATCATTATTTATAATCTCTACCACTAAATTTCCTCCTAAAGTTTCTACATTAACCTTATTTGAGCATACCCCTAATTTTTTTAAAGCTACAACTGAGGCACAACATCCTGTTCCACAAGCCAAAGTAGCTCCAGCACCTCTTTCCCAAGTTTTTACCTCTATATTGTTAATATCGATTACTTTTACAAAATTAACATTTGTTCCTTCAATAAATAAACTATTTTTTTCTATAGCTTTTCCTTCACTAATATTATATTCATCATTATTATTAATTAAAATAGTATGAGGTACTCCCATCAATAAGGTAGTTAATTGATATTCCTTTTCTTCAATTTTAATTACTTCATTTATTAATGAGTTTTTATTATTTAAAGGAATATCTTTGCCGCTGAAACTTGCCTTTCCCATATTGACTTTAACTAATTCAACCTTATTTTTATCATTTATATAAAGTTCTACGAACTTTATTCCATCTCCAGTTTCTATGCTAATTATATTCTTTTCCACTAATTCATATTCATATAAATATTTTGCAAAACACCTAATAGCATTTCCGCACATATTAGCACGAGATCCATCACTATTTATTATTACCATTTTAGCATCTGCAATATTAGAT
Source organism: Clostridium sp. 1001275B_160808_H3 (assembly GCF_015550425.1). Taxonomy (GTDB): domain Bacteria; phylum Bacillota; class Clostridia; order Clostridiales; family Clostridiaceae; genus Clostridium. Next base: position 107,073 of record NZ_JADNAT010000009.1, on the reverse strand, counting down.
TTTCTTATTATAACTAATCCATCTGCCCCTATTCCAAATCTTCTATTACAAACAGTTTTAGCAATTTCAGTTTCAGTTTTAATCAGCTCATTTTCATCATCTCTAATAAAAATAAAATCGTTTCCTAATCCTTGCATTTTTATAAAATTCATAAAAACTCCCCCCTTAACCTTATATGCCATTGATAAATTTGCTAATTAAGTGTTATACTATCTTTATCTTATTACCAAAGAAAGGATGATACTTATGGCTTTGGATGGCATCTACTTATATAGTTTAGTATATGATTTAAAAAAATCAATATTAAACTGTAAAATAGATAAAATTAATCAACCAGAAAAAGATGAAGTAATTTTAACTCTAAGAAAAGATAGACAAAATATAAAATTATTAATTTCAGCTTCTTCTAAGTTTCCTAGAATTCATTTAACTAATATAAGTAAGCCTAACCCCTTACAAGCACCAATGTTTACAATGGTTATGAGAAAATATTTAATTGGTGGTCGAATAACAGACATAACTCAATTAAATGGTGATAGAATTCTTCAATTGCATATTGAGTCTACCGATGAATTAGGATTCGATAGTAAATATATATTAATAGTTGAAATTATGGGAAGGCATAGTAATATAACTCTTGTTAGAGAAAGAGACAATAAAGTTATGGAATGTATTAAGCATATTTCGGCTGATATAAATACTTATAGAGTTTTATATCCTGGTGTAAATTATGTATATCCTCCTAACTCTAACAAACTAAATCCCTTTGATTTCTCAATTAACGATTTTGATTCATATTTAAATAATAATGATATAAGTATTGATGAAGGAATATTTTCGAAGACATTTACTGGTATAAGTAAATCTCTATCAATAAGTATATATGAAAATTTCCTACAAGATAATAATACCATAAATCAAGAAAATATTTTTAATTTCTTTAAAAATTTTATGATAAATCTAGAAAATAATTTTAATTTTAAAATCTATAAAGATAAAGAAGTTTTCAAGGATTTCCATTGTGTCAAATTAAGTAATTTAGAAAGTGCTTATTCTTCAATATCTTTTGAAAATCCAAGTGAATTGCTTGATGAATTTTTTACAGTAAAAGATAAACAAGACAGATTATTAAATAGATCTACAGATTTGCAAAAATTAATTTCAACTAATATAGATAGATGTAACAATAAAGCTAAGAAATTAAAAAATATTCTTAAAGAATGTGAAGAAAAAGAAAAATATAAGATTAATGGTGATTTATTAACCTCATATATATATATGTTAAAAAAAGGATTAAAAGAAATATCCTTATTAAATTTTTATAATGCTGAAGAAGAATATGTAACTATAAAACTGGATGAAAATAAGACACCATCTGAAAATATACAATATCTTTATAAAAAATATAATAAACTAAAAAAATCTGAAGAATCTGCATTAGAACAATTAGAAAAAAATACAGAAGAACTTGAATATCTAAATTCAGTTATGACAAACATATTAAATTGTGAAAGCTATATTGAAATAGATGATATAAAAAAAGAATTAATTGAAACTGGATACTTAAAATTCAAAAATACTAATAAAAATAATAAAAAAGATAAATCATCTAAGCCTATACATTTAATTTCTTCTGATGGAATAGATATTTATATTGGTAAAAATAACATTCAAAATGACTATTTAACATTAAAGTTTGCTAATAAAAACCATACATGGCTCCATACAAAAAATATTCCTGGATCACATGTTATACTTTGTAGCGATAATCCATCTGATATAGCTTTAGAAGAAGCTGGAATACTTGCTTCTTATTATAGTAAAGCTAAGAACTCTACAAAAGTTCCTGTTGATTATACTAAAGTAAAAAACTTAAAGAAACCTAATGGCTCAAAACCCGGTATGGTTATATATCATACTAACTATACTTTATATACAGAACCATCATTATATAGTAATTTAAAAATTGAAAATAATAAAATAATAAAATAATAAAATAATAAAATAATAAAATAATAAAAAAGAAACCATATCTTGTATTTGCAAATATGGTTTCTTTAATTTAGCCTTCAATAAAAATTTTATACTTAATTAAATGCATCCAATAATTAATAATGTTTTGTTGCTTTTGTAATTTGTAGTATTACTTAAATTAAATATTATATATGATTTATGAGCATATCACCATCATTTTTAATAAGCTCATTATCAAAATATTGGTAGTAATAGCATTTTAATTTACCATTATATAATTTCCTATTTTTACTTGATTTTTTTCCAAATGGCCCTTCAAAGCCTTCATAAGATGTAAGAATATTATAATCCCAATTGAAAAATTTCTTTTTAAAACTTCCAAATGTTTTATATAACTGCTCTACTTCTTTTTTTTCTCCTAATCTTTCTCCATATGGAGGATTAGAAATTATAAATCCATATTTATTACTACTTGAAAAATCTTTAAAATCTCTTCTTTGGAATTCAATATATTTTGAAACTCCTGCCTTTTCAGCATTACTTCTTGCTACTTTAAGAATTCTACCATCTATATCATATCCTATTAACTTAATATCTTTATTTTTAATTGCTCTTTCAGCACCTTCTCTTACTTGTTCAAAAATATCTGAATCCATTGTTGGCCAAGTTTCGCACGTAAAACTTCTACACATTCCAGGTGCAATATTTTGCATAATCATAGCTGCTTCTATAAGGATAGTACCTGAGCCACAAAATGGATCAACTAAAACAAAATCTTCCTTCCATCTTGAAATAAGAACCATTGCTGCTGCTAAAGTTTCTTTAAGTGGTGCTGCACCTGCCTCTTCTCTATATCCTCTCTTATGTAATCCTGGTCCTGATGTATCTATAGTTAATGTTACTACATCTTTTAAAATTGATACTTCAATTTTATATAATGGACCACTTTCTTCAAACTGGTTTATTCCATAAGAATTGCTCATGCTATCTACAATAGCTTTTTTTACTATAGATTGACAATCTGGAACGCTATGTAAAGTTGATTTAACAGATTTACCATTAACATGCATTATACCATCTTTAGGTATTATTTCACTCCATTTTATATTTTTTGTACCTTGGAATAGTTCCTCAAAACTTCTTGCTTCAAACTCTCCCATTTTTATTAATATTCTATCTGCAGTTCTTAAATGGATATTAGCTATTGCAATATCCATTTCATCTCCAGTAAAATGAACTTTACCATTTTCAGTTTTTAAATCTTCATAGCCTAAAGCTTTTAATTCTTTTGCTGTAATACCTTCTAAACCAAAGGTAGTAGTTGCAATTAAGTTATATTCCATATTTTTCTCCTCTATTTTCCTTCGTAAATTTTTACTGAATCATTTCCATCGATTTCTGCTATTTCAACTGCTATTATTTCACTCTTAGCCGTAGGAAGATTCTTTCCTACGTAGTCAGCTCTAATTGGTAGTTCTTTATGACCTCTATCTATTAATACAGCAAGTTGAATTTGTTCTGGTCTTCCAGAGTCAATTATAGCATCAATTGCTGCCCTTACTGTTCTACAAGTATATAAAACATCATCTACCAAGATAACCTTTTTACCTATAACCTCTACCCCTAAGTCAATATTATTTACTCTTGGTGTGTCTTTTATCTCTGTAATATCGTCTCTATATAAAGTTATATCTACATAACCAACAGGAACTTTTACTCCTTCAATACTTTCTATATTTTTTGCAATTCTTTCTGCTAAAGGATATCCTCTTCTTTTAATACCTACTAAAACTACGTTTTCTACACCCTTATTTTTTTCTATTATTTCATGAGATATTCTTATTAAGGTTCTTTTAATAGCTTTGTCATCTAGCAAATTTGCTTTTAATTTCATTTAATCCACCTCTATTTTCTTATATTTTCTAATAGTTCTAAATAATATTTAGGTAAGTCTGAATCAAACTCCATATACTCATTACTTCTTGGATGAATAAATCCTAATGTTTTCGCATGCAATACTTGCCCTTGTAATTTAAATTTTTGCTTTTTATTACCATACAAAGGATCTCCTACTAAAGGATGACCAATTGAAGCCATATGCACTCTTATTTGATGTGTCCTTCCAGTTTCTAAAGTACATTTTACTAAAGCAGTTCCATTATTATATTGTTCTAGTACATTATAGTGAGTTACTGCTCTCTTACCATCCTCCACTATAGCCATTTTTAATCTATCTTTCTTATTTCTTCCTATAGGCTTATCTACTGTACCTTCTATCTTACTAAACTTACCTTCAACTAAAGCATAATATTCTCTTTTAATAGTATGATCTTTAAATTGTTTAGCTAAATGATTATGTGCATCATCATTTTTTGCAATAACTAATATTCCAGATGTATCTTTGTCTATCCTATGAACTATTCCTGGTCGTATAACTCCATTAATACCTGATAGATCCTTACAGTGATAAAGTAACCCATTTACTAATGTACCACTATAATTCCCTGGAGCTGGATGCACAACTACTCCTTGCGATTTATTTAAAACTATTACATCTTCATCTTCATATATTATGTTAAGATCTATATCCTCCGGTTCAACATCAAGTTCAATTGGTTCTGGCATAATTACAATAATTTCATCTTGGTTTCTCAATTTGTAATTACTCTTGACTTCTTTATTATTTACTAATACAACTCCTGAATCAATTAGTCCTTGTATAAATGATCTTGATTTTCCTTCTATAATATTAGATAAATATTTATCTATTCTAAGTCCTATATTTTCTTCTTCAGTTATTTTAAATATTAATTCATCCATTAATACGAATCTCCACTTTCTTCATAATTGTTAACTCATTATAATTCTTAACACATTATAATACATTAAAACATTACACTCAATAGTTTAAAATTTATTAAAAATAAAAAATCCGTATTAAACGGATTTTATGTATTAGTTTTTAGCGAAAAAGCTCTTTATTTCGTCCATATCCTCAGTATAAACTTCTTCTAATTCCTCTATGTTTTTACTGGATAGTTCTATGCTTTTTTCTACAGCTACTTCTTGTAACGGCTCTGCAATATTATAATTTTTAGTTAAATCTTTTTCTAATTCATCAAAAGTTTCAGTTTGAGCATTCATAAAGTTTCTAAATTTAGCTCTAAACTTTACAAATTCTTGCTTAACTTTCTCATATTCATCATTTATTGAAACTACATCGTTATGAGCCTTATCTAAAATTTTCTTAGCTACATCATTAGCATTTTTCAAAATCATTTCAGATTCTTTTTGAGATGCTTCTCTAGCTTGCTCAGCTGCATTTTGAGCCAATAGCAATGTATTTTGAATAGTATTTTCTATCTTAACATAATGTTCTAATTTTTCATTTACTCTTGATAGATTTTCTTTTAATCTTGAATTTTCTTTATAAAGCTCTTCATAATTTTCTATAATTTCATTTATAAATTCATCAACCTCATCAGTATCGTATCCTCTAAATCCCTTTTTAAATTCTTTGTTACTTATATCCATTGGAGTAAGCTTCATAAAATCACCTCTACACATTATATATATTTTTTAATTACAATTCTCTTTTTACCACTTCTAGTTCCGCCAATAACATCTCCAATTATAAATTTTCCAATTCCTCTAATTGTAATTCTAGTGTCTTTCACAATGTCTTGACTTTTATCTTTTGCTTTTACATAATTTATTAAAACCTTGCCACTATCTATAAGCTCAATAGCTTTTGCTCTTGACAGGTTGGAGAGTTTTGCAACAATACTATCAGCTCGTAAAGAAGAAACATTAATAACTATTTCTTCAAAATTAACAGATGGTATATCACTAATATTATCTATAACCTTTATCTCTATTGGGGATTTCCCGATATGAGATAAATTACTTATTATATAACCACTTATTTCATCTAAAACAGGCAAATATGCCTTATTTTCTTTTACAATTATATCACCTAATTTATTGCGTTCAATTCCTAAAGATAAAATTGAACCTAAATAATCCTTATGCTTTAAATTAGAAAAACTTGATTTGTTCTTAATTTCCAATATTTTTATAGGATAATCAACATTGTAATAATTATTAAAACAAATCATTCTTCTTTCACACTCTTCAAAGAAACCATTTGCTTCAAATGTAACTTCATTATTACAACAATAATTTTCAAAAAAGCTCCATATATTAGGTGAATAAAAGCTATTTGTAAAAACAGTTATGTCTTTTTCATAAGCTATCTTATATTTTTCATATATTTTTATAGCATCCTTTGCATCATCTTCATTAAAACTTTTTAATATTGTTTCTTTTTTAAGCATTAAAATAACACCCTAATGTAAGATAATAACATAATAGCAAATAGCGGTGAGAAGTCAATCATACTATTTCTTAAAAGTTTATCTTGTAAAATCCTAAAAGGTTTTAATATCGGACTATTAAATGATGCAATCAGCCTATAAAAATCACTTTCTCTAATACTTGGTAAAATAGACATTATAACTTCTGCAAAGATAGTTATCTCTAAAACTCTTGTTATTAAATTTATTGCTGCAAATATTATTCCTATTTAAATCTCCTCCTACTTGTTCCAATTAAATAATGCCTTTGAACTAAGTTCATTTTTTAATTCATTTGTAACTTCTACATTTGAAGGTGATAATAAGTAAACTCTTTGTTCAATTTCTTGTAAAGTAGCACCTAAAACATAACAAGATCCACTTATAAAATCTACTAATCTTTGTGCTACTTTTGTTTCTAAAGTAGTAGCATTAACTAAAACTATTTTTCTTGCTTTAATTGCATCTGCGATTTCTCTAGCATCATCATAATTAGTAGGCTTTGTTACCATTACTTTAGCAGTTGATGCAGTATGAATATTTACCACTTTATTTCCTTTTTGCTTTGATATAATTGGCTCAATTTCCTCTTGTACTTCTTCTTCCTCTACTTCAGTATCTTCTAAATCTTCAAAATCATCCTCATATTCACCAAGACCAATTATTTCCCTAAACTTTCCAAACATATTACCCATTCTTCAATCCTCCCACTACATTTCTTTTACCAAATATTCCTTCTCCAACTCTTATCAAGTTAGAACCTTCTTCAATAGCTATTTCATAATCATTTGTCATTCCCATAGATAAAATCTCCATAGAAATATTGTTATATGATTTTTTACTTAAATCATCATATATACTTTTCATTTTCCTAAAATAATATCTATTTTTATCTTCATTTCCTTTTGGAATTATGGCCATTAATCCTTTAATCTTGCAATAATTGCAGATTTTAATTTCATTTATCAAATCATTTAGTTCTTCTTCAAAAATTCCACTTTTACTTTCTTCTTTACCTATATTAATTTGAATTAAAAGATTCGCTATACAATTTTTTTTAGAAAATTCGCTTTCTATCTTTTTTAATAGCTTAATACTTGATAAAGAATGTATTAAGTGAACTTTACCAACTAAATATTTTACTTTATTAGTTTGTAAGCTTCCTATGAAATGCCATCTTATATCTTTTTCAAGAGATTCTTCTTTATCAATAAGTTCTTGGACTTTATTTTCTCCAAAATCTCTTTGACCAGTTTTATACGCAATTTCTATATCTTCTATAGGCTTAGTTTTTGAAACTGCTACTAGTGTGACATCCTTAGGTAAACTTCTTTTTAATTTAATTAAATTTTCTTCTATATCCAAGTCATTTCCTCCTAAAGAAGTTATTTACACATTGTAAATATTCTTCAAAAAAACTTAAATTCCTTCAATTTTAAAATATTTTTTAATAAAATTTTATTTTTCTTCATATCTTTGCATATATCTTGCTTCTACGCTTTGCTTTGTAACAGGAACAATTATCTCATTCCTTACTTCTATTTCTACACTTATCTTTCTTATAAGCAATTTTTGTATAAAACTAGTCTCTGATAATAAATATGCCTTCATTTCTTCTGGATTACCTATAGCATAAATATAAAATGGGGCAGAAACACTTGATTCATCTTCAAATCCTATAGCAGCCGAAAAACAAGCAACTCCAGTATTAGGCAATATCCTATGATCATTTATAGCTATAGCTTCTGCACCCGCATTTTTTAATTCGTTTAGCACCATTGCCATATCTGCATCATGCAATATTTTTCTTGCTATATCTTCATTAGTATCAAATTTAAAATCTATATCTCCATCTTTTATCTTAATTACTAATCCTGATCCTTTAACTGATGCAATTCCACTTAAAGATCCATAATCAACTAGTTGACTTTTCATATCTTCCACTAATTTTTCTTTTTTTTCAGGATCATTTCCTTTATATTTACTTATTTTATATCTATAATCTATATTTTCACTTTTTATGCTTTCTATTTCCTTATATAATTTACTTCTTTCTTCTACTGCATTTTTATATTCTAATGCATTTAAAGAGATGCTTCTTCCTGTATTATTTAAATTAATACTATTTATTATTAAAAATCCTGTTATGATTGTAGCTATTAAAATAAAAAATCCTGATTTTATATTTTTCATTTATTCACCTCGTTTACGAGATTTTAACTTTTCAATTAATAGTCTTCTTATAACTGCAAAGTTATCAAATATTCTACCTCCAAAAACAATAACCGCTGCTATATACATTGGAATTCCAAGTTTATCTCCTAAGTAAGCAAGACCTGCTGCTAAAGCTGCATTACCAAAAAAACCAGAAATAAATATATCTGACTTAAAGTTTTTTGATAAAGATGCTCTTACTGCTCCAAAAACAGAATCTAAGCAAGCTAAAATTGCAACAGACATATAGGGAGATAATGTATCTGGTATATTTACGTCTAAAATTAAACCTAAAAGCACACCTATCAATAATCCTATAAATGCTATCATATAATCCCCCTCCTTTAATCCACAGGTCTAATAAATTCACTTTTTAGAGACTGTGTAGTTTTATTTATAATAATTTCATCACTTTCTTTTACTTCACTATTATAATTTTGCAGCGCACCATACTCTAGCACTCCAACAAAAGTTACTGCATTTTTTAAGATTTGTTTATCACCTATGGCCTTTATTACTATCTTATCATTTGGATCTATTTTCCCAGCAGTCCCTACCCAAATCCAATTACCTGAATTTTTAATACCACTTTGAGGAGTAATTATATAGTCATTTACAGATATAGCCTCTGCCTTTGCGAATTTTAAAGAATTAACTATATAAACTATTTCTTCTTCACTAATAATTCTAGTTGAAGTTGAATTATTTGATCCAAATATATTATTTTTAGAAGTTATAGTTATAACTATACCAGGCCCCTTTACATCTAGTAATCCTAAGTTCATTCTTGAACTGTCAAGTTGTTTTTTTATTTCCGCTTCAACTTCGCCTTCCTTAGCTGCTGTTTCTTCTAATTGTTTTAATTCCTCTGACAAGTTATTATTTGATTTAACTAATTCTTCTTTTTCCTTCTTTAAAGCTTCTATCTCAGCATTTATATTTAAATTTTGCGTTGCTATATTACTTTTATTTTTTTCATTCAACAGCTTAAATTGATGTGCAAGCAAAAATCCGAGAAACGCACAAACAATAGCTATAAATATTTGTGATGTAGTTCTTTTCATATAGTTTCCCCCTTATCTAGTTAATTTGCTTTATAACTGCTGGCCCATTAAAACTCATATCAATATAACCTTTTGAAATAACTCCTTGTTCAATAGCATTAAGTGCTAAATTCATTTTATCCGTCAAGTCACTACTATCACCAATCATTATTTCTATATTTCCTATATAACATACTATATTATTTAAATTTTCAATTTCTATTTGAGAAAAAATATACTCTTGTGGCATAACTTCTATTATGTTATAAAATTTTTCTAGGGTATCTGGAATATTTATATTCTCTGATATCTTATCTCCAACGGTTTTCCCAGATAAATCAATCCCTGTTAGCTTAATTAAGTTTCTATCATCCATTTTATCTAATTCCTCAACTATTACCCCTTCATTATTAATAGCTTTTATTTTTCCATCACTTTCGAAATAATATGCAATTTTATTTTCTTTTATGTTTATATTTAAAGAATTTATTCCCTTTTTATTAACTTTAATTTCTTTTATATATGGATTTTCTTTTAGCTCTTTTTCTATTTCATTATAATCTATAGTAAATATATTTTGTCCTATATAATATTTCAAGTTTTCTTGTAAGCTCTCATTAGATAATGTAACTAAACCAGTTATATCTATTTTCTTTAAATTAAAAATTGGAGATTTATATATAAATATTATAATACCGACTATAATAACAAATAAACCCAATATTAATCTCTTAATTATTTTATTCCTCTTTTTTCTTCTTATAAACTTATTCGACTTATTATTCATAATTCCCCTACTTTTACATAATATAATGACATACTATAATAATATCACTTTCTGGGTATTTTTTCATTATTATTTTTACTAAATTTAAATTTTTTATAATAATTTAATATTTTTTTAATTATTTTAATAACTGCAAAAAAGTGTATTAATTAGTTTCCTTATTATGTAACTTGAAATTTATCAGTATATACCAAATTAAAACTGTATAAAAGAAGGTATAAAGTCGTATATTGATTTTAAAAGTAGTAAATAATTTATATAACTTATTCTTTAAAACATTATACTTTACTGACTATTAAATAAAAAAAGAGTAAAGATCTTATTAATATCCTACTCTTTTTTTATTTAATAGTTATACTTCTTTTCCTTGTACTTGCCTTGATATGTTCAAAAGTATTCCCATTGCCATCATATTTATTACTAGTGATGTTCCACCATAACTAATAAAAGGCATTGGTACACCAGTTACAGGCATTGATCCTGTTACAACCGCAATATTAATAATAGCTTGAACTGCAATTATAGATGTTATTCCTATAGATAAAAGTGTTCCATAAGTATCCTTGGCTTTCATGGCAACTTTAATTCCCCTCCAAACAAAGAATACAAATAATGCAACTATAAATAAACATCCAATTAACCCAAGTTCTTCCCCTATAATAGAGAAAATAAAATCATTATGTGGTTCTGGCATATATAATGTTTTTTGTCTTGACTGTCCAAGACCAAGTCCTGTTATTCCTCCAGCTCCTAATGCATAAAATGATTGAATCAACTGATAACCATCTCCAGCTGGATCTTTCCATGGATTTAAAAAGTTAAGCATTCTTGCTCTTCTATAATCTTCTCCAAATATAAAAAACATAACAGCAACTAATAACACTGGAGCAACTTTCCCAAATAAATCTTGGATTCTTCCACCTGCTACAAATAACATTATAAATGTAACTATCATTATAATAGCTGCTATACTTAAGTTTTTTTCTAATAATATCATACCTGCGAAAAAACCTGCAACTCCTAAATATGGTACTATACCAGTCCAGAATTTTTTAACCCCATCTCCCTTTAAATCTAAGCTCATTGCTAAAAATAAAACTACTACATATTTAGTAAGCTCAGATGGTTGAAAAGATAATGGTCCAAGTTGTATCCATCTCTTTGCCCCATTTACTGCTGGAAAGAAAAATACTGCTACTAATAACGGTATAGTTATAATTAAAAGATGAGGAGTAAATTTTTTCAGCTTATGATAATCTATACTGGCAATAAACACCATAACTACTAACCCAGTAATAGCCCAAATCAGTTGCTTTTTTAAATATAGCATGCTATCGCCCTCTTTAAACATAGCATAATATGAACTTGCTGAATATATCATAATTACCCCTATTGCTAATAATAATATAACAGCATAAAATATACCATAGTCAATTTCGCCCATTCTTACTTTTGGCTTTTTTTCTCTCATAAAAACTCCTCCAATCTAGTGATTAAAGGGCTATAAATCCTACAAAGCATAATATTACAGTTACTATAGCAAAGACTGTAACGATTTTTGTTTCACTCCATCCTACTTGCTCAAAATGATGATGAATTGGTGCCATTTTAAATAATCTTTTTCCTCTTAACTTGTATGATGAAACTTGTAAAATTACTGATAAAGTTTCAAATACATATATTCCACCAACAATAAATAATATTAAAGGTAATTCTAAAATCAATGCAATAGTTGCTATTGCACCTCCAATTGCTAAAGATCCAGTGTCACCCATAAACACTTTTGCAGGATATGCATTAAACTTTAAAAATCCTAACAATCCTCCTGCTAATACAATTGAAAATACCGCTAATGATTCATGCTTCATTGTAAATGCTATAACTGCAAAAAATGTTAAAACTAAAACACTAACAGTAGATGCTAATCCATCTAATCCATCTGTTAAATTTACTGCATTTGTCGCACCAGCATAGTATACTATTACAAAAGGAATATAAAGAATTCCAAGTGGAATTTTTGTATCTATAAATGGTATTCTTAAAGCCGTTCCTAAATTAACATATCCATATACTGCAATTGCAGTTGAGAAAATGATTAATAGCAACATTTTTTGCCATGCTTTTAATCCTTCATTTTGTTTCTTTATAATCTTTAGAATATCATCTAAAAATCCTATAAATCCAAAAGCAAGTAATGAATATAGTGCAATCATTGCTTCATCTGTAGGACTAAATCTCATTACCACCATAACTATTGCTGTTGAAATTATAAATATAATTCCCCCTATAGTTGGAGTTCCTGCTTTTTTTAGATGGCTTTGAGGCCCTTCTTTTCTTATATTTTGACCAAACTTTAATCTTCTAAGCATTGGTATAGTTATAGGACCCAGTATTAATGATACTATAAATGCTAATACTAACCCTATTGTTAAGTTAGACGTAAATATGTCTATTATTTTATCCCCCATTGTACCTGCCTATAAAGGCAGTTCACCTCCTTCGTTATATTGAGACTTCTTCTAATGAACTAACTATATCTTCAAACTTCATACCTCTTGAAGCCTTTACTAAAACTACATCATTTTCTTTTATTATAGTATCTAATTTATCTATACATTCTTCTTTTGTAGTAAAAGTAATGATATTTTCTTCTGTAAATCCTTTTTTAAAACAATCTTTGTATTCTCCTATTGCTATTAATAAATCAACTTTATTTAAAGCATAGTTTCCTACTTCGATATGTGACTTTACAGCTTCTTCACCTAATTCATTCATAGTCCCAAGTATAGCTATTTTTCTTCCTATTTTATAAGTACTAAGTACATCCATTGAAGATTTCATTGAATCCGGGCTAGCATTATAACAATCATTTATAATTGTTATTTTATTTTTCTTAATAACTTGTAGCCTCATTGATGTAGCTTCTAAATTTTTTATACCTTTTTTCATTTCATCAAAAGTAACATTTAATTTTTTAGCTACCCCTATAGCAATCATTGAATTTAATATATTATGCTTCCCCGCCATAGGAATTGTAAATATACTCTCTTCATTTTTATCTTTAACTGTAAATGTTGTTTTATCTTCCTCTAGTATAATATTAAATGCACATACATCATATTCATGATTATAACCAATTTTTAGAATTTCAAAACACTTATCTTTTATTTTTAATAAATTTTCATCTTCTCCATTTATTATAAGAGTGTTTGTTTCATCAAAATAATTAAATATTTCACTCTTAGCTTTTAATATATTTTCTTGAGTTTTTAAATTTTCTATATGAGATAATCCTATATTTGTGATAACTGCTATATCCGGTCTTGCACAATTTGCAAGAACATCTATTTCACCTAAGTTACTCATTCCCATCTCTAAAACAGCTACATCTATGGAATTATCAAGTTCTAAAATCATAAGAGGCAAGCCTATTTGATTGTTGAAATTTCCTTTAGTCTTAAAGACATTGTATTTCTCGCTTAAAAAAGCAGCAATCAAGTCCTTTGTAGATGTTTTTCCACATGATCCAGTAACTCCAACAACTTTTACACCTAGCTTCTTTCTATAATAATGAGCAAGATTTAGTAAAGCTTTCTCAGTATCTTCAACTTTTATTATTGTTTGCAGATTTTGGGTGTTATTTACATCAAATAATATTTCATCAACTATTGCTATAGAAGCTCCTTTTGAAAAAGCTTCCACAACAAATTTATTTCCATTAAACCTTTCGCCTTTTATAGCAAAATATATATTGTTCTTTTCTATTTTTCTTGTATCAATACAAACTCTATTGAAATCAGTTTTTCCTTTAACTATTAATTCACCACTCACGGCTTCTAAAAGTTCATTTAAAGATAATTCCAATTCATCCACCTCTAATTATTTCTTCTTACTTATTAAAATTTCATCTACTACTTCTCTTTCATCAAAATGAATTACACCTTCACTTGTGATTTGATAATTTTCATGACCCTTACCAGCTAAAACAACTACATCGCCTTCTTCAGCCATTCCAAGGGCAAGCTTAATTGCTTCCACTCTATTTTCAATCGCTAAATAATTTGATTTTGTAATACCTGCAACTATTTCTTTTATAATTGCCATCGGATCTTCTTCCCTAGGATTATCTGATGTAATTATAGCTAAATCTGCAAGTTCTGTTCCAATCCTTCCAAGCTCAGCTCTCTTTACCTTATCTCTATCTCCACCACATCCATATACAGCTATTAATCTATTTTTAGTAAATCCTTTTAATGTTTCTAAAATATTTTTTAATCCATCAGGAGTATGCGCAAAATCTATTATTATGTCATAAGGTATGTCATATTTATAACCTATTCTTTCGCATCTACCTGGTACAACAACATCTAATAAGCCTTTCCTTATTGACTCATTGCTAATTCCTAAAATACTCATTGCGCCTACTGCACCTAAAGCATTATATACATTATATTCTCCTGGTAAAACTGAATTGAATTCTTCTCCATTTATTTTAAAATGTATATCTCCTTCTTTTAACATAAGATCTGATGCTTTAAAGTCACTATTATTTTTTATTGAATAAGTTTTGATTTTCTTATTTTCTAATTTTTCAACATCTTTTAACACTCTATATCCAAAATCATCATCAACATTTATTACGCAAGCTTTACTTCTTTCAAACAATTTAAATTTTGCATTGTAATAATTATCAAAAGATTTATGGAAATCTAAATGATCTCTTGTTAAGTTTGTAAATATTCCAACTTCAAACTCACAACCATAAACTCTATCTAGCTGTAATGAATGTGATGAAACCTCCATAACACAATACTCACAATTCGCATCTACCATATCCTTAAATAATTTTTGAAGTTCTAATGATTCAGGAGTAGTTCTTTCAGATTTAAGCTTATTTTCTCCAATATAATTAGCTATTGTTCCAACAAGACCTACTTTCTTCCCTGCTTTCTCAAGCATTGATTTTAGTAAATATACTGTTGTAGTTTTACCATTTGTACCTGTAACACCTATTAATTTTAAAGCTTTTGTTGGATGACCATAATAATTTGCTGACATCGTAGCAAGCGCTTTTCTTCCTTCCTCAACAAGAAGAACTGTTATATCTTTACTTTTTATATCTATTTTTTTCTCACAAAGTATTACTTTTGCCCCTGCTTCTATAGCTTTATTTGCATAATTATGTCCATCAACTTCGAAACCCGTAAGACATACGAATAAGTCACCTTCATTTACTTTTCTACTATCATATTGAATGTGATTTACTTCTTTTTCTACTGTTCCTTCTAATAATTTATAATCTACTCCCTTTAATAAATCTAATAACTTCATTTCACCATCTCCTTAATATTCTAAAAAGAACTCCCTATGTCTTTTGTATAAAAATTTAGCATGTGAGTGTCCCACATGCTAATGTAAAGGGATATTCTAAATTAATCTCCATATTCTTCGTTTAATACAAGTTTTACATTCGTTCCTTTTATTATCATTTCACCCTTTGGAATACTTTGCTTAACTATTGCACCTTCACCTTCAAATGTATAATTTATACCTAAATCATTTAATATTTTAGATGCAGACTCTAAGGAGTACCCCCTTAAATCAGGCATAACGACATTTTTATTATAAGACTCTGAGTCTCCTGTGTCTATATTAATCTTAGAATTTTCTTTAACTGTGTATCCTGGATAAGGCTTCACACTTGTTATTATAGACCCATTTCCTTCGATATTATACTCTAAATTATATTCTTTTAATATTTTTTTTGCTTCTTCTATTTTAAGTCCTCTTATTTCAGGAATAACTACATCTTTAACAATACTATCTATATCATCCTTTGATATTTCTGAGTTCATATAATTAAATATATCTGTAAATAATTCATTAGCAAGTGGAGCTACTATTTGTCCTGCATAATAAGTCCCTGTCCCAGGTTCATCTATAGAAATAAACACTGAAATTTGTGGATCATCAGCTGGTGCAAATCCTGCTAAGGAAGATATATATTTACCTGATTCATATCCACCACCATTTGGATTAACTTTTTGAGCTGTTCCTGTTTTAGCCGCAATATGATATCCTTCAACGTAAGCCTTGCTTGAACCTCCATATGAAACTACTCTTTCTAAATAATCTCTTAAAATAGCAGTATTTTCTTCACTTAAAACTTCTGTTACTTTTGGTTCAAATGTTTTATCAACAACGACATTTCCATTTTCATCTTTAGAAACAACTTCCTTCATTATATGAGGTTGGATTAACTTTCCACCATTTACAATACTATTGAATGCTGTCATATATTGAATTGCATTTACTGTGTTTGTTTGACCAAATGAAATTGTTGCAAGATCAGCTTCATTAATATTTTCTGTTTTCTTAACAATTCCCTTTGCTTCTCCTGGTAAGTCAACTCCACTAACTTTACCAAAGCCTAATTTAGCTATATACTCATTTAACTTTTCTTTTCCTATTCTTTTACCAATTTCCATAAATCCAACGTTACATGAGTTTTGAAGTATTTCTGGTAGTATTTGTGTTCCATGACCTGACGTTTTCCAACATTTTATAGTATGAGGACCAACCTTTAAACTTCCGTTACAAGTAAATGTATCTGACTCCTTAACAAGACCTTCTTCCAAGTTTCCAATCATAGTTACAACTTTAAAAATTGATCCTGGTTCAAAAGTATCATTTACTAAATGATTTCTCCACATTTTTTGAACTTTTTCCCCTGTAGTTGAACCTTCATAATTTTCTGCGCCTTCATATGGATTATTTGGATCAAAATCAGGTTTATTTACCATTGCTAATATTTCACCATTATTAGGATTCATTATAATTATAGAAACTTGTTTTGCCTGGTTATCTTTATAACCTTTTTCAGCTATTTTCTCCGCAAAAGACTGCAAATTAGCATCTATTGTTAATGTAACATCCTTTCCATCTACTGGAGCTGTAAATTTGGATATTGTATATGGTAATTCATCATTATACTTATCTAATTCTGAAATACGAAGTCCTGGAGTACCTGATAAATAATCATTATACTGTAACTCTACCCCAGTTAAACCTTGACCATCAATATTAGTACTACCTAAAACATGGGCCAAAAAGTTTCCATTTGGATAATATCTTTTTGTATCTGGCGATACTATTACTCCTGGTATGTTTAAATCTTTAACTTTATCTGCCTGTTCTTTTTCTATTCTTCTAACTAATGTTGCTGCACCAGCATTAGCCCCACTTGGTAGCTTTGTATTTAGCTTTTTTAAAACTTTTTCTACATCCATTTCTAAGGCTTCTGATATTTTAGGAGCTATGGAATCATTTGTTAAATTTTCTTTCCTTAAATGTGATCTTATTGAATTTAAGTCAAAATCTACTCTATAAACATTTGCAGATACTGCAAGTTCTACCCCATTCCTATCAAGTATTCTGCCTCTTCTCGCATCAATTTTAACTTCACTTGTCCACTGTTCTTCAGCCCTTGCTGAATAATCTCCTCTTTTAACTATCATTATGTAGGAGAGTCTAATTATTAAAAGAGCAAATAAACACGTTAATGCGGTAAGCGCTAATGATATTCTTTTTTTCATTAGCGCTTTATCTCTATAATTCTTCTTATTCACATCAATGCCTCCATGTAATTTTTTAAAAACATGTCGAGTGTAAACTTAACACTCTTTATCTTGGCAAGTGTACTATTTTATAACTTATGTTTATTCCCCTAAGTTAGCAAAAAAGTTTTTAGTTAAATCCACTTCTACTGAATCATTTTTTTCAGGAATTTTCATTCCTGATTTATTTGCTATATCTTTTATATCTGCTAGTGATGAATATCTTAGTAAGTTTACCCTCAATGCTTCTCCTTCCGCAGTAACAGTCTTTATTTCACTTTTTACTTTTGAAAGATCATTTTGCATTCTATAAACTTTGCCATCTCTTGCAATAGTACTAACACCTAATATTAAAGCAATACAAGATACTTGTAATATACTTTTTACAATAGCCTTCTTTGCTGCCTTTTCTTTTCTTTGTAGCTCTCTTTGTTTTCTTTCTTGTTTTTCTCTCTCTATTCTCTTGTCTATCTCATTATACTTTCTCTTTGGAGTTGTTACTGTATTACCCCTTATATAATCATATTCTCTATCAACCATTTTATTACATCCCCCATACATTTTACTTAACTTTTTTTAAATTCTCTCTATAACCCTTAATTTAGCACTTCTACTTCTTGGATTTTCCTCTACTTCTTCTTTTGTGGGTTCAATAGCCTTTCTACTAATTAATTTAACTTTTGCTTTCCCACCACAAACACAAATTGGAAACTCTTTTGGACAAGTACACGATGTTGCTAATTCCTTAAATTTTAGTTTAACTATTCTATCCTCTAAAGAATGGAAAGTTATTATAGCCATTCTTCCACCTTTGTTTAATCTATTTACACCATCTTCAATGGCCTTATTTAGTATAGATAATTCACTATTTACTTCTATTCTAATAGCTTGAAAAGTTCTTTTTGCCGGATGCGGCCCTTCTCTTCTAGCCTTAGCAGGTATAGCAGCTTTAATTATTTCCACTAACTCTAAGGTAGTTTCTATCGGTTTATTTTCTCTATTTTCTACTATAAATCTTGCAATCCTTTTAGCGAACTTTTCTTCACCATAATCTCTAATTATTCTATAAATTTCTTCTTCAGCATACTCATTTACAACTTCATATGCAGATAAAGAGTTTTCTCTATTCATTCTCATATCTAAAGGTGCATCTTGCATATAGCTAAATCCTCTATCACCCTCATCTAGTTGATAAGATGACACACCAAGGTCCATCAGCATTCCATCTATTTTTTCAATTTCTAAATTATTCAAAATAGAATCAATATTATAAAAATTACTATGAACAAACTTTACATTTTTATAGTTTTGTAGCCTTTCTCCTGCTGCTTTAAGTGCATCTTTGTCCTGATCTACCCCAATTAAAGTTCCATTCTCAGATAACTTTTTTAATATTTCTAAAGAATGACCTCCACCACCAAGTGTTCCATCAACATATATTCCATCTTCTTTGATATTTAATCCCTCTATGCACTCATTTAAAAGTACCGATACATGTTTAAATTCCATAATACTACTCCTTATATTCCTAAATCGCTCATTTTTTCAGCAATAGAATCAAAATCTATATCTGATTCATTATATTCTTGCCATTTTTCTTTGCTCCAGATTTCAACTCTAGTTAATACTCCTATACTTACTATTTCCTTTTCTATACATGCATATTCCTTTAAATTTTGAGGAATTAAGCCTCTTCCTTGTTTATCAACTTCAACTTCACAGGCTCCTGAAAAAAAGAATCTAACAAATGCTCTTGCATCTTTATTTGTAAGTGGTAAAGATTTCAATTTAACTTCTAGAGCTCTCCATTCTTCCATTGGATATGCGTAAAGACATCCATCTAAGCCTTTAGTAATAACAAAATTACTACCTAACCCCTCTCTTAGTTTTACAGGGACTATCATTCTATTTTTAGCATCTATTGCATGTTGATATTCTCCTATAAACATCTTTACCCCTACCTCATAATAATATATCCGCTCCACTTTCAACCACTTTTAACCACTTTATAATACTATTTTATAGAATTTAAACCAATTCTTCAAGGCTTATTTGATTTTTTAAGAATTTATTTTACATAATTAATAAAAAGTTATAATTTTTGTAATTATTAGTTTGAAAATAAAAAAGGCTGATACAAAATCAGCCTTTTTAAGAAGTAGCTATACATTAAATCTAAAGTTTACTACATCTCCATCTTTCATAACATATTCTTTACCTTCTAATCTGTAAAGTCCCTTTTCCTTAGCTGCTGCTTCTGAACCACATTCTACTAAATCATTATATGATACTATTTCTGCTCTAATAAATCCTCTTTCTATATCTGAATGTATCTTACCAGCTGCTTGTGGTGCTTTTGTTCCTTCTTTTATAGTCCAAGCTCTTACTTCTTGAACTCCTGCTGTTAAATAACTTATTAAACCTAATAATTTATAACTAGCTCTTATAAGTTTATCTAATCCTGATTCTGTTAAGCCATATTCACTTAACATTTCTTGTTTTTCTTCTTCTTCTAATCCTGATAGTTCTTCTTCTAGTTTTGCACAAACAACAACAACTTCTGAATTTTCACTTTCTGCATGTGCTCTTACTTTTTGAACATACTCATTATTTGTGTTACCTTCCATCATATCATCTTCTGATATATTGCATGCATAAAGAACTGGCTTTGAAGTTATTAAGAATAATCCTTTTATTAATTCTTCTTCCTCTTCTGTTACTTCTAATGTTCTTATAGGTAAGTTTTTCTCTAAATGAGCCTTAACTTTTTCCATTAAAGCATATTCTTCCTTAGCCTTTTTATCTCCAGATCTAACTTGTTTAATTGATCTTTCCATTCTTCTTTCTAAAACTTCTAAATCAGCAAATATAAGTTCTAAGTTTATAGTTTCTATATCTCTTATTGGATCAACTGACCCTTCAACGTGTACAACATTTCCATCGTCAAAACATCTTACAACATGAACTATTGCAGAAACCTCTCTTATATGGGATAAAAATTTATTTCCTAATCCTTCACCTTTAGAAGCACCTTTTACAAGTCCTGCTATATCATAAAATTCAACTGCAGTATAAACCTTCTTTTTAGTATTATACATTTTTTCTAAAACATCTAATCTTTTATCTGGTACACTAACTACTCCAACATTGGGCTCTATAGTACAAAAAGGATAGTTTGCTGACTCTGCTCCAGCTTTTGTAATTGCATTAAATAAAGTACTTTTACCTACGTTTGGTAAACCAACTATTCCTAAATTCATCTATGTACATTCCTTTCTTCTCTTAAATCATATCCTTAAAATTATACTCTACAATATTAATTATTTCAATATATATAAGTTTTAATATAAATTTAGAATTTAATAAAAACGAATATTGATTAGTATTATATAAATTGTAAAAAAGCTTTCATTATCTCATTTTTTTCGTAAAATATTATTTTTTCTCAAAATTCTACCTTCTGAAATAATGCTAATTATGTAGTTTATTAACTAAAGATATATGAACGGTAATTAATAGCATTTATACATTGTATTTCTATGTGTAAAAGATTTATTTTAGATAAAAATAAATTTATATAAGTTGCAATTAAAAATTCTATTTTTATAGACAACTTATAGAAATAGATATTATTTATACAAAGGTGGTGAACTAATGAAAAAAATAAATATTTTTGCTACTTTTATACTATCTTTAATTATTATCTTTACTTCATCTTTTATACCTGTTAATGCTCTAGCCTCTGATGATTTAGAGCTAAATTGGTATTTTGTAAACAGAGAAAAAGGTAAAACCCCAGAACCGCCTAAAGAGTCTGCTGACTTTTTCAACGACTTTGGAGCCTATTATGTAGGTGATACAAATTCAAAAGTACTATATTTAACTTTTGATGAAGGCTATGAAAATGGCAATACTCCTAAAATCTTAGATATTTTAAAAGATGAACAAGTTCCTGCTGCATTTTTTGTAGTTAAGCCTTACATAAAGGAGCAACCTGAAATAGTTAAAAGGATGGTAGATGAAGGACATTTAGTTTGTAACCATACTTCGCATCATCCATCTATGGCTAGTATTTTAGATAATGAAAAATTCAAAAAAGAATTCACTGATGTAGAAGAAGAATTTAAAACATTAACTTCACAAGACATGCCAAAATTCTTTAGACCTCCGATGGGAAAGTATTCTAAAAATTCTTTAAAGAAAACTCAAGATTTAGGATATAAAACAATTTTTTGGAGTTTTGCTTATAAAGATTGGCTTGTTGATAATCAGCCTGAAGAATCTGCTGCAGTAAAAAAGATAGTAAATGGAGCTCATCCAGGTTCTATAATGTTATTACACGCAGTATCTGATACAAATACCAAAATATTAAAAACTGTAATTCAAGAACTTAAAGCTCAAGGATATGAATTTAAATCTCTAAATGAATTACCCTAAAAAAATATAGTCTCTTTTGAGACTATATTTTTTTAGGGTATATCATATTTTCGACTTCATTCATTAAGTTAGACTTTTTAATATAAGAAGCATTAAGTATATTCTTACATTTATTTTCTATTTCCTCACAAATTTTTTCTTCTCTTAAGAAATTTAAATTAACTTTTACATTAATTATTGAACTTTCTATTGCTGAATGTAATAAAACAGTTGCAACACCAGCATCAGAAATCAAGTTTTTATTACCATATTTAATTGCAAATTCAATATTATCATAAAACTTAATACACTCTTCTGCTAATAATAGTGGTGTCTCCATTGCTTTAATGGTGTTTTCTTTAATTTTCGCTTTCCTTATTATAATCTCTTTTTCATTATCTTTAGATAATTTATAGCTATCCATTAAACTTAAAAAATCATTTCTATCTTGTTCCATGAAATTTTGGGCTTTTTTAGTAAACTCTTTAGCTTCTTCTTGCAGTTTAATCATCTTATTTTTTTCATTATCACTTAGTTTTTCAAAAACCTTTTTGCCTATTGTTAATGAATAAACCATAGAATTTAAACTACTAGATAAAGCTGCAACTAATGCAGCAGTACTTCCACCTCCTGGAGAAGGCGCATCTGAAGATAATTCTAATATAAATTTATCTATATTATAATCTTTAAACAACATAATTAACCTCTCTTTTCTAATACTAAATCATAAATCTCTAGTATTTCATTTGTTATTTTTTCTTTAGAAAATTTTGATATACAATCTTTTCTTATATCTTCTGCATTATAGGAATTAATATTTTTCATTATATATTTCATTGCATTTCCTAATTCATCAACATCGTCAACTTTAACAATTAATCCATTTTTAGAATTTATAATATCCTCAGCTCCACCATTATAAGTTCCTATTATAGCTTTTCCTGATGCTAAGGCTTCAATATAAACAACTCCAAATGTTTCATATTTTGATGCTAAAACAAACGAATCACATTTACTCATATAATGTGAAACTTCTTTTCTAGATAAGGCTCCCAAAAACTCCACTTGATTTTTTACTTTTAAATCCTCGCAGAGCTTAATTAAAAACTCCTTTTGACTTCCATCACCACCTATTAAAAGCTTAGAGTCAGTCCCTTTGAAGTATTTAGCATATGACCTTATAAGAGTATCCATACCTTTTTCACCTTCTAAAAATGCTAATGAAAAGAAAGTGAAATTACTATTTTTATTTTTACTTAAATAGAAATTCTCTATAGGTATTAGGTTATGTATAACCTTTATATCTTTTCTTCCACAAAATTTTGATATTTCTTTCTTTAATCCATTACCAACAGCTATTAATTGATCCGCTTCCAAATAAGATTCTTTTATTAAAGGTTTGTAACTTTCTTTTATATACACTGCTTTTTCTAAAGAAGAATGCTCAGTAATTATTAATGGTATATTATACTTTTGGGAAATATAATTCGCACTTATCCCTGCCCAAAATGAAGATTGACAATGTATTAAATCTACTTTACCTTCTTTTTTTACTATTTCCTTATATAACTTTTCTAATCTCCTATTAAATACTTTAAACATCAGAGGATTTTTAGGAAGGTAATTGAAATTTTTATATCTATATGTTTTTAAGCCTTCTTCAACATCATAACTTAATCCCATTTTTTCTTTTACCTTAAAAGCTAATGTTAATGGCCAAATTTCGTTATAAGCAATAGTAATTTTTATTCCACGCCCTTGAAGTGCTAACGCTTGTTCTTTAAAAAAGCTTCCATGCACGGGGTTTCTTTTATTATGATACCAGGATGGTATAAACATAACGTGCATAACTACTCCCCCTTTAAAATAGAATTTAATCTTTTAGATATATTTTCCCATTCATATTCTTTAATTTGGTTTGATTTACTTCCACTTAAAATATTTTGTGATAAATTACAAATACACTTATAGATGTCTTGCTCATTATTTAATGCTATACTGCACTTATCTAAATTGTTTACTACATCAATTACAGGGTCATTTTCATCACCTAATATAACTATAATATATCCATTACAACCAAAGTAATCATATATTTTAGCTGGTATTTGCTTTGAATTTTTATTGCCAAAAAGTAATAATATATCAGCATTAACCATATATGATAATGCTTCTCTATAAGGAATTCTATTTGATACTTTCACATTACTTATACTAGATAATTCATTTTTTATATTTTCATCATCTATATTTCCAAAGAAAAGGATATTTAAACTTTCATATAACTTATTATTTTCCAGCTTAAGTTTATGCATAACATTAATAAATGGTCTAATATTTCTAAGCTTTGAAAAGATTTCTCCAGTATAAACTATATTTATTTTATTCTTATCTATTAATTTTGGATTTTCATTTTCTTTTATATCTGAATATATTTTTTCATCATAGCCTCTTGTTATAATATAAGTATCTTCTCTTTTTATATTATATGTTTCTATATAATCATCCCTATTAGCATTTGTAACAAAAATATATTTATCAGCTAAAGAAATTACATTTTTTTCGTAACTTTTTTCAAAGTTTCTTCTTATTAAATTTGATCCTTCTCTTGTAGAATCCTTAAGCCAAGGATCACTCCAATACGTTATCCATTTAAGGCCAGGAAATTTTTTCTTAATTTTATATGCGCATATATGACTAGATGGAGGTTCATGCATAGAAAACATAACATCAAACTTTTCCTTTTTCATAAGTTCAATTCCATATTTACTAGCCTTAAAAGCCCAATATAAATACATATCTGGCACTGCAAGTATCTTTTTCATCTTTTTTAAAGCACCTTTAACTTTAGCCTTACCTAAACTAGTAGTAACAACTGCTGTTTCTTGAGCTTTTCTCGGCATTATTGCTTCAAATAACTTTCCACCTGAAATTATATGTAATTTAATTTTCTTATCTAACATATTAAATATATGTTCATCATAATAAATTGAATTTGAAGGAAAGTTAACTGTTAATAAATGAATAGTATTATCTTCAATTTTGGCTAAATTATTTAAATATTGAAGAGTTTCAATTGATGCTGAGTTGTTAATTAATGGTGAGTAACATGCAATAAATAATATTTTCATTTTACTAGTTTAAACCTCCCTTTTAAATTTTCCCTTTATCATATTTAAAGCCTCATCAAATTCTTCTATTTTTAGAATTTTACACATAATCATAAATAATATTGCTCCAATACTTCCATCGATTAAAATAATGGTAAAAGAACTTTCTATACCTAATATATTATTTATAAAATAAAGAATTAAAATCATTAATGATGAACTTAGTATAACCTTACTAATCTTTATAATAACTTCTTTTACATTAAAGCCGCCAACTAGCTTCCTAGTTGAATTTAATAATAACAAAGCTATTATTAAAGATGAAGTCGATGTAGCTGTAGCTATACCTAGCACCCCTATGTATTTAGATAAAATTATACTTAAAATTATATTTATAATAACACCTATCAGTCCATTAATTGTAGTAAGTTTTGTTTTTTTCATTGAAAATAATGAAGAATTTAAAATATCTCTTATACCTGCAAAAGGTAGTTGCAAAGAATATCCAAGTAGTGCCATAGAAGTTAAAATAACAGCACTTGAATCAAATTTTCCTCTTTCATAAAATACTGCAACTATTTCTTTACTTAAAAATAACATTCCAAAAGTTATAGGAACTAAAAATAAGCATATTATTATAATTGATTTAGTTAAATATTTTATAAATCCATCATTATCTCCAGAATTCAACCTGTTTGCCATTAAAGGGTAAACTACTGATACTATTGATGTTGTTATTGCTGTATTGGCAAATGTGACTATCCTTTGAGAATACTCTAATGAAGCCATTGCACCTGTAGTTAATCCTGATGCCAAGCTTTTATCTACTAGCATATTAATTGAGTTTGCTCCAGCACCAACTATAACTGGAAGTATTAAAGTCATCATATTTCTAAGTTTTTCATCTTTCAAATCGATATATAACTTAAATTCATATCCTTGTTTGTATAATGAAGGAATTTGAACTAATACCCTTAATAAATTTCCTAATACATTTGCAATAGTTAAACCAACAATACTTACTTCTCCGAAAAAAGCTAAATATACTATTATTGGAAAATTAAAGAATAATCCTAACAATGACGGAACAATAAAATCCTCACATACTTGTAGCATTGAAGCAAAACAAGCGTTAACACATAATAAAACTATATTTATTAATGTTATTCTAGTCAAAAATATAGTTAATTCAATCTGCTCTTTAGTAAACTTAGGTACAAAAACATTAACTATTTCCTTTGTAAAAATTAATCCTAAGATAATTACAAATATTGATAATATACTTAAAATAGTAACAACATTATTTGAAAATTTAAACATCTCGTCTTTACTTTGATTATGTTTAATTTCACTTAACATTGGTATAAAGGTAGTTGATATTGCAAGACCAACTATCATAAATACTGACTCAGGTATTGCAACTGAAGCAACATATATATCATAGGAACCTTCTACTCCAAAGTGATATGCTGCTAACATATCTCTACCAAAACCTATTATTCTACTTAATATAGTCATAGCCATTACTATAAAAGTTGCTTTAAAAATCCTATTCTTACTCATACTTCACCTTTTTGTTTTTAGCAACGAGTAATAAAAATTTAGGAATACTACCAAGCCTCTTTATTCTCCATGGTTCCTTAGAAACTCTATATAACCATTCCAAACCAAGTTTTATCATCCATTTAGGAGCTCTATTGACTTTTTCTGCAATAACATCAAAGCTTCCGCCAACTCCCATAAAGATTTTACACGGCAATTTTTCCATATATTTTGCTATAAACTCTTCTTGTCTTGGGCAACCCATTGCAACAAAAATTGCGTATGGATTTTTTTCTTTTATTTCATTTAATATTTCATCTGCTTTATTTAAATCAAAAAAACCATTTCTATATCCTACAATATTAACTTTAGGATACTTAGCAATTAAGTTTGCAACACAAGCATTAAGATTTTCATCACTTGTTCCTAATAAATATATCCCTTTATTCTCCTTTGAACACTTTTTAATTATTTCTTTCATTAAATCTATCCCTGCTATTTTTTCCTCAACAGGAGTTTTTAAATATTTAGCTGCTATTTGCAGACCTACACCATCAGGTATTATAAATGCTTTATCACTTTTAAAATTTTCTAATAATTTCTTGTTATGAAGACCATTATATAATACTTCTGGATTTCCAGATATAATATGAATCTTTTCATATTTATCAATATATCTTAATGCATCTGATAATTTATTTTTATATACTTTATATCCTAATACATTAATAAAATTATTATCTTTCATCTTTTCTCCTTAATGATACATATATAAAATTATTCATAAATATAATACCATATTTATCTAATTTACTAAAGTTATAAAATGCAAAGCAATTTATTAATGAAAAGTTAATAATAAAAGAGTGAAAAGTTAAGGATACTTTTACTACGCAAAACTTAAAATATAAGTGAAAATCACCTATTATTAAAAAATCCTGTAAGGATTTTCTCCTTAACTTTTTCTGTTAACTATTTCACTATTTATTTAATATCTTCTCCAAGTCTTTTACAATTTCATCTTCTGGATCTAACTTTTTAGCTATATCAAGATGTAATTTAGCTTCTTCTAAATTATTTAAATTCATATAGCACATAACAATATTTGTGCAAATTTCTACTTCTTTTGTAACTTCAAAAGCCTTTTTAAAGTATTTAATTGCACTTTCAAAATCATTTATACACGCATAGTTTATTCCAAGTTCAACAACTACTTCATATATTCCACTTTCTCTTGCTAAGCTTTCATTTAAATAATAAATAGCTTTTTCATAATTTTCAAGTTTTCTATAGGCAACCCCTAAATAATAATAAACCAATGGATTATTTTCAAATTTCTCTAATAATTCAAGTAATAATTTTACTGTTTTAACTGGATCGTCCTTTAAATGTTCTATTGCGACTTCATAATTTGAAATATTAGTAATATCATCAATTAATATATTTACCTCTTCTGTTTTCTTACCACCATTATTTAAATATTCATTGATAGCAACTTTTGATCCTTTAAAATCTCCATCATCTTTTAATATCAAGGTTTTATAAAGATATGCTTCAGGAATTTTCAATGAGTTTTCTTCGCAATATTCAATATCTTGCAATATTATATTTTTAAAAGCATTATCCTTTTCTCTTAAATTTTCACCAACTAATAAAACCTTTTTCATGACATCAATATCTTTTGAATATCTATAGAAACCTTTTAAAAGTAAGTAAGCATCTATCAATTTATCATCATTTATTTTTTTAGAAATTATGCTTTTTATACAACTTTCTGTATCTTTAATGTACGTTAATATTGTTTCATAATCATCATTAAATCTTAAATTTTCATCGGCACCCATTGCCAAAAACATTCCCTCGACAAAATAATATATAGGTAAATTTTTCAACTTAATTTCATCATTAACATTTGATGTTATGTATTCTGGAGAAATAGGTAAATATAAATCTTTATTTTTAAAATCTACATAACTAGGAATATTTACACTTTTTTTAAACCCTTCCTTATCCATTTCTAAAAATAATAATTTACCTAATTTTTCTTTAAATGCTGCATTATAATCCAATACAGATACCTCCTTAAAAATTACTTTATTATAAATAATACTATATATTTTACTAGCTTTCAAATAAGAAAGTGGATATATATAAGTTTACTTACTTTCATACTAAATTAATCAACTTATATATATCCACCTAAATAAAATGTTTAATATTAAGTATTCATTCTTTTTATACTTTATATTTAAAGTTAGTATTTATTATTACTCTTTATCTATTACACTTTAAAATATTAAATAAGGTAAGTTATTTTAACAATAACTTACCTTATTATCACTATATAGTTCTTAGTCTAATTTGCTATTTACTAAAGCAACAACTTCATTTTTAAAGCTTTCTAATAATTCTTCTGAATCCTTTAAGCTATTTCCTTTAACAGCAACATAAGCTTTCATCTTTGGCTCTGTTCCTGAAGGTCTAACTACAAACCATGCTCCATTATCTAAAACAAATTTTAAAACATTTGATTTTGGAAGATTAATTTCTTTCTTTTCTCCATTAACCATATTTTCTTCAACACTTAGTTTATAATCGTATTTAGTAGCTACTTTTACTCCATTAACTTCAACAAGTTTTTCATTTCTTAATGAATCAATGCACTTAGCTATCTTTTCGCTACCTTCTTTACCTTTTAACTCAAAAGATACTAGAGTTTCTTTAAAGAATCCATACTTTTCGTATAATTCTACTAATCCATCGTATAAACTCTTTCCTTGTTCTTTATAGTATAAAGTCATTTCTGAAATTAACATAGCAGCTACTACAGCATCTTTATCTCTAGCAAAATCTCCTGCTAAATATCCATAACTTTCTTCAAATCCAAATAAATAAGTTTTGTCTTTATTTACTTCGAATCCTTGCATTTTTTCGCCTATATATTTAAAGCCTGTTAACACTTCCATAAGCTCAATATTATAAGCCTCAGCAATTTTCTTAGCTCCATCTGTAGTTACTATAGTTTTAATGATAACACCATTTTCAGGCAGTCTCTCTTCTTCTTTTAAAGCATCTAATATATATTGAGTTAATAATAATCCTGTTTGATTTCCAGTTAATACTTTGTATTCACCTTCGCTATCTTTTACAACAACCCCTATTCTATCCGCATCTGGATCTGTTGCAAAAATAACATCTGGATTTTCTGTTTTAGCCATTTCTAATGCTAGTTTAAATACTGCAGGCTCCTCTGGATTTGGATATGATGCTGTTGGGAAGTTTCCATCTGGCATTTCTTGTTCTTTAACTACTGACACTCCAGTATATCCAAGCTCATTAAGTACTCTTCTTACAGGCATATTTCCTGAACCATGTATTGGAGTGTATATTAGCTTTAAATCGCTAGCATTTTCTTTTACTAAATTCTTTCTAATAGTTAAACTCTTAATTGCTTCAATATAAGCCTTATCTACTTCTTCACCAATATATTTTAATAAACCTTTTTCTAAAGCTTCTTCTTCATTTATTGTATTTATTTCAGCAAAGTTATTTATTTTGTTTACTTCATTAATTATTATGTTAGCCTTTTCATCAGTAACTTGACCACCAAATTCATCATAGACCTTATATCCATTGTATTCTTTTGGATTATGTGAAGCTGTAACTACAATTCCACCTGTACAATCTAAATGTCTTACTGCAAAAGAAAGCATTGGTGTTGGTCTTAAGCTTTCATATAAATATACTTTAATATTGTTTGCACAAAGAGTTAAAGCTGCAGCTTTTGAAAACTCCTTTGACATGTTTCTTGAGTCATATGCTATTGCAACTGAAGGATTTTCAAATCTACCATTTAAATAATTTGCAAATCCTTGAGTTGCTTTAGAAACAGTATATATGTTCATTCTATTGCTTCCAGCACCAATTACACCTCTAAGTCCACCTGTACCAAACTCAAGATCTTTATAAAATCTATCTTCAATTTCCTTTTCGTCCACTATCGCTCTTAATTCATCTTTAATCTTTTCATCTACTATTTTTGATTCTAACCAATCATTATATTTTTCTCTGTATACCATGCTACCCCTCCTGAAACTAATAAACTAATAATCAGGTAATATTATACACTAAAGAATTTAATTAGGGAATAAAAAAATGTAAAGAGACAAAACATTGTATATCTTTACATTTTTCGAAATTATTTTTATTGTTTTTTACTATTTTCTGCTTCTATTTCTTCCATATCATCACTTACAGTTTTTCTTTCATAGCTTACTGAAGCAATTACAGTATTTAAATCATCGATTATTGAAAGTTCAGATGCTATTTCTAAATCTCCTACTCTATAAACATAACCATCATTACTTCCATTAATATTTATATCTACATGTTTTGGTAGTGTATTAGGTGTACATTCTATTCTTATACTATCTTTTTCTTTTTGTAGCACCATCCCTCTTTTGCTTAAATGATTTTCTCCTACATAATGAATTGGTACAGAAGATACTATTTTTTGATTTTGTTCTAATTCTTCTAAATCTAAGTGAATTATTTTGTGTGATACTGGATCTCTTTGAACATCTTTAATTAAAGCTTTGTGAGCACTTCCATTTAAATCAACATCCAATACCCCGTGCTCTCCGTTTTTAGAAATTTCTCTACATAATTCTAATTCTCCAACCTCAAACATAAAATCATTTAAATTCTTGCCATATAATATTCCTGGAACCTTTCCAGCTTTTCTCACCTTCTTGGCATTATTAGGTATGTTTGCATCTCTCTTATTTAAGTTTAAATTATTCACAGATAATTCCTCCTATTATTCATCTTCTCTTCAAATATTGTTGTCAGAAATACTATTTTTTATTCAAACTTCACTAATTTACATATTTCTTTTAATTAAATTGAGTATTTTATTGCATAGTTTAAACTAATAAAATATAATATTATTGTTTGTATAAAACTTATTGGATAACCAATAATAGTTATAAGAGAGAAGGTGTTCTAAATTGTATAAATTAAATCAAAACGAAACTCCTCTTTTTGATGCCCTTAAGGAGTATGTAAATAGAGAAACACTACCATTCCATGTTCCTGGACACAAGAAAGGAGTAGGTATAGATAAAGAGTTTAAGGATTTTATAGGTGAAAATCCATTTAAAATAGATGTTACGGTATTTAAACTAGTTGACAGCTTACATCATCCTACTGGTCCTATAAAAAAGGCTCAAGAATTAGTAGCAGATGCTTATAAATCACATGCTTCATTTTTCTCAATTCATGGTACATCAGGTGCTATACAAGCTATGATACTTGCAGTAGTAAATGATGGTGATAAGATAATTGTTCCTAGAAATGTACATAAATCAGTTACTTCTGGTATTATTTTAAGTGGTGCTGTTCCAGTATTTATGGAACCTGAAATTGACAAAAAATTAGGGATTGCTCATGGTGTAACTCCTGAAACTATTGAAAAAACACTTAAAGAAAATCCAGATGCTAAAGCTGTGTTAATTATAAACCCTACTTATTATGGTGTAGCTACAGACATAAAAAACATTGCTGATATAGTTCATAGTTATGATATTCCATTAATAGTTGATGAAGCCCACGGTCCTCATTTAGCATTTTCAGAAAAATTACCTATGTCAGCATTAGAAGCTGGTGCTGATATTTGTGCTCAAAGTACACATAAAATAATAGGATCACTTACTCAAGGTTCTTTATTGCATGTTAAAAGCAAATATGTAGATCCTAAAAGAGTTCAACAAATTTTAAATTTAATGCAGACAACTTCTCCTTCATACATACTAATGGCCTCTTTAGATTGTGCTAGAAGACAAATTGCATTAGAAGGAAAAGAGTT
Source organism: Clostridium sp. 1001275B_160808_H3 (assembly GCF_015550425.1). Classification (GTDB taxonomy): domain Bacteria; phylum Bacillota; class Clostridia; order Clostridiales; family Clostridiaceae; genus Clostridium. The sequence continues at coordinate 74,150 of NZ_JADNAT010000009.1, read as the reverse complement.
ACTTGAAAAAACAATAGAACTTTGCAAGTACACTAGAGATGAGATAAATAAAATCCCTGGATTCTATTGCTTTGGTGAGGAAGTTTTAGGCAAGCCTGGTTCGTATTCATTTGATCCTACAAAGCTTACTATTTCTTCTAGAGAACTTGGAATAACAGGATTTGAACTTGATATGATTCTTTCAGATAAATATCATATTCAAATGGAGTTATCTGACTTTTATAACGTTTTAGCTGTTGGTTCATTTGGAGATACTAAAGAAGGTATGGATAGATTACTTGCTGCACTTAAAGAAATATCTAATGAGTATTATGGTAAAAATAAACCAGTTCAAGATTTCTTAGACATTCCTTCAATACCAATAAAAGTTCTTAATCCAAGAGAAGCTTTTTATAGCGATAAAATTTCAATTCCTTTAACTGAAAGCATAGGTAAAATTTCCGGTGAATTTTTACTTGCTTATCCTCCCGGAATTCCAGTACTTTGTCCTGGAGAAGAAATAACTCAAGAAGTTGTAGATTATGTTCATGATTTAAAAAGAGCTAATTTATATGTTCAGGGAACTGAAGATTTAACTGTAGAAAATATTAAAATTGTAAATAAATAAAACTTACAAAAACCTTATTTATTTATAACAAAATTAAAAACATTTTTATAAATTTCGTAAATAACAAAAAAGGTAATTTGATAAAATCAAATTACCTTTTTTATTACAATCCTAAATATTCTTCTAAAGTCAAATCATTATCTTTAAAATTTTTACTATGATCAACTCCAATATATCTAAAGTGCCATGACTCATACATATATCCCGTTTTCCATTCCTTACCTTCAGGATATCTTAAAATAAATCCATATTTATAACTATTATCTTTTAACCATTTTGCTTCATCTGTATATTTAAAGTCCTCTTCTGCCCAAAGCGATCTATCAACACCACCAATATCGAAAGCTAGTCCTGTTTGGTGCTCGCTAAATCCAGGTTTAGCAGAAAATGTGTCTGTAGGATCCTGACCATAATTAGATACATAGTTCCAATATAATCTATCTTGACTCCAATAACTTCTATAAGTTGAAAATGCATTTAAATAAATACCTTCGTTAGCCGCATCTGCTTTCATATTCTCAAATGCTTGCCTTGCTTCTGCACTTTCTCCTGGTGCAAAACTATCTGGTAGTCCAAATTCTTTGTTAACAATTAAAACTCCATTTATATATTTGGCCTCTCTTAAACTTGCATCTTCACTTGACTTTTCTTCATATGTTTCCTTTATTCGTCTTTCATTAGCAATCTTTTTAGTTTCGTTTATATAATTAATTAATGAATTTAATGTTTCTTTAGCTTGTTTATATTTTTTTTCACTAAATAATTGATTATATTCATCAATAATTTCATTAACCTTATTCATTTCTTCTTCTGAAAAACCCTTTAGGTTGTCCCCATTTATATCATTAAACATATTTTCAAGTTCTATTTGATTAGAAGCACTTAATTCATTTATTTTTGATTTTAGATTTGAAATTAAACTTTCTAACTCTTCAGTTATTCCTTTAGACATATTCTTTTCAATATTTTCTATGAATGTATTAACTTCATTTAAGTTTTCATCTGTAGTATATATATTGTTAAAACTATCTTTAATAGCTTTAAAGTCATTTAAAGCTCCCATTTGAAGAGTAAACTTTTCATTCGCTTCTGTTTCTGAATTCAATAAACTAAAGTGTTTAAATTTAATAGGTGTATATAAAAAAATTCCAATTATAACTCCAAAAATAGTTAATGAAGTAATTCTTCGTTTTAACATTTTCCTTTTTCTACTTGTTTTATTATTTTTCAAAATTTATCCTCCATTACTTTTCAGCATTCATAAGCATACATAAAATAAAAATATAATTTATATTTTTATAAGATAATTACTCATTTAACAAACTCTTAATTTTTTCTCTCAAATTTTTATCTAAGGAATATTCACTTAAATAATATAGTTTGCTATTTATATCAGCATCATTATTATCTAATGTAAAATAAGTTATTGCTGCATCAATCCTTAAAGAATCATCAATCTTATCAATTGAAATAGTTCTTGGATCATCTTCTTCTATCATCATAATTTCTTCTAAATTTATTGTATTATTTCCCATAGCTATTGCTTTTAGAAATTTTAAATGTCCTTTAGTAAATCTTTCTGCAGCATTTATTAAATGTTTTAATGTTCTATAAGCATTTCTTATTTCTCCATTTTTTACGAAGCTCTTATAAAAATGTTGTATTAATCCAATTACTTGATTATTTTCCTTGATCTGAGACATAAATCCTAAAATAATAATTTTATTTTCATCATTAAAAGCAATTAAATTATTCATAATTGAATTAATTATCTCATCTGTTTTTACATTTTCACTAGCTAACTTGCATAATAAATTTGTAGCCTTTAAATTTAAATTTGAATTCCTTTGAGAAACTCTTTCTAAAATAGGAACTGCTTCTTCCTTGTAGCTATAAATTATCATTAATACTGAATTTTCAACAACTATAGACCACTCTCCTATTTCATCGTACTTATCTATAAACCTACTTGGCTTATGTATTTTTCCATTTAAGTAATTTGGTAATTCACTTAAATATTCTCTACCTATATTATTTGCTGCTTCTCTTGCTGCTACCCTAACTTGATTAAAATCATCATATAGTTCAATTACCTTCAAAATTTCACTGCTAATTAAACTATCTATTTCTTCTTTTGATAGTTTAACCTGTTCTTTTAAATTTATTTCTTCAAAATTTTGAATAGAATTTTTTTCTTCTTTCAAATCTATTTCTTCTTTATAATTAATTTCTATTTCATAATTATTATCCTTTGAATCATCTATATATTCTTCATATTCTTCATATTCTTCATATTCTTCATCATAATCATCTTCAAATTCTTTTCTTTTTGCTCTTTTAAAAATGTCTAGTATCCCCATAATTATTCTCCTTCCAAATCAATATCACTTATAACATCTATTCCATTTTTTTTTAAAATAGTAGCTGTCAAACCTTTTCCCTTTATTTTCGTTCCATTAAAATTCCCATCATAAACATAATTAACTCCGCATGATGGACTTCCTTCCTTTAAAATGGCCTTATTTATATTACTTAATTTTGCTATATGTAAAGTTTCATATGCTCCCTTTAAAAACTCTTTGGTAACATCTAAACCTTCTTTAGTTATAATTTTATGATTACCATTTAAAATTCCTTCTGAATCTCCTTGAATTTCTGCAGGAGTTCTAGGTGTAGGAAGTCCTCCGAGTTGTTCAGGACATATCAATATGGCTTTACCTTCTTTAAAAAGATCCAAGCACTTACTATTTACGTTATTACCGCCATTATACTTACAATTAATCCCACATAAACAACTGCTTATAAGATACATATATACACCTCTTTTCCTATATAATTATAGCATAAAAAAAGACTCTAAAACACGAGTCTTTTCTTATCTTAATAGTATTTTAATTATTATTTTATTTAAGAATTGCTATTGTTACTCCATCTCCACCTTCACCATATTCGCCTAATCTATAGCTTTTAACATGAGGATGTCTTTTTAACATGTCATTTATAGCTTTTCTTAAAACTCCTGTTCCTTTTCCATGAACTATTGTTACCTCTCCTAAATTAGCCATATATGCTTCATCTAAATATTTATCTGCTTTGTAACAAGCTTCTTCTGCATCCATCCCTCTTAAATCGACTCTATTTTCTACTGATTTTAAGTTTAACTTAAGCTCTCTTTTCTTCTTTTCTTTTTTAGTTGGTGCATTATTAACTTTTCTTAAATCTTTCAACTTAACATTTATCTTCATTATACCTGCTTCTACTTGAACTTCTCCCCTTGAATCAGGCATTGAAATAATTATTACATTTTGATTTAAAGAAGGTAAATATGCATCCATTCCTAAAATTACTTTTTCAATGACTTCTCCTGTATTTTCTCTTGTTTTATATAATGATTCTTCTTTCTTTTCTAAACTATCTTTAAGTTTTTTTCTTTCTTCTTCTAATCTAGCTCTACCACCTTGAGAAATTCCGAGTTTCTCAAGTTCTCTCATTGCCTTTAAGATTTCATCTGCTTCATCTTTTGCTTTTGCTATAATATCCTTTGCTTCTCTTCTTGCTTCATTATAAGCTTTATCTCTAACTTCCTCTAATTTTTTAAACTTTTCATCGTACTTCTTTTTAAGTTCTTCCGCTTCTGTTTTTATTCTTTTAGCTTCTCTTGCATCTCTATTAGCTAAAATACTTTTTTCTTGAAGATCCCTTATTAAATCTTCAAATTGAAGGTTTTCTGATGAAATATTACTTTTAGCTTTATTTATTACATCATCTTGAAGTCCTAATCTCTTTGAAATTTCAAATGCATTTGATTTTCCAGGAACACCTATTAAAAGCCTATATGTAGGTCTTAATGTTTCAACGTCAAATTCAACAGATGCATTTTCAATTCCAGGAGTTCTTAAAGCGTATCCTTTTAATTCGCTATAGTGTGTTGTTGCTATTAATCTAGATCCTTGATCTCTCAATGTATCTATTATAGCTATTGCTAGTGCTGCTCCTTCAACAGGATCAGTTCCTGATCCTAATTCATCAAATAAAACTAATGAGCTATCATCTGCTTCTTTCATTATTTTTACTATATTTGTCATATGAGATGAAAAAGTAGATAATGATTGTTCTATACTTTGCTCATCTCCTATATCTGCAAATATCTTTGTGAAAAAGCTTATACTTGAAGCATCTTTTGCTGGAATTAAAAGCCCACTAAGGCCCATTAAATGCAGTAATCCAACAGTCTTTAATGTTACAGTTTTACCTCCAGTATTAGGTCCAGTAATCATTAAAGTATTAAATTCTTTACCTAAATAAATATCAGAAGGCACAACTATCTTAGGGTCAATTAATGGATGTCTTCCTTGAATTATGTCAAAGCTTCTATCTTCATTAACTTCTGGGCAAATGGCATTTAAACTAGACGCATATTTCCCTTTTGCAAATATAAAATCTAATTCTGTAAGAATTTTATAATTAGATTCTACAGTTTCAATGTTTTCATAAACCTTATTAGATAAATCCATTAATATTCTTTCTATTTCTGCTTTTTCTTTTAATTTAAGTTCCTTTATTTCATTATTTAAATTTACAAGGCTCATAGGCTCAATAAATAATGTTGCTCCAGTTGAACTTTGATCATGTACAAGACCTGGAACTGCTCCCTTATATTCAGCTTTTACAGGTAAAACATACCTATCTCCTCTCATTGTATATAAAGCATCTTGAAGGTACTTTGCATTTGCTCTTACAATTGAATTTATTTTATCTCTTACAGAAGAATTCTTTTCTTTTAAACTTCTTCTTATTCCATTTAATGTACTACTTGCTTTATCACTTATTTCCTCTTCAGAAATTATAGACATTTCTATAATTTCTTCAAGATTTTTTATAGGGGTTAATATATATGCCAAATCTTCTAAAATTATATGAGGAACTTCATCTTCTCTTCTAGCTATATATTCCTTAAATCTTCTTGAACATTTAAGCATACCACCAATTCTTAATAGCTGTCCTGCTGATAATACCCCTCCCTTTTTAGCTCTTTCTACTCCTTCTCTAACATCAAATAATCCTTCAAATGGAGGATTTCCTTTTGTTATTAATAAATCTAGTGCTTCATTACTTTCTTTAAGCTTATTTTTAACTTCAAATACAGTATCATAAGGTATAAGATTATCTATAAGATTTTTCCCTCCATGTGTTACTGCATATTCTTTTAATTTTTCTTTTATTTTATTAAATTCTAATACTCTAAGAGTTCTTTCTTCCATAATATCTCCTCTTCATTACCCTAGCCTTTAATTTTATTTAATAAATTAACTATTCCTCTATTAAAATTATTATAGTTATATGTAGCTAAGAATGCTGAAATTAGCACATATAAATTACTTATAACTGCAAATGTATTAATTGCAATCTTATTATCATTTTCTCTAATCAATATAGCTAATAAAAATAATGTTACTCCTATAGCAATCATTATAATTTGATTTTTCCAAAGATCTTTTAATAGTTTACTAAATTCTCTTCTATATTCAAGAGTTGTATTTACTATTTCAATATTCTTTTTAAATTTTCTACTTCCTAATATAACCAGCAAATTTAATAAAACTACTCCTAAAAGTAAATATTTAAGTACTGTAATACTCATATCTTCGCCTCTATTCTATCCCTCTTCTATAATGACCTTTTGTATAATTATTAGTATTGACTTTTTCTTCTCCTCTTATCATTCTAAGTACCTTTTTTACTTCATTCGAACTTTCATCCCTAAATTCAACTCTAAAAGAATTTACTCCAAGATTTTTTAAATCCTCTTTTTCTTCAATAAGATTCAATGGATGAGGATTTAAAATATAGCTTCTACAAAAAATATCAGTCATTACTCTAAACTTTTCATTCATTCTATCTATTAGTGTAAACTCATCCCTTGTACATGCCAGATTACAGTCGCTGCAAGATGACTTTTCACCAAAAGTACTTCCAATAGGACAATATTCACTTATCATAAGCTCAGTTTTACCATATATTATTCCTTGTACATTCCCCTTATTTTCCTTTAACATATGTTTAATTTCTTTTCTATTAAGCTCTAAACTTAATGTAGGAATATTGATTTCATTTTGATAAAACTTTAAAGCTTCTGAATTTATTATATTCAGTTTATAATCACCTATTATCATCATTTCATTTTGATATTTACGAATTACTCCAACATTAACAGTCACTATACCTTTAATATATTCTTTTACCTTTTCTATTATATTTATTACATTATTAAATTCACTTTTAATTATATTTGGAACTTTTAAATATATGTTTAGATTTTTATTTTGAGATACTTCTATTAGATCTTTAACCTTTATAGCATCCTTATCTCTATTAAACACATCAACTATTATATCCTTAATTCCTTCTTCTATTAAGGTATCAAGTTGTTCTCTAGTAATACATTGATATACTATCTCTAAATTGATGTCATTACTTTTAATATTATTAATTTTTTCTAATTTTTGTGGTCTTTTTCTTCTAAATGATTTCGTAATAGATTTTTGAATTCCTTCTAAAGCTTCTCTTCTGAAGTTATTTAAATCACTAACTCTTATAAATCCCTCTTCAAAAGATTCAAAGTTAACTTCATCTATTTTAAAAGTACACTCCCCTGATTTACTTAAAGCTTCTATAACTCTATCTTTTTCTAAAGGTCTCTTTTCTGCCTTTTCAATAACTTCACCTAAGAATTCATAATTCTTATTATTATATTCTATTCTCATCTTTAATGGTTCTGAAACCTTAAAAGTAACCTCAGCCTTTAATGAAATCTTTCTATTATATGGTTTTATAGAATCCTCCAAAGAATCAAATAGCTTTTTATCTAATGATTTAAATATCTCATCGCCTACCTTATAAGCAGTTGGAAATATTTTAACTTTTTCTCCTCTTTTGGCTTCTTTTACTTCTTTTCCATTAGCAATAATTTTATTTATTGAAAAGCCACTTTCCCTAAATCTAAATCCATCACCTAATGCAATATCTTCTTTTAAAACTATTTCTCCATTTTTTTCTATTCTACCTAGAGGTACTCCAGTATTTCTTGGATGCTTAAAGCTCATCATATCCCTGCCAACATTTTTATGTAAATAAGCTTTAGAAAATCCTCCTCTATTAAATAGTTGAAGTAACTCTCTTTTTCCCTTACTAACATTATATTCAGTATCATATAATTCTTTTTCTACTGCATTTTTATAATTTTCTACTACTCCTGCAACATATTCTGGTCTTTTCATTCTTCCTTCTATTTTTAATGAATATGTTCCTGAATCTATAATATCTTTAATATCTTCTATTGTACATGTATCCTTAGGACTTAGAAGATACGCCTTTCTTTCTCCAGCTGTATTTCCCTTTAATGTATATTCCATTCTGCAAGGTTGTGCACATCTACCTCTATTTCCACTTCTACCACCTATCATAGAGCTCATAAGACATTGTCCAGAGTATGATATACATAATGCACCATGAACAAATATTTCTGTTTCTATTCCTAAATCTTTAGAAATATATTTAACTTCATCTACAGATAATTCTCTAGATAAAACTATCCTATGAAAACCTCTTTCTTTAAAAAATAGCGCACCTTCTCCATTATGTATTGTCATTTGTGTAGATGCATGTATTTCAAAACCTGGATAATCTTCCTTTATTCTTTTAAATAACCCTAAGTCCTGAAGTATTATTGCATCTACTCCTATTTCATATAAAAAACCTACATATCTAACAGCTTCTTCTAGTTCATTTTCCTTCAATATAGTATTTAATGTTACATAAACCTTAGCTCCATAGCTATGTACATAATCAACAGCTTTTATCATATTATCATTATCAAAGTTAGATGCATATGCTCTGGCTGAAAATTTATTCCCACCTAAATAAACTGCATCTGCACCTTTATTCATTGCTGCAACAAGACTTTCCATGCTCCCTGCCGGAGCTAAAATTTCTATCTTTTTCATAAATACTTCTCCTAAACTTTAGTTTCTTATGCTTTTATCTTTCTTAAATATATATATCATAAATTCTAACTTTTTTCTATTATAGTTTTAAACTTACTCTCTAAATATAAAAAACAGCTTAATTAATAGGAATCAAGCTGTTTAAAACATCATATACATTATAATTAAACATCTTTAAGTAAGACATTTTTTTGCTTTTTTTCACAGGCTAGCTTTACTTGTATATCAATCAATTTTTTTTCTAAATCTAAAACTTTATATTTTGAATTTTGTAGTTGGAATTTTATTTCTTTATTTCTTTGCTTTAACAAATCTTTTTCTGCTTTTGTCTTTTTAAAATCATCTTCCATTATCTTGCACTCTTCGTTAAGCTTAATAAACTTTTCTTTATAGCCAACCTCATTATTCTTTAATAATCCATTAGTTTCTTTTAAGTTATCTAACTCTTTATAGCAGTTCTCTACTTCTTCTCTTAAACTTAAATTTTCATCTTTTAAAGAATCTATTTCTAATTTTAAAGAATCTTTTTCATTTATCTCTACTTCTTTAGCACTTATTTCTTCCTCTAATTTTGATATTTTTTCTCTTAAAAGATTATTTTCTTCATTTTCATTTTCAAGAAGTGTAACTTTGGTTTTTATTTCTTCTGCCTCTAGAAGCTTTTTATTTAATTCATCTATTATTTGATTTAGTTTATCAATTTCTCTTGAGCTATTAAATTCTATCCCCTCAACCTCTTCTCTAATTTCTTTTATTCTCTCCTTCAGTGTCAAGTTTCTTTCATCTAAAGAAGTATTTTTCTTCATTAGTCCTTCTATTTCTATATCTGCTTTAAATAGTTCGTCTGCTATATTTAACGCAACAAGAGTAGCGGCTGCTGTAGAACTTAGCTTTCTATTGTTTGCCATAATATCTTTCACTTTTCCATCTACATATCTTGCTACTTCTAATAAGTATTCTTCATTTTCTCTTCCCTTTAGATTGTATTCAATCCCATTTATCTTTATAGTTACAGTATTCATAATACACCTCGTTAACATAATAATATACCTAATTTAATTTTAACATAAATATTCCAAAGAATGTATATATGTTGCAATAAAGATTTAAATTTAACTAAAAATATACAATTGATTACTATGTTTGCTTAACTGAAAGAGTTATTTTAAAAATAAAAAGATATTTTAGACTTAATAATATAAAAACCTAAAATATCCTTTGTTATTTATATTTCACTTCTTCCTATAACATAAGCAATAACAAATCCTACTATTAAGGAAATAATAGATACTATCCCCATTAACCCAAATGTAAAACCTGGATAAATTACAAATACTGAACCTACTACTAACCCAAAAATTATGCAGTAAGCAGTTTGAGGATACTTATTAAATATTTTTTCTATAAGTTTAGTCATTAATAAAAATCCACCAACAACTCCTACTCCAACAATAGCCATATTTACGATATCAAAGTTTTTTACTATTTCTATTATCGGTTCATACAAACCTATTAATAATAATATAAATGAACCACTTATTCCAGGTAATATCATTGTTGCAGCTGCAATAAATCCAGCTACAAAGAATCCTATTGCATTAGGCTTAAATATTGAGCTTAAAAATGCGGCATCAGGATTTATTTTTTCTAATAACCCTAGTCCAGCAACAATTATAAATCCTATTACTAATCCTATCCAATTTCCACCACTTACTTTTGTTTCTGTTGCTTTTTTTAATAATAATGGTGCTGTACCTAATATTAATCCAATAAAGAAAAAGTTAGTTTGTTCATTATAACTTTTAAGTAAATAATCAATTAAATTAGTAAATAATAATATTCCTACTACAGCTCCAATACCAAGAGAGGCTAAAAATAACATATTTTTCTTTATATCTTTAAAGAAGTTATTAACAGAATATATTATTTTATCGTAAATCCCCATTACAACAGCCATAGTTCCACCACTTACTCCTGGAATAACATTTGATACTCCTATAACCATTCCTTTTAATACATTAATTAAATAATTCATATTTTTCTCCTTTACATAAATATAAATATGTTTTATTTTATCACAAATTTTATACTGTAAAAAATATATTATATATAAATATTTCAACTTATAATATACAAAATTCAAGTAATAATATAATGAATAGTTAAGATATATTTTTTGTTTAAATAAAATGGTTTATTTCCTTTTATGTATGTTTCCAAATAGCAACTATATATTGGATATTAATTATTTAAATAAAATTTTAGTAATTAAATGTTTATTGTATAATTATATAAAAATAATAAAGCTGTATTTTAAGAATTTTTCTTATAATACAGCTTATTAATCTTCTTATATAAATTTATTTATTATATAAATAAATTTATACATTATCTTAAAGTAGCACCTAATTTATACTCAAGACTTCTTAATATTTTATCATGAACTTTATTAACATCATTATCTGTAAGCGTCTTTTTCTCATCTCTATATGCAATTGCATAAGCTATACTCTTTTTACCTTCTGGTATTTGAGTTCCTTTGTAAATATCAAATAATTTTACTTTTTCAACTAAGTTTCCACCAGCTTTTTTAATAGTATCTTCTATTTCTTGCACTAATACTTCATCATTTACTAATAAAGCTATATCTCTTGTAACTGCTGGGAACTTTGGAAGTGGCTTATATTTCTTAGTTGTTTCAGCACTATTAAATAATAAATCTAAATCTAATTCAGCTAAATAGCAATTAACATCAACGCCATAGTTTTCTGAAACGTCAGGGTGAACTTCACCTAATACCCCTACTTTTGATTTACCAATCATTAAAGCAGCAGTTTTACCTGGGTGATAGCTAGGATTTTCAGCTTCACGAGCAAATGTTACTTTATTTAAACCTAAAGCTTCAACAATATTTTCTACAACTCCCTTTAAATCTAAATAATCGCAGTTTCCATACATACCAATTGTTAATATATTCTTTTCAGTTGGAAGAACAGTTTCATCTTCATTTGGTATATATATCTTACCAACCTCAAATAATCTAGCATATTCATTATTTCTTGAATAGTTTCTTCCTAAAGATTCCATCATTGAATGAATAGTAGTTGTTCTCATTACAGAATAATCTTCGCCAAGTGGATTTTTAATCTTTACAACATTTCTTAGCTCACTATTTTCTGGTAAATTGATTTTATCAAAAACTTTAGGTGATACAAAAGAATAGCTTATAGATTGATTTAATCCACTTCCTATCATAGTATTTATAACTTCTTCAGTTAATATTTCATTTTTATATTTAGGCTCTCTTTCAGTAGATACCTTAAATATTGTAGTTGGAATCTTATCATATCCATATATTCTTGCAACTTCTTCAGCTATATCTTCTTTAATTGCTATATCAATTCTAAATGTTGGTATATTTATAACTAAATCATCATTTACAACTTCTGTTTTTAAATCTAAAGAATCAAGATATTTTTTCATATCTTCTTTTGCTATTTCTGTTCCTAAAAATTTATTTATCCAGTTAGAATCTACTGTAATATTTCCTTCTTCTTTCTTTTGAGTATATACATCAATAGTTCCTTCCATTACTTCACCACATCCAAGCTCGCAGATTAAAGCACAAGCTCTATCTATTGCAAGACTTGCAAGATTTGGATCTATATCTTTTTCAAATCTTGATGAACTTTCAGTTCTTAAGTTAAGTTTTTTAGAGTTAACTCTTATATTAGTTCCATCAAAGTTTGCACATTCAAAAATAACTTCAGTTGTATCTTCTTTAATTTCTGAATTTAATCCACCCATTATTCCTGCTAAAGCTATAGTTTTATCTCCATCTTTTATGCATAAGAAGCTAGAATCTAAGTTTCTTTCAGTTTCATCTAAAGTAACGAAAGTTTCTCCATCTTTAGCTCTTTCTACAACTATTTTTCCACTTTGAATTTCTCTTGCATCAAAAGCATGCATTGGTTCCCCAAGTTCTAACATTACAAAATTAGTTATATCAACTATATTGTTTATAGGTCTAACCCCAGCTTCTAATAGTCTTTCTTGCATCCAACCTGGTGAAGGCATAACCTTAACATTTTTAACTCCTCTTGCCATGTATCTTCTACATAAAGAATCTTTAACTTCAACTTTTAATTTATCATTAATATTTTCAGAATTCTTTACTTCATAGTTGAAATTTGGCATTTTATAAGATGTAGAAAGAGTTGCTGCAGTTTCTCTTGCCATCCCAACTATACTTAAGCAATCTGGTCTATTTGAAGTTATTTCAAAATCTAATATAGATTTGTTAAGACCTAAATATTTTTTAATATCCATCCCTAGCGGTGCATCTTTAGGTAAAATCATTAAACCATGAACTGGTTCATCGCCAGCTATTCCAAGTTCTTCTTCTGAACAGAACATACCATTAGACACTACCCCTCTAAGTTTACCTTTCTTAATTTCTGTTCCATCTGCTAAAATTGATTTATGAAGTGCAACTGGTACTACGTCATCTTCCTTCATATTTGTTGCAGCTGTAACAATTTGAATCTTTTCATCTGCTCCAATATCAACTTGGCACACCTTTAATTTATCAGCATCTGGATGTGTAGTTATCTCAACGATTTTTCCAGTAACTACATTTTTAATTACATCCCCTTGAGTAATAACTTCTTCTACTGCTGAACCTGTTAATGTTAATCTATCTCCAAGCTCTTTTGCATCTATATTCACTTCAACATAATCTTTTAACCAATTAAATGGTACTTTCATCTTTTTTTACCTCCTCTAATTAAAATTGATTTAAAAATCTCATATCACTTTCGTATAATAGTCTGATGTCATCTATTCCATATTTAAGCATAACCATTCTATCAACGCCAAATCCGAAGGCAAATCCGCTATAAACTTCTGGGTCTATACCACAATTTCTTAATACTTGTGGATGAACCATTCCACAACCTAAAAGTTCTATCCATCCACTTCCTTTACAAACTCTACATCCTTTACCTTCACATACGAAGCAAGTTGCATCCATTTCTGCTGAAGGTTCTGTAAATGGGAAGTGGTGAGGTCTAAATTTAGTTTTAACCTTATCTCCAAACATCTTCTTTGCAAAAAGCTCTAGAGTTCCTTTTAAATCTGCAAATGTAACTCCCTTATCAATAACTAATCCTTCCATTTGATAGAATATAGGTGAGTGAGTTGCATCAACTGCATCTGATCTATATACTTTACCTGGCGCTATCATTTTTATTGGTGGAGCTTGATTTTCCATAACTCTAATTTGAACTGGTGAAGTTTGTGTTCTTAATACTAAATTATCATTTATATAAAAAGTATCTTGCTCACTTCTTGCTGGGTGATCCTTTGGAATATTTAAGGCTTCAAAATTATAATGATCTAATTCTACTTCTGGTCCTTCTTCTACTGTAAAACCCATTGATATAAAGATACTCTTCATACTTTCTAGAGTTAAATCTAATGGATGTCTCTTACCAATTAAGTTCTTTTTTCCTGGAAGAGATATATCTATAACTTCAGATGCTAATTTAGCATTTTTTTCTTTTTCCTTAATTCCTCTTGATATTTCTTCAATTCTATCTTCAACTTCTTTTTTTACTACATTTACAAGCTTTCCTACTATTGGTCTTTCTTCTTGAGATAATGATCCCATTCCTCTTAATATAGTAGTTAGCTCTCCTTTTTTACCCAAATATTTTACTCTTATTTCTTCTAATTCTGAGCTAGTGTTGACATTTGTTAATTCATTAAATGCATTTTCTTTAATAGCCATTAACTTTTCTTGCATATTTGTTCCTCCTTTTTGATTAAAATAAAAAAACTCCGTCCCCTATATAAAAGGGACGAAGTGCCGCGTTACCACCCTAATTGGTTATAAAATTTTGTAATTTTATAACCCAACTCAAATTTAAATAACGGATAAAACCGCTAGAAACTACTGTTAATTTCACTTCTAGGACTCCTGAGGGAACTTCAATATAAATTTCTTTAAAATAGCTTCCAGTCTTAGACTATTTCTCCCTGCAAAGTCCTTTATATCTACTTTCTCATTCACAGTCTTTTTATATTTAATTTATAATTTATTATACAAATAAACTTTATTAATTTCAATAGAAAGTTTCTATTTATTTCTATATTAAATTTTGTCTTACTTTTTCAAATAAAATTATGGATGTTGCTACTGCTACATTTAAAGATTCCGCTCCACCTGGCATTGGAATTTTAACTTTTTTATTTGCAAGTTCAAAAAGTTCATTGCTTATTCCATTACCTTCATTACCTACAGCTAACATAATCTTTCCACTTAAATCTTCTTCAAAAAAGTTTTTAGATTCCTCAAGAGATGTTGTTACTAATGAAACTCCACTATATTTAAGTTCTTTAATAATACTAAAATCTTCATTATCATAAAAAATTGGAACATAAAATATAGATCCCATAGTAGATCTTATTGTTTTATCATTATAAATATCTACAGTTCCTTTTGTAAGTATTATTCCATCTACTCCAGCTGCATGACCAGTTCTTATTATAGTGCCCAAATTGCCAGGATCTTGAACCTTATCACATACCAAGAAAAACTTACCTTTTAAATCAATAGACATTTCTTTATTTTTAACAACAGCTACAATTCCTTGAGGATGCTCTGTAGAAGATATTTGTGAAAATAAATTATTTGAAAAAACATATATATTATTACCATTAATAGTTTCTTTTAAACTGCTACTATTAAATTTTTCCTCATCACCCTGAGATAAAACTATATATTCTACTTCCATATTAGCTTTCACAGCTTCTTCTATTAATCTAAATCCTTCTAAAATAAATTTACCTTCTTTTTGTCTAAATCTTCTTTCCTTAAGTTTTTTTGTAGACTTAAAAAAATTATTATCCTTACTTTCTATATAAATCAAAATTTACACCTCGTTAATTTGATTTAGCTATCATACCTTCTAATCTATTTAGATCTTCTGCTGATCCTATAGCAACAATTACGTCATTATCTTCAACTATATCTTCTGCTGATGGTGATAAATTAACATCATCACCTCTTTTAATTGCCATAACGTTTATTCCATATTTACTTCTAAGTCTTAATTCATTTAGAGTTTTGCCTGACCATTCATCTAAAGCTTGAATTTCCATAACGCTGTAATCTTCTGAAAGTTCAATATAATCTAATATATTTGCAGAAACTAAATTATGAGCAACTCTTACTCCCATATCTTTTTCTGGTAGTACAACTCTATCTGCTCCTATCTTATAAAGAACTTTTGCATGTAAATCGCTATGCCCTTTAGCTATAATATATTTAACTCCTAATTCTTTTACTAATAACGTAGCCATAATACTTGATTGAATATTATCACCTATAGTAACTACTGCTACATCAAAATTTCTTATTCCTAATGCTCTTAAAGCATTTTCATCTGTTGCATCTAGCTGTACAGCATGTGTAACACTATCAGCTATTTCCTGTACTATATCTTCATCTCTATCTATTGCTAACACATCATTACCTAAAGAATATAAGGTTTTTGCTATTGAAGACCCAAATCTTCCAAGTCCTATAATTACAAATTGTTTGTTAGACAATTGAATTCATCTCCTAACCAATCAAAATTTTTCCTTCTGGATATTTATAACCAGATTTTTTACGTTTTCTTGTTAATGCAAGCATTACAGTAAGAGGACCAACTCTTCCAAAATACATCATAAGCATAATTAAAATTTTACCTATAGAACTTAGGTTAGGAGTAAGACCTAATGTTAAACCTACAGTTCCAAATGCAGATGTTGTCTCATACAACAAGTCTATAAAGCTAGAGCCAACTTCAGTATAAGATAAAATCATTGTTGCAAATATTACTAAAGATACTCCTATAAATAATAATGTAAATGACTTATATACGATTTCTTTTGTAAATCTTCGTCCAAACACTTCAGTATCTTCTCTTCCTTTTATTACACATATAACAGTTAATACTAATATACCGAAAGTTACTGTCTTCAAACCACCTGCAGTTGATCCAGGAGACCCTCCAATAAACATTAATATTATAGTTAAGAATTTACTTGCTAAAGTCATACCACTAGTTGATACACTATTAAATCCTGCAGTTCTCGGGCTAACAGATGCAAAAAATGAATTTAATAGTTTATCTTTAATATTCATATTTGCTATTGTTTCAACGTTATTATATTCAAATATAAACATTAAGATTGCTCCACCGAATACTAATATTGCCGTAGTTATTAGTACTAATTTAGAGTGAAGTGACAATTTCTTAATCCCTTTAAATTCATATATTTCTAAAAGAACTGTAAAGCCTAATCCTCCAATTATTATTAGCGCACTTATTACTAAAATCACTACGCTATTACTTGAATACCCTACAAGGCTTGTTCCAAGCAAATCAAATCCTGCATTACAAAAGGCTGAAATTGAATGGAAAACACTGTAAAACATACCTCGAGCAATACCATATTCAGGCACAAATTGAGTTGATAACAATAAGGCTCCAAAAAATTGGACTGATACAGTAAAAACTAAAACATACTTAACCATTTTTACAAGACCTTGAATTGAATATGTGTTCATTGCTTCTTGCATAACAAGTCTTTCTCTTAAAGTTATTTTCTTACCTAATATCAAGGATATAAGAACTGCAAAAGACATAAATCCAAGCCCACCAATTTCTATCAATGTCATAATAACACTTTGCCCAAAAACACTCCAATGTGTACTAGTATCTAATGTTATTAATCCAGTTACACATACTGCAGATGTAGATGTAAAAATAGCATCTAAAAAATTAGTTGGCTCACCTGTTCTCGATGAAATAGGTAGAGATAGTATAATTCCACCTATTAAAATTGCTATTAAGAATCCTAATGCTAATATTTGAACTCCTTTTAGCCTAAATTTTTTTTTCAAACTAAACTGCATATCTTCACCTCTTAGATATACTAACTATATATATTTAAATTAATAATCATATAATTAATATTAGTATAGTATAAATTAAATTATTTAAAGAAAATATAGTTATTATTTTTATATAAATTATTAACATAACTTTATAAAAATCATATTAAATATTATATTTTTATAATTTATATTCTAATATTAATTATTATAAACTGTTTATATATATATTATTTATATTTATTTACAAAAAATGCGACCCTATGGTCGCAATAGATTATTTGTTTAGTTGGCTTTTTGCTACTTCTACTAAATCTGCAAATGCCTTAGGATCATTTATAGCTATTTCTGATAACATTTTTCTGTTCATATCAATTCCAGCTAACTTGATTCCATTTATGAATTTTGAATATGAAAGACCATTCATTCTTGTAGCAGCATTAATTCTTGCTATCCATAGTCTTCTGAAATCTCTCTTCTTTAATCTTCTTCCAACATAAGCATTTCTTAAAGCTCTTATTACTGATTCATTAGCAGTTTTAAATAATCTGCTCTTTCCACCATAATAACCTTTTGCAAGCTTTAACACTTTTTTATGATTTTTACGTGAATTTACTGCTCTTTTAACTCTTGCCATGTTTCAAACCTCCTACTATCTTATAAATATGGTAATAATTTCTTCATTGCTTTTTCTTGAGTAGTTGAAACATAAGCAGTTTTTCTTAAGTTTCTCTTTCTCTTAGAGCTTTTCTTTGTTAAGATATGACTCTTGAAAGCTTTTGCTCTTTTTAACTTTCCTGTACCTGTTTTTTTAAATCTTTTTGCTGCACCTCTGTGCGTTTTCATTTTTGGCATAATAAAATCCTCCTCTCAGATTATGCTATATTAAGGGGAATAAAAACTAATAATAAAAAATATCATAAATCAATTAGAAAAATATTTACTTAATAATTTTCTGATCTTTATTGACCCCTTAACTGTAAGTAGTAATTTTAAATTAACTCTATTATATCGAATTATTTAGAATCACTTTTAAATTGCATTTTATGCATCTCTAATAATGCTAAATATTAAACCTCTTTTTTATCTTGTAACTTACTATATTTAGACAAAATAAAAAAGACAGCAATATGCCGTCCTCATAATACTCACGCTTTAATTTAAATAATAAATTAAAATAAGAATATACTACCTTACTAAGCTCTGCCGTAAGGTGAGAAACGGCTTTGTTTCTTCTTAACACTTGTAATTATATTATCTGTCAAAAAACTTGTCAACATAATTTTAAAATTTAACTTGTTTTTCTATACATAAAGAACACCCAGTGCAATAGCTTACCTTATCTTCAAATACATTTTCTATAGTATCTATAAATTCTTTATTTAAGCAATTTTTCTTTCCATGTATTATTACTTTTTTAGGAGCATTAGTTATTAATCCACTTATTATTATATCTTCCATCTTCGCATCTGTATCTATTCTACACTCCACTAATTCTTTCATAAATTCATTAAATATATCCTCTTTATTTTTATCTTTTATTGAGTAATTGCCAATTTCATCGATTAATATATTTACTTCATCTATTTTACTTTCTTGAATATCTACAAAATATTTTAGTAATTTAACAAATTCCCTATATTCTTTTTCTACCATGTAGCTTTCAATAACCTTATCTATTATGTTTTCTATATCTTCCCTTAACTCTTTCATTCTAAATCTGATAAATCCATTTATATTTATTTCAGAATTTTCTTCTAAACAATTTTTAATTTTTTCTATAATACTATTCATTTTATTCATACAATAAATCAAGTTATCAAACTTTAATGATTCTTCACCTAATAATACTTTCATAATTTCCTCTTCAACTTCTATTACTTCCTCTTGTTTAAGAAAGAAATAATTTTCAGTTAAAAAATCAAAAATTTCTTTATCTTTATATTCCTCTATAACAATTTTGTATAACACATTACTTATATATAAATTTATGATATCTTTTATTCTTTTATTATAACTATCATCATCACATAATATTTTAACTATATGATTATCAAGTTCCACACTTTCTACTATCCCAATCTTTATGTCTTTTTTCTTTAGAATAGTCCTTAATTCCTGAATTTCACTTACAAAGTCTAGATCGTCGTTATAAACAAGCTTTAGTACAAGCATGGATTCCACTCCCTTCCTAGTAATAGTATGTATAAATTTTAAAACTATATTCAAAAAATATTTCTTAGCAATCGACAAAGATACATATCTAATCTATAATTAATTTATATTTATTATTAATTTTAGGAGCCTATCTATGATTTGTTTTGTTGATTATAGAATCACTGAATTAGAAAAAAAAATACTTAAATCTCTTGATTTATCAATATTAGAAATACCAAAGTGTAATAATTTGTACAAAGCTATTGATGGTCATGTGGACATACAATTGAATATATTAGATAAAAAGTCGAAAAAAGTAATAATTCATAAAGATATATCAAAAGATTTCAAGGAAAAACTTGATTTTTTTAATATAAATTATATAGAAAGTTCAAGCTCTTTAAAAAATGCTTACCCTGATAATGTCTTTTTAAATGCATTGATATTAGAAGATCATTTTGTACATAATTTAAAATATACTGACAAAAATTTATTTTCAACTCAATCCAATAAAAATTTGATTAATGTTAAACAAGGATATACTAAATGCTCTTGCTTACCTGTAAGTGATAAAGCTTTTATAACAAGCGATATAGGAATATATAATGCATTAAAAAATCATGGTTTTGATATTTTGCTATTACCTCCAGGCGATATAATATTAGAGGGTTTAGATTATGGCTTTATTGGTGGTGTAGGTGGCCTTATTAATAAAAATTTAATGGCTTTCTATGGTAGTTTAGATTTATATATTTATGGTGATAAAGTAAAATCATTTTTAAAAAAGTATGGAGTAAGCCCTATTTATTTGATGAATGAAAAACTCCATGATAGAGGAAGCCTACTTGTTTTATAGCCTTTTATATAATACGTTTCATATATATAAATGTTTCTAGTATTAATTTAACAATTTAATTTATAATTCTTTATTTATTGTAAAGTTTTGAATATGATAAAAATAAGATAAGAAAGTTATAGAAAAATATATAAGATTTTTTAATTTTTATAGCTATATAATTAGAAAATTATATAGCTATAAAGTAAACTAAGAAATTATATAATATACTTTTACTGCAATACATCTTTTATTATTAAATCTATTGAATCAATTTCTTTATTTGTATAAGAATTAATCTTATAATCATAAGAATAATCCTTAAGAGCTACTTCTGTATTATGATTACTTTGTTCCTTTGTTAAAGTACTATTATAATCCATCCTAGTAATATGTATTGATATAGTTTTTCCTATTGATTTTAAACATTCTATTTCTTTAGGAAATCTTGCATCTGGTATAATTGCTACATCAAAATCATTTTTAACTAAATTAAGTATTTTTAATAGTTCATTTATTAAAAACATTTCATCACTTTCTCTCATTCTATCACCTAATTTTTGAAGCAGATCTCTTCCATACTCATCCTTTAAACCGTTCCAATTGTATACTTGTGTTGCAATCATTTTTAAGTAATCAGCATAATGAATTATAAATACTCTTCTTCCTTCTTTCTCAAGTATATTTTTTAATTTATTAGCAAGAGTATCTTTTCCATGTCCTGCCCCTCCCGATATTGATATGTACTTCATCATAAGTATCCTCCTTAAAGTAATAAAGTTTTTAATTTTTTTGTCATTTTTTAACTAAGTACATAATTATTTTGTATTACAACAATATTTATTTTAAATATTATATAAAATTCATTTTTCTAATTATAGTAATGCTAAAATGATAATTATTCAAGCATTACTATAATTAGCACTTTGAATCTAAAATATTATAAATAAAATTTGCTTATACAAGATTGTATTAGCTAAATAAATTATATTTAAAATCGGCCTCTAACTTAATATAATTTTCTCTATTTCACTAATGTTTTTTCTTAAATCTTGATATTTTTTATTGCTTTCTTTTTCAAGTATATCTAGTATAGTAATAACCTCTTTTATACTTTTCCTATTTTCATGTATTTCCTGATTACCTCTACCTAATTTATCACAAATAAAAAGTAAAATTATATCATTAAAATTTTTACTATCCAATAATTTAGTAATATTTGAGAAAGGTAAATTTTTCAATATATAAATGTGATGCATATGAAATCTTACAATTTCCCTTATATCTTCTACGAATCTAATATCTTCATACATTTCTAGAAGTTCATATGCCATTTTTGCTCCTTCTATATCGTGCTCATAAGATCTATATCTTCCTTTAATAAATTTAGTTGTAGGTATTTTACCAATATCATGCAACAATGCAGCCCACATGAATTTTCTACTATCACTAGAAAACCCTTTTATCTTAGCCGCCACATCTATTACCATTTTAGTATGGTTCCAAACATTTCCTTCAGGATGAAACTTTTTTTCTTGAGGGATATCCTTAAGCTTAGATATTATACTAAAGTCACTATTTTTAAATTCTTCACTTTTCATTAGTTTATCTATTTCTATAGATGGTTTATCGCTTTCAATTAATATTTTATTTATTTCATCAAATATTTCCACTTGCATACTTTCACCTCCTAGTTTATTATTTGTACTAATTAATTTTTTTATTTTAATTTGGTATCAAAATAAATGTTATTACATAAGATATAATTATAAAGCTCGGCGCTATAGCCAAGTGGTAAGGCAGAGGTCTGCAAAACCTTTATTCCCCAGTTCAAATCTGGGTGGCGCCTCCAAATTAAAAAGGCTTAGATTAATCTAAGCCTTTAGTTTTTCTATTTTCTTGCCTTATCTAATAATTCACCAATTTCTTTATTTGAAAAATTATATGCAGTATTACAAAAATTACATTTAATTTCCTCTTCTTTTCCATCATCATATATTTCTTGAAGCTCTTTTTCTCCAATAGATATTAAAGCTGCTTCAACTCTTTCTCTTGAACAATTGCAAGTATATTCAGGTGTCGCATCTTCTAAAATTTTTAAATCCATACCTTCAAAAATATATTCTAATACCTTATCTATACTTCCATGTTCTTGTAACATTTGAGTTATTGAAGGAATTTCTTCTAATCTATATGTTATTAAATCTGATAATAAATCGTCAGCATTTGGCATCATTTGAATTATAAATCCTCCTGCAACCTTTATTGAATAATCCCTATCTACTAAAACCCCTAAAGCTACGGCAGATGGTGTTTGTTCTGAAACTGTAAAGTAATATGCTAAATCTTCACCAATTTCTCCTGTATATATAGGAACTTGACCTACATAAGGATCTCTCATTCCTAAATCTTTAATAACTGTAAATTCACCATTTACACCTACATATCCACCTACATCTAATTTTCCTTTTGCATTTAAAGGAAGATTTCCATATGGATTCCCAATAAATCCTTTAACCTTTCCTCCTTCATATGCTGTTACAGTAATTCCTTTAGCTTCTCCACCACCATTTATTTTTAAAGTCATTACTTCCTTTTCTGATTTTAATGTAGTCCCCATTAGAGCTCCTGCAGTAAGCATTCTACCAAGTGCAGCTGCTGCTACTGGTGTACATTCATGTATTTTACTTCCTGTATTAACTAAGTCGGTAGTTTCTCCAGCAATAATTCTTACCATTCCATCTTTTGCTGTTGCTCTTATAATCTTATCCATTTATATTCCTCCATTATTTTTTAACTACGTACATTATTCTTTCTGTTTGATTTTCTACTTTTTTATTTGAATATCCATCAAATTTACCTATTATTTTTAAATCTAATTCTTTAAGCTTATTTTCTATAAAATCTTCTTTGTATGCTCTTTCTAAATGCTCTTCTTCGAATCTTTCGTACAATTCACCTTTTTTAACAAAAAAAGTTAAAAACATACTCAAAAGATCATCTTCAAAGGTATTTTCCCAAGTATAAAATACCTCATCTTCACTATATGTATATATATTATTACCTAATATTTCTGAAAGCTTATAATATGAATTTATATCAAATATAAAGATACCATTATCATTTAAATGCTCTTTTACTCTTGTTAAGTAATCAACAAATTTAGATTCTTCTATTATATAATTAGACGAATCCAAAACTGATGTTATTAAATCAAATTTTCTATTTAGACTTAGTTCACTCATATCTTGACAAATTAACTTACATTTAATTTTTTCTTTTTTCAATTTATCAAAAGCTTCTCTAAGCATGTCATCCGATAAATCTACAGCAAAAGATTCTTTGAAATTTCTAGCTAACTTCACTGTAACATTTCCAGTTCCACATGCTATGTCTAAATAATTATTGAAGTCTATATTTTCTTCTTTACAAATTTCAATAATCTTAAAGCACATTTCTTCATAATTTATATCTTCATTTATTAGCTCATCATATATTTTAGCAAACTCTCCATATGTCAAAAAAATTTCCCTCCCCCTTTTTATAGAGTTTTCTAAAACTATATTAAATGTAAAATTTCCTTTAGTCAATCTATACAAAAAAATAAAAATTTTTATGTACTTTTTATTATATACTTTTTCTCTATATAAAATTTGATTTTAAGTTAAAACACATAAATAAAAGTAACATTTATTTTATTCTTTATTTTTCACGTTGTTATTTGCATATAGTTTAGAATTATTTTTATTTTCTGCCTAGTATTTCATCATTTGTAGGTATCTTTAACATTCTCTTTCTTTTTGTCATTATACCTCCTATACGGCCTGTTTCCTCTGCTGTTAAACCTCCCCATCCATATTGATCTACTTTATCCTTTAAACCTAATTCATCAGCTATTTCATACTTTATTTTTTCTCTTAAAACTTCTGCTTCTGATAATTCTTTATTTGATTTTATTTTTGATTTTATTATTTTTTTTAATGGTGTTTTACTCATTTTAATACCCCCTATAAATATAATATTTATATTTTTTCCAAAAGTTTTTCTAATATACTATTAAAATTAATTATTCACTATACACTTCAAAATTCTATATATTATAATAAAGTATTGAATTTATAGAAATATTTAACTATAGTATTAGTAAGTATATTTTTATAAAAGTACTATAAACATTAACATTTAGATAGTTATAAATAACTATTTACATCTTAGTAACTTATATAAAAATAGAACAATATATGTTTTCAATTTTGATATGTTATTAAAAACAAATGTATCAATCATTTATATACTATTAATTCGAATTATGTATATTATTGGAACATATATATCTAGATTAGTAAAAAGGGGGACAAACTTATGTACAATGTTGCAATAGTTGGGGCTACTGGTAATGTAGGTAGAAAGTTTTTAGAAATTTTAGAAGAAAGGAACTTTCCAATAAAAAATCTATATCTTTTTGCTTCGAAAAGATCAGAAGGCACTAAACTAAGATTTAAAGAAAACGAGATAATAGTAGAAGAAACTTTGGAGGAAAATATTAAAAATAAAAAAATAGATTTTGCTTTATTTTCAGCAGGTGGAGATGTAAGTTTAAAATTTTCACCAATTTTTGCATCTTATGGTGCTATCGTAATTGATAATTCTAGTGCATTTAGAATGGATAAAAATGTTCCTTTAGTAGTTCCTGAAGTTAATCCTGAAGATATAACTTGGCACAATGGTATTATAGCAAATCCTAATTGTTCTACTATACAAGCTATGGTGCCTTTAAAAGTTCTATTGGATAATTACGGTATTAAAAGAATTGTATATTCTACATACCAAGCAGTTTCAGGCGCTGGTATGCAAGGTATAGCTGACTTAGAAGATGGAATTAAAGGTATTGCACCTAAAAAATTCCCTTATCCAATATCAGGAAATTGCTTACCTCATATAGACGTTTTCCTAGATAATGGATATACGAAGGAAGAAATAAAAATGATTGAGGAAACAAAAAAAATACTTCATAATAGTAATTTAAAAATTACAGCTACAGCTGTCAGAGTACCTGTTCTTAATAGCCATAGTGAAAGTATAAATGTTGAACTAGAAAAGTCTTATGAGTTAAATGATGTAATTAAACTGTTTAACAGCACTAAAGGGCTTACTGTTTATGATAATATAAACGAACTCAAATATCCAACTGCTTTAATGGTATCTGGAAAAGATGATGTTTTCATTGGTCGTATAAGAAGAGATTTTAGTATAGATAACGGATTAAATCTATGGGTAGTTGCTGATAATATTAGGAAAGGAGCTGCTTTAAATGCAGTTCAAATAGCTGAATTATTAATAAGGAGTGATATATAATGTCAATTTTTAAAGGTTCTGCTGTTGCTATAATTACGCCATTTAAAGAATCAGGTGTAAACTTTGACAAACTTAAAGAATTAATAGAATGGCATATAGAAGAAGGAACAGATGCTATTGTAATTTGTGGTACAACTGGCGAAGCTAGTACAATGAGTAATGAAGAGAGAAAAAAGGCTATAAAATTCACAGTTGATGTAGTAAATAAAAGAATACCTGTAATAGCCGGAACAGGTACTAATAACACTAGTGCCTCTGTTGAAATGAGTGAGTATGCTCAAAGTGTAGGCGTAGATGCACTTTTAGTTATAACACCTTATTACAATAAAACAAACAATAAAGGACTTCTTAAACATTTTGAAGCGATAAATAATGCTGTAGATACCCCTATAATATTATATAATGTTCCAAGTAGAACTGGAGTAAATATTACCCCTATTCAACTATTAGAATTATCTAAACTTAAAAATGTTGTTGCCATAAAAGAAGCTAGTGGCAATATAAGTCAAGTTGCTCAAATGAAGGCTTTATGCAAAGATAGTATAGATATATACTCTGGCAATGATGACCAAGCAGTTCCTATTATGGCTCTTGGCGGTTTAGGAGTTATTTCTGTCTTAGCCAATATAATGCCTAAAGAAGTTCATGATATGGCTACAACATTTTTGTCTGGTAACACTAAAAAAGCTCTACAAATTCAATTAGATACTTTAGATATAGCAAATAAATTATTTATAGAAACTAATCCAATCCCTGTAAAAACAGCATTAAATTTAATGGGAAAAGATGTTGGTACATTTAGATTGCCATTATGCGATATGGATGATAAAAATCTAGATATACTAAAACATTCTTTAAAAGAATATAATTTAATTTAAGGAGTCTATTATGATAAAAATTTTACTAAATGGTTGTTGTGGAAAAATGGGGAAAGTAATTATAGAAGCAGCTAAAAACTTTCCTAATATAGATATAGTGGCAGGAATTGATAAATATCCAAATAATCAATTAAGTTTTAAGATATATACTAGTACTAATGATGTTGATATAGATTACGATGTTTTATTGGACTTTTCTAGACCAGAAGCACTTGCTGATATTTTAAAATTATCATTGAAAAATAATAAACCTGCTATATTATGTTCTACAGGATATACAGATGAAGAATTACTACTTATTTCAGAAAAAAGTAAAGTTATACCTTTATTTAGATCAGCTAACATGTCATTAGGAGTGAATTTATTAAATTCATTGCTAAGGAAAGTCGCTCCTATACTATATGAAAATTATGATATTGAAATAATAGAAAAACATCATAATCAAAAGGTAGATTCACCAAGTGGAACTGCCCTTCTACTTGCAGATACAATAAGTAATTCTATTCAAATAAACTCAAATTATGTATATGGCAGAAGTGGAAAAAGTAAAAGAGAAAAAAATGAAATTGGAATTCATGCAATTAGAGGTGGTTCAATAGTTGGAGATCATGACGTTATATTTGCAGGTTCTGGAGAAATAATCGAATTATCTCATAAGGCAATATCAAGGGAAGTTTTTGCAGTTGGTGCATTAAAAGCATGTGAGTTTATGAGTAATGTTAATACTCCTAAACTATATAATATGGATGATGTATTAGGAATTTAAATAAAAGTATACAGGGGCTGTTTCATAATTAAAATGTAAAAGTTAGAATGTAGAATTAATGTGAAAACTATTGAAAGTAATTTTTAAATAATATAAATTTAAGTATTTTAGTATGAAATACTACTTTAATTTTAAATTTAAAACTTTACATTGTATTACTTTATGCGACAGCCCCTTTTAACTTAAGAATCTTTTTCCAGTTTAAAAATTTATTATAGTGAAAAACTATAATATCAATAATTATAAGGAGGTTATATTATGACTAAAGATAGTCAACCCGATAATAAAAAAGCTAGAATGGAAAAATGTAATTATCAAACTCCTTTAACTGAAGAAGGACATAATCATAATCCTAATGCAAAACATAAATCTATCAAACAAGAAGGAGTTTCAAGTCAACATTTTAATAGAGCAGGTAATTAAAAAAAGAAGAGTCATATGACTCTTCTTTTTATTAAAATTATTCTTCGCCTTCGATGTATGCTTTATCAAAGAATACGTGTCCTAAAGTTGAAACTCTAACGCCCTTAACTTCTGGCTTAAATCCTTTTACTTTAGTATAGTAATATAATGGGATGATAGGCATATCTTCCATAATAATATCTTCTGCTTGTCTCATTAATTCCCATCTCTTATCTTGATCATCTTCTACCTTAGCTTGTGCAACTATCTTATCATATTCTGGGTTTGAATATCCAGCATCGTTATTTCCTCCGCCAGTTACCCATAAATCTAAGAATGTCATTGGATCAACATAATCTCCAGACCAACCATGTCTAGCAATTTGGTATTGTCCTTGTTGTCTTGAATTTAAGAATACTTTCCATTCTTGGTTAGCTAACTCAACTTTTACACCAATCTTAGCCCAGTCTTGTTGAACCGCTTGAGCTATTAAACTGTGGTCTCCTTCAGTGTTATACATAAATTCTAATGTTGGAAGACCTTCTCCATTTGGGTATCCTGCTTCTGCTAATAACTTCTTAGCTTCTTCGATATTAGCTACATTTGCATCATAGTACTCTTTGTTTGCAAATTCTTCGCCCTTTTCATTTAAAATTCCTTTTGGAACAAAGCTATATGCTGGGACTTGTTCTGCTTTAGTAACATTTTCAACAATACCTTTTCTATCAATTGCAATACTTAATGCCTTTCTAACTTTTGCATTACTTAATGCTTTTTTAGCATCTTCTGATAATGTATCTTGTTTACCAACATTTAATACTAACATGTATGTTGCAAGATTTGGATAAATTGTAACTAAACCTTCATTTTTACCATTTTGAATTTCTGCTGGTGGAACTGTATCAACCATATCGAAATCTCCAGCTTTTAATGAAGCATATGCAGTATTTTGATCAGTAACTAGCTTAAATACTACTCCTGGAAGCTTTATCTCATCTTTATTCCAATAATTTTCATTCTTTTCAAATACTAATTGATCTTTCATATCCCATTGTACTAGTTTGAAAGGTCCATTTGATACGTAAGTTTCTGGTTCAGTAGCCCATCCTTCTGGATTAGCAGAAACGATATCTTCTCTTAATGGGAAGTATGTTGTAAATGCAGTAAGTTCTGCAAAGTATGCTGTAGGTGCTTCTAAAGTAACTTTTAATGTATGATCATCTACAACTTCAATACCTACATCTTCTCTAGTAGCTTTTCCTTCATAGAAATTTTCTGCATTCTTTATATAGAATAATTGGTAAGCATATTCTGATGCTGTTTCCTTAGTTAGAGCTCTAATCCATGAATATTCAAAATCTTTAGCTGTAACTGGCTCTCCATCTGACCACTTAGCATCTTCTCTTAAAGTAAATGTGTACACTAATTGATCATCAGATACTTCCATCTTTTCAGCTGCGCCTGGCTTAGCCTTTTCATTTTCATCAAGTCTCATTAATCCCTCAAAAGCATTTTCAATAACTGATCCTGCTCCTGATGAAGTATTTAATGTAGGATCGATTGTTTCTGGATCTTCTCCTAAATTATAAATCAACTTTCTTCCACCATCTGCTGAATCACTATTTCCACAACCTGCAAAAACAGACATTCCAAGCGTAAGTGTTAGTGCAACTGCACAAATTTTTCTAAGCTTATTGCTTTTCATTGTTTTTCCCCCTTAATATATGAAATTTATACTAATTGCTTATATGCAATAGATATCTACTCATTGAACAAATGACATGCTACAAAGTGACCTGGTTCAACTTCCTTAAGTTCTGGATCAACTTCACCACAAATTGGTTTAGCATATTTACATCTTCCTTTAAATCTACATCCTGGTTCTGGATCTATTGGTGATGGAATATCACCTTCTAGAACTATTCTTTTATTACTTTTAGCTACCTTAGGATCAGCAATTGGTACTGCTGAAAGTAATGCTTGTGTATAAGGATGTTTAGGTTTTAAATAAACATCATCAGCAGGACCCTTTTCAACCATTTGTCCTAAATACATAACTCCAATATGTGTTGATATATGCTTAACCATTGATAAGTCATGTGCTATAAATAAATATGTTAATCCAAATTCTTCTTGAAGTTCTTCTAACATATTTATAACTTGAGCTTGAATTGATACGTCAAGTGCTGATATAGGCTCATCACATACTATAAAATCTGGTTGTACTGCAAGTGCTCTTGCAATCCCTATTCTTTGTCTTTGCCCACCTGAAAATTCATGAGCATATCTATTTATATGGCTTCCATTTAATCCAACTCTATCTAAAAGATATCTTATTCTATTAGTTCTATCTTCACCTTTATATAATCCATGAATATCTATAGCTTCTCCTATGATATCACCTACAGTCATTCTTGGATTTAATGAAGCATATGGATCTTGGAATATCATTTGCATATTCTTTCTTAAAGAAACCATTTTCTTTTCATTAAAATTAGTTATATCTTCACCATTAAATATTATTTGCCCAGAAGTTGGCTCATACAGCTTCAATATAGTTCTTCCAGTTGTAGTTTTACCACAACCTGATTCACCAACTAGTCCTAATGTTTCTCCTCTTTTTATACTAAAAGAAACATTATCAACAGCTTTAACAAAGCTCTTTTTAGCAAACATTCCTTTATTTACAGGGAAGTATTTACAAAGGTTTTTAACCTCTAAAATAACATCATTTTTCTTTTCCATTATTCTTCCCTCCTTATTGGTGATTCAACCTTTGGTGCATTTTCATGGCATAACCAACATGCTGCTCTATGTCCTTCTGATATTTCAAATAACGGTGGTTGCTTTTCTATACAAACTTTCATTGTATATTTGCATCTTGCCGCAAATGGACATCCTACTGGTGGTTTTAAAAGATCCGGTGGTTGTCCTTCTATTGGAGTTAATTTTTCCTTAATCTCACTCTTTGGATTAGGAACACTATTTAATAATCCCCAAGTATATGGATGTTTTGCATTATAGAATATATCTTCATCTGATCCTTCTTCTACTACTATTCCACCATACATAACATTTATTCTTGTACAAAGGTCCGCAACTACCCCTAGATCGTGTGTAATTAATATAATTGAACTATTAACTTTTTCTTTTAAATCTTTCATTAAATCTAATATTTGTGCTTGAATTGTTACGTCTAAAGCCGTTGTTGGTTCATCAGCTATTATAAGTTTAGGTTCACAAATAAGACTCATAGCTATCATAACTCTTTGTCTCATACCACCTGAGAATTCATGTGGATATTGTTTAAGTCTCTTTTCAGGACTTGGAATTCCTACCATATCAAGCATCTTTATTGCTAAATCAATTGCTTCTTTTTTAGAAACTTTTTTATGTTTAATTAAATGCTCAGTTAATTGTTCTCCTACTGTAAATAATGGATTTAATGAAGTCATAGGATCTTGGAAGATCATTGCCATTTCATTTCCTCTTATTTTTTGCATTTCTTTTTCTGTAGGATTAGTTATGTCTTGACCATTAAACATAATGTTATCTGATTCAATAATTGCATTATCAGCTAATAATCTCATTAAAGACATCATAGTTACTGATTTACCGCAACCTGATTCACCAACTATTCCTAATGCTTCTCCTTTATCTAAGTGCAATGATACTCCTCTTACCGCTTGTACATCACCTATATGTGTTCTAAAGGAGGTCTTTAAATTTTTAACTTCTAATAATCTACTCATCTGTAATTCCTCCTATCTCTTATTCTTTGGATCTAAAGCTTCTGTTAATCCGTCACCAAACAAGTTAAATGCTAAAATAATTATACAAATTGCTCCTGCTGGGAATAATAATTGATATGCAGCAGTACTCAATAGTCCACTAGCATCATTTGCTAAAGTACCTAAAGATGCAAGTGGTGCATTTATACCTAGTCCTATAAAGCTTAAGAACGCTTCTGTAAAGATTGCTTGTGGTACGAATAACGTTAATGTTACTAATATAGATCCTAAACAGTTAGGAATTAAGTGTCTAAATAAAATTCTTGTTTTTGAAGCTCCAAGTGCTTTTGCTGCAAGAACAAATTCTTGTTGTTTTAATGAAAGGATATCTCCTCTTACTATTCTTGCCATACCAACCCAATAAGAAATTGCCATAGCTAATATAATAGTAGTTAATCCTGTTGATCCTTCCTTTTTAAATGTTGCCATTAAAATTATTACATATATTTGTGTAGGAATAGAATATAATACATCTACTATTCTCATCATTATATTATCTATTTTCCCACCGAAGAAACCTGCTACCCCTCCGTATAATACACCTATAACTAAGTTTATAGCTGCTGCGGAAATTGCAATTATAAGAGAGTATCTAGATCCATACATAACTCTTACAAATAAGTCTCTACCT
The DNA here is from genome assembly GCF_015550425.1 of Clostridium sp. 1001275B_160808_H3. Classification (GTDB taxonomy): domain Bacteria; phylum Bacillota; class Clostridia; order Clostridiales; family Clostridiaceae; genus Clostridium. The sequence goes on along the minus strand of NZ_JADNAT010000009.1, from coordinate 41,778 downwards.
AGGTTATCTGTCCCAAACCAGTGCTGTGCACTTGGTCTTAAATCGGTTGCACTTAAATTTGTATCATAATAAGTATATCCCATTACTTTTTCCATTATCACTGGTCCTAAAAATGCAAACAACACTACAAGCACAATAATAATTAATGAAAATAATGCCACTTTGTTACATTTTAGTCTTCTCCAAGCATCTGCCCAATATCCAACACTTGGTCTAACTATTTGTTCAAAATTCTTTTCCTCTTCACTTAAAGGAGTAAATAATTCTTTATCTATGTTTATATCCATTTTTAAATCTTCCATGTCTTTACCCCCTCTTATCCTTCAAGCTTAATTCTTGGATCTATTAATACATATAAAATATCCACTAATAAGTTACATATTACTATTAATGTACAATAGAATGCAGTAACTCCTAGTAATGAAGTATAATCTCTATTAGTTATAGATAATGTAAACTCATTTCCAAGTCCAGGTATTGCAAATATTTTTTCAACTACAAATGATCCTGTTAATACTCCTGCTACTAATGGTCCTAAATATGTAACAACAGGTATTAATGAATTTCTTAATGCATGTTTAAATATAATTGTTTTTCCACTTAGCCCTTTAGCCTTTGCAGTTCTTATATAATCTGACTTTAATACTTCTATTAATTTACTTCTTGTTAATCTTGTTATAAATGCCATTGAGCTTCCTGAAAGAGCTATAACTGGCATAATATAATTACTTGGTTTACTTAATCCAGTCGCCGGTAATAATTTAAATGTGACTGTAAATATATAAATTAAAAATGTTCCCATAACAAAACTTGGTATTGTTATTCCTAAAGTAGCTAGTACCATACAAACTCTATCTGGCCACTTGTCCGCTTTTAAAGCAGCTACTATTCCAAGTAAAACTCCAACTACAACAGAAAATGCTATTGATGCCATACCAACTTTCGCTGAGTTTGGAAAACTCTTCTTTATCGTTGTTAAAACTTCTCTTCCTTTATACTTCATTGATTTACCGAAGTCACCTTTTAAAAGATTCTTCATATAAATTGTATATTGTTCTCCAACAGGTTTGTCCAACCCATATTTTTCGTTAAGTTGGGCTTTCATATCCGGTGTTATTTTTTCTCCATCAAATGGACCACCTGGCATCATTCTTACTAGAAAGAATACTATAGTTACAACTGCCCAAACAGTAACTATACTAGTTAAAAGCCTCTTTCCTATATACTTTACCATTTGTTTTCAACCCCCATTCATGATTCTACGCACATTCCATTTTGTAGATATTAATAATTATATTATATTATTAAAATTTGTCAATTAACATTTTAAATTTCTATCCACTATTTTAATAATATATCAATAATATCGGATTTTTTTTTATAATTCATAAAAGAATATCCACATTTCTAGTAAACGCTTACAATTGCTTTTTTTCTAGTTTTCTGCAAGTATAATTATTAATCTTTCATTTTTCTAATTATTATTAATCTATTATTTTTTTGATATATTATATTTATTCTTTCTTTTTATTTTGCGGACATTTATTGAAATATGTTCGTAATCCATGAACAATATTAAATGTATTTTATTGAAGTATTATGTAATAAAATAAGAATATTTATTCAAAACAAAAAGCCGATTAACTATGTAATCAGCTTTTTATTTCGAATAAGTTTAAAAAGTCTTATCTTATATTAAGTTTCTTAATATACCTCTCTAAAGAGTTTAATGCAATTTCTAGTTCTTCAATAGAATAGCAATATGATATTCTAATATATCCTTCTCCCTTACTACCAAAAGCACTTCCAGGTACACATGCAACTTTTTCTTTTTTTAATAAATTTTCACAAAATTCTTCTGAACTACTATTAAATCGCTTTATAGATGGAAATATATAAAACGCTCCACTAGGCGAAAGGCACTCTATCCCCATAGAATTTAACCTATTTTCTACATATGTTTTTCTCTTTATAAATTCTTCTTTCATTTTTTCTACATTGTATAAACCATGCTTTAACCCTTCTAAAACACCATACTGTCCAATTGAGTTAGTACAAGATACATTGTATTGATGAACTTTTGCTATTTCTTTTAAATATTTCTCACTTGCAGCAATAAAACCTATTCTAATACCAGTTGCAGAGAACATTTTTGAAAATCCTCCTATATAAATGATATTTTCTTTTATTTCACTGCACATTGCTACACTATAATAATCATCATAACAAAAAGCTTCATATATTTCATCGCTAATAACAGTTATATTATATCTTTTTATTAAATCTATTAATTTGTTATACTCATTTTTCTTAAGAACTGCACCTGTAGGATTACATGGATATGATAATACCATGTATTTTATATTTTGCTTTTTTAATAGATCATTTAAATTATCGAAATTTATAGAAAAATCATCATTTAAATTGTAACTAATAACTTCTCCACCTAAAATATTGACTATATTTTCATAAGCAGGATAACTTGGATTAGGAATAAGTACTTTATCGTTTTTATTTATTAATGAAGAAATTGATGAATACAAAGCTTCACTTCCACCTACCGTAATACATATTTCTTCCATTAAATAATTAATACCTTTTCTATTTAAATAAGTAGAAATTTCTTTTCTTAATTCTAAAAGTCCAAAATTATCTGTATAAACCGTTTTATCTTCTTTAATAGCTTTTATCATACCATCTTTTATTTCCTTTGGAGTTTTAAAATCTGGCTGCCCTAAGGTTAATGAAATTGCCCCATCTACTTCCTTTACTTTATTAAAAAATCTTCTTATACCTGATATTTCAACATTATTCAAATTTTCATTCATTCTAATAGCCCCCTATTTGACAATTGACAATGGACAATTGACAATGGACAATTGTCCATTTAGGATGATTTGCAAATCAAAACTTAGATTTAATTGGTTCATTGCACCTTTATTTTAAAATCCTTAGGATTTTCCCCTTAATTATCCATTATTCATTATCGATTATCCATTATGAAAATGTTCTTATTTTTATACTAATATTCTATTCCTTTTCTTGCCTCAACTCCGTCTTCAAAATAGTGCTTAATGCACTTCATTTCTGTAACTAAATCACTCTTTTTTAAAATTTCTTCTGGTATATCTCTTCCTGTTAGTATAAGCTCCATAGTTTTTGGTTTATTATCAATAATATATATTACTTCCTCCACTGTTAAGAACTTATTATGCAAAACTCCCATTATCTCATCTATTATTAAAACATCACATTTATTTTCTTTTATAGTATCCAAAATAAATTTATAACCTTCTCTAATTTCAAGCTTCAATTCTTCTTTCTCAGCTTCATTTAAATTCCAAACAAAATCCCTTGGTTTTTCGAATCTAAACAACTTAAAGCTCTCTCCAAGCTCATCAATTGTTTTTAGTTCACCAGTTGGTCCACCTTTTAGAAATTGAAGCATATATATTTTTAACCCATTTCCATATGCCCTCATACCTTGACCTATGGCTGCAGTAGTTTTTCCTTTTCCATCTCCAGTATAAACTTGAACTAGTCCTTTATCTAATTTCAATATTATCAACTCCTTTTTATAAATTGTACATTATGTACAACTCTATTGTAAATCAAATATATTTTAACATATTTTTACTTCTTTCCTATTGATATACATTGAATATATTGATATAATTTCTTCATTCTAACCTTATAGTATAGGAGGGTATAATATGAACTATAATGAGTTAACAGATCCTTATGAAATTGCAAAATTCATAAGGGATACACAAAAAACAACACCAGTAAAAGCTTATATTAATGGAGATCTAAGCAACTCAGATTTAAAAGATCTTGAATGGTATGGTAATAATAACTTTTATATACTTTTTGGCGAGTCTAATATAATTAATGAATTTATAAAAGAAAATAAACATCTTATTAACCACTTTAGGTTTGAAAATGATAGAAGAAATTCAGCTATTCCTATGCTAAACATTTTAGATATAGATGCAAGAATAGAACCTGGTGCAATAATAAGAGATAGGGTGAAAATTGGCAAAAATGCTGTTATTATGATGGGTGCCGTAATTAATATAGGCGCTGAAATAGGAGAAGGTACCATGGTAGATATGAATGCAGTGGTTGGCGCTAGAGGAAAACTTGGTAAAAGAGTACATTTAGGAGCTGGAGCCGTAGTTGCAGGAGTTCTAGAACCTCCAAGTAAATCTCCTTGTGAAATTGGAGACGATGTTTTAATAGGTGCTAACTCTGTTATTCTAGAGGGAGTAAAAATTGGTAGTGGATCTGTCGTTGCAGCTGGATCAGTAGTAGTTAAAGATGTTCCTTCCGGTGTTGTAGTTGCCGGTAGCCCAGCTAAGATTATTAAAATAGTAGATGAGCAAACAAAAGATAAGACAAAACTTTTAGAAGATCTTAGAAAATAGCTCCTACATAATAAAAGGTGAAAAGCATAGCTTTTCACCTTTATTTCATATTACATGACTTCTTGTTCATTTCCTTCATGTTCTGATTCTAAATGATCATTTTGAACCTTTTCCATTTTTGACACAGATACTTCATAAGCAATTTTTTTAATTACCTCAGTATCATTTACCTTCTTTTGATATTCTCTACTTTGTAATCTTCCCCAAACTCTAATATTATCTCCAACTTCTAGAGTTTGGCAGAATCTTGAATTTCTTCCCCAAGCAATTGTAGGAATATAATCTGATTTATTATACGCTCTATTTACAGCTAATAAAACATCAGCAATTTCTCTTCCAAATGGAGTTGTCCTATAAACAGGCTCCTTACATATATATCCATCTAAGAAAATTTCATTTGGATTTTTACTTCTTTCAATACAAGGTTCTATATTTCTAGCAAATACAGTTAATATAAGTTTATTTGACCCATCAACAAACTTATTATAAGATCTTAATTGTCCATCTACTATTATTTCCTTACCAATAGATAAATCCATATTAGCTATTAATCTTTCTGATACTGTTATGTTTAAAACATCAACTGAATCACTAAGTCTCATAACCTCCATTGAAAATGTATAAAACCCTTCCCCATACATTTCATGGCTAAATTCTAGTTCTGATATTACTTGTCCCTCTAAATAAATCTTGTTATTTAACATCAAGTTGTCCATCTCTAACCCCTCTCTCCCTTAGTAATAATTTTAATTAGTTATACTTTTTAACCCCACCGGATACATTTCCATTATAATACATTATATCATCATTTTTCAATATTTTTTCATTTATTTTTTTATTTGTTCACCTTTATCATCAATATAATAATTATCTTCATATATCATTTGACCAACTTGAGTAAAGCTATATCCATCTTCACTAAGTTTTTTTATTATTCTATCTAGATTTCCCGGTGTATACTTTGCATTATTATGAAAAAGTAAAATAGATCCTGAAGTTACTCTCTTCATAACCCTATTATACTCTTCATCTGCACCAACTTGCTTCCAATCAACTGAATCAACATCCCATTGAATACATTTATATCCTTGACCACTTACAAAATCCAAAGATTTTTTATTATAGTCTCCACTTGGAAATCTAAACAAGCTAGGCTTAATCCCTACTGTTTCTTCTATTATCTTATCTGTTTTATCTAGTTCTTCTTTCATCCTTGTTTCATCTATTTTTGTAAACATTGGATGAATGTAACTATGGTTTCCTATCTCATGACCTCCCTCCTTTATCTTCACAAGCTTTTCTCTATTTTCTTCACTATAATTTACCCAGCCTCCCATTATAAAAAAGGTTGCCTTTACATTATATTTATCTAGTACCTCTAATATGTTATAAATTTCATCTTTTTCAGCCCAATTTATATCAAAAGTTAATGCTATAACTTTTTCATCTTTATTAACTCTATAAATTGGCTTATCATTAGATACTTCTACGGAAACCTCTTTGAATCCATCTTTAAATAGAATAGAGAAAACCATAGTACATGCTAATAATAGTAAACTTATTACTACTCTATATCTCCTTTTCACAAAAAACTCCTAAAATTGCTATTATTTATTTATATTCTAAAAAATAATATTAATGACTATAATAACAACTTAGTAAAATTTATGATATAATTAATTTATACTTTCTAAAATGGAGGTTTAATATGTACGAAAACTCAGCAGAATTAGCAGAAAACAAATTATTAGTTTTATATGTAATGGAATCTTTAAAATCCCCCGTTACCAATACCCAACTTACTGAAATTATATTAGAAAATAACTTTATAAATTATTTTACTCTTCAGCAATATATTAGTGAACTTGTTTCATCAGAATTTTTAAGGTATGACGTTGTAAATGATAAAAATTTAATTTATATAACAGAAAAAGGATCAAATGTTCTTTCTTTCTTTTCTGATAGAATTTCTGCAATGAAAAAGAAGATAATCGATGACTATCTTCTTGCAATGATTGACTCTATAAAAAAGGAGTTAACTATTAATAGTGATTATACATTAGGAAAAGATGATACTTTTATAGTAGATTTACAAGCATTAGAAAATGAAAATCTTTTAATTTCTCTAAAAGTATCTGTTCCATCTAAAAAACAAGCTCTATCCTTATGTAATAGATGGAAAAGTAACCCTTCTGAGATTTATACTAAAATAATGAACTCTTTATTTAGTGACGATGATTAATATAAAGTCATAGCATTAGGCTCCTTACCTACTGTTATGACTTTTGTTTTATTTATATTTAAATTAATGCATATAATTCTGCCATTTAAATAATCTGATACAAAAGCTATTTCCCCTAATTTTATTATTGATTTAGGCATGCCACCCAAACTCATTTTTCTAAATTTCTTATAATTGCTACGGTCTATTATAGTAAGAGTTCCATCTCCAAAATTACAAATATAAATACTTCCTTCATCTTCCAAGATATCTACAGGTGATTTTCCAACCTTTATTCTATTTATAGATTCAAATGTCTTTATATCAAACACCTCTATATATCCATTTTTATCGTCACCCATATAACTTTCACATACATATAATAATTTTTTATCATTAGAAACTTTAATTTTGGTTGGATATTCTAATGTAGTTAACTCATTTATTACTTTATTTGTAGTAATATCTATAATAGACACATTATTACTTTGAAAATTTGAGATAAATAACAAATTAAGACTTTTACATAATTCTATATTATGAGGCCAACTATTAACAGTTATATCCAGTACTATCTTTTTTTCCTTTATATCATAAATAACAACTGAATTAGATTCAGAACATGCAATATATAAATAGTTTTTATCTATAGCCAAGTCATTTGGATGAGCTCCTACATAAATACTATTTTCCTCTTTAAGTGTATCCATATTTATTATAGATATTGAGTTACTATAACTATTTGCAGTATAAGCTATATTGTTGGCTAAACAAATACTACTAGGACCTAAAGGCTTGTCTTCATTTTTTAATAATATTTCTTTAGTTGCTAATTCTTCTTCACCAAAATCTTCATCTATAGATACTTTGCTTATAGAATCACTACCTGTATTACATACAATTAAAGAGCTCATATCACACCTTCCTTTCTAGAAATTGAATAAAGATTAATAGATATCTAATTTCTATAAATACTATGTACACTTACAGTATATGATTTATTTAGTTAAACGTAACAACTTTTTATCTTTTATTTCAAATTTCCACATTTTCTCTTCATTTCTACTTGATATAGATATATAATACTACTTGTACAATATTTAGGAGGTATATAAAATGTTCGTTTATAAAACTAATGGGGTTTGTTCTACAGAAATACATTTAGATGTAGAAGATAATATTATTAAAAATGTTGAATTTGTTAGAGGATGTTCTGGAAACCTTATGGGGATATCAGTTTTAGTAAGAGGCATGAAAATCGATGAAGCTATTGAAAAATTAAAGGGAATCGATTGTAAAGGTAGAGGTACATCTTGTCCTGATCAATTATCTAAAGCATTAGAAGAATATAAAAAATCTGCATAATAAAAAGGAGTACTAGTTACTCCTTTTTATTATAATTTTTAATTAAATTTATTACTTTATCCCTAGTATCTTCGAGAGGAAAATTTTTTCCTGGACAAAGTGTACTATAAACATCTCTATGTCCTATTATTTTATATATATCATATTTTAATGATATATATAATGATAGATTATATAAGCTTTCTAATTGTTCTCCTGTTGGATATTCTTCTTCAAAATTTCCTTCCAAACAAATTCCGATTGAACTATTATTTTCGCCTTTTGTATGAGCACCTTCTGCATTTTCTGGTCTTCCAGAATATATACTGCCATCTTTTCTTATATAATAGTTGTATCCAATTCCTTTCCAACCTTTAGATTTATGATATTCATTTATCTCTTCAGGACTCCATTTACTTCTTGCAGAGTGATGATATATTATCTTATTTGGATTATTAGTTAATTCTAAGCTTTCTTTCCACTTATAATCTATATATATAGTATTTAAATCTTTTTCTAATAAGTTAAGATCATTATAACTAATATCTATATTATAAAAATATCTATAACTTATCTTAAAATAGTTTCTTATATTTTCCCTACATAATATTAATATAATAAAAAGACCTATAGGAAGCATTATTAATAAAATTTTTTCTAATTTCAAATCTATCACCGTTTTATAATTATATATTATTTCTCATTCTTAAATTATTATGAAAAAAAGGTAAATATTCTAAAACCAGAATATTTACCCAAACTTTATACATTTCTACAAAATGGAGCTTATTAATGAAGATATTAATCCTCCAATTACTAAAGATACAGTTGTAATATCGATATTTATATTAACTTTACAAGAATCGATTATTCTTCTTCTATCGATTTCATTTGTTTCTAAGCTTATATTAGCTAGCCACTGTGGATTAATTCGACCAAAATCTTGAAGCGATAAGCTCATAGGATTTCCTCCTACTGCAGAAAATATCCCCATCATTAATATTATTATGCCTTCAACAAAAAGTACATCTCTAAAATTGTACCCCTTAAAGTTAGAAATAATTTCTCCTAAGCTAAAAGAAACTATCAAACTAATAATAAAAATAGTTATAAATTTTGATAAAGTTTTTGAATTCTTTTTAATCATAAGAATCACCATCCACCCTTCTTTGAAATCAATTACATTATAGCATTCTAGCCATTTCCTTACAACACCTACTAAACTTTCAATATATATTTAAATTATTAATATTATAAAATTTCCTAATTATCTTTAAATAAAATAGCATTTATTGTATATATTATTTTTTATAATTTAAACTATGTACAAATGTTTTATCATATAAATATATTTTTTGTACTTTTAAAAATTTTTCTTTCACAATTAACTTACTTATTAATTAGAAATACTGTTTTTCAAATTTCCATCCCTAGCATTAATTCTGTTCATATTCAAACTATTATGAACGACGTTCAAGATATGTTATGATAATCTATCAAATTGACTTTTTAAGGCAAAATCTAAAAGATTTTGAATCATTATAGAATTTGATATTTTAAATATTAAAAAGTATTATTAATATAAAGATTTAGTTAATAATCTTTATTTAATTGTACTTTTTAAGGAGTGAATAAAATGAATAATTTAATGATAGAAATTAAAAATAGAAGTAATATATTACACAAAGCAGCAGAAAATACTGGTTTCACAAGAAGACTTCTTGATAAAAATGCTACCGTTGAAAGTTATGCCGAATATATCTATAACTTATATTATGTATATAAAGCTATTGAAAATAATTTGGACAATTTAAAGGATATAGAAACAATTACCCCATTTGTGACAACAGAATTATACAGATCTGAATTAATTAAAGAAGATTTAAAAAATATTTTATCTATTAACTCATTCACCCCGCTTTCATCTACCATAGCATATGTAAATAGAATTAATAATGTTTGCGAAAAGAATCCAAAATTAATCATTGCTCATGCATATACAAGATTTTTAGCAGATTTATTTGGTGGTAGAATGTTTTATAGTTTGCTAAAAGACCATTATAATATAAATAACAATTGCCTAAACTACTACTCTTATAAAAATCTTGGAGATATGAAATCTTATATAATGAATTATCATAATATGTTAAATACACTTACTCTTACAGAAGATGAAAAAGATGAATTTATCATTGAGATTTGTAATTCATATATTTATAATATAGCAATTTCAAATGAATTAGATTCTAAATGCTTTTAAAAAGAAGTGGCTTTGCCACTTCTTTTTAAATATAATATATAATTGTATCTTTTGATTTCTTATAATCATTTACTAAATCTTCTAATGTTATAGAAGAAAAATATTTGCTTATTAAACAATTTATCTCTTTCCATAAATTTTTATTTATAAAATCTTCTACCTCATTTTCTTCTTCTTCATTTATATCTATGAATATATTTTCACCTTCTAGAACTTTTAAAATTTCACTAATTGTTAATTCACTTGGATTTTTTCCTATTGTATATCCCCCTTGAGCTCCTTTTCGACCAACTATAATACCGCCCTTTCTTAGCAAAGAAAATATTTGTTCCAAATATCGTTCTGAAATATTTTGTCTTTCAGATATTGTCTTTATACTCACATTTTCACAATCCATATTTATAGCTAGATCAATTAATGCTCGCAAACCATATCTTCCTTTAGTTGAAATCTTCACATAATCACCTTTTTCTTATTATTTTATATATTTCAATTAATATCTTCCTAAACAAATATAATATAAAATAAATAGTTAATAAATTTGTTCAATACAAATAGTAAAATTGAAAGATTAACTTTAATTTTTTATAAGTTATTAAATAATATCTTTATTTAAATACTCTATTATTATGTCTTTTATTTAATCATATAACTTCTATTATAACTCATATATTTAATATATAAAAGCCACTACTATAAATAGCAATGACTTTGTTAGAATTATTTATATAAATCAGTTGATAAATATCTTTCTCCTGTATCTGGTAATAGGACAACAATATTTTCCCCCTTATTTTCTTCTCTGTTTGCAAGCTCTGTGGCTGCTACTATAGCTGCTCCTGCTGATATTCCAACTAATAGGCCTTCTGTTCTTGCAAGATCTTTAGATGCTTTAAATGCATCTTCATTTTCTACTGCAATAATTTCATCTATTACGGAAACATTTAGATTTTTTGGTATAAATCCAGCTCCTATACCTTGTATTTTATGAGGCCCTGGCTTTCCACCGGCGATAACTTGAGAATTTATTGGCTCAACAGCTACTATTTTAACATTAGGATTTTTAGCTTTTAAAACTTCTCCTACTCCAGTTATTGTACCACCTGTACCAACTCCAGCTACAAAAATATCTATCTTTCCATCTGTATCTCTTAATATTTCTTCAGCTGTAGTTTTTCTATGAATTTCCGGATTAGCTGGATTATCAAATTGTTGCAAAATAACCGCATTTTCTATTGTATCTTTAAGTTCATTAGCTTTAGCAATAGCTCCCTTCATTCCTTCTGTCCCAGGAGTAAGAACTAATTCAGCTCCTAACGCCTTTAAAAGATTTCTTCTTTCTAAACTCATAGTTTCTGGCATAGTTAATATTAATCTATACCCTTTTGCTGCAGATACAAATGCTAGTGCAATACCAGTATTGCCACTTGTAGGTTCTATAATTACTGAATCTTTATTTAAAATTCCATTTTTCTCTGCATCATCTATCATTCCGTATCCAACTCTATCTTTTACACTTCCACCTGGATTGAAATATTCTAATTTACCTATAATGGTAGCTAAAATTTTCTTTTCTTTATTATAATTAGATAATTCTAGTAAAGGTGTATTCCCTATTAATTCAACTAAACTTTTTGCTATTTTCATTTTAACCTCTCCTCCATTTCCTACTACTCCGATATGTTTATTATTATAATTATATAATACTCCATTTTAATTAATTTGTGAATACTTTTTTTGAATTATAAAAAAAGAAACTGTATCGTTATTATGATACAATTTCTTTTAAATTAAACATATTTTAATTTTCTTTAAAACTTTTCATAAACATAGTGAAAAAATTAAATAAAACAAAACTTATTATAGCAGTTGTAATATATATTTGTATTCCTGAGATTTGCTTTGTAATATTTCCCAACATTTCATATCCTTCATTAATTAAAAAACCTGACATTTTAATTGAAGCTAAAGTACCTATAGCCATTGGGAATGTTAATCCTGCAAAAGCTGGAGTAAATTTGTAAGAGAAAAATTTCGGTAGCTTGTACACTACAAATAAAAGTGTAATGACTACTAAAATATATAATAAATATAATACAATTTTATTAGGTTCTTTAACAACATTTATATAACTAACTACACAAAGACTTGATGGAGCTAATAGAATTGCTTGTGTATGGAAAAATGCTTCTTTTAAAGGTAACCTTCTTAATCTTATAATCATGAATGGTAATATTAATAATAATACTAATATACCATAATATAATACTATCTTGCTTATCAAAGGTTCTTTCATAACAGAACCTACAACTGTTGAAACCATTATACCATTATAAGTTACAAACCAACTTGGAACAAATGTATCTTTATTTACACCTTTAATTACATTTCTATATGTAAATATGATTATATGTATTGCATGTAAAATAAGACCTATTAACCATAATATTTTTCCAAATGAATTATTATAATCAAAATAATACGATCCTAATATCATTGTTATCATAGTTATTCCTGCATAAAGGCTCGCTGGAACTGTATTTGAATATTCTTTTTTACAAGTAGGATAGAATGCTAAAATTTTAACTAAATATACTATTAAAATACAAGTTGCTATCCACATTGTTAAATGCCTTACCCAAGTATACCCTAACGATGAGTAAATATTCGATAATGTTGCTGCTCCTACCATTGTAGGTAATATTGGAACAGGTAAATTTTCAATTTTTCTAAAAATTAAATTATTTTTCATAACTCCTCCTAAGTCAGTTTTAATAATTATATAAAATTCTCATTATAACTTTGTTACTTATTGTTAATTTTTTCACTTAGATATGCATAAAAGGCCTTTCAAACATAATTCAACGCTATTATTATATCATTTAATAATATAATTACCGTGATTTTTATCACGAATTCTATTTTTATTTTTAATAAAATACACACTTTACTGAACCATTTATGAAAACTCTAGTTCAATAAAGTGTGCTATTTTTAACTTTTTTTTAAGCTTTTAAATAATATATGTGTAAATTTATATAAAACAAAAGCTATTATAGTTGTAGTAATATATATTTGTATTCCACTTATTTCTTTTATAATGTAACCTAAGAAATTATTATTCATTTTTATAAAAAATGATGATGCCTTAATTGACGCTACTATCCCAATTGCCATTGGGAACGTTAACCCTGCAAACCCTGGTGTAAAAGTGTAAGAAAAAAACTTAGGTAACATATATAAAATAAATAGTAATGTCAAAAATATTATAGTATATAGAACATATATAAGAACCTTATTAGGATTATTAATAAAATTTAAATAACATACTAAACAAAGACTTGATGGCGCTAATAATATAGCTTGGGTATGGAATAGTGCTTCATCTATAGGCTCTTTTCTTAACCTAGAAATCATAAATGGAATTATTAATAAAAAAGCTACTATTCCATAATACACTATTATCTTACAAATAAAAGGTTCATTCATAGGAACTCCTACTACAGCAGAAACCATTATTCCATTATACGTAACAAACCAACTAGGTACAAATGTTTCTTTTTTTATGCCTGGAAATACATTTTTATATGTAAAAATTATTATATGTATTGCATGTAATATTATACCTATATACCACAAACCTTTTCCTATTAGTTTATTAAAATCAAAATAATAAGATCCTAATATCATTAATATCATAGTGAATCCAGCATATAGACTTGATGGAACCGTATTACTATATTCACTTTTACATGTATCAAAATATAGTGTTATTTTCATGATATAGGCAATTAATATTATAGTTGCACATATCATTGTTATATGCCTTATCCACGTATATCCTAAAATTTGATACACATTTGATAAAGTAGCTGCCCCAACCATTGTTGGCAAAATTGGTACTGGCATATTTTTTATTTTTTTTAATATAGATTTCTTCTCCATGATTTGCTCCTTTGTATTTATTATTAATATACAAATTCTAAGTTTTCTGTTTCATTAAAGAAATCAGAATAATCTATATCAAATAAAGGCTTTTTAACTCTATCTACATTAATTTTTTGCTTTATAAGTTGAGTCAAAACTCCAACATATGATAAATCCCCTTGAACTATAGCTCCATAAATTGCACCATCTTTATAAATTATCTTCTTATAATCTTTTCCATCGATATCAGTTATTTCTTCATAACTATCATCTGGCTTTACTACCAACCCTAATGACATTGTAGCAACTCCACAAAAATTCATTGTATTTTTGCTTCCAAAAAAATCCTCCATAAAACTTTCTTTACCTACCATATTGTTTGCTGCTATCATTCCTTCTTTAACAGCAGTTGGCCATATTGGATTTCTTCCTGTTATATCCCCTGCTCCATAAACATCTCTAACATTTGTTTCACCTTTTGCATTTATTATAAGACCAAATTTATCACACTCAACTCCACTATCTTTTAAAAAGCCTACATTTGATCGAACTCCAGTACAAGCAATTATCAATTCACAAGGTACCTCTTCTCCAGTGCTAAGCTTTATAGAAATAGGATTATTTTCATCATCTACAATTACTTTTTCTGCCCTAACGCCAAATTTTAAATTTACACCCTCTTTTTTTAATCTTTCTTCGTATATATTAGCTGCATATTTATCTAATTGAAGAGGAAGTAGTCTATCCCCCATTTCAATCAATGATATATTTACGTTATAATCCAGCAATCCTGCTAATGCATCAACTCCAACAAGTCCAGCACCTAGAATTGCAACATTTTTTACTTTTCGAGCAATATTTTTAATTTTTATAGCATCATCTAAATTTCTTAATCCTATGACATTATTAGCACTCCTTAAATTTTCTATTGG
The DNA here is from genome assembly GCF_015550425.1 of Clostridium sp. 1001275B_160808_H3. Taxonomy (GTDB): domain Bacteria; phylum Bacillota; class Clostridia; order Clostridiales; family Clostridiaceae; genus Clostridium. The sequence goes on along the minus strand of NZ_JADNAT010000009.1, from coordinate 26,667 downwards.
AGGCAAAAAAGATGATGATCCAGTAGCAAGTAAAACTTTATCATAACTTAAATTTTCTTCATTAGATAATTTTAATAATTTTTCTTTTATATCTATTCCAATAACTTCTACTCCTTTTATCCATTTTATTTTATACATTTCAAAAAAGTTGTCAGGAGTAAAGTCTAAATCTTTAATATCCCTTCTCCCATCTAAAAAATGATGAAGTATACATCTTGAATAAACATGATCATCCTTAGATACCAAAACTATTTCTGAATCTTTATCATGTTCTCTAATAGTTCTTGCAGCATTAATTCCAGATGCTGATGCACCTACTATAACATATGACATTATTTATATACCTCCTCTAAGGTTAATGCTCCCATAGGACATCTATCTACGCAATGTGGATATTTAGTATCTGTAGATAGACACATATCACATTTCATTACTTCTCTATTAGTTTGATAATCCATTTTTAATACTCCATAAGGACAACCCATTATGCACATATAACATGTTGCACAACGACTTTTATCATATATGACATATCCACTTTCATCATCTCTTCTCATTGCTCCAGTTGGACATGAATATACGCACTCTGGTCTTGTGCAATGCCTACAATAAATTGGTGCATACCTTCCTTCACTATTAATAACAATCCTTCCTCTTGTATCTCTACATCCATGAGAAACCTTACAAGCAGTTGTACAAGTTAAACAGCCTATACATTTCTTTCTATCGATTTTTATCCTTTTCATAATAATCTCCTAATTGATTTTTTCTATTTTTACTGGACCATATTTATAATTAGGTTCCTTTGAGTACGTATCAAATATTGATGGCAGTACAGAATTTGCTTCTATATAATGCATTGGTGCATAAAGCTGATCTTTTTTAACAGTTCTACTTAACTTAACAAGGAATTGGTTGCTTATTCCATTTGGTGAACTTACTTTAACCATATCATTTTCTTTAATACCTAGCTCTTCTGCTAAATCAGTATTTATATTTATGTACCCTTTCTTCATAATTATAGCTTCTACATCTGGAATTTCTCTTGTTCTTGTTTGGGTATGCCATTGCCCAACTGTTCCTCTACCTGTATTTAAAATATATGGATATTCTTCACTTTGCTCAAAAGGAGGATTAATTATATCTTCATAAATAAATTTTGCTTTTTTATTTGGAGTATAGAACTTTCCATCTTCAAATAATCTTCTTTCTTCTTTTTCAATATCATCTCCTTCTTTAAATGGCCATTGAATTCCCTTTGAGTCCTTTAGCATATCATAGCTTACACCAGTTATATCACAAGGCATATTTCTAGTACATTCCTTCAAAGTTTCAAAGGCATCTCTCGGTGTTTTCCATTTATCTAAAAGACTTCCCATTCCAAGAGCATTTCCTATTCCTAGTAATATGTCATAATCACTTAATTCATCTTCTTTCTTTTCAAGCACTGGCTGAATCTTGGATAATCTTCTTTCCGTATTTATTAAAACACCTTCTTTTTTCAACCCATTTGTTGAAGGAAGTATAAGATGAGCATATTTACAGGTTTCTGTATCACTATAAATATCCTGCACTGCTAAAAACTCTAATTTTTCAGCTGCTTTTTTAAATTCCAAACTATTTATCCATGATACAACTGGATTTGTTGCTAGTACCCAAAGGGCTTTTATTGTTCCATTATTTATACCTTCAATTATTGCATTATATGGTATTGTAGGCTTTTTAGGTAGCATCTCTTCGTCAATTCCTAAAGCTTTAGCGACTACTTTTCTTCTAGCTTTATCAGTATATTCTCCTCCACCATAAAGTCCAGTAGTATTACTAAACAATCTTGATCCCATAGCATTACATTGACCTGTTATTGAATTAGCTCCAGTTCCAGGCCTTCCAATATTTCCAGTCATAAGAGCCAAATTTATCACGGCTTGTGCAGTTCTAACAGCTTGATATCCTTGATTTACACCCATAGTCCACCAAAATGATACTCTTTTTCCTTCATGTATTATTTTAGCTAATTCTAATACTCTTCCTTTTGATATTCCTGTGTACTCTTCAACATCATTTATGTCATATTTTTTAACATGATTTTTAAATCCTTCAAAATCTTCAGTACTATTTTTTATAAATTCTTCATCTATCCACCCTTCTTCAATTAATACATTTGCTAATGTATATAAAAGTCTTAAATCACTTTTAGGCTTTATATCTATCCACATGTCTGAATTAGTTACTGTTTCAGTTCTTCTTGGATCTATACTTATTATTTTTTTATCTTTATTTCTATTTTTTATAACTCTACTCCAAAGGATTGGATGCGCTACTACAGGATTACAACCTATAAATATCATTACATCAGATAATTCTAAATCTTCAAATGTGTATGGTGGAGAATCAAACCCAAAACTTTGTTTATATGCAACAACTGCTGTTGCCATACAAAGTCTAGTATTTCCATCTCCATTCCCTCCTAAGAATGTTCTTCCAATATGCCCTGCCAATGCCATTTCTTCTGTACATAATTGACCTGTACTCAGAAATGCAAAACTTTCTTTACCATATTCATCTTGAATTTTTTTTACTCTTTCTGCAAATATATTAAATGCTTTTTCCCAAGATATATGTTCTAATTTCCCTTTTTCATTTCTTAGTAATGGTAATACAGGATTTTCATATATAGTATTTTGTTTATCTAAATTAAGACCCTTAACACAGCAAAACCCTTTATTTACAGGATAATCCTTTGCTGGCTTAACCCTTTGTATAAATCCATCATCTTCAACATGAAAATCAAAATTACATGCTATGGAACAATAGTTACAAGTAGATCTAACAACTTTCATACTTTTTACCCCTCTTTAACAAACATTTTATAGATATTATTAGTATTGTTTACTTTTTATATTCACGCTAAACAATTAATTATATTTATCCTCTCATAATTTAAATTTCATCTATTTATTTTTTTACAATAAAAAACATCTTGATATTTGATTATTAAAACCAAATATCAAGATGTTTCCTTATTATAAAGTAAATACTTTCTTTTCATTATCTAACAAAGTACATTTATCTCCAACTCTTACTTTTCCACCTTTTAATACCCTTGTAAATATACCATTTTTAGGCATTATACATTCTCCAACTTGATAATATATAGCACATTTATCATGACATTCCTTACCTATTTGAGTTACTTCTAAAAGTACTTCTCCTACTGTTAATCTTTGACCAACTGGAAGTTTATTTAATTCTATTCCATCTACTACTAAATTTTCTCCAAATGCACCAAAATCAACATTTCCACCTTTATTTCTAAATTCATCAATTTTTTCAAAAGCTAATAAACTTACTTGTCTATGCCACTTACCAGCGTGAGCATCACCTTCTATTCCAAATTCCTCTATGAAGTTTGCTTCTTCAACTTCATTTTTTAAAGTTCCTTTGTGTTTACTTGTACATATAGCTAAAACCTTGCTCATATTTTTATCCTCCAATTTGATTCATAAACTTTAATTCTTTATCATTACTTTTTTGCATAAACAAATGTTTTTCCGGCTTATCAAAAATACTATTTTTTATTGCATGTGATAATTCACTATCTGAAACTCCGCTTCTAATTAATTCCTTCAAATCAATACCATAATTAAAGTGTAAGCATTGTTTTAAAAAACCTTCTGAAGTTAATCTAATCCTATTACAATCCTCACAAAAACAATTGCTTATAGCACTAATAAATCCAACCTTACCTCTACCGCCATTTACTTTTATATAAGTTGCTGGTCCACCACTATTAATTCTTTTAACTTCTTCGAAATTTTTATAATTATCTTTAATAATATTTATAATTGCTTCATTATTAATCCCTTTATATTTACTTCCTACTCCAATAGGCATAAGCTCTATAAACCTAACATCTATTGGCTTTTCTAAAGTTAAATTTACAAAATCAAGTATTTCATCATCATTAATGCCCTCTATCATAACTGTATTTAATTTAACTTTTATTCCAAGTGAAATACATTTATCTATTGCTGCTAGTACCTTTTTTAAATCTCCTAATCTAGTTAATCTTTTAAAGGTTTCTTTCTTTAATGAATCCAAACTTATATTAACACCTTTTAGTCCTGATTTTGCAAGAATTTCTGCTTTTTCTTCTAGTAATATTCCATTTGTAGTCAAGTACATTTCTTCTATGCCTGGTATAGTGTTTATCCTTTGTATTAGATCTACTATATCTTTCCTAACTAAAGGTTCTCCACCAGTGAATCTAACTTTTTTTATACCAAGCTTTGCACTTTCGCATACTATTTTATATATTTCATCATTAGTTAATTTATCTTCATCTTTAAGAAAAATATTATTCTTCTCTTCCATGCAATATATACATCTTAAGTTACAATTATCAGTTAATGAAATCCTTAAATAGTCTATTTCTCTATTATATTTATCTTTCATATTATTTTAAAGAGCTATCATAAAAATTAAACTCGCCGCTCTTCCCCCCTGTTTTTTTAAGTAAATGAGTACCTTCTATAATCATTCTTTTATCTACAGCTTTACACATATCATATATTGTTAATGCTGAAATTGTTGCTGCAGTTAATGCCTCCATTTCAACTCCTGTTTTATCTACTATTTTTACAGTTGCTTTTATTTCAATACTACTTTCTTCATCATTTATCTCAAAATCAATATTACAACTAGATATCATTAATGGATGGCACATAGGTATCAAATTAGATGTTTGCTTACTTGCCATTATTCCTGCAACTCTAGCTACACCTAAAACATCACCTTTACCTATTTTTCCTTCTTTTATAAGCTCTAAGGTTTCTTTGCTTACTTTTATTTTAGAAACTGCAATTGCAACTCTCTCAGTTTTATTTTTTTCTGATACATCTACCATTCTTGCATTTCCACTATTATCAAAATGAGTAAATTTATTATTCATTATATCCTCCTATTTTCCAAAAGAACAATGTGGGAAAGTACAAACCTTACAATCTAAGCACATTCCACCATGTCCATAAGCTGCTATATCACCTAAAGTTAATTTTTCATCTGCTAGTATTCTTGGCAGCACTAAATCTAATACTGTTCTTTTTGAATACATAGCACAACTTGGTACTCCAAGTATTGGAATATCTTTATAATAAGCTAGTAAAAACATAGCTCCTGGTAATACTGGTGATCCATACGTAACAAGTTCTCCACCACATTCTTTTATTGCTGTTGGAGTTACATCATCTGGATCTACTGACATCCCTCCTGTACATATAATCATATCTACATTTTCTTTAAAGCCATTTTTTATTTCTTCTATTATTCTTTCCTTGGAATCTGGCAAAATAACTTGCTTAATGACTTCACTACCATAATATCCAAGTTTTGATTTTATAACTGGTAAAAAGGCATCTTTAATTCTTCCGCTATAAACTTCATTACCAGTTGTTATAAGTAAGCATTTCTTAGGCTTTATTTCCTCTATATAAATTATTTTATCTTTTATTAATTTTTCTGCATTAATTATTTTTTCTTCATCAATTATTAATGGAATAACTCTAGTTGCACCAATTTTTTCTCCTTTTCTTATTGGAGTATTATTATGCAATGTTGATACTATTATTTCTCCAAGGCTATTAAGTTTAAATAATTCTTCTTTATCTATTTTTAAAACTCCATCTATATCTGCAAAAAAGTCAACTTTTCCTTCTTTTATTTCTTCTGACTTACATACCCCATCTCCAAGTACAAGATTTGAAATTCTAATTGCAGCATCATTTTCATGCAATTCTCCTTCACTAGGCTCCCATACATAAATGTGTTCTTTCCCTATAGATAGCAGTTTTTCTATGTCTTCCGCTTTTATAATATGGCCCTTTTTAAAAAGTCTTCCTTTAAATTCTCCTGGTATTATTTGTGTAACATCGTGAGATAATATACAACCAACAGAATCATATACGCTTATCATTTTCATTATAATGCATCTCCTATAAAGTTAATCATTTGTCTAGTTACTCATTTTTATAATTTTTTTGAATGAACTTATTTTCTTGCACATTCTTTTGCTTCTCCAATTAATATACCAATTCCATGTTTTAACTCGTCTAATATAAAATCTAAAGCTTCTTCACATGCTTTTGGACTTCCTGGTAAATTTACTATTAAAGTATCTTTTCTTATTCCTGATACTGCTCTAGAAAGCATTGCTCTTTTAGTTATTTGAAGACTATACATTCTTATAGCTTCACATATTCCAGGTGCCTCTCTATCAATTATTTCTTTGGTTGCTTCAGGAGTTATATCTCTTTTTGAGAATCCAGTACCACCTGTACTTAATATTAAGTTCACCTTTAATTCATCACTCATATTTATAAACTCTTTTTTTAACATTTCCTTTTCATCAGGTACAATAACCATCTTTTCTACTTTAAAACCTGCATTTTCTATTATTTCTTTAATAACAGCTCCACTTTTATCTTCTCTTTCTCCTGCGTATCCTTTATCACTACTTGTTATTATTCCAACAGTATACATTAAATCTCCTCCAAGTCTTTATAATCATTAACTGTATTTATATTTGAAAAATCTATCTCATTTAACTTCTCGTATTTTTTATCTTCTAATACTTTGTATTTTGTTGACATTATAAATTTTTGCAATTTATTTTCATTTTTTATTAAAGCATTTTCAATTTTAGGTATTAACCTCTTAGAATACACTGAACACAAAGGTTGTAGCTTTTCATTAATTTTAGGAATTAGAACCTCGTATTCTTCATCCACATTTCCTATTAAATTTAAAGTCTCTTTTGTAATTAAAGGCATGTCACAAGCAATACATAAAACTTTATCATTTTTTGAGTTTTTAAGTGCTGAATGTATTCCACATAAAGGACCATTTCCCAAGTAGATATCACTAAATACCTTCAATGAAAACTTATTATATACTTCTTTATTATTTGATATAATAATAATTTCATCAAAATCTTCTCCAGCACTTATTATATTTTCTATAAAAGTTTTTTCTTTATAAAGTAATAATGCCTTATTATTATAATTCATCCTACTACTTTTTCCACCTGCTAAAATAGCTAATGTTTTATTTATCATATATTCTCCTAAAGCTTTATAATATCTACTAAATCCCCTTGATTTTTTCCATTATTATTAGCTTCTATTTCAATTATACAATTTGAGTTTATTGTAGAACTAAGTATTCCATTTCCTGATTTAGTTTGTGTTATATGTACATATTGTTTGCAATTGTCAACTTCTACATATCCCCTTATGAACCTTCTTTGAGGACTTTTCTTTTTTATGTCTTGTGATAATATTGCTTTTTCCCTATTTATTTTAATTTCTTTATATCCAGATAATTTCTCAAGTGTTGGTTTAACTAATAATTCAAAAGTTGTTAAAGCTGCTGTTGGATTGCCTGATAAACTAATTACAATTGAATTATTTACCTTGCTACATAAAACTGCTGAACCTGGCTTAATAGTTATCTTCCAAAAAAGTTTTTCTCCACTTGTTGTATTTATAGCATCTTTTAATAAATCTTTCTCACCAACAGAAACTCCTCCAGTTGTAATTATCAAATCAACTTTCTTTGAAATTTCTTCTATATAACTACCTATTGCATTAAAATCATCATTTATATGATTTATATATTTGGCTTCATAGCCTAATTCATTTATTCTAGATAAAATAGAATATTTATTACTGTTATAAATTTTTCCTTTTTCTAATTCTAAGCCTATATCCATAACTTCATCACCTGTACTAATAAAAGCTATTTTAGGCTTTTTATATACATTTACTTTCTTTAATCCAGAACTAGCTAAAATTCCAATATCAGCATAATCAAGCTTTTTATTAATATTTAAAAGTAAAGCTCCTTTTGAAATGTCTTCTCCCTTTATACAGATATTTTCATTTTCTTTTACACTTTTCTTTAAAATAATATAATCATCTTGTAAAATTACATCTTCTTGTTTTATAACAGCATTTGCTCCCTTAGGGATTGGTGCTCCTGTCATTATTCTAATTGCTGTATTTTCTTTTACAATACTACTACAATTTCCTCCAGCATAGACTTTATCTATTACCTTTAATTTTTTATTGTTTGATTCAGTATCTCTAGAAATCAATGCATACCCATCCATTGCCGATTTATTAAAAGGTGGATTATTAATTTGAGAATATACATTTTCACCTATTACTCTATTTAATCCATTAATTAAATCTACCTCTTCTATATTCAAATTATTTACGTTATTATTTAGTATTTCTATTGCTTCTTCTAATGATATAAAGGATTTCACTTTTTTCCTCCTTTAAAAAGTTGATGTGTATAAATTTTCTATTCAAAAAAAGCCTATTACCCATAAATTTGGTGAGTAATAAGCTTTTAATTTAAATATAAATAAACACTGTAATAGTGCTAAAATCAACTTAATTATAAACCTCAAAATAAAATTAAACTTAATATTATTTTAAGACTTATATTTCTATAAGTATAATATATTTAAATCAACTTATTTTCCTTCCCAAATCGTGGAGATGCTATCTTTTCAAATTAACACCCTGTGAATATAAAATTCAGGCATAGAATCCATAGATTAATCCTTAGGTAAACTATGCTCAAGAAAATATTATTGATAATTTTCAAATTTAAATTCTTTTTCTTTTTCTATTAAATTAGCAAGTTCCTTAAAATTATCTTTATTTATAACTAAGGCATCATTTAAATTTAAATCTACATCACTTGCTACTGCTATAAGATTATTCTTAGTAGTTATTATTTTACTACTAACCCCACTCCTATATACTTCTATCTTTCTTAAATTACTTTTCTTATATCCTTCTACTAAAATTATATCCTTATCCTTTGCCATATTTATAAGATCATATAAGTTAGTTTCATATTTTAATTCCTTTATTATTGCAAGTCTAGAACTTGAAGATATTATTACAGTTTCTGACCCTGCTTCTCTATGTTTATATGTATCTTTTCCTTTTTTATCAATATCAAATCCATGAACATCATGTTTTATTGTTGCTATACTTAAGTTTCTACTTTTTAATTCTCTTATTAGTCCTTCCATTACAAATGTTTTTCCTACATTTGACTTTTCTCCAACTATATTAATAACCTTTGGCATATCTTTCATCCTTTAAGTATATTTTTGTAACCATTAATATCTATATTTAATTTTAATTATATATGTTATTAACTATTATGTTCTAGATTTTTTATAATAATCCTTCTTTTATGTACACTATTATTAAAAATTTTAATTTATATGGAAATTAGTTTTAATACTAATTTCCATATAAAGTTTATTATTAATAAGTAAATTCAAAATTCTTTTTTATATTGAAGAAATCTGCATAATCTATATCAAATATATTTTTTGTTACTTTTGATATATCTATTTTTTCTTTTATAAGTTGTGTTAATACACCTGCATAAGATAAATCACCTTGAATTATTGCTCCATAAATCTTACCATCTTTGTGTATAATCTTTTTATAGTTTTCACCATCAATGCTTATTTCAACTTTATAAGTTTCATCCTTTGGCTCTACATCCCCTAAAGACATAGTTGCAATACCAACAAAATTCATAGTATTCTTGCTTCCAAAGAAATCTGTCATTATCATTTCTTTTCCTAACATGTTATTTGCAGCAATTATACCCTCTTTCACTGCTGTTGGCCAAATTGGATTTCTTCCAGTTACATCTCCAGCACCATAAATATCATCAATATTAGTTTTACCTTTTTCATCTATTATTAATCCAAATCTATCACATTCAACATTGCTATTACTTAAGAAATTGATATTAGATCTTACCCCTGTTGCTACAATAACTAATTCACATGGTATTTCTTCACCAGTATTGATTAATAATGCTTTAGGATTTTTATTTTCATCTAATATTAGTTTTTCTGCTTTAACACCAAGTTTTAAATTTACACCTTTTTCTTCAAACTTCTTTTTATAAACATCTGAAGTATATTTATCTAGCTGTATAGGTAAAACTTTATCTCCCATTTCTACTAAAGAAACATTAACTCCTGTATCTATAAGTCCACTTACTGCATCTATTCCAACAAGCCCAGCACCTAATACAACTACGTTTTTCACCTTAGAAGCTTGTTCTTTTATAAGTATTGCATCTTCTAAATTTCTAAGACCAACTACATTATTTCCTTCTCTTAACCCTTCAACAGGTGGAATGAATGATGAAGCTCCACTACAAATCATTAATTTATCAAAGTTTAAGACTTCATTGTTTGATAAAGTTAAAGTTTTACTTTCATCATTTACACAAGTAACCTCAACATTATTTATCCATTGTATATTGTATTCTTCAAAGAAATTCTTTGATGTGAAATTTAATTGTTCTACATTTCTATGGTTTGAAATATAGTGATGTAAAATACATCTTGAATAAACTTCTGTATCTTTTGAAATTAATATTATTTCTGCATCTTTATCTAACTCTCTTAATGTTTTTGCTCCACTAATTCCAGCTGCTGATGCTCCTATAACTATATATCTCATTAATTAGGTACCTCCTCTAATGTAATAGCTGCCATTGGGCACTTTTCTACACATTGTGGTGTTCCCTTATCTTTACACGCATCACATTTCATTATTTCCTTATGAACTCTACTATCAGCTTTTAAAACTCCATAAGGGCATGCCATTATACACATATAGCAACTTGCACAGTGTTCTTTATTGTAAGTAACTAATCCAGTTTCCTTATCTTTGCTCATTGCACCAGTCATACATGTATAAACACATTCTGGTCTATCACAATGTCTACAAAAAATCGGAGCATATTTTCCATTACTATCTATTGTTATTCTACTTCTTGTATCTTCTGAATTATGAGAAACAATACATGCAGTTGTGCAAGTTAAACATCCAACGCATTTCGATCTATCTATTTTTATTCTCTTCATATTGAATCCTCCTATTTCTTAGAAATATTTACTGCAACAGTTTTGAAAGATGGTTCTTTTGAGTAAGGATCATAAACTGAAGGAGTAAGTGAATTTGTTTCAATATAATGCATTGGTGCATATATATGATTCTTTTTCACATTTTCTGAGTAAACAACATTAAACTCATTAGTTTTCCCATTTTGTGAAGTTATTTTAACTCTTTCATTTTCACTTATATTTAATTCTTTTGCTAGCTCTGGGTTCATTAAAACATATGATTCCTTGCTGTAAATTCTATTATGTTCTATTTCTCTAGATCTAACTTGAGTGTGCCATTGTCCTACAGTTCCTCTTCCTGTATTTAATATATACGGGAATTCATCTGAAGTCTTTGTTGGATTTTCTGCTATATCTTCAAAATGGAATTTAGCCTTCTTAGATGGTGTATAATAGTTACCATCTTCATAAAGTCTTCTTTCATCTTCTTCTAGAACTTGTCCTTCTTTAAATGGCCATTGAACTCCTCTTGAACCTTCCATATTGTTACCTTCTAACATTTCATAAGTAACTCCTGTTATGTCACAAGGCATTCCTTTAGAACATTTTTTTAATAGTTCAAATACATCTCTTGGAGTTTTCCAATTATCAAGTAAACTTCCCATTCCTAATGCTTTACCTATATTAAAGAATATTTCAAAATCAGATAATTCGCCTTCTTCTTTTGCTACTACTGGATTAACTTTTGATAATCTACGCTCAGTATTAATTAGAACTCCTTCTTTTTTAATAGCTGGAACTGAAGGTAAATATAAATCGCAAAGCTCTGCAGTATGTGTATCCTCATATATATCTTGTACTACTAAGAAATCTAAATTTTCTACTGCTTTTTTGAATTCATCATTATTTGTAAAAGAATGTCTTGGGTTTGTACATATTACCCATAACCCTTTAATTTCTCCTGCAATTGCTTTTTCTATAATAACGTTATAAGGAAGAGTAGGCTTAGTTGCTAATACACTTTCATCAACTTCTAGTGCTTCTGCTACAGCTTTTCTTCTTACTGGATTATCAAAATCTCCACCGCCATAAAGTCCTGCTGTATTACTGAAAGCTCTTGATCCCATAGCATTACATTGACCTGTTAAGGAATTTGCACCTGTCCCTGGTCTACCTATATTACCAGTAATTAATGCTAAGTTAATTATAGATTGTGCAGTTCTTACTGCTTGATATCCTTGGTTTACACCCATTGTCCACCAGAATGATACTCTTTTACCATTATGTATTATTTCTGCAAGTTCTAAAACTCTTTCTTTAGATATTCCTGTTTCTTCTTCAACATTATCTAAGGTAAATTTAGATACATGATTTTTAAATTCTTCATATCCTTCTGTATGTTCCTCTATATATTTCTTATCAATCCAATCATTTTGAATTAATACATTTGCTAATGTATATAATAGAACTAAATCAGCTTTAGGTTTAATATCTACCCATATATGAGAATTTATTGCTGTTTCAGATTTTCTTGGATCAATAGTTATTATTTTTGCATCCTTATTTTTTCTTATTCTTCCCCAAAAAACTGGATGTGCTATAACTGGGTTAGCTCCAATTAAAACAATTGTATCTGAAAGCTCAGCATCATTCAAAGTATAAGGAGGAGCATCAAAACCAAAACTTTGCTTATGTGCTACAACTGATGTTGCCATGCATAATCTTGTATTACCGTCTCCATGCATCCCCATATAATTTCTTCCAACATGTCCAAGTAAAGCCATTTCTTCAGTTGTCATTTGACCAGTACTGATATATGCTACGCTTTCTTTACCATACTTAGCTTGAATCTCTGTCATTTTTTTAGCAAAGACTTGGAAACCTTCGTTCCATGATATTTCTTTCATTTCGCCATTTGCATCTCTTAATAATGGTGACTTTCTTGCCTTAATTTTTGTTTGTTGCTTGTCCAGACTTAATCCTTTTATACAACAAAACCCCTTATTAACTGGATAATCAACAGTAGGTGAAACCTTTTGAATTTTACCATTATCTACATAGAAATCTATGTTACATGCTAAAGCACATAAATTACAAGTTGACTGAATTTTTTTCATATAACTTACATCTCCACTTCACAATTTCATAAACTCACTATATTATTTTATGATTTCTAATTCTATCATTAACTACCACTAAAAACCGTGACAATTATCACATTTTCATCATCGATTGTTATATAATTAACAAATTATTAAAATATATTCTTATTTATACTTCAAAAAAATATTATATAAAAAAAGAAGCATGATCACACTTCTTTTACACTTTAATTATTTCTTTTTTTACTGGTTCATTTTTTAATAATATTATTTTATTTGTAAATTCCATTGCTTCATTTATATCATGGCTTATAATTATAACTGTTTTCTTATTATCGCAAAAATACTTTTTTATTAGTTTAATAATATTTTCTTTATTCTCCTTATCTAATCCTTTAAAAGGTTCATCCATAATAAAGATATCCCCATCATATATTACTGCTCTAGCTATGTTAACCCTTTGCTTCATACCTCCACTTAATTCATGAGGATATAATTCTTTGCAATTTAATAGATTCATATTTTGTAATATATCATTAATTTTTATTTTTCTTTCATCTTTATTTAATTCATTTTTAATTACAATATCTAAATTCTTATATATATTTTTCCAAGGTATTAATCTATTTTCTTGAAAAACAACACTAACCTTAATTCCACTTGAAATTAATTTATCTTTTATATATTTTATTAAAGTGCTTTTACCTATACCTGATTCACCCATTATAAAATTTACATTATTCTCCTCAAAATCTATAGAAAAATCATCATACAAAACTCTATCATTAAACTTTATGTTTATATTATTAAAGTTAATCAACTATATATCTCCCACCCTTAATCAACTTGCTTGTAAAGTAAATAATTATCTTATCAGTTATATAGCATAATATAGCTACTATAATTATCCACGCAAATATACCTGATGTATTAAAATTAATTTTTTCACCTTGAATTGCAGTTCCAATTCCATACAATGGTTGCCCATAAACTTCTCCTGCTATAACCACCTTTAGTACTAAAGAAAATGTTGAGGTTGCTATAGATGAAATACTAATGATAATTGATTGAATATGTACATTTAAAAGTTTGTCTAAAAAATTAACTCTAAAAGTTTCAACCATATCATTTAATTCACTATTTCCATTCAAAATTGAATTCACAGTTGTTTCATATATTATAGGAAATGAGATAATTATTCCTATTAAATAAGGTGCGTAATTCTTATTTAGCCAAATTAACGCAATCAATATAAAAGCTATTGTTGGTATAGATTTTAATATTGAATTTATTGGATATAAAAAATTATATGCAAATTTATTGAATCCTGAAACTATTCCTAAAACTATTGCTATTATTAAAGCAATAAAAAAGCTTATAATCCCTCTTAGCAATGAGTTGCTTATATTTAATAAAAAATTATCTTCTTTTACTATTATAAAAATTTCATCTATTATCTCACTTATTTTAGGCAAGTAAATAGAATTATTAATTCTATTTGATAAAAATATCCATATCGCTACTATTATAAGTAGCGATATAAATATAATCTTTTTATCCTTCATAGAAGAAGTCTTCACCTGGTATATTTTCTCCTATTGATTTCGGGTTTTCACTTTCTAAAATTTTAAAATAATTTATATAGTCTTCTTTACTATCTCTTGCCTTTGAAAAGTTTATATTACTATTGTTTATTGATTTCTCTATTATAGAAGCTTCAACCTGTGATCCATTTTCTACTGAATAATCTGCAGCTTCTTTATTGTTTTCATTTACCCATTCAATAGAACTATCTACTTTATCTATAAAATCGTTAAGAAAATCCTTATCATTATTTATTATCTCTTCTTTTACTATTATACTTGCTTGTGGAAATCCTTTTTCATTATCAAACCTTTCTTTCCATAAATCATTTAAACTAGCTATTATATTTATATTAGGATTTTTGCTTAGTATAGTAGTTAATGCTGGTTCAGGAACGACTGCAAATTTAGCTTTACCACTCAATATTGCTGGCGCTAACTCAGTGGATCCACCAACATAACTTAAGGTTACATCATTTAATATTCCACTTTCTTTTAATAAAGCTTTAAAAACTATATCAGGAGTTAGACCATTGCCTATATTATATATTTCTTTTCCTTTAATATCGCTAAAATCTATTTTCCCTTCAGTTGAAATTAAATATAGAGCTCCATATCCAGTTGTACCAACTAACTTATAACCTAGCCCTTTATTATAAGCTTGTGCTGCTAGATTAGATGGAACTATAGCTATATCCGGTTCTCCTTTCATAACTGAAGTTGCTAATGTATCTGATGTGTTTTCTATATAGTAATTAATTGAATAATTATCGTTAACTTGCGTATTTTCTTTTATCAATTTTGATATAGCTGTAGATGGAACTCCATTAGGGACAACTATTGATATTTCTTTTCTTGCTGTATCTTGAATTACATTTTCATCCACTTTTGCTTTACAGCCTGTAAACATTAAGAATATAGCTGCTATAAAGAAAAGGCTTAATTTGATTTTATTGCTTCTTCTCATTTTATCTACTCCTTCATCTTTTACTATATATTACCATTATATCATTAATCTTGATATACTCAAAACCAATAAAATCAATACTAACACTTCTTTATATGTTATTTTTTATTATATAAAATAGATTTTAATATCGAAATAATATTATTTTATCTATATAATATTATTATAAAATTTTGAAAGGAATGAAAATTTATGATAGAAAATAAAATTGAATTACTAATCAAAAATAGTAATAACTTAGAGAATGTAAAATCTACCTTTGGTATGGGTACATTTAAAAAATGTAATGCACTAAATTTAACATTACGAAATATTGAGGCAAATGTAGAAAAGATTAATAACTGCATAGATATAATTAAGAGTAATTCCTCTATTTTTTCTAACTTTAGAGGAAATAACCTATTAACTACTGCGGTTAATTTATCTATGCAAACTAATCCTGAAGAAAGCTTTAATGATATTATGATAATATATGACAAATTAAAGAATCATTTCTTCAACAATCAGTTTTTAGTTTTAGCTGCTCAAATAATATACAATTACAAAAATACAAATGATATTGATTTAATAGTTATAAATACTAGAAAAGCTTATGATACTATGAAAAAAAATCATTTATTTTTAACTGGCCAAGATGACATTTGTGCTGCAGCTCTCATTGCAACAACTTCCAATAACTTAGAGCAAACATTTATAGATATGGAAGAATGTTATAATATTTTAAGAAATAATGGTTTTTTTGGTGGTAATAATCTTCAAGCTTTATCTCATATACTATCACTTTTTGAAGGGTTTCCAGAGGAAAAATGTAATAAAGTTATTTTATTAGATAAAGTTTTAAGGAATTACTCTGTTCCTTTAAAAGGTTATTCTTTGCCAATTTTAGGAGTTGCAGCTGTTGCTAATACTGATTATGAAAAATTTGCTACTGACTTAAATTCAATAAATAATTCCTTAAAGAAACAACATGGATTTGGAAGCTTTACTTTAGGCCGAGATGTTAGAAATATGATTATAGCTTCTTTACTTTCATTAGAATCTATAGAAGATAATAATTCTTTAATAAAAGAAAAATTAATAGAGACAACTAACAATATATCTTTAAATATAGTTATTGTAATGCAAATAGCAGCAGCAACCGCTGCCACATCTGCAGCAGCAGCCGCTGCAGCTTCAAGTAATTAACTTTATCAAAACCTTAAAGCTTATTCTGTAAACTTTAAGGTTTTTGTTATTTCATCTTCACCAATTATTACATCACTAAATGCTTCAGTAGCATTTTCTAAATACTCGTTCGGATTTAACATAGCAGGACTAAAATGAGTTAAAAGCATTTCTCTTACATCACCATTCTTTGCTAAGCTAGCAGCTTCTCTAAAAGTCATATGTTTATTTTTTATAGCCTTTTCAATATCATTGTCATCTCCATAAGTACCTTCGCAAACAAACAAATCACTATTTTTTATAAAGCTAGCAATACAATTTGTTGGTCTTGTATCTGTAATAAAACTTATTTTAATACCTTTTCTTTCTTCTCCTAAAACCATTGTATAGTCATATTTAAATCCATCATAAATTACTTCTTCTTCTTTTTGCAATCTATTCCACAAGACTTTAGGCACATTATTTTTAGTAGCTTTTTCTACATCGAATTTCCTTTTTCTTTTGAAGTAAAACCCATATCCTAAACAAGCTGCTGAATGTTCAAGTTCTATAGTTTTTAAAATTAAATCACTTTTTTCACTTATATCTAGTTCAATCAAATCCTTTTTCACATTAAAATATAATTCATTAGGGTTTTCTATTATATTTAAATCATAAGGTAAATAAGGTGCAATAACTCTAAGATTATTTACTACATTAGTAATTCCTATTGGGCCAATTATGGTTAAAGGATTCTCTCTTCCGCTATTTCCTATAGTTGAAAGAAGTCCTGGAAGCCCAACAATATGATCACCATGGCAATGAGTTATAAGTATTAAATCTATAGCCTTAAATCCAAGACCCATTTTTCTTATTGCTACTTGTGTCCCCTCACCACAATCTATTAATATTTTTCTACCTTTATAATTTATAAATAGTGAAGATAAATTTCTATTTGGCATTGGCATTCCTCCACCACATCCTAATAGCGATATATCAATCAAATTAATCACCTTCTTTTCTAATAAACTTGTAAATTTAAAATTTATATTTTTAATAATTTTTATCTTAATCAATAACTTAATACCTATATTATTATTTATCATATTTTAAACTTATACTCTAAAATATAGCCTTTATTTATTAATACATATAAATTAATAAAGACAGTAGAGTAACTATCTACTGTCTTCACTTAAATTATATAAAAAATTATTTTGCTAGTTCTAAGGCTATTTCCATCATATCAGTAAAGCTTTCTTGTCTTTCTTCAGGACTAGTTTCTATTCCTTTAAATATATGATCAGAGATTGTTAATATAGCTAATGCTTCAACTCCAAATTTTGCTGCTAATGTATAAAGCTCTGCTGATTCCATCTCCACAGCTAAACAACCGTAATCAGCCCATAATTTTATTCCTACATTAGTATCATCGTAGAATAAATCTGAAGATAAAACATTACCAACTTTAATGTTTAATCCTTTTTCTTTTCCTTTGTTATATGCTTCTAATAAAAGATCAAAATTTGCTGTTGGTGCATAGTCCATACCTTGAAATCTTCTCTTATTAATTGCTGAGTTTGTTGAAGCACTTTGTGCTAAAACTATATCCCTAACATTAACATCTTCATTCATAGATCCTGCAGATCCAATTCTAATAAGTCTCTTTGCTCCATAAAATTGAATTAATTCATTTACATATATAGAATGTGATGGTAATCCCATTCCTGTTCCTTGTACAGATATTCTTTTTCCTTTATATGTACCAGTATAACCATACATTCCTCTAACTTCATTATAACAAACAGGATTTTCTAAATAATTTTCAGCTATGAACTTAGCTCTTAATGGATCTCCTGGTAATAATACTGTTTCTGCTATATCTCCTTCATTAGCCATTATGTGTAAATGCTTTGCCATATGTTAAAAGCCTCCTTAAATTTATAATTAATAAAATACTACCATATTTCTAAAAACAAATAAACCTCTTCATTTTAAAATCTTATTATTGTTATATTTATTATTAAAAATAAAATAATTTTTACTCTTCACCATATATTATTCTGCCAATTTACATAGTTAAATTAAGAATTATCCTCATTAATGATATGTATTAAATTGGAGATTTTATTATAATAATAAACTACAATTCTATTATATAAAAATCGGAAAGTTAATACATGTCATTAAGTTTAATTCACAATTTATAACAAAAGTGTAATTAATAAAATTAATTTTACTAATTGCGCTAAAATCCTACTTCATTTCCTATCACAGATGTTCTACTTAATGAATATACTCTCCAAGTAGCAACTAATTTATTTAAATTTAAATACTTATCTGTACCTGGGGTAGTTGTTGGTGGGTTTACTGGAGGATTTATTGGTACTTCTAACCTTATATATTATTAAGTTTCTTTCTTATTTCTCCTATCATATAAAGTGAACCAGCTGCAACTATTAAATCATCTTTTTTTGCTTTATTTAATGATAGTTTTATTGCATTGTCATAATCATCAAAAGCAATACAATTATTGTTATATTTTAATACTACTTTCTTTAGCTCATTTGCACTAGCTGCTCTTATTGAATTTGCAGTAACAGTGTACACTTCAGTAGCTACTGGTGCTATTATTTTAACCATTTCCTCGACATTTTTATCTGCTAAAATTCCAAGTATTAAATATATATTTTTATATTTAAAATACTCTTCTATATTTCTTTTAAGATATTCTATACCTGAAATATTATGAGCCCCATCAATTACTATATATGGATCTTTCTTTAAAACTTCAAGTCTTCCTTTCCATTTAACACTTTTTACGCCTTTATATAATTTATTAATATTTACCTTTATACAATTTAAATTTTGAAGCTCTTCCAATGCTTTAATTGCTAAAGATAAATTAATTATTTGATGTTTACCAAGCAAACCTAAATCTAAAGTATATGTATTATTATTAAAATTTACTGAAACTCTTTGATAAGGAATATCATCATTTACTATTTCTAATAAACTAAAATCATTTGAATCTACAATAGTTAATTTAGATTTTGTTAATAATGCTTTACTTCTAATAATATCCATAGCTTCATCTTTTTGATTACAAGTTAAAACTGGAGTAGATTCTTTTATTATTCCTACTTTTTCACTAGTTATTTCTTGTATTGTATTTCCCAAAATATTTGTATGATCTAAGCTTATAGAAGTTATTATTGATAAAATTGGTGTAATTACATTTGTTGAATCCAGCCTTCCTCCAAGTCCTACTTCTATTACTCCAAAATCAACTTTTTTTCTATATAAATATAAAAACATAATACATGTTAATACTTCAAATTCAGTAGGATGTTTATATCCTTCTTCCACTACTTTATTAACATATGGCTTTATTTCTTTTAATAAATATACCAAATCTTCTTCTGGTATATTTTCATCATTTATTCTTATTGTTTCTTCTATTTCTTCTAAATGTGGAGAATTGAAAAATCCTACTTTATAACCATGTTCAATTAAAACTCTACCTAATATAGAGGATGTTGATCCCTTTCCATTTGTTCCTGCTATATGTATAAGCTTTAACTTTTTATGCGGATTTCCAAGTAATTCTAATAGCCTTTCTGTACGTTCTAACCCATAATTTGAACCTAATACTCTTAGCTCCTCTAAATATTTTAATGTTTTTAAATCTTTCATATTTATTTCATTCCTTTAACGCTGTTTCTTATATGTTCTAAAAATAATTCCATAGTATTATTTACACCTAAATGACTTAACATCCTACTTCCAACCGCATCTTCAAATTCATTGAATAATATTTCACCATTTTCTAAAAGTAAGAAATCAATTCCCCCAAAGTCTATATCTATATTATTTAGTATCTTTTCTAATATCTCCTTTTGCAAAGATGAATATTTATATACTTCAACATTGCCACCTCTTGAAAAATTAGATAAAATTTCATCTTCTTTAGGAAGCCTAATTACTGAATTAACTATTTTATTATTTATTATATAAAATCTTATATCCCCAACATAATCCTCAATAAAATCCTGATAAACATTTTTATTAAAATCTAAGGAATCAAAACCCTTTAATATATTTATACCTATTCCACCATGTCCATTTTTAGGCTTTTCTATTATCTTTTTATTTCCTTTTATATCCTCATTACTTCTATAAATCTTTGGATATTTAATATCTAAAGTATCCATAAAATTATATGCTTCTAACTTATCATTTCCAAGCCTACAAAAATTAAATTTATTAAAAACTCTTAATCCTAATGATTCTAAATTATAAGTTATTTTAAAATTTCTAGATCTATTTATAGCAAATTTATATTTTGAATTTACAATTTTGTAATCTATATCTTTTGTTAATATAAGTTCCAAATCTAAATTATATTTTATTCCATCTTCTATTAACCAATTTATATAACTTTTATTTTTTTCTACATCTATTTCATCATAAATAACTAACCCTTTTATCATAAACATTCCTCTAATATATATTTTAATATCTCTGCACCAAAGCTTTTTCCCCAAAGTTCTTCAAAACTTAAGAAGTTTAAATTTGAATTTACCTCACATAATATAGGCTTATCATCTTCGCCGAATAATAAATCGACACCTGAAAAATCTAACCCTAATACATTATGAGCTTTTAATGCAATCTCTTCTTGTTCCTTAGTTAAATTTATTAATTTACCTTTTCCACCTTGAGATATATTAGCTCTAAAATCTTTATCAGATTCCCTAAGCATAGCCCCTATTACTTTATTTCCTATGATATTTACTCTTATATCTTTTCCATAACTACTTTTTATATTTTCTTGTATAATAAAGTCTACATTTCTTTTATTTAATTCTGTAACCTTTTTAATAAACTCTTCTTTATTTTTTATTAAATATACTTGCATTCCAAAAGAACCCTTTGATTCCTTTATTATTACATCCTTTCCAAGCTCATCAAAACATTTTACTAAATAATCTTCATTATTTAATAAGTAATCAAATATCATTGGTGATAATATTGTTCTTGGCATTTGTATATCATTATTAGAAAGTTCTAAATGCATTAACCCCTTATGATCACAGTATTCAATAGATTTACTTGAATTGAAGACTTTAAATCCCATCTTTTCTAAGTGCCTTGCTAATAATACATATTTGTCCCAAAATATAATAAATCTTGGGCTTTCAAGCTCTTTTAAACATAAAAGCTCAGCTTTTCCATCATTATTATATGTAGGTATTATCTCTGTATTTTTAACTGCCTGTAATCTTATATTTAACTTTTCTCCTTCAGTTACTAAAGATTTTACAAGCTTATTTATTTTAGGAATATTTAACGTTCCATTATAAATTATCCATCCTGTCATAAGTAATCCACTCTTTCTATACTAATATTTATTTAATGCTTTCGCCTTTTTTCCATAACTTCTTGCCTAAAAAATACCCAATTATAATAAGTAAAACATTTATTATAATTGTAATAGTTATTAAAAATCTATTTATTATATTTATTTTATTTATCATTACTACTGGTATAAATATCAAATAAAATAATACTAATAAACTTACAATTAAATTTCTTATAAAGCTCTTTTGACCTAATGATTTAAATGGCTGCCACCATATATTAAAATCTTTCATTTTTATATCTCCTATTTTTTCATGATTATAAATAATTCTATCCTTTTAATGTATAATGTAAAATTTATATTATTTTTAAATTACTTTAAAAAGCTTTTGAATTCATCATAAACTATACGTTTTTAATTGTATAATAACTATTAATTACCCTACTTTTATCACTTTTAATTTTTTTTGTCAATATTACATCTTAGTTTATTGCTTTTTATTAATTGAATTTTATATTAAGGTACTTTACAATAATAAATATAAAACCTAAAGAAGGAGCTTATTATGAACAATTTAAATGAAGCATTAAAGTTAAATTTAGATAAAATATCTATTTTTGAAATAGATGAAGAAAAGTTAATAGAACTTAAGTCTTACGATTACTATATGCAAACAAATTTTTATTTTTGGTTAATTACTAAGATAAATTATTTTGAAAATGAAAAACTTTATGATGAGTTAGCATATGCTCATTACTTAATGTCTTACTTTATTTTTATTATCCTAACACCTTTATCATATGAAGATTTAGCATTTAATCATATTAATAAAGCATTAAAATATAAAGATGAACTTAAATATAAAGAATGGCTTCTTATTTTTTCAACCCTTCCAAATAACTTTATAAAAACATATGATACAATAAAAATTGCTGAAGAAGTTATTGAAAAAGATCCAAGTAGTACTTTAGCTAATACTATATTACAAATGTTTTAAAAACACTAAAGGCCCTAGCTTAAGCTAGAGCCTTTAATGCCTTTTATCTTATTAAATCTTTTATCTTAAATATTATAAACCAAATACTCTAAATTAGAAACAAAAATTTTCTTTAATAATAAAATAAATTCTTTTAATGTTGTATAGCAATGAATATTATTTTAATATCTAAAAATAATATATTCTATTTTAAAGTATCTATTCTAACTAAAACTGCATTAAGCATTTCTTGATATTTTTCTCTCTTTTCTTTTTCACCATCAATTACAGCTTGTGGTGCTTTAGCTACAAATCCTTGATTAGATAGTTTTTTATCTATTCTTTCTACTTCGCCTTCTAACTTTTTCTTTTCCTTATTTAATCTTTCAAGTTCCTTTTCCTTATCTACCAAATCTAAAAGTGGCATAAATAATTCTCCACCTTTAACAACTAGTGATACTGCATTTTCAGGAACCATAGTTTTATCATCTATAAATGATACTTCAGATGCAGATGCTAACTTTTCTATATAGTGAACACCAGAAATAAATGCATCTTTTGCTTCACTTGTAGCATAGCTAATTACTTTAGCTTTTCTTGATGGTGGAACATTCATTTCAGCTCTTACGTTTCTTAAACCCTTTATAGCTTCAATTATAAAGTCCATATCCTTTTCAGCTTTTTCATCAGTTAAACTTTCATTGTATTCTGGCCAGTTTGAAACTACTATTGAATCACCATCTGTTAAAGTAGTATATATTTCTTCAGTTATAAATGGCATTACAGGATGTAATAACTTAAGTCCAGTTTTAAGAACATCATTTAAAACATTATAAACTATACCTTTTTGTTTTTCATCTTCGCCATATAACACGCCTTTAACTAATTCTATATACCAATCGCAGAATTCTGTCCACATGAAATCATATACCTTTTGAAGAGCAATTCCAAGTTCATATTTTTCCATGTTTTCAGTTACTTCTTTAATTAAAGTATTCATTCTTGAAAGAATCCACTTATCAGCTAAGCTATATTCTTTGCAATCAGCATACTTTTCCATTACTTCTTTATCAAGATTCATCATAACAAATCTAGAAGCATTCCACATCTTATTTGCAAAGTTTCTAGCAGCTTCAACTCTTTCTGGAATATATCTTATATCATTTCCTGGAGAGTTACCAGTTACTAGCATGAATCTTAAAGCATCTGCTCCATATTCATCAATAACTTCTAATGGATCAACACCATTTCCTAGAGATTTACTCATTTTTCTTCCTTGAGAATCTCTTATAATTCCATGAATTAAAACTGTATCAAATGGAGTTTTATCCATATTGTGTATTCCTGAGAATATCATTCTTGCTACCCAGAAGAAGATAATATCATATCCTGTAACTAATACATTTGTTGGATAGAAGTATTCAAGGTCTTCTGTTTCATTTGGCCATCCTAAAGTTGAGAAAGGCCATAAAGCTGAGGAGAACCAAGTATCTAATACATCTTCATCTTGATGCATATGTTTTGATCCACACTTAGGACAAGTTTCTGGTGCATCTACTTGAACTACAATTTCTCTACAATCATTACAATACCAAACTGGAATTCTATGTCCCCACCATAATTGTCTTGATATACACCAATCTTGAATGTTTTCCATCCAATTGAAGTATATTTTATCAAATCTTTCTGGAACAAATTTAGTTTCATTATTTTTTACTGCTTCTATAGCTGGTTTAGCTAAAGATTCCATTTTAACATACCATTGTTTTGATATTATAGGTTCAACTACAGTTCCACATCTATCATGTGTTCCTACATTATGATTATGTGGTTTAACCTTAACTAATAAGCCTTGTTCATCTAAATCACTAACCATTTGCTTTCTAGCTTCATATCTATCTAAACCTTGATATTTTCCACCTAGTTCATTAATAACACCATTATCATCCATAACTCTTATTTGAGGTAAGTTGTGTCTAAGTCCTACTTGGAAGTCATTTGGATCATGAGCAGGAGTTATTTTCACAGCACCAGTTCCAAATTCAATATCTACGTAGTCATCACCAACTATAGGAATTTCTCTATCTGTTAGTGGTAATTTTAATGTTTTTCCTATAAGATGTTTGAATCTATCATCATTTGGATTTACAGCAACTGCTGTATCTCCAAGTAAAGTTTCTGGTCTTGTTGTCGCAATTTCTAAATGTCCACTGCCATCAGCTAATGGATAATTTATATGCCAGAAGCTTCCTTCTTTTTCTTCATACTCTATTTCAGCATCTGAAAGTGCTGTAGTACACTTAGGACACCAGTTAGTTATTCTATTTCCTTGATAAATTAAGCCTTCATTATATAGCTTAACAAAAACAGTTCTAACTGCTTTATTTAGATTTTCATCCATTGTAAATGCTTCTCTTGAGAAGTCACAAGAAACTCCCATTTTCTTTAATTGAGTTCTTATTGTATCTCTATATTCATCAGCCCATTCCCAAACCTTTTCTAAGAATGCTTCTCTTCCCATTTCTTTTTTAATTAAGCCTTCTTTTAAAAGTTCATTTTCAACCTTAACTTCAGTTGCAATAGATGCATGGTCTTGTCCTGGTAGCCATAAAGTACAATATCCTTGCATTCTTTTAAATCTAATAAGCATATCTTGAAGTGTATTATCAAGAGCATGACCTAAATGAAGCTTTCCAGTTATATTTGGTGGTGGCATAACTATAGAAAAAGGCTTCTTATTTTTATCGATTATTGGTGTGAAATATTTTTTTTCTTCCCAAAGTTTATAAATTCTTTCTTCGAACTCCTTTGGATTGTATGTCGTTGCTAAGTTTTTCTTTTCAGACATCCTTTTTGCCTCCTTTTTTATTTTATATAGACTAAAAGCTAATACCCTAAATTTACTTATATTAAAGTTAATAAAACTATATTAAATAAAAAAATTAAAGTATTTATATAATTTGAAGGTTCATATAAAAATTTATTTATATTTATTAATTAGTTATATTAACACTAACATATCAAGATAATTAACAAATTTCATTATATGTACTAAATGGTAATAAAGTATTTATATAATTTGAAGGTTCATATATTTTAGATTCACATAATTAATTTATAAATTCACTTTTGTAATTTAGAAATAAAACAAAATAGTTTAGTATATCTTAATATTTATTTTTAAGCAATAAAAAAAGCCCTCATCACAAAAGGACGAAGACTCGCGGTACCACCTTTTTTCTTAATACAAAAAAATTATATTAAGCTCTTTATTTATTAACGACTAAGAAAGCCGCCTTTACTTACTTTAGTTCAGTAAAGATGCTCAAAAGCTACCTTCGGGATACTCAAATATAGAAGGCTTTCAGCCTGTGACCTTCATTCTCTTTATATATTGTATTCCTTACTCCTCTTTATCATTGCTTTTATAATATGATTTTGTAAGGCTATCTTATAATATATTATTATTTTTGTCAATATTGTCCTTATAATAAAGTCATGTACCACCAGCTTAGCTGGTGGCTTGATTAAGCCCTATAAGGGCATGATACTGGCGGCACTACTCGTGCTC
>NZ_JADNAT010000008.1 GCF_015550425.1 Clostridium sp. 1001275B_160808_H3 | reverse complement strand
TGATAGGTCAGAGGTGTAAGTGTGGTAACATATTTAGCTGACTGATACTAATAGGTCGAGGGCTTGACCAATAAAAACAGGCTTAAAATTAATTCATGTGCAATTTTCAGAGAACACTCTGAAATCTGGTGATGATGGCGTAGAGGAAACACTCCTTTCCATTCCGAACAGGAAAGTTAAGCTCTACAGCGTCGATGGTACTGCATGGGAGACTGTGTGGGAGAGTAGAACATTGCCAGGTTATTTTTTTATGGGGGTATAGCTCAGTTGGGAGAGCACTTGCCTTGCACGCAAGGGGTCAAGGGTTCGAATCCCTTTACCTCCACCAAAGCTACGATATTAATCGTAGCTTTTTTTGTTTTTAATAAAATTATATATAATTGATAATAAAAATATATAATGTTATTATTTTTATATAAAATAAAGTTAATTAAAGCGGTAAGGTGATAGAAATGGCTTTATATAGAGTAAAACAATTTATATGGGGATTTACATCATTATTTAAGGAGATAGACTATAAGTATATAAGTGAATTTTTAAACGAAGATGAAATTAAAATTTTTAATAAATTAAAGCATAATGATAAACATCACTGTATAAGAGTTTGCAAGGACTCAATTAAAATGAAATATGATTTGGATATAGATATAGACGTATATAAGTTAGGAAAAGCTGCACTTTTGCATGATGTGGGAAAAAGTAAAAAGCATTTGAGTTTGATGGAGAAATCTGTAGTGGTATTATTAGATAAGGCTACTAAAGGGAAAATAAAAAAATATGATAATATAAAGCAAATAGATATATATTATAATCATCCTAAGATAGGATTGGATATTCTTAAAGGGTTTGATTATGATAAAGAATTTTTGCAGGTTATTAGATATCATCATAATAAAGATAAAATCAAGGAAAATGAGATACTTAATATAATAAGTAGGTGTGATGATAAAAATTAATAAAGAGGTGAATTTATGAGTTCTATAGAAAGAAGAGAAGAAATTATGAAAATGTTAGTGGAAAGCAACAAGGCCATTAAGGGAACGGAGCTTGCCTCTTTATTTGGTGTTACTAGGCAGATAATAGTTAAAGACATTGCCATATTAAGAGCAGCAGGTAAAAATATTATAGCTACTCCTGATGGATATATCTATAATAAAAATATTAATAAAGTTAAGTCTATTATTGCTGTCAATCATGATAGTAGTAAAACTATTAGGGAATTAGAAATAGTAGTTAAATATGGTGGAATAATAGAAGATGTTATTATTGAGCATCCTCTTTATGGAGAAATAAGAGGGAATTTGATGATAAAAAACTTAAATGACTTAAATAAATTTGAAAATGAATTTAAAAGAAAAAATGCAAAGCCACTTTCAAATTTAACAAATGGTATTCATCTTCATACAATAGCAGCAGATAGTAAAGAAGATATTGAGGCAATAAAGAGAGAGTTGTTAGAAAAGGGATTTTTATTATAGACTATGGGAGGAAATAGATTATGGATTACGATATTCTTATATTGGGTGGAGGAATAATAGGATGTTCAGTTGCTTATGAACTTTCAAAGTATAATTTTAATATTGCTTTAATAGAAAGGGATTATGACATAGCAGATGATATATCATTTGTAAATACATCAATAGTATATGACGGATCTGAAACATCGGATGATGTAATGGCAGGACTTGAGTATATAGGGAACTCAATAATGCTTGATACTTGTGAAAAGTTTAAGGTTCCTTTTAAGAAAATTGGAGCTTTAAGAGTTGTAAGTGATGAAAATGGAGTTAAAAAATTAGAAGAAATGTATGAAAGAGCTAAAAGGCGAGGAATAGATGGTGTATATTTAATAGATGATAAAGATGTATATGATATCGAACCTAATATAAATCCTAATATAAAAAAAGGTCTATATTCAGAAAATATAGGGATAGTTGCACCTTATGACTTGGCAATTGCCTATGCTGAAGTAGCAGCAGATAATGGTGTTAACTTTAGGTTAGAAGAAGAAGTTTTAAATATACAAAACTTAGCTAAAGGTTTTAGAGTAACAACTAATAAGAATAAGTTTACCTGTAAGGTTGTAATAAATACAATTCCGCATGAGATATATATAAGGGAAAATGGAAAGGTTGAAGATAAAGAGTTAGAAAGTGAAGAAGAGTACTTTAAGAATATGAGTTACTTATTGGTAGATGATAACTATAGAAATAAATTAAATAAGATAGTAATAGAGACCTTTGATAAAAATACATTTGTGCTAAGCACACCAACAACTACTACAGGTTCGTTAATAGGAATAAAGAGTACTGAAAAAACTAGTTTAGAGGATAATTTAATATATGCTAATAGCCTTTTAAAGAACTTAGAAAAGAATAATATTAATAATTTATTTAGAGAAAGTTATAATAAGGATTCAATGTTAATAGATGATAGTGAAATAGATAAGGGATATATAAGAGTAACAGGTACTCACTATGGAAAGATTACAATAGCTCCAGCAATTGCAAAAATGCTTTGTGATACAATTGCAAATAATTTAAGCTGTACATTAAAAAAGAATTTTATAGATAAGAGAAGAGAAGTCTATAAGTTTAGAGAGCTTGGTAAGAAAGAAGCTAATGAGATAATTTCACTAGATAATAGATATGGAAAGATTATATGCGTATGTAATAATATATCAGAAGGCGAAATAGTAGATTGTATAAGAAGACCATTAGGTGCAAGAACAGTAGAAGGTGTTAAGAGAAGGACTGGATCTGGATTTGGAAGTTGCCATGGTTCTTATTGCTATGAAAAAATTGTAAATATACTTGCAAGGGAATTGGATAAGAAGGTTACTGATATAGTAGATGATTCTAAAAATTCTAAAGTAATTTCAAGCAGAATAAAGGAGTTTGGAGATGTCTAATTTGCAAAATAAAGATGATAATAAGGATATATTTACATCTATAGTTAGGGTAAAAGGAAGTGACAAATATAGAGTTGTTCCTGTTAAGTCTAGCGAAAAAGTTGATAAAGGAGTCTGGATAGAATTATCTAAGGTATTAGCAAGAATATATGTTAGCGTTCCAATTAAGTCTGGAAGTTTAATATGTAAAAATATACTTAATACTGGAATTGATATAATTTGTACAAGGGACTTATATGATGAATAAATAAAATATAAAAGTATAATAATATATATAAATCATCTTAGTAAAATATTGACATATATATATTTTTATAATATATTAAGAATAATAAAATAAAACTGTTGAAGAGGCTAGTAATAACAATATTTATTTTAAGAGAGTCGGTGGTTGGTGTAAATCGATAGTAAAATGTTATGAATCCACCTTGGAGGGACTGTGATGAGCAGTACGGCTTAAACCGTTAAATTTATTTAAGAGAATAGCATATTTTGCTATTAATTAGGGTGGCAACGCGGAATCTTTCGTCCCTTATTTTGGGGAAAGGTTCTTTTTTTATGAAAAAAATTAATAAATATAAATTATTAGGAGGTATACATAATGTTAGATTTAAAATTTGTAAGAGAAAATCCAGAGATAGTTAAGAAGAATATAAAAAATAAGTTCCAAGATAGTAAACTTCCATTAGTAGATGAGGTAATAGAATTAGATAAAAAGCTTAGGGAAGCTAAACAACAAGCTGAAGCTTTAAGAGCTGACAGAAATAAGTTTTCAAAGCAAATTGGAGCTTTAATGGCTCAAGGAAAAAGAGAAGAAGCAGAAGAAATGAAAAAGAAGGTAACTGAAAACTCAGAGAGCTTATTTGAGCTAGAAGTTAAGGAAACAGAATTATCTGAAAGAGTTAATACAATAATGCTAACTTTACCAAATATAATTGATCCAAGTGTTCCAATTGGTAAGGATGATAGTGAAAATGTAGAGGTTGAACGCTTTGGAGAACCAAATGTTCCAGATTTTGAAGTTCCATATCATACAGAGATAATGGAAAAGTTAAGTGGATTAGATTTAGATAGTGCTAGAAAAGTAGCAGGAAGTGGATTCTATTATTTAATGGGTAATGTTGCAAGACTTCATTCAGCAATAATTTCATATGCTAGAGATTTTATGATAGATCGTGGATTTACTTATTGTATTCCTCCATACATGATTCGTAGTGAAGTTGTAACAGGTGTTATGAGTTTTGCTGAAATGGATGCTATGATGTATAAAATTGAAGGTGAAGATCTATATCTAATTGGAACAAGTGAACATTCTATGATAGGTAAGTACATAGATACTATATTACCTGAAGATTCATTACCACATACTTTAACAAGTTATTCTCCTTGTTTTAGAAAAGAAAAGGGAGCTCATGGAATAGAAGAAAGAGGAGTATATAGAATTCATCAATTTGAAAAGCAAGAGATGATAGTTGTATGTAAACCAGAAGAAAGTATGGAGTGGTATGAAAAGTTATGGAGAAATACTGTAGATTTATTCCGCTCTTTAGATATACCAGTTAGAACTTTAGAATGTTGCTCTGGAGATTTAGCAGACCTTAAAGTTAAGTCAGTAGATGTTGAAGCTTGGTCACCAAGACAAAAGAAATATTTTGAAGTCGGAAGTTGTTCAAATCTAGGCGATGCACAAGCCCGTCGTTTAAAGATACGTGTAAATTCTAAAGATGGAAAATATTTTGCTCATACATTAAATAATACAGTTGTTGCACCACCAAGAATGTTAATAGCATTTTTAGAAAATAACTTAAATGAGGATGGATCAATAAATATTCCAACTGCACTTCAACCTTACATGGGAAACATGAAAGTAATTAAATAGTTTTAATTTTAAAGGCTAAATATATAATTTTGTATTTAGCCTTTATTTATTCTAAAGGTAGATTAAATTATCTAAAATATATTATTTTTATTTATAATATATTTAATTTTTCTAATTCTATTAGATACTTAAATTATTATTAGGCTAATTAAGAGTAATTTTAGTGGATAGTGAAGAAAGAAGAGTTTATTTTTTATTAGATTCATTATTTAATTAAAAAATATATAAATTTATAATTGACAACAAGCAATCTCATTGCTATAATAATATTTGTCGTCAGACAGATATGGAGAGATGGTCGAGCTGGCTTAAGGCACCGGTCTTGAAAACCGGCGTACCTTTGCGGGTACCGTGGGTTCAAATCCCACTCTCTCCGCCAAAGATGCATCTAAGTTTTCTTAGATGCATTTTAAATTAAATATAGGCGAAACTCATTAAAAAATTATTTTACTAAATATTTATTATATAATAAAAATAATAAAAAAGTTTAAAATAATAATTGACAATATATAGAGTGGTTGCTATAATAATACTTGTCGCAAGACATAATATGGAGAGATGGTCGAGCTGGCTTAAGGCACCGGTCTTGAAAACCGGCGTACCTTTGCGGGTACCGTGGGTTCAAATCCCACTCTCTCCGCCATAAAAACTTCAATAGAAGGCACGTGGAGAAATACTCAAGTGGCTGAAGAGGCGCCCCTGCTAAGGGCGTAGGTCGGGCAACTGGCGCCCGGGTTCAAATCCCGGTTTCTCCGCCAGAAAGCATCTAACAATGTTAGGTGCTTTTTTATTTTTATAAAAATATAGAGTTCTTAAACTTTAAAAAATGAGTTGTATAATATTTTTAATTAAATAATAATTGGGAATCAGATTTATTTTATATATAAAATATACTATAATTTTATTAAGTACTTGTTAGGGGGAAGATAAGATGAAAGTTACAATTAAAGATGTAGCTAGAGAAGCAAATGTCGCAACATCAACAGTTTCTAGGGTATTATCTAATAGCCATAAAATAAGTGATAAAACGAAGGAAAAAGTAAATGAAGCAATAAGGAAGTTAAATTATACTCCAAATATAATTGCAAGAGGACTTGCTAATAATAGAACAAGAATTTTAGCTGTAATATTACCAAAAGAAGCAGAGGATATATTTTCAAATCCATTCTTTGTACAAGCGATGAAGGGAATAAGCATATATGCTCAAAAAGAAAATTATTATATAATGTATGCTTTCAAGCAAGAAGGAAAAGATGATAAGGAATGGTTTAGAAAATTTATAGATAGCAATTTGGTTGATGGAATATGTCTATTAAATTCTAAGGAAAATGATGATACAATAAAGTACCTAAATGATATAGAATTTCCTTTTGTAGTTATAGGAAGGCCAGATGAAGTAAAAAATGTATTATGGGTAGATAATGATAATGTAAAAGCTATGTATGATTTAGTGCAAATGCTAATAGATTATGGACATAAGAAAATAGCTTTTGTTGGTGCAAAGGCTAATTTAAATGTTTCTAGAGATAGACTAAGAGGTTATAAGCAAGCATTAATGGATAATGGAATAGAGATAAAAAGTAGTTTAATATATGAAGCTGAAGAATTTACACAAATTAACGGGAGTTATGCTATAAATAGAATTTTAGATGGCAATAAGCCAACTGCTATAGTAGCTACAGATGATCTGTTAGCTTTTGGAGTTCAAGAAGCTTTAAATGACATTGGGATAAGGGATGTATCCATTGCGGGATTTAATAATATACCAATGTCAGAATATCAAAATCCTCCATTAGCATCTGTAGATATTAATGCTGAAGAGTTAGGATTTTATGCTACAAAACTAATTATAAATAAGTTAGAAGAGAAAAGTAATAATAAGAATTCATATATAATAGATACTAAATTAATAGAAAGAGAATCGATAAAAAAGATATAAATTTAAATTATATGCAATCGGTTGCACAAAACTTTAAATGTTAAAGAAAAATAAAGATAATTTTAAATAATTAGAAATTTTGAACGAAAATAAGCAATTAAATTATTGTAAACAATTTCTGAAAATGATATACTATGTCTATCGTGATGAGAGAAGCAAAATAAAATTTATATCTAGGGGGATTGAAATGGAAAAAAAGTATGTAGTTGGTGTTGATTTAGGTGGAACTAAAATATACACTGCGCTAGTTGATTTAAAAGGATCTATAGTAAAAGAAGTTACTGTTAAAACTGAAGCTCATAAAGGAGAAAGTGTAGTTTTAGAAAAATTATTAAAGACAATAGATGATGTACTAGAAGGCACAGATTTAAATGAAGTTAAAGCAATAGGAATAGGATCTCCAGGACCTTTAGATGTGGAGAAAGGATTAATAGTATATACTCCTAATTTACCATTTAAGAATTTCAATATAGTTCAACCTATAAAAGATAGATATAAATTAGATACTTATTTAGATAATGATGCAAATGTAGCAACATTAAGTGAATTTATGTTTGGAGCAGGCAAGGGAAGCAAGAATATGGTTTTCATTACTGTAAGTACAGGAATAGGTGGAGGAGCCATAATAAATGGTAATTTATTTAGAGGAAGCACATCAAATGCATTAGAGGTTGGACATACTACTGTTATGAAGGGTGGCCCAAGATGTGGATGTGGTAATACAGGATGTGCAGAAGCAGTTGCATCAGGAACTGCAATTATGAAGAGAGCAAAAGAAGCTGTAGATAGTAAAGTAGAAACTTCGCTAAAGAATTATGAACAAGTAACTGCTAAGGAAGTATTCTTAGATGCAGAAAAAGGGGATAAGGTTGCGCAAGACATATTAAATGATGCGTTATCTTATTTAGGAATAACTGTTGCTAATTTGGCAAATACATTTGATCCAGATAAAATTGTTATTGGTGGCGGTGTAAGTGAAGCTGGAAGGATTGTATTTGATAAAATAGAGAATGAAATGGAAAGAAGATGCTTAAAGACAATTTATAATCACTGTAAAGTTGAAAAAGCTGTATTAGGTAATCAAGCAGGGGTTTTAGGTGCAGCAGCATTAGCTATTTTAGAAAGCAAATAGGATAATGTGTACAGAAATATCTGTACACATCTTTTACACTATTTTGGGCAAACGATTGCATGAATTAGATTTAGTTAAGTTGGAGGAATATATGAAGCAAGTTTGGTGGAAAGAAGCAGTGGCATATCAAATATATCCAAGAAGTTTTATGGATAGTAATAATGATGGAATAGGTGACTTAAAGGGAATAATATCAAAATTAGATTATTTAAAAGATTTAGGGATAGATGTTATTTGGATTTGTCCTATGTACAAGTCACCTAATGATGATAATGGTTATGATATAAGTGATTATCAAGATATAATGACGGATTTTGGAACTATGGAGGATTTCAATGAGCTATTAGTAGAAATTCATAAGAGAGAAATGAAGTTGATAATAGATTTAGTAATAAATCATACTAGCGACGAACATGAATGGTTTATAGAATCAAAGTCATCTAAAGATAATCCTAAGAGGGATTGGTATATATGGAGAAAAGGAAAAAATAATAAAGAGCCTAATAACTGGGAAAGTATTTTTAAAGGATCAGCTTGGGAATATGATAAAAAGACTGATGAATATTTCTTACATTTATTCACTAAAAAGCAGCCGGATTTAAATTGGGAAAATGAGAATTTAAGAAAAGAAATATATAAAATGATAAATTGGTGGCTTGATAAAGGAGTAGATGGATTTAGAATAGATGCCATAAGTCATATTAAGAAAGATATAGAATTTAGTGACATGCCTAATATGGAAAATAAACAATATGTAAGCTGCTTTGAAAAGCATATGAATGTTGAAGGAATACATGACTTTTTAGAGGAATTGAGTGAAAATACATTCTCAAAATACGATGTTATGACAGTAGCAGAAGCAAATGGGGTAAGTGCTGAAGAAGCAGAAGAGTGGGTAGGAGAAGAAAAGGGAAAATTCAACATGGTATTTCAATTTGAGCATCTAGATTTATGGAACAATGAAGATAATGAGAGCTTTAATGTAAAGGAATGCAAAGAAGTTCTAACTAGATGGCAAGAAGGGCTAAATAATAGAGGTTGGAATGCACTGTTTATAGAAAATCATGATATACCAAGGGTAGTGTCCACCTGGGGAAATGATAAGGCGTATTGGATGGAAAGTGCAACAGCGTTAGCATTAATGTACTTTATGCAACAAGGGACTCCATTTATATATCAAGGACAAGAAATTGGAATGACAAATGTAAAATATTCATCTGTAGATAAGTACAATGATGTTAAAAGTATAAATGCCTATAATGAAATGTTAGAAAACGGTTTTACTAAGGAAGAATGTATGAAGCATTTATGGGCTACTTCTAGAGATAATGCTAGAACGCCAATGCAATGGAATAGTTCTATGAATGCAGGCTTTTCTAATAATAAACCTTGGATAGAAGTTAATGATAATTTCAAAGACATAAATGTTTAAAAGCAAATTGATGATGAGTATTCAATATTGAATTTTTATAAAAAAATGATAAAGATAAGAAAAAGCAACAATGCACTTATATATGGTGAATACAAATTAATATTAAAAGAGGATGAAAGTATTTATGCTTATATAAGAGAGTTAAATGATAAAAAGTTTATTATAGTAACAAATTTAACAAATAAGTCAGCTAGATATATTTATAAGGATGAATTATTAAAGTATGAGAACTTATTAATATCAAATTACAAAGTTTCTGAACATCATGATTTAAATAGTATAGATTTAAGACCATATGAAGCAAGAATGTATAAAATAGATTTAAATTGAAAGTAGTAAGGAGAGGAATAATAATGGGAAAAGCAAATAAGAGAGGTAAACTAATATCATTTGATTTTTGGCAAAAATTTGGAAAGGCTCTACTAGTTGTAGTTGCGGTTATGCCAGCAGCTGGTCTTATGATTTCTATTGGAAAATTGATAGCAATGTCAGCAGATATAGCAATGATAGATACAATAGGAAGAGTTATGGAGGATATAGGTTGGGCTATAATTGGAAACCTTCATGTATTGTTTGCAGTTGCTATAGGTGGATCATGGGCTAAAGAAAGAGCTGGTGGTGCTTTTGCTGGATTGTTATCATTCATATTAATTAATCGTATTACAGGAGCTATATTTGGTGTAAGTTCAGATATGTTAGCTGATGCTACAGCAACAGTAAACTCAATATTTGGTTCAAAGCTTGTCGTAGCTAACTATTTTACAGAGATATTAGGTGCTCCAGCATTAAATATGGGAGTGTTTGTAGGTATAATTGCAGGTTTCTTAGGAGCAGCCTTATATAATAAATATTATAATTATAATAAATTACCTAAGGCGTTGGATTTCTTTAATGGAAAAAGATTTGTTCCTTTTGTAGTTATTTTAGGATCAACAGTTACAGCTATAGCACTATCACTTGTTTGGCCATTTATACAAGGAGCTTTAAATAGCTTTGGAATCTGGTTAGCAGAATCAAAGGATACAGCACCAGTTTTAGCACCTTTTGTATATGGAGCATTAGAACGTTTATTATTACCATTTGGATTGCATCATATGTTAACAGTGCCGGTAAATTATACAGAGCTTGGTGGGGTATATCAAATATTAACAGGGCAATCAGCAGGTACTTTAGTAGCAGGACAAGATCCATTATGGTTAGCGTGGATAGGTGATTTAATAAATTTAAAAGACGCAGGGAATATTTCAGAATATAATACAGTATTAAATAGCATAGTTCCAGCAAGATTTAAAGCTGGTCAAGTAATTCTTTCAAGTGCATCATTATTAGGAGTAGCATTTGCAATGTATAAAAACGTTGAGCCAGATAAAAAGAACAAATATAAAACAGTATTTTTATCAGCTGGACTAGCAGTATTCTTAACAGGTGTTACAGAACCAATAGAATTTATGTTTATGTTTATATCACCTATATTATATGGAGTATATGCTTTAATTACAGGTATAGGTTTTGCTTTAGCTGATATTTTCCAATTAAGAGTTCATGCATTTGGGTTTATAGAATTCTTAACAAGAACTCCAATGATGGTTCATGCAGGATTAATAAGAGATATAATTAACTTTGTTATTGCATGTTTAGTATTCTTTGGATTAAACTATGGAATATTTAGCATATTAATTAAAAAATTCAACATTCCAACACCAGGACGTAACGGAAACTATATAGATTCAGAAAATGAAGATGAAGCAACATCTTCTACTAAGAATGATCCAAATACAGCAAATGATTTACAAGCAGTTAGAATAATTTCATTATTAGGGGAAAAGGATAACATAGAAGATATAGATGCATGTATGACAAGATTAAGAGTTACTGTTAAGGATATAAGTTTAGTAGCTGATGAAAAGGAATGGAAAAAGAATGGAGCTTTAGGACTTATATTAAGAGATAAAGGTGTTCAAGCGATATACGGTCCAAAGGCAGATGTGTTAAAATCAAACATACAAGATATATTAGGAGTTTAGAATGAAATTATTAACACTTAATTGCCATTCATGGATGGAAGAAAGTCAATTAGAGAAAATAAAGTATTTAGCAGAAGTAATAAAAGAGAAGCAATACGATGTTATAGCACTTCAAGAAGTAAGTCAAAGCATAGAAGAAAGTATAGTTAGTGGAATTATAAAGGAAGATAATTTTGTTTACTTATTAAATAAAGAGCTTGAGAAATTAGGAGAATTTAAATATAGGTACTTATGGGATTTATCACATATAGGTTATGATATATATGAGGAAGGTTTATCTATACTTACCAGACATGAAGTTGAAGATGTAGAGTCATTTTATATAACAAAAAGTAGTGAAAAAACTTTTTATAAAAGTAGGAAAATAATTAAGTGCACTATAAGTATAGATAATAAAAAAGTTAATTTCTTTAGTTGTCACTTAGGTTGGTGGAATGATGAAGCAGAACATTTTAAATATCAAGCAGATAATCTTATAGAGAAAATCAATGGATTAAGTTTTATTATGGGAGATTTTAATAATGATGCTAGAATTAGAAATCAGGGGTATGATTATTTATTAAGTAAAGGATTAATTGATACTTATGGTATTGCACTTGAAAAAGATAATGGGATAACGGTTGAAGGTGAAATTGCAGGCTGGGAAGGTAAAAAGGAAAATAAAAGGCTAGATATAATATTTACAAACAAAAATGTTAATGTAAAAAGATCTAACGTGATATTTAACAATGAAAATAAAAGAGTTATCTCTGATCATTACGGAGTTGAAGTGGAAATAGATATAATGTAGAAGAAAAAGAGCTCAATATTAAAATTTGGGCTCTTTTTTTATTGTTCTCTTTTTTGCTTTTACAAATAGATTTATAATTAAAGTATACAAAAATTAAAAATATGATATAAACTTTACTTAGGGAGATGGCAGTATGATATATGGAGAAAATATATACTTAAGGGATCCAGTAAAAGAAGATATAGAGATCTTATATGACATTTGTGCAGATAGAGAAGTTCTTAAGTATAATGGTTTATCTACGGGAATTATGACTAAGGAATATATAAGAAGTCAATTTCGTCATTTTACAAAACCGAATAAAAAGGAATTAGTTATAGTAACAAAAGATATTGATTTAATAGGATACGTCTATTATAAAGAAAATAGTTATACGAGAGATGTATACTCAATAGGGATAACTATTGGTAAGGGATATTGGGGAAGAGGTCACGGTAAGGACTCAATAAGGACATTATGTGAGCATCTATTTAATAAGAGAAAAGCTCATAAGATAGAATTAGAAGTCGTTAAAGAAAATATTAGAGCTATAAATTGTTATAAGAAATGTGGATTCAAGGAAGAAGGAATAAGAAGGAGTAAATATTATATTGGTGGTAGATATTTAGATACTATAGTTATGGGGTTACTTAAGGAAGAATTTATTCAAGCAAAAGGGGAATAATTTAAGATAGAATACTTTTAGGAGTGTGTTTATGGGAATAAGATTTATATTTGGAAGGGCAGGAACAGGAAAAAGTACGTTTTGTCTTGAACAAATAAAAAGGAAAATACAAAATTATGATAGTGAAAATAAATTAGTTTTAATAGTTCCAGAGCAATACACTTTTGATACAGAAAAGAAGTTCCTTGATACGGTAACAGAAAAGGGATTACTAAGAGGCGAAGTACTAAGTTTTAAGAGAATGGCTCATAGAGTATCAGAAGAATGTGGTGGACGAACAGAAGTTAGAATAAGTGATTCAGGAAGGAATATGCTTATTTATAAGTTATTAAAAGATAAAGGTGAGGAATTACAATACTTTAATAGAATGTCTAAGCAACAGGGATTCTCATCAATAATATCGAAAATAATAACAGAGTTTAAAAAATATAATATTTCCGGGGAAATATTAAATGCAAAAGAAGAAGAAATAAATGATGAAGAGCTTAAGAAAAAAATAAATGATTTAAAATTAATTTTTAATAATTTTAACGATGTACTTCATAGGAGATTTATTGACTCGGATGATGAGTTAACTTTTTTAGCAAAAAGGTTAAAGGATTGTAATATATATGATGATGCAGAAATATGGATAGATGAATTTACTACTTTTACACCTCAACAATTGGAGGTTATAAAAGTACTCGCAAAGAAAGCAAAGGTTGTAAATATAACCTTATGTAGCGATTCCTTAAGTGGTGGTGCTGATATAGATTATACAGATATATTTGATGCTATAAAAAATACTGAGAACTCTATATTAAGAATTATGAAAGAAGGAAATATATCATACTTAGAACCGATTGATCTAAATAAGGGACAGTCATATAGATTTTTAAATAGTGAAGATTTACAACATTTAGAACGTCATTTCTTTACGTATCCATTTAAAGAGTATAAAGGAAAAGCTAATAATGTAAGAATATATAAGGCAAATAACAGTTATGATGAAATTGAAGTTGTAGCTAAGGATATATTAAGAATGGTTAGAGATAATGGGTATAGATTTAAGGATATAGCTGTTGTATGCAGAAATATAGATGAGTATGAAAAGATATCTACAGTTATTTTTAATGAATATAACATTCCATTTTTTATAGATAAAAAAAGAGAAATACTTAATAATCCATTAGTTGTAGTTATTATTTCATCTCTAGAAATATTAGCAAGTAATTGGTCATATGAAAGTGTATTTAAATATTTAAAGAGTGGATTAGTAAATGTTGAAAGAGATTATATTGATGTATTAGAAAACTATATATTAGCTAATGGAATAAAGGGTTATAAGTGGACTAAAGATCTTTATGATAAAGAAGATATTTCAGAAGAAGAAAATTCAATTCTTGAAATTATGGAAGAAATACGAGCTCCTTTAATGAAGTTACATAATAAAATAAAGGGAAAGAATAAAGTAAAAGAGTTTGCAACTAATCTATATGAATTTTTAAATGAACTAAATGTATTTAAAATCTTAGAAATATGGTTAGAAGAATTTAATTCATTTGGGCTACAAGATAAAATAAAGGAATATATACAAGTTCCTGAGATTGTAATAGAAATTTTAGATCAAGTTGTGGAAGTGTTAGGAGATGAAGTATTAGATATAAAGGAATTTACTAAAATACTTATATCAGGATTTGAAGAAAAGGAGATAGGGGTAATTCCTATGTCTTTAGATCAAGTAAATATAGGTGATATATCAAGAGTTAAAGGTAGAGAAGTAAAAGCTTTATATTTAGTAGGAGTAAATGATGGTGTATTACCAGCTGCTAATAAAGAAGAAGGAATTATAAGTGATAGAGAAAGAGACTTATTAAGGAATATAGGAATAAGATTAGCTTCAGATACTAAAAGTAGAGCTTTCGAAGAGCAATTTATTGTTTATACAGCACTGACTATTCCTTCAGAGTATTTAATGGTAACTTTCCCTATGGCAGATTTTGAAGGTAAATCATTAAGGCCATCTATAATTATTCCAAGGATTAAAAAGGTGTTACCAAATGTAGTAGAGGAAAGTGAAATTTATAATGTAAGAGATAGAAGAGATAAATTTAATAAAATAACAGCCCCTACACCTACCTTCAATGAACTTATTTCAGCACTTAGAATGGAATTTGAAAAGGAAAAGGTAGACGAATATTGGGCACAAGCTTTTAAATGGTTTGAAAATAATGATGAGTTTAAAAATAAATCGAATAGAATGTTTAAGGGATTGACATATACTAATTTGGTTGAAAAAGTTCCTAGAGAAAAAATAAAGAGATTATATCAATCAGAAAATAAAAAGCTTATATTTAATGTATCTAGAATAGAAAAGTATGCTCAATGTCCTTTTTCTTATTATGTTCAATATGGATTAAAGGCAAAGGATAGAAAAGTATATGAATTCTCTGCTCCAGATTTAGGATCATTTATGCATAATGTGCTAGATGATTTTACAAATACAGTTAGAAATGAAAAAATAGCATGGTCTGATTTAAATAGAGAAAGATGTAAGGTAATAGTTAATGAACTAGTTGATAAGAGGTTAGAAAGTGACTCTAATTCAATATTAAATAGTACGAAGAAATATAAGTATTTTGCAGATAGATTCAAGAGAACAATAACTAAATCTGTTATGGTAATATCAGAACAAATGAGAAAAGGTAAGTTTGAGGTATTTAAGAATGAGTTTGCCTTTGGAGGATTTAGCGATGGAGAGCCAATAAAAATAGATTTACCATCAAATGAAACAGTATATCTAGTTGGTAGAGTAGATAGAATTGATACTTTAGATTTAGATGGAAACACATATATAAAGATAGTTGACTATAAATCAGGAGCTAAAAAGTTTAATTTAACAGAAGTTTATTATGGTCTTCAAATACAATTATTAGTTTATTTAGATGCTCTTATAAAAAACTCAAAATATATATTACAAAAGCAAGCAATGCCAGGTGCTATATTATATTTTAGAATTGATGATCCAATAATAAAGTCTAAAAAGCAACTTACTGAAGAAGAAATAAAGGATAATATATTAAAGGAATTAAAGATGAGTGGATTGCTTCTTAAAGATATAAATGTTGTTAAGGCTATGGATAATGATATGGATTCATATTCATTAATAATACCAGCTGCAATAAAGAAAGATGGTAACTTCACATCAAGTAGCTCAGTAATAACAGAGGAACAATTTGATACATTAAGAAAATATGTTAATGATAAGATGTCTGAAATATGCGAGGAAATGTTAAGTGGAGAAATAAAAATAGAGCCTTGTAAAAATAATAACACTGCATATTGTAGTTATTGTGATTATTCATCAGTATGTCAGTTCGATACATCAATAGAAAATAATAAGTATAGAGTAGTTTTAAAGAAGAGTAATGATGAGGCATGGAAACTAATAAAAGATGAGGTAGAGAAGGGAGGTAGCAATTAATTATGGGAGATACAAAGTGGACTGATGATCAGCTTAAGGC
Source organism: Clostridium sp. 1001275B_160808_H3 (assembly GCF_015550425.1). Lineage (GTDB taxonomy): Bacteria > Bacillota > Clostridia > Clostridiales > Clostridiaceae > Clostridium. The sequence goes on along the minus strand of NZ_JADNAT010000008.1, from coordinate 149,356 downwards.
AATAACAACTAGAGGATCTAACTTACTTGTAGCTGCTGCAGCTGGTTCAGGAAAGACAGCAGTTTTAGTAGAAAGAATAATAAGAATAATAACTAATGAAAACAATCCAGTAGACATAGATAGATTATTAGTTGTTACATTCACATCTGCAGCAGCAGCAGAAATGAGAGAAAGAATAGCAGCTGCAATATCAAAGGCTTTAGAGGTAAATCCAAATTCAAAAGTATTGCAAAGGCAATTAACTCTTTTGAGTAGAGCTAATATAACTACGATGCATTCATTTTGTTTAGATGTTATAAAAAACTATTATCATGTTATAGATTTAGATCCTACATTTAGAATTGCTGATGAAACAGAAAATACATTGCTAAAATTAGAAGTTATAAATGATATGTTTGAGGATTACTATGAAAGTGAAAATACAGAATTTAGAAATCTAATAGAAGCATACAGTGGCTCAAGAGATGATCAAAGATTAAAAGATATAATACTAGATTTATATAGATTTTCAATGAGTGGGCCTTGGCCAGAAAAATGGTTAATCAATAATGCTGAAAAGTTTAATATAGAAACTATAGATGATTTAAATAAAACTATATGGATAGATATATTGAAAGAAACTATAAATATTGAAGTAAATGGATATATTAAGATGTTAGAAAAGGCTATAGGTATAATAAGAGATACTGAAGGTTTAGAGCCATATGAAGCAACATTCTTAGATGATTTAGATATGTTTAAGTCGATTGAAGAATCACTAAGTTTAGGAATAGAGGAACTATATTCTTCTATCAATAATATAAGTTTTTCTAGATTAAAATCAGTTAAAAAAGATAAAGTTTCAGATGAAGAAAGTTTAGAAATAGTCAAGGGTATAAGAGATAGCATCAAAAAGAAAACATCAAAGTTGATTGAAGATAGTTTTTCAATGACAGTAGAAGATGCCTTAAATGGAATAAAAAATTCATACCCTTATATGAAAATGATAAGTCAATTGACATTAGAATTTATAAATAGATTTAAAGAAAAGAAAAGAGAAAGAAATCTTCTAGATTTTAATGACTTAGAGCATTTATGTTTAAAGATACTTATAGAAAATGGTGAAGAAGATAATATACATCCATCTAGCGTTGCAAAAGGCTTTAGAGAATACTTTGATGAAGTCTTAGTTGATGAATATCAAGATTCTAATAATGTTCAAGAAGCAATAATAGATTTAGTTTCTAGAAAAACATTAGAAAATCCGAATGTTTTTATGGTTGGAGATGTTAAGCAAAGTATTTATAGATTTAGGCAAGCAAAACCTGAATTGTTTTTAGATAAATATAACAGATATCCACTAGAAGATGGTGATTTAAATAGAAAAATACAATTATATAAGAACTTTAGAAGTAGAGAAGAAGTAATTAGTGGAGTAAATTATGTATTTAAAGAAGTAATGTCTAAGACTGTAGGTGAACTTGAATATAATGATGAGGAAGCTCTTAATCTTGGAGCCAGCTACAAAGAAAATAATGATGAAAATACAATGATAGCAGGACCAATAGAACTTCATATTCTTGATAAGTCAGGAGAATATACTACTGAAGTAGAAGAATATGATGGTGAAGGTTTAGTAGAAGAGGAAGAAGATATTGATTCAATAGGACTAGAGGCAAGGATAGTTGCTAGAAGGATAAAAGAATTATTAAATCCAGATCCTAAAACAGGTAAAGTATTTAAAGTATTGAATAAGGAGACTGGAGAATATAGACCTTTAAAATATAAGGATATAGTTATATTATTAAGAGCAACTAGAAATTGGTCTGAAATATTTTTAGAAGAGATTGGATCTGAAGGAATACCTGTTTATGCTGATACAGGAACAGGTTATTTTGAAACTATAGAAATAAGAACAATGATGTCATTATTAAAAGTTATAGATAATCCAATGCAAGATGTTCCTATGATTTCTGTATTAAGATCACCTTTAGTAAGTTTTAGTGCAGAAGAGCTTGGAGATATAAGATTATTAGATAAGGAAAAATACTTCTATGAAATAATAAAAGGTGTTTCTGATGACATATATGAAGTAAATGAAGAACTTAAAAATAAATGCAAGATATTTATAAATAATTTAGGAAAATGGAGAAATAAATCAATTTATACTCCAATAGATGAATTCATTTGGTATCTTTATATGGATACAGCTTATTATGGGTATGTTGGAGCTATGCCAAATGGTAAGCTAAGGCAGGCAAATTTAAAAATATTATTCCAAAGAGCAAAACAATTTGAACAAACTAGCTTTAAGGGATTATTTAACTTCATTAATTTTATAAATAAGCTTAGGAATTCATCAGGGGATATGGGAAGTGCAAAAATACTGGGTGAAAATGAAGATGTTGTTAGAATAATGAGTATTCATAAGAGTAAAGGACTAGAATTTCCAGTAGTATTTACATGTGGTTTTGGTAAGCAATTTAACTTAATGGATTTAAATAAATCTATTTTATATCATGATGATCTTGGATTAGGTCCAGACTATGTTGATTTAGAAAGAAGAAACTCTTATAGTACATTAGCTAAAGAAGCAATAAAGAAAAAAATATTATTTGAGACTCTTTCAGAAGAAATGAGAATACTATATGTTGCATTTACAAGAGCAAAAGAAAAACTAATTATTACAGGGGCTACAAGAAACTTAGAAAAATCAATCTCAAGATGGGCTTCGTCAGCAGCTTTAGATGATGAAATTGTTCCGGCATCAGAGGTATTAAAGGGGAAAAGTTATTTAGATTGGATTGGAATGGCTATATGTAAGCACAGAGATGGAGAAGAACTAAAAAAATATATTGGAGCAAATAATAGTTCAATAGTTAATGACTTTTCAACATGGAAGACACAAATGTGGACTAAAAATTTATTAACTGTGGAAAAAAATGAAGTAGCTGTGGATGAAAATGAAGAAACAGATTTGTTTATTAATTCGGATGTGGATCATATAGATAAAGAAATTGAAAGAAGATTAAATTATAAATATAAATATGATTTAGCAGGTAAGTTGCCTAGTAATGTTTCTGTTTCTGATTTGAAAAGATCTCTTTATAATAATGAAAATGATGATGTTATTACAGTAAATATTTTTAGTGATAAAGAAGTATTAAAACCAAAATTCCTACAAGAGAAAAAAGGTTTATCAGCATCAGAAAGAGGTACAATAGCGCACTTTATAATGCAAAAGCTAGATTTGAATAAAGTCAATACAAAAGAAGAAATAGAGACTCAAATATATTCTATGAAAGATAAGAATTTACTTACTGAAGAAGAAATAAAAGCTGTGCAAAAAATTAGTTTTATAAGCTTTTTTAAGAGTAATTTGGGAAAAAGACTTTTAAGATCATTTAATGCAGGAAAATTAGTTAAACGAGAATTACCTTTTTATACTGAAATAAGTAGCTTAAATATTGATAGTACTTTGCCAAAAGATCTGTATAGGAATGAAAATGTTAGGTTGCAGGGTATAATAGATTGTATATTTGAAGAAGAAGATAAAATTATTTTATTAGACTATAAAACTGATTACGTTGAGCATGGAAAAGAAAGTGAAATTTTAGACAAGTATAAAATACAAATTAAATATTATAAAGATGCTGTAGAAAAGATTACAGGAAAAGAAGTTAAGGAATGCTATCTTTATTTATTTGGCTTAAATAAAGAAGAAAAAATGAATTTGTAAATTTGTAATATAAAATTATAAAGGTGGATGTACCAACTATCCTTCGCTAAGTATGCTAGGAAAATTCAATACATCCACTTTTGTATTTTTTAGTTAAATATACTCTTAAATACATAGCTTAAAAAGTTTTAGTTAATAGTACTTAAAGATAAATAACGGGTTTATAAGATGCTTATAAAATCATGAGAGAGTTTTAATAATGATTCCTTAGTATTTAAATCTGGATTTTCTAAGACTTTATTCAATAAAAAGTTTAAAGTATCTCCAATTAGCTTACCAGGTTTTAAATTGAAGGATTTTATTAATATTTCACCACTTATGTTAAGATCTTTAATTTTAAGAGGCTCATTATTATCTATTATTTCAGATACTAAGTTAGCTATATAGTCTACTTTAGCTAAAAATATTTTAGGATTATCTAAGGAATTAATATCAGCTCTTTGCAAATCAAATAAAAGGGCTATATTTTCATTTCCAATAATGTTTAATAATTTTTTTACTTCAGGTTTTGATGGTAGATAATTAACATTCAATACTAAATGGTGTTCTATTAGCTTACAAACTATATTTATAGTACTGTTATCAAATCTTAATTTAGATAATATCTTTTTAGTCATTACTGAACTTTCAATATTATGATTAGGAAAATAATAAAATCCATTTTCATTGCGAGTAAGAGTATTTAGTTTCCCCACATCATGAAATAATGCAGATAATCTTAATATTAAGTTATCATATGTATTATCAATTACATTAAGAGTATGTTGAAATATATTATTGTTATGATTTGTGCACTTTGGAGTAAAGTTATTTAGTTTATATATTTCAGGCAGAATTATTTCTAATAGGCCTGTATCTTTTAATAATCTTAATCCTTTAGAAGCATTCTCAGAAATTAATATCTTACAAAGTTCATCTCTTATTCTTTCAAAACTTATATTACTAATTAGTTCATGATTATTTAATATGGCATTATAAGTTTCTTCTTCTATATCGAAGCCTAGTTGACAGCTAAACCTAATTGCACGAAGCATTCTAAGCGCATCTTCTTTAAATCTTTTATCTGCTTCTCCGACACAACGAATAATCTTACTTTCAATATCAGAGAGACCATTAAAGTAATCAATAAGACCAGCTGATTTGTTATAAGCTAAGGCATTTATGGTAAAATCCCTTCTAGATAAATCTTCTCTTATATCCGTAACAAAATTTACAGATGAAGGATGTCTATTATCTATGTACTTTCCTTCAGTTCTATAAGTTGTAACTTCATATGGATTATTGTTTATAAGCACAGTTACCGTACCATGTTTTATGCCAGTTGGAATTGTCTTTTCAAAAAGATATAATGTATCTTCTGGTTTTGCAGATGTGGTAATATCATAGTCTTTAGGTGAATTATTTAAAATTGAATCTCTAACACAACCGCCAACCATAAAGGCTTCAAAATTATTTTTATAAAAAGTATCTATAATAAATTTAACTTCATTTGGAATATATATATTCATTATTACCCTACCTTTAAAATCGATAATATTATTATAAACATAATATCATATAATTGATAAATAAATTAAGTATATAATTTATGTGATTTATAATAGTATAAAATAAGCCATATAAAGTGAGAAATTATCTCTTTTTATATGGCTTATTTAAAAATATTTATATAGATTAATTAATGATTATCTTGGTATCATTTGCAACATTATCATATAACCACTTAGCATCTTCTACATTTAATCTTATACATCCATGAGAGGCAGGAGTACCAAGAGTATCATCTAAAATAACACTTTGTGTTTCATCAAAAGGAAGAGAGTGGAACAAATAATCACCCATAAATTGGACCCAATACTTACCGCCTTGACCAAACTCGTCAGAGAAGAACCATTCCCCCCTATTAGTAACTGCAAATATTCCCTTAGGTGTTTCCTTACCAGGAAGCCCTGTAGAACAATCAAATTCTTTAACTAAATCCCAGTTATTAGTTGAGCCTTCATAAACGTAAGTTTTTTGTTCATCTAAATTTAAGTAAACAAAATAATTAGTTTTACTACTTATAGATAAGGTATTTACATTATTAAGTGTTATAGATTGGAGAATCGCGTTCGAAGTATATTCAGAATCATCTCCTTGATATTCTTCTCTAAATAACTTTATAGAACTAATTTTATTTTTTATTTCAGTTATATCATTTTTAGCTAATAATTTTGAATCATATTCAGATAAAAAATCAATTGCTTTAGTATAATATTTATTTGCAACTAATTCATCAGCTGATTCAAGTAAGTAATCTTTATAATTTGACTTACATTTTTCTATGTATTCTTGAGCTAGTTCATAATCATTATCTGATGAACTAGGGATTAGACTAAAATATTTCATTGCTCTTGAATAATCCTTTGAATTAAAGGCTGAAATACCTAAATTTAAATAATTATCCGTATCTGCTGAAATATCATTAGCATCATTACTTGGATTTAAGGTATTAAAATCATCATTTTTAGAAGATATTTCATTATTAGAATTATCTTCAGTAGTTGAGGTTATGCCGTCACTATCTTTATCATCTAATGCTGAAATTAATTTATCTAAAGATGAACTTAATACATTATAGCTTTTAATTTCATTTAGTACACTTAAGGCTTGATTAGTACTAATTTCATTTTTAGATAAAGAAGTACATATTTTATCAACTATATCTGTAAAGTAATTATTTAAATCGGAATTAAGTTGTTTTTTCTTTAAAGATAAAACTTTACTATTTAAAGTAGTTTTTGCATCAGAAAACTCACAATTATTAAAGGCTCTATAAAAGCTAGAAGTTACCTCATTATATTGAGAGCTTAAGTAAATATTTGCTCCAAATCCTAATAAAATAAATAAAGCGATAAAAGATAGAATCATAAAGATAGAAATTTTATTCTTGGGTTTGGATTTAGTATTATACATCCTTATACCTCCTTACAACTTATACTATTAATCATTAACAAAAAGCTCAAACTTTAATCTTAAAAATAAATTTTTATGAAAATAAGATCTGTTTATAAAAGCGAATACATATGATAGAATATTTATTAAGCATTAAATTCCATATAATTGGAGGTAATTATGAAAGATAATATAGGCTTTATAAATAAAGTTAAAATTAGTATTTTTAAAGTAGGAAAATATAAAGAATTATTAAGATTAAGATTTTCTCATGCAATAATATATTCTATATTATTAAGTGTGCTAGTTGGAGGTATATCAGGAATTATGAATTTTGTTAGTGTGACAACAATACAAAATTCTATTGAGCAAATGATGACTAGTGATGAATTTGAATTCGAAATGAAGGATGGAATATTAGATTTTAAAAATTCTCCTATAAAAAGAGAAAAGGGGAAGTTCCTTGTTTTAATTAACACTAATATATCACTTGAAGAAATTGAGACTATAAGAAAGATTGTAATTCACAAGGATGTTTCAGTATCCATACTGAAAGACGGAATATCATATAGAGCTTATGATGAAGTACTTTCATTTAAATATAGAGATATTCCATTATTTTCTAATAATATGGATAATGAAACAATTTTAATGGCGACAAGTATTATGGGGATATTAAAATATGGTATTTTTATATTTAGTCTTCTATATACTTATGTAGTTCTTTTATTTAATTCATTTATACTATCATTAGTAGGAGTAATTCTAAGTAAAATGAATAATATTAACATAAATTATGGAGATGTTTTTAAATTATGTATTTATGCAATGACATTGCCAACGTTAATTAATTTAGTTTATCCATTAGGATCATTTAGTATATTAATTTCAGGTATTTATTTAATACTTGCGATGAATAAAATAAGAAATATTATAATTTAGCTTGAAAATGATAAAATCTTAACAGATAAATTTAAATTGTTTGTTAAGATTTTTTTTTAATATAAGTAATATTTAAGTAATGATAATATTTATAAAATATAAGAGTTAATTATGGATTAATATAATAATAATTTTATATAAAATATGTAAAGTTAACGTTATATTCAATATTTTGGAAAATAAAATCAAAATCACTTGTTGGAGAAATACGCATATGGTAAACTATGTATATAATCTTTAAACAAAGTCTAAAACTGTTATGAAAGGAACTATTATCATGATTAATAATGAATTTATGGGGAAATTAGATAATAAAATGGATATAAGTGAAATTATATTAAATGGAAATTTTAATTTTACAAATGAAGAGTCAGTAAGTATCATAACAGGATTAATAGATAAAAATAGTAAGCAAGAAAATTTTTTGCTTAATATTTCGCATGATTTAAGAGGACATTTAAATGTAATATTAAGTATTATGCAATGTATAGATTATGGTAGCATTTCTCTTAATGATAAAAAAGCACTAGAATATATGAAAATAGTAAAAAGAAATAGTCTGAAGATGTTAAAGTTAGTAAATAACCTAATTGACACAACAAAACTAGAGAATAATTACTATATTTTACATAAAAAAAATATAGATATTATATCTATGATTGAAAGTACTATAAGTTGTATAGATAAATATGCTAAACAAAAAAATATACAACTTATATTCGATACGAATGAAGAAGAATGCATAATGGCAGTAGATCCAGATGTTATAGATAGAATTATAATGAATTTATTATCAAATTCTATTAAGTTTTCATATACTAATACAAATGTGTATATAAATATAATGGTTATGGGAGATAAAATCACTATATCTATAAGAGATGAGGGTCCAGGAATATCAAGGGAATATCAAGAAAAGGTTTTTAATAGATTCTATCAACTATCTAATAAAAAAGATAGAGAGAATTCAGGAAGTGGGATAGGATTGGATTTAGTGAATTACTTGGTAAAATCTATGGATGGAAATATTGAGCTTAAAAGTGAAGAGGGATATGGTTGTGAGTTCATAATAACTCTACCTATAACGATTGTAGATGAACAAGATGATTTTTGCATAAGAGACGAAAGTAGTAAAATACAAATGCTAGAAGTGGAATTTTCAGATATATATAATAATTAATAAAGTATAATATTTTATAAAAATTAGTTGCTTGATTTATTTAGGTAGTTATGATAATATAAATATTGTTAAAAATTTATATGCGGTGGTAGCTCAGTTGGATAGAGTAGCTGGCTACGAACCAGTTGGTCGGGGGTTCGAATCCTCTCCGCCGTACCAGAAAAGCCTTGTAAATAGCATATTTACAGGGTTTTTATTTTGCTTAAAATAAATTAAAATATGAATTTTGCCAAATGTTTTGCCCTTTAGAGCTTTTTATAAGCAAAAAAGAAGTGAGTTATTTAATATCCGCTTTATTATATAAATCATTTTTCTTTAGCATTTAGATAAATGTTATATGATTATATAGAGTAAAGAGTAGAATGAATTAGTTAAATAAGATTAATGTAGTTATTATAAAATTTAAAAAGTAACTACATTTTGTATAGTCAAGATTGTAGTTATCAGAAAAATAAGTGTAGTAACTACAATTTTTTATTTTTTTAAGAAAATTTTACTAAAAATATGAAAATTAAATATTAAAATTATAAAAAAGCATTGATATTCCTATAAAATGGCGTATAATTGTTTATGGATTTACAATAATGTTCGCAATATAAGGGGGCTATCAAATGAATTTTATTAAAAATAAATATGATGTTGTAATTGTGGGTGCAGGACCTAGTGGTATATTTACTGCCTATGAGCTTTCAAAAATTAATCCAGAAAAGAAAATTTTAATTATTGAAAAGGGAAAATCTGTTTATAAAAGATATTGTCCAATACCAAAATTAAATAAATGTGTTAAGTGTAAGCCATATTGTAATATAACTACTGGATTTGCAGGAGCAGGAGCATTTTCTGATGCAAAGCTATCTTTATATGATAAAGATTCAGAAGAAGTTTTAGTTGGAGGAAATCTACCAGAAATAATTGGACATCAAAGTACAAAGGATTTAATTGATTATTGTGATGAGATATATTTAGAATTTGGGGGAGAAAAGAATATAGCGGGAATAGAGCATAAAGATGAAATAAAGAAGATAAAGGATAAAGCAAAAAAAGAAAATATAAATTTGGTGGATATTCCTATTAGACATTTAGGAACGGAAAAATCGAGAGAGCTTTATGGAAAATTAGAAGATTATTTATTGGAAAACGGTGTGCAAATAATATTTGGAACTATAGTTAAGGATATTATAATCGAAAATGGTGAGGCTAAAGGCGTGGTAACTGAAAATGGAGATTACTATGCTGATAAAGTAGTTATATCAGTTGGAAGAAATGGTGCTGATTTCTTATCTGCCTTATGCGATAAGCATAAGATAGATAAGGAAGTTGGAGTAGTAGACATTGGTGTAAGATTTGAAATGAAATCAGAAGGAGATATACAAAAGGTAAATGAACTCATGTATGAAGGTAAATTTATTGGAAATGTAGCTCCATTTAGAGATAAGGTTAGAACTTTCTGTCAAAATCCTGATGGATTTGTAGCAGCAGAAGTTTATGATAATGGTGTTTCATTAGCAAATGGGCACGCTTATAAGGAAAAGAAAAGTATAAATACAAACTTTGCAATACTTTCTTCACATAAATTTACTGAACCATTTAAAAAACCAATAGAATATGCAAATAAAGTTGCTGAGCTTACAAATCTACTATCCAATGGAGAAGTTGTTGTTCAAAGATTTGGAGATATATTAAATGGTAAGAGAACTTGGAAGGAAGAACTTGAAAATAATTCAGTAGAGGCAACATTAAAAACTGCAATGCCTGGAGACATAACATTGGGAATTCCATATAGAACAATGACTAATATAGTTAATTTTATATTAGAGATGGATAAAGTAGTAAAGGGATTTGCGAATCCTGATAATTTACTATATGGACCTGAAATAAAGTTTTACTCAAATTCTGTTAAACTTAATGAGAATTTAGAAACAAATATTAAAAATTTATATGCTATTGGAGATGGAGCAGGATTAACGAGAGGATTAATGATGGCATCATGTTCAGGAGTGCATTTAGCGAGACATTTATTTAACTAACACAAAAGGAGAGGTTTCTTGATGAGATCTCTCTTTTTGTATTGTAGGAATATAATATATATATGTTTATTTAGGATAAAATTATCCCCTTTGGATAAATTAGAAATATATAAATTAAAAAAGAAGGATTAGAGATATGAATGTAGATATATTAATAAACCAATTAGATGAGCATAATCAAGCAAATATATTAGCAACTAAAAAATTTAATCCAAAGGAAGTATTGTTTATATATGATAAAAATAACGAAATTCTAATGGATTCTGTAAAAAGGTATTATGAAAACTATATTCCAAATGTGAAATTTAATAAGGCAATTATCAATGAAGGCGAAATTGATAAATTAATTAAAATAATAAATGAAAATAAAAATAGAAATATATTAGTTAATTTAACCGGCGGTAGCAGAGTAAACTCTTTGGCATTATTGAATATAAGTAAAGATAATTTATTGAATTCAATATATGTAGATATAAAAAATAAATTTTTATATACATTTGGTAAGAGTATTGAAGTTATTAAGGAAGAATATGAAGATATGCAATTAGATAATCTTATCAAGGCATCTGGAGGAGAACTTTTAAATGATGCAAGTAGTCTTTGTGATAAAGAGGATTTAATTTATTTAACTAAAAAGATATATGAAAATTTAGGGCTATGGCATAAATATAAGCAAAAGTTATATGATTCAAATATTTTCATACATGATTATCAGGACGCTAAAAAGGTTACTATAAAAGCTGAATTTTTAGAACAAGAGGAAAAAAGCATATTAAATAAAATATTAAACAAGTTAGAGGAAATTAATGGGATAGATTATATTAAGGATTCTAATAATGAGATTCATGTTAATTTTAAAAATGAATATTTAAAATCATTTATATTTAAAAGTGGAACTTGGCTTGAGATGGCAACTAATATTATGATTAGTGAAATTAAAGAAATAGATGAAGTGAGAAGTGGAGTTATGTTCTTATGGAATGATAAGAGTAAAATTGTTAGAAATGAAGTAGATGTAGTTGCAGTAAAGGATTCAGTTCCTATTTGTATATCATGTAAGGATAGTGATAAATATAATGAAGATGCTCTAAATGAGCTAGATGTTTATAGTAAGCAAATTGGTGGAGAAAAGGTATATAAGATTTTAGTTGCAACAAAAGAACCTGTGAAAGCTGCAGTTAAAGAAAGGGCTAAAGAAATGGGGATAAATCTTATTATTTTCAATGGTAACGAAGAAAAGTTTAAAACTGAAATAAAAAATATAGTTATAAAAAATTAAAATTAAATTAGATTTTCAAATTTTGAAATTGTTTTCTGAAATGTGCAGATATAATTAAGATATAGAAAAAAGAATATTAAATGTTATGGGGGTTGGGCACATGGATAGAAAAGGCTTAAAGATAGTTACAATAGGTGGAGGATCAAGTTATACACCTGAATTAGTAGAGGGATTAATTAAGAGATATGACGAAATGCCTGTAAGTGATTATTGGCTAGTAGATATTGAAGAAGGTAAAGAAAAGTTAGAAATAGTTGGTGCACTAGCAAAGAGAATGGTAGAAAAAGCAGGAGTGCCAATGAATATTCATTTAACTTTAGATAGAAGAGAAGCTTTAAAAGATGCAGATTTTGTAACAACACAACTAAGAGTAGGGTTACTACCTGCAAGAGTTAAAGATGAAAGAATTCCACTAAGTCATGGATTTTTAGGACAAGAAACTAATGGGGCTGGTGGATTATTTAAAGCATTAAGAACAGTACCAGTAATATTAGATATAGCTAAGGATATAAGTGAATTATGTCCAGATGCATGGTTAATAAACTTTACAAATCCAGCTGGAATAGTTACTGAAGCTTTATTAAGATATGGAGTTCATAAAAAGGTAGTAGGAGTTTGTAATGTTCCTATTGGGTTACAATATTCATTTGCTGATATATTAGGTGTAAATAGTGATAGAGTAACAGTAGATTTTGCTGGATTAAACCATATGGTTTATGCAGAAAAAGTTTATTTAGATGGTAATGATGTTACAGCAGAAGTTATAAAAGAATTAACAGCACCTGATTCAAAGACACAAACAATGGCAAATATAAAGGGATTCGATTGGGATGTTGCAACAATGAAGGCATTTGGAGTAATTCCTTGTCCTTATCACAGATATTATTACAAAACAAGAGATATGATAAATAGTGAATTAGAAGAATTTAAAAAGGGAAAGACTAGAGCAGAAGTAGTAATGGAAGTAGAAAAGAAATTATTTGAAATGTATAAAGATGTTAATCTACAAGAAAAACCAGAAGAATTAGCTAAACGTGGTGGAGCCCATTATTCAGATGTCGCATGTAATGTTATAAATGGAATATATAATGATAAAAATACTATAATTGCTGTTAATACTAGAAATAATGGAACTTTAAAGCAATTCGAAGATGAGTCAGCTGTAGAAGTAAGTTGTTATGTAGGAAAGAATGGTCCAGTCCCAGTAGAAACAGTTACTGACTTACCAATATTTGCACAAGGCTTAGTTGCACAAATAAAATCATTTGAAAGATTAGCAGCAGAAGCAGCTTATACAGGAGATTACAATACCGCATTATTAGCTATGGTAACTAATCCTTTAGTAGCTGATGATGTTAGAGGAAGAAAGTTATTAAATGAAATGTTATTAGCTCATAAAGATTATTTACCACAATTTAAAGATGTTATAGAAAAAATTGAAAAGGTAGAAAGAGCAGAGTTTTAATGCAATTTATAATGGACAATGCATAATGAATAATTAAGGAAATAACTCATCTTGATGAGTTATGTAATGAAAAAGGAACTCAATTTAAAAATTGAGTTCCTTTTTAGTTACTGAAGCTAGCCTGAAATAGATTTCCTTAAGTTTTTTACCTTTACTTTTTTACTATTAAATGTTTTTATACATGCTTCCGTATCTAACATAAATATATTCAATTAGATAGCTTAAGTCATATCTGTGACTTTGAACATATTCATTTGAATCATTTCTAGGTGGCAGATAAATTATATAATCACTTCTTTTTATATATTCAGGTTTATGTTGCTCGGTAATAACAACTACTGTAGTGGGACTTTTCTCTATCTTTTCCCAAAGTCTTTCATGATATAGAGTAAATCTACCAGTAGGAGAAATTAGAATTGCTAAGGAACTTTCATCCAAATCATCAGCTAATCTTTCCTGCTCTTGAACATCATTAGCATGATATATAAGTTTAGACAAATTAGCTAATTTACGCTGTAGGTCCTGAGCCATTAATTGTGAAAATTGTGTTCCGAATATACAAACATTATTACTATTAAAAATAAGTTCAACTACTCTATCAACAACCTTTAAATCTATAAATGATTTAAAGGTTTCTATTTCATTTATGATTTCTAAAGACATATTATTTAATATATCTTCTCTTGAAAGATCATAATACAATGCTTTAGGCTTCATAAGACCTTCATTATAATGACCTATATTTATTTTTATATTTTCTTTAAATTCTATCAAATTAGAATACCCTAATTTGTGACAAAACCTTGTAATAGCAGCTGGAGATGTAAAACAAAGATCAGCTAGCTTATTTATGGACATATCAGGAATAGAACGTATATTTCTAAGCATCGTTATTGCAATATTATAATTAATATCATTTTCTTTACTGCTATTTAAAAATAATAATAATCTATATATTAAATCCCCCATAAATACTTACTCCTATAATATATTTTATTATATAAGAAATTTTACTTTAGTTACCTGTTATAATTTATACCTTAATATTTACTTCGATAGTTCATAAGAAACTATTAAAAATACGAATATATTAGTTTCTTTTTCCTATTACTTCTCCCATTAATACTTTACATTCAAATCCAAGCTCTGTTTGATTTAGTATATCTTCATCAATTTTAACTGTATCCTTTTTAAATAGAAGAATTGTAGTTGAGCCACCAAATTTAAAATAGCCTTTTTCTTCACCTTTTAAAACCCTATTACCAGGAGTATATGTTTGGATTATTGTTCCAACACAAGTAGCGCCAACTTCAATATGAATAATATCGTTGAAGTTATCAGATTTAAATATGCTCCATTCCCTTTTGTTTTGACAATAAAGTTTAGGAATTCTTTCGAGAGCAACTGGATTAACAGAATAATAGTTACCATTTATGAAATTGCTTTGCATAGGGATTCCATTATCAATAAAATGGAATCTATGATAGTCTGTTGGACAAAGTCTTAAAACTAGACATACTCCGCCTTCATATTCTTTAGCAATATCATTATCTCCAATTAACTCAGATAAACTATAGTGAATTCCTTTAACTTGAACTAATTTATCAATAGAAATATTTTCATATGCAAATAATCTTCCATCTCCAGGAGAAATAAGAAGGTTATTATCAGATGCAATAGGTCTTGCATCTTTTTTTAATGATCTCACAAAGAAATCATTGAAATTATTAAAATCATCAATCGTACTTGAACTTATATTCATATCTATATCAAAATCTTTTATAAAATTAGATATTTTCCTCTTGCTTAATGAAGTATCGCAATAAGCTCCGTAAAGCTTTGAAAATAACTTTTTCTTAACTAAAAGCTCTGTTATGCTTTTTCCAACAGGTGAATCATAAGACCATTTTATATAATTTCCTCCTGCGACCTTTTCTACTTCATAATTGTTTGTTTTTCTATTATACACTTGTATCATATGGTACCTCAAATAAATATATTTTATAGTATTATATTAACATAAAAATGCAATAAAAATTCTAAATTTGTTTAAATTCACTTTACTTATTTTTTATTATAAAAGATAATTGGTAATAAAGACAAGTTTGGAGGGGATAGGTTTGATAGAGCATTTTGTTGAGTTGGTAACTCCATTTGCCATACATCTTTTAGAATCAATGGGAATATTGATAATAATAGTTGGTGCGGTTAAGGCTTTTTATAAATTTATACTAAATATAATCACTAGAAATAATTATCCTATAAAAGTAGAATTTGCGCAGTCATTAACACTTGCACTTGAATTTAAGTTAGGGGCAGAAATATTAAAAACAGTAATTGTAAGGTCTTTAGATGAGATGTATATATTAGCGGCAATAATAATTTTAAGAGCTATACTAGCTTTTGTTATACATTGGGAAATGAAAGCAGATACGCATAGTTAAAAGTAGATACTAAACATTAATATCAAATGATATAAATTTAAGTATTTAATTTGTATTTTAATAAAAAGAACTAAAAGAATACACCTTTGGTTATAATTTTACATTGTCCATGTGCAATTTTTAGCGTAAAATCATAAGTGGGAAAGTTGAAGAAAACAATAATAATTAAAGGATAGTAATTATTGTAAATATGGTGTAAAATGAAATTGTTAATATTGTAACAAAAGAAATTTACTTACCATTCAATTATAGGGGGAATTATAATGAAAAACATAACTATTAATGGAAATAAAATTCTAGTGAGTGATGATAAAAACTTAATGAAAATAGCTAAAGAGAACGGAATAGATATTCCAGCTTTATGTTTTTTAGAGGATTGTAGCAATGTTGGACAATGTGGAGTATGTTTAGTTGAAGTTGAAGGACAAGAAGATTTAGTTAAAGCGTGTTGCCTTGTTCCAGAAGATGGAATGGTTATTAACACTAATACAGAAAGAGTTCAAGAAGAAGTTAAAAGTACAGTTTCATCATTATTAGATAAGCATGAATTCAAATGTGGACCATGCAAAAGAAGAGAAAACTGTGAATTTTTAAAATTAGTAATAAAAACTAAAGCAAGAGCTTCTAAGCCTTTTGTTGTTGCGGATAAATCTGAATATGTAGATGATAGAAGTAAATCAATAGTTTTAGATAGAACAAAGTGTGTTACATGTGGAAGATGTGTAGCTGCATGTAGAACAAAGACAGGAACTGAATCAATAAAGTTCATAGAAGTAGATGGACAAAAAATAGTTGGACCAGAAAATTTAAAGTGCTTTGATGATACTAATTGTTTATTATGTGGACAATGTGTAGCAGCATGTCCTGTAGATGCTTTATCAGAAAAATCTCATATGGATAGAGTAAAAGATGCATTAGCAGATGAGGAAAAACATGTTATAGTCGCAATGGCACCATCAGTTAGAACTGCTATGGGAGAACTATTTAAGATGGGTTATGGGATAGATGTTACAGGTAAGGTATATACAGCTTTAAGACAGCTTGGATTTGATAAGATATTTGATATAAACTTTGGAGCAGATATGACAATAATGGAAGAAGCTACAGAGTTAATTCAAAGAATTAAAACTGGTGGGCCATTCCCTATGTTTACATCTTGTTGTCCTGCATGGGTTAGACAAGTTGAAAATTATTATCCAAACTTTATAGATCATTTATCTAGTGCTAAGTCACCACAACAAATATTTGGAACAGCTAGTAAAACCTATTACCCACAAGTTGTTGATATAGATCCAAAGAGAATATTTACAGTAACAATAATGCCTTGTACTGCTAAGAAATATGAAGCTGATAGACCTGAAATGGAAAATGACGGTATAAGAAATATAGATGCTGTAATAACAACAAGAGAATTAGCAAAGATGATTAAAGATGCAAAAATAGATTTTGCTAAACTTGAGGATAGTGAAGCAGATCCAGCAATGGGTGAATACACTGGAGCAGGTGCTATATTTGGAGCAACAGGTGGTGTTATGGAAGCTGCACTAAGAACAGCGAAAGACTTTGTTGAAGGTAAAGATTTAGAAAATATAGAATATGAGCAAGTAAGAGGCTTAGCTGGAATAAAAGAATCTACAGTTGAAATTGGTGGAGAAAATTATAATGTTGCAGTTATAAATGGAGCTTCAAGTCTATTTGATTTTATGAAGAGTGGAAAAATTAATGAGAAAAACTATCACTTTATAGAAGTAATGGCATGCCCAGGTGGATGTGTAAATGGTGGTGGACAACCTCATGTAAATGCTTCAGATAGATTAACTATGGATATCAGAAGCGTAAGAGCATCAGTATTATATAACCAAGATAAAAATGTATTAAAGAAGAGAAAATCACATGAAAATGGTGCTTTAAATAAAATGTATGAAACATTTATGGGGGAACCAGGACATGGAAAGGCTCACGAATTACTTCATATAAAATATAACAAATAAAATAAGTTAAAATAAAAAAGCAAAATAACATGATATCAGTGTTATTTTGCTTTTTATTTTAGATTTTCTTATATATAATTTGAAAATAATTATTTATATTTCACAAAGAATGGTGTAGTGAAAATAATTAATGTTAAGCATAATAAGAAAAATATAATTAAGTGCAAAATTTCATATCTTAAAAATTAAAATTAGTACTATATGTTATAATTTGAAAGTAGAAAATATTAGGGGAGTGTATATAGATGAAATACTTAGCTTGTGATTTAGATGGAACTTTAGTACAACATGATAATACTATTAAGGAAGAAGATATAAATGCTATATTAAAACTTAAAGAAGAGGGACATAAGTTCATAATATCAACTGGAAGAAGCCTAGAAGGAATACATAAAATATTTAATGAATATCCTGAAATAAAATATGATTATATAGTTGCATGCAATGGATCTATAATAATAGATAGTAATGATAATGTAATTTATGATAATTATATCGGTAATGAAGTTGCAGAAGAGGTATTTAGAGATTTTATAGGTGAGGAAGATATTTGTGTTCATTTTGAACATGAAGGAAGCAATTATCTTATAGAACCAGAAGACTTTAGTGGAATAGAACATTTAATGGATTACTTCAAAGGTGTAATATCAAAGGAAGATGTATTTTCGGAAAAAAGAAATTACTCAATTATAAGCTTATTTGCAAAAAATATGAATATAAATAAAGCTGAAGAAGCAAAAGAATTATTAATAAAGAAATACGGACATGCTTTAGAAGCTTTTAGAAATCAATACTTTGTTGATATAGCTCCTAAGGATTGTTCAAAAGGAAATGGACTAAAAAAATTATTAGAACTTAATAAATTAGATATAGAAAAGCTTTATGCAATTGGAGATTCATATAATGATTTATCTATGTTTAAATTAACTAAGAATAGCTTCACTTTTCATCACGTAGAAGAAGAATTAAAAGGTTATGCAAATAATCATGTTTCGAGCGTTAGTGAATGTATAGAAATGATGATTGAGAAATAGAATATTAGATAATACAAGGTATAATATTATAATTAAACTATTTTAGAATTTTTAAATATTGACAATAACAGTAAATTGTAATAATATTGTTTCAATTAAATAGTCTTGAGTAGTTATGTCGCCGGACATAATATTCGCATAGCAAGCATTAGGGATTCATGCCATTAGGCCTTTGGGTATGAACCACCTAATGCTTTTTTATTTATAGGGGGAAGAGTTATGAGAAAAGAATTAAGTAATGATATTTTAAAGGATTTTATAAAATATGTATCTTTCAATGTTATTAGTATGATAGGACTTTCATGTTATATATTAGCAGATACATTTTTTGTAGCAAATGGAGTAGGAAGCATTGGATTAACTGCATTAAACTTAGTTTTACCTGTATATAGTTTAGTTAGTGGACTTGGATTAATGATTGGAATGGGGGCAGCAACAAAATATTCTATTTATAGAGGTAGGAATAATGAGAAAAAAGCAAATAAAATTTTTACTCATGCAATTATTTTAGGAGTGTTGGTCGGATTAATTTTAACAGGTGTTGGGATACTCTTTTCATATGATATTGCTAGTATACTTGGAGCTGATAATCTTGTTAATCCTTTAGCTGGAATGTATTTAAAAACAATCTTAATGTTTTCATGCGCGTTTATAATAAATAATATAGTAATATGCTTTGTAAGAAACGACGATAATCCAAATCTATCTATGATAGCAATGCTTCTAGGAAGTTTTAGTAATATAATTTTAGATTATATATTTATATTTCCTTTTAAACTTGGAATGTTTGGAGCTGCATTTGCAACAGGACTTGCTCCAATAATCAGTTTAATAGTGTTATCAATGCATTTTATTAAAAGGGCAAATAATTTTAAGTTTGTAAAATGCAAAATTAATATGGGTTATATAAAAAATATAGTTTCATTAGGAATTCCATCATTTATAACAGAGTTTTCGTCAGGAGTAATAATGCTAGTATTTAATTTTACAATTTTAAATATTGCTAATAATATAGGGGTAGCCGCTTATGGAATAATAGCGAATCTTGCTTTGATAGTAGTTGCAATATTTACTGGCATAGCACAAGGAATACAACCTATAATAAGCAATAATTATGGAGAAGGTAAAACTAAGAACATTAAAATTATATATAAGTATGCTTTAATTACAGCTACAGGTATTGGACTTCTTTGTTATCTATCAGGGATAGTATTTTCTGAGGAGATAATTAATATTTTTAACAAAGAGAGAAATCAAGAGTTGTTATCTATAGCAAATGAAGGTATTAAAATTTATTTTACTGCTTTCTTTATAATGGGATTAAATATTGTAACTACATCATTTTTTGCATCAATTAATGAAGCAAAAGAATCCTTTATAATTTCTATTATGAGAGGCTTAATTATAGTTACTCCATTGATATTATTATTACCGAGATTATTTGGAATAATAGGAGTTTGGATTACTATTCCCGTAGCAGAAGTTAGTACTTTATTAATTGGTATTGTGTTATATTTAAAATACGCACGAGGGTTTAAGGAAGAAAAATAAATATAGTATTAAGGGAGAGATTAGAGATGAATATAGAATTTAGAGAAATTGATAGAAGTAATTATAATGAATGTATAGAATTAAAAATTAGTGAAGAACAGAAAAGATTTGTTGCTTCCAATATGTATTATTTAGTGCAAGCAGCATATGAGCCTAATTTATATCCATTAGGTATTTATAAAGATAATAATATTGTAGGCTTTATTTTATATGATTTTGATGATGAACTTAATGGATGGTCAATGAGCAGATTTATGATAGATATTAAGTATCAAAATAATGGAATAGGAAAAGTAGCAGTACAGAAATTTTTAGAGTTCTTTGTAGATAAATATGGACATCAGAATCTTTACACAAGTGCTGAGGTTGATAATATTATCGCAATAGATTTATATGAAAAAAATGGATTTGAGAAGAAAGAAGTATTTGAATATGAATTTTCAGGAGTAAAATATAGAGAAATTAGAATGATAAATAATCTATAAAAAATAAGGAGCTGTTTTCAACAGCCCCTTATTTTTATATAAATCTTTATTTAGTCTTACCTGAGAACTCTAAGTATTCATCATATGTCATAGCTCTATCTACTATTGATCCATCTTCTTTAATATCTATTATTCTATTAGCAATAGTTTGAATAAATTGATGGTCATGAGAAGCAAACATTATAACACTCTTATAATCTTTAAGTCCGTTATTAACAGCAGTTATAGATTCAAGGTCTAAGTGGTTTGTAGGTTGATCTAGCATTAATACATTAGCATTTGTAAGCATCATTCTAGATAACATACATCTAACCTTTTCTCCCCCTGATAATACGCTAGCCTTCTTTAATGCTTCTTCGCCAGAGAATAACATTCTACCTAAGAATCCTCTTAAATAAGATTCGGATTGTTCTTCAACAGTGTTACCTGAGTAT
Source organism: Clostridium sp. 1001275B_160808_H3 (assembly GCF_015550425.1). GTDB lineage: Bacteria > Bacillota > Clostridia > Clostridiales > Clostridiaceae > Clostridium. The sequence continues at coordinate 127,872 of NZ_JADNAT010000008.1, read as the reverse complement.
TGTCTTAACCAATCTACAAGGCTTAAGTCACAGTTATCGAAGAATTCGTTGTTATCTTTAGGGAAGTAAGATTTTGTTATAGTAATTCCCCATTTAAATTCTCCACTATCTGGTTCCATTTCGCCATTTATTATTTTAAATAAAGTTGTTATAGCGATATCATTGTCTCCAATGAATGCTATTTTATCATCTTTATTAACTCTAAAGCTAACATTATCTAAAACTTTAACTCCGTCAATAGTCTTAGTTAAGCCTTCAACTGTTAAAATTTCATTACCAACTTCTCTTTCAGGCTTAAATCCAACGAAAGGATATCTTCTGCTTGAAGGTTGAATATCATCTAAAGTTATTTTATCTAATAACTTCTTACGTGAAGTTGCTTGCTTAGACTTAGAAGCATTAGCACTAAATCTTGCAATAAAGTCTTGTAATTCTTTAATTTTTTCTTCCTTCTTCTTGTTTTGATCCTTAGCCATTTGTAATGCTAATTGGCTTGATTCATACCAGAAGTCATAGTTACCAACATATAATTTAATTTTGCCAAAATCAACATCTGCCATTACAGTACATACTGTATTTAAGAAGTGTCTATCGTGGGATACAACGATAACAGTTCCTTCGAATCTTAAAAGGAAGTCTTCTAACCAGTTAATTGATTGTATATCTAAGTGGTTTGTAGGCTCATCCAGAATTAGAATTCCAGGATTACCGAATAAGGCTTGAGCTAAAAGAACTTTAACTTTTTCTCCACCTACTAGCTCTGACATCTTTTTGTAGTGCATGTCAGTTCCGATTCCTAAGCCTTGAAGTAATGAAGAAGCATCTGATTCAGCTTCCCAACCGTTCATATCAGCAAATTCACCTTCTAATTCAGAAGCTCTTATACCATCTTCATCAGAAAAATCAGGTTTTGCATATAAAGCATCTTTTTCTTCCATTATTTCATATAATCTTTTATTTCCCATTATTACTGTTTGTAAAACTTCGAACTCATCATATGCATAATGATCTTGTTTTAAAACAGACATTCTTGTATTTGGAGCGATAGAAACATCACCAGTGTTTGGTTCAATTTCTCCAGAAAGTATTTTTAAGAATGTACTTTTACCAGCACCATTGGCACCGATAACACCATAACAGTTACCAGGAGTAAATTTTATATTTACATCTTCAAAAAGCTTACGTCCACCAAATCTTAAGCTTACGTTTGATACAGTTATCACTAAAAACCGACCTCATTTCTAATATTATTCATTTCGTTATTATATCATAAACTCAACATATTTTCATTTAATGCTCAAATAATATTTAGAAAATTTAATGGAAACATAGTAAATTATTTAAATATTGTACTTTATAGGGGTTGACACTTATATAATAGGGTGCTAATATTTACTAAAATGTAGTTTGGGAGAATAAGAATGAGCAAAAGAATTAACTTTAAAGAAATAAAAGTTAATATGAATTATTATTATAGCTATTATAGATAGGACTTGTATTTATAAAGTAATTATAGATGCAAGCCGTAAGCAAGATTTAAGGTTTGTGTCTATGATGGTTATAAATATTAATTATGCTCAGATTTATAGAGATAATTTAACCACATAGATAAATGCTATGTGGTATTTTTTATTCCTGTTTATTTACCACATAGTAGAGACTATGTGGTTTTTTTATATATAAATAAGGAGGAATGTAGGTTATGGAGAAAAGAGAACATTTTACAAGTAGGGCAGGATTTATAATATCTTGCATTGGAGCAGCTGTAGGGCTAGGTAACATTTGGATGTTTCCATATAGGCTAGGACAAAATGGAGGAGCAGTATTTTTAATACCATACTTTATATTTGTATTATTACTTGGTTCTATAGGTCTTATTACAGAATTTACTTTTGGAAGATCAGCTCATGGAGGATCATTAACAGGAATAAAATATGCATTTGAAAAAAAGGGCAAAAAAGGTGGAATATTAATAGGAGCAATACCAGCAGTAGGATTGGCAGGAGTTTTTATGTTTTATAACGTAGTTGTAGGCTGGATTATTAAATATTTTACTTTAAGTACAACAGGAGAAATAAATAAGATACAGATAGATAGCTTCTTTAATAATTTTGCAGGAAGTAAGGAAACTATATTATGGAATGCAATTGCTATATTTATAGCTCTAATTATAGTAATTATAGGGATCACAAAAGGAATAGAAAAGGCAAATAAGATAATAATGCCATTACTTTTTATAATTTTTATATTATTAGCTTTTAGATCATTAACTTTACCAGGAGCTATGAAAGGAGTTAAATACTTATTAACACCTAAGTGGGAATACTTATTTAAAGTTAATACGTGGGTAATGGCTCTTGGACAAGCATTTTTTACAGTATCACTAAATGGATGTGGTATGGTTGTATATGGTAGTTATATAGAAAAGGATATGGATATACCAAGATCAGCAATTAGTACAGCAATATTAGATACTATATCTGCATTATTAGCTTCATTTGTTATAATGCCAGCAGTATTTGCATTTGGCTTAGATCCTATGTCAGGACCACCATTGTTATTTATAACACTACCAACTATATTTAAATCAATGCCAGCAGGTCAAATACTATCAATGTTATTTTTCTTAAGTGTAATATTTGCAGCTGTAAGCTCATCCATAAATATGTTGGAAGGACCAGTAGAAGCTTTAATGTCCCAAACAAAATTAAGTAGAAAAAAGGCTACAATTTTAATATCAATTATATTATTTATACTAGCAATACCATTAAATTTAAATATGAATTTATTTAATAATTTTGCAGATTTTATAACAATAGTTATATCTCCACTTGGAGCTTTGATAGTACTTATAGTCTTCTATTTTATGAGAGATAAAGAAGAAGTTTTAGAAGAAATAAACATGGGGGCAAGTAAGAAGGTTGGAAATAAATTTTTATTATTTGCTAAGTATGGTTTTACGACTATAACAGCATTAGTTATAATACTTGGAATAATGTATGGTGGTATATAGTAGATTATTAAATTTTAAATCCAATAAAGAAGATGATGTTTATTAAAATGGACCCTATATAAATAGACACTGATAAAAGAGAGTCTATTTATAGGGTTTTTTTTTAGTTTCCAAGTATTGACAACAGGTCTCGAAAGATATATAGTTAATTACATGAGTAATGAACCAAATAACATAATTCACATATATTATATTAGAAAGTTAAAAGGAGGTAGCTATGAATTTAGATTTTTCTAGTGAAATACCTATATATATTCAAATAGCACAATCAATAGAAGATGGAATTTTAAATGGAGTTTTTAATGAAGATGAAGTAATACCATCAACAACAGAGATATCTGTAAAATTCAAAATTAATCCAGCAACTGTAGCGAAAGGCTTTAATTTATTAGTAGATGAAGGAATTATTTATAAAAGAAGAGGTGTTGGAATGTTTGTTTCAAGTGGAAGCAAAGAAAAGTTAATACAAAAGAGAAAAGATAAGTTTTATTCTAATTATATAGTTTCATTAATTGAAGAAGCAAAAAAGCTTAATATTTCCACTACAGATATTATAGAAATGATTAAAAAGGGGGAGTAGCTAATGTCATTAATAAAAATATCTAATTTAACTAAGGAGTATGGAAATCATAGAGTTTTAGACAATATTTCATTAACAATAGAGGAAAATAAGATATATGGATTATTAGGAAGAAATGGTGCAGGAAAAACAACTTTACTAAATCTTATAACTAATAGAATATTTCCGACTGAAGGTAAAATTACAATAGATGGTGAGAATGTTATAGAAAATGATAAGTTGAATGATAAGATTTATTTTATGACAGAGCAAGATTTATACCCGCCAAGTTTAAAAATTAAGGATTTATTTAAATGGACAAAAGAGTTTTATAATAATTTTGATATGGAATATGCATTAAATTTAAGCAAAAAGTTTGGACTTAATGTTGATAAAAAATTTAAAGATTTATCTACTGGATATTCTTCAATATGCAAAATAATAATAACTTTATCATCAGGAGCTGAAATATTACTTTTTGATGAGCCAGTCTTAGGATTGGATGCAAATCATAGAGATATGTTTTATAAAGAACTAGTTGCAAATTATATAGATAAGCCAAAGACTATAGTGCTTTCGACTCATATTATAGAAGAAGTTTCAGAGATTTTGGAAAAAGTAATAATAATTAAAGATGGGAAAGTTTTAGGTGATAGAGAAGTAGAAGGCTTACTAGGAGAAGCTTACTTAGTATCGGGTGCCGCTGATAAAGTTGATAAATATTTAGCAGGCAAGAATTGTATTAATATAGAAACTATAGCTGGATTTAAGGAAGCTACAATCATTGGAGGATTAACTAAAGAAAGTAAAAAGGAAATAGTAGAATTAGGATTAGAAATTTCAAAAGTTGAACTTCAAAAATTGTTTATTCATTTAACAGGAGAGGAGGAAGTTAAATAATGAAGGTGAAATCAGTAGTTAAATATAATTTAAGCTCTTTAAAAAATTCAATATTAATGTTTTATTTTGTATTCATTTCGATATGCGTTCTCCTTACAATACTTTCTTATAATAGTGATGGAGCGGTATCATCATCAGGAATAGAGCTTTCTTCTGCAATATTTATATTTGTTGTGGGATTAAATATGTTTAAGGAAAATTTTTATTTTATAAAGGGAAATAACTTATCTAGAAAGAGTTACTTTTATGGAACAGTATTATCAATGGTTCCAATATCTATAGGGATGTCATTTATAGATATAATTCTAAATAGAATATATAACATTTTTGTTAATTGTCCAACTAATTATGACATGATATACACTGATTATATTAATATTTCTAATTATGCTAATAATGGTTGGATTCAAAGTAATAGTATAGAAACGCTTTTTAATACGTTTTTATTTCAAGCATCTGTATATTTAATGGCATTTATTTTAGGGTTTGTAATAACTATGCTTTATTATAAATGCAATAAATTAATGAAGACTGTAATATCAATTATCCCAATATTACTAATTATAATATTTAATATGGGATTTTATATAATGGCCTTAAATTTTCCATATTTAACAGGAAAAATTGGAGAATGGGTATTTTATATTTTGGGGATTTTACCTAGAAATGTATATATGACTATCTCAACCTTTAGCATTATATCTGTAGTATTAGCTACAGTGGCATATTTATTAATAAGAAAAATGAGAATAAAAGAAAAATAGTATAAATAAAAAAATGAAATCCTAATTAATAGGATTTCATTTTTTTATTTATATGAGATATGTGAAAACACATATGAAGTGACTTAAGCTTCCTAAGATAATAAATATATGGAATATTTCATGAAAACCAAACTTACCTAATTGAAGTTTTTTAGGCTTTATTCCATATATAACACCACCAACAGTGTAAAGAACGCCTCCAAGTACTAATAAAAATAAGCTTATTGGACTAAGTACTTGTGATAATGGTTTAATCATAAATATAGCGGCCCATCCTAGGCCAATATAAAGAGATGTTTGTAACCATCTTGGACAATTAAACCATAACATTCTAAATAATATGCCAGCTAAAGCTATAGACGCTATAGTTGTAAAAAATACAGTTCCTTTTGAACCACCAAGAGCAATTAAGCAAAATGGTGCATAAGAGCCAGCTATTAAAATAAATATCATAGAATGATCTAATTTTCTAAGTCTAAATATTACTTTTTCACTTGTTATTACGCCATGATAAGTTGCTGAAACACTATATAGTAAAATTAAGCTTATACCAAATATAACTACAGAAACAATTGCTACATTAGATGCATTATTAATTAATCCTTTTGTTAACATTGCAATTAATGCAAATAGTGATAAAATTGCGCCAACCCAATGAGTTAAGCTATTTATAGGTTCTCTTAAATGCCTTTCCAAAACAAACACCCCTTTATATGTAGTTTTAAAAACTACGTATTGTTATTATTATATTAATAATATAGATTAAAAAAGTCAAAGTCTATAATACCTTAAATTTTTAGAAAAATTTATATATTTTATTAAATTCCTTGAAATATCTAGCTGATACTAGTATATTTAAATATAGATATATTAATAGGTAGTTTATAAAACTACATGGAGGTACATATGGATATTAATGAATTAAAAGAAAAGTTTACTGAACTAAATTTGCAAAATCAATTAACATTAGATGAGATACCTGAGATAGATTTATATATGGATCAAGTAACGCAGCTTTTTGATAGTAAGTTTAATGAAACTAAAAGAAATGAAGATGATAAGGCGTTAACTAAAACTATGGTTAACAATTATGCTAAGGGTAAACTTTTAATGTCTGTAAAAAATAAAAAATATAGTAAAGAACATTTAGTTTTGATGAGTCTTATTTATAATTTAAAAGGAGCATTATCAATAAGTGATATAAAGAGTTCATTAAATAAGATAGTTACATCATTAGAAAATGAAGAAGATTATCCAATAAGAGATTTATATAAGGTATATTTAAAGCAATATGGTGAGGATTTAAAGGACGTAGAAAATTCCATTGAAATAAAATATAATAGCATTGAAAATATGATAGAAAAAGAAGGAAAGTTAAATTCTGATGAATTTGAAAAAAACTTTTTACTGCTTAGTTCATTTATTAATATGAGCAATATGTATAGAAGAATGGGTGAAAAGTTAATAGATGATTATTTTAATAAGTTATAAGAGGTAGTTTATGAGAGATTATAGCATTTTAAAAGAAGAATTAAGAAAAATAGATGGCAAAGGATATAAAGCATATAAGGATTTACAAGGAGAATATGATTTTAAAAATTATATTTTATGTATTGACCATGTTCAAGGAGATCCATTTGCATCTCCATCAAGAGTTAGGGTTATCATTGATAAAAAAACAGCTAATTTCCCAGAAAATTTATTAGATAAAAAATATAAGAGAATTGCAGTTTCGGATTTTATAACTAGATTATTTTATTCAAACATAAACAAGTATAGTGAAAAGATATTTGGATCAGGAAAAAGTGGGTTAATTACAATAAGCAAGTGTCCTCAAGAGATATTAGAAAGAACTTCAATAATAATAAATAAAGATAATATAGAAGCAAGATTTTATGTTGGATTCCCAGCTAGAGGAAGAAGTGTATTGGCTAAGGAATTAGAAAAGATATTATACAATATTGTTCCTAGTATAGTAGAAAGCACATTAATATACACAAATATTAATAAAAATAAGCTTATGGATAGAGTTAAATTAATAGAAGATCAAGAATACATTAGAGCTAACCTTAAGAAAAATAAATTAATTGCTTTTGTAGCAAATGGCTCTATACTTCCAAGAGAAAGTGGAGTTTCTTCAAAGCCATTAAAAAATGCTAAAAAATTTGAATCCCCTAAAGGCCTAGAGGTAGAATTTAATTTGCCAAATAGAGGCTCAATAAAGGGGATGGGAATAAAAGAAGGAATAACACTAATAGTGGGTGGAGGATATCATGGGAAATCTACCATTTTAAATTCATTAGAACTTGGAGTATATAATCATATCGAGGGTGATGGAAGAGAATTTGTTATAACTGATAATACATCTGTTAAAGTTAGAGCAGAAGATGGAAGAAGTATTAAAAATACAGATATATCATTGTTTATAGATAATCTGCCAAATGGAAAAGACACAATAAAGTTTACAACTGAAAATGCTAGTGGAAGCACATCACAGGCAGCAAATATAATAGAAGCAATTGAAAGTGGTTCAAATACATTATTAATTGATGAAGATACATCTGCAACTAATTTTATGATTAGAGATGACTTAATGCAAAGATTAGTTTCAAAAGAAAAGGAGCCTATAACTCCATTTATAGAAATAGTTAAGCCATTATATAAACAAAAAGATATTTCTACGGTTTTAGTAATAGGAAGTTCTGGAGATTATTTTGATGTAGCAGATTGTGTTATTCAAATGGATAATTATGAAGCAAAAGATGTAACTAAAGAAGCAAAGTCATTAATGAGAGGCGAAATAAATAAAAGAATAGAAGAAAAAGATATAAAAATAAATATAAGTTTTGATAGGAAAGTACAAAGAGGAACTATAGAAAGTACTTATAAAGGTGTAAAAATCAAAACTATGGGACTAAGCTCAATTATTATAAATAAGGAAAATATAGATTTAAGATCTGTTGAGCAAATAGTAGATAATGAGCAACTAAATTCAATTGGTGCTATTATGAAGTGGGCAGAAGATAATATGATGAAGAAATCATTACCTTTTGAAGAAATGATTGATTATATATATGAAGAGATAAATAAAAAAGGATTAATTTCTATAGATAAGATATATGGGGGATCTGGTAGCTTATCAATGCCAAGAAAACAAGAAGTTATGGCTGCGTATAATAGATATAGAAAGCTTATATTATAAGAGGAATCATGAGTATATAAATGCTATTTATATACTCATATAAGAATAAGCTGTATCAAAATAGATTTTGATATTAGCCGATGAAAAGTGAAGTTTTAATTAAAACTTCACTTTTGGCATATATATAATAGATAAAAATTTCCATTTAATTTTGGAAATTTATTTAAGTAAGTAAAATCAATGGTTTGATAGGGTATCACGTTTCGTGATACCCTTTAGAAAATTTAATAGAGGAGTTTTTGTAAATTTTGTCCAAAATGAACACTTAAATTGCGTATATAGTATAAATAAAAAAATAGGAGTGTTTCTTATGAGGGAAAAGGAAATATTTAGGGAGTTTAATGGAATTAACTATAAAGAAGAAGAAATTAATGAGTATATGAATTTTGCAGATATAGAAAATGGGAAATTAAGTAAAATAACGAGTGATATTAGAACAAAACTTGCTAAGAATAAGCTTAGAGAAGTTGGGATTTATGTTGAGGAAAATATTTTAGAGAAAGATGAAGTTGTAGAAAAAGTGATAAAGGGAACGGATATTGATATGCTTATGGCAGCAACAGCGGTTAATGTTGTTATGCCAATTCCATTTATGACTGGTGATGGCTACTCTTTTAATAGATTAATTTTTTGTACAAACAAAAGAATTATAATAGTGAATGCAAATTATCATAATAGTATGCAAGGAGTTAAGATATATAATAGAGAAGATATTAAACAGATAGATATGGGAGAAGAGATAAAGAAAAAATATAGATTTAAAATACTTTTAGACTTAAAGAGATATAAATCAAAGCGATTTAAAGTTGTTCTAAAATTTCTATTCCAAGTATTTTGTGCATATTTAATATCAAATGTATTTTCCAAATTTGCTTATATACTTTCAGATAAATCTAACTTTATAAGGATAACTATATTCATGATTTCTATTATAGCTTTTTTATATTTCTTTACTACAAGGCGAAGTCTTAACACAGAATTATTAATCGAATTAAGTGATGGAAAATTTTATGATTTATTAATTAGAAATACGGATTATAAAGAAATACACGAATATCTTTCGAGTATAAATTAATTTTTGGTAGGAGGACATTAGTTTGAATGATACAGATATTGTTTTAGGTATAATAAACAAAGATGAAAAAGCCTTAACTGAGCTAATAAACACTTATGGAAAATTAATTTATGGAGTAATAAATAAGATATTAAATAGTTATGTAGAAATGAATGAAATAGATGAATGCTTTAATGATATTTTAATAAGTCTTTGGAGAAATTTAGATTGCTATGATAGTGAAAAGGGAAGTTTAAGAAATTTTTTAATATCAGTAGCTAAATATAAGGCTATTGATTATAAAAGAATAATTAAGAAAAGCAATATATCATTAGAAATTAAAGAAGAGTTAGTAGAGGGTTCTTTTGAAGATAGCTTAGAACTAGATAATGATGGATTTTTTCATTTATTAAAGAGTTTAAAAGAAGAAGATAAAAATATCTTTATAAAAAGATATTTACTTGATGAGACAGTGGAAAAAATATCAGGAGATTTGGGGTTAAGTAAAGATTTAATTTATAAAAGAATAGCTAGAGGAAGAGAAAAAATTAGAAATAATATTGATAAAGAGTATAAAAATTTATGATAAAGTAGTTAAATATTTTAGGTTAATAACTTATCCTATAGATTATAAAATGGTCTATAGGATATTTATTTTTAACTTAATAAAAGATAGATTAATAAATGCTATAAAGGGAGAGATTTTATGTTTTCATATAAAGATACCATGGATAAGTTAATCAAAGATGAAGTAGATAGTGGAAATGTTGTTGGAGCAAATGTATTGGTTATACATAATGGCAATGAGATGTATCATAACACATTTGGATATGCTGATAAGGAAAATAAAATTCAAATGAAGAGAGATACAATTTTTAGAATGTATTCTATGACTAAGCCAATTACTGCAGTAGCTACAATGATTTTAGTAGAACGAGGAGAAATTGATTTGTGGGACCCTGTAAGCAAGTACATACCTGAGTTTTTAAATCAAGTGGTATATACTTCAGATGGGAAATTAGTTCCTGTAAAAAGAGAGGTTAACATTCAAGACTTACTTAATATGACTTCTGGAATTCCATATCCAGATGAAAATCATGAACCAGGAAGGCAAATGAAAAAATTATTTACTGGTTTCATAGAAAGAAGAAAAAGAGGAGATTCTCCTGATACTATGGAATATATAAAAGCTATTGCAAAGGTTCCTTTATTATTTCATCCAGGAGAAAAGTGGATGTATGGATTATCTGCGGATATATTAGGAGGAATAATAGAAGTAGTATCAGGTAAGAAATACGGACAGTTTTTGAAGGAAGAATTATTTAATCCATTAGATATGATGGACACAGGTTTCTTTGTACCAAAAGATAAGCTAAATCGTTTTGCAAAAAATTATAAATGGGATGAAGAAGTAGGAGAACTTTCCGTATTTAATATTAGTCATTTAGGTGAGTATTATGGAGAAGATGTAGAATTTGAATCTGGTGGAGCAGGACTTGTATCAACTATTGATGATTACAGCCATTTTGCTATGATGATGGTTAATAAAGGTGTATATAACGGAAAACGTATATTAGGACGTAAAACAATAGAGTTTATGGCACAAGATAAATTGACTTCAGAGCAAAAGGTTAATTATCAAGGTGATGGGGTAAGGGGATATGGTTATGGTTCCTTAATGCGTATTTTAATAGATAAAGAGGAAGCGGCTACTAATGCAAGTCTTGGTGAATTTGGATGGGATGGATGGACAGGTAACTATGTTATTATGGATCAAAAGGAAAATATAGTGTTTATGTATTTTATTCAAAGATGTGATTCAGGAGTTACCCCAGTTGTTAGAAAGCTTAGAATGGCTACTTATGCAACTTTAGAATAACAAAATAGTAGATAAAATTGTTTAAACACAATTTTATCTACTATTTCTTAAAACAAATATTCCTAAAACTTTTTTAATAGTGCTGTCATTTCTTCAACACCTTTACTTTGTGTAGTTACAATATTTTCAGCTAGTTTTCTAAGTTCAGGATCTTTTGTATATTTTAAAACATCTTTTGCAATGCCAATAGCCCCTTCATGGTGATATATCATTTCTTGAAGAAAGTTAGCATTAATATCGTTGGTTATTTCAACATCTTGCATTTCCTTAAACATCTTATCCTTCACTTTATTATATTCTTCTAGATATTTCTCAGAGTTCGCTTTGCTTGAAGGTTTCTCTTTTTCAAATTTAGCTTTTAGCTCTTGCATAATTGGAATTTGAGCTTCTTGAGAAGTAATGATATTTTCAGCAATTTTCTTAACTTCTGGGTTAGAACTAAATTTAACGATTGCTTTTGCCATATTTATGCCACCCTCATGATGAGGTATCATTTCTAAGACAAAGTCTAAATTAACATTCCCAGTATTAGGAGCAGCATTCATAGCATTCATCATATTTTTAAATATAGTTTGATATTCTTCATTATATCCTTGTTTTACTTCAATAGTGTTGGAACTATTAATAGCACTAGAAACATATTGAATTGGTGAAACTAAGCTAGCGTTTGTAAGTGATGTTGATATTAATAGTGATAAAAGTAAAATTTTCATAAATATCCTCCTAAGATTTATTCCTAGTTATTATTTCATAAAAAAATAAATATATACTAAGAGTAACATTAGTCATCATAGTACACTAACTTAAATGAGATTTGATATATACATAAAAATATAAGACTTTTATATGTTTTTATTTTCCTAAAACTTCATAAAGGTCTAATAATTCAGAGATTTCATAAGTAGGTTTAAGTGTAGTTTTGTTTAAAATTTTATTAGGGTTGTACCAACATGTATCTATTCCAAAGTTCACTCCACCTTGAATATCTGATGTTAGACTATCACCTACCATTAAGACTTTACTTTTATCATTATAATTTAAATTATTCAAAGTAATTTCAAATATTTTAGGAGTTGGTTTTGATATACCTACTTCTTCTGATATTACAATGTCATCAAAGTATTTAGCTATACTAGATTTTCTTATTCTATTACTTTGAACATCAGAAAGACCATTAGTGATAATGGCTAGTTTATAATTTTTGCTTAATGTTTCTATAATGTTGGCACTTTTACCATATAGGAATGATGAATGAGATAAATGTTTTAAATACGATTTAGAAAATGCAATTTCATCAAATTTTATTTTTAGTTTGTTAGATAATCTTCTAAATCTCTCAACCTTTAACTTTTCTTGGGTAATAAGACCACACTCAAATTCCTTCCAAATAGCAGCGTTGATATCAGAATAAATTTTTAGGTGATAATCTTCTCTATAATCTATATTAAATTCTAAAATTGCTTGTTCAAAAGCATATTTTTCAGACTTTTTAAAATCAAATAATGTTTCATCTGCATCGAATAATATAACTTCATATTTCATAAAAATCCTCCAAGTATTCATTTACATAATTAAAATATAGCATATAATTTTATAATTACGCCATTCAATTTAAATAAAGATAATATTTAATAATATACCACTAATACTAATTATTTTGGTTATTAATTAAAGTATATATAATATAATTTTAAAATTTACAATCTTTTATAATTAAACTACAATATTTATATTGGTTACGACATGACATATGTCATTATAGGAGAAATTATGAGAAAAATATCAGATAAAAATCTTTTGAAATATTATATAAACAAACATAGTATAAAAAATATATTAGATGAAGAAATTATAGAATACGTTCAGCTTCATCTTTTTGAGAATGAAGAATATATATTGCGAGCAGAAGATGATCTTGAATATTATTATTTACTTGTAGATGGTAAGATAAAGGTATCTTATCTTTTTGAAAATGGTAAATCAATGTTTTTAAAATTTTATAGTAGCTTTAATTCAATAGGAGACATAGAATTATTAAAAAATACTAAGATACTTTGTAATATTAATGCTATAGATCATGCATATTTAATAGCAGTACCAGCAGATATACTTAGAAAGAAGTTTATGGGAAATATTAAATTTGTAAGGCATCTAGCAGATTCTTTAAGTGACAAACTTTATGCAACTATCAATAATAGTTCATATAATTTTGTATATCCACTTATAAATAGACTGGCAACATATTTAGTTGAGCATATTAAAGATAAAGATTATATAATTTTAAATTCATCTTTTCTAGAAATTTCACAGTTCTTGGGTACAACTTATAGACATTTAAATAGGACTTTTAAAGAGTTAGAATTAAAATCGATTATAAGATGTGATAATAAAAAAATATACATTTTAGATGAAAAAAGGCTTAGAGAATTATCAAAGAGTATGTTTATAAAATCATTATAATACTTTATAAAGTAAGTTTAATTGTATTTAGGGTATAAGCTTAAATATATAAACAAGAAAAGCTTAGTAATAAGAATATCAAGTTTTTCTTGTGCTATATTATTTAATTTAGAATTGTAAAAGTACCGTAGTAATTTTAAATTGAAGCATAGTTTTCAGTTGCGATACAAATGAAATAACTTAATCTATTTGGCTTGCTTTCAAGTAAGAGATGAATAATTTATAAAAATTATTCATCGAGAAAGCACTTAAAAATTTTGATATATAAATAGTTAATTGATATAATATTTTTAATTTGATTTATATAATATAAGAATTTTATATTTTAAATAAAAGTATAAAATTAAAATGGATTGGGAGTGAAGATATGAAGGAACTAAAGGGGATAGAAGAAAAAATTCTTGATAAGGCATTATATCTTTTTGGAAAAAATGGATCAACGAATGTTTCAATTAGAACAATAGTGAAGGAAGCTGGAGTAAATGTAAGTGCAATAAATTATTATTTTGGTAGTAAGGATAATATGCTGAAATATGTTAAACAATTTTATATAGATAATATTACTCAGGCATATTCACCCTTAGATGATGAAGAGTTAAGTAATGAAGAGAGAATTATTAGATGTGCTAATGAAATTATAGAATATTCATTAAGATACCCAGGTGTGCTTGTTATGAATAAAGAGGCAACTGATTCAAAAGAAAAAGATGAGATGGATATAAAAATAATTGAAAATACAAGAGAAGCAAATAAAAAATTAGATAGTATATTGATAGAAGTTTTAAATTGCAAGGGTGAGGAAGTTAAATATAAAAGGGCTATATTTATTTCGTCTATTATATATCCATTTATGAGTGAAAGCCATGAACTTTTTGATAAAGAAATATCAGATAATATAGAATCAAGGTTTAAATATATAAAGTACATAATTAGAATGTTAAAAGAACATAAGTAAACTATAGACATAGGGGAAATTATCTCATTGATGAAATGAGATAATTTTTTTGTTAAATTTAAAACAAAATGTTTGAAACATATTGATTTAAATTTAACAAAGTCATATAATGAAGGTGGGAGAAATATTGAAATTTAAATTTTGGAGGTAGTGAAATGGCATTTAATAATCTTTTTAGTCCAATAAAAATCAGAGGAATGGAAATAAAAAATAGAATTGAATTTCCTGCAATGGGAACAAAGATGGTAAAGGATGAGAAGGAAGTTACTGATCAGCTTATAAATTATCATGTTGCAAGAGCTATAGGAGGAAATGGATTAAACTTCACAGAAGTATGTTCTGTATATGATAAAGCTGCACCAAAGAACTTTTTATCAATATCAGATGATAAATATATTCCAGGTTTGAAAAAGCTTGCTGATGCAATACATGAAGGTGGAGCAATGGCTGGGGTTCAATTATGGCTTGGCGGTTCAGCTGTATTATTTGGGGATCAAACTGCAATGGTAGTTGTACCAAGTGATTTTAAAGTAGATGGAACAGATTATGTTATTAAGGCTGCAAGTAAAGAAATAATAAATGAAGCTGTCAAGGCATTTGGAGAAGGTGCTAGACGTGCTGTTGAAGCAGGGTATGATACAGTGGAATTTCATGCTGGGCATAATTATACACCACACTCATTCTTAAGTAAGGCTTTTAATAAAAGAACTGATGAATATGGTGGAAGCTTAGAAAATCGTGCTAGATTTTTATTAGAATGCATAAAATCCATTAGAGAAAACATACCAGAAGATATGCCTTTATTTATGAGAATAGATGCTCATGATGATTGCGTAGAAGATGGACTTACTATAGAAGAAGTTATTCAATTTTGTAAATGGGCTAAAGAGGCTGGAGTAGATGTACTTGATGTATCTCGTGGAAACTTTTCAAGCGCAGCTGTAAAATACGAAGTGCCACCAGTTGACCTACCAAGAGGATTTAATGTTGAAAATGCAGCAAGAATTAAGAAAGAAACTGGAATGATTACTGTTGCTGTTGGAAGAATTAATGATCCTGAGCAAGCAGATGAAATAATTAGAAGTGGAAAAGCAGATATGGTTGTTATGGGACGAGCTCAATTAGCTGATCCAGAATTCTGTAATAAAGCTAAAAATGGAAATGTTGATGATATAATACGTTGTGTAGGGTGTAACCAAGGTTGTTATGATGGATTTACAGATCCAAATGTACCATTTATAACTTGTATGAGAAACCCAGCTTTAGGCAGAGAAGCTGAATTCGTTATTAAAAAAGCAGAAAACCCTAAAAACGTATTAATAGTTGGTGGAGGAGTAGCTGGACTAGAAGCAGCTATAGAGTTAAAAGATAGAGGACATAATCCAATTTTATGTGAAGCATCTAATTCATTAGGTGGACAATTTGTTCTTGCTGGCGCAGCACCAAGGAAAGAAGAAATGAAGGAAGCTGCTATTGCAATGGGAGAAATGGCTAAGAGAAAGGGTGTTGAAATAAGATTATCCACACCTGTAACTACTGAGGTAATTAAGGAAATAAATCCAGACGAAGTTATAATAGCAGCTGGTGCAGAACCAATAAAATTAAATGTACCAGGAGCAGATTTACCTCATGTAACTAACTCACATGATATACTTGCAGGTAAATCAAAAGTAAATGGAGATGCAGTTGTTATTGGGGGAGGGCTTGTTGGCTTAGAGGTTGCTGAATACTTATCAGGAAATATTGATAACATAACCGTAGTAGAAATGCTTAATGAAGTAGCAAAAGATTTAGGGCAATTAAGAAAGATTTGTGTTATAGAAAATCTATATCATGAAGGAATTAAAACTATAACAGAAGCAAAATGTATTGAAATAAAGGAAAAATCAATAGTTATAGATAAAAATGGAGAGATTAAAGAGGTCCCATGTGATTCAGTTATAGTTGCAATAGGAGCAAGATCTCGTAACTTTGAAGAAATATCTGACTACTGTAAGGAAAATAATATACCATATCATGTAATTGGTGATGCAGTAAGAGCTCGTAGAGCACTTAATTGTATAGAAGAGGCATCTGAAGTAGCAAGAAAAATTTAATATATTAAATATGTAGTGGTATCTAACTTAGGTGCCACTTTTTTTGTGCAAATAATTAGATTATTATTAAACAGCATTAATAGGTTGAATTGAAAAATTTAAAATGATAATATTTTATTGGTTGAAATATGTATGAAAGGGGTACTATTTATGGAGGAATTTCTAAATATATTGCAAGATTACATCTTGGTTATAGAAGATAGTAAAATAAAATTCCATAATAAGGCACTAAAAGATTTGTTAGGACATAATTTAGAGATGTTAGAATTGATTAAGGAGCAGGCTAAATCAAATAGATACATAACTATAAATGATAAATATAATAATAAAATTACAGTTGAACCTATTATTAAAGACATTACTATAGATGGAACAGAATTAAGATTGATAACTTTAAAGGAGTTAAAAAACAAATCATATAATATATTTGATTTAGAGTTGATATTAGACAACATACCTGTATCTGCATGGGCCAAAGATATAGATGGTAAGTATGTATATACTAACAGAAGGTATGCAGAACTCTTGAAGCTAGATAAATCTCAGATAATAGGAAAAGATGATACTCATTTTTGGAATATGTATCAATCTAATATCTGTAGAAATGAAGATTTAAGGATAATTGAAAACAAGGGGTATTTTGTTGATAAGCAAAAGGTTAGTATAAGAAATGAAGATGTGTGGTTTAATATAATAAAGTTTGCAATTTTAGATGAATGTGAAAAAGTAAAGATCATTATAGGACTTGCAGACAACATAACTGATGAAGTTACTTTAAGTGAAAAGAAAAAGCTTTTAGAACATGAAATTCAAATGGAAACTTTAAAAAATGAGTTTTTTACGAATATATCACATGAGTTTAAAACTCCATTGAATGTAATAATTACTGCAAATAAATTAATTAAAACATACTTGGAAAATGAATTTAAAGAAAACTTAAATGATATAATTCTTAAAAAATATGTTACTTCAATAGAAAAAAATTCTTTTAGATTAGAACGATTAGTAAATAATTTAATAGATATAACGAAAATTGATTCTGGAGATTATAAAATATCTATGCACAATTATAATATTATATCAGTAATAGAAAATGTAGTCTTAGCAGTAATAGATTATATTAGCTCTGAAGACATATCAATAATATTTGATACGAGTGAGGAAGAAAAATTTGTAAAGTGCAATAAGGATAGTATTGAAAGGATAGTATTGAATTTATTATCTAACTCAATAAAGAATATTAATGGAAAGGGAAATATATTAGTTAATATTAATGCATATGAAGATTGTGTAGATATAACTGTAAAGGACAATGGGCAAGGAATTCCACAAGAATACATAGAAAATATTTTTAACAAATTTGGACAAGCTGATAAAGGCTTGTCAAGAAAACATGAGGGTAGTGGATTAGGCTTATTTATAGTTAAATCATTAGTAGAAATGCATGGTGGAGCTATTAGCATAGAGAGTGAAGTTGGATTGGGCACTGAAGTGACAATAAGACTGTATTCAAATGAAATAGAAAATGGTGAAGAAATTAATGAAGAATTAGGGGATCTTATTAATAAATGCGATAAGGAGTTCTCGGATATTTATAATATTTAAATTAGCTTTATTGATGTGTATACATATTTAGATTTATAAAATGACGAAATATATGAACATTATAGTATTGATATCCATCTAATAAGTGAAATACTTAGCTAAGTAAAAATTAGGAGGAGGAAGATGGAACTTATTTCAATATTAAATTTTAAAAAGAAAGCTAGTGTAGAAAGGGCTAAAAAAGGAAATAAGGATGAGTTTTTAGCACTAATAAATGAAAATAAATTGAGTATTTATAAAGTTGCAAAAGGCATTCTTAACAATAAATACGATATAGAGGATGCAATACAAAATACTATTATAAGAGCTTATGAAAAAATAAATACTCTAAAAAATAATGATTTATTTAAAACTTGGATAATTAGAATTTTAATAAACGAATGCAATGAAATAATAAGAAAAAATAAAAGAGTAATATCATTAGATGAAGGTATAAATCAAGCAACATATAACGATGTATATGAAGATATAGATTTAACGAGAGCTATAAGTATGCTATGTGAGGAGTTAAGAACAGTGACAGTGCTATTTTATTTTGAGGACATGTCAAGTAAAGATATAGCAATAATTTTAGATATACCAGAGGGTACTGTTAGATCAAGACTTTCAAGAGCTAGGCAACAATTAAGGAAAGTTGTTGAGGAGGTAGATTTAAGTGAAAATGTCTGATGATATTTTAGATAAAAAAATTAGAGATAAAATAAGTTCTGAGAATTTATATCTTCCACAAAATATCAATGAGGTTTTTGATAAAGCAATAAATAAGGCAAAAAATAAAAGAAAAAATAAATTTAGAAATGTTGTAGGTATATGTGCAGCATTACTTATAATAACTATGTTTTTTGGAGAAACCATAACTACTTATGCAAATAAGATGCCTATTATATCAAATGTATTAGAATTGTTTAAGACAAGTAGATATGAGGATTATGATAAATACTCATCTGAGTTAAATATAACTAAGGAGAGTAATGGTCTAAAGGTAACTATAAATAATGTTATTTATGATGGATCAGAGTTATCTATTTTTTATACAATAGAAAGCGAAACATCAATGAAATATGTGCCTATTTTATTAGTGAATGAAGTTAAAATAGATGATAAAGTTACTTCATTTGGATATGGAGAAAGTGGAAAGTTTTTAGATGATAATAAAGTATATGCAGGAATTAGAAGTTATCATGTAGGCATAAGGTCTATGATTTCTAAGGAAGAGCAAGAAAAGTATTTTTATGGAGGAGATATAGAGATACCAGATGAATTTATGCTTTCTATAAATATTAACAAAGTAGGAGATATTAAAGAAACTGAAATTACTAATGGGGAGTGGACTTTTGATATACCAGTTAGTAATGAAAAGTTAAAAGGAATGGTTAAAGAATATGATTTGAATATTGATTTAAGTAATATTTATCAAAATTCTGCAATTAGTAAACTTATATTAACTCCTATAAATACAACAATTCAAGGATATATAGGCTTAGAAGATATGGATTTATATTTCATGGTTATTGACGATAAGGGTAGGTATATAAGCCAGAAAGATGGAAGTGGATTTGGTAGTACTGATGATGATAGTAATTATAAGTTTTATTTTAACACTAGCTTTGAGCAGGCAGTTGAAGATACTAAATGGTTAACATTTATACCTTATGAGAGAAATTATGCAAGAATTAAAAAGGAAAATATAGGAGAAGATAACGGTATAATAGAGGATTTTAGCTTGAGTGAAGAATTAAATATTAATGGAGAAACAAATCTGAAAAATAAGGCGGGAAATGATTACGCAACAATTACAAGAATAGAAGTTAATAATGGGAAAACTAAGTTATATTATAAATCTGATTATGGGTTATTAGCAGAACTAAAAGAAATTGTGGATAAAGATACTGATGAAGTAATAAAAGCTGTGGATAATTTGGAGTCTAAGGAGTATAATACTACAAGATATTTAGCTGAAACAGGAGAGGTTATAGTAGAATTTAATGGTGAATTAACTGGAGAAAATTACGAGATAAAATATTACGATATATCAGAAAAGGTAACTGTATATAACAATAGTACATTTACTGTTGATTTGAATAGATAGTTTTATAAAAGTACAATCAGTTTGAAATGGTTGTACTTTTATTTTTATTAATTATATAGGGATATATTTATAAGTTTTTTATGTTTCTGGCTATAATGTAAATACATTAAGATAAAATTACCCCATGATAAAATATTGTAAGTTTAATAAAATATATATAATATAAACATAAAATGTTGTTAAGTTGATGATAAAAATACATAAAAATTTCTATTCTACTATATATTTTTAAGGTATTTACAAAAAAAGTAAATATAATATACAATTTATATATAGGGGTTATAAAATAAAATTTTTTTAACGGTATTACTATGTGCTGTAGTTTTATTAATTGGGGTGAGTAGGATTGAAAGTTCAGCGGCAACTAATGAAGTTCAACCTAGAGCTTTAATATGTGATTGTGGAGGAACTTTTTCTGGTCAGACAACAAGTTACACATCTTGGGCTTATATAGGACAAGCAACATATCAAGATAATTCATATTATATTTGTAAAAAATATTCAATAACAAAGACAACAACTTATAGATGCAATAGGTGAGGAGCAGCATATAATCAAAGTTCTACAGAATATAAATGGGAACATGCTCATTAATTAAAGGAATAAATATAAAAGAAACATAGTTTTTACTATGTTTCTTTTATATAATCGAAAATAATTGGGGGAGTAGCTTGATGCTTGAAATCAAAGATTTATTTAAGATTTATAATAATTCAAAAGGATTAAAAGGGATATCTTTTAAATTAAATAATGGAGAAATACTAGGGCTAGTTGGGAATAATGGAGCGGGAAAATCTACTTTAATGAAAGCCTTAATGACATTTTTAAAGGTTGATAGTGGAGAAATTTTGTTGGATGGAGTAAATGTATTTAAAAATCGTGAGATTTTATTGGATAAATCTGCAGCGGTAATTGAGAATATGGGATTTTATAAGGAGTTAACAGGATATGAGCATTTAAAAATGATTAAGAGTATTAGAGGAATATCTGATGAGGATTTTAATGAAATCCTGGAGTTTGTTGATATAGGAAAAGCGTTTAAAAGGCGTACCTCAACTTATTCTTTAGGCATGAAGCAAAGACTTGCAGTAGCAATAGCGCTTTTATCAGCTAAAGAAATCTTGGTTTTGGATGAACCAACTAATGGATTAGACCAAAAAAGTATCATTCGTTTAATTAAGCTTTTAAAGAAGTATAAAGAAAAAGGATATTCAATATTAATATCATCACATACTTTAGCAGATTTAGAAGAACTTTGTGATAGATTTATATTTTTAGATAATGGGAATATAATTAATGAATTAAATAGAGATGAAATTAATATAGATACTTATAATTTCAATATTAGAGAATCTTTAAATGAATCCCATTTAAAATTATTTGAAGGAAATTATGATGAAGAAAATAATCTTATAGTATCAACTGAAGAAACCTTAAGTAATACAATCAACAAGTTAATTACAAATAATATAAAGATTAATTCAGTTGAAAGAACAAATAATAATTTGAAAAAAATATATTTGGATTATTTTGAAGGAGATAAATAATGGGGAAGATAATATATTGGGATTTAAGAAGGGCTTTTAAAAATAAATTAACCTATGGTGTATTAATTTTACTAGTTGCTGTTAATATAGCATTTGCTATGAAATATAATGATTTATATAAGGATGTGAAAAGTAACGTATTATGGCCAGTTAATAATAATATAGAGGCTTTCCAAGGACAAATAAATTACTTTAAGGAAATAGAAACTATAAGACCGTTAGATGAAAATGAGAAAAATTTAGTTAATATGTATGAGAAGAGGATGGAAAGTCAAATAGAAAAGAAGGAAGCCCTAATAAAGGGTGATAATAAAAGAATATTAGCAAGTGAAATAGATGCCTTAAAGGAATCTACCAAAAATAAAGGCTTTGGATCGGATGAGGGATCAAAGTATACGTATGATAGGGAAAGAATATCCCTTCTAAAGTACGAATATATGTATGAAAATAATATAAAATTAATTCAAGGAGATGAATTTTATCCAAGTGGATTAAATTTATTTATGCAGATATCTAATAAAATATATATTATTTTGTTACCACTAGTTTTTGTTTTATTTTCAAGTATGAGTATTTCAGGAGAGTTTGAAGAAAAGACTTATAAGATATTATTTTCTTATCCAATAAAAAAGACGAAAATATTATTATCAAAGTTTTTAAGTAGTTTTATTATATCATCATTCATAGTTATTTTATCATTTATAATTCCATTAATAGTTGGAACCAAAATTACTAAACTTGGTGATATAAATTATCCAGTAGCTATATTTAATAATAATACACTTCTTCCAGCACAAGAAACCTTTATAATAGATTACACTAGTATAGAACCAATGCTACGGATAGTAATAAAAATGTTCTTATATAATTTTATTGTAGCTTTATTTTTTACAGCTATTGGTATACTTATTTCATCATTATTTAAAAATAAAATTGCACCATTAGCAATACTAGGACTTGGAATTACATCATTATATATTTTTCCAGATATGATTGGAGTTAGTGATTTGTTAAATCCAATAGTGTATGCTAATTCTTATGAATTTGTTACAGGAATAAAAACATTATATAACCCAAGCTTAAAAATTTATTTGGTTGTACTTTTAATGCTGGCATTTTCAATTACATTTATAGCATTAAGTGTTTTAAGGGTTAATAAAATGAATTTAGTTGACTAAGTCTAATTAAGAGCTATAAGGGATAAACTTGCACATGACACTTTTTAGATTAACATTACAAATTTACTCTAGGTATATATAGGTTAATAATATATAATATCTATATATAAAATTAATAAAGGTGTGGTGAGTAAATTTTTATGAAAGGTAATAAGATTCAAAAGCCAAAATTTCTAGATGATTTTGAAGAAGTAGAAGATATCATAGAAGAAATAATTGAAGCTGATAAAATTCAAAATAAGATAGTAGAAAATATAGAAATAAATAATATGAATAATAAAGGAGTTACAATAGACTCTTGTATATTTAAGAATGTTGTATTTGAAAATTCATCACTTAGAAATGTAGATTTATTAGACACAAGATTTGAAAACTGTGATTTATCTAATGTCGATTTAGGAGATGGAAGCATACATAGAGTAGAATTTATTAACTGTAAACTACTTGGAGCAAAATTAGATGAATGTAATATAAAGGACGTCGCGTTTCGCGACGCCCTTGGCAAATATATAAATTTATCTTATTCAAAGTTAAAAAATGTATGTATAGAAGATTGTAATTTTAAAGAAAGCATGTTTCAGCAAGTTAAACTTGATAAAGTTAATTTTAATAATGCAGATTTAACTTCTGCATATTTTAATAAAACATCACTAAATAAAATAGATTTGACTACATGTGATATTACTGGAATAGATGTTGAAATAAATGATTTATCAGGTGCAATTGTTACTAGTATGCAGGCATTAGATTTAACTAGATTAATGAACATAGTTATTAAATAATGAAAATATAATTATATTTTCTATAAAGAAGACAGTATAGAGTTTTAATTAATAAAATTCTATACTGTCTTTTTATAGATTAGTTAGTATTTAAAGGAGAGATAAACTATATTAATTTAGCTGATTTTTTCCCAAGCACCAAATTGATTTGAGCCAGGGGTTTCACCTTGAGTCCACCATTTAGCTTTATATTTAACACCGTTATACATAACAATATCACCAGCTACATAAGCTTTAGTAGGACTATAGGCTGGAATCTCTGGTGTTGTATCATTAACAACAGTAATTGTTGCTTTAGCAGTAGTTATTAATCCTTTACTATCAGTAACTGAGTAAGTTAAATTGTAAGCACCAGCTTTAGTTGTATCAACAGTGCCAGTAACAACTATTTTACTAGTTAAATCACCATCTTCTTTATCAGAAGCAGTAACACCGGTTAGAGGGTTAAAGCTTGTACCGATATTAATTTGTTTATTAGCAACTCCATTAATTACAGGAGCAGTATTTTCAGTAGGAGTTGATCCATCAGGAAGTACTCTTATTAATTTCCAATATTTTGTGTTGGCAGGGGAGCCATCATCTGTAGGAGCTATATACCAAGAAATACATTCATATAAAGCATCTTTATAGACAACTTGATCTCCATATTTGTAAGTTTTACTTGGATCATAGAATTGTTGTCCAGGTTCTAATGCTCTGAGAACAGTTATTATTCTTTCTTTAGTTGTAGTTAATCCCTTGCTATCTGCAACTGTATATTTAAGAGTATAATCACCAGCTTTGGATGTGTTAACTGATCCAGAAACAGTTATTTTGCTAGTTAAATCACCATCTTCTTTGTCAGAAGCAGTAACTCCTGTTAGAGGGTTAAATGAATCACCTAAACTAATTGAAGTATTTGAAATGCCTTTTAATGTTGGAGCGTAGTTTCCATTTGCAGGAACATTGGATGGTCTCATTCCATTAAACGTTAAATTCTTAACTCCTCCAAAGCATAGTTTAATTGATCCTGCTAATGAAGCTGTTTCTCCGACTCCGAGGTTTTGCCATCCTGATGATGTTATTGTAACTCTATTAAAATCTCCAATATCTTCAATTGTTGCAGTTCCACCTTGTGGTTGAGCGAATATTGCTGATTTAGGTAAATCAAAACTTACCGTCCAGCCTTTATCTATTGCTTTATCTGTTTTATTTGTAACTTTAATATCATAAGTGTAATTTGGATGATCATATTTTCCTCCAAATACAACGTCTACATCAGTTTGAGATAATCCTGGAATAGAATCATCTGTTACTTTACAATTTCCTATTGCATCTAAGCCAGATTTTAGTCTACTTGTTAGTGTATCTCCAAAAGTATATTTTCCTTCATTTATATTAGTAGAGCCTGGTTTATAATTAGGGTTTGGTCCAAAGTCTCCATTCATTACCCATATTAATGCTCCACCCAAGTTTTTATTTTTAATATATTCTACTCTTTTATCTATGGACTTTTCATTTTCAAAAGATAGGAATACTTTCTTTTCATTTTGCCAAACGTATGGAACTCCACCAACTTCATCAAAATAAACTTTTAGATTTGGATCATTTTCCATTAAGTTTAGTACATGCCACAATGGGTTTGCTCCTGCAGGATCTAAGACACCATTATTATCTACGTCATCGCCCCAAACATTATATATTCCTGTGGCAGGAGTTTTACTAGAGCCGTGCAATCCATTAGTCCCACCTTGTACATTTTCCCATCCTCTTGTATAGTAAGGGATTCCCATAATTATTTTTTCAGGAGGCAAGACTCCTCTATAGTATTTATAAGCCCAATCCATATTTAATGTAGGCATGGCCATTTGTATAGTTTCTCTATCAGCTGGATCAGGATAGATATTAGCTAAGTTTTCAACAAACTCATTCCAACCACCGTGAAAATCATAAGACATTACACTAAGAAAATCTAAATATTGAGCATAAGAATTATCAGTCAGTCCACCAAGAACCCATGAAGATGCAGTTACTGCAGCTGTTTCAAGATATTTCTTACCATCTTGCTTTCCAGCAGCATCAAGCTTTTCTCTTAATGTCTTCATTAATAGGTTATATCTTTCATTTAGCTTGCCTCTTCTAGGTTCAGCTAAATCTTGATCATCTGGATTACCAGAAGTTGATGTTGCAGATGGATATTCGAAGTCTATATCTATACCATCAAAATTATATTTCCTTACAAACTCAACACATGAATCAGCAAAAGTATTGATGCCTTGATCAGTATCTAGCATTGTATAAAAACCTCTACTACCAGCCCAGCCTCCAACGGACATTAATAGCTTTACGTTCGGGTATTGCTTTTTCATTGTTTGAAGAACATTGAAATGGCCCTTATAAGGTAGAGTTGGATCTAAGGTAACAGCTTTACCATTATGGCTTAGTGGATGATCTGCAAAGGTTTCTTCAATAGCAGCATGCTTATCTCCAAGTGTTATTTTATTAGTCGTTGGATCAATCATTCCAAAGGAGTATTGAATATGAGTTAGAGATTCCCATTGCAAATCTGCAGCATCAAAGTATCCTTGGACTTCGCTTTTATATGCCCATTCAGGGAAATATCCAATTACTTTTCTGCTTAAATCTGTATCGCTAACACCAGAAGCTGTTGGTGTTATATTTTCATTATTATTTGTGACAGCAGCTTGAGGTTGTATTGATAGATTAAATAGGGTAAACAGTGAAAGTGTTATTCCAGTTACTATTCTTTTAATTTTAATTTTTTTCATATCTTCCCTCCATAAATATTAATCGAAAAAGGTGATAGAAGTGGCTAACAAATAATGTTAGCCATCTTCAAATTATAAATAGTTAGATGAACTAACTAATTTTTTCCCAAGCACCCCATTGATTTGCGCCAGGAGTTTCACCTTGTGTCCACCATTTAGCTCTATATTTAACACCGTTATACATAACAACGTCGCCAGCTACATAAGCTTTGGTTGGGCTATAGGTTGGAATTTCAGGAGTTGTATTATCAACTACTGTGATTGTTGCTTTAGCAGTAGTTACTAAACCCTTACTATCAGTAACTGAATAAGTTAAATTGTAAGTTCCAACTTTAGTTGTATCAACTGTGCCAGAAACAACTACTTTACTAGTTAAATCACCATCTTCTTTATCGGAAGCAGTAACACCAGTCAATGGATTGAAGGTTGATCCAATCTTAATCTCCTTATTAGCAACGCCATTAATTACAGGAGCTGTGTTAGTTGTATTTTTTTCGGAAACAGTTATAGTAACTGCTGCAGTAGCTTTTAAACCTTTACTATCAACAACTGAGTAAGTTAAATTGTAAGTTCCAGCTTTAGTTGTATCAACAGTACCAGAAACTGTTACTTTACTAGTTAAATCACCATCTTCTTTATCAGATGCAGTTATACCAGCTAAGGGATTAAAAGAATCACCAACGTATATTTGTTTATTAGTAGCTCCATTAATTACTGGTGCAGTATTATTATCAGGAGATGTTGCGCTACCATAAATAAATTGTCTTCCCATTTCAGGAGATGTTGAATACATTCTTTGTGATAATTCAACACTTACTAATCCATTTAGGTTATCTATAGATTCAGCAATGTTTAAATCGAAAGATATTGTTTGACCAGGTTTAATAAGCTTTCCATCATATGATACAGAGAAATCTATTACGTAATATCCATTTTCTTGCTTAACTGCAGGACTTGGATGTTGAGAACCTGTTATAGTAATACCATTTGTCTTAATATAAAGCTTTACATTTTTTAGAGTTTTAGCTGCAGTTTCAACAGAACTAAGAACTTCACCAGATTCACTTAGTTTCTCATTGTTGGTAAAGCTTAAATTTATTACACTACCGCTTCCCCATGCAGGTTTACTTGTAGTTAATTTAGAAGTTACATTAAGCTTATTATAAGTTAATGTATAGTTGTCTAGACTAGCGGAGCCAAATAGGGCTTCCTTAGTTACTTTTGTAAGTTCATCACGTTTAGTAGATGTTGTTTTAGCATCTTGTGAAGCCATCCAAGCAATCATTCCACCTAAATTATGCTCTTTAACATATTTAGCTTTTTCTTGGATTGATCTTGCATTATCATAGGTAAAGAATGCACCTGTTGTTTCATTATATAGATAAGGGGCTTTAGCACTATCATCCCAATATTCTTTTAAACCAGTATATTTTGATTTTAATTGGCTAAGAGCATTGTATGACCATACTCCACCAGCACGACCACCTTCACCATTCTTTATTGGAGCTTCATTAAGAGCACCTGGTGTTGGAGTAAGGTCTGCATCTTTGTTAACTACTGCAGCTGTTCCAAATAATCCAGGGTTAGCAGCATCAGGTCCATTATTACTTACTTTTTCCCAGCCACGTGTATAATAAGCTGCTCCAATAACTATTTTTTCAGGTTTAGCTCCGTTTGCAATATAGTAGTTAACACTTTCATCAACAGAAAGGCATTCTCCTTTAAATGGAGAGTTAGGATTAGTGTAAAGTGCTGTTTGGTGACCGCTAACTGTGCTCCATGCACCAGCCATATCATAAGTCATAATATTAGCAAAATCAACTACATTAAATAATTTTGCTACATCTATTCCTTCATCAACTTTAGCCTTACCAGCAGGGATAGCAACTGAAAGTTCATAAGTTTTTCCAAGTTCAGCACCTTGCTTATTTAAAGCATTCTTTAAATCCTGCAATAAAGTAATAAAGTTTTCTTTGTCGGCAGGAGTTGCTTTAGTAGTTCCTTCATCGTTAGTATTATCAACTTTGTCTGGATCTCTAAGGCTAGCTGGGTACTCCCAATCTATATCAACAAAATCCATATTAGTATATTTAATAAACGCCATAACATTTTTTACAAAGTTTGCTCTTATTGATGGATTAGCAGCTATAACTGAGAAGTCACCTGATTTAGACCATCCACCTAAAGATACTCCTATTTTTAAATTAGGATTTTCACTTTTTAATACTTGGAATGCGTTTAGAATACCACCATTTACATCACCATAAGTTACGCCAGCATTTCCTAGAGGATGACCAGTAGCGGCATCTTTATCAGTAAATTTTAAAACACCTTGTGCATCAAAATCTACGAATGCAAAATTAAGGTGGGTTAATTGATCAGCAGGAATATCCTTAGGGTAGAAGCTACCTTGACCTCCCCAGATTGACCAATCCCCATAATACATTACATTACGATATTTTTGAGCAGATTGTTGAACTGCATTAGGTGCAAAATCGGTATTAGAATTAACAGTAGCTCTAACTGGAGTAACACCTGTTATAAGCATTGCTGCTATTGCTGTTAATGCAACAATAGGCTTCGATTTTTTATAAAGCTTTTTCCTTATCATAATATTAAAACCCCTTTACAAATTAATTTCTAAATTAATTTAATTCATTTTTTCCCATGGGCCCCATTGAGTTGCTCCAGGGGTTTCTCCTTGAGTCCACCATTTAGCTTTATACATAACTCCGTTGTATAAAACTATATCTCCAGCAACATAAGTCTTAGTTGGACTGTATGTCTGAACTGAAGTATCGATTACTGTTATTGTAGAACTTATTGTTGTTGATAAGCCTTTACTATCAGAAACTGTATAGCTTACATTGTAGATTCCTGCTTTAGATGTATCAACTAATCCATTAACAATAATCTTACTAGTTAAATCACCATCTTCTTTATCAGATGCAGTAACTCCTGCTAGAGGATTAAAGGTATCTCCAATATTAATTTGTTTATCTGTAACACCACTAATCACTGGAGCAGTATTGTCGCTAGGAATTGCTGGTGAACCGAATTTAGCAAATATCTTTGAATGTTCATATTGAGAACTTATTCCTTGATTATTTTCTATTTGAGAATCTCTATTTAGTGACCAATAAGAAGTCATTCCAATATTTTTAGATTTAGCATGGTCAACTACTAATTGAGACCATGCTGGAGTAAATATAGGATCTGAAGAACTTTCATAACCTACAGAGACTGTAGCACCAATTTTTGAATAAGCTTCAGAATCAGATAAAGTAGTATTGGCAAATTTTTGGTAAGCATCTTTTATTTGATTCTTTGTTGAGTCTATTGCTCGTATTGAGGCTGTGCCATAATTTTCTCCAGGAAGCAAAGTACCACTTCCATAGCACATAGCCATTATATTTATATATTTTAGAGTAACATTATTAGATAAATAAGCATCTAATAAATCTATTTGAGTTTGAGTTAAACCAGATGGTAAAACAGGAACAGTTAATGTTACTTCTACTCCTGTAGTGTCTTGTAACATTTTAATAGCCTTTGCATTAGCAATATTGCTTTGTTTATTTTGAGCACCACCTTCAACATCTAAATCTATTCTTGTTAATGCATATCCATTTACTATATCTAGATAGGTATTATAAAGAACATTTACATCTTGAGAAGTTTGCCAAAATGCAGTTCCACTAGCTCCACCAAAAGATATAGTTGCATCACCACCACTTGCTCTTAGGTCCTTTAGAGACTGTTTAATTCCGTTATATTGATTATCATTTTTTCCTTCACTTAAAACAGAATATCCTCCCCAGCCCCAATTGATTTTCCCATTTGTAACACTACCAGTTGATTGTATAAAAGCTAAGTTAAAGTATTTTATACCAGTTTCATCTGATAATTTTTTTAGATTAGCAGGTCCTCCGCCATCATTCCCCATATAGTATCCATTTTTAGTTACCCAGCCCACCATATCAACATAAGGAGCGTTAACTTGTGCAGGCCAATTTTTTGTTCCTAAACCAGCATTATAACTACCGATGTTTGTAGCTGCTTTAGTAATAAATGAAGTGGATGTAAGTGTAACGAAGGTTGTCAAAAGTGTGCAAATAACTTTATTAAGAAAGTTTTTCTTCAATTATATTTACCTCCTAACGATATATTTATTTATTCTCATCTGTATATTGAATGAGGATCTTTTTTGGAGTAGGTAAATATCTAATAATTTGATATTAGATTTAAAGTAAGTTAGATATTTTTAGAAAAAATAAGAGACTCACTTTAAACATTTGTGCATATAAAATAAATTCATTTGTTTATTTAAAATGTAGAGTTTTCTTTATTAGATATATAAAATATGCATTTTATATATTGGAAAATGTTTTCAAAGGGTTTGTCAAATATCCTAATAAGTATTAATATACTAATCAGAAAATGTTAAATGGTAATTTATTAGATTTCTCTGAAGTGTTTATTAGTTCCTATATTTTGTGAAGTGATAATGAATTATTTAGGAACAAAGAAGTTAATAAATAATAAACAGTAAAGCTTATTATTTCATCGAAGGTAAACACATCACCTCCTTTACAATAAGTGGTATATACCACTTATTTACAATATAAACTATTAGTTAAGTAATGGCAATAGGTTTTCAAAAAAAGTCGAACGATTAATATTATTTTGAAAAATTTGTATGTTGTTTATGAAGTATAATTAAAAAGAAAATGATAAATTTGAATTAAAATATAAGTACATTTAATTAAACTAATAAGTGTGTATTTTATAAGAATCATAAAAAGAAAGCACATAGGATATCTTATTAATTTAAGGTAGGAGTGTGGGAGGTAATTATACTATTAGAGTATTTGATAAAAAAGCTGTATCTTAAAAGGATACAGCTTTTTATTAAAATATTATATTAGCAGCAATAACAATTACAGGTAATGTAATTATAGTTCTTTCTATAAAAATTATTAACAGTTGCTTTAGTGATACAGGAATTTTTGATCCAAGTAGAACTCCTCCTACTTCAGACATATATATTAGTTGAGAAACGGAAGTGCAAGCAACTATAAATTTAGTCATATCACTAACTATAGTATTTGCAGCTAAAACGGATGGTAATAGCATATCAGCAAATCCCACAACTAAAGTTTGTGAAGCCGCAACTGCTTCTGGAACTTGTAATAATTTAAGATATGGTATGAAAGGTAGCCCTAAAACCTGAAATATAGGAGTGTACTCAGCTATTATTAAAGCTATAGTAGCAAGTGCCATAACAACTGGAAGTACTCCAAGCCACATATCTATTACATTTTTAGTTCCCTCTATAAAAAAGTGATTTATGCCAGAATTTTGAGAGGCTTTATCTAAAGCCTTCTTATATCCCCAAGAGAAAGATGAATGTCCATCTGGTATTGATTCATCGTTTTTCTTTTCTTTATTATTATAATATGTATTAGGAATTTTACGTAATGGATAGATTCTTGGCATTATAATAGCAGCGACAATTCCAGAAATACTAACTGTTAAATAAAATGGGATAAATAAATGAGATAATCCCACTGTATCTATTACAATTAAGCTAAAGGTTATTGAAACAGCAGAAAAGGTTGTACTGATTATAGCTGCTTCTCTTTTAGAATAAAATCCTTCTTCATATTGTTTATTTGTTAATAGTATTCCAAGAGTTCCATCTCCAAGCCAAGAAGTTATACAGTCTATAGATGAACGACCTGGTAGTGTAAATATTGGTCTCATAACTTTAGTAAGTACTGTACCAAAGAATTCTAATAAACCAAAATTTAGTAATAGTGGTAGTAAAAGTCCTGCAAAAAAGAAAATAGAAAATAATATTGTAAGTAAATCATTTAATACAAATGATCCTGTTGAATTACTAATTATAAGTTCAGGACCAACCTTAAATAAAGATAAAATGCAAAATATAGCTCCAAGTACTCTAGCAGCAAACCAAATATTACCTACATTAAATAGGGTGTTTAGAAATTCATTTTTTATAATGAAGTTTGGTTTAAAAACTTTAGCTATTATACTCATGATAGCTGATATACAAATTGCTATTGTTATTATTAGCGTTAAGGAATCTCCAAGAGATTTAGTTAAGAACTTTGATAAAATTGCTATTGGTATTGTTATTTCTCCATTAAAACTAATAGGAATCATAAATAAAAACATTCCTATTAGAGATGGAACAATAAAGAACAATGGTGATTTTAATGAAAATTCATCTTTAGTTAAGTTTTTCATTCCGGTCTCCTTATATTCAAAAAATTAATATTTATACATTGAATTTTATTTTAATACATTTTTATACATAAAATCAATAGATTTTTATACAAATTTACCTAAAATTTATGCAATGAATTATATATTTAGGATGATTTCTAAATATATGAATATATCTAATTTGATTTATAAATATGGAAAAAGTAATGTTAAGAAGATATAAAATAGTTAAGAGATTCGTTTAGTAAAAATCTGAAAGTTTAAAGCTATATAATAATATTTTCTCCTAAGGATAAACTAAATTTAATTAAATTAAGCAAAGGAGAAATATTTTATGCGTAAGAAGAATTTAATTACATATTTAGTTATTTTTAATTTATTAGCCATATTAATAATATTATTAGGCAAAATTTCAGTATTAAAAAATTTTATAAATGTAATTTTTTCAGTAGTTGTCATACCAATAATATTTGGAATATTTTTATTTTATATACTAAAACCTCTTAATGATATATTTATAAAAAAGAAGATAAAAGGAGGAAGAGCAGCAACTTTAACTTTATTAATTTTCTTTTTTATTGCAGCTGGTGTTATCAAATACTTTGGGGATTATTTCATTGAGCAATTTATGAATTTAAAAACAACATTCTTTAGTATAGTACAAGAGAAAGGTAATCTATATGAAATAGATGAAATTTTTAAAGGGGATATATTTAAATTAGATTATTATGAGAAGTTTTTAGGTGATATACAAAAATATGCTATTTTATTAGCAAGTGGTTTAAGAGGAATATTCGATAAGGGAATGCAATTATTTTCTGATGTTTTACTTGTTATATTAATAGTATTTTATCTTCTTAAGGACGAAGATAAAATTAAAAAGAGTATAATTAATATATTTTCTAAGAAATATAAGTATAAAATTTGTGATATTGTAGAAGAAAGTGATGAAGTATTATCATCGTATATTTTAGGTCAAGCTAAGGTGGCACTTTCATTATCTTTAATGGTTTTTATCGGATATAAAATTATAGGAATGGCAAGTCCACTACTTTTAGCATCAATTACTTTTGTATTAGCATTTATACCATTTGTAGGCTTTTTTATATCAATGATTATTCCATATATAATTGCAATAGCTTCAGGCTGGAATATGATTATAAAATTATCTGTATTAGTAGTAATTGCCCAAACACTTAAGGGAAGAATTATCGTACCACTAATAATGGGAAAAACAATGAATATACATCCAATAACGGATATTTTTCTAGTAGTTGGAGCAGCTAGTCTAATTGGCCCAATAGGAGCTTTTGTAGTAGTACCTGTTTATGCAGTAAGCAAAGTTATCTTTAGGCATTTTAATAAAGAGGTAGAGGAAAAATTGAAAGAGTTCAAAGAGTAAATTATATTATGTAGAAAAAAGATATAAAAAAAATTATAATTAAACAAAGAATAATATCTGGGGGATAGTAGGATGAGAACTAGAAGTAAAGTTAAAAACTCTAATAGAATTGTAGTTAAAGTAGGAACTTCAACATTAACATATGCAAATGGCAAAATTAACTTAACTAGAATAGAAAAGTTGACTAGAATATTATCAGATGTGATGAATTCAGGAAGGGAAGTTATATTAGTTACTTCAGGAGCAATAGGAGTTGGAGTATCTAAGCTTAAGTTAAAGGAAAAGCCTAAGACTATAAGAGAAAAGCAAGCAGTTGCTGCAGTTGGGCAATGTGAGTTAATGCATATTTATAGTAAGTTTTTTGGAGAGTATAGCCATACTGTTGGTCAAGTTCTTTTAACAAGAGATGTAGTTGAAGATAATCATATTAGAGAAAATGTTTGTAATACATTCGAAACTCTAATAGAAAATGGAATAATACCTATAGTTAATGAAAATGACACTGTGGCTATAGATGAAATAGAAAATATAGTTAGATTTGGAGATAATGATAACTTATCAGCTATAGTGGCTAAATTAGTGAATGCAGATCTTTTAATAATATTATCAGATATAGAAGGGTTTTATGATTCAGATCCTAGAAAGAATCCAAATTCAAAATTAATAATGGAAATAGATGAAATTACTCCTGAGCTTGAGGAGTGCTGTGGAGGTGCTGGAAGCAATCTTGGAACAGGTGGAATGATTACAAAGTTAACTGCTGCCAAGACTGCTACTGAATCTGGAGTAGATATGGTACTAGCTAACGGAGAAGATCCTAAAATAATTCTAAATATATTAAATGGCGAGGAAATAGGAACACTATTCAAAAGCTTATAAGAATCTTTTGAAATGTAAAATGTAGAAGGTAGAACTGAAAATGAATGATGTTTTGCTATGTAAAGTTTAAAAATAAATTAGTAATAGATTGAAAAATAAAAGTGAAGGAGAATTATTAATGCCAAGTATTTATGAGTTAGGTAAAAGAGCTAAAGAAGCATCATATGATTTAGGAATAGCATCAACTACTGAAAAAAATAAAGCATTAGAGTCAATGGCAAATGCTTTAATTAACAATACAAATGAAATCATAAAAGCAAATAAAGAAGATTTGGATAGAGCAGTTCAAAAAGGAACATCCAAGGCTATGTTAGATAGATTATCATTAAATGAGTCAAGAATAGAGGATATGGCTAAGGGATTAAGAGAGCTGATAGCTTTAGAAGATCCTATTGGAGAGGTAATAGAAATGTGGAAAAGACCAAATGGTCTTCAAATAGGAAAGCAAAGAGTTGCAATGGGAGTTATAGGAATAATATATGAGGCTAGACCAAATGTAACATGCGATGCAGCAGGACTATGTTTAAAAACAGGAAATGCTGTAATACTTAGAGGTGGTAGTGAAGCTATAAATTCTAATAAAGAAATAGTAAAGATACTAGCTAATGCTGTAAAAGAAGCCGGATTGCCAGAGTTTTCAGTTCAATTAGTTGAAGATACTAGTAGGGAAACAGCATTAGAAATGATGAAATTAAATGAGTATATAGATGTTTTAATTCCAAGAGGTGGAGCTGGGCTTATCCAAACTGTTGTGAAAAATGCAACTGTACCTGTAATTGAAACAGGGGTTGGAAATTGTCATATATATGTAGATGAAGATTGTGACTTTGATATGGCAAAGGATATAATAATAAATGCAAAAACATCAAGACCAGCAGTTTGTAATGCAGCAGAAAAGATGATTATAAATGAAAATATAGCAAATGAGTTTCTTCCAATCATAGTAAAAGCATTAAGAGAAAAGAATGTTGAAATAATTGGAGATGAAAAAGTGAAAGCTTTAATAACCGATGTTAAAGAAGCTTGCGAAGATGATTGGAGTAAGGAGTATTTAGATTATATAATAGGTGCAAAAATAGTGAAAAATGTAGATGAAGCAATTGATCATATTAATAAATATGGTTCAGGGCATTCAGAAGCAATAGTAACAAATAGTTATAAGAATTCACAAAAGTTCTTAAATAAAGTTAATGCAGCAGCTGTTTATGTAAATGCTTCTACTAGATTTACAGATGGAAGTGAATTTGGATTTGGGGCAGAAATAGGAATAAGTACTCAAAAGCTTCATGCAAGAGGACCAATGGGATTAAAAGAGCTTACAACTATTAAATATATAATCTATGGTAATGGACAAGTAAGATAGATTAATAAAATATTAGCATCTTATAAAGTTGTATTTCCTTAAGAAGAAAGGCTTAGCTTAGATTTACAAGCTTTTTTATGGATGAGTTTCAAGTTGCTTTCTAATATAAAAGATGTAGTTACTTTAATGAAATATAAAGTAACTACATCTTTATATAAGAAAAGTTAAAATTACTTTAATTTTATAGTGAACTCTTCACCAACTTGTTTGTAATCACTACTCATCTTACCGCTTTCTTTTGGAAAGGCTACTGCATATGGTGTTAATGTTAATGCCTTTGCATCTTGAGAAAGTTCAGTTTGATTTTTCATTAAACCAGTAGTCATTTCTTCATGAGAACTGTAAAATTTAACTTCGTTTCCTAAATTATCATAGCCTCTTAATTCTAATGAATAGATGTTATTTCTATCTTTATTTTCAATAGAGTAGTAAATCTTTCCACCCACAGCATTACCTCTATATTCATTAAGTGTTATCTGTTGACCATTATCTAATGTAAATGAATTATTTAAATTTATACTATTTGTATTTTTAGATAATGCATCACCATTAGAAGTAAACTCAAACTTCCATGGGCCTTCTACTTTAGTTTCTATTTCGCCTATGTGTAAAAGAGCTTCATCATATTTTATTTCTATATACAAATCTCCTCTTTCTAATTCTTTATTTAATGTATATGAAAGTACATTTTCTTTAGTATAATTATCAATTTTCTTTCCAGAACCTCCAGATGAACTAGATGCTTTCTTACCATTAATATACACATTTCCAAATACCATTATATTTCCGTTATCATCTAGTTTTTCATCTGATTTTACTGTTGTTGATACAATAATTTCATCTTTGTCTAAAATAACTTCATTTAATTGAACTGTTATTCCATTTTTACTTACAGCCTTATTAACTATAGTGCTATATTCATCTAAGTTATCATTAACTCCTAGATAATTTTTTATATCAAACATGGTTAATTTAACTGCTGCAATTACCTCATTACTAAATATTGAGCCAAATACTGTTACGCCTAGAGCTACCATTATAGTTGCTGCAACTATATTTTTATTAAACCTTTTATATTTTTTATTTGATAGACTTTTATTAAATGTTGTATCATATCCTTCATCTACAGAATTTTTAATGATATCATCCAATTTTGAAGAAACTTGTATATCATCTATGTTTATATCTTTCATTTCTATGCTTCCCCCATATATTCTCTTAATTTTATTAAGGTTCTATTTAGCCTGCTTTTAACTGTTCCTAGTGGTAAATTGGTGTTAGTGACTATATCTTTTAATGATTTATCTTCTAAATATCTCATTACTATTAAGTCTCTTTCTTTTTCAGATAGCTTATTTAGAGCGCTTTTTATATCCTCATTAATATCACTTTTATTATCTTCAGATATTAAGTTATTTTCATAATCATTTATATCAACTAAAACAACCTTGCTGTTTTTCTTAATATAATCCTTACAGACGTTCACAATTATTCTTGTTATCCAAGTATTAAAATGTTGAGGTTCTTTTAGTGTCTCTAATGACTTTATTGCCTTTATTATTCCATCATGAACACAGTCTAAAACGTCATCTTCATTTTTTAAGTATACAAATGCTACTCTATATAGTTTTTCTTTAATTGGCTCTATTAATTTTATAAAGCTATCCTTATCGCCTTTTACAGCTTTTTTGAATAATAGTTCATTAACCATTATTAATGCCCCTTTCTGAATCGATTCACATTATAGACGAATAAATATATAAAAAGGTTCCATAAATATTAAAATATAATAAATAAATTTTTTAGATATTATAAAACTATGACAATTATATTACTATTCTTAAAGTAGATATATATATAGAAAAGATAAAATGATAATATTATAATTATAATATATTAAAAATTGCAATTTAAAAGGAGTATTATATGGAGAATAAAATTGAGTTTAGAAGTAAGTATTTTAATGAACTTAACATAAGTGAACTTTATGAAATAGCTAAAGTTAGATATGAGGTTTTTGCTTGTGAGCAAAAGATTACTTGTGAAAATGACTTTGATGATAAAGATAAGAAGTGTGTGCACTTATTTGCAATAGATAATAAAGATGGGGAAGAAAGTGTAGTGGGATATTGCAGATTACTACCACCAGGACTATCTTATGAAGAGGCATCTATAGGAAGGGTGTTAGTTTTAAAAGAGTATAGAGGAAAAAAGTTGGCTAAAGAAATGATGATTAAAGCAATTCAAGAGATACATAAGAATTTTAAACAAGAAAAGATAACAATATCAGCGCAAAGTTATATAAAGGAATTATACAATTCTGTAGGGTTTAAGGAAGCCTCAGAAGAATATGATGAAGCAGGAATTCCACACATTAAAATGAAGTACGGAATATAATGTATTAAGAGGGTTTTATGAGAAATTTCAAATTTAGAAGTGGGGAAAAGAATTATGAGTATATTTATAATATTACTAATGATATTAATAATATCCATAAGTATAACCATTTCAACAGTCAATAGCTATAAAAAATATATTTATAATATTGAAGATATTCCTAGTGAAAGTGATGCAATTATAGTACTAGGGGCTGGAGTTAGAGTAGACGGAACACCATCAGATATACTAGCAGATAGATTAGAAACTTCATTAGAAGTCTTTGAAGCTGGACTAGCAAACGTATTTTTATTAAGTGGAGATCATGGTAGAGAAGAATATAATGAAGTTGGATCTATGAAAAAATATATCTTACAAAATGATATAGATGAAAAATTAATTTTTATGGATCATGCAGGCTTTAGTACTTATGATACAATGTATAGAGCAAAAGAGATTTTTAAAGTTGAT
This sequence comes from Clostridium sp. 1001275B_160808_H3, assembly GCF_015550425.1. Lineage (GTDB taxonomy): Bacteria > Bacillota > Clostridia > Clostridiales > Clostridiaceae > Clostridium. The sequence continues at coordinate 88,278 of NZ_JADNAT010000008.1, read as the reverse complement.
AAGGCAATAATAGTAACGAACGAATATCATTTGCCAAGAGCTTTATATATAGCTAAAAAATTAGGAATAGATGCTTATGGAATAAAGTCAGATAAAAGACAATATCAATTGATGGATAGTTATAAAAAGCGTGAAGTTTTAGCACAATTAAAAGATTTTATTTATGTAAATATATTAAAACCAGAACCTAAATTTTTAGGAGAAGCAATTCCTGTAAGCAGCTCAGATGGAAGAGTGACTGAAGACGAAAAGAAATAATTTAGAGTAAAATAAAAGTGAGGTACTAAGTCCTCACTTTTATTTTTAATTAATTATATCTTCATGTGCTATACGAGTTGCTGAAAAATTTAATTCTCCATTTTCTTCAATTATATCAATGACGATAGGCCTTATATCAGTAAGAATTATATTACCATGTATAACTGAACTGTGATTTTTACCATTTAGTACATAATTTAAGATTAAATCTGACTTTTCCATAATTGGTGAAGGGTATATTTCTTCATTAATATCACTACTCATTGCTTTTATAGTTCCTAACTCAATAGGATGGCCACCTATTCCTGTTCTTTCAATAGTCGTATTTTCTAAATTATAAGCTGTATGATTCTTTATATATAGAGTTGTATTGTGTCTATTAAAGTCACTACTAAAAAGCAACCAAGAAACAGGAAATTTTTGAACTTCTCTTTTCATTACAAGCGCTCCTCATTTAAATATTTATTATATATCTTTACCAGGTATTCTTTCAGTATTAAAAATTAAATTATTATCTTCTTCAGTTATAGTAATTACTATTGGTCTTATATCGGTATTAATAACATCATCATAGACAACTAAGCTATATCTGTTTTCACCTAGCACATAACTAAATATTAATTCAGATTTATTTACTATTGTTGTTGAACAAATTTCCTCTTGAGTATCATTACTATTAGGCTTAATAGTGCCTAATTTGATAGAATGTCCTCCTGGACCTGTGTGTTGAATAGTTACGTCCTCTAGTGTTTTTGAAGTATTGTTCCTTACGTAAACAATTATATTCCTTAGATTAAATTGGTTTCCTGTAAAAAGAAAAGGCATGATTTTCTTTATCAATTACATCTCCTTAAAATTAGTCGTTTGATTTATGCTTAAGATTAAATATTAAAGTGTTATTTTCTTCAGTTATAGTGATAGTTATTGGTCTAACATCAGAAAAAATTATTTTATCGTATACTGTTGAGCTATATTTTTCTCAGTTTAGAGTATAACTAAAAATAAGTTCTGATTTTTCTCTTGAAGTTAAGATACACATTTCTTCACTAGTTTTTTCCATTGATTTAATATTTCCTAATTTAATGGGGTGACCACCGTTGCCTGTGTGCTCAATAGTACATTTTTCTAAATCCATAGATGTATTGTTAATTACATGAATTACTATATTCATGCTCGCCATAGTAAAAACCAAAATAAAATCTCCTTTCAACAATATATTCATTTAAAATATACATATAAATATTATCTACATTGTACCACTTTGAAACTTTATTGTAAATATATGGTGATGAAGTGAAATTTTATATCAATAAATATAAAATTTCCTTAATAATTAAACCATATAATCAAGCAAATATTTAAATATGGATGCTTAACATAATATTCGTATTTATTTAATAAATAGTTTAACTAATGGCAGTTGTTTAGCTTTAATATTAATATATTATGTAAAAATGGTAGTATTTAAGAAAAAGTGCAAAAAATATGTTGATTAAATACGAATGAAATGATAATATATCTATATAATATTCGAAAATGAGGGGGCTATCATGAATAAATTTTTTAAACTTAAGGAAAATGGAACAGATGTTAAAACTGAATTAATGGCAGGATTAACTACATTTCTAACAATGGCATATATTTTATTTGTAAATCCATCTATCTTAGCAGCAGCAGGAATGGATAAAAATGCTGTTTTTGTTGCTACAATTATTGCAGCAGCTATAGGAACTCTAGTTATGGGATTAGTAGCTAATGTACCCTTTGCACAAGCACCAGGAATGGGACTAAATGCATTTTTTACATTTACAGTAGTATTGGGACTTGGATTCACATGGCAACAAGCTTTAGCTATGGTATTCATTTGTGGAATTATTAATATTATTATTACTACTACAAAAATAAGAAAAATGATAATACAAGCTATTCCTCATTCACTTCAATATGCAATTTCAGGAGGTATAGGTCTCTTCATTGCATTCTTAGGTATTAAGCAAGCACATTTTCTTACTTTCACAGGAGAAGCTGCTAATCAAATTACTTCATCAGGAGACTCGTCAATATTTAACAGTGTGAATTTAGCAATGACTGACTTTAAGGACCCAGTAGCTTTATTAGCATTAATAGGATTAGTAATTACTCTTATATTAATGCTTCTTAAATTCAAGGGTGCAATTTTATTAGGAATTCTTTTAACTACAGTTGTTGGCATCTTTATGGGAGTAACTCAAGTGCCTGACTTTTCACAAATTAGTTTTGGGATTCCAAGTATAGCACCAACATTTTTTAAGTTAGATTTTGTTGGATTATTTAGTGATCCATCTAAAATATCTTTAGTGTTGATTACGATATTTGCATTTTCTTTATCAGATACTTTTGATACAATTGGTACATTTTTAGGAACAGGAAGAAAAGCAGGAATATTTGATGATAATGATGAAAAGCTATTTGAAGGTGGAAATAATTTTTCATCAAAATTAGAAAGAGCTTTATTTGCAGATGCAACAGCTACTTCAATAGGAGCTTTATTAGGAACAAGTAATACAACAACATATGTTGAAAGTGCAGCAGGAATTGGACAAGGTGGAAGAACTGGATTAACTTCAGTTACAGTAGCTATTTTATTTATATTATCATTATTTATATCACCTATAATGGGGATGGTACCATCAGCAGCTACTGCTCCAGCGTTAATAGTAGTAGGTATCTTAATGATGGAATCCTTCAAAAATATTGATTGGAGTGATTTTGAAGTAGCTATGCCAGCATTTTTTGTAGTGACATTCATGCCTTTTACAGGAAGCATTTCAAATGGTGTAGCAGCTGGATTTGTAACATATTGTTTAGCTAAAATAGTTAAAAGAGAAGCTAAGGATGTACATCCAATAATGTATGTTGTAAGTGCTTTGTTCTTAATTAATTTTATTATTAATGGTATAAAGTAAAATTTAAATTACTGTAAATGCAATATGTAGTTTTTAAAATTACTATATTATTAAAGATTTTAATTATATATAAGATAAATTTAGCAAAATAGAGAGAGGACAACCTCTCTCTATTTTTTATAGGAAAATAGGTGTTTTCATTATATATTCTAATCTTATTTAATATTTATATATATATGACTATATGATATATTTAAATATAAATTTTAATAAATAAATTTTGTGGAGGATTTTTTATGGGTAAACCTTATGGTAGGAGCTATGTACTTATAACTGGAGCTACTACTGGGATTGGATATGAATTAGCAAAGCTGTATGCTAATGATGGAAATAACTTAATTTTAGTTGCAAGAGATGAGGAAAAGCTAGAAAAGGTAAAAGAAGAGTTAATGTTATTATATAATATTAACGTTTATAGCATATCTTTAGATTTATCTGAGGATAACTCCTGTGAAAAACTATTAAGTTTTGTTGATAAAAAAAATATAACTGTGGATATTTTAATAAATAATGCAGGATTGGGGTCCTTTGGTTACCTAAGTGAAATAGAAAGAGAAAAAGAATTAAATTTAATAGATGTAAATGTAAGAGCTCTAACAGAATTGACTAAGATGTTTTTACCAATAATGATAAGTCATGGTGAGGGGGCTATAATGAATGTTGCTTCGACAGCAGCTTTTTGTGCAGGTCCTAAGATGGCTACCTATTATGCATCAAAAGCCTATGTGTTAAATTTTACAGAAGCTATATATGAAGAATTAAAGGGAACGGGAATAAGGATAAGTTGCTTGTGTCCAGGACCTGTAAGTACTGGATTTCAAGATAAAGCAGGAATAAGAAAAAAAGAATCTGCTAAAAAAGCATTAATGACACCAAAAAAAGTAGCAGAAGTAGCTTATAGGGATTTTAAAAAGGGAAAGCTAATAATAATTCCTGGATTTAAAAATAAGGTCATTGTTGCGGTGAATAAGATTATTCCTAGAAGCTTATCTAGAAAGATAATACTAATGATGAATAAGGGATAGGTGAATTATTACTATGATAGAAAACATTAAAGACGAAGTTTTAGAAATCTATGAGACACTTATAGAAAATGGAATTATATTTTATTATGGAAGCGAAGTTATACCTACAGGAGAAGTAACTAGTTTTAATATAAATGATAACAACTATATAGAGATAGAATTAGATGATTTTGAAACATATGAGATTAGTGTAGAGGACTTTGAGGAATATCATTCAAAAGAAGGCGCTAATTATCATACTTGGCCTGATATAAGAAAATTTGATAAAAAACTAGCAGAACTTAAATAATTTATAATGGAAAATGGACAATTGATAATTAAGGACGGAATTCAGCCTAAAGCTGAATTCCTTTATTTTTTTATTTTTAATAATTCACCTTAGTGAATTATATCCATAATTATGCATTGTCCATTATCACTTGTTAATTCCTAAATATAACTTCTTCTTTAGAGAACATAAATTTAGCAAATATAATTGATGCAACTATATAAACTAAATGCCATCCAACTACTAAAGCTATATGTTTAATGTCAAATATTCCAACGGTAAATTCTTTCATTAAGCAAATTGCATTAGTTATAGGAATGTTAAAGAATGCTGGATTTATTCCTTTTGCATCCATCATGTAAGGCAAGAAAGCTAAAATCATAGTAGGCATTGTAATTGCAGCTAAATAAGAATTTGCTTCTTTAGTTGATCTTGCATAAATACTTACTGAAATTTGTAATGCTGATAATGTTACTAATACCAAGCAGCCTATTATTAACATACCTAATATAGTTGATGGTGCTAAATTAAATTGTATTTCACCTTCTCCAAAATTCATGAACTTTTGCATTGAAAATACCATAGCAGCTAAGTTAGCAATCAAAGCTATAAATGAAACTGTACATAAAGCTGTTATTTTACCCCAAAGTAATGAAGATCTCTTAGCTGAAGTTGATAAAAGTGGTTCAAATGTAAATCTTTCTTTTTCACCTGCACCAAGATCTGCTGCCATACCTACAGTAGAAGATACCATAAGAATTACAATTAATGTTGGAATCATAGTTAGAAGCATTGCAGCACCACCATTAATATCTTCATTATCAGTGTTTATTCCTGATTTAACACTAACTTCAAATGGAGTAAGTATAGTTGAGTCTATTCCTTTATCGGCTAGGCGTTGTTCAACTATAGATTTTTTATAGTTTTCATATATTTCACTAATCATGCTACTTGCAATCATAGATTTATTAGATTCTTCATCTATTAATAATTCAATAGTATCGTTTTTTCCTTGAGATATGTTTTCATCGAAATTCTCAGGAATTTTTACGATAAGCTGAATATCCCCATTTTTTAGGGAGTCTGTTGGAGATTCTGTTTCTGGCATTTTAATATTATCTAGAGATGTTATAGCTTTTGCCATAGAAGAATCCTTATCGCCATCAATATATATATTAATTTCTTTTTGTACGTCTGATTGAGTTTTCTCCATTGCAGATGACATGAATTTAAACATTATAGGATAAATAAGTATAGGGAGAATTAAAGTAAATACTAATGTTTTTTTATCCCTTACAATGTCTAATAGTTCTTTCTTTAAAACTGTTAAAAAGTTATTCATTAGACTTACCTCCTATAAGTTTTAAGAATGTTTCTTCTAAATCTTCATTATTATATTTATCTTTTAATGTACTTAATGTGCAATCTTCTATTAATTTACCCTTATTTATAATTACAACTCTATCACATAATTTTTCTACTTCCTTCATAGAATGACTAGAAAATAGTATTACTTTATTTTCGCTTTTACATTGTAGTATGAAGTCTTGTACTATTCTAGCAGCACTAACATCTAAGCCAGTAGTTGGTTCATCAAATAGCATAATAGATGGATTATGAACTATTGATCTAGCGATAGATATTTTTTGTTTCATACCTCTAGAATATTTTCCAACAGGCTTGTTTATATAATCCTCCATACCAAAGCTTTTTGCTAAATTATCTATTCTTTCATCAGCTTCTTTTTTAGTCATTCCATAAAGATTTGCAAAGTATCTTATATTTTCTCTGCCGCTTAATCTGTCATATAAGCCTACGTCTCCCCCAAATAGAATTCCTATTTCTTTTCTGACACTTTCAGGGTTTGATTTTACATCAATTTCATTAACTTTAATTTTACCTTCTGTTATTTCTAGCATAGTAGAAATCATTCTTAAAGTTGTTGTTTTTCCTGCCCCATTTTCACCAAGTAAACCAACTATTTCACCTTTATTAACTGAAAAAGATAAATTGTCAACTACTTTGGTGGCTTTAAATTTTTTACTAACATTATCTAGTTTAAGCAAATTATTAACCTCCTCATTTAATTAATGGTATTTTATATTCCATTAAGAGTTATAATATACAATATTATATCAGCAATAAAATTGATTTTCAATATAATTATAGAATATTTTTACAAATAAGTCATTGAATATAAATACGTAAATAAAAAATTCAATAGTCTAGAATTTTTATTCAAAGAAGTGTATATTTATGCAGATGTGTTGTATAATATAATAAGCAATAAATAAAACAAATACTATCTAAAATATATATCAGCAAATATGCTATTAATATGTGAAGTAAGTGAATTATAACTTAATATTTTCAATCTATATAAACTTTATTGGGGTAAGATGGAAGTTTAAAGAATCTTAGAGAATATGTGCATAATTATTAATATTAAATTCCTTGACAGATATTTATATAAAATATAGAATATTATAAAAGGATAATTAATTATCAAAAAGATAATTAAAGAGTTAAAAAGTACACTTTAAATTGGTCCTGTGAGGCCAGAAAGGGAGTATATAAATATGTTATATTTTTATTCACAAAATAATTGCATAGCTATGTCAGTAAGGACGTTTTCTAATGCTGATATTAAATATATAAGGATAGTAGGAAGAGAACCATAATTTGTTCTCTTCTTATTGTCCTTTTATTTTTAGGTAAGTAGAGCTTTTATAAAGTGTATTTTTAGCTAAATATATTTAAATTAAGGAGGGCTAAATATGAAAGCAAAGCTAATATTAGAGAATGGTATGATTTTTGAAGGCAAGGCTTTTGGATATTTAAAAGACAGTATAGGAGAAGTAGTATTTACTACAGGAATGACAGGCTATCAAGAGGTTTTAACAGACCCATCATATTATGGACAAATAGTTACAATGACCTATCCTCTTGTAGGTAACTATGGAATTAACTTAGAGGATATGGAATCAAAGTCACCGAAGGTTAAAGGATTTATAGTTAGAGAAAAATGTAATTTTCCAAATAACTTTAGGTGTGAAATGGATCTTGAAAATTACTTGAAGCAAAATAAAATAATTGGATTAGAAGGCATAGACACTAGAGCTTTAACAAAGGTTTTAAGAAATTATGGAACTATGAAAGGGATGATTTCCTTAGAAGAAGTTGCTTTAGAGGATGTTAAGGAAAGAATAAGCTCTTTTTCAAATAAAGAAGCAGTTAGTATAGTTAGCACTAAAGAAAAGTATTCTGTAGAAGGCAAAGGAAAGCACGTAGCAATAATTGACTTTGGAATAAAGGAAAATATAATAAGAAATTTTAAGAATAGAGGATGCAAGTTAACTGTATTTCCAATGAATGCAACTGCAGAAGAAGTTTTAGAAGTAAATCCAGATTTAGTGTTTTTATCAAATGGACCTGGAGACCCAGAAGATTTAGGAGATGTAATAGAAAATATAAAAAAATTAGTGGGAAAGAAACCTATAGTAGGTATATGTTTAGGACATCAGCTTTTAGCATTAACTTTAGGAGGAAAAACTACTAAATTAAAATTTGGACACAGAGGATGTAACCATCCAGTTAAAGATTTAGAAGAAAATAAAGTTCATATTACATCACAAAACCATGGATATGTGGTTGAAACTTTGCCAAATGATGTTGTAGCAACACATATCAATATAAATGATGGAACTATTGAAGGAATGAAGCATACAAGCCTTCCAATATTCTCAGTTCAATTTCATCCAGAAGCAGCAGCAGGCCCAAAAGATAGCGAATATATATTTGATAAGTTTATAAAATATGCACTATAGGAGGATTTAGGATATGCCATTAAATAAAGATATTAAAAAAGTTTTAGTAATAGGATCAGGTCCAATAGTTATAGGTCAAGCAGCTGAATTTGATTATTCAGGAACTCAGGCTTGCCAAGCATTAAAAGAAGAAGGAATAGAAGTAGTTTTAGTTAATTCAAATCCAGCAACTATTATGACTGATTCAGAAGTTGCTGATAAGATATATATAGAGCCACTAACAGTGGAGTTTTTAGAAAAAGTTATAGATAAGGAAAGGCCAGATAGCTTACTTACAGGAATGGGTGGTCAAACAGGACTTAACCTTGCTGTAGATTTATATGAGGCAGGAATTTTAGATAAATATAATGTAAAAGTAATTGGTACATCTATTCAATCTATTAAAGAAGGTGAAGATAGAGAGCTTTTTAGAAATATGATGAATAGAATTAATGAGCCAGTTATACAAAGTGAAATTATAACTGAAATAGAAGCGGGGGTTGCTTATGCTACAAATATTGGATACCCAGTAATAGTTAGACCTGCATATACATTAGGGGGAACCGGTGGCGGAATTGCCGAAAATGAAACAGAACTTAGAGAAATATTAGCTTCAGGATTACAATTAAGTACAATTGGCCAAGTTCTTTTAGAAAAATCAGTTAAAGGATGGAAAGAAATAGAGTACGAAGTGATGAGGGACTCTTATGGAAACTGTATAACTGTATGTAACATGGAAAATATAGATCCAGTTGGGATTCATACTGGTGATAGTATAGTTGTTGCACCATCTCAAACTTTATCTGATAAAGAATATCAAATGCTTAGAACTTCAGCAATAAATATTATAAATGCAGTTGGAATAGAAGGAGGATGTAATGTACAATTTGCATTAAATCCAAATTCATTTGAGTATGCAGTAATAGAAATTAATCCTAGAGTTTCAAGATCATCTGCTTTAGCATCTAAGGCAACAGGATATCCAATAGCAAAGCTTGCAGCAAAGATAGCATTAGGCTATGGATTAGATGAAATAAAAAATGCAGTAACTCAAAAGACTTATGCTTGTTTTGAGCCAACATTAGATTATGTAGTAGTTAAGATTCCAAAGTGGCCTTTTGATAAGTTTTATGCAGCAGATAGAGCTTTAGGAACTAAGATGATGGCGACTGGAGAAATAATGGCAATAGGTGCTAATTTAGAAGCTGCACTTTTAAAAGGAATAAGAAGCTTAGAAATAGGAAAATATTCTCTAGATCATCCTAAATTTAAGGAATTAAGTATTCAAGAATTGAAATCAATCGTAGTTAAGCCTGATGATGAAAGACTATTTGCTCTTGCTGAAATGATAAGAAGAGACTATAGAATAGAAAGTATCGCAAAAATAACTGGAATAGATATATTCTTCTTAGAGAAATTCAAATGGATAGTTGAAGAAGAAACTAGATTAAAATTAAGCAAGATAGAAGATTTAGATAAAGAATGGTTATTAAACTTAAAGAAAAAGGGATTCTCAGACAAAGCTATAGCAGATATGCTTAAGGTTAGTCCTGAGGATGTTTATAAGTTAAGAATGATATGGAATATCAAGCCTGCATATAAGATGGTTGATACATGTGGAGGAGAATTTGAAGCTTTATCACCATATTACTATTCAACTTATGAACAATATGATGAAGTAGAGGTATCAGATAGAAAGAAAGTAATAGTTATAGGTTCAGGTCCAATAAGAATAGGACAAGGTATAGAATTTGACTATGCTTCAGTACACTGCGTAAAATCGTTAAAGAAAATGGGTATTGAAACCATAATAATAAATAACAATCCAGAAACAGTAAGTACAGATTTTAATATATCAGATAAACTTTATTTTGAGCCATTAACTGAAGAGGATGTATTAAATATAATTGATAAGGAAAATCCAGATGGAGTTATACTGCAATTTGGTGGTCAAACAGCTATAAAACTCGCTAACTTCTTAAAAGAAAAGGGAATTAAAACTTTAGGAACTACAGCAGATCAAATAGATATGGCTGAAGATAGAGAGAAGTTTGATGAGCTATTAGAAAGATTAGGAATAGATAGACCAAAAGGTAAAGGTATTTGGAATATGGAAGAAGGCTTAGAGGAAGCTAGGGAATTAGGTTTCCCAGTATTAGTAAGGCCTTCCTATGTTCTTGGTGGTCAAGGTATGGAAATTACTCATGATGAAGAAGAATTAAAGTATTACTTAAAGAATACATTTGCTAAAGATAAGAAAAACCCTATATTAGTAGATAAATATTTAATGGGTAGAGAAATAGAAGTAGATGCCATATCAGATGGAGAAGATATATTAATTCCAGGAGTAATGGAACATCTAGAAAGAGCTGGAGTTCACTCTGGAGATTCAGTAACTATGTATCCAAGTCAAAATATTACTTCTGAAACAAAAACTAAGGTTTTAGATTATACTAAAAAATTAGCAGTAGCAATTGGAATAAAGGGAATGATAAATATTCAGTTCATAGAATTTAAGGGAGAACTTTATATTATAGAGGTTAACCCTAGAGCATCAAGAACTGTACCATATATAAGTAAGGTAAGTAAGGTTCCAATAGTAGATTTAGCTACTAAAGTTATGCTTGGACATAAATTAAAAGATTTAGGATATGGAGTTGATATATACAAGGAGCCAGAATTAGTATCCGTAAAGGTACCTGTATTCTCAACACAAAAATTACCTAAGGTTGAAGTATCATTAGGACCAGAAATGAAATCAACTGGAGAAGTTTTAGGGGTAGGAAGAAATATAAAGGAAGCTTTATATAAAGGGTTTGTTGCAGGTGGAATGTATCCTTCAAATAAAAAAGGAAAGATATTAGCGACTATAAATAAGCATGATAAAAAGGAATTCTTACCTATAGCTAAAATGCTAGCTGAAGTTGGATATAAGTTTGTTGCAACAGAAGGAACGGCTAATCTTTTAAGAGAAGCTGATATTGAAGTTGAAGTAGTAAGAAAGTTACATGAAAATGCACCTAATATATTAGATGTAGTAAAAAATAAGGAAGTAGACTTAGTAGTTAATACTCCAACTAAGGGAAATGATTCCAAGAGAGATGGATTTATTATAAGAAGGGCTGCTGTAGAAAGAAATATAGGTGTTATAACAGCTTTAGATACATTAAGAGCAATAGCTGAAGTTAAAGTTTTTGGTGTAGAAAACAAAAACTTAGAGGTTTTTGATATAACAGAATAATAATGAAGAATTAAATGGAGATCTTATGGACGTATTGTTTAATAAGATCTCTATTTGTTTTTTACTTTTAATAGGCGAAATGAAGAAGGAAACTTATGTATTTATAATTATTTATATTAAGAATTAAAAAAATAATTGTATATGGGTATACTATAATATTGGTAAACATAGTATATAAAGAATGTACGTCAACATAATAAAAATACTTTTTATTATATAAATATTTATATAAATTTTGACAATAAAAAATAAATTTCTACAATAAAAGAGTATTTTTATAATTATTATGTAAAAATTATATACAAGTATTGACATGAAACGTATGTTCGTATAATATGAATGTAGAACTTATGTTTGGTTGGAGGGTAATATGAATAATGATATTTTTGTAAAATTAAATTATAAAACAATAGGTGAATTTAAGAGTTTAATAATAGATAGACAACATATAGATAATGAAAAAGAAAAGTATTTAATGTGTACAGGTAAATATGATAAAAATGGTTGGACTTTTATATTTAAAGCAAATAGTATGAAGGAAGCTGAAGATTTTATAAATAATAATTCATTAAATACAAAAAAGAACGTTATAAAAAATGTTCTAGATAATAATATATCATTTATGGAAAATGAAAAAATTCATATTCCTGCATGGATATAAAAGTATAAGTTAATATAAAAAAAATAAGGCAGAGGGATACTCATCAAGAGTAAACTTTTCTCTACCTTTTATTGAATTTAAAATTGTGAAGTTATTTCTCAATAAAATAAAAAAAGCTAAGCTTGTCAGCTTAACTTTTCTTAAAAAATTTTTTATATAAATTTATATATCTAGTAAATTCTTTGTATAGTTAGTATAAAGATTTCTTAATTCACTCATTTTATCTTCTAATTCAAGCGATAAATCAGATGCTAGAGCATAATCTTCATTAGATAAAGCTAATTTTATACGAGTGAATAAGCTTTTTGTTGTATAAGTGTCTTTCATTATAAAATGTCTTAAGTTATCTATAGTCATCCAATTTGATATATCTAAATCTAATGCATTCTCAGAGTGAAGCTTTTTAAATGATCTAACTTCAGCAGCGTGATTTAGTATAACTCTATGAACAATATCTGTAGTCCATCTTTGAATTGTAGCAAGTTTAAAGCTATTTATTAGTTTATCACTAAATACATCATTTCTTTTTAATATATTTAGTTTATTTGAATACGTATCTAATTGAATTAAGTTTTCATATACAGTAGCAGGTGCTTTACCAAAGTATTCATTTCTTTCTTTCTCTGTGTAGAATTCAAATACGTCTTCTTCACTTCTATAAGCTCTAGTTTTTTCTAAATAAGATGCATCATCACCAGGTTTTTTTGATAATTCTGCTAAAAGCTCTTCTTCAGTTTTATCATTTTCAAGAGCATATATTATTCCATCAAGCATTGACATATATGAAACAGAAAGAGCAAGATATATATTTGTATGAGGATTAGGTGATCTAAGCTCAAATCTTGTTGCTAATGGATTTGTTAAATCTCTAATTAAGCCTATTAATATGGTTCTATTTCTTGATGGATTATCAGGAGATACTCCAAGTGAAGTAACTATACATATAGGTGCTTCAAAGCCAGGCTTTAATCTTTTAAAAGCTCCACTAGTTGAAGAGATAAATGGATTCATAATTTCATAGTTTTTTAATACTCCCATTATAGCTCCATATCCTATGCAGCTTAAGAAATCTTCTTTAGTTGCATGGAATAGGTTTATTCTCTTTCCATCTTTCAATTTTAAACTAACGCCTAAGTGTATATGCATTCCAGAACCAGCAACATCATCTATTGGTTTTGCTTTAAATGTAACATCTAGGCCATGTCTTCTGAATGTTTCTTGAGTTAATATTTTTACGAAGATTTCATTGTCAGCAGCTTGAATAGCATCTGAATATTTCCAGTCAATTTCAAGTTGTTCCATTATATGATTGAATTGTCCATTAGTATCAAGCTTTGATTTTACTCCACCAACTTCTTTATGTCCCATTTCAGGTTCGAATCCATATGATTCCATAAGAAGTAAGGTTTCCTCTAATGCAGTTCTAACAGCACCTTTAGTTCTTGTCCAATATTGTTCTTGTAATACTTGAGATGTAGATAATTCTTCTATGTGAGCTTGTTCATTTGGAGTTTTAACCCAAAATTCTAATTCAGAAGCTGAAGTTATTACAATTTCATCTATATCATCATATTCAATTCTAAATGGTTCTAAAGTTTTAGGTTTATTTTTAAAGATATCTAAAAGAGTTGATTTAAATGTATTTATTGCTGAATTAAGAATATTTCTTGAACATACTGATTTATTATTATGAATTAGGAATGAAGGGATTCTAAGAGTTCCAATAGGCTTGTTAGTTAATGGATCAATATGATCGAAATTATAGTCAACAAACCAATTAGCATTAATGTCTGCTACCATATCTACTTTTGCATCATTTAATGTTGCGATCCCAGGAAGTACAACTGAAGAACCATCTGTTTGAATAGCTACTCCATTTAAAAATGAGTCAATATCATCTAAAAATAATCTTGTTGGAATTTTTTCATCAGTATCATTGCCTGATAAATCTATTCCAACGATAGATACAAATTTTATTTCAGGATGGTCTTTAAAGATTCTAAATAAGTCTTCTTTATTATGCTTTGATTTTGGTATTGTAAAAATTAAATCTTTCATAAAATCTTCCTTGCCGAAACTTAACAAGGAAAAGTCACTTCCTTTCTGCTTTAAATCGAATATTAAACTGGTCTAGACGTCATAATATTCGTAAAATTCTTTAATTTATAAAGCAATTCTATTATATACATGATATGATGTCAATAATTAATTTAACAAAATAATGTAAGAATAATATTAGAGAGATATATAGGATTTTTAAATAAAAATATGCAGGCTTGTTATATCTTCAAGTGAAGATATAAAAAACAAACCTACATACTTATATTTTTTATTTAGAAGAAATATCTTTAATTGAATCATTTATTATCTCATTAGGATAGCCTAAATAGGATAATAGTTTTATGGCATTTCCTGTATTACAAATGCCTTCTTTTAATTTAAAATCAAAAATTAAACCTTCATTTTCATCAACATCTTCACAAAAATAATATTTTAAATATTTATCATTACAAGTTTCGGCTAATTCTAAATCATGTGTTGCAACAATTGAAAGTGCATTTCTATTCATAATATATTTTAAAATCTGTTTAGATGTAGCTATTCTCTCAATTGGGTTTGTTCCTTTAAATATTTCATCAATTATGCAAAATGCAGGTACTTCTTCTTCTAATGAATTTAAAATTCTAAGAACAGCATTACATTCTTCTAAATAATAGCTAGTACCAGATAAAACATCATCTGAAATACTAAGTGATGACATAACCCTAAAGAAAGAAGCATTATAATCATCACATAAACATGTATAAATAGATTGAGCTAATAGGATATTTAAAGCTAGAGTTCTCATGAATGTAGATTTACCAGACATATTTGAACCTGTCAAAATAACTCCCTTGTTATTTAAATTTATACTGTTAGGAATACCATTCTCTAATAATGGATGACAAGCATTTTCTATTTTAAATAAATTATTTTTATTATCAGTAAAGTTAGGTAAACTATAATTTTTTAATTTAGTTCTATAAGAAGATACAGAGATATAAGCTTCTATTTTACCAACTAATGCATAGAGTTCTATTAACTCTTGTCTATTTTTCTTGATAATATTGATTATAGAGTAGTAAGATCGTATTCTAGTTAAAAATAAAGCATTTATTGTTTCTATAAATATATCTAAAGCTCCTTGAGAATAGATAAATAATGTTTTTTTATCTATTTTAGAAAATAGATCTACTCTTTCTTTTATTTTGTCTATTTCGTCTTTTAAAGTAGGATCGTCAATTTTAGATAGTTCCTTAGAAGCTCTAATAAAGTTACCTAAATATTGAAGTGAAGTAAGTTCATATTCTATTTCAGATGCTGTTCGTAGTGAAATGAACATGTATATGGCGAAAATTCCTATAAAGGTTGGAATTTTATTAGCGCCATCAATAATAAACCAAACTAATGTTACAACTGAGCTTAAAGCTATTAGATTGTATAATAATACCTTTGATTTATTTACAACTGTTTCTGTATTAAATAAATTAAATATCTCACCTTTTCTTTGTTTTCCTAAATTAGAAAATATCTGTTGTATTGTACTTCTTAGATTTTCATCATTTTTAAATTTTTCTATTATTTTATTTCTTTTTATTAATTCAGCACTATTAGTTTTTGGTGTTCTTAAAATATAATATAGCATTTGTTCACCTAGAGTTGATGAACAATTGCTTATTTTCTTAAAGACCTCATCAATATTTAAATCATGAGCAGTTTGATCATCTATATCATGAAAGGTATTTTCATTTAAAGATTTAGGACCATATTCATAATAAAATTTATGTATCTTATTAAAGTCAAATTTAGAATCATATGAATCTGGCCAAGAGGAGATTAAGAAAATTATTTCATTAAACTTTCTTGATTTATCAAAGAGTTTAGAAGAGATAACAATAAGTATAATAAAAAGAAAAATTCCTATTTGATATATTCTGCCTCCTAACTGTGTTCCTAATTTAAATGTAAAATAAATAGTAGCTATAGACAAAGCTACAAAAATGAATGTAAGATACTTATAAATTAATAACTTTCTTTTCAAAAAACCACCCCTATTATATTAATTGTATTATTTATTATAATATAACATAGATGGGAAAAATAGTATTTGAAAGTAATTTATAAATGTATAGAAGTTAAATAACAATATAAATCTGTAGATTTATATTAAATAAAGGTATAAAATAAAATATAGAATTAAAGAAAATGGAGTGAGATTAGGTGGACAATAAGAATAGGCCAATAGGTTTTTTTGATTCAGGAGTAGGCGGATTAAGTGTAATGAAAGAAGCAATGAAAGTAATGCCGAATGAGAACTATATATATTTTGGAGATTCTAAAAATGCACCTTATGGAGTAAAAAGCGTTGAAGAGGTTAGAGACTTAACATTTAAGGCTGTAGAATTCCTATTAAATAAAGGGGTTAAGGGCATAGCTATTGCTTGTAATACAGCAACTAGCGCAGCTGTTGCAGATCTTAGAAAAGTGTATCCAGATTTACCTTTGGTAGGTATAGAACCTGCATTAAAACCAGCAGTTGAACTTAACAATGATGGAAATATATTAATCATGGCAACATCAATGACACTAAAAGAAGAGAAATTTAACAAGTTAATGAATAGATATAAGGATAGAGCATCAATAGTTCCTGTACCATGCCCTGGTCTTGTAGAATTTATTGAATCTGGTAAGTTTGATGGGGAAGATGTTGAAGCATATTTGTTTGAAAAAATGAATACATACAATGATGGTAAAATATCTTCTATAGTTTTGGGATGTACACATTATCCATTTATAAAAGACACTTTAACTAAGATTATAGGAAAGGATATTACTATAATAGATGGAGGACTAGGAACAGCTAAAGAGTTAAGGAGAAGGTTAAATGAGAAAAACTTATTAACTGAGTCAAAGGAAAAGGGAAACGTTGAAATATTTAACTCTTCAAATAAAAATGAAGTTATAGATTTGAGCTATAGATTATTGAATCAATAGAAAAATCTTTAACTGAATCTAATAAAAAATAAAAATATAAATATTAAAGATAATAATATTAGACTTATAGTTTTATTCTATAAGTCTAATATTTTGAAAATATTTGTTAAAATGTTGACAAAATTCCTGGAAATTGATATATTATATTAAAGGGAGTTTTCAGAAAATTTAAACAATTATAAAGTACTGGGGGGTATGTTTTATGGAAATTAAAATAAAAGATGTATTGGGAGAAGATATAACTATAGAGGACGCTATTTTATTAAGAGAAATGATTAGAAATAGTATAAATATTGGAGTATCCCTTGATTTTGAAGGATTTGAGAGAATCCCAACTACTTTTTTAAATGTTTTACTTGGTGATTTAATAAATAAATTTGGGAGAGAATTTATTTTTAAACAAATATATGTTAAAAATTTATCAAATTATACTGATTATTCTAGGGTAGTTTTAGGTACCTCTTTTCAATAAAGCATAGAGAAATCTATGCTTTTTTTATTAAATAATATATAATTACCATAAGAAGAAAAACATATATAACTCCAGTTTTAAATTATAAGTGGATATATATATAACTTTGAATTTATAGATTCAAATATGACAATAATAATAGAAGATTTAATTTTGAAAGGAGATTTATTATGAAAAATCCAATAGTAACTATAAGTATGGAAAATGGAGGTGTTATAAAAGCTGAATTATATCCAGAAATAGCACCAAATACAGTAAGAAATTTTATAGACTTAATAAATAGAGGTTTCTATGATGGCATTATATTTCATAGAGTAATACCAGGTTTCATGATTCAAGGGGGATGCCCAGAAGGAACAGGTATAGGTGGACCAGGTTATAGCATTAAAGGCGAATTTTCTAGAAATGGATTTAAAAATGACTTAAAGCACTCAAGAGGAGTTCTTTCAATGGCGAGAACTATGATCCCTGATTCTGCAGGTAGTCAATTCTTTATAATGGTTGCAGATGCACCTCATTTAGATGGACAATATGCATCATTTGGGAAAGTTATTGAAGGAATGGATATTGCAGACAAGATAGTAAATTCAAAGAGGGATTATAGTGACAAACCTTATGAAGATCAAAAGATATTAAAAATGACAGTAGATACTTTTGGAGAAACTTATGATGCTCCAGAAATAATAGAGGATTAATAGAGAGTTTAGGAGGGGTTATATGCTTGACAACAATAAGTGTATTTTAGTTTATAATGTTCCTGAAAGAGAGTTAAATATTTTAAAAGAAGAAGGAATTAGGCTTTTAGAAATATCATCAGAAATGGTTGAAATGACTATTAGGGATATAATAAATGGATTAAAGTTCGAGACATTTAATTCAAATCCACGAAGAGAATCTGTTATTCTTTTTAATAATTTTTCTGATGAAGAGCTAAAAGGAACTATAAGAAGTATTAGAAAAAAATTCAAAGGCGGAATATTAGCAACAGTAACGCCGACTTCAATGGAGTGGAAATTTAATTATTTAGTAGAGCACTTAATTGAAGAAAGAGAGTGGTACTTAAAACAACAGAAGGGAAGATCTCAAAGTGAGTAGAGTTGGGGAAAAGATAAAAGAGGCTCGACTTAAAAGTGGAATGAGCCAAAAGGTATTAGCTAAAAAGTTAGGTGTAGCAGAAAAATTTATAAATGAAGTTGAAATGGGAAGAAGAGTAGCTCAAGAATCTTTAATTGAAAAAGCATCAAAAATATTAAATTCTGATTTTAATGATGTTAGTATGGTTGTTACTGATGAAGCTTTAATTGAAGAAAGAAAGGCTATGAAAGAAGTTAAAAATAAGACTTTTAAAGGAAATATAGAAAAGGACGAGGTTTGGACTAATGCCTTTTCATCTGTTTTAAAGAATGTTCCTGTTCTAGATTATTCATTAAAAAATAATAAGGGATTTAAAGAATTACCTATACACTCAAATAAAGTTGAAGGATATTCTCAAGATAAGGTTCTATACTTAGAGATTCAAGACGATGAGATGTCTGGATTTAGAATGTTAAAAGGAGATTTAGCTTTTGCTACTTTAGTAAAGGAAGTAAGCAATAATGGAATATTTTTAGTTGAATATAAAGGGAAAAGAGCAATAAGACAAATAAAGAACTTAGGAAATTCTAAAGTCTTATTGGTTAGCAATGCAGGAAGTCTATTAACTGAAACTATGAATCTTAACGAGATTTCTGTATTAGCGAAATTAGAGAGAGTAGAAATAAAGTTATAAATAAAAAGTTGTTTTGGATTAATAAATTCAAAACAACTTTTTTTTATAATAAAACTCATCAATATATAAAACAAATTACAATTTAGGTTCCCACTTTACAAAAACAATACATATATTGATATAAACAAAATTTGTGAGGTGAGAACTATAGAAAACATAAATCCAAATAAGGTAGATGCAGGATTAGGACTTATACAAAATGTACCAAAGAATGTATTGAGTAAATTAGGAATAAGCCATGGTACTAGTTTTTCAGAGGGAAGTACAATAGAAGTCACTATAATATCTGGAGATAGTCCTGAGAATGTAACTAAAATTGTAGAGGACTTAGGAGGAAGATATGAAAATTTAGGTTTTGGATTTGGAATAGTTAATATACCTGTTGAAAATTTGTGGAGATTAGCAAATAGCAATTCAATACAATATATAGAGTTACCTAAAAGCTTATATACTACAGATGCTCAAAGTAATAGGGCTGCCTGTGTAAATACAGCTAGAGAGAGTTTTAATATTCAAGGTGAAGGGATTTTAATTGGATTTATAGATTCAGGGATAGATTATACTCATCCAGCATTTAGGAATGAAGATGGAACAACAAGGATAGATTATATATATGATTTAAGTGATAATGGGAAAATATACAATAGGGAGATTATTAATACTGCGCTTCAAAATCCGGATCCATTTTCTGTAGTTCCTTCTTATGATAATACAGAACATGGAACTCATGTTGCTGGGATTGCTTGTGCTGGAGGAAATATAAATCCATCCTTTTATGGGGTAGCCCCCAAAAGTTCAATTGCAATGGTTAAATCTACTAGAGGCCAATTTGCACTTAGTACTAATATAATGAGAGGATTAAAGTTTCTTGTTGATAGAGGTAAGGAATTGAATAAACCATTAGTAGTTAATATAAGTTTAAGTACAAATGATGGAGCTCATAATGGTACAAGTCTTTTAGAGCAATATATATCAACCATATCAACATTGGAAAGAATTACAATTGCCATTGCCGCTGGAAATGAGGGAGATGCAGCTCATCATGTTGGTGGAGAGCTTACAGGAGAAAAAAGAATCTCTATAAATGTAGCTGAGGATGAACCTGCCGTAGTATTAAATTTATATAAATCTGTTTTATCCAATATAGCTATAAGAATAACAAGCCCCACTGCAGCGACAAGTGGAGAGATAGTAATAAGGGAAGGCTATACTGAAGGAATAATAGGAAGGGATAGATACCAGGTTTTTTATACTGGGCCTAAACCATTTGATTTAATAGGAGAAATATCAATTGCATTACTAACAAATAGTCAATATATATCATCAGGGCAGTGGGAAATTAGATTATCATTACAAAATGAGTATAAGGGTATGTTTGATATGTGGTTGCCAATATCTGAAGGATTAAATATTAATACAAAGTTTTTACAACCAACTGTATTAAATACACTTGGAATTCCTGCAACAGTAAGCAATATAATTGCAGTTGGAAGCTATAATTATGTTACTAATAATATATCTTCTTTTAGTGGAAGAGGAAGGCCAGCAATATTTCAGACAATAAGACCAGATTTAGTAGCTCCAGGAGAAGGTATTTCAGCACCAACTCCAAACAGGTCATTTGATACTAAAAGTGGTACATCTATGGCTACTCCACATGTAGCTGGAATTGCAGCATTAATGATGGAATGGGGAATATTAAAAAGAAATGATCCATATCTATTTGGTGAGAGATTAAAGTATTATTTAGTAATTTCAGCTAAGAGGCCAAGAACGGATGTAATATATCCAGATCCGAGTTGGGGATATGGTCAGGTATGCTTAAATGCAGCTATAGAAGCTATAATAAATAATATTGGGTTTATAGGATCTAGAAGTAGTAAATTATATAGAAATGATGGCGTGAATAACATCAATGAAGATTCGGATAGTGATAATGAGGCAGATGAAGATTCGAATAACATAGTGACTATAGATAATAAAATCAAAAATAGTGATGAAGATGGCAAAAGTGAAAGTTTAATTAATAGAATTTTGGAGGAGAAGGAAGTGGATGTAAAAAGCAATGATTACAGGCAGCCAAGTATATACAAGGACTTTGAAAGAGAAACATTTCAAAACTATAAGGATTATAACGAGGTGGTAGGTTTTATAGTTGAATATACATCAAGAGAAGAATTATTAAAGATAAATAATCTTCCAGATGCATCAGTTACAATATTAGATAATAACTTTGCTATAGTTTATATACCTTTTAATAGAATTTTAGAAGTAGAGCCATACGTCAAAGATATAGTTTCAATAGAGGTACCAGTAATTTATACATTAGAACAATCCTCTCCGGTAGAAGCTAGTGGTGCTCCTCTGTTTCATAACAATCCATTTCTAAAATTAAATGGAAGAGGGGTTGTAGTAGGTATTGTAGACACAGGTATAGATTATTTAAATAATGAATTTATGAGGGAAGATGAAACTACAAGGATATTAAGGATATGGGATCAGAGCTTAAATGGCGAGAGTGATATTTATGGCGCTAAGTTAGGTGTTGAATATAATAGTGATCAAATTAATCAAGCTATACAAGCAAATAAGAGAGGAGAAGATCCATATGCCATAGTTAAAACAAAAGATGATATAGGACATGGAACTATGGTAGCTAGTTTAGCTGGAGCTAGAGGAATAAATCCTGAAGTTATGGGAGCAGCCCCAGATTGTGATTTTGCAATAGTTAAGTTAAAGCAGGCACCTAGCGTTATATTAGATTATGCAGGAGTTAGCACTCCAGGAACAGGAAGATATGCAACTGTTGAAGTATTATTGGCTGTAAGATATTTATCAAGATTAGCAAGTGATATAAAAAGGCCGATGGTAATATGCGTCCCTCTTGGAAGTAATACAGGAGCTCATGATGGAACTAATGCTATTGAAATAATAATGGCAAATACAAGTAGCCAATTGGCGGTTGCATGTGTTACAGGGACTGGAAATGAAGGTGATACTGATACTCATACAGAAGGTAAATTTGATAAGCCAGGTCAAATAAAGAATATAGAAATTAGAATAGGTAAAGGCCAAAAAGACTTAAATTTTCAAATATATATTCAGCAACCAGATAAAGTTTCACTAGGAGTGGTATCTCCTTCAGGCGAAGTTGTTGAAAAGCTAACAGTAAGATTAAATAAAGTAGAGAATATAAGTTTTGTTTATGAAGGTACACGAATGAGAATTTCTTATATTTATCCAGATCCTGTTACTGGAGATGAGATAATAAGCGTAGAAGCAAGGGGACTTAAGGAGGGAATATGGCAGTTTAGGCTTTATGGTGATTATATAGTTGATGGAAGGTATTGGAGCTGGTTGCCCCAAAGAAGCTTGTTAGACCCTGATACTAAGTTCTTAAGTCCAAGTCAATATACAACATTAACGGTTCCTGGAACGTCAAGAGGGGCAATAGTAGCTGCGTTTTATAATCAAAATAATAATGCAACCGTAGGTCAATCAGGCAGGGGATTTACAAGGGATGGAAGAGTAAAACCTGATGTTGCGGCAGGTGGTATAAATGCGGTAGTTACAATGCCAGGAGGTGGAACTAGAGTAGTAAGTGGTTCATCTGTTTCAACAGCTATTACAGCAGGTTGTTGTGCATTAATAATGCAATGGGGAGTTGTAGATGGAAATGATCCTAATTTGTATGCAACAGAAATTAGAACTTATTTAATAAGGGGAACAAGTATGAGGGTAGGAGATATATATCCAAACGAACAATGGGGGTATGGAGCAGTAGATATGAAGGGAGTATTCGATTCTATAAGAGAAAATCTAACTGGTGGTGTTAGTCAAACAAGAGATAATGAAGAATATAGAGTGGGGAATCTATTTGTAAGCAAACCAACAGATATATAAAAGAACCAAATTGATGGCAAAGGCATATATTGATTAAAGGAAAAATATTAAAGGAGAAATGTATGGCTCAAAAAGGTAGATTAAAGGTACAATGTTTTGTTAATGAAACTTATATACCTATTGAAAATTCAAGGATAGTTATAAGACCATCGATTGGGAGTCCAGAAACAAATGATATAGTTTTAACTACTAACTCTATGGGAGAATCAGAAATAATAGAATTAGATGCACCTCCTTTAGAATACTCACAACAGCCAACAGGACAGGTCCCATATAGTATGTATGATATAAGAGTAGAGAGGGAAGGATTTCAAAGTATATTAATAAATAGGTGTCAGGTTTTTCCTGATGAATTGGCTTTACAGCCATGTAATATGATTGAATCTTTAAATAGAGCATACAGAACTGAAACTATAAATGTTCCACCTAATACATCAAATATTTCGCCAACTGGACCAAATGTATCACCGACAACAGGAAATATTAATGAAGTAATAAATATAGGTCCAAATGTTTTAAATGGAAATTATCCAGAGAAAATACCTGAAGAAGAAGAAAAGCCATTGCCACCTCCAACGAGCGGAGTTGTTTTGCAAAAACCAGTTGTACCCGAATTTATAGTTGTCCATGCTGGAGGCCCCAATAATACATCAGCGCCTAATTACAGAGTTCCTTATAAGGAGTATATAAAAAATGTTGCATCATGTGAGATATATTCAACTTGGTCAGAAAATACAATACGTTCAAATGTTTATGCTATAGTTTCATTTACTTTAAATAGAATATATACAGAGTGGTATAGAGGTAAGGGAAAGAATTTTGATATAACAAATTCTACAGCATATGATCATGCATTTACTTATGGAAGAAATATATTTGAAAGTATTAGTGAAGTAGTAGATGATATATTTGCAACTTATGTAAGAAGGATGGGAAGAAAGCAACCGCTATTAACCCAATATTGTGATGGTAAAAATGTATCTTGTCCAGGTTGGATGACGCAATGGGGAAGTAAGTATTTAGGCGATCAAGGTAAAACTCCATATGAAATATTAACGAGCTTTTATGGAAGTGATATTGAATTAGTTACTGCAGAGCAAGTTAAAGGAGTACCAAAATCATATCCTGGATATGATTTAATAATAGGGTCATCGGGAGTAGAAGTTAGTACTGTACAGGAATTTTTAAACAGAATATCCCAGAACTATCCTCTAATTCCTAAGGTTGCCCAAGATGGGATATATGGAGCTAATACAGCAGAGGCAGTTAGGGTTTTCCAAGGAGTTTTCAATTTACCTAAAACTGGTGTAGTTGATTATGCAACTTGGTATAAAATATCAGATGTTTATGTAGGAGTAACAAGAATAGCAGAATTAAGGGGAAGTGCAAGAAGTGTTCAAAGAATATTTGTTCCTCCAAGGTCTTTTGATAACTACTATGATCCTACAATTCCTAAGTTTGATTACATGGATGATATGGTATGATAAGGAGATGAATTGGAATATTTCCAATTCATCTATTTTTTTCATAAAAATAGTTATATAATGAACATGAATATATAAGTTTTTTTATTACCTACAACAGAGCGGATACATATTTAAAATTAAGGGGGACAGTTATGAAAGGTACAGTTGTTTCTACATGGCTAAGGACATGTAGAGATTTATATGGAAATGAAGTTATAAATAAAAGTTTAAAATCAGTAAATTGGTCAGAAAACATAGTGTTTACACCGTTAGAAGATGTAAATGATCCACAGATATTTAATTTAATACAGACTATAGCAGATAATGTAGGTACTTCAGTAAATGAGCTGTGGCAAGTCATTGGAGAAAATAATCTGCAGAAGTTTTCAGAAGATTATCCTATATTCTTTAAAAGAGTAAACTTATATAAGTTTTTAGATTCACTTAACTTTATACATTCAATAATAATGAAAAAGATAAGGGGTTCTAGGCCACCTAAGATGCATTTAGAGCCAATATCAAATAATAGTATATATCTTACATATAAATCTGATAGAGAATTATTTGATTATTTCTTAGGTTTGTTAAATGGAAGTGCTAAACATTTTGGTGAGACTATAGAGATTAGAGAAGTAGAAAGAAAAAAGGGAGAATTAAAAGTACATATTAATTTTGAAAATACAATTCAACATAGTAAGAGGTACATATTCAGTAATAGTTTATCAAGAATAGGATTAAAGAGTTTAGAATTAAAGATGGCAGTTCCAATATTTATAATTACTACTTGTATTAGTATATTACTTGCAGGATTGTCAAAGGGATTAATTATTGGAGTCATTTCTGGAATTGTATCTGCATTTGTATGTTATATGACAATAAAGCCTTTAAATGACATAATAGAAAATATAGAAAATAATAATTTTGAGGCTATAGATAGAAGTATTTCTACAAATGATAAGCTTGAAAAAATATATAAGGGAATATCAAGGTTAAAAGATAATATTGGTAAAGATTCAACATCAGCTAGTCTTGCGGCTAATGAATTATCAACATTTACCAAAGCGATGCATAATACAACAGAAAAAATGAGAAAAACTACAGAGGAAATATCTAGTTATTCAGAACAAGTTTCAGAGTTAGCAATGCAACAAGAATTAAGTACTGAAACTCTTGTAAAGCAAACAAATGAAAATATTTTAGCTTTAAAAGATCTTGTAAAGACCGAAGATAAAAATAAAAATGAATTAGATAAATCTGTTGAAAAAATTAATCAAAGTCATATAAATGTGGACAAGTCAAGTGAAGCTATAAAAGAATCATTAAAATCATTTATGGATGTAAAGGAAAAGGGGAAAAATCTTCAAAGAAAAGCAGAAGATATTACTAATATAGTATCTTTAGTAGCAGGGATTTCGTCTCAAACTAATCTTTTAGCATTAAATGCTTCAATAGAAGCTGCAAGGGCTGGAGAGCAAGGACGAGGATTTGCTGTTGTAGCGGAAGAGGTAAGAAAGCTTGCAGAACAATCACAACAAGCTGTTAAGGATATAAATAGTAATTTATCGTTCTTTGCAGAAGAAATTAATTCATTAGTAACAAGTATAGAAAGCCAATATAATATATTGGAGCTAGAAACAGATAATTTAGAGAATGTTAGAAAGATAAGCTTAGAAGCTAATGAGTTGATTAAAGTTGTATCAAATGAAACTAATAAATCAATAATCCAATTAAATAATGAAGTTAAATCAGTAGAAGAAATGTTTAAAACTATTGATTCACTAGCTTCTATTGCAGCAGAAAATGCAGCATCATCTCAACAAGTTAACCAAGATATAGAAGAGTTTACTAGAAATATTCAGGATATGATAGATACTCTCCAAAAAATTAAGGATGTTGGAGATAACTTTGAAAATGATGTAAATATATAATTAAAAAATTACACCCCATGGACTCAATTTTTGAGGCTGGGGTGTTTTGTTTTATGAATTAATTTAATTCTTTTTTATGTTTAAAATAAAAATAAATTGTTTGTGCTATAAATACCAAGCTAAGCATACCAAAAAGAGGATATAATGATCCAATTAATTTTGAAAATCCTATTCTTGATATAGGAAGAGCAATAATTAGAACTATGAAGATTGCTTTCTTAAAGTCTATATTAAAGCTATTATCTAATGTTTTACTTATGGAGTAAACATCAGAAACCTCAGTGGAAAACATTTCTAACCAAATTACAACTAATAATAATGCTTGAATTACATTGCCAAAGCGTTGTGCTACAAATAATAAAGGTATTTCATATTGATGTATATATGGTTGGTTTATCATTAACAAAAAGTTTATAGCAAAACTTAAACAAGCTAAACCTATTGCACCAAGTGTAATTCCATAAAACATAGTTTTAGGTTTTTTTATTTGATTACTAAGAGGCACTAATACACCAAGACAACAAAGAGTATTATATCCAGCATATAGTATTGTAGATAATGTGATACCAGTCTTTTTAGGTTCAAATTTAGTTAAAAATTCTATAGAAATCATATCTTTACAAAACATAAAATATAGTATGGTTATTGTTGTTATAGTAATAACAAGAGTTGGAACAATAAATGAATTAACTTCAATTAAACCATCTGTATCTCTTAAAAGAAAGAAAACTGCTAAAGCAACCATTATTAAAGATCCAATTATCTTAGGAATATTAAAAAATTGATTTATTAATGCACCACTACCAGCTAATATTATTGACGCACTAGAAATTAAGTATAGTGTAGTAATTACACCAGTAATTTTGCCGAGTAAATTTGGACTTACAACCTTAATTACATCACCATAAGAGTTTAACTTATATTTAATACTAATTTTAGAGACTATAGAACCCATAATTATATAAAATATACCACAAGCTATAATTCCTATAAAGCTTGATACTCCATATGATGTGAAAAATTCTTTGATTTCTTGTCCAGAAGCTAACCCAGCGCCAACAATTGTTCCAATAAAAACAACTGCTATTTGAAAAATTTTAGAAAATTCACGTTTCATTTTTAATCCCCCTATTTACTATCTATTAACAAATATATATTTATAAAAGCACTTTTATTCTTCAAAAATGAATAAGGTATATTTTCTTAGGGAAAATAACTTTGAGGAATATATATAAGGAGGTAATTAAAGTGAAAAAGAGGAATTTGTTTAAATGTTGTTTAGTAGTAATTATGAGTTTTTATTTATTATCTGCATGTGCAAAAAAAGAAAATAATGAAAAAGCTAATATAGATTTATTTAATCCAAAGGAAGCAGCAAAAATTGCTGAAAGTTATTTAAACTATGTTAAGGATGACAATATAGAAGAAGCAAATAAGCTATGTACAGAGCAATTGATAAGTAAAAATAAGGAGATTTCTACTGGAACATCAAGAATAATAGCTTATGCGCCTGATAACATGATAGAATCTTCGGGTTCAGTTTATGCGATATATAATGTAATTAGAAATTCAGCATCAGAACCAAAATGTGATTTAGATAATTATGCAATAAAGGTTTTAAAAATTGGAGATGAATATAAAATTGATGAAGTTAAATCAATGAATAAAAAGCAAGTTTTTGTAAGAAATAAATCCTTAAGAATAATTGGAGAGGATGGGGGAAAAAGTGATCTAATACTAACATTAAATAATTTACCTAAGGATGTTTATGTAAGTGAAAATAAAATAATGTTATATAAGGAAAAAGCTCCATCTGAGGCATTTGGACCAGTATCATTAGGATATAAAGGACAAAAAGTAGCTATCTCCACAATAGGAAATAATAAGGCTTTTTTATCAATTGCATATATAGAAGAAAGTAAAGCGGCTCAAGGGCAAGGCGGTGGAGAAAGTGCAACAGCAGGTGCAAATCAAAATTCTAATATTAGTAGTGATTTAGAGGAGCTAGTAGATAAACCAATAGCTAAGAAAGTTGTACCTTTAGATATACTGGATAATGTTAAAATGAAAAATTTGGTGTTTTCAAAAGAAGAGGGATATTTAATCGTAGAATATTTAAATGCTAGTGGGTTAAATAGAATAAATGTATATAAAACAGCTGATGGAGAACTTGTTAAGTTAAAATTTAATGAAATGTTTCCAGAAGATAAATATAATATAAATTTAAAGAGCTTTGATAAAAGTGAAATTACTGTTGAGGTAAGTGGTAAGGAAGGTAGAAATGATATTAATATAGATGTTATTGGTGGATATAAAGCAAATATGGAAGAAGAGGAAGTTAAAAAAAATATTTAAAATACTTAACATATAAAAATAATGTAGTAGAATAAAAGTACAACTTAAATATAGTGGTACTTTTATTTTTTTATTAGGAGGAAATAATGAAAGAATGGAATGGTAAGAGATATCATAGTTTAAACTATTATCTTAGAAATAAATTTAATGAAAAAGTATATAAGATATCCTTAGATGGAGGATTTACTTGTCCAAATAGAGATGGAAAAGTTGCTAAAGGAGGTTGCACATTTTGTAGTGCTAGAGGATCAGGTGATTTTGCTGGAAGTAGAACCTTATCTATAACAAAGCAATTTGAAGATAGAAAAGATATGATGGAGAAAAAGTGGAAGGATGGAAAGCTAATTGCATATTTCCAAGCTTATACCAACACTTATGCACCAGTAGAAGAACTTAGAAGAAAATATAGAGAAGCATTAATGCAAAAAAATGTAGTAGCTTTATCGATAGCAACAAGACCAGATTGTATTGATGATGATGTTTTAGAGTTTTTGACTGAATTAAATGAAAAAACATATTTGATTGTTGAGCTTGGACTACAAACAATAAATGATGAAAGTGCTAGAAACTTTAATAGAGGATATGACTTTGAAGTATTTGATAATACATTAAAAAGATTATTAGAAAGAAACATTGAGGTAGTTGTACATACTATTTTTGGATTACCAGGTGAAACAGAAGAGGATATGTTAAAGACAGTAGATTATATAGCACACTCAGGGGCAAAGGGTATAAAGTTCCATCTGCTTCATCTAATGGAAGGGACAAAAATGGTTGAGCAATATGAAAGTGGTGAACTAAAGCTATTAACACAGGAACAATACATAGATTTAGTTTGTAAGGGAGTTTCTATGATTCCAGAAGAAATGGTAGTGCATAGATTAACAGGAGATGCACCAAGGGAATTGCTAATAGGACCAATGTGGAGCTTAAAAAAGTGGGAAGTATTAAATGCCATAGATAAAGCACTAGAGGATAATGATATATGGCAAGGAAAGAATTTTAAATAGTCTAATTATTAAAGATGAAGAATTAAAATATAAAAATTAATAATTGATCAAATTTCAATTTAAAATATGGGGAGGTATTTTTATGAATATAGATGTAATTATATCTGCAGATCATATTAAAGAAGAATATCTAGAAGATAAGACCGTAGTAGTAATAGATATGCTAAGAGCTACATCGGTTATTACAACAGCATTAGCAAATGGAGCAAGGGAAGTTATTCCTATGCTAACCGTAGAGGAAGCCTTCAATAAGAAAAAAGAACTTTCAGAAAAAGGAATAGCCACATTGTTAGGGGGAGAGCGAAGAGCTATAAAAATAGAAGGATTTGACTTTACTAATTCACCATTAGAGTATACGAGAGATAAAATAAAAGGAAAAAGTATAATATTAAGTACCACTAATGGAACAAGAGCAATAAATTTAAGTTTAAAAGCAAGTAAAATACTAATAGGTGCGATGATAAATGCTAAAGCTGTTATAGATAGATTGAATGAAAATTCTAGTGATGTTGTATTTATAAATTCAGGTACAAATGGTCAGTTTTCTATGGATGACTTTATATGCTCAGGGTATATGATTAATTTATTATGTAAAAAGGGTATTTATAATTTATCTGATATAGCTAAAACAGCTAAATATATATATGAAAATAATCAAAATATAGTAAGCTTTATAAAAGAGGCAAGACATTATAATATATTGAAAGATTTAAATTTACAGGATGATCTTGAATATTGCTGTAAAAAAGATATATTAGATATAGTTCCAATAGTAAATAAAAATACAGGCATTATATCATTAATAAATGACTGATAATAAATTTCAATTAATTGCAATTTTTCTATTGACAATGGTAAAAAAAGAATATATCATAATATTAGATTGATAATCAATATCAGTTAAAGAGAGAGAAAATATTATTAGAAGCTCCACACTTTTAATAATATGAAGTATATACAAATAAATTAAACTCCTATAATTATAGAATTTATTTCAGTAAAAGATGACTAATAGCAACGCTTAGTCGTCTTTTATTTTTGTTCAAAAATATGTAGAATATATAAAAAAACTTTTTGGTAATTTTATCATGGTAAATATATCAACTTGCTGATGAAAAAAATATTTGATTATTAATTTTTATATAAAAATTAATGTACTTAAACTTTGGAATGACGCAATCTAAGGAAGAATGAAAAATTAATAAAAATATATGTAAATGTTATGAGTTTTATATGATGTTTTTTATGGTAAAAAATGAATATCAAAAATTAAATTGGCATTAATAGAATAATATTGAATAATTAGAAACTAACTCATATTTAGACCCCCTAAACATTATGTTAGTATAATGGCACAGATGAACAAACAAATCTGAAGGGGGAATTACAAATGATTAAATCAAAATTAATGATGTTATTAGCATCAACAGGATTAACAATAGCCTTAGGAGTAGGAAGCTTTTTTATGCCTTCAAAAACTGAAGCACCTAATAATGATGCTACAAAGATTCAATCTAACAGTGAAACTTCATCTGAAAATAAGGAAACAAAAACTGATGAATCTAATAGTGTAGTAGAAACAAGTAAAAATACAGTAGCTTCAGCAGATAAGGTTTCAACTGAATCTAAGACTAATGAAAATAATGAATCTTTAAATAATAAACAAACTGCAAATAGTAAGACTGAAACAGGTGTACAAGCTGATCAACAAACAGAAAATAAAAATTCAAATGAAGATTGTTATACTGATGGACAATACACACCACAACAAAAGCCGGTGGTTACTCCATCACAAGGTTCTAACTCTAATTCAGGGCAAGAATCAAATCAAAAACCAAATGTTTCAGATAGTAGCAGCTATATAGCTGAAATTGAACAAGCCATATTCCAAAGAGTAAATCAAGAAAGAGCAGCAGCTGGGCTCCCTGCGTTAAGCTATAATGGAACAATGGAGCACTATGCTAGAATTAAATCTAAGGATATGGGCGATAGAGGATATTTTGATCATAAAGATCCGCAAGGAAAGTTAATTACTGAACAAATGAAGGCAGATGGAGTATCATATAGTGCTTGGGGTGAAAACATTGCATACATACAAGGTGTAAGTGGTAATGCGACTTTAGCAACACAATTTATGGACAACTGGATGAACTCATCAGGACATAGAGCAAATATACTATCATCAAACTTCAGTAGCATAGGTATTGGTGTTTACAAAATAGGAAACACATATTATGCAACACAAGAATTTTATAGATAGAATGAAAGATATAAGATAACTTGGATAGACTAAGTTACTAGCCTATATATAACTTATAAAAGCTATTATTTTGCAATATGATTTGCAAAGTAATAGCTTTTAATTTTATATAGGATATTACAGGAGTGACGTAATTATTTTAGTAAAGGTATTATTAGTATAAATAAAACTTAAATATTAAATATTATATATCACATTTCACTATATCTATATAAAGATAAAACAAATTATCCTTTGATAATTGATTAAATAGTAGTAGTAAATTTGAGGTCTTTATTTTTATGTTTATTCTATTTCTTTTAGATATAGTCAATGACTCACAAAAGGAGTATTTTTCTATAATCTTAACTGCTTCATCAATATTTTTGAAATCTAGGACTACATTATTGAATTCATATATAGAATTTGTAGTACTAGTATTAGTATTTGATATTTTTGATTCCTCAAAGTTTTTATTTACATTTTCAATATTTGATGTCACCTTAAAACCTTCTTTCAAAACTTAAAATCCATATAAAATATTCATATTATTATTGCCGTGGATATAATAGATAAATAAAATACATATATTTATTAAAATAATACTTATATAGAAATATTTACCTAGAATAAATTATATATTATTTTTCAAAAAAGTCAAAAATACTATTTATTTTAGATGTTATATACTAATAGTATTAATTATGTAAATTGATAATTAGAACAGAAAAATATTATAAATAATATTTTAAAATATAAAGTTAAATATAAAATTATATAAATTATAAAGCATATGAATTAATGTCATAATTATTATTGGCTTTAAATTACTATTCTTAGGTTTATATATTAAATATGAATAAATAAAAATAAAAGAAGGTATAGAAATAGCTAGTACATATATGAGTGAGTAATAATGTCTACAACTAAAAATAATTGAAGATATAATAGTTATAGCAAATTTATTTTTAATAAATTTATTTACTATATTAACAATTAGTAAGATTATTCCTGATTCTAATACTGGAACTATAAATATAGAGAGTATAATAAATATAAAGCTTATACTTATATTAGGCGAATATGATTTATTTTTATATATTGATAGAATAGTGAATGGAATAGTAGAAAGATATGATATTATTGATGCTAAAATAATGAATTTAAAAGGGTTAGGTTCTTAATATAATAAATTAGTTTATTCATAAAAATGCTCCTTAATGACACTATAGATTTTAAAAGTATGTATTATGTATATTATAATGTGCTTTATTAATAAAATGATATAGTAAAAAGAGCTTTATATTATGAAGCTCTTTTTACTATTCTTATTAGTTTTTATTTAATTGTATTAGACTACTTGGAAAATAAAGAATTTTAAATAATATGATTCATCAGAATTCCATAAAATTGGATGATCAGCACTTTGGGTTCTTATTTCTACTTGTCTTAATGTTCTTCTAGCATCATGAGCAGCTTCTTGAACTGTCTTTTTTAATTGCTCCTCACTCATATAGTGTGAACAAGAGCAAGTAGCAAAGTATCCGCCTGGCTTAACCATTTTTAAGCCTCTAAGATTTATTTCTTTATAACCTCTAATTGCTGATTTGATAGTATTTCTTGACTTTGTGAATGCTGGTGGATCAAGTATAACAACGTCAAATTGTTTACCTTCTCTTGACCAATCTCCAAGAACATCAAATGCATTATGACATTCGAATTTAACTATATCTTGTAAGTTGTTAAGTTCAGCATTTCTTCTTGCACAATCAATAGCATGTTGGGATACATCTATACCAAGAACTGATTTAGCACCAGCTATACCAGCATTTAAGGCAAATGAACCTGTATGAGTAAAACAGTCTAATACATCCTTATCTTTACATACTCTATGCATAGCAGCTCTATTTTCTTTTTGATCTAAGAAGAATCCAGTTTTTTGACCATTTTCTAAATCAACTATGTATTTGACTCCATTTTCTATTATTTGAATATTTGTATCAAAAGGTTCTGTTAAGAAACCTTTAGTTTGTTCAAGTCCTTCAATTTCTCGTGTCTTAATATCACTTCTTTCATAGACTCCCTTAGCACCATATTCTTCAACTAGAACTTTTACTATTAGATTCCTATACTTATCCATTCCTAAAGTAGAAATTTGAATTACATAGTAATCTTCAAATTTATCAACAGTAAGTCCAGGTAAAAAGTCAGCTTCACCAAATATAAATCTACAAGAAGAGGTATCTATAACTGTTTTTCTATATTCAAATGCATTAGCAAATCTCTTTTTAAAGAAATCATAATCTATTTCTTCATTGATATCATTTGTCATTATTCTTATAGTTATTTTACTTCTATCATTTATGTAGCCTTTTCCAATAAAGAATCCTTTATGATTATATACCTCAACTATATCACCGTTTTCATAATCGCCATCATATTCATTTATTTCATCAACATATATCCAAGGTCTTCCTTGCTCAGCTCTTTTATTTTTTCCTTTATGTAAATAAAATTTACTTGCCATATTATAGCTCCTTCCTAAATTAATCTTATAAGATTATATCATAACTATAACAAAATAAATATTAAACTTGAATAATATAGGTTAATAATAAAATTATTTGTATTTAATAATAAATATGTAAAACTGAAAAATAAATCAATAAAATATAAATAAATTATTAAAAAATAATGTGTAAATAAATTGACTTTAATAAAATAAGTGCTATAATATTAACAATAAACTAAATGTAATAAAATGTAATAATGTATATATTTAACTATTTATTCAATTAAATAGAATTTGTTTATATCTATTTTGAATAGATAAATATATTAATGTGCATATTTATTATACTAATAATAAAAAGGGGGCAAATTATGAAAAAAAGGTTTATTTCTTTACTAGCGATAGGCTTAACTTGCATGATGGTACTTGGAGGTTGTGGAAACAAGGGTCCTGAACAATCACAGAATGGAGAGTCTGGTAGTGTACAAATGGATAGTGAACAAGTTCTAAATACTATTTATTTTGAGGTGGTTACATTAGATGCAAATGATTGTACAGATAATCAAAGCTCATCTATTCTTAGTGCAGTAGAAGAAGGATTAGTAAGAATTGAAAATAGTGGAAAAGGCGATGAAATAGTACCAGCTGGGGCAGAAAAATGGGAAGCATCAGAGGATGGATTAACATGGACATTCCATTTAAGAAAAATGAATTGGTCGGATGGAGAACCTGTAGTGGCAAAACACTATGTTGATTCTTTCAAAAGAATATTAAATCCAGATAATGGTTTTGCTTACTCTTTCTTAGCTTATGATATAGAAGGAGCAGAAGAATACAATACAGGTAAAGGTTCACTAGATTCTGTAGGAATAAAAGCTACTGATGATTATACCTTAGAATTTAAGTTAAAACATTCAGTACCTTACTTTGTATCAAAGGTATCCTATGCAGTATTCCATCCAATTAGATTAGATATTATAGAAAAATTAGGTGACCAATATGCTAGCAATATTGCAGATAGAGTATATAATGGACCTTTTAAAGTAGAAAGCTGGGACAATGGAAATTCAATGGTATTAGTAAAAAATGATACCTACTGGGATGCAGATAATGTACATCTTCAAAAGGTTAACATGACAAATATTAAAGAATTTGCTACTCAAGCTCAATTATTTGAAGCACAAGAATTAGATATATCAGGAGCTCAAACAGATTATATAGACAAATGGACTGAAAGAGCTGATGCAGGTGAATTCCAAAAGCTAACAGGATCGGATCCAGGATCATTTTATTTATATTTCAATCAAAAGAGTGAATCAGCTAATGGAATATTAAAAAATGCTAAAATAAGAAAAGCTATTGGACTAGCTGTGGATAGAGATGTTTATACAAAAGATTTAGTTGGTAGATATCAATCAGCATATGGAGTAATTCCAACAGCTATAAATGTCGGAGATGAAAAATATAGAGATAAAGTAGAAGGACCTTTAGAAAGTGATGCAAAGACTTATGTAAATAATAAGGAAAAACTTCAAGAACTATTTAAAGAAGGATTAAAAGAATTAGGACTTCAAACAGATGATTTAAGTCAATATGAATTAACTTATTTATCTCAAGGAAGTTCAGAATTACAAAAACAAAGAGCTGAATGGATGGCACAACAAATTAATGGAAATTTAGGAATTAAGATTAATGTTGAAACTCAAGGTGACTGGGGATTGTATAATGATATATTAGAAAAGTTAGAATATGATTTTACAATGGCTGGATGGTCAGCAGATTATAATGATCCAATGACTTTCTTAGATATATGGGTATCAAATGGTGGAAATAATCATACTGGTTATGCTAATACTGAATATGATGAATTATTAGCGTCTGTATATAAAGAAACAGATCAAGCTAAAGTAACAGACATTTATAAAAAGCTAGAAAATAAATTAGTTAATGAAGATGTTGTTATGTCACCGTTCTACTATACTGATAAATATACATTCTATCAAAACTATGTTAAGAGCATTCAATTTACTTCATTTGGTGCAGTGTATGAATTTAAACATGCATATATACAAGGGAAAAACTAATTAAAGTTATCATATAAAATTAGTAGGATGCACATCAACTATTGTTGATGTGCATTAATTCAATATAGAAAGGGTGGGAATATGGCAAAGTATGTTGTAAGAAGATTTTTTGAAATGGTTATTACACTTTATTTAATTGGAACAGCTACTTTTTTTCTTTTAGCTGCAATTCCAGGAACAGCTATAGATAAGAAGATTCAAAAGTTGCCAGAGCAAACAAAACAAATTGTTATAGCTAAGTATGGTTATGATAAGCCTGTAGTAGAGAGGTATTTTATAACAATAAAAAATTATATTGT
The DNA here is from genome assembly GCF_015550425.1 of Clostridium sp. 1001275B_160808_H3. Classification (GTDB taxonomy): domain Bacteria; phylum Bacillota; class Clostridia; order Clostridiales; family Clostridiaceae; genus Clostridium. The sequence goes on along the minus strand of NZ_JADNAT010000008.1, from coordinate 51,004 downwards.
AAAGGGTGAATTTGGTGAGTCTTTAGTACATGCAGGTGATACACTTTCAAGCATAGTTAAAAATAAGATGCCAGTATCATCAAGGCTTGGAATACAACAGATAGCAGTTGGAGTAACACTAGGTATTCTTTTAGGAATAGTTGCTGCAATGAATAGAGGTAAAATCATTGATTATGTAATTTTAGTAGGAGTAATGCTACTTGCTTCAGTGCCTTCGCTAGTATTATCACTATTATTACAAAAGTACTTAGCAAAGGGTCCATTATTAAATTTACCTATAATAGGATGGCCGAAGGGGACAGATATTTGGCTTGGAGGGTGGAAGTACACACTTTTACCTACATTAGCGGGTGCAGGAACATATTTAGCTTATTATGCAAGATTGATGAAGACAAGCATGTTGGATAGTATAAATCAAGATTATACACTTACAGCTAGATCAAAAGGATTATCAGAAGTGGAGATAGTTAGAAGGCACGTTCTTAGAAATTCATTTATTCCAATAATTACAGTATTACCAGTAGCGATATCAGGAGTAATTTCTGGATCTTTCTTTATAGAAAGGGTTTTCGCTATTCCAGGAGCAGGACAATATTTTATTCAAGCAGCAAATGATAGAGACATTCCAATACTTATGGGATTAACATTATTGTATGCATTAATTTATCTTATAGCAATATTTATAACTGACATACTTTATACAGTTGTAGATCCGCGTATAAGATTAGTTAAGTAGATAGGAGTGTAACTTTATGAATAAATTAGAGGTAAAAGATAAAAGATTTGAACTTGTAGACTCATCTACATTAGATGGCGATTTAGTTGTAAGGCCCAATATTAGTTATTGGCAAGATGCTTGGAGAAGGCTTAAAAAGAATCCAGTTGCTATGGGTGCCTTATTTGTATTAGTTGCTATTGTGCTAATGGCAATTTTTGCTCCAATAATAAGAAATATGGATTATCAAACTGTTGTAACAGAAAAAAAGAATTTATCTCCTAGTAGTGAGTTCTGGTGGGGAACAGATGCTATGGGAAGAGATTTATTTACAAGAGTGTGGATAGGAACAAGAATATCAATAAGCGTAGCATTGATTGCTACTGTAATAGATATAGTAGTTGGATGTTTATATGGAGGCATAGCTGCATATTTAGGTGGAATAGTAGATGAAATAATGATGAGAATAGTTGAAGTATTAAATAGTATTCCATACTTAATAATTACCTTACTGATTTTAGTTGTTTTAGGAAATGGATATTTTCAGTTAATGTTAGCTTTGTGTTTAACAGCATGGACTGGTACAGCAAGAATGATACGGGGACAAATTCTTCAATTAAGAGAAAGTGAATATGTTTTAGCAGCGGAAGCTTTAGGTGCATCTCCAATGAGAATAATTTTAAAGCATTTATTACCTAACACAATTGGATTAATAATATTAGATGTTGCATCAACAATTCCAAGTGTAATAGTTTCTGAAACAATATTGTCATTTTTAGGCTTAGGATTAAATATTCCAGTATTTAGTTTAGGTTCGTTATTATCAGCAGGACAACAAGCCATGGCATTTTATCCTTATCAATTGCTATTCCCTACGATAGTTTTATGTTTATTAATATTATCATTTAACGTTTTAGGTGATGGCTTAAGAGATGCTCTAGATCCAAAATTAAGACAATAGGAGGTATATAAGGTATGGAAAAGTTAGTGAAAATAAATGAATCAATTCTAGATGTTAAAAATCTAAGAGTATCTTATCATACTTATGCAGGAGAGGTACAATCTGTTAGAGGGGTGTCTTTTGAGGTTGATAGAGGCGAGGTATTAGCTATAGTAGGAGAATCGGGATGCGGAAAAAGCGTTACAGCTAGATCAATTATGGCATTAATACAAGCTCCACAGGGAGAAATTAAAGCAGACAGTAAGATATTTTATAATGGAGAAGATATATTAACTTATGATAAAAAGAAGGTTAGAGAGTTCAGAGGTGGCGAATGTGCAATGATATTCCAAGACGCATTAACGTCTCTTAATCCAACTATGAAGGTTGGTAAGCAAATAATAGAGAATTTAGTAGCACATAGAAATATGGATAAAAAGTCTGCACGAGAAGAAGCTATAAAGATACTTGAATCTGTAGGAATACCAAATGCTGAAAAGAGAGTTGATCAGTATCCACACGAATTTTCAGGTGGAATGAGACAAAGGGTTATGATTGCAATAGCAGTTGCTTGTAATCCTAAAATTTTAATAGCAGATGAGCCTACAACAGCTCTTGATGTTACAATTCAGGCACAAATACTTGAACTTATTAATGAATTAAAAGATAAGCTTAATACAGCGGTAATATTAATAACTCATGATTTTGGAGTAGTTGCGGGAATGGCAGATAAAATTGCTGTAATGTATGCTGGACAAATTATAGAACAGGGAGAAAAGAGAGAGATATTCTATGAGCCTAAACATCCATATACTTGGGCACTTTTAAACTCAGTTCCTAAGCTTGGATGGAAAGGGAAGCAGTTACTAGACACAATAAAAGGAACACCCCCTGATTTAATTGCACCACCAGAAGGATGCGCATTTGCAGCTCGTTGTAAATATTGTATGAATATATGCTTAGAAATGGAACCAAAGGAGTATTCATTTGGAAATACACATAAGGCTAAATGCTGGTTATACAGTGAAGAGATTCCTGAGGAAATTTTAAAGAAAATTGAGGAGGAAAGAAGAAATGGCTAATGAATCAAATATAATTTTAGAAGTAAAAAACTTAAAAAAGTATTTTAAAATTGGGAATAAAGATATTTTAAAAGCAGTAGATGATGTTTCATTTGCCATAAAAGAAGGAGAGACTTTAGGATTAGTTGGAGAGTCAGGATGCGGAAAGACAACTTGTGGAAGAACTGCTATAGGATTGTATAATAAAACTTCTGGGGAAGTTCTTTATAGGGGTAAATCAATAGATGAATTAAAAGGTAAAGAAAAAAAACAATTTAATAAGGAAGTTCAAATTATATTTCAAGATCCTTATGCATCGTTAAATCCAAGAATGACTGTTGCTGATATAATATCAGAAGGAATAGATATTCATGGTATAGCTAAATCAAAAGAGGATAGGGATAAAAGGGTTTATGAACTATTAGAGTATGTAGGATTAAACAAAGAGCATGCAAATAGATTTGTACATGAGTTTTCGGGTGGACAAAGACAGAGAATAGGTATAGCTAGAGCTTTAGCTGTTGAACCTAAATTCATTTTATGTGATGAACCTATTTCTGCTCTAGATGTATCAATTCAAGCACAAATTGCTAACTTATTAATTAATTTACAGAAGGAATTAGGATTAACATATTTATTTATTGCCCATGATCTATCTATGGTCAAGCATATTTCAGATAGAGTAGCAGTTATGTACTTAGGTAGTATGGTTGAATTGGCTGAATCGGAAGAATTATTTAATAATGCTAAACATCCATATACAGAAGCCTTAATGTCAGCAATTCCAATAGCAGATCCTGATATAGAAGAAAATAGGGAAAGAATTATGTTAGATGGAGATGTTCCTAGCCCAATTAATACTCCAAAAGGATGTAAGTTCCAAGGTAGATGTAGCAAATGTATGGATATATGTAAAAATGAATACCCGGAATTTAAAGAAGTAGAGAAAGGGCATTTTGTCGCTTGTCATTTATATTAATTAAATTTTAGGAGATAAACACATGAAAAGTTTGAATGGAATAATAAATGATTTTGCTAAATGCGTGCTTGTTGGAAGTTTTATATCTTTAGCAATTATTTTTGGTTTGGGGGTAATTTCTTTATTAATATCAAAGTTTAATTGGCAACAGTCATTAAATATTGTAAGAAGTGCATTGCTTATAATTGGACCATTAGGAATGATTTTGGGGGCCCTTTTAATACTAAAGAAAAGAGATGAGAAGGAATTATTATTTATTGACCAGTGGAAAAAAAGGTATAGAGTATTTTCATATAAAATAGTTTTAATAACAGTTAGTTTAATTATCATTTTGTATGGAGGAATTATAGATTGGATTATAGTGAATTCTAGCATAATGAACTGAATTATTTTGTGTTAAATTTAATTATAAATCCCATTCTTTAAGGAGTTTGGGATTTTATTTATTTTGATGAATATTAAATATAAATGTAAATATAATTATAGTATAAAGCAATTATTTGGGGAGATATATATGATATTTAAGGCGATTGTTATACCAACTCCAAGAAGAATTAGAAGATACGTGGAGAATAAAATTGATGAATTAACTTGTGAAAGTATAACAAAAGATAAGGTTGAAAATAAGGATTTAGAACATATTGATATGACAAAAGATACATTTAAAAATTTTGGATTATCCATCAGAATCTTTTAAATAAAAAAACCACCTGTTTCCATAACAGGTGGTTTTAGGGGAGATATAATCTATATGCTAATATAGTTTGGGGGAACTATATTAGTTATTTTCCAGATGTTTATCAATCAAATTTTGGATTGTAGGGGTACATCTGTAGCCTCTGCATCCACCTGTACAAGCTCCTGTTGCCTTAGAAACTTCTGCTACAGTGTGGGCTCCGGCTTTGATTGCATCTTTAATTTTGGATCTTGGTATTGCCTTGCAAGTACAAACTTTAGTAATCTTATCAAGGACTTGTTCGTTTAAGTTATTTTCCATTTAGTTTTCCTCCTATATTAAGAAATCGACTAAGGAAAATAAAGGGGATAAAAAATAAATTTAATGTTTATTCTTTATGTTTATATTATATATTTAGCAATAAAGAAAGTCAATACTAATTGATAAAAATTATTAGTTAATTTTTAGTATTAATAATACACATTATAAATATATTTTGCCAAAAATATATTTAAATATTCTTAAATATTCTTAAATATAATCTTTTATATTATTTTACTTTGTAGTAGAATATAGTTATTATTAATATAATGATGTATTAATATTATTTCATTATAATTAGTTAAAGACTGTGATTAGGAAAAGTACTTAGTTGGATACTTTAAGAGAGTGACTGGTTGGTGAAAAGTCATAGAGAATATTAAGGAAAATCACCTAGGAGTTTGAGGCTGAAAGGTTTATAATTACTGATTAAGTTTTTCACGTTATCCTGCGTTAAGGGATAGAGTATGTTTGTACTCGAATTCAAATAGTTTTTCATATTTATTTATGGGGAACTTCTAACCTTAGGTGGTATAGCGAATAATCTTCGTCCTATTGGGCGGAGTTTTTTTTATTTGAATCTATATATTTATTATTTTATAGTTGATGTTAGCTAATGAATAATTACTAAACTATAGTTAATAATGTAAAATATAGATTTAAGATTAATAATTAGTAATAAGTATATCCTTAAAGCAATTAGCTTTTATTATGAAGTAATTAACAGAAGGGAGTTAAGATATGTACAAAAAGGTTGAATTACCAAAGGGTTTTGTTGGTATGGAAAAAGAAGTAGCTGACCTTTGGAAAGAAAATAATGTTATCAAAAAGAATTTTGATATGAATCAAGATGGTGAATATTTTACATTTTATGATGGACCTCCAACAGCAAATGGAAGACCACACGTAGGACACGTTTTAACAAGAGTTATGAAGGACATTATCCCAAGATATAAGGTAATGAAGGGATATAAGGTTATAAGAAAAGCTGGTTGGGATACTCATGGATTACCTGTTGAACTTGAAATTGAAAAGAAATTAGGTATTTCAGGTAAGGAGCAAATTGAAAGCTATGGAGTTGAAAAATTTGTTACTGAATGTAAAGAATCAGTTTTTACTTATGTTAACATGTGGGAAAAGATGACTAATCAAATAGGTTATTGGGTAGATATGGAGAAACCTTACGTTACATATCATAATTCATATATAGAATCTGTTTGGTGGGCATTAAGTCAAATGTGGGATAAAGGTCTTTTATATAAAGGTCATAAGGTAATGCCTTACTGTCCAAGATGTGGAACAGGACTATCTTCTCATGAAGTTTCACAAGGATATAAAGATGTTAAGGATTTAACTGCTATAGTTAAGTTTAAGGTTGAAGGAGAAGAAAATAAATATATACTAGCATGGACAACAACTCCATGGACATTGCCATCAAACTTAGCGTTATGCGTAAACAAAGCATATGACTATATTGAAGCTAAAGTTGGAGATGAAATATTAATAATTGCTAAAGATTTAGCTTCAAAAGTTTTAGGTGAAGACTACGAAGTAGTTAAGGAGTTTAAAGGAACTGAATTATTAGGAACTAAATATGAAAGATTACTTCCTTTTGGTGAAGTTGAAGGAAAAGCTTTTGAAGTTATACATGGGGACTATGTAACTTTATCAGATGGTACTGGTATAGTTCATATAGCACCTGCATATGGTGAAGATGATAGTTTTGTTGCAAAGCAAAATGGAATAGGTTTTATAAACTTAGTAGATGCTAGTGGTAATTTCGTAGAAGAAGTAACTCCTTGGGCAGGAAAGTTTGTTAAGAAGTGTGATGAAAGCATAGTTAAGTATTTAGATGAAAACAACAAGTTATTTAAATCTGAAAAACATCTGCACTCATATCCACATTGTTGGAGATGTGACACACCACTTCTTTATTATCCAAGAGAAAGCTGGTTTGTTGCAATGACTAAGCTTAGAGATAAGCTTTTAGAAAATAATAATAAAATTAATTGGTATCCAGATAACATTAGAACAGGTAGATTTGGTAAGTTCTTAGAAAATGTTATCGACTGGGGTATATCAAGAGATAGATATTGGGGTACTCCACTTCCTATTTGGGAATGTGAATGTGGCCACAAAGAATGTATAGGAAGTATAGCAGAGTTAAAGGAAAAAGGAATTAATGTTCCAGATGATATAGAGCTTCATAAGCCATATATAGATAATATTCACTTAAATTGTACTAAGTGTAATAAAGAGATGACAAGAACAGCTGAAGTTATTGACTGTTGGTTTGATTCAGGTTCAATGCCATTTGCACAATTACACTATCCTTTTGAAAATAAAGAGCTATTTGAAAAGAACTTCCCAGCTCAATTTATATCAGAAGCTGTTGACCAAACTAGAGGTTGGTTCTATACATTATTAGCTATTTCAACAGCAATATTTGATACTAATCCATTTGAAAACTGTATAGTTTTAGGACACGTATTAGATAAAAAGGGATTAAAGATGTCAAAATCAAAAGGAAATGTTGTGGATCCATTTGAAGTTTTAGATGCACAAGGTGCTGATGCAACAAGATGGCACTTCTATACTGCAAGTGCACCATGGCTTCCAACAAGATTCTCTATTGATGATGTAGCAGAAGCTCAAAGAAAGTTCTTAAGCACTTTCTGGAATGTATATTCATTCTATGTGTTATATGCAGAATTAGACAATTTCAATCCATTAGATTATAAAGATTTCAAATCAGAAAATGTAATGGATAAGTGGATAATGTCAAAACTTAATACTCTAATTAAAGATGTAGATAACAATTTAAATTCATATCAAATAACTCAAGCTGCATTAATCATTGAAGAGTTTACAGATGAGTTATCAAATTGGTATGTAAGAAGAAATAGAGCAAGATATTGGTCAGAAGATTTGACAGAAGATAAGATTGGTGCTTATGTAACTTTATATAGAGTTTTAACTACTTTAGTTAAAGTAGCTGCTCCTTTTGTACCATTTATAACAGAAGAAATTTATCAAAATCTAGTTGTTGGATTAGATAAATCTTCTACAGAGAGTGTACACTTATGTTCATGGCCAGTTGTAGATGAAAGTGCTATTGATGAAGAACTAGAGAAAGAAATGGATTTAGCTTACACAATAGTTAAACTTGGAAGAAGTGCTAGAAATGGTGCTAATATAAAGAATAGACAGCCACTTTCAAAAATGTTATTATCAACAGATGCAATACCAGGATACTATGGAGATATCATAAAGGATGAGCTTAATATAAAATTAGTAGAGTTTGGTGCTGATTTATCACAATATGTTAATTTTGAAATTAAGCCTAACTTACCTGTATTAGGTAGAGCGTATGGTAAATTAATTCCGGGAATAAGAAGAGAAATAGCTTCAAGAAATCAAATGGAATTAGCACAAAAGCTTCAAAGTGGAGGAACTGAAACTATATCAGTAGATGGAACAGAAATAGTTTTAAATAGTGAGAGTGTTTTAGTAACAATGCAAGGATTAGAAGGATATGCTTTTGCAGGTGAAGGTGAAATAGGTGTTGTTTTAGATACAACTATTACAGAGGAATTAAAAGAAGAAGGTCACCTAAGAGAAATAATATCAAAGATACAAAACATGAGAAAAGAAAGAGGCTTTGAGGTAGCAGATAAGATTAAGTTATTTGTTGCAGATAATGATATGCTTATAGGTGTTGTTAATAAGTACTCTGATGTAATAAAGAGAGAAACACTAACTCAAGAAATTGTTATTAATGAAAAAGTAGAGTATACTGAAATTGTTATAAATGGTGAAAAGCTAAATATGACAGTTGAAGTAATTAACTAAATTAAAAAATAAGTTAATAAAGTTAGAGGTTTTATTAAACTTCTAACTTTTTAACTCTAATATAGTTTTTCAATTGCTAGATAATTAATATGTAGTTAGTTAAATAGTGAAAGAGGGCTATTTAGTAGTGATAAATTTTAAAAAAAATTCTATTTAATTTTTAGGTAAATTTAACGATTCAAGAATTATATGAAAATCATGATGTTATGGAATATTTTGGTTAAAAGTGACATCTTTATTGCGAATATATAGTGAATTATTATAAAGAGAGACCTTGAATATTGTATTAACTATTTGCAAATAGTATAATATATAGTTAGAATAGGATAAAAGATTATAAAGAAAAATGGAGTGATGTTGGTATGGCTACTTCTATAAAAGATGTTGCTAGAGAAGCGGGCGTTTCAATTGCTACTGTTTCCAGAGTTTTAAATGATATAGATGTTGTAAATGAAGATACAAAAAAGAAGGTTTTAGACGCTATAAAAAAACTTGGATATAGACCTAATATAGTAGCAAGAAGCTTAAAGACGCAAAAGACAAAAACAGTCGGTATTTTAGTTCCTGATATTTCAAGTGGTTTTTATCCTGAAATAGTTAGAGGAGCGGAGGATGTTGCTAATATATACGATTATAACGTGATATTGTGTAACTCTGATTTTGATGACGAAAAGGAAAAGGAATATTTAAGAGTACTTAAAGAAAAAATGGTTGATGGAGTTATATATATGAGTTCATCATTACAAGAAGAAACTTTAAATATTATAAATGAATTAGATTTAACTACAGTATTAGTTGAATCCAAAGATAAAGAAGAAAGTTTACCAAGTGTAATAATAGATAATATAAAGGCTTCAGAGGAAGCTACTAATTATCTATTAAATAAAGGATTAAATAACATAGCATATGTAGGTGCTAAAAAAGATAGTATGAATGCTTGGGGAGACAGATACATAGGATATGAAAACGCCTTAAAAGAAAAAGGCCTTAATGTAGATGAAGATTTAGTTTATACTAAAGGATTAAAAGTTAAGACTGGATATGAGGCAGTTGAGTACTTTGAAAATAGTAAGAAGAATTATGAAGCTGTAGTATGTGCTTCAGATGAAATTGCTATGGGAGTAATAAATGCATTAAGAGAGCGTGGTAAAAAAGTTCCAGAAGATGTAAGCGTTATAGGATTTAATGATAATGCAGTTTCTTCAGTTTTCTATCCTAAGATAACAACAATAAAGCAACCAAGTTATGATATGGGATCAGTGGCTATGAGAATGCTTATAAAGATGTTAAATAAAAAGGAATTAGAAGAATCACAATATGTTCTTGACTATCAGCTTGTAGAGAGAGAAAGCTGTAAGTAAAGTTTTAAGTAGGAATACTGAATAATATATTCAGTATTCCTACTTTTTTACATTTTATGTATTGCCACAAAATAGAAAGCATGATATAATTATGTTAATATATTATTAAACGTTTTCAGTTTCAACTATGTGTATGAGAAAGTATGATAGTGTATGGTCTGATTAGAAGTGGGTTATCTAATCAATTAGAAAATGTGAGTTATGGGTTACAAAAAAACAACTTCAGAAAATGAAGTTGTTTTTTTGTTTTATTATAAATTTAAAGAATTCCTTCAGTTTTTAATATGTTTTCTAATTCTTGAACTTTTTCTGTTAATGTAACAAATTTTTCTTTTAATACATTTCTAGGAAGATCAGTGTCATCTAGAACACTTACTATATCTTCTACTGTTTTTAAGGCGTCATCAATATCTTTTTGGGCTATTTTTAAGTTAGATTCCTTCATAATTCGTCTCCTTTATGTATATAAACATAATTAATATTACATATATTTATCCTATCACTAATAAATATTAGATGCAAGGCATATATTGTATAAGTAATTCATAAGAGGTGAGATTTTGATAAATTATATTTGGTTTGGAATGATATTTTTAGGAGTGCTAATTGGGTTGCTCACAGGAAATGGAGAGGTAATATCTAAGGCTATAATATCTTCAGCTGATTCAACAGTTTCTCTTATTATAGGATTGGTTGGTCTTATGTGTTTTTGGTGCGGAGTAATGAAAGTAGCAGAAAAAAGTGGTTTTACTAGCAAATTAGCAAAAGTTTTAAGGCCAATTTTAAAATTAATATTTAAAGAAGCAGCAAAAGATGAAAGAGCTTTAGGTGCAATAGTAATGAATATAACTGCTAATATGATGGGGCTTGGAAATGCAGCAACTCCATTTGGAATTAAGGCTATGCAAGAAATGGATAGATTAAATAAGGAAAAAGGAACAGCTTCAAATGATATGTCTCTTTTTCTAGTTTTGAATGCAGCTTGCATACAGCTGGTTCCATCTACAGTAATTTCAATAAGGGCAGCTTGTGGATCAAGTAATCCAGGAGCAATAATAATGCCAGCTGTGTTGGCAAGCACTATTGCAGCAGTTATGGGAGTTGTTTTTTGTAAAATACTACAACGGTATTTTTAAAAGGGGGGATTTTTAAGGTGTTTCAATATTTAACGAAAAGCATAATTCCAATAATAGTTATAATAATTATTACTTATGGAATGTTTAAGGGGAGAAAAGTTTATGAATGGTTTATAGAGGGAGCCAAGGATGGATTAAAAGTTTGTTTGAATATATTTCCATACTTATTAGCTATGATTATAGCTGTAAACATATTTAGAGAGGCAAAGTTATTAGATATATTAAATAATATGATAGCTCCAATAGGTGGGGTAATTGGACTACCTAAAGAAGTTATCCCATTAGTATTAGTCAAGCCTTTGTCAGGTAGTGGTGCTGTTGGAATCTTAACAGACATTCTAAAGACTTATGGACCAGATACTACTATAGGATTAATATCTTCAGTAATTATGGGGACAACTGAAACTATATTTTATACAATAACAGTTTATTTTGGTGCTGTGCAAATTAAAAAAATTAGACATACATTGTGGGCGGCAGTATTAGCTGATATAACTGCAATAATAACTGCGGTTTTTCTAGTAAGTAGACTTTTATTATAAATAGAAAAAGGTGTACAGAATAATTAATAACTTTTAAGTAATACGTAATAATTTTGTAACTAGTTAATAAGCAAAATATTCTATAATAAATTATATAAATAAAGGAGGGAAGTGTTTAAGAGATGGAGTGGAATGACAGATTATTTTTGTCAGATGAAGAAATAAAAATTTTAGCTATATTTTTAGCGTATGGAGTAGGATTAGGAGTATTAGTTGGTCTATTTGTTGGAAACATACAACTTTGCTTTGCTTTAGGGGGAGTTATATCTATTTTGATTTCACTTATAAAAATTTTTATAGGAAGAGTTAAGAAATCAAATAAGATTCATATATAAATACAATGAAAAAAATAAACATTACGAATAATATGTATTTTCTTTTAAATAAGCTATATAATTATTAATTATATAGCTTATTTAATTTTCATATAGGGGCAGGTGATGTTATGGCTTCAGAAAAGTTTTATATTATTAGTAGTAAAGTGTTGCCGGAAGTTTTTAAAAAGGTTTTAGACGTTAAAGAAAGTCTTTTTACGGGAAAGGCAAAAGATATAAGTGAAGCTGTAAAACAAACAGGAATAAGCAGAAGTACATTTTATAAATATAAGGATTATGTTTTTCCTATGTCAGAGGGGATAAATAGTAAAAAGATAACCTTAGTTGTACTACTATCTCACGAAACTGGAACTTTATCTAAGGTTTTAGATTGTATTGCTTTTAATAAGGGAAATATATTAACGATAAATCAAGATATACCTATAAATATGGCTGCAAATGTAACTATAACATTAGATATATCTAATATGAAAAAAGATTTAAAACACTTAGTTAATACTTTAAGAGCATTACCTAATGTTGTTAGTGTTAAGGTATTAGCTATGGAGTAAAAAAGAGGGAGTGAATTTATGAATAAGGAATTCTATAAGAATAATAGAGCTAAGGTGTTAGAATGTATTGAAGATAATTCTTTACTAATTTTATTTGCAGGAAATGCACCAAAGAAAACTGCTGATGAAAATTATCATTTTACGCCAAATAGAAATTTTTATTACTTAACTGGAGTTGATGAAGAAAATCATATTTTAGTTTTATCTAAGATTAATGGTAAGGTCAATGAATATTTATTTATAAAAGAAGTTGATCCTATTGCAGAAAAGTGGGAAGGAAAAACTATTAGAAAAGAAGAGGTTCCTGAAATTTGTGGAATAGAGGATATTAAATACCTTGGGGAGTTTGATAATTTTATAGAGAAATTAGTTCTTAATAAAAAAGAATTAAATATATATATTGATCTAGAAAAAGGTAATGCGTCATATAAATATGCGAATGAAGTTAACAATAAATATTATAATATAAATATTAAGAATGCTTTTAAAATTATAGGGGATTTAAGACTTATTAAGACTGAGGAAGAAGTTAATACAATAAGAAAAGCAATAGAAATTACAATAGAAGGCGTAAAAGAGTTAATGAAAAATTCCAAGCCTGGTATTAAGGAATATGAACTAGAAGCATATTTTGATTTTATATGCAAGAAAAATGGAGTAAAAGATTTTGCTTTTAAAACTATTGCAGCAGCAGGTAAAAATGCTACAGTACTACATTATGTAACGAATGATTCAAAATTAAATGATGGAGACTTAATATTATTTGATTTAGGTGCTCAATATAAATACTATAATGGTGATATATCAAGAACCTTCCCTATTAATGGTAAATTTACTGAAAGGCAGAAAGAGGTTTATAATGCTGTTCTTAGAGTGAATGAAAAAGTTATTAAGGAAATGAAGCCAGGAGTTAAATTTCTTGATTTAAATAAAAAGGCAAAGGATTGGATTTCAGAAGAATGTATTTCTCTTGGATTAATGACAGAAAAAGATGATGTTTCAAAATTCTATTACCATAGTATAGGACATAGTTTAGGAATGGATACACATGATATAGAATTAGAAAATAGAGATGTTACATTTGAGCCTGGAATGATATATACTGTTGAGCCTGGAATATATATCGAGAATGAAGGAATTGGAATTAGAATAGAAGATGATGTTTTAATTACCGAAGAAGGAAATGAAGTATTAACAAAAGAAATGATTAAAACAGTAGAGGAAATAGAAGAATTTATGGCGGATAAATAAGATTATTAGAAATTAATATTTACGTTATAGTTGATTTGACAAGTTAATATCTGTATAATATAGGTATAAATTAAATGTGAATAACGACAAGGGTAGAGGAGCGATACTTAAGAGTACTATTAATGAGGTAAGCACAGTGATTTAATAGGAAAGGAATTATCGCCGAAGCGTATGATTGATGCTTTAAAATCATATGGCTGGGGTTGCATAAAATATATGTAACACTGTCACAAACTTGCTTTGTGGTGAGCTATCGCTTGAGGAATTTTACTTTTTCTATTATAGTTTAAAGTATATTTAGAGCCTTGAGTGAAAACTCAAGGCTCTTTTTAATTTCTGCCCTTTAATTATTTACAAAATTACATTAAGGGGGATTAAATATGAATAATAAAAAAAGTTTAAAAGTAGCATTATTGACTATTATGATGATATTACTATCAACATCAATAGTCTTTGCAGAAGAGGTAGATATAGCTACATCTAATGCAAATCATTATGGGTTATTAACTTTAATACCACCTGTTATTGCAATAGTATTAGCTTTTTTAACGAAGAATGTAATTATATCTTTATTTATTGGAACATTATCAGGAACTTTCTTAGTACAACTAGTGGACAATTCACTTTTTAACGCTATTATAAATTCGTTTTTGGATTTTGTATCTAGAGTTTTAAACTCATTAGCTGATCCTTGGAATGCTGGTATAATTCTTCAGGTATTAGTTATAGGAGGAGTTATACATTTAGTTGCTAAGATGGGGGGAGCTAAGGCTGTTGCAGAAGCACTAGCAAGAAAAGCTAAAACTGCCAAAAGTACTCAAGTAGTTACTCTTTTATTAGGATTAGCTGTGTTTTTTGATGACTATGCTAATTCATTAATAGTTGGACCTATCATGAAACCAGTATCAGATAAAATGAAGATATCAAGAGAAAGATTAGCATTTATTATAGATGCAACAGCAGCACCAATAGCTGGATTAGCCATTGTATCGACATGGATAGGATTAGAGGTTGGTTTAATAAATGATGCCTTTATTAATGGTATAGGTCAAGAAGTTGATGCCTTTGGGGTTTTCTTACAAACTATACCTTATAGATTTTATAATATACTGATACTATTTTTTGTATTTATTACTTCAATATTATTAAAAGAGTTTGGACCTATGTATAAGGCAGAAATAGAAGCAAGGAGAAGGGGATTAAATTCTAAATATGAAGAAGTTGCAGTAGAGTCCAATATGGATCATGCTGAACTTGAACCAAAAGAAGGAATAAAGCTAAGTATATGGAATGCCATAATTCCAATCGGTGTACTAGTTGTGACGGCATTACTTTGTTTCTATTTTAGTGGTTACTCTGCAATAATGGGAGGAGATGACGTTTCACTTCAACAAATAATTACTAATTCACCATTATCATTTAAAGCTATACAAGAAGCTTTTAGTGCATCAGATGCATCTGTTGCGTTATTCCAATCAGCATTAGTAGCAAGTATAGTATCTATAATAATGGGAGTAGCTAAAAAAATATTTACAATTTCAGAAGCTATAGATACATGGATAGACGGTATGAAACCTTTATTAATAACAGGAGTAATATTATTATTAGCGTGGTCACTTAGTTCTGTAATAAAAGATTTAGGAACAGCAAAATATCTTGTTTCATTACTTTCAGGATCATTACCTAATTTCTTATTACCAAGCCTTATATTTGTACTAGGTGCAATTATTTCATTTGCAACAGGAACTGCTTATGGAACTATGGGAATATTGATGCCGCTTGCAATACCATTGTCATATTCGATGAATCCTGATATGAGTTATGTAATTGTTAGTACAAGTGCAGTATTAACAGGAGCTATTTTTGGTGATCATTGTTCACCGATATCAGATACTACTATTCTTTCATCAATGGGAGCTGGATGCAATCATATAGCACACGTAAATACTCAAATGTGGTATGCTTTATTTATAGCATCCATAACAATTATATTTGGATATATACCAGCAGGTTTTGGATTACAGTGGTATGTAGTTCTCCCGATATCAATAATAGCAGTGTTCTTAGGAGTACAAATATTAGGTAAGAAGGTTGAAGAAGTAAAGTAAAAAATGATAAATTAACTTGGAATAATAATTAACTAGTATTATAGTCTAGTTATATTAAAGATTTGAAATACCATATATAGTAAATGAAGCTCTACAAGATGTTTATTTGTAGAGCTTCATTCTAAGTTGGAAATATTTATTTAAGGTTTCCACCATGGAAATAAAGTCTGAATACTTCATTTCCTTTATGAGATATTGATTCAACTCCATTAAATAAGGATAAATCTCCATCCCACTTACATTCATAAATAAAATCTTCATCTTCAAAATATTTTGGGCCTCTGAATGGAGAATCTTCGGATACATTTTTTAAAGCTTTTTTTAAAAACTTGTTAAATCCAGATGGTGTTTCATTAAGAAGAACTTGTCCTTTATAATTCATCCCCCAGCAAACCTTTTCATTAAGCCAAACTAATTCCTCGCCTATGAATTCCTTATCTCCAACATGACTATCAAGGTAATAATAATTATATTTTTTATAAGCGTAGTCTTTTGAGTTTGGTCTAGATGATTTTTCTTTCTTAGCTCCAGAAGCATAAGTGTTTTTCTTAGCTTCTACAATAAAATCTTTAAATTTAGATAAGTCTCCCATATAAGTCTCCCCCTTTTTATACAACAAATAAATTATATAAAAAAACTATAACTAAATCAACAATTTTTGTAAAAATATACTATATTTAGGGTGAAATGAATGTATAGATTATCATGAAATATATAGATATAATATTATTTATAAAAAATATATAAGATTATGAAAGGAGAAAATATGAATAATTTAGAAAAGCTTAGAGAATTTATGAAAAAAGGGAAAATAGATTATTATATTATTCCAAGTAGCGATTCACATCAAAGCGAATATGTTGCTGAGTATTTTAAGGGAAGAGAATTTATATCAGGATTTACAGGTTCAGCAGGAGTACTCTTGGTTGGGTTAAAAGAAGCATTTTTATGGACTGATGGTAGATATTTTATTCAGGCAGAAAGAGAACTTGATGGAAGCGGAATTTTGCTTATGAAAATGAGAACTCCTGGATATCCAACTATTGAAGAATGGATAAAGGAAAATATTAAATCTGAAAAAACTTTGGGGTTTGATGGAAGATTATTTTCAGTTAATCAATACAAAGTATTTTTAGACATTGCTAAAGAAAATAATTTTAGTATTAGCATGGAGTACGATTTATTAAAAGATATTTGGATAACAAGGCCTGAATTACCAAAAGGTAAAATATTTATACATGATGAAGTTTATTCTGGTAAATATGCTTCAGAAAAATTACAGCAAGTTAGAAAATATATGAAAGAAAAAGGTGCTAAAAATTATATAATATCTTCTTTAGATGATATAGCATGGCTTTGTAATATTAGAGGAAATGATGTTAAATTTAATCCCGTAGCACTTTCTTATGTTCTTATAAATGAAAGTCATGCAAACTTATATATAAATAATGATAAGGTAGATAATTATACAAGAGAGAAGCTGAAAAATGAAGGCTTTGAAATATATGAATATGATGAAATAGAAGAGCATGTGAAATTAATAAAGGGTACGACTATGTTGGATCTAAATAAAGTAAATGCTAAGATATATTCATGCTTAAGTGGTGATATAAAAGTGATAAATGAAATGAATATTACTACAAAATTAAAGGCTATAAAAAATGAAGTTGAAATAGCAAATACTGAAAAATCTCAAGTTAGAGATGGTATTGCTATGGTTAAATTTATAAAATGGTTAAATGATACTCTAGGAAAAGAAAAGGTAACAGAAATATCAGCAAGTAAAAAGTTAACTGAATTTAGATCTAAAGGAGAGAACTACAAGGGTGACAGCTTTGGGACTATAGCAGGTTATAAAGATCATGCAGCTATGATGCATTATTCAGCGACGGAAGTAACTGACTATGAGTTAAAAGAAGAAGGGCTGTTTCTTGTAGATTCTGGTGGGCAATATCTTGATGGAACAACAGATATAACTAGAACTTTTATTTTAGGAAATGTAACTGAAGAAGAAAAGAGAGATTTTACCCTTGTACTAAAAGGACATATAGCTTTATCAACAGCAAAATTCTTAAAAGGTACTACAGGAATGAATTTAGATATATTAGCTAGAAGGCCATTATGGAATTATGGAATAGATTATAAGTGTGGAACAGGTCATGGTGTTGGATACTTCTTGAATGTCCATGAGGGACCACAGGGAATAAGACCAGAAGGAAATTTAACAGTATTAGAACCAGGAATGATAATAACTAATGAGCCTGGTGTGTACAAGGAAGGTAAGCATGGAATAAGAATAGAAAATACTCTTTTAGTGGTAGAAGATATAAATTCTAAAGAGTTTGGAGAGTTCTATAGATTTAAGACGATATCATACTGTCCAATAGACTTAAATGGAGTAATTGTAGAAATGCTTACAAACGAAGAAAAGGATTGGTTAAATAACTATCATAAAACTGTATTTGAAAAGTTAAATCCATATCTGAATGATGAAGAAAAGGAATTCCTAAAAATTCAAACAAGAGAGATATAGTTATTAATGAAAAAGGTACAGTCTTATAAATCTATTTAATTTAAGATTTAATTTATTAAATTTCAAGTAAGCTTTAGTATCTTGAAAAAGTGAATTTTTTATTTTATGAAAGGGCGGTCGCGTTTCGCGACTCCCTTTATACTTGCATATTAACTTTTTATAAAGTGGATTACGAAACGAGAGCCTTTTTTAAACCGTTAATTTTACTTAATTAAAGATGTTTTTAAATTTAAATAGAAATTTTGGTGTATATTATATATGCGCAAAATGGAGGCTCGAATTAGAACTTCCATTTTTACTGGTTAATATCAAAATTTATTTTGCTACAACCAAGTTTTCTTATCATAAGAAGTTACTCCTTAGGTGGTAAAATAAATTTATTAACAAGTAATGCTATTAAAATACCAAAAAGAGTTTCTATTATTCTATTAACTGCATAATAGAATGGGTCTGTGAAAGCGTGAATAGTAGTTACTCCAAGAAATGCAATGCATGATACATTAATTGCTCCAGGCTTTTTTAGTAAGTTACAAGAATAGATAACTACTATGATACCGATAGATATAGATATATAAATTAATATCTTACTTAAAGTCATGAATTCAATATTAAATTTGAAGTATCTACAAATAATTAAAAATAATAATCCTATAATTGCTCCAACTATTGTTCCAAGGCCTCTGTTTATTGCCATTTTAACTGAGTTTGCAACTGTATCTTGTACACAGATAACAGCAGTTAAACAAGCGAAGAAAGGCTCATTAGGAAATAGTAATAAGCACAGAAATACTGAAACTGCAGTTTTTATGGTTCTAAGTCCAACTTTAGGAATCATGAAATTCATATTATTTTCTCCTTAATCTTTTGTAAATATATTTATTTTATTTATTATTTACATTTTCTAATTTTTCATTTGTCTTTTGTTTTTTACTTTTTGGTGGATGAATATATTTGTTAATAATTAGAGCAATTATTATTCCAAATGCTGTTTCTACAGTTCTTCTAATAGAATACATTAATGGATCATCATATCTATGAGAAATAAGTATCCCAATCAATACAATAGAAGCAATAGAACACGCAGCAGGCTTTTTTATAATATTACAAATATAAATTATTAGTGATACACCTAAAGCAGTTATTACTGTTGCAAATGATGTTAAATTTAATTTGTTAATTGTGAAAAGTAATAAAACTCCTAATGTACCACCAAGTAAAGTACCTATCAATCTATTAAGGCCAATTTTAACTGAATTTTCTACTGTATCTTGCATACAGATTACAGCTGCTATTGCGGCAAAAAGAGAATTTGGCCAAAATATAAGGCAAATTAAAACTGAAAGTCCTGTTTTAATATTTCTAGAACCTAGATGAGGTAATTCAAATTTTTCCATAGCATCAACTCCAATCCCAATCCCTTATACATATTATATCATATAGATTATACAAAATTAGCATGGAAATATAACTTAGGTTGATGGGATTATGTAAAAAAGTGTAAGTGCCTTTAGAGTAACAATTATATTTATAAGTATGTAGTTACTAAATAGAAATAAATAGTAACCACATACTTATAAATATATATTGCAGATGCAGTTATTGATATTATAAAATATAAATATTACAAATATGTTTAATAAGGATTGATTATATGAGTTTTTGGCTTTATTTATTAATAGTAGAAATAATTCCATTAGGGATGTTTATTTTAGGGGGACTATTTGAAGCGAGTTCTACTAAATATCCAGATACGAAAATTGGATATAAAAATAAGTATTCATTAAAGGATAAATATTCATGGGAGTATTCAAATAAATTAGCAGCTAAAATATATGGAGCTGTAGGTACAGGGGTATTTATTTTTAATGCAATATTATTATTTATAATTGGTGAAAACACTTTTACATTTATATTGCTATTTAGTTTATTTATGGTCTTATTATCAAGGACAATGATAGATAAGCTAATAAAAAAGAAATTTGATAAATAATGATGTATTAAAAAGAATTGACAGTATTTTTAATATAGAATATCATAATAATAAATAAAAAATGCGATGAAAAGAAGAGTAGTAAAGAAAGAATGTCTTAAAGAGAGCTAGGTAAGGTGAAAGCTAGCGACAAGAATCTTTATGAAGATGGACTTGGAGCATATTTCTTGAGCTATAAATGTTAGAGAAATACGGGAGCAACCGTTATATTGCAGGGTGATTAAATTCACCTATTGAGATATTTATTGTGAAATAAGTATGAATTAGAGTGGTAACACGTATAATACGTCTCTATATAGGTCTTAATATACCTATATAGAGATTTTTTTATTATAAAGAAGATAACAATGTTAGGGAGGAGAAATGGTATGTGTAAAAAGACATATTATATAACTACACCAATTTATTATCCATCAACTAAACTTCATATTGGAAACACTTATACAACTGTAGCAGCAGATGCTCTTGCAAGATATAAGAGATTAACTGGATATGATGTAATGTTTTTGACTGGAACAGATGAACATGGTCAAAAGATACAAAGGATAGCAGAAGAAAAGGGAATAACACCAAAAGAGCACGTAGATGAAATAGTATCAGGAATAAAAGATTTATGGAAGATGATGAATATTAGCTATGATAAGTTTATCAGAACAACTGATGATTATCATATAAAAGCTGTTCAAGATATATTTAAAAAATTATATGACAAGGGAGATATTTATAAATCATCATATGAAGGTTTATATTGTACTCCATGTGAATCTTTCTGGACAGAAACTCAATTAGTTAATGGAAATTGTCCTGATTGTGGTAGACCAGTAGAAAAATCAAAGGAAGAAGCTTACTTCTTTAAGATGAGTAATTATGCTGATAAGTTAATGGAGTATATTGAAACTCATCCAGATTTTATACAACCAGAATCAAGAAAAAATGAAATGGTTAATAATTTCTTAAAGCCAGGATTACAAGATCTTTGTGTTTCAAGAACTAGCTTTAACTGGGGAGTTCCTGTAACATTTGATGAAAACCATGTTGTATATGTTTGGATAGATGCACTTTCAAACTATATAACTGCCTTAGGATATGGTAGTGATAACAAAGATTTATACGATAAATATTGGCCTGCTGATGTACATTTAATTGGTAAGGATATTTTAAGATTCCATACTATTTATTGGCCAATTATGTTAATGGCATTAGATTTACCATTGCCAAAGCAAGTATTCGGTCATGGATGGTTACTTGTTGATGGGGGAAAGATGTCTAAATCTAAAGGTAATGTAGTTGATCCAGTAACATTAGTTGAAAACTTTGGTGTTGATGCAGTTAGATATTATCTATTAAGAGAAATACCGTTTGGATCAGATGGATTATTTAATAATGAGATATTTATAAAGAAGATAAATTCAGATCTATGTAATGACTTAGGAAACTTATTATCAAGAACTGTAGCTATGATTGAAAAATATTTTGATGGAGTAATCCCAAACAATAATGTAAAAGAAGCTATAGATGATGAATTAATAAGCTTAGCATTAGAAACTCCAAAGAAAGTTAATAAGGCTATAGATGACTTAAGAATTCCAGAAGCATTAGAAAATATATTTGAATTAATAGGTAGAGCAAACAAGTATATAGATGAAACAACTCCTTGGATATTAGCTAAGGACGAAGATAAGAAAGAAAGACTTGGAACAGTTTTATATAACTTAATAGAAAGCTTAAGATTCTCATCAGTTTTATTATCTGCATTCTTACCAGATACAAGTAAGAAAATTAATGAGCAAATAAATGCAAGCAATATTACATTTGAATCATTAAATGATTTTAATGGAACAATAGTTGGAACTAAGGTTCAAAAAGGTGAAGCTTTATTCCCAAGAATAGACGTAGATAAAAAAATAGCAGAGTTAGAAGCATTAAGAGAAGCACAATTAGCAGCTAATAAAAAGGAAGAAAAGAGAGAAATAACTCCAATTAAAGAAGAAATAACTATAGAAGACTTCGAAAAAATAGACTTAAGAGTAGTAAAAGTATTAGAATGTGAGCCTATAAAGAAAGCTAAAAAGTTATTAAAACTAAAAGTAGATTTAAATGGAGAAGAAAGACAGGTAGTTTCAGGAATAGCACAATACTACAAACCAGAAGACTTAGTTGGTAAATATGTAGTATTAGTAGCAAACCTAAAACCTGTAACATTAAGAGGAGAATTATCACAAGGTATGATATTAGCAGCATCAACAGATGATGATAGCTTACTAAAATTAGTAAATCCAGGAGAACTACCAACAGGAAGCGTAGTTAGATAATTAAAGAATGAATAATGGATAATTGACAATGGACAATTTTGGATGAAATTTCTCCAAAAGGAGAAATTTCTAATAATATATTTATTACAAAAACTCAGCTATTAGCTGAGTTTTCTCCATAATTATCAATTGTGCA
This sequence comes from Clostridium sp. 1001275B_160808_H3, assembly GCF_015550425.1. Taxonomy (GTDB): domain Bacteria; phylum Bacillota; class Clostridia; order Clostridiales; family Clostridiaceae; genus Clostridium. Next base: position 28,205 of record NZ_JADNAT010000008.1, on the reverse strand, counting down.
TTATAAATTGTCAATTAAATATAAGGGGGTTTTTATGAATATAATTGTTGGAAACGCATGGCCTTATGCAAATGGTCCATTACATTTAGGAAGAATTGCAGTATTACTTCCAGGTGATATAATTGCCAGATATCATAGACTTATGGGAGATGAAGTTGTATTTTTATCAGGAACAGATTGTCATGGTACTCCAGTAACTATGAAAGCAAAGGAAGAGGGGATAACACCATTAGAAGCAACTATTAAATATCATGATGAGTTTAAGAGATGTTTTGATAGTTTAGGATTCTCTTTCGATGTGTTTGAGAAGACTCATTCTGATTATCACGAAGAAAAGGTTAAGGCATTTATCCTTGAATTATATAATAAGGAGTATATATATGAAAAGGAAATTGAGCAAACGTATTGTGAAAATTGCAATGAATTTTTATCAGACAGGTATATAGAAGGAAAGTGTCCACATTGTGGAGAGATTGCCTCAGGAGATCAATGTGAAAACTGCTTGAAGGTAATAGATTCAGAAGAACTTTTAGATAGAAGATGTAAGCTTTGCGGAAATGAAACAATATTAAAAGAAACAAAACATTTATTTTTCTCACTTTCAAGTTTTGAGAATGACGTTAGAAGACTTTTAATTAGGCAAAAGGGGTGGAGAGAAAATGCTCAAAAAATAGTAAAGAGATATTTAGATGAAGGATTAAGAGATAGAGCGGTTACAAGAGATTTTAATTGGGGAGTAGATGTTCCTTTAGAAGGATATGATGATAAAAAAATATTCGTTTGGATTGAAGCTGTAATGGGGTATTTAACAGCTAGTATGAAGTGCTTAGAAGAAAGAAATGAAGATTGGAGAGAATATTGGCAGGGAGAGGACTCAAGGGTTTACTTTGTTCATGGTAAAGATAATATTCCTTTCCATACTGTAATATTTCCAGCTATATTAGCGGGAATTGGAATAAAAAATCCTAATTTGAGAGTTATATCAAGCGAATATATGAAATTAGAAGGAAAAAATTTTTCGTCAGTTAAAAATTGGGCTATATGGGGTGACTATATAGTTGATAATTATGATGTTGATGAATTTAGATATTACTTAGCATTGAATTCTCCAGAAGTAAAGGATACTGATTTTACTTGGAGAGATTTTATAAATGTAGTAAATAGAGATTTGGTTAGTTCATTAAGTAATTTTGTTAATAAAACAATTGATTATATAAATGAAAATTATGATTCGAAGATACCTGATGGAAATATATCAAATGATTTCAAAAATGAAATACTAAATTTATATTTTGATGTAGGAGATAATATAGAAGAAGGAAAGTTTAAAAATGCAATTTTAGATATTATGTCTTATGTGAAAAAAATGAATAAATATATTGAAAATGAATTATTAAAGACAAGATCAGAAAAGAGTAACAAAGAAATTAAAAATAAGGTTTATGAGTGCATACAGTCAGTTGTAAATTTATCCAACTTATTAGAACCTTTTATACCTTATACTTGCAACAAGATAAGAGAATCTTTAAGTTTAGAAGAGCCTATATGGAGCTATGTAGAAAAGCAGAGTGGAGAAATTTTAAATTTAGAAATATTATTTAAAAAACTTGATAAAAAAAGGGCTTCTGAAGAAGTTAAAAGACTAAAAGAAGAGAAGTTTTAATATTAATTATAGAAAAACCCTAGATTAAATCACTTTGGGGAATAATTTAATCTAGGGACCATTAGATGGTTTTAGGGGTAAATAATAATGCTTTAACTACTTTACAGTTATTATAATACATTAATAATATGACAATAGTGTGACAAAAAAATAAATAAACTGTGAATACAATATAAATATTCTTCTTAAAATAACTAGATAAATTTCAAAATAAGGATAACTTTACATGCTATTTAATATTTACAATTTTAGCTATTAGTTGTATAGTAATTTTGTTAACAAAATATTAATTTTATGTTAACAGTTGAAATTATTTAAATTATAAGGAGAATAATTGATGGACAAGTTCGCTATTTTAACAGGTTTAATAGGTGGATTAGGCTTATTTTTATATGGCATGAAGCTTATGGGAGATGGTCTAGAAAATGCTGCAGGTGAGGGCCTTAAATCAATACTAGAAAAGTTAACGAGCAATAAGTACATAGGAGTTTTAGTAGGGGCACTAGTTACTGCGATAATACAAAGTTCCAGTGCAACGACAGTTATGGTTGTAAGCTTTGTAAATGCTGGATTAATGAACTTATTTCAAGCGGCAGGAGTAATAATGGGAGCTAATATAGGAACAACTATTACAGCTCAAATGGTATCTTTTGATTTAGATGCAATTGCACCATTATTCATAGGCGCAGGTGCTATAATAATGCTAATAGCAAAGAAGAAAAGAGTTAGAGATATAGCAAGTATAGCTTTAGGATTTGGGATTTTATTCATGGGTATGGGCGTAATGGCTGATGCTATGAAACCAATTGCTGAAGCAAGTTGGTTTAAAGATTTTGTAGTTGTAGTTGCAGACAATAGTATTTTAGGTCTAATGGCAGGGCTTGGTATGACAGCTGTTGTGCAAAGTTCATCAGCAACAACTGGTATTCTAGTTGCTTTAGCGACAACTGGTGCAATAGATATGCACTTGGCATTTCCTGTAATATTAGGTTGTAATATAGGAACTTGTGTAACAGCAATATTAGCATCATTAGGAGCAAATAGAACTGCAAAAAAAGCTGCATTAATACACTTACTATTTAACTCATTAGGAGCATTAATTTTCCTACCATTTATAAATCCATTTATAAGATTGGTAGAATCAACTGATCCAACAAATGTAGCAAGACAAGTTGCTAATGCGCATACTATATTTAATATTACTGTTACTGTGTTATTATTACCGTTATCAGCATATTTAGTTAGAATAGTTAACATGATTCTTCCAGGTGATTCTGAAATAGAAAAAGAAGGAGCTATTTATTTAGACAAAAATTTATTAGAAACTCCTATCGTAGCGAATGGACAAGTATTTAAAGAAACAATAAGAATGGCAAATAAAGCAAAAGAGAATTTAGAGTTAGCTATGAAAGCACTCACAGAAAATAGTACAGAATCAGCCGAGAAGGTATATAAAAATGAAAAAATAATAAATGCATTAGAAAAGGATATAACTGATTACTTAGTTGAGCTTTCACAACTGGATTTACCAGAAGAAGACATAAAATTATTTAGTTCAACATATCACGTAATTAATGATATAGAAAGAATTGGCGATCATGCAGAAAATATAGCAGATTTAGCCTTAGAAAAAATGAACAAGAACATTCATCTTGGAGATAATGCTAAAGAGGAATTATCTTTAATATTTGATAGAACTATTAAGGCTATTGAGATTGCTATTGGAAGTTATAATAGTAAAAATTCAACAGCTCCAAAGGAAATAGAGCAAATAGAAAATGAAATAGATAAATTAGAGAAAAAGTTTAGAGAGAATAATATAAAGAGATTAAATGAAAAATCATGTTCTGCAGCATCTAGCGTTATATTCTTAGATTTAATAAGTAATCTAGAGAGAATTGGAGATCATGCCAATAACATTGGAAATGCAGGGAAAAAGCATAATTTATAATAGTATATAAACAATATAAGAGAGTCTGCTTAATTTTTTAGCAGACTCTTTCTATTTTTAGTTATAAAGTCTAATATATATTAGATAAAGATAAAATGTGTATTATATCGCTTTTTGTAATATAATAATATTTATAATAATTTCAGAAGGGAATTGGAGGAATAGATATGGAAAATAAATATGTAATATTTGATACACATGCTCATTATGATGATGAAGCTTTTGATGAAGATAGAGAAAGTGTATTTAAGCAAATTAAGGAAAATGGAGTTATAGGGATATTAAATTGTGCATCTAGTTATGAAAGTATATCAAAAACAAATAAATTGACTTTAGAAAATGATTTTATCTATGGAGCTTTGGGAATACATCCAGAAAATGCAAATGAATTCAATGATGATGTAGAAGAAGAGATTTTAGATTTAATTGAAAAGAATAGAAAGATAATTGCTGTTGGGGAAATTGGATTAGATTATTACTGGGATGAGAATCCATCAAAAGATATACAAAAGAAAGTTTTTAGGCAACAAATGAAGCTTGCAGAAAAGTTAAACCTTCCTGTTGTAATACATGATAGAGAAGCGCACGGAGATACATTGGAAATTATGAAGGAATTTCCTAAAGTAAATGGAATAGTGCACTGTTTTTCAGGTAGTACTGAATTTGCTATGGAATGTATAAAACTTGGATACTATATTGGAATAACAGGCGTAGTTACTTTTAAGAATGCAAAAAAAATAGTTGAGGTAGTTAAGCATGTCCCACTAGAAAAATTATTGGTCGAAACAGATTGTCCATATATGGCTCCAGTACCAAATAGAGGAAAAAGGAATAAATCGGACTATATTGCTTATATAATAGAACAAATAGCTATAATAAAAGAATTAGAGCCTAAAGAAGTTAATTTGGCCGTAAATGATAATTTTAAGAGGTTGATTGGAAATAGTTTATAAAGTAAAATAAAAAAGTAATAATTTCAAAAATTTAACAATTTTGATGTTTTGTTATTACATAATGTTGAAATTGTAGAAAACTTAAGTCTACTTTTTATGAAAGGCTGCAAAGTTGCTATAATTTATAATTTATATTTTGAGTATGCATATGATGCATTTATCCGCAGTTTTATTAATGCAGGAGGTCTTAATTTGACAAAAGCGCTTAATTCAATTATAATGCAAAAGACGCTCTTGCCAAAGGAGGTAAAGTAGATGGTAGAAAAATGTAAGGAATACATGAAAAACAACTTTTCTAACGGTCCAAAGGCAAAAATACTGATAGGTGTAGTACTAGCTGCTATTGTTTTATCAGTGACGTTCATAAACATGAGAAAGACAGTAACAATGAAAATAGACGGTAAAGAAGAAACGTTTGTCACATATAAGGGGACTGTTAAAGATGTGTTGGATACGAAAGGGGTAGAAGTTAACCCTAAAGATAAGGTTCAACCAGCTTTAAATGGTAAGGTATCTGAAGGAGATACAATATCTATTAAGAGAGCTGTTTCAGTAGAACTGACTGTAGGAGATAAACAAGTAAAAATTGATACTGCAGAAGATACTATTGAAGAAATGCTAGAAGTAGAAAAAGAAGAACTTAAGAATCAAGGAATTGAATTTAATGAAAATTTGGACGAGATAGCTCCTGCATTAAGTACGAAAATTACATCGGATTTAAAAATTAACCTTGTTAAGGTTGAAGTTAAAAAAGAGTTAGCCAAAGAGGCTATTGATTTTGATGTAGTAGTTGAGTCAGACGAAAACCTTGATAGTGGACTAGAAGAAGTGAGACAAGATGGAGCTTCAGGAGAAAAGGAAGTCACTTATGAAATAGTTTACAAAAATGGTGCTGAATTTTCTAGATCTGTAAAAAGTTCCAAGGTATTAGCAGAGCCAGTTAATAAAGTAATTGCACAAGGAACAAGAAAAGCTTTTGCAAGTAGAGATGGTCAGCTATTAAATTATAAGAGCGTAATATATTGTGAGTCTACTGCATATAGTGGAGGTGGGATTACAGCAACAGGAAGTGTACCTGTTAGAGATCCAAATGGCATAAGTACTATAGCGGTTGACCCAAGGGTTATTCCTCTAGGAAGTTTAGTTTATGTAGAGGGATATGGAAAGGCTGTAGCGGCAGATACTGGTGGTGCTATTAAAGGAAATATCATAGATGTATATGTAAATTCTGAAGCAGAAGCATATACCGACTGGGGAAGGAAGTATAACGTTCCTGTTTATATTTTAGCTTATCCAGGAGAATGGTAAAATAAGAGGGTGCTCTAAAGTTAGAGCACCCTTTTATTTTCTAATTAATTTGACATAATAAGAATATAAGGATAAATTATTATTTAGATGTAATAAATAAAGTATATCTTTATTTACGGAAAGGAAGTAAATATTTTGATAAAAGAGGTTATTGTTGTTGAAGGTAGAGATGATATAACTGCTGTTAAACAAGCTGTTGATGCTGAAGTTATAGCCGTTGGTGGATTTGGAATAAATGCTAGAGTAATAGAAAGAATAAAAGAGGCTCAAAAAAGAAAAGGTGTAATAGTTTTAACAGATCCTGATTTTGCAGGAGAAAAGATTAGAAGCATAATAGCAAAAAGAGTAAAAGGAATAAAGCATGCATATATAGCTCAAGAAGATGGAATAAAAGGTGACGATATAGGTGTAGAAAATGCAACTCCTGAGGTTATCATAGAGGCATTAAATAGAGCAAAAATATCAGAAGAAGTAGTTAACGAAATATATACTTCAGAAGATATGTTTCATTTTAAACTTACGGGCTATGTTGACTCAAAAAGAAGAAGAATAATCTTAGGAAAAGAGTTAGGAATAGGGTATGGTAATGCAAACCAAATGCTAAGTAGATTAAATAAATATTCTATAACAAAAGAAGAATTTATTGCAGCAATAGAGAAAATAGAAGAAAATTTAGGGGTGAAAAAGTAATGGAGATACAAGATGTAAAAACGGCTGAGTTAGTTAAAAAATATAATTTTAAGTTTTCTAAGAGTTTAGGTCAAAACTTTTTAATAGATGATTCAGTTCCAAGAGATATAGTAGCTGGAGCTGAAGTAGATGAAAATGATTTAGTAATAGAGATAGGACCAGGAGTTGGTACGCTAACAGCTCAATTATTAAATAAGGCTAAAAAAGTAGTAGCCATAGAATTGGATAATGATCTTATACCTATTTTAAATCAAGAAATAGGAGATAATCCTAAATTTACATTAATACATAATGATGCTTTAAAGGTTAACTTTAATGATATAATCGGAGAAGAAAAAAGTGTAAAACTTGTTGCTAATTTACCTTATTATGTTACCACACCTATAATTGTTAAGTTATTAAAGGAAGGTTATAAATTTAAATCATTAACTATAATGATACAAAAGGAAGTTGCAGAAAGAATGAATGCAGATCCTGGGAATAAAGATTATGGATCTCTTTCATTATTAGTTCAATATTACTGTAATACTAAAATAGTTAGAAGAGTACCGCCTCAATGCTTCATACCAAGGCCAAAAGTTGATTCTATAGTTATAAGATTAGATAAATTAAGTGAACCGAAAGTTAAGGTTCAAAATGAAAAATTATTTTTTGATATAATTAGGAATTCTTTTAATATGAGAAGAAAAACTCTTTGGAATGGTGTGAAAAATATTGGATTAAGTAAAGAAAATTTAGAGTTAGCATTTAATGAAGCTGGAATTGATCCAAAAAGAAGAGGGGAAACTTTAACTATAGAAGAGTTTGCAACTTTGTCAGATAGAATATATGAAAAAATGTAGTATTTTTAATTCTTAATTTGAATTTATAAAATTATTTTATAGCTTAAATAAGGCTCGTGAGAAATTTGGTGTAATATCAAATAATCTCACGAGTTTTATTTTTAACATATTTAGATATGCAATGCATATAATGTATTGAATTAATGTAAAGTGGAGGTTCTAGAGGTTTGTCACAATTAAATAAGTTGTATAGAAATTTTATTATTTTACAAGAAGATGAAAGAGGTTACTCTAATTCTAATGACAAAACCTTATCAGGATATTCAAAGATAGAGGCAAGGGGAGATACATGCAAAATTTCTTTTTATGCTCAAAATCTAAGGAATGATGATGATTATTGCATTATGGCTATATGCAATAAGAAAGATACTAAGAAAATAGTAGACTTAGGCAAGATCACTATTTCAGATGGTGGCAAAGCAGAAATAACAAAGGAATATTCTGTTGATGATATAGCAGGATTAGGATTATCTTATGATAAGATATCAGGAGCGGCAATAGCTAAGGTGAAGGATGGAATTCCAATTATAATAATGTGTGGATTTATAAATGGAGAACAACCAAGTGAAAGTTGGAAGAATTACAAGATAGTAAAATCTGCTCATGAAAAAATAAAGGATAAGATTGAATACATTAAGAAAGATGAAAAGAAGAAAAAGGAAGAAAATAAACATCACGAAAATAAACATCATGAAGAGAAGAAAGAAGAAAAGATCTGTGATGAACATAGAGAAGAAGATATTAGAAGTGAAAGACCTATTATAGAGGAAATTGATAATATTGATCCTATAAATGTAGAAGATGAAGAATATTTAGAAGAAGCGAAAGAAGAAAAGGAAATTGCAGAAGAACCTACTGATTTAGAAGGGATTATTAGCGAAGATAATCCGTTTATTGATCAAAAGATTGCAGAAAATCCATTTGATAATAAAACTGGGGATCTTAACTATTATGGAATGAATTCATTAAATAGAGATAGCGATAAGAGTAATATTGATGAAGAAGAAACTATCAATAAAGATAATCCATTTGTTGATAAAGATATTGAAGAAAATCAATTTGAAAATAAAGCTGAAGGCATTAATTATTATGGAATGGATTCATCAAATAGGGGCAATAATAGAAATAAATTTGATGAATACGAAGAAAAGATAGAAGAAAAAGTAGAGGAAATGGTGGAAGAGGATCCAAAGGTATTTACAATAAGGGGAAGTGTCGGAGAATACTTCGAGGGAATTGCTAATGGATTTGAACACTGCAGAGGAGAATATCAAGAAATAAAATACTGTAAGTGGTATAAAATTCCGGTTCATGATTTGCATGAAATGTGCAATATGTCAAATTATAATAGATATACAGTAGCATATTATCCAATGCTTAATTATTATCCATATATAAGAAAGTATGGACATTTTATGCTTGGATATAAGTGTGATAAGGATGGAAATCTAAGATATATAGTTTATGGTATTCCAGGAAAGAAAAATAGGGATGAGCAACCTTATGAAGGAAAAACTGGATTTGTAACTTGGATTAGTAATGAAACTAGGGATGGAATGGGATGTTGGTTAATGTTCTACGATTTCAGAAATTCAACTGTTGTAGTACCTATGCAATAGAGTACTATAATAAGGTGTACTTATAAATCCTAATGAGTATATTAAATGAATAAGAAAAAAATCTATGTAATAACCCTAATGGTATTCCTGATGTTTCTTATAGTCTGTATGAAAAATCTATTTATAAATGATATAAGGAAAGTTGCAATTTCAAATAATAATATAGAAAAATTTGATGTTTATTTGTTGAGAGAGGGAAAATATAAAGTTTCACTACCAGTAGGGTGGGAAATAGATGATAATTCTAATAGTTATATAAATATTAATTTCAATGATGGGAATGATATTTATGGAAATATATCTATAACAAATGGTGATATTGAAACTATTTGTAATGATATAGCTATAAATAAAGATGATATAAAAATAGTAGAAGATGATAGTACTTGGCATATTATAAATAAGGAAAAAGACAATACTATAAATAAATATTATCTTAGAGATTACTCAGAGGGAAAAGTTCTTATGATTAAATATTCCTATATAAAAGGGAACGAAAAAAATAGCATAAATGTTGTCTTTGATAGTATATCAAAGAGTTTTCAATAATCATTTAATAAGATTTGCTATTAAAGAATTAAAGTATTATAATTTATTTATAATTAGGAGAAGCTAATGCTTCTCCTAATTAACTATAAGTTATTGTAGGGATACTATTGACTTTTTAATAGAGGGGGAAGGATATAATTGAAAAAGCCAATAAAGAATATAATCACTATATTAGTAATAATACTGTCGTTTAACTTAACATCTTGCGGGATGATAGATAATATAAAAAATAAATTTAGAAGTGACAATGGTTATTTTGATTACTTAGGAAGTGGAAAAGTAGACGTTATAAGTATTCAAAGTGTTAGGGATAAGTCATTCAAATTTCTTGTAACAGATGATAAAGCTATATTAAACATGTATAACCTTTTATCAAAAGCAAAGGTAAGTGAAAAAAAATCTGATTTACAGCCAGACTATATTTTTGAAGTGAAAATTGGTGATGAAGTTAAAACTTTTAATTATGTAGTTGGAGCTTATGATGGAAACTTTTATAACGATGATATAAGTTTTACAGTTTCTAAAAGATTAGATGAAGGGATTCTTCAAAATTTATCAATAATTAGGAAGCCTAGGGATTTTGAATACATATATTATAATCCTATATTAGATGTTATGAATTTGCAAAAAGAAGCTCTTAATAATGAGAATAATAAGATTGGAATTGATATACAAGAAGATGTAGATTGTTTAAAATATATATTTTCTTCAGATATAGAAGATTTTCTTACGAGAGCTAGAAAGATTACACCTAATGTAGAGATGGTAAATAATAATCAAAATGATTTTGATATTGTTATAAACATCAAAAATAGAGGTCATAATTCAACTAATTATAAGAGTAATATAACGGTGCAAGATAAGAAAAATAACATAGAGTATTATTATTATGTAGTTGGGGAAAATGAATTTAAGGAATGGAATATTTCGATTTATACAAAGGATAATATTCCAAAGGAAATAGAGAAAAATTGGTAGGAGGTAAGTGATATGTCAGGTTGTTCAACTTGTCCAAGTCAAAATAAATGTAGCTCAAAGGATACTGTTGGAGCACAAGGTTGTGGTAAGTTATTACCGAAGTATGGTGAAATAAAAAATGTAATTGGAATAATAAGTGGTAAAGGTGGAGTTGGTAAATCTACAGTTACTGGAATACTAGCAAGTACATTAAGAAAAAAAGGATATAAGGTAGGCGTTTTAGATGCTGATATAACAGGTCCTTCAATGCCAAGATTCTTTGGTATAAGTAATAAAAGAGCGGTTATTGAGCCTATTGATGAAAATAATTTTAAATATAATCCAGTAGAATCAAAAGGTGGAGTAAAGGTACTATCAATGAATCTACTAATACCAAAAGAAGATGATCCTGTTGTTTGGAGAGGTCCTATAGTTACAAGCGTTCTAACTCAATTATTTACTGATACGGTTTGGGGAGAACTGGATTACTTATTAATAGACATGCCGCCAGGAACATCAGATATAACTTTAACAGTAATGCAAAGCTTCCCTATTACAGAGCTTATTATTGTTTCAACACCACAAGACATGGTATCTATGATAGTTAAAAAGGTAATAACAATGGCAAATAAGATGCCTTTACCAATAAGAGGTGTTGTGGAGAATATGTCTTATATAAATTGTCCAGGTTGTGATACTAAAATGAGAGTATTTAGTAAGAAGTCAGCAGAGGAACATGCTGAATATTTAGGGGTGCCTTTAATTGGAGAACTTCCTATAAATGTAGATTTAACTGAAGCTTTAGAGCAAGGAATAGCAGAGGAATATGTAATAAATAATGATTTATATTCATTAATTTTTGAAGGTTTGTATTAGTAGGAAATACATAAAATATATATTGATGGGTAAAATATTATTGATATTAATATAGAAAGGAAGATTATAGTATGGAAGCTCATGTAGATAAAGATACTTGTATTGGATGTGGATTATGTACATCAATTTGTGAATCAATTTTTGAAATGGATGATGATGGGAAGGCTGTAGCTAAAAATCCTGATGTTCCTAGTGAATTAGAAGATGAAGCTAAGGATGCAGAAGCTAGTTGTCCAGTAAATGCAATAAGCGTATCATAATAAAAAGATGCTTGATATCAAGCATCTTTTTATTATTAAAAAAAATCTACTATTTTATCTTGAGTCATTTTAGGCTTATTACTAGTGCTACAGCTCAAGTTATTAGAATCAATATTAACTATTGCACCAACACTTAAATAATCACTTACTTGAGTAAGTGGAACTTTAACAACAGTATCATCATCTAAAGCCACAAAAGCTTCAAAATAATTATAGTCAATAATTTTACCTTTCAAAATAACACCACCTAAATATTAATAATGTTATTTTGTGCAAAATCAAAGAATATAATACAAGAAGTAAACTATTTATAAAGGTCCTTATAAATTATTTTAAATACCTTTAATGCTTCTTCTATCTTAGGTTTTAAAAGGTTCTTCCTAGATTCATATTCTTCTTTTCCCTTTTGAGTTAAGGAATAAACTTTTTGAAATTTCTTTTTAGGATCATCCCATTCACCAATTACATATTCATCTTTTTCTAGTTTTTTTAGTAAAGGATAAATACCACCAGTACTAGGAAGCCAAAGTCCGTTTGTACGCTCACCTATCTTATTTGCAATGTCATTTCCATTTGAAGGACCAATGCTAAGTATATGAAGAACATATATAGGTAATAGTCCTTTAGTAAATACTTGACCAACGGATTCCTTTTCCTTTTGAATTTTTTTTAATTCTGAAAGTTTTCTTTTGTATTCTTCATGGAGTCTTTTTTCTTCCTCTTTTATATCTTCTATACTGCTTAGGTGAAGGTTGTAATTATCCATATTAATTAACCTTTTGAATTGCTAGTCCAAGTAACCCTGGTCCTCCATGTACTCCTAAAGCAGGGCTTATTTGAGAGATATCAAGACTAACTATGTTTTCTAAGCCCTTTAGAGATTCCATGAAATTTTTGGCTTCTTCTAGAGCTCCACCTTGAAGTACCCAAACTTTACAAGGTCCTAAAGCAAGTTCATCCTTTAATATATTTGTAAGCTTTAATATTGATTGTTTTCTTCCTCTAGCTTTACATACAGTATAGTAGATACCTTCTTCATCAACAGTTACAATAGGTTTTAAATTCAACATTTCTCCTATTGTACCAGATATCTTTCCTATTCTTCCGCCTCTTTTTAAGTATTCTAATGTATTTATCGTAAAGTATCCAGTAATACGTTTTCTTATTTTTGGAATTTCAGATACTATTTCTTCAAATGTTTTTCCGTCATTAATTAAATTAGCTACTTCTAATGCAACAATACCCTCAGGCATAGCTAAAATTTTTGTATCAAATACATAAGATGTTAGCTTAGGATGATCCTCTAGTGCTAATCTTATTGAGTTAAAAGTTCCTGATAGGCCGCTAGAAATAGTTACAGCAATAACATGGGTATATCCTTCATTTTCTAATGAAACTAAAATTTCTTCCATATTTTCTGCACTAGGTAAAGAGGTTTTAGGAACTTCTTTTTCTAAGTTATTGTAAATTTCGTCAGCAGATATATCTATCTTATCTCTATATTCTTTATGAGAATAAGCAATTCTAAGTGGAAGTAAATGAATATTTTTTTCTTTAAGTGTCTCAAGAGATAAATCACACGCGCTATCAACTATTAATGCTATTTTTTGCATAAAAATCCTCCTAATATCAAATCATTTAATATAATTCTATCATCTCAAAATCTTCAAAATCTATACATTTTTATTATATCATAGCAAATGTATATATCAATACTGATAATTAAAAACTATATCACTATTGATATAGTTTTGTTAAGAGAAATTTTTATTTGTCAACTTTAGATAAGTATAAAAAGAAGTAAATATAGAAGAAAATACCACGTATTGGAAGTATATCTATTGAAATCTAGTTATATTATAATTTGAAATGAATATTTTTAGAGCGTATAATGAATACTATAATAAATACAATATATTGTGTAACGGGGGTAGTTTAAGTGCTATATGTAGTAAAAAGAGATGGGAGAGAAGTTTCCTTCAATTCAGTGAAAATAGCTACGGCAATAAGAAAAGCAGGGGATGAAATAGGGGAAAAGCTTAAGGAAGTTGAATTATTAGATATTGTAAAAAAGGTAATAAATTATATTGAAGAAACAGGCAATGAAAAGATAACAGTTGAAGAAATTCAGAACTTAGTTGAAAAATCTTTAATTGATAGTAATTATAGAAATATAAAAATTGCATATTCGAGCTATAGAAAAGAGAGAACTAAGGTTAGAGAAATAAAATCAGATTTAATGAGGGCTATTGAACAGATAGGTATAGAAACTGATAGGGATAATGCTAATGTTGGAAATAATTTTAGTTCTAAATTATTAAGAATAGCATCAGAGTCTAATAAGTGGCATAACTTAGCTATGATGCCAAAACATCTAGCAAAAGCACATGAAAATGGAGATTTATATTATCATGATTTAGATAGCTATAATCTAACCATTAATTGTTTACACATACCGACAAAAGAAATATTAGAACGAGGATTTAATACAGGTTATGGAACTATTAAAGTCCCTAAAAGGATAGAAACAGCGGCGGAACTTTCTTGTATATTACTTCAATCAAGTCAAAATGATATGTTTGGAGGGCAGTCACATCCTGACTTTGATAATGATATGGCTGTATTTGTTGATCTTACAAGAAAAGAAATAAAGTTAGAATTAGAAGAGCTTGGATTAGATAAGGATAAGATAGAAAAATTAGCAGAAGAAAGATTAAAAAAGAAGATACATCAAGCAATGCAAGGTGTTGTTTATAATTTGAATACAATGCATTCTAGGGCAGGCTCACAGGTTCCTTTTAGTTCTATAAATCTAGGGATACCAAATTCAGAGGATGCAGCATTAATATGTGAGATATTCTTATTAGAATATGAGAAGGGATTAGGCAAGGGTGAACAACCAATATTCCCTAATATAATATTTAGAGTTAAAGAGGGAATAAATAGAGAGCCAGAAGATAAATATCATTATTTATATCAATTAGCATGCAGAGTTGCAGCTAAGAGGATGAATCCTACATTTATGAATATAGATGCTGATTTTAACAAGGAATATTATGATATGGGATATATGCCAGCAACTATGGGGTGTAGAACTTATTTAATGAAAAATATTAATGGAGAACCAGGATGCAAGGGAAGAGGTAATATTGCTCCAGTGACAATGAATTTACCTAGAATAGGAATTCAAGCAAAAGGAAATATTAATGATTTCTTTGATATCTTAGATAAAAGATTAGAGTTAGCAAAGGAATCATTACTTTATAGATATGACGTATTAAAGAAACTTAAGGTTAAGGATTTACCTTTTGTTGCAGGGCAAGGCTTACTTAAGGGGTCTGAAGGTCTATCTCAAGAGGATTCTATAGAACCTATATTAAAGCAAGGAACTTGGGGGATAGGATTTATTGGGCTTGCAGAAACTTTAATTGCATTAACTGGCCATCATCATGGAGAAGATGATGAAGCTAGAAAGTTAGGATTTAAGATTGTTAGTCATATAAGAAGTTTCATTGATAGAGCAACAGAAGAAACAAAATTAAATTGGAGTTGTTATGCTACACCAGCAGAAGGACTTTCTGGAAAATTTATAAAGAAAGATAAAAAATCATTTGGAATTATTAAAGGTGTAACTGATAAAGATTATTATACTAATAGTTTCCATATACCAGTTAAATATCCTATATCAATAAAAGATAAAATTGACATTGAAGCTCCTTATCATAAGCTATGTAACGCTGGACATATAAGTTATATAGAAGTAGATGATACTCCATCAGGAGAATCAATAATGGATATATTAAATTATGCATATAAGTGCACAAATATAAGTTACTTAGGAATAAACTTTCATATAAGATATTGTAAGAGTTGCGGAAATTATTTAAATAGTAGTGAGAGAAAGTGTCCAGATTGCGGAAGTGAGGATATTCAAGGGGTTTCAAGAGTGACTGGATATTTAAGTCTTGATGAAAGGTTTGGACCTGGTAAGTTTGAAGAAAGAGCAGATAGGATATCTCATTCTGGAAGTAAAAAAAATAATTATAGAGTTTTATAGAAGTTTATAATTATTAAAAAAAGTAGGGTTTTTAAATAACCCTATTTTTTTTTATGTTTTAAATAAATGCAAGATTTTTTATTTTTATTGCAATTTATTGTATTTATTTAGGCTATTAAAATATAATGAGCATAAAATTTGAAATAATTTTCTTAAAACTTGCAATTTTTATAATAATTAACCTTGTTTTACTTGTTTGAAGCTAGTGGATATGATAAAATGATTATTAATAATTTTCAAAAAATTATGAATTATTATCTGAAGTTGGGGTTAATTAATTAGCAATAAGTAATAAGTAAAATTAAAGGGGGAAGCTTATGTCTGTTAAAAATTTAAATAATGGCAAAGAAGTCTTTATTGTAGATACTACTTTAAGAGACGGAGAGCAAACAGCAGGAGTGGTTTTTGCAAATGAAGAAAAAATTGAAATAGCATCTATGCTAAGTGAACTTGGGGTTGATCAACTAGAAGTAGGAATTCCTACTATGGGTGGAGATGAAAAAGAAGCCATAAAACAAATTGTAAAAAGAAATCAAAAATCAAGTATTATGGCTTGGAATAGGGCAGTTATAAGAGATATACAAGAGTCAATAGATTGTGGAGTAGATGCAGTGGCAATATCAATATCAGTTTCTGACATTCATATACAGCATAAACTTAAAACTTCTAGGGAATGGGTTTTAGACAATATGGTGAAATCCGTAGAGTTTGCAAAGAAAAATGGTTTGTATGTATCTGTAAATGGAGAAGATGCTTCAAGGGCTGATAGAGAATTTTTGATTCAATTTATAGAAGCTGCAAAACAAGCAGGTGCAGATAGGTTTAGATATTGTGATACAGTAGGAATAATGGAGCCATTTAAAATCAAAGAAGATATAAAATATCTATGTTCTCAAACAAATTTTGATATAGAAATGCATACTCATAATGATTTTGGAATGGCAACTGCAAATGCTATTGCAGGAATCATGGGCGGGGCATCTCATGTTGGGGTGACTGTTAATGGTTTAGGAGAAAGAGCAGGAAATGCCGCATTAGAAGAAGTTTTAATGGCATTAATGTTTGTATATAACTATGAAGGTAATATAAATACTACTATGTTTAGGGAAGTTTCAGAATATGTATCCAGAGCATCAGGTAGAATATTACCGTCATGGAAAGCTATTGTAGGAGATAACATGTTTGCGCATGAGTCAGGAATACATGCGGATGGGGCAATAAAAAATCCTAAAAATTATGAAGCTTTTGATCCTGGAATAGTTGGGTTAGAAAGGCAAATAGTTATAGGAAAACATTCTGGTAAGGCTGGAATTATAAATAAATTTAGAGAGTATGGAATAGAGTTAGATACTAATTCAGCACAAGATATATTAGAAATGGTACGAGCTACTTCAGTAAGATTAAAGAGAAGTTTATTCGATAAAGAACTTGTTAAAATATATAAAGAGTACTTGAGGATAAATGAAGAGAAAGTTAATTAAATAAAAGGGGGCAATAAATTAATGGGGGACAACTTAGTTTACAAGATACTAAAAAATCACTTGATTGAAGGTAGCGTAGGAGTTGGCAGGGAAATAGGAATTAAAATAGATAGAACATTAACACAAGACTCTACAGGAACAATGGCGTATTTGCAACTAGAAGCAATGGGAATAGATAGAGTTAAAACAAAGAAGTCTGTAGCATTTATAGACCATAATATGCTTCAACAAGGATTTGAAAATGCTGATGACCATAAATTCATACAAACGGTGGCATCAAAATATGGTGTTTATTTTTCAAAGCCAGGTAATGGAATATGCCATCAAGTATTTTTGGAAAGATTTTCAGTTCCTGGAGATACTCTTATAGGATCTGACAGTCATACTCCTACAGCTGGTGGAGTTGGAATGCTTGCTATGGGAGCAGGTGGATTAGATGTAGCATTAGCCATGGGGGGAGGAGCTTATTATATAACTACCCCTAAGGTATGTAAAATTAATTTAATTGGTTCATTAAAACCAAAGGTTACAGCTAAGGATATAATACTTGAAGTTCTTAGGATGATAACAGTTAAAGGTGGTGTTTCTAGAATATTTGAATATTGCGGAGATGGAGTAAAAACACTTTCAGTTCCTCAAAGAGCTACAATTACTAATATGGGAGCTGAACTTGGAGCAACTACATCTATATTCCCTAGCGATGAAAAAACACTAGAATACTTTAAAGCACAAGGGAGAGAAGAGGATTGGATAGAGTTTAAACCAGATGAAGACGCTGTATATGATGAGGAAATTACAATAAATTTAAGTGATTTAAAGCCTTTAGCAGCTAAGCCACATAGTCCAGATAATGTTGAAGAAGTAGAGTCAATCGGAAAAATAAAAATAGATCAAGTTGCTATTGGAAGTTGTACAAATTCCTCTTATGAAGATTTAATGAAGGTAGCTAGAATATTAAAGGGGAAAAAGGTGCATAAAGATGTAAGTTTAGTTATAGCACCTGGTTCTAGACAAGTTATGGAGATGATAGCTAGAAATGGAGCTTTAGGAGATATAATAAGTGCAGGAGCAAGAATATTAGAAAATTCTTGTGGACCATGCATAGGAATGGGGCAAGCTCCTGGAACGGATGGAGTATCATTAAGAACCTTTAATAGGAACTTTTATGGAAGAAGTGGAACACTATCTGCTAAAGTATATTTAGTAAGCCCTGAAACAGCTGCAGTTTCAGCGATAAATGGAGTTCTTACAGATCCGAGAGAAATTGATGTAGATATTAATATAGAAATGCCAAAAGAATTCCTAATAGATGATTCTATGATTATAGCTCCTGAGGAAGAGGGAGATAAAGTAGAAGTTGTAAGAGGACCTAATATAAAGCCTTTTCCTGTAAATAAAGAGTTAGGCGATAAGGTTGAAGGAAAAGTGTTAATTAAGGTTGAAGATAATATCACAACTGACCATATAATGCCATCTAATTCAAAATTATTACCATTTAGATCTAATATACCTTATCTATCAGAGTATTGTTTCAATACAGTTGATGAAGAATTTCCAAAGAGGGCTAAAGAAAACAATGGTGGAATAATAGTTGCTGGTAATAATTATGGACAAGGCTCAAGTAGAGAACATGCAGCATTGGCACCTTTATATTTAGGAGTAAAAGCTGTAATTGCTAAATCTTTTGCAAGAATTCATAAGGCAAACCTTATAAATAATGGAATTATACCAATGGAATTTGAAGCAGAAGTAGATTATGATAAGGTAGGAATTTTAGATGAGCTTTTAATAAGTGATATTAAAAGAGCTTTAGTTGATGGTAAAGCTAGAATAAAGGATATAACCAATGGAACTAGCTTTAATGTATATATTAACTTAACTAAAAAGGAGATTGATGTAATAAAGGCTGGCGGAAGGTTAAATTATGTTAAGATAAATGGATAATAATAAAATGAATAGACAATAATAAAATGAATGGCATGCAAAATTTAATTGTTTTGTATGCCATTTTTTATATTTAATAGGATATAATAAAGGT
Source organism: Clostridium sp. 1001275B_160808_H3 (assembly GCF_015550425.1). GTDB lineage: Bacteria > Bacillota > Clostridia > Clostridiales > Clostridiaceae > Clostridium. Next base: position 8,961 of record NZ_JADNAT010000008.1, on the reverse strand, counting down.
AAAAGTGTATAACATAGGGGGAATTATGAAAAGTAAGGGAAAAAGAATCATTTTATTAATGGCTATGGTTATTATAGTGACAGTAGGGGTATTTTTTATTCCTAGAGTTGAAGTGTTATTAAATAACTTTAATAACAAAGCTGTAGAGGATACTGACAATATAAGCCCTGATGAATATTTAAATGAAGATATAGAAAATATAGAAGTAAAAGATAATGATATAAAAACCATAGAAATAGTTGCTACAGGGGATTTTTTAATACATAAGGAGATACTGGAAACTCAATATAATGAAGAAAATAATACATATGATTTCAAAAATACTATTCAATATGTAAAAGATTATTTAAATAGTGCAGACTTAACTATTGCGAATTTAGAAGGAACACTTTCTGGTATAGAGAATTATGGATATTCAGGGTATCCAAGCTTTAATGCTCCAGATGAATTAGCAGATGCTATGAAGTGGGCTGGAGTAGATGTTGTTAATAATATGAATAATCATTCTTTAGATAGAGATGTACGAGGGTTTAATAGAACTAGAAGTATTCTTAAAGAAAAAAATTTTGATATAATAGGAACAAGAGAGAGTACGAATGATAATAGGTATGTAATAAAGGATGTTAATGGAATTAAGGTTGGTATAATATCATATAGTTATTCAATGACTGCTGAAGGTGGAGCAAGGGGATTAAATGGTACAACTATACCAGAAGAACTTTATCCATTAATGAATACATTTAGAGAAGATACATTAGATTTAGATCTTCAAGAAATGAAAGAGCAGATACTTGATATGAGAAATAATGGAGCGGAAGTTATTATTTTTTATATGCATTGGGGAGAAGAATATGAATTAGAACCAAATAGCACACAGATAAATATGGCTAAATTTCTAGCAAATCAAAATGTAGATATAATATTTGGGACACATCCACATTCATTACAACCTATAGATATTATTAAATCAGAAGATGGGCTTAACGAAACAGCTGTAATTTATTCAATGGGTAATTTTTTATCAAGTCAAAGAACTGAGAGAATACAAAATCCATATACAGAAGATGGAATTATTGTATCAGTAAAATTAAAAAAGAACATCAATACAAATGAGATTGAAGTTGAGTATCCAACATATATACCGACTTGGGTTAATTGGTATGAAAAGGACGAAAAATTATTTTATGAAGTTGTTCCTGCTACTATTAATGATGCAGATTACTTAACTGAAGAAGGAAAAGGTAGATTGATTGAGTCATTAAATAGAACTAAAGGAATAATAGAAAAATATAATGATAAAATTAAAATAAGAGATTAATTTAAATAAAGGAGTAATTTAAAAATAAAAGGGGATGTAGTCATAGATGAAAGATACTATAAGACTTTCAGGGATAGCTTATGAAAGTTTAGTTAATGGTCCAGGAATAAGAAGAGTATTTTTTTCTCAAGGATGCAAACATAACTGCGAAGGATGTTTTAATCCGGATACACATGATTTTAATGGTGGAGAAGAACGTAATATAGATGAACTAATTAAAGATGTAGTAAAAAATCCTATGATTAAAGGAGTTACTTTTAGTGGAGGAGATCCTTTTGAAAGAGCAGAAGAGTTTGCATATATGGCAAAAAGTTTTAAAGAAAATAAATTAAATGTATGGAGTTATACAGGATATACTTTTGAAGAAATATTAATTAATTTAGATAAAAGAAATGGTTGGCGAGAATTGATTAGTAATATAGATGTTTTAGTAGATGGTAAATTTGATAAAAATAAGATGAAGGATGGTTTGAGATTCAGAGGGTCAACCAATCAAAGGATAATAGATGTAAAAAGAACTTTGCAAGAAAAAAAAATATGTGAATTAGAGTATTAGTTATATTTTGCGAATATAAAGGCGAAGGTAAATAGATATGTTCCATAAGCTAATAGTTGCGCAAAGAAGTACTAGGTTCAGAAAAACTACTATGCCAAGAGTTTTGGTTAACTCGCTATGCTCAAACAAACCAACAACACTAAGGCATAGTAGCTTCTCCTTCACCAAGTACTTCTAATCGCTCGCTATAAGCTTATTTCTCATATTCTATTTATCTTCGCCAATTTATATTTATAATTTATAATACTAAGTTAAAGAGTTGAGGAAAAAAACTTACGGATTTTGTATAAAAGATGCTTTGCACTTATTGTTTTTAATCTTGCAGAATAAAACAACATTAACATTTCACTCTTTCACGCTTAAATTTTCACTAAATAAATTGCTTCGCAAAATACAACAATAGTGTTATAATAAATAAAAAAAATATACATATAGTATTCGTATATGCTTGAAGATATGGTTCAAGTGTCTCTACTAGGAAACCGTAAATATCCTAACTACGAAGATTCGATTATCGCCATGTAATTTGCTTTGGCCTTATTACTTGAATTATAAAAAAAAAGAAGACAAGCTTTTTAAGAATACTATAGAAAAGTAATAAAGGGGATAGTTATATGGAAAAGTTAAAAGAAAAAATAATTACTGAAGGAAAAGTAAGAGAAGGAAATATATTAAAGGTTGATTGTTTTTTGAATCATCAAATGGATATAAAGTTTTTAAATGAAGTAGGAGAAGCTTTCAGAGAAAGATTTAATGGTGAAAGAATAGATAAAATACTTACAATTGAAGCATCAGGAATTGGGATAGCAGCTATAGCTTCTCAATATTTTAATTATGCTCCAGTAGTTTTTGCAAAGAAAACAGAAAGCTTAAATCTTGATAAAGATGTATATGAATCAGAAGTGCATTCATTTACTAAGAAAAAGACATACAAAGTTAGAGTTGGAAAACAGTTTTTAAATGAAGGCGAAAACATATTAATTATAGATGACTTTTTAGCAATGGGTTGTGCAGCTAAGGGAATGATTGATATAGTTAAACAATCAGGTGCTAATTTAGTTGGAGTGGGAATAGTTATAGAAAAAGGATTCCAAGAAGGCAGAAGTATTTTAGAAAGTATGGGAGCTAGAGTCGAGTCATTAGCTATAATTGATAAATTTGAAGATAATAAGGTAGTATTTAGATAATTAAAAAATTAAGAAATTAAAGAATGAAAGAATTAGTGAAGAAACTCAACCTATGTTGAGTTTCTATTATTTATATAAAGGAAAGAATCTCAAGCAAATGCTTGAGATTCCACTATAATTCTATAATTTTTTACTCTTTCATTTTTCACTATTTACTAAGGTAGTATTCCATAACATTTCTTACCTTAGGTACAGTAACATGACTACTACCTCTACCTTTAACATCTTCTACAATCATAACTAAAGAAATTTTAGCTGTATCTGGATCTACAGATACAAACCAGCCATTTTCGGTTCCAGTAGTATCATCTTGGGTCTTCTTAATTTCAGCAGAACCTGTTTTACCTGCAACTCTAAAGCCAGGGACAGCTCCATCTGGAATAGTTGAACCAGAATCATTGATTAATGCAGTAAAAGAATCTATTAATGTTGGTAAGTATTCTTGTGCTATAGCACCTTGTTTCCAAACCTTTGCATCAGTATTTTCACTTATTACTAATCTTGGCTGCATTATATTTCCGCCATTTGCTAAGGCACTATAAGATAAAGCTACATTTAATGGAGTAACCATAAGTTCACCTTGTCCATATCCGGTATCTGCTAGTAGAATTTCCCTGTTTAGATTTCCATCATTAGAAATTTGAGATTCTTGCATAGGATACTCAAAGTTTAACTCTTCTCCGATTCCGAAATTTTTAATTCCATTTATAAACTTCTCACTACCTAGTTCTAGGGCCACTTGTCCGAAGTAAATATTATCTGAATGATTAACTGCATCTTTTAGATTTACAGCTTTTCCTGGATCAGTTACTCTAGTTATTTTAAAATCTCCCCAAGAACTATCTTTTTGCCAACCTAAGCCGCTAATATCTCTTGTTGCATTAGGATCTATAACACCATTTTGTAACCCTATTGCAGAAGTTAAAAGCTTCATAGTTGATCCAGGAGAATATGTTTTGTTAAATCTATTTATTTCATCAGCATTATTTGTTTCTTCCCATTTTGCTTTTTGAGTTTTAGTTACATAAGTTGTAAACACATTTGAGTCAAATGAAGGGGCACTCACCATAGCTAGTACCTCACCGGTTTTAGGATTAACAGCAGTAGCAGCTCCCTTTTCACCAGTCATTTCACTATATATCTTACTTTGTAGTTCAGAGTCTATAGATATTTTTATATTCTTTCCATCTTCGCCATCTTTTTTTGCAATAGTTATTTTTTCTTCCCCACGTTCGATATATATTTCAGCTGAATCTCTACTCCTCAATGTATCTTCATAAACTTGTTCTAAGCCAGCTTTACCTATAAGGCTTGTATCATGATAGTCTTTATCTTTATTAGCTTCAAGTTCCTCAGCTGTTATACTTCCTATATAACCTATTAATCTTCCAAAAGCTTCACCACCGACATATACTCTACCAGGTTTAGGTTGAATTAGAATTCCTTCTCCTTTTCTATTAGCTAACCTTGGAACTTTAGAGTCATTTTGTAATATATCAACCAATGGAATAAATTGCTCAGGATTAGTGTTTGCTTCAAGTTTTGTTTTTATGTTTTCTTCACTAATATCAAGAATACTAGCTATTTCAGCGATTTTAGAATCTATATCTGACAAATTAAACTTAGCAGGATATAAGCCTATAGTATCAATAGTCCCGTCTTGCGCTAATGGATTACCATCTTTATCAAATATACTTCCTCTTTTAGATGGAATAGTACTTACTCTTATTTTATCATCCTTAGTCATTTGAGGGAAAATTAAGCTTTCATCCCATTTTACTTTATATTCTTTATCTTCCTTAACTAATGTTAATTTATAATCTGCAAGAGTAACATCACCTGCTATAGTATTCATACTTAATTTAAAGGGAACAATAATTTGATTATCAGCTTTTTCTTTATCACCAGAAACCTCTAAGGATAAATTATTAGCATTTATTGCAGAAAATATATTAGAATATCGTGTAGTAAAATCTTCTTCTGATATAGTTGATTTTGAATCATTTGTTAGCATTTGATACATACCTACATAGTCACTTTGAATCCATTTTTCAGTGTAGTTATCATAAGCCTTTTGAGCTTTATCCATTTTTGAACATCCACTGATTAATAGTATAAATGACAATAATATTGTAGGAATTATGATTATCCTCTTAATTTTCATATTCTCATCTACCTTCATAAATTATTATATTTACTATTAATTATATCATTTAAATTAATAGGTTTACATAATTTTGTATATTTTATATGAATAAATTAATGATATGTTTAGCTCATAACCTTATTGGATTTAACAGTAAGTTGCAAAAAAGAGTAATCTATTAAGAAAAGAAATTATTATAGTAAAATACTTTAGGAAGGCGGTCTATATTATAAGATATTTGAACTCTTAAGATAATTTATAAAATAAAAAAGCGCCGAAGCGCTTTATAAATAAATGGGGGATGGGACCTGTATTAAACAGGTTTTGTATCTACATTAGTATTATTTACAGAAATAAAATTTTTATACAATAAAATAAAAAATTATTTAAATAAAATATTTTTTCAAACAAATAATAATTATTATCCATTGAATAGCTTTTATAATAGTGGTATTATGATTAAAAGATAGTTTTAGACGAGGTGATTAAATGAAGGTATCATATAGGGGCTTTACATGCTCTCAAGGAGATGTAAAAGTATTTTATTTATTTGAGAACAATATTAACTTACCAAAAGAAGAGATAAATAAACACGTTGTTTTAGCACAAAGTAGAAATTTATTTAATGGTAAAGAAGGAGAATTATATACATTTACAATAGATTCTAATGATTCAATTCAAACAATTATACTAGTAGGTTTAGGAAAAGAGGAAGAATTTACTGTTGATGTAGTTAGAAAAGCAACTGCAAAAGCCATTAAAAAAGCTAAGGAATTAAAAGTGAACTCAGTGTTCTTAAGACTTCCAAAGACTGAAACAATAGAAATTGAAGAATTAATTAAAAATGCAGAAATTGCAGCATTTTTATCAGAATATACATTCAACAAATATAAGTCTGATGTAAAAGAAGAAAATGAATTAGAAGTATCAATTGGAAGATGCGGAATTAAGGAAGCAACTCCAGAAATATTATCTGCAATTGAAGAGGGCAGAGAAATAGCAAATGGTATTATAGTTGCTAGAAATTTAGTAAATGAACCATCAAATGTAATTTATCCAGAAACTTTGGCTAATAAAGCTGTTGAAGTTGGAGCAGAAAGTGGATTTGAAGTTGAAGTTCATGGAGTAGAAAAAATTAAAGAATTAAACATGGAAGCTTTCTATAATGTAGCTAAGGGATCTTCAAAGGAACCTAAGCTTATAGTTATGAGATACTTTGGAGATAAGGATAATAAAGATAATGTTCTTGGTTTAGTAGGAAAAGGCTTAACTTATGATTCAGGTGGATATTCAATAAAGCCAACTGATGGTATGCTAGATATGAAATCAGATATGGGTGGAGCAGCGTCTGTAATTGGAGCTATGTCAATTATTGCAAAAAGAGGTTTAAAGCTTAATGTAGTAGCAGTAGTAGCAGCTTGTGAAAACTTAATATCTGGAGATGCGTATAAACCAGGTGAAGTAATTGGATCTATGGCTGGTAAGACTATAGAAGTTGTTAATACAGATGCTGAAGGAAGATTAACTTTAGTAGATGCTGTTCATTATATAATAACTGAAGAAAAGGTTAATGAAGTTATAGATTTAGCTACATTAACAGGAGCAGCTTTAGTTGCACTAGGAGAAACTACAACAGCTGTAGTTACAAATAATGATAAGTTCTTTGATGAATTAAAATCAGCTTCAGAATATACTGGAGAAAAGATGTGGCAATTACCTGCATTTGATGATTATAAGAAATTAATTAAATCTGACATAGCAGATTTAAAAAATAGTGGTGGAAGATTTGCAGGTACAATAACTGCTGGATTATTTATTGAAGCATTCGTACAAGATAAGCCTTGGTTACATTTAGACATAGCTGGAACAGCTTGGGCTTCAGGTAATAGTGACTTATGTGTAAAGGGTGGAACAGGTGCTCCAGTTCACACATTATATGAATTAGCAAAGAGAAGAAGTAAATAATCACAATAAGATAAAATATAGATTTTTATAATCTTGACTAATCCTATAAAGTATACTTTTTTAGTAGTACTTTATAGGATTTTTTTATAATAAACTAAAGAATAAGATACAATATAAATAAAGTTATGAAGAAAGAAAGTGCTCGAGTATGTATAGCGAAAACAAGAATGCTACCAGTAATAAAACTTTAATTAATATTATGTATTATTTTGAATCATTAGTTTTAAATTCTATAAATAAGAAATTAAAAGAGGAAAATAAATTATCTTTAAATAAAAATATTAAAGTAGGAAAGTTTTCGGCTATTAATGCAATTATACCCGAGGGTATAGATGGACTAAGTGGAGAGACGATTATAGAAGTAATATTGCATAAAAATAGAAAGGATTACTTTAGAGTAGATAAGGAACTTATTGAAAAGTTAAAAAATTCAATAAAAAGTTCAAAATTATCTATAAAAAGTATATTGTTTGTATTTGGAAGTGAATTTACACAAGAAGAAGTGTCTACGTTAGAGAAGATATATGGAGAAAAAATAGATTATAAGGTCAAAGTATGGGGGTTAGATGAATTATGTAAAATTGACAATAAGTTTAATAATTTTAGAAATGGGGATTTTTCAAAGATAGTTGAGTTTTTATTAAGCAACTTAGTAAGTGAAGCTTTAAATCAAAGTGACGATGGATGGAAGAAAATACGAGAAGAACGAATAAATGAACTTAAAAAGATATACAGTAGAGATGAATTAGTTTTATTCTTGGGGGCAGGTGTATCTAAGGAGGCTGGTATAGGAGATTGGGATGATTTAATGTCTGATTTATTAATACTTATGATAATGAAGGAGTTAGAAGAGAAAAATATTAGTATAACTTCCGAGGAAAAAGAGTTTATTATAAGGAAAATGAAAGAAACAAATAATAAATCGCCTCTATTGCAATCGGCACTTATAAAATCAGCATTGGGAGATTCCTTTGAAGAAAGTTTAGCACAATTATTATATAAGAATATTAATAATGGTAATGGAAATTCAAGTTTATTAAATAGTATTTCAAAATTATGTTTAGAAGGAAATAATGGAACTGGAATTAAAGCTATTGTTACATATAATTTTGATGACTTACTAGAGGATAACTTCAATAAATATGGTATAAAATATAACTCTTTATATAGTGAATTAGATTACTCAACTTCTGATAAACTAGGAATTTATCATGTTCATGGATTTTTACCACGGAATCCTGATAAATATGAACGATTATCAGAAGGGTTATTAGTATTTTCTGAAGATAGATACCATAGTCTATATAATGATCCATATTCTTGGACTAATATAACTCAACTAAATTTTCTAAGGGAAAATACTACATTAATGATTGGATTATCATTAACAGATCCAAATTTAAGAAGACTTCTATCTATAAGTAACAGAAAGAATAAACTTAGAAAACATTATGCAATTATGAGAAAAAAGGACTTTAGATTATCAATGGAGGATTTTAGTATAAATGAAAATATCCTTAAATCTTTTAATAATATAAACAATGAGCTTCATGAAGCAGCTTTTGAACAATTAGGAATAAATATTATATGGGTAGAAAGTTATGATGAAATCTCGGATATAATAGATAGAATTAGAGAGAATTAAATGAAAGAAGTAAGCTTTATTACATTAAAAAGGTTAATATCTTATTTATATAAAGGGGCTCGCGTTTTAAACTGATACCTATAGACTAGACACTTAAATAAAAGGGTTTATGGCTATAGGTATTTTTTATATAATTAAATAAAT
>NZ_JADNAT010000007.1:20856-174129 GCF_015550425.1 Clostridium sp. 1001275B_160808_H3 | reverse complement strand
TACTGGACATACTTCTGGTGCTGCATCTCCTTCATGAACGTATCCACATACTGTACAAACAAATTTCTTCATAATTTGAACTCCTCCTAATTTATATATAATTTAATAATTTATTTTTCTATAACTCTTATCAAATCCTTTTGATGTTATTATTATATAATAATAATTATCCATTGTAAATATCAAAATCCACTTTTATGAAAATTTCAAAATAAAATGTACAAGCTTTTCTTTTTTTTATAAATGCTTATTTTTAATTAATAATTTGATACTAAAAACTTCTTTTTATAAATAAAAAGGAAATTTAACACAGGTCAAATTTCCTTTTTTTACAATTATATATTCTATTACTTTATTCCTACTGCTGTTTCCATATCTGAAATTATAGCATCTATAGCCATTATTCCACTTCCACCAACATACCAAGCTTGTGGATTTACATATACTATATGTCCTTCTTCATAAGCTTTAGTTGTCTTTATCAACTCATTTTCTACTGCTTCTTTAACTGATGCTTGAGTTCCAGTTACAGCTCCTCTATCTAAGACAAATAAGTAATCTGGATTCTTTTCTTTTAAGTATTCAAATGAAATATTTTGTCCGTGATTTGAAACTTCTATTTTTGTATCTGCTGGAGTAAATCCGAACTTGCTATAAACCATATCATATCTTGATCCTGCACCATAAACTGATAATGAACCTTCATTAAACATTGTCATTAAAGCTGTTGAATTATTTTCTTTAACTTTTCCACTTACTGCTTCTAATCTCTTATTTATACTTTCTAATTCAGCAGTAACGCCTTCTTCTTTATTAAATACTTTACCTAATACTTTAGCATTATTTTCTGCTGAAGCAAATATATCGCTATTAACTGTACCTAAATATAATACTGGAGCAATTTTCTTTAAATCTTCATAATAAGACTCTTGTCTTCCTTCTATTATAATTAAATCTGGTTCAGCTGCATTAATCTTTTCTAAATCAAATTCTTTTAATGAACCTAAATCAACATATTTATCATCTTTATATTTATCTAAGTATGTTGGAAGAGAACTTTTTGGTAATGCTACCGGCTCAACCCCTAACTTAGCCATTATATCTAATGAACCGTAATCTAAAACTACTACATTTTTAGGATTAACAGGAACCTCTACTTCACCTTTTTGGTCTGTAACAACAACTGTTTTATTTTCTTCTTGTGCTGATTCTTCAGCTTTTTTATCACCTGAAGTACAACCTACTACTCCTACCATTAATAACATAACCATACTTAATATGACTGCAAGTCTCTTTTTCATTAAATTTACCTCCATTTTTTTCTTTTATATAAATTTTATTTTTACATACTAATGTTTTTTAGAAATAAATACATATTTTTTGATTATTTACTTCTCTAATATTAAAGTTCATATCGTAAAGACAGCTTAGACTATCTTCTGTTATCATTTCTTCTGTTATTGTATGATTTACTAATTTCCCATCCTTCAATGCTACAATAGTATCTGAATAACAAGATGCAAAATTTATATCATGAATAACTATTATTATAGTTTTTCCTAAATCATTAACCATTTGTCTAAGCATTTTCATCATTTCAGCTGAATGCTTCATGTCTAAATTATTTAGCGGCTCATCTAAAAGTATGTAATCAGTATCTTGAGCAATTATCATTGCAATATATGCTCTTTGCCTTTGTCCACCACTTAACTCATCAAGGTACTTATCTTGAATATCTGTAAGCTTCATATAATCTAAAGCTTCATCAACAAATTTTTCATCATCTTCTTTTAGCTTTCCTTCACAATATGGAAACCTTCCAAATGAAACAAGTTCTCTAATAGTTAGTCTTATATTTAAATTATTACTTTGCTTTAATATTGATAATTTTTTTGATAACTCTTTAGAGTCCCACTTTTTTATTTCCTTGCCATCTATAATAACTTCTCCTGAATCTGAGTCCATAAGTCTTGATATTATAGATAAAACAGTACTTTTACCAGCACCATTAGGCCCTATAAAGGAAGTTATTTTACCTTCTTCTATGTTAAAAGAAACATCTTCTAGAACTTTTTTACTTCCATAACTTTTACTAATATTTCTTACTTCTATCATAACTTACTCTCCCTTAATAATAGATTTATAAAGTAAATTCCTCCAATAAAGTTAATTATTATACTTATAGTTGTATTAAAGTTGAATAATCTTTCCACCAAGAATTGGCCTCCAACTAAAGCAATTATACTTATAAGTGTACCAACTATAAGAAGAACTGAATGTTTATAAGTTTTAGTTATTTCATAAGTTAAATTAACAACTATTATTCCTAAAAATGTAATAGGTCCAACTAGCGCTGTTGATAACGAAACTAGTATAGCCACAAACATTAATATTTCTTTGCTGAATTTATCGTAATCAACACCTAAGTTTATAGCTTGTTCTCTACCTAATGACATAACATCTAATTTATTAAAATCTTTATATAGAATAACTGCCATTATTACTAATATTACAATAGAAATAAATATTATCTTTGTATTAACTAGGCTAAATGAAGCAAATAGCTTTGTTTGAAGTGCATCAAATTCATTTGGATCTATTAAAACCTGCATAAATGATGATAAGCTTCTAAATAATGTTCCAACTACTGTACCTACTAATAATAAAAAGAAGATATTGTTTTTTCCACTTTTAAGAACTACTTTAAATAAAATCATTGCCAAAACTACCATTAAGGTACCTGAAGTTAAGAAGTTAATTGTTTTATTAACCATGAATATTGATGTAGATCCAAATATAAACACTACTATGGTTTGTACTAAATTATATAAAGCATCTAAGCCAATAATACTTGGCGTTATAATTCTATTATTTGTTATTGTCTGGAATAGTAACGATGCTACCGAAATTGTTGCTCCTGCTATTAATATGCCTAATACTTTTGGAATTCTAAGAGACAAATTAAATCTATAATTTTTTGCATTTAATCCCCACACTACAAACAATGTTAGAAATGTTATTGCAATTATTAGCATTATAATTATTTTTTTCTTATTATTTCTCATTATTTATTCCTCCTAAATATTAAATAAAGGAATATTACAGCTCCAATAACACCAATTGTTAAATCTATAGGCACTTCATATGGTGCAATAATTAATCTACTTATAATATCACAAGCTAAAACAAAGCTTGCACCTAGTAAAGCCACTATAGGCATGTTATTTTTAAGGTTGTCCCCTTTCCATATAGAAACTATATTAGGTATTATTAATCCTACAAAAGGAATACTGCCTACTGTTATTACAACTAAAGAAGAAATTAAAGCTACTATTATAACTCCTATATTAGTAACTCTTTTATAATTCAATCCAAGACTTACTGACATTTCTTCTCCCATACCCGCTAAAGTAAATTTATGTACATATGCAAAAGCAATAATTACTAACGGTATGCTTAAATATAATATTTCGTAGTTACCCTTTAATACTGTTGAAAAACTGCCTTGTAAAAAAGCTCCCATACTTTGCGTCAAATTGTACTTATATGCAAAGAAATCTGTTATTGATCCTATTACATTTCCTAGCATAATTCCTACAAGTGGAATAAAAATTACATTTTTTATTTTTATTTTCTTTAGTATCGTCATAAACATAAAAGTTCCCACTAAAGAAAATATGAAAGATAAAATCATCTTTTGAAATATATTAGCAGATGTAAATATTATTATAGAAAATAAAACTCCAAGCTTTGCAGAATCTACTGTTGCTGCTGTAGTTGGTGAAATAAATTTATTATTACTTATTTGCTGCATTATCACACCACTTATACTCATCCCCACTCCAGCAACTAATATACTGATTAAACGAGGCAATCTGCTTATCATAAGAACCTCTATTTCGGAAGTTCCCATATTAAATATATTTATATTTGATACTCCAACGAATATGGATATTACTGATAGAATAATAGTAATAGCCAATAAAGATTTTTTAGTCATATACTCACTCCCGTTACTTGATAATCTATATCAACTGATTATTATTATAGTTGATAAAGATTATCAATGTCAATATACTTTTGGAGAATTTATCTATATTTTTATACATTAATTAATAAATAGATAGTCTTCATATAAGATATAGCTATCTATTTATTGATAAAAAAAGAGTATGATTACTAAAAATCATACTCTTAAGATTAAATTCAATCTCTATATTTATTTACATCCCTTTTTATAGATACCAATAAATTATTAAGTTCATATATTTCTCCATCCTCTATTAGCTTATTTAATGAACTTTCATATCTACTTGCTTCCGCAAATTTTCCTAGCGATATAAGAGTTAATATATTATGCATAATATTTGAAATTATGTCTGATTTTATTTCAAATAGCTTTTGAGCATCCTTAATTTCATCTTTAATATCAAGCATTTGCTCATCCAACTCAAATGCTGCATCTGCTGCTCTTTTTAGCTTTTCTCTTACATTATCGGGAAGCTGTTTCTTATATTTATAATTTAATGAGTGCTCTATTGTTGCCCAGAAATTCATAGCTAAAGTCCTTATCTGAAATTCAGCCAGTATTTCTTTTTGACCTTCTGCCATATTTATTGGATATTTAATTATAATATGATAACTTCTATATCCACTTTCCTTTACACCTCTAACATAGTCCTTTTCATAAAGAATTTGCATATCTTTTCTTGCTCTTAATATTTCTACAACTCTATCTATATCATCTACAAATTGGCACATTATTCTAATGCCAGCTATATCTTCAATTTCATATTGAAGCCTATCTAAAGGAATTTCAAATTTATTAGCTTTTTCTAGAAGACTAGAAATTTCTTTTACTCTTCCAGTAACAAATTCTATTGGAGAATATTCATTTTTCTTTCTATATTCCTTTCTAATACTTCTAAGCTTTACCTTTAATTCATCTACAGCCTGTTCATAAGGCATAAAAAAACTTTTCCAATCTTGAATCGCCATATCTTATCACCCTTTTCAAACTTCACCCTAAATATTATATCAAAAATATCAAATTGTGTAATTAAATTATTTAACTATATAGGATAAAATACAGATTTTACCCTATATAGTTAAAATGTAACTTATTACTAATCATTAATTTCAAAGATATCTCACACTTAATTAATATATATTATTTTAATTTTATTGTGTACTCAAATAATTCTATTTACTATTTTACATCATAATACTATTAAATTTGTAGATTATTATTTTAAAATGTATTTATAAGTTATTTTTTTGTATTTGTAATTGTTTTAGCTACAAATTTGTTATAATATGTTATAATTAGATATATGTAGAATGCCGAGGTGGTAACTTATGATAAGCTCATTAAAGAGTGTACAAACTAAAGATTCAATAAAAAAAGACGATAATAGTGATAAAGCAACTAAAAACTTATTTCTCAAAGAAGTTAATTGTCCAGTTTGTGAAAATTCCTTTAAAACACCAACTGTAAAAGTCAATGCCTCTAGAGTTACTTCTAGAGATTCTGATTTGTTTATAAGATATTCAGTTGAAAATCCATATCTTTATGAAGTATGGCTATGTCCAAGCTGTGGTTACGCAGCTCTTAAAACGGACTTTAATAAAATTAGAGACTTTCAAATAAAGCTAGTAAAGGAAAAAATTACTCCTAAATGGGTTAATCGTGAATACGATATTCCTTTCACTGAAAAAATTTCAATCGAAAGATACAAATTAGCTTTAGTTAACTCACTAGTTATTGAAAGTAAAAATAGTACAAAAGCTATGCTTTGTTTAAAAATTGCTTGGATGTATAGGTTATTAATGGATGAAGTTAATGAAAAAAACTATATAAATCAAGCATTAATAGCCTTTAATGATACATTTATAAATGAAAAGCTACCAGTTTATGGATTGGATAGGTTTTCTATTATGTACCTAATAGGTGAATTACATAGAAGAGTTGGGGACGATACATCAGCCTTAAGATGGTTTTCAGAAGTCATTACATCCATAGGTGCACCCCAAAAAGTAAAAGAAATGGCTCGAGATGGAAAAGATAAAATTAGGAGGTACTAATATGGGTTTATTTTCTAAATCAAAGAAAAAAAATATATCAATGAATGATGTTACTAAAGAAGTTTCAGATGATTTTATTGCAAATAATATTGATGAAAAAGAAAATACAAATGAGAATTTAAAAAATGAGATGGTTATGTTAAGTGATACTAGTTCTAGTATTTCTAATGCAATTCAAGATGTTAATAACTCATTATCTAACTTAACAACTGCAACTCTTACTCAAGCAGAAGAAATTAATAATGTAAGCAACATTTTAGAAAACTTTAATAGCCGTATGGAACAATTAGCTTATAACGTTACAAATGTTCAAATTGCTGTTTTAGATACTGATAAAGTTGCAGATGAAGGCTTAAATACATTTACTGATTTAGATGAATCATTAAAGTCTTTACAACACGCTTTTACTATAGTTAGTTCAACAGTAAACTCTCTTGTATCAAAGCTAGAATCAGTAAATACTATAACAGATTCTATAAGTCAAATTGCAAGCCAAACAAATTTACTTTCTTTAAATGCTGCAATAGAAGCTGCAAGAGCAGGGGAAGCCGGCAGAGGATTCTCTGTAGTTGCTGGTGAAGTTAGAAAACTAGCTGAAAACTCAAAACAATCAGTTGAAAGTATTACTAAAATATTAGATGATATAAAATCTGATATTCTTGATACTTCTAAAGCAATGCAAGCTGGTAGTTCAGCAATTGATAATCAACAAAAGACTCTTCTTAGCACTAAGAGTAGCTTTACAAACATAAAATCATCAATAGGTGATTCAATTCAAGAAATTGATAGTTGCATAGAAAATCTAACTGTAGCTTCTTCTGAAAAAGATAATGTTTTATCTATAATAGAAAGGGTTTCTACCATTTCTCAAGAGCATTCTGCATTATGTGAAGAAATTGCTGCAAATATGGATCTTCAAGCTACAAGTTTAGAAAAGCTTGATGATACTATTTCATCATTAAATAATCAACTTTAATAACTAAAGCAATATATATTTTAATAAAGATTACTTGCAATCTAAAAAGGAGCTGTTATACAGCTCCTTTTTAGATTGAAATATGCTATTTTAATTATATAAATAAATTGACATTTGCATCATCGGCTTCTCCAAGATAGTATCCAACGCCGCCATAAGTTATTCCATCTATTAACTCTTCTTTTTTAATTCCCATAACATCCATAGACATTGTGCATGCTACTATTTCTACTCCATTTTTTATAGCTGCATCCATTAAGTCTTCTAATGATTGAATATTTTTATTTTTCATGACTCCTCTAATCATTTTAGCGCCCATTCCACCCATATTCATTCTTGATAGTCCAAGCTTTTTGCTACCTCTTGGCATCATCATACCAAATGCTTTTTCTATTATATTTTTAGGTGTCTTTATTTTTTCAGGCTTTCTTAGTACGTTTAATCCCCAGAATGTAAAGAACATAGTTACCTTTTTGCCCATTGTAGCTGCACCATTAGCAATTATAAATGAAGCAATAGCTTTATCTAGATCTCCACTAAATACAACCATTGTTTGACCATTATTATTTTGAACTGTAGTACAAGTATTAGAAATTTCAGTTCCAGATAGAATTTGATCTGAACACTTCATAATTGTTGCTTCTATAATTCCCTTGTTTTTATCTAAATTCATAAGTCTATTATTAGTTTTCTTAGTCCAAGCTTCTATATCTCTACAGAATCCTTCATCTGATACCTTTACCTTTAAGACTTCTCCATCATTCATATCATCCATAGTTGCTTTTACTTGCATTAAAGGTCCTGGACAAGATAATCCTGTTGCATTTAATTCTCTTACCTTATCAGCTGCTACTTCTTTCATTACAGAATCTCCATTTTCACTATTATTTATATTATTATTTTTACTTTCAAAAACTTTTGCTTTGTAGTTCCAGTTTACATAAGACTTATAACCACCATTTAAGTTTCTAGCTTTAAAGCCATTAGCCTTTAATATTCTAGCTGCTATATAACCTCTTATTCCTACTGCACAATAAACTAAAATTTCTTTATCTTTATCTAGCTTATCTAAATTATTTCTTAAATCATTAACTGGTATATTTATTGAATTTTCTATCTTTCCAAGCTCTACTTCTTGCTTATCTCTTGTATCTAATAAAATTTGCTTTGATGAATCAAATTTATTTAAATCCTCTATGTTTATAACATCTACTAGTCCTTTGGTTTGATTTTGAGCTATAAAACCTGCCATATTTGCTGGTGATTTTGCTGATAGGAACGGTGGTGCATATGAAAGTTCAAGTTCTGCTAAATCTTCCATTGTTCCACCAAACTTAATTGATGTTGCTATTACATCTATAAATTTATCTACCCCTTCATATCCTAAAGCTTGAGCTCCAAGTATTTTACCTTCAACATCATATATCACCTTTATTGTTAGCGGTGTAGCATCTGGATAATATCCAGCATGACTCATTGGATGTAAATATACTTTATTAAATTTAATTCCATATCTATTTAAAGTTCTTTCATTATTTCCTGTTGAAGCTGCAACCATATCAAATATTTTTATTATAGATGTTCCTAAAGTTCCTTTATATGCTGAATTTAAACCTGCTATATTATCAGCTATTATTCTTCCTTGTTTGTTTGCTGGTCCTGCTAGTGGTATAAATGCTTCATTTCCATTTACATAGTCTTTTACAACTACTGCATCCCCAGCCGCATATACTCCATCTTTATTAGTTCTCATGTGATCATCTACAATTATATGACCTCTTTCTCCAAGTTCTATACCACTATCTCTTATGAATGTAGTATCTGGAGTTACCCCAATAGCTGAAACAACCATATCAACAACTATTTCTTTTCCGCTTTCTAGCTTAACCTTTATAAAATTATCAGTTTCTTCAAATCCATTAACTTTTTCATTTAACATGATACTTATATCATTAGAATTTAATTCTTTTTCAATTAAGCTTGAAAATTCAGAATCAAAAGGTGCCATAACATGAGGTGCTGCTTCTACTAATGTTACTTCAATACCTCTTTCCCTTAAGTTCTCTGCCATTTCAATTCCAATAAATCCACCACCAATAACAACGGCTGATTTAGTACCTTTGGAATCTACAAAAGCTTTTACTTTATCTGTATCTGGAACATTTCTAACTGTAAATATTTTTTTACTATCTATTCCTGGTAAATTAGGTCTTATTGGTTTTGCTCCTGGTGATAAAACTAAATAATCATAGCTTTCTTCATATTCTTCATTATTAAGTGTTTTTACTTTTACCTTTTTATCATCTGCATTAATTTGTATAACTTCACTATTGATTCTTACATCTATATTAAATCTATCTTTCATCTTTTCTGGCGTTTGAAGAAGTAAAGCATCTCTCTCTTTTATTACTTCACCAACATAATAAGGAAGTCCACAGTTTGCAAAGGAAATATACTCACCTTTTTCAAACATTACTATTTCTATATTTTCATCTAATCTTCTAAGTCTAGCTGCTGCAGATGCTCCACCTGCAACTCCTCCAACTATTAAAACTTTCTTATTCATTAAAAATCCTCCTAAATCTGCTGATATTATTCTTTCTAAATTTTTTATATCTATAATCAATATAATATTCATTCAATTAATTATTGTTATATTATAATATTACGATATTTATTTTAAATTTAAAGAACAGCTATAATTTAGCTGTTCTAAATTAGCAACTTTACACTATTAAAAATTTAAATTATTGATAAATAATTTGAATATTATTCTTCTATAAGAGCTTGTATAATTTTCTCAGCTCTTTTATCAACTACTTCATATACTATTTCAAGTCCGTTTCTTTCACCTTTAATTATTCCAACACTCTTTAGCTTTTGAAGATGTTGAGAAATTGTAGATTGAGGCATACCTAAGCAACTATGCATATTAGTTACATTACAAGAACCCTTTTCTAAAAGATTTTTTACTATACAAAGTCTAACTGGATGAGCTAAAACTTTTAAAAATTCTGCTATATCCTCGTATTGTTTGTAATTACTGTCCAAGATATCACCTCTTCTCATCTTACATATTAGCTACACATATCATTGTTATTTCTGTGTCAATAATATTACTATATTCAAATTTTAAGATATTGTTACCTAAATGTCAATACTAATTTAAAAAATCCAATTTTTTATTTTTATCTTTCCTCTTCCAAGTTCTAATATTTCTCTTTTTTCTAATGATTTTAAGCTCCTACTTACTACTTCCCTTGAAGATCCTATATCTGCAGCAATTTTTTCATGAGTTGTATAAATTATTTTTCCACCATTATTATCATTCATTTTTTCTTTAAAATAATTTATAATTCTATTTTCTATACTGTCAAATGTAACTTTTTCTAATCCTTCTACTACGGTTTCAAACTTATTGTATAAATTTTTAAATATATATTTTAAGAAGCTACTATTATCTAATAAATGTCTCTTAAAAAAATCCATTGGTAATAAAGCAATCACTGCATTTTCTTCTACCTCAGAAAATGAAGTTTCTTCTGATTCAGTTAAAGCACATAATATTGTGTTAAAACAATTATCTCCCTTACCCAATCTATATAAAGTTATCTCTTTTCCATCATCACCAAGTTTATAAATTCTTATTCTACCATCTAATATAAAAGAAAATCCTATACAACTTTGTTTATTATTAAACATACTTTGTCCAACTTCATAGGTATTTACAATAACCCTCTTAAAAAATTCTTCTAATACTTCTTCACTTAAATCAGTTAAAAACGGATAATTTTCTATAACCTTTTTTCTTAACTCCATACTCTTACCTCATAAAATTCTTAAAAATAAAAAAAGTAAAACTAATTCTATTTTAGCTTTACTTTTTTTCTTTATCAATGTTTTTGATAATTATTTAATATTATAGTCCTAATAAATTATCTATTGTGTTTTTATCAAAACCAACAACTATTTTTCCGTTTATATCCAAAACAGGAACTCCCATTTGTCCACTTTTATTTACCATTTCCATAGCTGCTGCTCTATTTAATCCTACGTTAACTTCTTCATAATTTATATTCTTACTCTTTAAATAATTTTTTACTTTTGTACACCATGGACAAGTATTAGTTGTGTAAACTTTTATATTATTCATTTCTATTTCCTCCAATAATGTATTATTTACTCTATGATATAAGTATATTCTCATTCTTCAAATTTGACTGTAACAAAGTCACAAAACTAATTTTTCTATAAAAAAAACATACTTTTCAGATATAAAAGTACGTTTCTATAAATGTATATTTTTCTAGCCTTAACCTATTTCTAAAATTAAAGCTATTCATATATAGCTATAAAAATATAGTCTTCTTGAAATCTAAATATTTAAAGCTATTTAGATTTTCATAAACACTATACTTATTTTGATACCCCAAATTTAAGTAACATATTTATTTGTAATTATTTAAGATTATTTTAATATAGCTATAACTGTAAATAGATAAACAAAAAATCCTACAGTACAAATAATATGAGGTTTCTTATATGTCTTAGGCTTTTTAGTTGAAAAGTATCCTGTTACTCCAATAGCAATCATTATTCCAGTAAAACCAATATATTTTATGAAATCATCTTGACCTATTTTTTGTATTAATGCAAAGCACATTGCTAATACAGATATAGTCCCAAGATAAATATGCGTTTTTACAAAGTTTATCTTCTTTATTTTAAATATCTTAGGTATATAATAAAATAATAATGATAACATAAATAGCGATGATGATATTCTTTCCATTGTTCCTCCAACTAATTTTCTTGTGTTAATTTTCTTATTGCTTTTTCTTCTGCTGTTATAGTTTTTATTCTAAAGATGAAATAATAGAATTTAAATAGTATAAGTACTACTATCACACCCTTCATGAATAAGCTATCTATAAGTATTAAAGGAAATGCTAACATGAAATCTGCAAATGCTAAGATACATATTTTCTCCTTTAGTGTCATAGTTCTTTCTTTTACAAAGGATTCTAAGTGATTTTTATATAGCTTTGTTCCTATAAACCAAGTATTAAATCTATCTGATCCCTTTGCAAAACAATATGATGCTAATAGTAAAAACGGTGTTGTTGGAAGTATTGGAAGTACTACCCCTATAGCACCTAATACTACTGAAATTAGTCCTACTGTTATATAAATATATTTTTTTATTGACTTCATAATAATATCTCCTCTTCAATTATTATTTAAGTTAGTACGTAATATGCCTAATTAACTCTATTGGATTATATATAATTAGTCTTGGACCAGAAAACCTCATAACCCTCTTAATTTTCTCTTTCATATCCTTTTTATAACAATGTATTGGACATTTACCACAAGTACTCTTTTCTTCACCAAATTTACAATAAGTAAGTCTCTTCAAAGCATATTCAAGCAATTCGCTACATTCAGCGCATAACTCTTTTTCCTTATGCTTCTTTTTACAATATATTTTTATCATAAGCTCTATTGTCTTTTTTTCTCTTTCAATCTTAGTCATATATCCCCCATGAATTTAATAATCATTATCAAGTACTTCTTTAAATTAAGAGGACTTTTACATCCTCTTAAAATTTAAATTTACTTACTTTAACTTATCTTAATTTGCTTATTTTCTAATTTATATACCTTATCACAAATAGCTGTTGTAGATTTTCTATGAGAAATTAATATAATAGTTTTTTCTTTACAATTTTCATTTATAGCTTTTAATATTTCCCCTTCATTTAAAGCATCTAAATTACTAGTTGGCTCGTCTAATACTAATACATCACTATCTTTTAAGAAAGCTCTTGCTAATCCAATTCTTTGTTTTTCTCCAGAAGATAAATTCCCTCCAAGTTCTGAAACCCTAGTTTCATATCCTTTTGGAAGACTTAATATAAAATCATGAATTGAGGCTTTCTTTGCTGCTTCTATTATTTCTGCTTCAGAAGCGTTTTTATTTCCTACTTTTATATTTTCTCTTATTGATTCATTAAATAAATATGTTTCTTGGCTAACTAATGTTTGAGAACTTCTTAGTGATTCTGTATTAATATCTTTTATATCTATATTATCTAATTTTATATCCCCGCTATTAACATCCCAAAATCTCATTATTAGTTTTATGAATGTACTCTTACCAATTCCACTTTCCCCTATTAATGCAATCTTGTCTCCCTTTCTTATGTTTAAAGATGCATTATTGAATATCATTTCTTTTCTATTTGGATATGAGAAGCTTACACTTTTATATTCAATATCATTTCCTTGTATGTCTTCTTTACCACTTACTTCTTCCACTTGAGGTTTTTCATCTAAAAGAGCAAAGATTCTTTCTGCACAAGCAAAAGTTTGAAGTAATGTATTTGATAAATTACTTAAAGCAACTACTGGTCCAAAAGATGAAGCTATTATTACTATTGAAACTATAGCAGTAGTAAAACTTATATTCCCTGATAAATATTCGCTTGTCCCAATTAGTACAAAAGTTAATATTGCAATCATTATTGTAATATCTGTTGTTGCTCTAATTACTCCTTCATGCTTTTTTATTTTTTCTAAACTCTTATTAAGTCTAATTGAATTTTCATTTATCTTATTTAACCTTTCTTTACCATTTTTAAATAATAATACTTCTTTTAATCCTCTTAATGAATCAAGAATATAATTATTACTTTCACCGAATATATTTCTATAATTTACTCCAGCTTCTTTTGCAAAACTTGATGAAGCATAAGGTATTACAAAACCAACTATTAAAAAGAATATAGCAGCTAACACACCAAATACTGGTCTTATATTAAATAAAATTATTGATATAATTGAGTTTGTAATTATAGCAATTGAAATTGGTGCTATTGTATGTGCATAAAATACTTCTAATAACTCTATATCAGAAGTTATTAATGCAATCAAATTTCCTTTTTCTTTTCCTTCTAATTTTGCTGGTGCTAATTTTCTTAATACAGTAAATATCTTATCTCTTAATATATACAGTATTTTAAAAGCTATATAATGCCCTGATAGTTGTTCTCCATATCTTAAGAACCCTCTAAAAAGTGCAGAAATAGCCATAACTATCATTGCTCCCTTGAAGCTTATAAAAGTTATATCTCCTATATATGCACCTAGTGCTACAGCGCCAAAAGAAGCTATAGAAATTGCAGCAAGGAAGCCTAATACTCCCATAAATATAGTAATTACCATTACAGGTGCTAATGGTTTTAACTCAACTATTAATCTTTTCATTATTTGGAAGCCTGATCTTCTTTTCATATCTAACAAACCTCCCTAATTTCTTCTAATTCATTTTGCTTATCAACCATGCTGTAGTAATATCTATTAAGCTTCATAAGCTCTTCATGAGTACCTTCTTCACATAATATTCCTTTATTCATAACATATATATTTTTAGCTCCTCTTACATTTGCTAATCTATGCGATATTACTAATATAGTTTTTTCTTTTGAAAGATCATATATAGATTCCCAAATAGCTTCTTCACTTTCTACATCTATATTAGAAGTTGCTTCATCAAATATTATCATCTTTCTATTTGCTAAAATAGCTCTTGCAAGTGCTAATCTTTGCTTTTGTCCCCCTGATAAAGCACTTCCGCCTTCACCTACATTTGTATTCAATCCATCTTTTAAACTATCTACAAAACTATCTAGTCTAGCAAGCTTTAATGCATTTTTTATTTCTTCATTAGTTGCATATTTCTTTCCTATAAGTAAATTATCTAAAATAGTTCCATTAAATATATAACTATTAGTTGATATTAAGGCTATATTTTCATAAATAGTATCTAAATCAATCTTTTCTATATCAACTGAATTTAATAATACTTTTCCTTTATTAACTTTATAGTTATTTAAAATTATAGATGCAATAGTACTTTTACCTGAACCACTTTCCCCTACAATCGCAACCATTCCTTTTGGAGTTATCTTCATATTTATGCCATTTAGAACTTCTCTTTCTCCATCATAACTAAAGCTAGCATTGTTTAATTCAACTGTGATATCACCAGCTATTTCTTTAACGTTAGTGTCTATGTCTTTTTCTCTTTCTTTAGCATCTAGTATTCCAAAAATTCTATCAGATGCTGCCATACCATTCATTGCTATATGGAAGTATGATCCTAAAAGTCTTAATGGTATAAAGAATTCTGAAGATAATAAAATTATTACAAGTAAACTTCCAGGATTAAGTTCCCCATTACTAAATTGAATTAGTGCAACTATTGTCCCAGCAGCTGCTCCACCAAAGGCTACTAAATCCATTATTGTAATAGAATTTAGTTGCATACTTAAAACCTTCATTGTTATCTTTCTAAACTTTTCTGCTTCTGTATTCATTTTTTGATGTCTTTCTTCATCCATATTAAAAACCTTTAAAGTTGTTAATCCCTGAAGATTTTCTAAGAATGTACCACCTAAATCTGAATAGCTCTTCCAATAATCTTTTAATATTCTCTTTGCAATTTTCATTATTGCAATTATTGATATTGGGATAAGAGGTACGCAAAGAATGAATACTAAAGCTGCCTTAAATGATATAAAACTCATAAATACAAATAATGTTACTGGAACTAATAATGAATAGAAAAATTGTGGTAGATACTTCCCAAAATAAATTTCTAATTGTTCTACTCCCTCTACCATTACTTGAACTATGGATGAAGTGCTTTCTACATTGCTGTATCCATTTCCTAACTTCAATAATTTTTTATAAACAAGCTCTCTTAAAGTCATTCTTGCTTTTGTTGATGCCAAATCTGAAAATTTAGCATATAAAATATTGCAAATAAATCTTAAACATAATAATAGGAATATTATTGCTCCAGATATAAAAATAGATTTATCTGCTATGCTAGTTGTTTCAGCAGAATAAATATTATTAATAAACTGTCCTATAAGCAGTATTATTATAATATTACAGATAATAGCAAGCCAATTCATAAATATAGTGAAGCCAATATACTTTTTAGAATCATTACAAAGGTTTATAAGCCTCTTATTGATCATCATATTATAAATCCCCCATTTCATTGATATTAAATTTCATTTGATAATTACAGTACAAAAGTATACTGTAATTGATATTCATTTTCAATTATATATTATATTTTTATTGTTAATTTTTTATGAACATCGTTATATTATATTTTTTATAATTTCCTCTAAAGAATGAACAGTACTATTATGATTATTAATTACTCTTATATTTTTTCTTTCAGCTTCCTTTTTTGCTTTTATAGCCATTTTATGTGATACTATGTTTGTAAATAATATTATTACATCCGCGCTACCTATCTTATCATTTAGCCCAGCTTTCATTTGAGTAAATATTTTAGCCTTACATTTATATTTTTTACAGATATTTAAATAATCCCTACTCATTCTATCGTGACCACCAATTACAACTATACTCATTTAATATCCACTCTTTCTTTTCAATTGTTTATAATAATAGTTACTCTTAATGATATGTATTAACTTTCCGATTTTTATATAATTTCGAATACATATCATTAATGAGGCTAATTCATTTTTGGGTAATTTTAAGTAGCAAAATATAAGTTGGCGAAGATAAATAGACTGTGGAATAAGCATATAGCGAGCAATTAGAAGTACTTGGTGTTGGAGAAACTACTAGGCCTTGGTGTTGCTTAATTGTTTGAGCACAGCGAGTTAACCAAAACTCTTGGCATAGTAGTTTTTCCTAATTATTTATAGGAACATATCTATTTATCATAGCCTCTATATTCTCAATTTATAAAATTTTGCTTATATGCAAAACTTAATATTATCGTAGTTACTAAAAATTATATTGTTTACTATTGAATCAATAGGTTCTCCTTCTAGAATTTTATCCATTGTCTTTTCTCTTACATCATCATATATATCGAATATTTCTAATGCCTTTTCATAATTGCTATAAACTTTCCAATATCCACACCCTAAACACTTCTTATAACTACATTGCATAAAGCCTTTTACATCATTAATTGGAATTCCTAAAAATATACCAAGCTCATGAGGACATTTAAATTTCTCATATCTTTCTTTTAAGTATTCTATATAATAAGAAATATTATTATTTCTTTTATATCCAAGTTTAATTAAAAAATCCATATTTTCAGGCTTAAATATATGCTTTTTTAGAATATCATTATTATAAATTAGTATTATTGAGGCATTATCATCTTCTCTTAAATTAATAAAGCTTAAATTTATAGATTTTAAAAATGATTTCCCATCTTGAATCCAAGTTTTATATAACTTTTCTAACTTTTTATTTATAGTTACAGTTGCTGAAGGTTTAACGCCTGCTATCACCAAGGAACTATTATATAATAAGAACTTTTTTATAGATTCTTCGTTTTCTATATTGAATAAGTCTTTATAAAATTCAATTTTATCCATACATAACACCACCTATTCTATTAATCAATATTGATATTCATTATCAATTAAATATTATTTTATTATATAATTTTTGTCAATCCTTACTTAATTATCTTTTAATCTACTATTCTTATTTTTAGGAATTTATATACGAATTATACATAAAAAATAGGAATGTCTCAGACATCCCTTAATTTGTATTTTCTTCAAAATACTTTGTAGTACATTTTATCTTCATTTTACATCTTTCATTTTAAATTTTTAATTGCATAATAAAATAGTTTTTTAGCTCTTATTTTACTAAATTAGCTGTTCCACCTACTGTTTCCTTATTAAAGTGTTTTACTAAGATTATAATACTATTTCAATAATACCTATTATAACCTCTTTAGCAGCAAGTCCTGTTAATATTGGTACTCTAGCTTGCCATGCTCAAAACCTAATGGTTCAAATATTGGTGCTACGAATCCACCAAGAATGGCAAAGAAACTTGTACTTATTTCATTATTCTATCCATAAGGAATGTAACTATTGACATATATTTGTTTAAAAATATTTCTTAATAAAAAAATCTACACCTTAGTTTTCACTAAGATGTAGATTCTTTTGTTTTACACCAATATTACTTTTTCTTTTTTAAGAATAGTCCACCTACTGCTGCAACTGCACTTCCTAAAACCAAAGTTACTATAGGTGAAGCACCTCCTGTTTGTGGTAAATTATTATTGTTACTACTATTATTGTTTCCACTGTTATTGCTTCCACCATTATTATTACTTCCGTTATTGTTGCTTCCACTGTTATTGCTTCCGTTATTGTTGCTTCCACCGTTATTGCTTCCGTTACTATTACTTCCGTTGTTGTTGCTTCCACCGTTATTATTTCCGCCATTGTTATCTTGATTAATCTTAACAAGATTATTCATAGCATTATTAATTCTAGCTGTAGCTGCATCAACCTCACTTTGAGTAACATCATTTTTACTTATAAGTTTTTTAGCTTCTTTAATAGCTTCTTCTAGGACAGAATAACTGTTCTTTGTATAATCCTTCTTATTTAAGGCTTCAGCTTTATCTATAGTATCTTGAAGCTCAGATTTTGAAACTGATTCAAATCCTTTAATACTATCATTTGCCTTTCTAATAGTATCTTTTAAAGAATTAATTACTTCTGCAATTTGTTCTACTGTTGCATCTTCATTTTCAATAACAACATTAGCATTTTTTATTACACTAGATAACTCTTCCTTTAAATCCTTTAAGCTATCATATGCTTCAAGTTTCTTAACTAAAGCATTTGCATCATTAACTAAACTCTTTAGCTCTGTTTTATCTGGAATAATTGACTCTAATAACTTAGCTTGTGCGTTTAATAAAGATTCAATAGCATTATTTACTGATGATTGACTAGCATTTTCATCATTAAAAATAGCCTTAGCATTATTTATTTCATTTATGAATACTTCAATTGCTGAAGCATAATACTTTCCATCTGCATCTTTTGCTATTTCTTCAGCATCTGATATTGCATTAGCTAATGATTCTTTATTAACTACTATAACTTTCGCCTCAAAATCTTTTACAGATTTTATTAATGATTCCGTAATAGAATTTACTTCTTCCACAGTTTTAGCTATTTCATAATCTGATTTTGACTTTGTAATACTTGCTTTTAAAGCATCAATATCTGATTGTAAATACTGACCATCCCCTTCACCAGCAACTGCATTATTTACTCTATCTTCTGCTATAGATAACTCTACCTTATATTTATTATGAGCATCTAATTCTGCATAGCCTTCCTCAATTAATATTTTAAGCTTAGCTTCAGCTTCATTTAATTGTCCTTGAGTTACAGACTTAGTTTCATGAACTCCATTTGCTTCTGCTATTCCTGCTTCTAACTTAGCTATTCTATCATCTATTATAGCTTTACTTTCTACTTTTTCCTCTGCATTTAAACTATCTTTTAAAGCATTTAATACTATATTTGCATCACTAATTGCTGTTAATAGCGGTCTTCTATTAATGGTAACAACTTGTGAGTAGAAACTATTTAACGCAGTTTTAAGCTTAACTATCTCTTGGTCTACTTCCATAGAATTAATTCCATTTTTTGAAGCAGCCTTTGCATTATTTATTGCTAATAATAATGCATCTTTAGCTTCTTGTGGATATTGTCCTGAAAGCTCTCCAACAATAGTACTATTATAAGTTTTTTCTAATTCACCTATATAAGTTAATAGCTTACCTGTTGCATCTGCCTTATAAGCTTTAAATTCATTTATAGTAAATGACTCATTAATAAATTTAACTTTCACTGCATTTGTAGTAATTGGATTCTTTAATGCAGTTAGTAATTTTTCTGAAGCATTAGTGTTAGCACTCTTATCAAGGAAGCTTATCCAATCATTTTCATCTTCCATACTTCTATACTCAACTGTGTATTTTAATCCCCCATCTGCTTTACCTATTGTTTCAATTGTGTTAATATCCACTATCTTACCAAAGTCTATAATATATTCTTTAACATCTCCTGATCTTATTGTAATTCCATTTGTTTCATTTCCATCTACTAATGCTGCTCCTGTATCTGGATTTACAGTTGCATTTAAAGCTACATTTTCTGGCTTTGAGTAAGCCTTAACTTCTGCAATTGCTGGCCATGCTAAGTAAGAAGTTCCTTGTCCATTATTACCAGTTATTTTAACATCTATAGCTTTTATATTTTTTCCTACAGGTATTGTATATTTATGATCTATAACAGTATCATTTTCTCTCATATCTAATACTGTATGAACTACATCATTTGAGTCAATTACATCAACATGGAATTGGAATGGTAAACCTTCCTTTTCAAAAATTAACTCAATATTTTCAACGAAGTAAGAGTTAATTAAATCAATTTGGGCATTTGCTGGCATTACTCCACCGTTTGATATCCATAATGTATCTTCTTTTCCATCTGTTATATTTGAAAGAGGCTTTCCGCTTTCTGCATCACTTCCTGTTACAGGCTTATCTAAAGCTACATTGATGGCTTCAACTACAACTTCTTTTTCTCTTAAAGCCTTTATTTCAGCTAAGGCTGCCCATGCACCTGGAAAATCACCAGCACCACTTTTACCTGTTAATATATATTTAATACCTTTTATTTCTCTTTCTACAGGTATTTGATATCTTCTTTCTAATGCATTTGATTCTGATTTTTTATCCAGAATAGTTGTTTCAGTTCCATCTGCTTCAATTGCTCTCACTTCAAATTGGAATGGTAATTTTGCCTTTTCAAAAACAATCTCTACTAAATCAACCATTTCATTCTTTTCTAAATCTACAGTTATCTCAGCACCTATTCCTTCACTTGTTGCAGACCAGAATGTATTATCGTCTCCATCTGTAATATTTGACGCAGGTCTATCTGTTCCTACATTTTTTACATCTACTGGCTTATTAAGTGCAACATTATCGTATTCTACTTTTTCGCCTGCATTTTCATATACCATTAATTCTCTCATTTCTGGTACTAGAGTTGAATCAGTACTATTAAAAGTAAATCTAACTGCATCAGCAGTTCCTTTATAATCTATTGATATAGTTCCTGTAATAGTACCGTCTATAGTTTCTGCAACAGTACTCCAAGTAGCTCCATTTCTAACTTCTACTTTATAAGTTATTGGGAACCCACCTGCTGCTTGATTTGGAGCAAAGGCTATACCATTAAGATTCTTTTCCTCTTCTAAATCTATAGTCATTGTAACAGGCCATTTAGCTTCTGATGCCATCCAGGCACTTCCTGTAGTTCCATCAGTTAAATTAGATGCTGGGAATCCTGAAGCTGTTTCAACGCCTTCGATTACTACGTTTTTACCTAGTGCAATATTAACTTTTTCTACTGCACTTGATCCACCTTCTAAAAATGCTTCCATATTAGTTACAGAGAATTTATCCATAGCTTCTTTTGCAAGAGCTCCTAAATCTTCTCCTGAACCTGTTGTTGCATATCTATTATTTTCAGTAGTTTTTTCATTAGCCCACTTATATTCAACTTTATGCCAATTTATATTTTGAGTAGGTTTTCCTTCTAATTCATTTGTTACGTTATTAACCCACATTTCCCATCTCTTATAATATAAATCATTAGTTAAACCAGCCCATTGTCTATTTGAGTAATCCTTTAAAGAACCATTTTTATAATCTCCCCATGTAGTTATTAAAGCTCTTGCATTGAATTCAAATAAATCCATAGTCCAATCATCTGCACCTTCAAGCATAGTTCTAGCTTGCTCTATCCATGTTCCTACTAAGAATTCTGGACTAGTAGATAAAACACTTTCTTGAAGCTTTATTAACTCTAAGAAATGAGTAGAAATCTTTTTGAAGTTATTTATATCTCCGTTATCATAAGCAGCAACCATTTCTTTATGATATTCTTGTGCAGAGTTTGCTAAAACTTGTTTTGTTACATCTAAGAAATCATATATAAATGCTTCACTACCTTTTAAATCATCATATGCATTTATAAATAGCTCTAAAGCTTTTTCTAATTCTGCCTTATCATAAGGTATTTTACTATGTCCCCATGTTGAAGCACTATTGATTTGTTTAGCTGGTCTTGCGTTTATTACTGATTCTGCTGCTCCTTGATAGTAATCATTTGTCTTTTTATATGCAGTTTCTAATAATATTTTCCATGCTTCTTGAATATCAGCATTTTCCTTACCATATCGTCTTTCAATATAATCCATGATCCATTGTCTAAAATCTATAGAATCTCTTGTCCAAATCATATCTCCAATTAACTCATAAACTATTGGACTATTATTTATTGCTTCTGGAGTAATACCTATCCCCTTCATGTTTTCTGAATTTGCATAAGCACTTGGGATATTATTAGCTAATATCTCTGGCTGTCCATCTAATCCCATTCTTCCCCCAAAGTTATGAAGCATATTCCATACCCAAGGTAAGTCTTGATTATCAAATCTTTTCCAATCTGGATTTAAGTCTGAATTAAGATCTAATATTAATGAGTGCTCTTTATTAAGACCTGAAAGCTTTGCATTATCTGGATTTCCTTGCCAGTGCTGAATTACCCATATTGCATCTTCGTCATGCTCTAACATTTTATTTTGAACTGTTGAATAAATTCTGCCATTATCTAATCCTCCAGTATTTCCACCTTCATGGAATGGATCAACAGCATAATAATCACTTACTTCACCAAAAACTTCTTTTTGTGCTTCATAAAATGCATCTGCAACTTTTGCAAAGTAATCCTCTTCACCTTCAGCCACATAGGTTCTAAGCATGTCAGGTCTATCAAAACCACACCATTCACCTTGTTTAATAACTTGAGCATCTGGATTTTTCTCAGTAAAGTCTAAAGGAACTCCACCTGAATATCCTTGAAGTACTGGTGTTATACCTAAAGTTTGCATTCTATCATGCATTTTTCTTCCAAGCTCTGTCCTATCTTCAAACCAACTATTTGGTAATGGTCCTCCAAAGCTTGTCATGTTTTGCATATAGAACCATGCAAAATAACCTGGACCTGATATATATTCTTTTATTTCTTCATCTGAATATCCAAATTTATTTAAAGTTCTTCTTAATACTTCCTCTTGTCCAACAATATCTAAAATTAGATTATATCCATTCATTGCTGACCAATCTAAAAATGCTTCATACTCATTCCAATCCCAAAATGCCATTGTATATGAATAAGTACAGAAGTTTAAAGAATATCTTTGTTCATAAGGTGTATCTATGACAACCTTTTCTCCAACACTAGGTAAAACTTCTGGCATATTTAAATTTGACCCCATTATAGGATTGTACATAACCTTTGCATAATTTTTTAAATAGTAATTAAATCCTGATGCAAGTGAAACACCATCATTCCCTCTTACTACTACTTTTCCATCAGCTCCATCTTCAACCTCAAAAACATCTGTTCCTGATGAAGTTTGGCTTATTAATTCAAATTGGAATTTATCTTTGTATTCATCTCCAATAACTCTTCCAACCATATCACACATTTCTTGTATTGTCTTTTGAGATGCATAATTTACATCGTTTTCAAATTTACTATACTCTTCTGCCCATTTTGTTTCACTAAAGTTCTCTACACTTATAGCTTTTTCTTCTACTCTTTCATCTGAAATCTTTTCACCATATAATTCGATTTCAGCTATATTTGAATCATTATTATCTGAACTAAATGTAACATCTATTCTTATTTTAGATGCCTTTACATTATTTAAATTATATAAATCACCTTCAACTGTTGCATTTTCTTCATTATCTTTATATGCAACTTTTGTATAGTTTTCCCCATCAGTTGTTACATAAATATTATAATTATAATACCCATTAGTTTTATTAATTAACTTAATTGCTGATAAGTCATACGTTCCATCTAACTCTAGTTCTACCCATCTGAAATGATTTGATGATTCCCAATAAGTACTTGGATCACCATCAATAGCAAGTTCTACATCATGTCCCGAAGTATTGCTTTTTGCTGATATCTTTATATTATCAGCGCTTATTTTATTACCTACAGAAGCTTGTACTTCAAATGGTATAGAGGTAAGCATACTTGAAGTAATTGTTATAGCTAGGGCTTTAGCTATATGCTGTTTAACGTTTTTCATTAATAATTTCCTCCTTGAAATGTATGTATTTTTACTAATTTAAACGAATACATAAATTCTAAAAATAAAAAAAGCCAAAAAGAGACAATTCCCTTTTCAGCTAATGCCTATTTTCATAGTTACACGCCAATATAATTTGTATTCATTTACATAGAAATTTTAACCTAATTTACTTAACTATGTCAATAACAGTTATTGTACTTTTTTTAAACTTTTTATGAACAAAAATATACTAAACAAATATACTTTTAACCAAATTTACTATGAAAAATAAATAGAGAAGTCTTAGGAATCTATTTAATATAAAATTTATTCAATTTCAAGTAATCTTTATTGCCAAAAAAAGTTAATATCTTATTTTTATAAAGGGCCTCGCGAAACGCGAGCCCCTTTTAAACCATTTATTCTACTTAAAGACGCTTTTAAACTTAAATAGAAATTTTGTATATTATTTATATATGCGCAAAGTATGCAAAAAAAGAGAAGCTCTAATTAAAACTTCTCTTTTATTGGCTAATATCAAAATTTATTTTGATACAGCCCCATCTTTAAAGTATTCTTTTTGGATCAAAGTTTAAAAAATCACATGATGTCATTAAGTATTCAATTCCTTCATGCTCTCCATTTAGCACATTTGCTAATGAAGGTCCATGTAGATGTCCATATATTACTTTCTTAACCCCATATTCTTTAAATAAATCAATAAATGCTGAATTTTCTCTTTTCTCATTCATTGGAGGATAGTGTATCATAACTATTATATTTTCATATCCTGCTTCTTTAGCTTTATCTAAGGAAAGTCTTAATCTTATAATCTCTCTATCAAATATTTTTTTATCCTTTTCTGTAAATCTATCACTACCTTCTAAAATCCATCCTCTTGATCCGCAAATAGCATAGTCCTCGTAAGTATAAAAATTATTTTGAAGAAATTTCGTATTTTCATACATTCTATTAAGCTTTGATATTCCGCCCCACCAATAATCATGGTTTCCCTTAGAAATTATTTTTTTCCCTGGTAATGCATCTATCCAATCTAAATCAACTTTACTTTCATCTGATCTCATTGACCAGGATATATCTCCAGCTATAAGCACTGTATCTTCATCTGTGATTTTTTTTATCCAATTTTCTTTTATCTTTTCATCATGCTTAAGCCACTTTGCTCCAAATATGTCCATTGGTTTGTCTGTTGTAAAAGCAAGATGAAGATCTGAAATAGCATATAAAGCCATTTAATCTACTCACCTTTCTGACATAAATTTCTTAACATTATATATTAGTTTACCTATATAATATTATTTATTAAACTAATATGAAAGCCCATATTTCAAAAGCATATTCAGTATTTATTTACTTTCATACATCTAAAAACTATCTAAGTCTGTTACATATGCAATAATATGAGCTACTGCTTCATAAAGATCAGATGGTATATAATCACCTATATCAACATTACAAAGCAGGTCTGTTAATTCCTTATTATACACTATAGGAACATCATTTTCCTCTGCTTTTTCAAGTATTTTATCTGCAATATGTCCCATACCACTTGCAGTAACAGTTGGAGCCATTAAATTTTCTTCATATTTTAAAGCTGCTGCTTTTTTTCTATACTTCATTTCTCCTCCTAAAGATAATAACTCTAATTTCTATTAAGTGATATTCCTAAATTTATAAATGCTTATTTATACTCTTCTATCAAGTGATACTCCTGAATTAGAATTAAAAAATTCTCTACATGATGTTAATGAAACTTCATTTTCCTTCTTAGATACTTTTACATTAACTAAAAAACCCATACTTTCTATATTATTAACTAACTTGCTCTTTGTCATATCAATTATTTTAACAAATTTTTCTTCACACTTTAATTCTATATTTATTTTTTTATCTAATACTTCCATATATCCATCTACTGTACCTAAATTCTTAGTTTCCACTGTTACTACCATCTTAACGTTTGTACTATCTATCTTTTTACCTTCTTTTCTATTGTCCTTTACTATTATCTTACAAGGATATTCTCTTTCCTTTATACTAACTGGAATATCTGCATAATAATATTCTGAGCTTATCTTATTAAATACTTTTATCTCACTAATATTATTTTTTATAATATCTAAAATCTTCTCTGATATTAAAGATTCGCTTTTTAAATTAGATATTAAATCTTTAATTATTTCTTTACTTCCTTCTGTTCCTTTATTTAGGGAAACTTCTATTAATTCTTTTCTTGGAATACTTTTAGTTAGATTTTTATTTATTATATTATTATCATTTAATTTATCAATATTATTACTATTAGGACCAATAATATTATCTTTAGTTAGTATATCTTTAGCTAAATCATTTATCTTTTGACCTTGATGTGTATCATTGTCTATAATTTCTTGATTTTTTAAATTAATAACATCTTTTAATTTTGAAAATTCCTCTTCTGTTAATGTTATACCTCTTCCCATAACATTTGAAAGTACCTTTTCTAATTGTCCTTTACTAAAATCTAAGGATTCTTTTACACCTAAAGTTTCATTATTAGTTTTATTCAAATAATTACTAAAATCATCTACTATATTTTGAGCACCAATATCATTAAATTCAAATATAGTTTCTTTAATCTTATTTATTAATTCTTCTGGCTTAATAGTATTTATTAAATTGAAAACTCTATCAAATTCACTACTTGTAAATTCCATTCTTCTATTAGCTAATATATCTTTTAAAGATGTGTTAAGTAAATCTTCATTTTGACCTGAAATAGATTTAAGAAGAGATAACATACTAACTTTTGCATTTCCCATATCACTCTTTTGATAAACATCATTAGCTAATTTATTATTAATACTTGTCTCTTGCTCATTAATATGTTGAGGTACTTTTGTAATTTTTTGTTCTTCTCCATTTTGTCCTTCTACACTTTGTCCCTCTACATCTATAGATTTAGGATTTATGGTACTAATATCTAAATTTTCAATACTTTGCTTTAAATTACTTTCTAGCATATGTTCCTTTGTAAATTTATTAAGTTCAGGTATTGAATTGGAAATTTTATCAAGTACTTTTAATATACTTTCTTTTCCTTTAAATAAATTATTATATCCTTTTATATTTTCTTTATTAAATTCCATATCATTTTCGATAAACAATAAAATATCATCATGAGATAAAGTTTTAAACTCTCCTAAAAACTCCTTTAATACATTATTAATTTTTATTCCTTCTTCACTATTTTGAGATATTCCCTTCCCCATTAAATACTTAGATATAAATTCATCTATTTCCTTTGGATTTATCTGTATTTTATCTAGAAATTGAATTAGTCCCTTAATTTCTCTTATATTTTCCTTAGTAAGAGGAATATCAAATTTTAACATTGATTTTAATAAAGCAACGTCATCTTTACTTAAGCCCGAACTAGAAATTATATCATTAAACTCACCTTGAGCTAATTCATCACCTTTGATATTCTTAGCAATAACTTTTAACTTTAATTTTCCGTCAACAAAGCCTTCAACTTGAAATCTTTGTAATCCATTTTCTAATCCTTCTATATCTCCGTCTATTTGTGCAGAAAATTCCCAACCATCTATTAGCTTTATAGTAACTTCATTTTTATCATCTTTTTTAATTATTTTTCCTGAAAACTTCTCACCAGAATCAAAAGTTAGCTTACTAGATATTCTTTTATTATTTGTATTATATGAATTACCTACATTAAAAACTCCTGGCATAACTCCACCTCATATACATCTATATTATTTATAATGTCGAATACTTTATCTAACATCTTAACATATATAAATTTATAAACTCTATGATTAAATAATTTTCACTTGGAAATATTTTAGAAATAACTATATAATCTTTAGAAATTTTTACCTTATATGATATAAATATAGAATTTACATGGAGGTTAAAAATGAATAAAAAACTTTTTTCTAAAATAATGATTATATCTGTTATTACTATATCATCGGTACTTGTATCTTGCCAAAATACTTCTAAAAAAATAACTATATCGGAAGATACTAAAAATGAAATTTCCTCGGAAGAAAATGAAATAAATGAAGCAATAAAAATTGGTGAGGAATATCTTGCTCAAAATAAATTTAATGAGGCTAAGGAATCTTTTAATAAAGCTATATCCTTAGACAAAAATAATAAGGATGTTTATTTAAAAATTAAGGATATATATATGTCCTTTAATAGATTTGATGATGCCTATTTTATTATAAAAACAGCTTTAACAAATACTATAGATATTGAGAATATGAAAT
The DNA here is from genome assembly GCF_015550425.1 of Clostridium sp. 1001275B_160808_H3. GTDB lineage: Bacteria > Bacillota > Clostridia > Clostridiales > Clostridiaceae > Clostridium. Next base: position 145,701 of record NZ_JADNAT010000007.1, on the reverse strand, counting down.
CAATTTTAAAAGATATTTCATCTAAATTTGAATCTATAAACATGAATTTATCCATATATCAAGATACTAGCTACACCTTACCAAATGAAGTAAAGGCCGTAATTTCAGGTGAATCTATATCAATTCCTGTAACTTGGGATAATCAAGTAGTTGACTCCTCAACTGCAGGGAAATTTGTTTATGAAGGCTTTAATGAAGATTATGGTAGAAAAGTGAATATGGAAATTACAGTTATGGAGAATGTTTATGATAAGCAAATTGGGTCTATCAACAATATCTATACTGTTGATGGAAAAACTTATATCGACGTAGATTTAGTTGAATTTTATCAAGGTGTAGAAGCTGTAAATGAAGCTTTAAAAGATAACGCTGAAAAAGAAATTTCATATACAGATGACGGAATTCCTATTCTACCTCATGGCTATTATATTAGAAATAACTATAGTAAATTAACTACCTATGAAATATCTTCTAATTGTAGTTTTCAGTTATTACCTTATGATTTTATAGCTTTAGGCTACAATGTTGTTCCACCTGAAAATTCTTCTATAACTAAAGAAGCTTCATTTAAAGATTTTATAAATTATATTGATTTAAGGAATCCAATGGATATAGGAGATCTAGATGTAAGTAATGGAAAACCTATAACTAATAGAGGCACTCTATGTTGGATTGAGTTGAAAAATGGTATCGCTTACTCTATCTACAGAAAACATACACCATAAAAAATATTTTTAAAGGAGACTTTACAGTGAATAAAAAATTTATAAAACTAACTATTATTCCACTTTTTTTAATACTAAGCACTTCTCTTTTTGCTTGTACTGACACAACAAAAAAAGTAACAGTTTCTAATGATACTAAAAGCGAAATTTTGGTAGAAGAAAATGAAGTTGATGAAGCCATTTCTAATGCTAAAAAACTTCTAACTGATAATAAATATGATGAGGCAAAAGCCTATTTTAATAAAGCAATTTCTTTAGATAAATCTAATAAGGATTTGTATTTAGAAATAAAAGATATTTATATGAATTCTAATAAATATGATGATGCTTACTTTATAATAAAATCTGCTTTAGCTAATAATGTTGATAATGAAAATATGAAATCAATAGCTAAAGAAATATCATCTAAATTTGAAGTAATTAAGCTTACAGATTCTATTTATCAAGAATCAGAATATAACCTTCCTGGAAGTATATCTACTGATATAAATGGAACCTCGCTTTCACTTCCTTTAACTTGGAATTTAGCAACTGTTGATACTTCAAGCGCTGGTACTTTCACTTATTATGGCACAAATGAAGAGTATGGAAGGAAGGTAGAATTTACTTTAACAGTTTTAGAAAATGTTTATGATAAACAAATTGGATGTATAAATAATATATATACTGTTGATGGAAAAACCTATATAGATGTTGACTTAGTTGAATTTTATCTTGGCAGAGAAGAATCTCTTAAAGAATTTCTTAAAGATAATGCTGATACAGATAAAATAGACCTTCCTATTAACGATAAAGGAGAGTATTATGTTCCAGATGGTTATTATATAAGAAATAATAATAGTAAATTAACCACCTATGAGATATCAAGTAATTGCAGCTTCCAATTATTAAATCACGATTTTCTAGCATTAGGATATAATGTGCCTCCACCAGAAAATTCTTCTATAAATGAAAAAGCTTCATTTAATGATTTTATAAATTATATCAATTTAAGAAATCCAATGGATATAGGAGATCTTGATGTAAGTGATGGTAAACCTGTAACTCATAAGGAAACCCTATGTTGGATAGAACTAAAGAATGGAGCTGCTTACTCAATCTATAGACAATATACACCTTAGTTATAAAATGCGAATTAAACTTAATGATATGTATTAACTTTCCGATTTTTATATAATATCGAATACAATTCTAAATTTAATATATCTAAGATGACTAAATTTAGAATTGTAGTTCCTCATTATAATAAAATCTCCAATTTAATACATATCATTAATGAGGCTAATTCTTAATTTAACTGTGTAAAGTGGTAGAATATAAGTTGGCGAAGATAAATAGACTGTGGAATAAGCATATAGCACGCAATTAGAAGTACTTGTCGTAGGAAAAACTACTAGGCCTTAGTGTTGCTTAATTGTTTGAGCGCAGCGAGTTAACCAAAACTCTTGGCATAGTAGTTATTCCTAATTATTTATAGGAACATATCTAGTTATCGTAGCATTTATATTCGCAATTTATAACTAATAGTTTTATACCCTATTTATTATTTAAAATATATTTAATATAATTAAATTATAATATTCATATTAAGGAGAATATGTAATGAATACTCAAGTTCTTATTATTGAAGATGATAAATCAATAAATGATATATTGTTCCATACTTTGAAAGCTGAAGGCTATTTACCTTATAGTGTCTTTTCTTTAAAAGAAGCTAATGATTTTTTAAATAGCACTTTACCCGATTTAATTTTGTTAGACTTAAACTTACCCGATGGAAGTGGTTTTGACTTTTGTAAAGATATAAACTCTAAATATACTATTCCTATTATAATTCTTACAGCTAAAAATGATGTATTTGATAAAGTTCTCGGCCTTGAACTTGGAGCTGATGATTATATCACTAAACCATTCCATATAAAAGAAGTTACAAGCAGAATAAAGGCTGTATTTAGACGTATTGAAAAGTCAGCTTCTAAAGATAATAAAAATTTCATTAAGATAAATTCAAATATAAAGATTAATTTTAATAACAGAACTGTTTTAAAAAATGATGAAGTTATTCAATTAAAACCAAAAGAATATGAACTTCTTGAATTCTTTGTTCAAAATAGAAATAAAGTTTTTTCTAGAGAGCAGCTTATAGATAATATTTGGGAGTTTTCTTATGATGGTGACATAAGAACTATAGATATTCATATAAGAAGAATTAGAAGCAAACTTGATATAAACGGACAACCCTCTGTGATTGAAACAGTTTTTGGTGTTGGATATATGATGAGGTAAGTATGAAAATTAAATTCAAATTCACTTTAATTATTACTCTTACAATTGTACTACTAGGAATTTCATTAAATATATCTGTTAGAAAAATATTAAAAGATAATATGGAAAGCACAGTTACCTCTTCATTAAAAGAAATAATGAAAAGTACTCGCGAATCTGTTAAATATACATTGTCAGTTAGAAATTATCTATACAAAGATAAAGCTTTATCTCAAGAAAGTAAATATTTAATAGAATATATTTCAATTAACTATGATAGCAACCTTCAAATATGCGACATAGATGGTAACGTGCTTGCTTCTAATTTAGAAAAAGCTAACCCTGAATTCGCTGAAAATATTCCTGATATTAAATCTGGTAAAACTATTGTTGATATAAAATATAACAATAACAATCTTATTGGAATGCTTTCCTATCCAATAATAATTAATGAATCTTACATTGGAATACTCAATTTAACTAAGGACTATACTTATCTTTATTCAGACTATATGAAAGCTACAAGCATATTAACTTTAATTGAAATATCCCTTATCATTTTTATATTTGCTATTTCTTATAGATTAACAAATAAAATAGTTAGTCCAATAGAAAAATTAACTTCAGCTTCAAAGGAATTAAGTGTAGGAAATTATGAAATAAATATAGATATCAATGCAAAAAAAAATGATGAAATATCTATATTGTCTAGAGAATTTATTAATATGAAATCTAAAATTCAAGAGCAAATTTTAGATATTGAAAAAGAAAAAGAAAAGGTTGAAAAATTAGCCTTAAGCAGAAAAATATTTTTTGATACTGTTACTCATGAACTTAAAACACCTTTAACTTCAATTATTGGATATTCAGAAATGATTTTAGAAAATGTTGTAGATGATGAAGAATTTAAGTATCGTGCCATTGATAGAATTCACTCAGAAAGCGAAAGATTAAATACATTAGTACTTGAAATTATAAAAATTTCAAAAGGATTATCCTCAATAAAAGATACTTATGAATATATAGATATTTCAGAAATTATTAATCAAACAATTTCTGATTTAAACATTAAAGCAGAAAAATATAACTTAAAAATAAATTCAAACATATTAAACGAAATAGTACGCTTTAAACCAAATAAAATAAAAGAAGTTTTAATTAATGTATTAGATAATGCAATAAAATATTCTAGCAAAGATTCTATAATTACTGTAAACTCTTACACTTCTGATGATAAATATAATATAGAAATTACTAACATTGTTGAAAATCCTATACCTGAAGATGTTTATAACCATATTTTTGAGCCTTTTACGAAGTCAAATTTTTCTAATGATGAGTATAGTACAGGCTTAGGATTATACTTATGTAACGAAATTATTAAAGATCATAATGGTTCAATTAGTATAGTTAATGGTAATGAAATAAAAGTAAAATTAACTTTACCATTAGAAAATAATAGTGATCTCTCATAAATAATATATGAATATTCCTTATTATGTAGTTATCTAAATTTGATTAAAAATAGTATTTTTAAATCAAAAGCTTAAGGGAGTCGCGTAACGCGACTCCCTTAAGTTTTTTATTCTACAACTATCTTATTATAGTTTTTCTTTCCTCTTTTAAGTAATGCTGAACCATCTTCTAAATCTGATTCTTCTAAAGTTCTAGTAACTTCAGTTACTTTTTCTCCGTTTAAAGATAATCCACCTTGTTGAATTAATCTTCTTCCTTCTGCTTTAGATGGAACTATTTTATTTTCAGCCATTATATCTAAAATAGTTGATCCTAATTTTTCCTTACTTATAGTTACTGTAGGAACATTGCTCATATCAACTCCACCAGAGAATAAAGCTTCTGCTGCACTTTTAGCTTTAGTTGCTTCTTCTTCTCCATGAACTAGCTTTGTAACTTCAAAAGCAAGACGCTTTTTAGCTTCATTTATAGCTGCTCCTTCTACAGAACATATTTCTCTAACTTCATCCATTGGAACAAATGTTAATAATGATAAGCATTTTTCTACATCTGCATCATCTACATTTCTCCAGTATTGATAAAAGTCAAATGGTGAAGTCTTTTCTGGATCAAGCCATAAAGCTCCTCCTACTGTTTTTCCCATCTTTTGTCCTTGGCTATTAGTTAATAAAGAACAAGTCATTGCCATAGCTTGACCTTGAGCCTTTCTTCTAACTAATTCAACACCAGCAATCATGTTTGACCATTGGTCATCTCCACCTAATTGCATTTTACAACCATACTTTTGATTTAATACGTAGAAGTCGTATCCTTGCATTAACATATAATTAAATTCTAAGAAAGAAAGTCCTTTTTCTAATCTTTGTTTAAAACATTCAGCTGTAAGCATTCTATTTACAGAAAAATGAACTCCAACTTCTCTTAAGAAATCTACATAATTTAAGTTTAATAGCCAATCTGCATTATTAACTAATATTGCTTTATCATCAGAAAAATCTATAAATCTCTCCATTTGCTTCTTTATTGAATCAACATTATGTTGAATTTGTTCTTTTGTAAGCATAGTTCTCATATCAGTTTTTCCTGATGGGTCTCCTACCATTGCTGTTCCACCACCAAGAAGTGCTATTGGTCTATGTCCTGCCTTTTGCATATGTGCCATAAACATTAACGCAATGAAATGTCCAACATGTAAACTATCCGCTGTTGGATCAAAGCCTATATAAAAAGTTATTTTCTCCTTTTCTAGCAACTCTCTAGTTTCATCCTCATGAGTAAATTGCTTTATGTATCCACGATCTAATAACTCGTCTAAAACATTAGCCATTCTACGTAACCTCCTATTTATTTTACTTATTATAGTATATCTTTTTATTAAAATATTATCAACAATAAAACAACTAATGATACCATTGTTATGTTTTGAGAATATAATGCTATGATAACTAGATATGTTCCACAAGCTAACTAGCTGCGCAGGCATTGAATACTTAGTGAAGTTGAGCGCAGTTACAGCTGAGCTTAAAATTATCAAATGAAGAATTAGCCTCATTAATGATATGTATTAAATTTAGAATTGTATTCGAAATTATACGAAAATCGGAAAGTTAATACATATCATTATGTTTAATTCTCATAAATTTAAAAGGAGCAATTCAATATATTTGAACCGCCCCTCACTACTAATTTCATGCCAATTATTATTAATTCTGTTCATCTAAATTATAGCTAGAATTCTCTTATTCACTATTCAAAATTCAAGCTAAAATACAAATCTAAATTTTAAATAATATCTATACATACAACCTCTTAATTCGCATAATTCAGATTCCCAGACTACTTTTCAATCATTTATTACTTATTCACTCTAAAATTCTAAATAATTCAGTATCCCTGAACTATTACCCCAACCTTTCCCTTCTTTCACACTATAATTTTTTTAAACTAATCTTCTCTCAGTTATGGACTAACCCCTTAATTTTTATTTATTCCCATTCAACACTTGGGCTCTCCTGAGCTATCCCCATAACATTTTCACTCTTTTATAATTCACCGAAGGTGAATTATTTCTTTAATTCTTTCATTTTTCATTTTTCATTTTTCATTTTCAATAACTCAGCTAGCCTGAGTTATCTCCTTAATTGTCCATTCTCCATTGTCAATTATCCATTGTCAATTATCTATTGAATTTCAGCTCTCCTGAGCTATTTCATTAATTGTCCTTTCTCCATTGTCAATTATTAATTGATTTTATGCCACATATTCCCTTATGAAATCTGGTAGCTCATCAGTACATTCACAATTTAAATTAATATACAAATTTAAATTAAATTTTTGAGAGAATTCCTTTAACTTTCCAAACAGTTTAGTAGATTCAGACATATTTTTAGTAACTATACTCGATAAAGCATCTATATATATATTTTCTACATCATAATTTTGAGATATAACGCCACAAAGTAATCCATAAAAGCTATCACAATCTATTACGCCAAGCTCATTAGTATTTATAAACCTTATCTTACCTTTAAGTTGCATCATACGTCTGCAATCATCATCAATATAAACTGAATCTCCTTTTGCTTCACTTAAGTGTTCATTTGCAAGTTCTATTAATCTTTTAGTTTTACCTGCTCCTCTCTTTGCGCAAAAAACTTGAATCATTGGAATCCACTCCTTTTATAGAATTTTTTATTCTCTTAATTTATATATATTCTACTCTTCTGAAAATATTTACAATATAATATAAAAAAATAATAAAAGATAGAGAAACTTCTTAATCTCTATCTTTTATCTAAAAAAGTGTGAACTCATAACTTTATTTTTTCCTGCATGCTTTGCTTTGTAAAGACATACATCTGCACAATTAATAACAGCTTCAAGGGTATTTCCATCATTAGGATAAAAGCCTACTCCAAAACTTGCAGTAATGCTTCTTTCATTCTTTTCATTTGAAACCAAATTACTTGATACAGAATCTCTTATCTTATCTATTCTTTTATATATCTCTTCGTTATCACTATTGCAATCTATATATAGTATTATTTCTTCCCCACCATATCTTGCAATTATATCTTTTGGCTCTAGCATACTCCTAATTAAATTTGCAGTTTCTATTAAAACTTTATCACCAAATTGATGTCCTAAGGTATCATTTACCTTTTTAAAGTTATCTAAATCAATCATTACTATAGCATATTTATATATGTTTCCATTAGATAACCTTTCTTCTATAATTTCGTAAAAAGTCTTTCTATTATATATACCTATTAATGAATCATACTTAGCTGCCTTTTCTATCTTTTTATATAAAATAGAATTTTCTAAAGCTATTGCAATTTGGCTTGCTATTGAACTTAAAAATATTTCATGAAATTCTGTTAAAAAATTATAGTGGGTATGGTCGACTACAATATATCCTATATATTTTTCAGCAACTTTTATTGGTACTCCCAGCCTTGAATGAATATATATATTATTTAATTCATCTTTTACAATTGGTTCTTTTGAGTTTAAAATAAATGTTTTATTTTTACTTACGTATTTTATACACTCTTCTGTAAGAACTATACTATCATTTGTACCATTAGTAGCCTTAATGACAAATTTAGAGTCTTCTAACAAATATATTGTAGATTGAGTTACCCCTATAATACCTATTATCATATCATTTATCATAGGTATTATATTTTTACTACTTAAATTTGAATTTATATAATTACTAATTAATATTACATTTGAAAGCATATCAAGGTTTTTTTCATGCTGAACATTAACAGCACTTAATTCTTGTATTTTTTCTTCTGTGATTTTCTGATATCTTTCGTACTCTAACTTAAGTTGCTGATAACTTGCTTTATAATCGTCCATACTCCCTCCCCATCTCATCTTACATAGTATGAATCGAATTCAGATAATCTATAACTTAATATTACTTTATTTTCCTTTTAATATCAATAGCTTTTTGCCCTCTAAATCATTTTCATTGTAGTATTTATTACAGGCTATCTTTGACTAATCCAGTTCCTTCAATTATTAGATTAACATTTACTTCTAAATTTGTATCTGCAATTGGATTGTATACAGCTGCTTTAGGATAGTATATATCAAAAAGTCTTTCAATCTCAAAAACATCTATTTCTTTTTCCTTATACTTATTAAATATATCTTTCAAATAACTTTCTATTTCTTCTTCTTTAACATCTTTAATATACTTCAAAAGTTCATTATCAACTATAAGCCTACCTTGTATTTCTGCAACTGAAGCTTTCATTTCTAGATTTTTAACTAAAGTAATGTTTTCTCCATCATACTTAAGTTTACTTTCTGTACTATTATCCAAAATATCTAATGTAATAAATCCTTGTTCTGATTGTGGATTAGAAATTTCAAGCGTTCCTCTTCTAATATTATTCATAAATAAATTATAGCTCATAGCATCTTTTGAATCTATTTTTTCAACTAATTTATTATCTTTGATTATTGCTCCACCGCCAATTTCTATTTTTTTATCCAATGCATCTTCTCTTATTTCTATAGCACCAACAATATATGTATCACTAGCTGTAATAGAATTACTTAAATAATCATTTATATTTGCTCTCATTGCTCTTGGATTTCTCTTATTTTTATGAACTAATTCTTCTAAATATAATCCTAAATATTCTTCATCACTTGATGTAATTTTAAGCAAATCATCAACTTCACCAAAATATACAAACATATAAGGTTTAATCTGAAACTCTTGATTATTATTTATTAAATCAACATATCTTTTTATTCCATCTCTTGCAGCCTTTTCAGTAAATATATATGCTCTATTTTGTGAATAATTTAATTCATAACTTGAAGCTAAATTCACATCTCTTAGTGCTTCTAATGCTGTTTTTCCTATACCTTTATATATTATTCTCTTCCCCTTATCTGAACTTTCATTAGTACTTCTATAAGGCTTAACACAATCAACATAAACTACGGCTCTTCCAAAATCATCTGTATCAAAAATCACACTAGTTGCAAAACTAACTTTATTTATATCTCTATAATTAAAGCAACCAACTAGAAATAAAGGAATAAAAAATACTGCTAAAATCTTACTTAATCTTTTAAATCTCATTTTTCATCCCCCTTTTTTATAAAATCCTTTGAAATCTTACCTAAGCTTCCTCTAAGCACAACATCTTTAAACCTATATTCGTTAATACTTCCAATTGGAAATAAAAATTGATATCCAATTGAATCTAATTCAGCTAACTGTATTAATAGTAATAAGGATCCACATAAAAACCCTGGTATACCAAATGCAGCAGAAAATCCAACTAAGACTATTGCCCAAAATGAAACTGCTCCATAAAGCTTTGGAATTAAAAAGTATGATAATGTGCTTAAAGCTACAACTATTATTGTTATTCTTGATGCTATCCCTGCTCCAACTGCTGCATCTCCTAAAATTAAAGCTGAAACTATGCTCATTGCACCACCTATTGGTTGTGGAAGTCTAAGTCCTGCTTCTTTTATAAATTGAAAGGCAAGCATCATTAGTATTACTTCTATAAAGGTAGGGAATGGAACTCCTGCCCTGGATACTGCAAGTCTAAACATAAATAATGATGGTATCATTGCAAAATGATACGTTATTATTGCTACATATAATCCTGGTACTAATGTTGCTATAAAAAATGCAAACCATCTTAATATACGATTAAAATTTGTATAATACTTATTTAAATAATAATCATCTGGCATTTGGAAATTTTCTAAAAAGAAATATGGTACAGTAATAACAAATGGCGTACCATCAACTATTACAGCTACCCTTCCTTCTAGTAACTTAGCACTAACTTCATCTGGTTTTTCGGTATATCCTACAGTATCAAAAAAGCTTTTTTGATTTTTTAGGGCATCTTCAACATAATTAGTATCTAGAATAAATCTCAAATCTAAATTATTTACCTTCTCTTTAACATTTTCAACTAAATCCTTTGGCGCAACACCATCTAAATAACATACAGCAACTGCTGTTTGAGATTTTTCTCCTACAACTATAGCTTCAAACTTTAAATCTGGATTTTTAATTCTTCTTCTAATTAATGCAACATTATTAACTATTAATTCATTAAATCCTTCTCTTGGTCCCTTTAATACAGATTCTGTTTCAGGAGTCCCAACCCCTCTTACAGGAAATCCTTTTGCTTCTACATATAATACTTGTTCTAAGCCTTCAAATATTACTGCTGGGTCACCAGATAATATATGCATTATTGCATCATCTAAATCTTTAGCTATACCTGCTGCATTAATATCTAATGAATTTTCTATTAATTGCTCTAGAGTTTCAATTTTTCCACTCTCCGGTTCTATTTCACCAGTGCCACGTAATGGAGAAACCACATATTCACTTATCATTTCTGCATTACATAAGTCATCAATGAAAACTACTGTTGCCTTTCCTAAAACTGTTTGGACTGGCCTATACTTAACATCAAAAGAGTTTTTTAATTTCTCTTTCACATATTCTAAATTATTCATATACATCACCTGATTGTATTATTTGTTGAAAAACTGTTTAATATTCATTTTTTTGCTAATACTAAAAAGGAATAAGAAACAATTGGATAATTGATAATGCATAATGGATAATTGAGGTTTAAACTCTTCCAGAGTTTATTTTTATATTTTTCTAATTTAGCTAAGCTAAATTATTTCATTAATTGTCCATTCTCAATTATCCATTATCCATTAACATAAGAAGGGTGGTTAATAATGAATAAAATTTCTAGTAAACATTTTATATTATTTGTAATTGGGGTGGCTCTTATATCTGTTAAAACATATCCATCTATATTCATAGATATAGGGGGAAGAGATACTTGGCTAGCTTCTCTTATAGCGTCAATTATATTTGTTATCTTTTTAATGTACATAATTAATATTTGTGTTTCCACTAAGACTTTTGATATAAATGATATTTTTGCTCGTTCTATGCCAAAAGCTATTAGTATTATTTTAATGCTTATATTTGTACTTACTTTATTTATAAATGCTATTGAATCAGCTGCTGTTGAAGCTAATGTATTACACTCTACATTATTTCTTGAAACTCCAGTTTGGTATGCATTAATATTTTTTATACTTCCATCACTTTTTATTTTTAATAAAAGGTTACGTACTATATTAATATTTGTTTTAGTAAGTGTTTTTGTAGTTATAATTAATGGAATAGTCTTTTTTGCATTAACCCAAAGTTATAAGGATATAAATAATTTATTACCTGTACTTGGAAACGGTATATCTTCAGGCTTTACTGTTTCTCTTTTCCTAATTTTAGGTGGATTTTCCTCATTTATGATTGCAATACCATTTTTAAAGTATATAAATGAATTAGAACATATAAGAAAACATACTCTTTATGCCGGAGTTATAACTTCTGCCTTTATCGTTGTCTCAATAGTTGGAGTAATTACAGCTTTTGGTCCACTAAGATCAGCCAATATTTTTTATCCAGAATTTATATTAGGGCAAAGAATTGAAGTTGCAGGATTTTTAGAATTTGGTGAATTATTTTTCATAATTCAAACAGTATTAGGTTTCTTTATTAAGTATGTGTTGGCTACTTATAGCATATTGCTAATTCTAGGCAAGTATATTAAAAATAAACGTCTTTTCATAGGTATATATACTTTTTTAATATTTGTTTTATCAAGCTTTTTAGGAATGAATAACTACATACTTTATGACGTATTAAAGTATTTACAAATAATTAATTTATTTAGTTTTGTTTTAATACCACTTATAGTATTTTCTACTTATTACTTTAAATTTAAATCCAAAGAGAAATTATCTAAAAATTCTAAATAAACCAAAAACTTTTTAATATTACTTATTGAATTTATCTTAGTTTATGGTATAATTATTTTGAAAATTTAAATGATTAGGAAAATCTCGATACATTCTTTCCTTAAAGTTCAACTTACTTAAGAAAAGAAACCTATCAAGTTTATACCTATGAATTTTAAGGAGGATTTTAAAATGGAAGATAAGAAAATAATTTGTAAAGATTGTGGAAAGGAATTTGTTTTCACTGTTGGAGAACAAGAATTCTACAAAGAAAAGGGATTTGACAATGAACCAGTAAGATGCCCTGAATGTAGAAAGGCTAGAAAAGCTCAAAACAACAGAAGATAGTTTCTGTTTTAAAGACTAACCATTTAATGGTTAGTCTTTGTTTATTTATAAGATTTTTTTTGCATAATAAGTATTTTTTTATTAATTTTGTACAAACTAATAATCTATACATAATTTATATAATAGGAGGACATATATAATGAAATCATTAAAAATATTTTTTACTGTATTAATTTTGCTGGTGCTAGTTTCTTTAATATTTAAATTTTCATTTTGGGCTATAGATGCTATACTACTTTCAGCAATATTTTTATTACTAATAGATATTTTTTATGTTAAAGCTTAAGATTGGTTATAAATTAATTTTATATTATATTTTTTATTAAATTACTTGCATTGTATACTTTTTTAATTTCTCCCTCTCTATACATCCATTCTTGGCATAAATCAAAATCTTCTTTTTTATAATTGTCGCTTATTTCAAATATAAAATCTTTAAATCCTTCTGCTAATTCTTTTGAATATCCGCAAAATTCCATGAAATAATTAGCCTTATCTTCTTTTGAAGAATTATTAAATATTCTAGCTGCTTCGTTTAATGCCTTATGAAAATTTTTAACTCCTTCTGAATTGTTATTATAAAATTCTTCATCAAAGCACCACATAACTAAATTTTTATCACTGTTTCTTGAATCCCAAATTATTTTGCCACCATCATTGGTTATCTTTGATACAAAAGGTTCAATTGCTACTAAAGCATCTATTTCCCCCTTTTTAAGTGCCTCAATTCTCTCGTATGTATTATTAATCCAAACTATCTTAGGATTCTTTATAATATCTTTTAAATCATTTTCTAAAAATAATCTAAATAGTCCCGATCTATTTACTCCAACTCTTATTCCTTCCAAATCGCCATTAATGTCTTTGCTTCCAACTAAATTAATAGTTCTTGTTAAATTTGAAGTTATAACAGCTTTTTTTCCTTTTTCAAGCATATAAAAGAAAAATGTTGTGTCTCCCATCATAGCATCTGACCTTCCTTCTAGAAACTCAATATTTCCCTTAAAGAAGAAATCTTCATCTAAATATAAATTCATATCTATACCATACTTTTTAAATATTCCTTGCCTGTCTGCTAATATTGCTGTTAAGCTTAATGGATTATTCTTTATTAAGTTTAAATTTATTTTTACCATGTTTACCCCTCCACATATTTTTTCTTGAACTAGATATATTTCAAAATATACGCTTGATATTATTAATTCAAATACTAATAACTACAATAACTTATATATAAGATAATTTTGTATTTAATAGATCAATTTATTTTTATAACTTTAACTATAAAAATGTAGTTACTTAATTATTCTATATAGTAACTACATTTATATAGTCAATTTATCTTTATTTTAAGTAACCACATTTATATAAATATTTTATTATTTAACTATATTAACTTCATTTATGTAGTTACTTTCTCTTTAATTATAGTAACTACACTTTTTTTATTACTTTAATGTTTAATTATAGTAATACACTTTCGTAGTTACTTTATCATTTATATATAGTAACCACATTTATGTAATTACTTTATATTTATCTATAATAACTACATTTGTAGTTACCTTATCTTTAAATACGGTAACTACACTTTTATAGCTACCTTACTATACTTAAAGATATAATTTTAAAATTATATCTTTAAGTATTATTTTAAAATCTAACTTAATTTATGATGATGCATATTAAAAATTCTAGTGAAATTATAAAATGAAAACTATATATAAGAAGTAGTGGTCTTGGTCCCCACTCTCTTCCCATTTCTTTATAGACCTCTTGTATTTTATAATAATCCTTATACCATTTCACATATCCATAATAATAAAATATCAATATACCTGATATAAATATTAGTAAATTTATTTTCGATAGCGTTAATAATATTATCCATGATATAACCATTATTATTGCTTCTGGTATTATTATCTTGATGGAGTTTCTAAATCCAATAACATGAGGTAATGTTACCCTAACCCCTTTATCTTTTTCATAATCTGAAGTATTGTTAGTAGACATTAAAAATACAGTCATTATCATAGCTATAAGTGAATATAAGAATATTTCTATACTCATCTTTCCTTGCTGTATGTAAGCCGATACAAAACTACTTATTCCTCCAGCAAATATTCCTGATACTAATTCACCAACTGGGTAAATTATATATGGCTTTGGTCCTAAAGAATAAGTTAATGCAGCAAGTGCACTTACTATTCCTATAATTAATATATTTATATTATTAGTTATAAAAACTACTAAAAGCCCACTTCCTCCACCTAAAGCCAACATGAAAAGTAAAGCTATTACTGCATCTAAAAACTTCGCATCTCCTCTTACTAAGCCTTCACTACCTAAATGACCTGTAAATGTATCTTCATTTTCTTCATTCTTTAAAAATGCTCTTATTTCATTTGCTATATTTGCCACTATATTTAAGCTAAAGCCTGCAATAAACATTAAAACTAGTGGTAATATTTTTATATCTTTTGCTAAATAAGCTCCAAATAATCCACCACTAAGTGCTGGAAGTCCAGTTGCAAATCCCGTTCTTAGTTCCATTACTGTATAAATTCGTTTTAAAAAATTGTTCTTTTTCATTTATCTAATACTCCCTGAAGTTATTCCTTCGTAAATATGCTTTTGCAAAAATATGAAAAATAATATCATTGGTATCATGCTTATTACAATGGCTGCACAAATTACTTGCCATTCTGTTGATGCTGGTCCTATAAATTTAAACAAAGTTGTTGATACAGTGTTTAACCCTTCCCCTGGCATATATAAATATGGAACGTAAAAATCATTATATATTGTAATTATCTTAAGCATAATTGCTGTTGCTGTTGCTGGTTTTAATAAAGGAAATATAACTTTTTTGTATATTTTAAAATATCCTGCTCCTTCAAGCATTGCAGCCTTATCTAAATCTCTAGGAATCTTTTCTAAAGCTTGTATATAAATATATATCATTAAAACATCTGCTCCTAAATATATAATTATAGGTGCAAGTCTAGTATTATATATTCCTACAGCATCAATTATTTTAAAAGTTGCAACTTGAGACATCTCCATTGGTACTATTGATACAAACAAATACATAAATAATATTATCTTTTTGAACTTAAAATCAAATCTGCTTATAACAAAAGCCACCATAGATCCTAGGATTACACTTCCTATTGCGCCAAAAAATATTAAGATAAATGTATTAATAAAACCAATTAACATTTTTCCATCTACAAAAGCTCTTATGTAATTTTCAAAATAACTAAAGCTACTAGGCATAGTTATTCCACTAGTTCTTGTAAATTCATCATAGGTTTTAAAAGAACCAAAAACCACAGTAATTATAGGTAAAAAAATTACTATAGTCCAAAGTATTAAAGTAGTGTATTTTAGCACTTTTAATAATATAGATTTAATACTCATCTTCATCATTACTATACACCTTCTTTTGAATAAGAGTTGCAATTACAATTATTATTGTAATTATTACTGCCATACTAGCTGCAAGTCCTATTTTCTTTTGCTCAAATGCAGTTTTCATAGTTTGTAATAAAAATGTACTCGTTCCATTTGAGCCATTAGTCATTATCATAGGTATTTCAAAAACAGAAATTGCACCTATAATTAGTAATATAAAATTTATCTTAACTATTGTATGTATATTAGGTAATATCACATATCTAACCTTTTGCATTACAGAAGCTCCTTCTATTTCTGCTGCCTTTATGTATTCCTTTGGTATAGATTGAATTGCTCCAAAATACATAATAAAACTTCTACCTGTAAATCTCCAAAGTGATATGCTAGCTAATGTATAATTAACAAACCTAGGATCTCCAAGCCAATAATGTATAAACTCTCCAAGACCTAAAGCTCCTAATGAAGCATCAAAAGTTCCTCCTGGTTCAAAGAATATTCTAAATATCATCGATATAGCAACTCCACTTATAAGAGTTGGAAATACAAATGTAGCCTTAAAAAAACTTTTAAATTTAACTTTAAAAGAAAGCATTATAGCAAAAAACATTGCTACTATTATTTGAAGTATTCCAGATAAAAAGTAATATAGGCTATTTTTAAATACTTGAAAATATGATGGATCTGTTAAAACCTTTATGTAATTGTCAAAACCAACGAACTCCTTAGTCTTTGATATACCATTCCATGAAGTGAAGCTATATATAAATAGCTCTATTATAGGTAAAAATCCAAATAAAAATAATAATAAAAGTGGAAAAAAAAGAAAGAGAAAAATAATTTTTCTTTCTTTTTTTCTTAAGTTTATATTATTCATTTGCTTTTACTGCTGCTTCCCATTTAGCTTCTAATGAATTGATATAATCACTATAACTTTCATTTTGATTTGGATACATTCCTATATTAATAACCTTTTGAAGTACATCTGTTAATCTACCAACACCTACTTCATTAGCTATTGCAGTGTATTTTGCATCAACTTCTGGTGTTTCAGTTGGTACAGTTAATATTATATTATTGTTTTCAAACATTACTTTTTGTTCGTCAGTTAAATCTTCTTTGCTTGGTGACATTCCACCTAAATCATCTGCATATCCACTTTTAGCTGAAATAAAGAAATCTAAAAATGCTTTAGCTGTTGCTTTATTTTCACTATTTTTATTTATTCCTATTACTGATGGTGCTCCAAATGCAATACTTGTTTGTCCATTAAACTTTACTGGTAGTGGAGCTATATTTATTTTGCTATTGTTTGTGCTTAGACCTTGAATCATCTTTGCATCTTGAGAACCCTTCATTATCATTGCAACTTTACCATCTGCAAGCATTTGTAGTGACTTAGCAAAATCACCTGTAACTGGATCCTCTTCTATAAGTCCATTTGAAGATAACTCATAAAATAAATCCATTATTTCACGTATTGGTTGACCTTCTTTAAAGGCTGTTCCTACATTTAACATTTCTGATCTATATTGCTCTCCGCCATAAGATGTTAAAGTTCCACCCCAAGTACCTAGTGTTTTATTATAATTTGTATAGAAAGGTATAGCATCTGTATTTTCTTTCACTTTCTTTGCTGCTTCTATCATTTCTTCTGTTGATGTTGGCATAGATTCTACTCCTGCCTTTTTAAGAACTTCTTCATTATATATAATTCCTAGTGAATTTACAGCTGCTGGTAATCCGTATGATATACCATCATAATCTGCTTCTGTAACATCTATGTACTTTTCTTCTAATTCCTCAACTTTTCCTAATGGTTCAAAATAATTTTCATATTCTTCTGGAGTACCATTCATAGTGAATGGAAGAAATAAAACATCACCATAATCTTTAGTATTCATTCTAGTCATTATGTAATTGTCATAATCTGCAGCTGATTCCCATATTATATCCTCAACACTTGGATATAACTTTTTAAAATCCTCTTCCATTTTTTCAAATAGCTTGTCTGCATCTGTTCTAGATGTAACCACCTTTATAGTTCCACCTATTTCATCATTTTTCTTTTCTTCAGCCTTAGCGCATCCAACCATAAGTATAGGTAACATTAATAAAGTACTAATTATTTTCCTTGCCTTCATCTTACTTACTCCTTATATTTTTTTGTGTTAATTTATTAAAAATATTAGCCTTAGTAAAGTTAAAACTAATATTAACCTTTTCATCTATCTTTAAATCATTCATATCATGAGATTTCCATGTAAATCTTATTCCTTCATATAAAAGATGATAAATAGTTTCACTTCCTAAATACTCGATTTTCTCTATGGTAGCATCTATAAAGTTTTTATTTGTATTCTCCTTATAATCCTTATTGCTACAATCTCTATCATAGTTATTTACATTATCTGCATTATCATCAATTTTATTAGATTCATTTGTATCCTTTATACAATCTTTATTTTCATTCTTATCTACATGATGTAAAATATCTTTATTGTTAATGTCTCTATTTATATTATCTATATTTTTAATATCTTCTGCTCTTAACCCAATTATATATTCACCTATATCTAAATCATTAAACTCTATTGGTTTAATAAATTTAATAGAATCATTTAGTAACATATAATCTTCCTTTATAGATAAATTAAATAAATTCATTTGAGGCCTTCCAATAAATGTGGCTACAAAAACATTACTAGGATTTTTATAAATTTCTAAAGGAGTTCCTATTTGCTGAATTTCTCCTTCATTTAATATAACTATTTTATCTGCCATTGTTAAAGCTTCTACTTGATCATGTGTAACATATATAGTAGTTGCATTTAATTCCTTATGTAAATTTGTTATTTCATTAGAAGTTGCTGTTCTAAGCTTTGCATCTAAATTAGACAATGGTTCATCCATTAAAAATACCTTAGGATTCCTTACCATTGCTCTAGCAAGAGCTATTCTCTGTCTTTGTCCTCCAGATAAATTTTTAGGCTTTGATTTTAGACAATCTTCAAGATGTAATATCTTAGCTGCCCACATTACCTTTTCATTTATTTCACTCTTCCTTACTTTTCTTATCTTCATTCCAAAAGCAATATTTTCATATGCTGTTAAATGAGGATATAAAGCATAGTTTTGAAATACCATTGAAACATTTCTGTCTTTTGGTTCTATGTTATTAATTATTTTATTATCTATTTTTATATTTCCTTCAGTAATGTCCTCAAATCCACAAATTAAATCTAAAAGAGTTGATTTACCACTACCACTAGGCCCAACGATAACTACAAACTCACCTTTTTCTATTGTGAAATTTATATCTTTAATTGCATATTTACCACTATTTTTATATTTCTTTGATAAATCATTAAATTCTATATAGCTAATATAAATCACCTCCACAGTAGGCTTACATAAAACACATAAAAAACCTATATAATTCTAACTTTTAATTCTGATTTTGTCAAACTTATAACAATATCATTTTAATTGTAATATTATACAATTAAACTTCCTTATAAAGCTACAAATATAAACTTTTAGGGTATATTAATTTTAAATCTATAGTTACAAAATTGAATCAGAAAATTAAAGTTATATAAGACTTTTTATATCTCATTAAAGGACTACATATATAAACTTTTACTACTTAAAATCACTACCATATCCTATACATAAAATTTATTAAATCTTGTATAATGTCATTCTTTGTTGACATGAGAATTTTCCAAATCTATAATTAATACTATAGTTAAACGTTATATATAACATGCACAAATGAAAGGAGTGCTTTAATTGGAAAATAATACAGAACAAAAGAAGGTTATTTTTAGTGGAATCCAACCTTCTGGACAATTAACTTTAGGAAATTATTTAGGAGCAATAAAAAATTGGGTTGCCCTTCAAGATGAATTTGATTGTTATTTTTGTGTAGTTGATTTACATGCAATAACTGTTAGACAAGAACCTAAGGATTTAAGACAAAGAACTCTTGAAGTCCTTGCAATATATATAGCTTCAGGTATAGTTCCTGAAAAGAATACTTTATTTATTCAATCACATGTTCCTGCTCATAGCGAATGTGCATGGCTTTTAACATGTAACACTTATATGGGTGAACTTAGCAGAATGACTCAATATAAAGATAAATCACAAAGATACGGTGATTCAATAGGGGCAGGCCTATTTACTTATCCAGTTTTAATGGCTGCTGATATTCTTTTATACAATACAGATTTAGTGCCTGTTGGCCAAGACCAAAAACAACATCTAGAAATAGCTAGAGATATTGCTAACAGATTTAACAATACTTATAGCCCAACATTTAAAATTCCAGATCCTTATATTCCAAAGGTTGGAGCTAAGGTTATGAGTTTACAAGATCCAACTAAAAAGATGTCTAAATCAGATGACAATCCAAATGCTTACATCTTAATAATGGATCCACCTGAAGTAATAAGAAAAAAAGTTTCTAGAGCTGTAACTGATAGCCTTGGAGTTATAAATTATTCTGATGAACAACCAGGTGTTAAAAATTTACTTGATCTTCTAATAGCAATTAATGGTTCAACAGCAGAAGAACTTGTAGCTTACTATAAAGATAAAGGCTATGCTGATTTAAAGAAAGATGTTGCTGATGCTATAGTTAGCGAATTAGAACCAATTCAAAATAAAGTCAAAGAAATCCTTAAAGACAAAAAAGCATTAGAAGATATCTACAAACTAGGTGCTGAAAAAGCAAACTATATTTCAATGAAAACACTTAGAAAAATGCAAAAGAAGATTGGGTTTATTCCTAGGGGATAATTAAAAAAGTTGGATGAGTTAATTTCATCCAACTTTTTATATACCCGTATTAATTATTTTTTCCAATCTCTATTTGTTAAGTATTGTATAAATGGTTCTCTAAGCTCTTCTCTTTTTAAAGCAAACTCAACAGTAGCTTGTAAGAAACCAAGCTTATCTCCTACGTCATATCTTCTTCCTTCAAAATTGTAAGCATACATAGCTTCATTTTCAATTAAAGTTTGCAATGCATCTGTAAGTTGGATTTCTCCCCCTTTACCTGGCTTTGTATTTTGTAATATATCAAATATTTGAGGAGTTATTATATACCTTCCTAAAATAGCAACATTGCTTGGTGCCTCATCTATAGCTGGCTTTTCAACTAATTTTTTTACTTTATAAACTCTATCTTCAATATGAATTCCATCTACTATACCATACTTACTTACATCTTCATGAGCTACAGTTTGAACTCCTAAAATAGATGTCTTGTATTCTTTATAACAATCCATTAATTGCTTTAAACAAGGAACTTCTGAATCTACTACATCATCACCTAATAATACTGCAAATGGCTCATTGCCAACGAAGGCTCTTGCGCATAATATTGCATGTCCTAATCCCTTAGGTTCTTTTTGTCTTATGTAGTGAATATCAACCATATCTGATATCCCTCTTACAAGTTCTAAAAGATCCTCTTTATGATTTTTCTCTAGTTCCATTTCTAGTTCTATTGATTTATCAAAGTGGTCTTCAATACATTTTTTATTTCTTCCAGTTATTATTAAAATTTCTTCAATTCCTGAAGCTACAGCTTCTTCAATAATGTATTGTATAGTTGGTTTATCAACTATTGGAAGCATTTCCTTAGGTTGAGCCTTTGTAGCTGGTAAAAACCTAGTTCCAAGCCCAGCTGCTGGTATAATAGCTTTTCTTACTTTCATATTTATCCCTCTCATTCACATATCTTTACATAATATTTATAATTAATTTTAGCATATTAATAAAAATAGTTCAATTTATGGTATATACAAATTGAACTATTTTATAAATTTAAATAATATTACTAACCATGTATTAGAAACATCTTAAATATTCATCTTTAATTTAATTTTTTTGTATATCTTAATAATATCCTATCTGATATTTTTTATAAAATCTATATATTTATTATGATCAATTGCAAAGTTACCAGAAACCTTACTATTTTCTTTTAAACTTCTTGTAACAACAGCTCCAAGGCTAACACTTGAATTACTTCCAATTATAAGTCCATTTGAAACAGTTGCTCCTATTCCAAACCAACAATCATCTCCTATTATAGTTCTACCACCTATTGTTGTCTTCGATGTAATGAAACATCTCTTACCTACTTTTACAGCATGAGCTATATGAACAAGATTGTCTATTCTACTATACTCTCCTATTATAGTATTATCCCAAGGATAAATCGCTTTATCTACACAAGCAGAATATTGAATTTCGGCGTTTTCTTCAATTATTACTCCACCAATATGAGCAACTCCTATTGTTTTATTATCATATCTCTTAAATTCGTAGCCTTCTCCACCAATTACAGTATTAGCTCTAATTATGCAGTTATCCTTAATTGTAGTATGCTCACGAATAATTACATATTCTTCAATCACTACATTATTACCAATTTTAACATTCTTATTACTAATAATTGCAGTTGGAGAAATAACACAATTTTCTCCTATTTCAGTTTCAAAATCTTCTCTTTTATAATCTTTATTTTCAATTAACTTATTATGTAAATTGAAAAAATCTATTCTTGGAACCTCTGAAATTATGACACCAATTTCTTCTGGAATCTTGCTTGCCATTTCCTTTGTAGTAATAACACATGAAATACTTTTGCTTAATTGACTTAAAAATTTCTCACTTTCAATAAATGATAATAATTTTTCATTTGCTTCAGAAATATTTAATCCCAAAGATGAAAATTCTCCATCTCTAAAAAGTTCAAAATTACTATCTAAAGCTAAAATTCCACTTAGTAACATATAGCATCCTCCCTTAATTCTCTACTTTAACACTTTTTCATATAATTCTAGTAGCTTCTTTTCCTCTCTATCCCATGAAAAATTATTAATAAAGCTTTCTTTATTCTCTTTACCTATAATCTCTATTCTACTTCTATCCTCTGAGAAATATTCAATTCCTTCTTTAATACTATTAATATCTAAAGGATCCACATACTTTCCTACATTTCCGAAGAACTTTTTCCAGAATTCAAAATCAGATAATACTAATGGTTTTTCACAAGCCATATATTCAAGTACCTTTATTGGAATACTTTCTTTATAATTTTCAGTAGGATATAAAGTACACATTCCTAAATCTGCTGCTTTGATATATGAATAAACATCTTTAACGGGAAGTGATCCAAAATATTTACAATATTTATATCCTTCCAAACTCATACATTCTTCTTTTAGCTCTTCACTTTCAAAAGGTCCTAATATCCAAAGTTCAACTTTTCCTAAGAAAAGTTCTGTTACTTGTATAAGTTCCCTAATTCCTCTAATCTTAGTAATAGACCCAACATAAATTATAACAAACTTATCATTATCTTCTCTTTTTATTGGTTTTGCATTTTCTATTACGTCTCTTATTGCAAAATTCTTTACTGAAATACTATTTTTATTATCAAACTTAGCTGCTAATTCATCACTTGCTGCTATAATTGCATCAAAATTTTTGCTTCTATTTTTCTCGTAAAAATTATATCCTCTAGAAACTATTTTTCTTACCCACATAGGGCCTAAATAACTTTTAGCTAGAATTTGCTTTGGAACATCTTCATGAACATCATAAATTACTTTCTTTCCCTTTTTCTTTAATGCCATCCCTAATTTTATTAGTTCTGGATCGTGAAAATGATATAAATCTGCATCTAATTCAATAGCTTTGTCTAAAGCTATTCTACTCTTTTTAAATAGTCTATGTAATCTACCAGTATTACTATGATCTAACGCTTTTATATTAGTTCCATATAAAGTTTTATCGTGATCTGAATTTATTATTAAAGAAACATCATAACCTGCTTTACTTAAACTCTGACACTCCTTTAAAAGTATTCTACTATCATTTTCTTTATGTGCAGTAGAAATATGACAAATTTTGTTTTTCATTACTTATCTCCTCAAAAATAAATTTAATGCTTATCTTGAAATTTTTTTATTTTTTTCCTCTATTGTTTTACTTTTAAAAATATAAAAATTAAATATACCTAGTATAAATCCAATCCCATAAGATAAATGTAATATTGGGAAAGTAATAAATAGATATGGAAAGTGTTTAAAGCTTTTCTTCTTAGACATTTTAACGCTAAATAAACAATCTAAAATTAAATATAAAAGAATAGTAGCAAAATAACCTATTCTAATTAATTTAGAAAAAATACTAGCAACTCCACCAAACAATAAAAATAACACAAACATAAGTGGTATTAAATGTCTAATTGAAGCTGGCTTTTTATGTTTTTGTATTACTCTAACCTTCCAAAACCCATATTGATAATATTGTCTCCATAATTTTTTAAAATCACCTCTACTATAATAAGTTGATTTAATCTTTGGAGTCAATAAAATCTTCTTCCCAGTCTTTTGAACTCTAAAGTTTAATTCATCATCTTGATTTCTTACTAACTCTTCATCAAAAGCTCCAATACCAAGAACAAACTCTCTATCGTAAGCTCCAAAGCCTACGGTATCAACATAACTTTCTTTATCTGCATATCTAAACAATGCATTTCCTACTCCAAAAGGACAACTCATTGCTTCTGCAATAGCTTCACCTTTTATACTATCATTAATAGTTGTTATAACTCCTCCAGCACAACCAACTTCTTTATTTTCTAGTGCTAAAACATTTTCTTTAACAAAATCCTTATCTGCATATGCATGTGCTCCAAATATTATTACAATATCAGATTTACTTTCCTTTATTCCAAGGTTCATCCCTGAAGGAGCTGAAAGCTTTTTATTATCTAAAATCCTAACAGAAGGATTCTCCTTTATTATTTCATTAATAATAGCTCTTGTATTATCTGTTGACATTCCATCAGCTATTAATATCTCAATTAATTCTTTAGGATAACTTTGATTTAATAAAGAATCTACGCATTTCTTTATATAATTTTCCTCATTCCTACATGGGATAACAATTGATACCGTCTTTTTCACAATTACAACTCCTATCAAACTTATTAGCTCTATAAACTATATTAATATTGCATCCATAAGATTATTTAACAATTAAATTATAAACATTTTCTAATCCTTTAACTATTACTTTTCTACTAAATCTATTTTTAATATATTCAGAAATTTCATTTCCATTAAATTTAGAATTATTGTTTATAATCTTTTCCATAGCATCATAAAGTTCATTTAATTTTCCAACATTAATCATATAACCAAGATTTTCATTAAAGAAATCTTCTGGTCCACCACACTTAGTCGCTATAATAGGTACCCCGCATGCTAATGCTTCTATATACACAACACCAAAAGTTTCATACATACTTGGTAATACAAAACAATCAGAATTTCCCATTATAGCTGGCAAATCTTCTCTTAAAACTTCTCCTAATAAATGAACATCTTCATTTAAATTATACTTGTCAATTAATTGTTGTATATTTGTTCTTTCTGGACCGTCTCCACCAATATATAGTTCTATATCATTATACTTTTCTTTAAGTTTATTAAAACCTTCAATAACAAGATCTATTCTTTTATTTTTCTTTAAATATGCTACTGTTACAAATCTAAACTTTTTTCTTTTATGCTCTTTATCAACTTTAAATCCATCTGTATTAACAATATTAGGTACAACTACTATATCATTATTAGTATAATTTTTCATTGAAGATTTAAGTTTTTCACCTACGCTTATTAATTTATCTGCATTATTATAAGCTACAGTTAAAACTTGTTTATTATAATCATTTAAAGAATTATTTAATATTGTAGATGAATGTTCTGTTATAACATATGGAATAGAATATTTATCTTTAATAACTTTCGCTGCTAAACCTCCATATAAACCACAATGAACATGTATTACATCTGGTTTACCATACATTTTTACGTACTTTTCATATAAACTTAGTGTTTGCTTTACCCATAAGTTTACACCAAGAAAATTTCTCATCATCAATATATTCCAGCCATGTAATCTTACAGTATTTACACCTTCTTCATCATTAAATGTAATTTGAAAATGATTTTGTTTAAAATTTCTATAATTAATATTAGTCATTCTTCTTGTCTCACTATAAATTACACCTACTTTATGCCCTCCATCTTTTAAGGCAAGAGCTTGCTCTTTAAAAAATATACTTCTTAAAGGCTCTTCTTTAGTAGGATATCCAGAAGGTAATATCAAAATATGCATAAAAATCTCCTTAAAATTAATAAATATAATTTATTAATAATTATAACATATAGATAAGCTAAAACAATAAAGGAAATCTACAAATTTCTTAATAAATAGTTCTCTTATAAATAGATATCTATAAAATACCATGCACTTTTAATTGAATATTTTGTCGTATTATGATAATATAGAGCATAAGTATTTAACGTTTATTCAAAAAAATCGTTATTTACTTATTAATTTATTAACTTTTGTTATATTTTATGAAATTATTAATTAAAGCATATATTAAATTTAAACGGAGGAAATTAAATAATGAAAAAAAGTACAAAAGATTCAATTGTTGTTGGTTTTGCTCTATTCTCGATGTTTTTCGGAGCAGGTAACTTAATTTTCCCTGCTTTCCTTGGAAATAAAATAGGAACTGAGTTCATTCTTGGAATTATTGGTTTTATATTCACAGGAGTAGGTTTACCTCTTTTAGCAATATTAGCGTGTTCTAAAGGAGATGGAACATTTAAGACTCTTTCAAGTAGGATAGGAGTTAAATTTTCAGTGATTTTTACAGCTATACTTTTTATAGCAATTGGTCCAATGCTTGCTATTCCTAGAACAGCAGCTACAACATTTGAGCTTACAATAAACCCATTTTTCCCTAGTATATCGCCATTTATAGCTATGGCAGTATATTTTATTATTAATTTATTTTTTGTTTTAAGTAGTACATCAATAATAGATGCAATCGGTAAATATTTAACACCAACATTATTGATACTTCTTGTATTCCTTATTATAAAAGGATTTATAAACCCTATAGGCTCTGTGGTAGAAACTAATGCTATAAATGTATTTTCATCCTCATTATTAGAAGGATATCAAACTATGGATGCTATAGCAGCACTTTTATTTGCTGGGATTATAACTACTTCTTTAAAAGACAAGGGATATAACTCAAAAGAAATGCCAAGTATGATTTTAAAATCAAGCGCTGTTGCTGTTGTGGGCCTTGCTTTTATATATGGTGGTTTAACATACATAGGTGCACAAACAGTTAACTTAGCACCAGCTGATATTGGAAAGACAAGTCTCTTAATATTAATTTCTAAAAGTATTTTAGGTAATATTGGTCCTGTAATAATTGGACTTGCTATGGGACTTGCTTGCCTAACAACTTCTATAGGTTTATTAACTGCAGGAGCTAATTTCTTCGAAAAAATATCAAACGGGAAATTACCATTTAAAGTTAATGCAGTAGTTTTATCTATTGTTAGTTTAGGCCTTGCTACTTTAGGTGTTGATAATATAGTAGTGTTGTCTGTACCAATTCTTAATATTTTATATCCAGTTTCAATTACATTAATTGCAACTACTCTTTTATCTAAGGTATTAACAAATCTAAATGCTATAAGAGTTGGAGTTTATACTTCATTAGTATTTGGAATTTTATTTGCAATACCAGGAATAAACTTAAATTTTATTCCTCTAGCAAGTGTAGGATTTGGTTGGGTTATCCCAACAGTAATTTCAATTATAATAGGATATATTATATTTAATCCTAAGGAAAGTGAAGTTCCTCAACTTGATTAGTAAGTTAAAGTAAACTATGTAACTAAAGATTATATTATATAATTTAAAACATTTCTAAATAATAATTAAAATATAAAAAATAGCTGTATTATTAATATTAATACAGCTATTTTTTATATTTAATCTACCGTGTGTTTATTTTTCTTTTATTAAACTAATTTTTCTTCTATTAAACTAACCTATACTACATTCTTAATATGAACCTTATATTTTTTTTATAATAAAATTTTCATAAATTTGCTCTTTTATTACTTTAAAAATAATACTTGTCTTTTTTTATCTTTTGAAATTTCTTTAATGACAAATTAACAAAAAATGATATCATTATTGTTATTACTAATATAATAAAGAACAAATGTGACTCACTCATTGTATAATTAAAATAAAATTTATTAATTAAATTACTCAATATAGGAGCTAATATAATCCCAGGAAAAGTTATTAACATAAACTTAGCAATTTTTCTAGGAAACTCAAAAATTATACCTTCATTCATATTTTCTACTAACATTTTATTAGTTAGTCTTTTAGCTATAATTATTAACATTATTCCTGTTATTATAAAAAATATTGATATGCATGCAATTTGTAACTTACTTATTTCATTTATAGTAGAATATACACCTAAATATTCCATTATCCTATTATATATGTATCTAAGTCCCCTATCACCATCGTATAAATAAATATAGCTACTTACTTCGAAGTTAACTAATACAGAAAACATATATATGATAATAAATATTAACGATCCAAATAAATAATACATATTAGAAAAAATAGAGTCTAACAAAGCTAATCCACCTATGGTAATTGTAGATATACTAACTATTCTAATTAAATCAATTATTATAACTTCTTTAAAGTTTCCTATATAATTTATTATTTCAATATTTTGAAAAGCTTCTTGTCCAACTATAATTGAATAACTTAATAAATAAAAAATAGCCGACATAACTACTATTATAAATTCTCTACTTCTTATATCAATCCTTGAAAAAGGACCAGATAATAAAGTTGACCACTTTTTTCGTTTAAAAATACCTACTGATATTACATATACTATTATTAAATATATTATTAATATCACAGCACCATTAAAAGACAAAATAAATGACTCATGATACTTGCTATATAGCATACCTTTTATTGTCCAATCAAAATATTGACTTAGACTAATTTTATTCAATAAAGTTACTCCTATATAAGCTATTATTAATGGAAGTATTATTTTGTTATCTCCTTGATAAAATAAACTTTTATTCAAATATTTCTTCATAATCATACTTCCCTTCTAGCCTATGTATAAATACTTCTTCAAGGCTTAAATCTATTTCCTCCATAAACAATGGTTTAAACGTATTTAAATTTTCTTTAAAGCAATCATCATATCTTTCTGTTATAATAGTAAATACTCTTCCAACTTGAGAAATGCTAAATATACCATCTATATTTAAATCCTCTTCATATACTGGCATATCAAATGCAACTTGTATCTTTTTAATATTGCGTTTTATATTTTCTAAAGAATTATGGTATTCTATTTTCCCATCATTAAGTATAAGTATTTCATCACATATTCTCTCAAGCTCTCCTAAATTATGTGAACTTATTATAACTGACTTTTCCTTACTATATACTTCATTCATTATTATTTTCAGAACTTTTTCCTTTAATATTGGATCCAATCCAGACGTTGGTTCATCTAATACTAACAATTCACAATTTAATGAAAAGGCAATCATTAAATTCACCCTCATTTTCATTCCTTTAGATAATTGTAAAAACCTTTTATTTAGAGGAATTTTAAAGATTTTATTGATCTTATAAAACTTATCTTCATTAAAATTAGGATATATACTTTTGTAGTAATTCAATATTTCTTTTAATGTTATTAAATAAAAACTACTATGCTCATCAGGAACAAATGCTATTTTTCTCTTTACTTCTGGATTGTCATAGATTTCTTCTCCATCAAAAAGGACATTACCAGATGTACCTTTATAAATACCAACCATTCCTCTAATTAGAGAAGTTTTTCCTACTCCACTTGGCCCAATAATACCTAATATCTTTCCTCTCCCTAAAGAAAAATTTATATTATCTAATACCTTACTCTCTCCATAGTTTAAGGAATAGTTCTTTAATTCTATCATTCTATATTCCTCCTCTTATTTCCTTAAAACCTTCATCTAATAATAAAATTAAGTCATTTTCCTCAAGGCCTAAATAATTTGCTTCTAATATTAATCTTTTAAAATCTAAAATTAATTTACCTACTTTTTCTTCTGATACCACTTTTGTGTAATTGCTAGATATAAAAGTTCCCTTCCCTTTTATGGTTTCTACAATATTTTGTTTTTCAAGCTCCATATAAGCCTTACTTACTGTATTAGGATTTATAGTTAAAATAGTAGATAACTCCCTTACAGAAGGTAATTTATCACCAACTTTTATTACATTTTTTAATATAAGCTCCTTAATTCCAATTATAATTTGTTCATAAATAGGTGTACTACTTCTTGAGTCAATTATTATCATAAGCTCACCTCTTCTAAAAGATTATTTATATATTGTGTTGTAGTAATCAACAACATATCCTTCCCCTTCATCAACTACTACTAAATATATTTCCATTGGAGTTTCTTCAATATCATTAACTTTACTTTCTTCTATGTAATTAACTTTATCTACAGTTCCATCTTTTTTTACAGAATTTTTATCCACCTCAAAATTGTATAAAGCTAATGCATCTAACTTATATACTCTAACTTCACTTGGTCTTTTATAGTTCGATATTCCTTTAAAGGAGTCTTCATAGTTCATTTGTAAATTTCTCAAATCATTTAAGCTTACTTCTTCTAATTCATAGCTATAAACTACAGGTACTTGCTCATTTATATATCTGTTTCCATTACCTTCTCCTAAATATAATCTATATCTCTTAGATAAACTTTCTAAGAATTCATTTGGAGTTACATGATAATAATAACCACTTTTTGATTTTACTTCTTCATAACTATTAATATAACCAATAAAATTTACTATTGCTTCCTCTGGAGTAGTATATCTTTCTTGCTTTTCATATACCTTTGTTCTGTTACCTAATGATGTAACTATAAGGAAAATAATTATAATACCACTAAAGGCCAAAAGTGTAGATTTCTTCATATAAAATCCCCCCCATTCTAATTAACTCTATTTTTTCATACGAAACTTTACACTATCTTTTTTCAAACTTCATCCTTTATTGTAAAGCTATTTTTCAATTATTATTTAAAATTGACTATAGTTTATTTTTAGTACAAAACCTTACATTATCTTTTTATAAATAAATCTTATTGTAGTTACTTTATCTATATATAAAGTAACTACTAAATTCTCTAAAATAAAAAATACTAAGTGTATTACTTAACATAGTACACTTAGTATTATATGGAATATACTTTATTTTAACAATTAATATTTTCTTAATATGTGACTAATAATCTTAAAGTTTCCTTAAAGTCCATTTATTAAATATTAATTAAATTATTTTGCATTTAGTTAATCACCAATTTTTTACAAATTATTTAGTACTTACCAACTTATTTAGTACTAGGTAATTTATCATCATTTTTATCTATTAATAAAATCATTGCAAATAGTAACCATAATATATAGGTATTTGTAACTACTCCTTTATGGTTAAGTTGTATTCCTGTAGTCACACCTATAAATATGAATAAAATCAAGGAAACAAAGATTCCTCTACTTTCACCATAGTTACTAATAGATTTTCTTATCTGAATTATAAAGATTCCTAATATAGCAATCAATGCAAATATTCCAAGTTCAACTCCAACATTTAAGAATAAATTATGTGCATGCTCCATTGTATACAATGGAGTAACCATATTCTTTCTAACCTCGTAATCTATACTCATATATGCATCATCTGCATTTAATCTATAGTTCTCATTAAAATTACCGTATCCAACACCAAAAATATTATCTAGCATTATATCTTTACTTGCTATTATTGATAAAACTCTAGCTGTATTAGATGTATTTTGTAAGAAATGGCTTGAACTATCTCCTCTACCCATTATCTTAGGTAATACAAAAGGAGACATCAATCCACCAGCTATAACAATTGCCATAAATACATATCTATATTTTTTACTAAATAAGATTAAAACAACTACTAAGCCTAAAGATAACCATGCACCTCTAGAAAATGTTATAAAAGTACTTCCCATCTGTAATATCGCAGATAATATAAGAAAAACATTTTCTTTAATAGTGTTTTTCTTATATAAAATTTCATTTAAAAGTAAAGGAAATACCATTAAAACTACATTAACAAATATATTAACATTATGATATCCAAAAGTTATCATTTCTCTAGAAGATTTTATAGCATCAATGCTAAGTCCGATACCTAAAAGTTGCACTATACCATATAAGCAACTAAAGTTCACTGAAATAATTAAAGAATAAACTATTCTTTTAATATCTTCCTTATTAAAAACTGATAAAGCTAATACTGCTAACAATACAGGTACTAATATTGATGTAGTTGTCAACTCTAAAGATAATATAAAATTAGTTGAAAACATACAGCTTATATAACTTGAAAAACATAATAATATTATAAAGTAAAATAATTTTTTATTTCTTTCAAATAATTCTACTATTTTTAATTTTATTTGTTTGTAATTGCATATAAACAAATATAGAATTATAATACTTTCAAAATTTAGCTTTATTATAAATAAATCTAAATATAAAAGTTTTCTAGCGGTTACTAAGATTGGCATAGACATAATAAATAAATACATACACCTTTTAATATTCTTCTTTGCATTAAAAAGAATATATAATGTTATAATTAATGATAATGTGAAAGTAAACCCATCTTTAATTCCAACTGCCTTTACTGATGCTAAGGCACAAACTGCAACAAATATACTTATTAATAACCATTTAAAATATTGTTTCTTATCATTCATAATGCTACTCCTTATACTTATCTAATTCAACATCTTTATTTCTTTCATTATTATTAATAAAATTATTCATTTCAGTTTTAAGATTCACTATTCCATTTTTAATATCAACTTCACCTTTTATCATAGCAAAGATATTTTTCTTTACTATATCAGAGTTTCCTACTAAAACTTCTGTTGGATCTTTTAAAGAATGCTCATAACCTTTATTATCATTCAATCCATCATACATGTCATTATGAAAATAATTATTACCAAAGCTTGCAAAATTATTATCATTCTCTACTAAGTAATTTGTTACATCTTCACTTAATAGCCATTCATAAACTTCTTTTACAGCAGCATTATGCTTTTCTTGTCCTTCAGTATCTATATCAAACATATCCTCTTTTTGATTATTAGCAATTACCAATGTTCTTGGATAAGTATAATAATATAACCTTCCATTATTTTCACTAGCAAAAGGTATGTTACTAAATCTAACATCCATTCCTTCTAATCTATCTGTAACACTATACTTTTGATAATAGTTAGTTATCATCATTGCTGATTTTTCATTTTTAAAATCATTAAACATATCTTCTGTTGTTCTAGTATCAAAATTTAAAGTTATAAGATTTTTATCATACATTTCTTGAAATTTTTCAATAACTAAAGCTAAGCCACTATAATCATATTCACCCGTTTTATAATTCCAAAATGTCGGATAAGTAGAATTTTCGGATGTTGATGCTGTACCTAGTATACTAAATATATCATGAATGTAATTTAAAGATAAATCTAATGGTACTATGTCAGGACAAGTGCTCTTTATCGTTTCTAACATACGTATAAACTCATCTAATGTCTTAGGATTAAATTCCGGATCTATTCCAGCCTTAACTAATAACTCATTATTATACATGATTTTCGGCATAGCTGAACCATATTTCACCCCGATTATTTCATCATTATATAGAAAAGTAGCATTATCCTTTACACTTGATAAATCTATATCTAGATTCTTTAATGGTTGTATAAAATTCTTTTCTAACAATGTCTTCCCAGAGTACTCAAATATATCAATTTGATCATTATTAGCTAACTTAGTATATAATAAATTTGTATAATCATCATTAGTTAATATTAAATTAATATAGATTTCATCATTATTTTTGTTATACTTTTTAACAACTTCAGCTATTCCTGTATTTATTTCATTATTTTTTAGTAATAATGTAACTACCTCTTTATTTGTATAATTTGCTCTAGCATCTATAATTTTATATCCCTTATACAATATAGAGGTTAAAGCTAATATTAATAATAAAATTGAAAACTTTTTATTTTTTCCTATAAAATTTTTCATTATTTCA
Source organism: Clostridium sp. 1001275B_160808_H3 (assembly GCF_015550425.1). GTDB lineage: Bacteria > Bacillota > Clostridia > Clostridiales > Clostridiaceae > Clostridium. The sequence continues at coordinate 111,504 of NZ_JADNAT010000007.1, read as the reverse complement.
CCTTTACATATACCTTAAACTATAGAATATTTCTTAATTAAACAAAACTCCGCTTTTATGCGGAGCCTTTATTATTATTTCATATCTGAACTTGAAAAATTATTTAATGGGAAGTTTACAGGCATTCCTGTTTTTCTTGATTTATAAGCCGCTAAAATAATTGATAAAGGAACTATAGCATCTTCACCGCTTATATAAGGCTTTCTATCTTCATTTATAGCATCTACAACATCTCTAAATAATGGAGTGTGTCCTTTTCCATATACGCTATCTATTTGAACTTGTAAATCCTTCTTAGCAGCTTCTTCATCTTCGCCTTCAAATCTCCAAGTTTTAAGTTCATTCACAGCAAGGCCACCTATTACAACTGTTCCTTCTGTACCAAATACACTTAACGTTTCTTCTAAATTCTTTGGATAAACAACTGCACTACCTTCTACAATTCCAATAGATCCATTTTTAAATCTAATAACGATGGCTCCAAAGTCTTCACCTTCTATAGGATTTCTAAAAGTATCACATTCTGCATATACTCTTTCAACTTCTGATCCTATCATCCATTGTAATAGGTCTATATTATGTATACATTGATTCATTAAAGTACCGCCATCTAAATCCCAAGTACCTCTCCATGGAGCTTGCTTATAATAATTGTCATCTCTTCTCCAAAGGACTCTAGCTGTACCATTCATTATTCTTCCTAGTTTTTTATCTTCTACAGCTTCTCTAAGCTTTTGTATTGGCTTATTAAATCTATTTTGATGAGCAACTGAAAGTTTAACATTATTTTTCTTTGCTACTTCAATCATTTCATTTGCATCATCTATTGACATTGCCATTGGCTTTTCAACTATTACATGCTTTCCTTTATTCATACAATAAATAGCAATTTCAGCATGATATCCACTTTCTGTTGCTATTGTAACAACATCAATGTCTTCATTTTCAAGCATTACTTTATAGTCTTCATAAGCTCCAACCTTTAAAGCTGAATCATTCATCTTAGTTAAGTATTCTTCTTTTTTAGCTTCTGCAAGATTAAGTTTTACATCACATGTTGCTACTAATTCTGCAACATCTTTATTTTCAACTAGGCCTTCTACATGCTTGTATGAAATTCTCCCACAACCTATAATTGCAAACTTTAGCTTTTTCATTTATTTAACCACCTTTATAAACATTTTATTATTGTTTTAAAAATTAAAGAAATATCAAAAATCAAATTACTTTTTTCAATATATTCTAAATTTAACTTAAGCTTATCTTTCATAATTACATTTATATAATATTCTTCTGGATTATCTACATTACCTAAAATATCATTTTCATCTTTATATCTTAAAGATGCTAAATCAGTTATACCAGGTCTAACCTCTAATACCCTTTTTTCTGACTCTGTATATAAATCAACATATTTAGGAACTTCTGGTCTTGGTCCAACTAAGCTCATATCGCCCTTTAAAACATTAAACAATTGAGGAAGTTCATCTATTTTATATTTTCTTAAAAATGCTCCAACTTTAGTAATTCTATTATCTTTTCCTACTGTTATTTGTTTTCCAATCTTTTCTGCATCACTTACCATTGTCCTAAACTTATAAATATAAAATGGAACTCCATTTTTCCCTATTCTCTTTTGCATAAATAGAATATTTCCTTTAGAATCTATTTTTATAGCTATTGCTACTATTAATAGTATTGGTGATAAGATTATTATCCCTAACAAAGAAGCTAAAAAATCAAATATTCTTTTTATAATCTCATTAATCTTTTTCATTTTTTCTCCCTTTACAATTAATCTGATGTTTCATTATTAGTTATTGCAACTTCATTCACTTCACTGGGCTCTTTATAAGTTGGTACTATTTGCTTTAACTTTTCTTTTACTTTTTCTTCATCGTTTTCTTCTAATATATCTTTTAAATCAAATAACTTCTTTCTTAAATTATCAATACTATCAAAGGTTGGTCTTCCTATATATATCTTTTTATGATTTGTATTTAAGAGTCCTTCTTCGCTCATTAATAATTCTTCATATAGCTTTTCTCCAGGTCTTAATCCAGTAACCTTTATCTTTATATCCCTATGTGGCTCTAATCCAGATAGCTTTATTAAATCTATTGCTAAATCATAAATTTTAACTGGTTCACCCATATCTAAAATAAAGACTTCTCCACCTTTAGCAAACCCACCTGCTTGAAGTACAAGTTGTGCAGCTTCAGGTATAAGCATGAAATATCTTGTTATATTCTTATGAGTTACAGTAACTGGACCACCATTTTTTATTTGCTTTTTAAACAAAGGTATTACAGAACCATTACTTCCTAATACATTTCCAAATCTAACTGCAACAAATTCAGTATTACTAATTGTGTTATATGATTGTATTATCATTTCACATAATCTTTTTGTTGCTCCCATTATATTAGTAGGATTTACAGCTTTATCAGTAGAAATAAGAACAAACTTTTCAATCCCTTTTTCATGTGATATATCAACTAAATTTAATGTACCAAAAACATTGTTTTTAATTGCCTCTTTTGGGCTATCTTCCATAAGCGGAACATGCTTGTGAGCTGCTGCATGAAACACTACATTTATGTTGTACCTGTCAAATATTTCTCTTAACCTATCCTTATCTCTTACAGATCCAATTAATACTTTTATGTTTAAGTTTGGATAATCATGTCTTAATTCATTTTGAATGTCATAAACAGTATTTTCGTATATATCAAAAAGAACTAAAAGCTTTGGTCCAAACTGAGCTATTTGCCTACATAATTCTGATCCTATTGACCCCCCAGCACCTGTGACTAAAACTACTTTATTGTTTAAATAATCAGAAATCCCCTTGTTATCTAAGACAACAGGGTCTCTTCCAAGTAAATCCTCAAGTTCAACATCTTTTATCTTATTAACCGTTGCTTCTCCTGATATAATTTCATAAATACCTGGTATTATTTTTATTTTACAATTAGCTTTTTTACAAATATCTAAAATTTCTCTTTTATTTTCATTATCAATAGATGGAATAGCAATAATTATTGTATCTATTTCTCTTTCTTCTGCTAACCTTACTATATCCTTTCTTTTGCCTTCTACCTTTACACCACTTATTCTTTTGCCTTGCTTAAAATCTGCATCATCAATTAAAAGAATTGGATTTAGCTTAAGATTTCTTCTTGCAAGCATTTCATTAATAATCATTGTCCCCGCTGAACCAGCACCAATAATCATTACTCTTTGCTGATCCTTTGAATACTTATAAGGAACATATAATAATGTTCTTCTATAAACTCTATATAACACCCTATATCCAAGAACAAAAATACATGTAAGCATAGTACCAATAACACAAACATTTAATGGTATAGTAGCACCTATACTTCTAGTATACAATATAACTAAAGCTCCAGCTAAAATTCCTCCACCAGCACCTAGTAAAAATTCATCCGTTCCTGTTAGATGCCAAAGTGAGCTGTACATTTGAAATAAGGTGAAACACACTAAATATATTATTGTAACTACAACAACATCTTTTTGATATATAGTAGATATTTCAGTAAATCTTTCATAAAAAGTAATATTTATTGATAATAAATACGCCATATTTACCATAAAAATATCTATTATTACTAATATAAAAGTTCTAAGCTTATTCATATTTTTCTTCTCCCAACATTTATTTAAATAATTTCCAAACATCTCTTAACTTCTACAATTATACTACTAATAGCAATATATTGTCCATATTGCTAAGCTTTCGTTAACTTATTATTTATTTTTCCCTTTAAGCATTGATTTTATTATAGTAAAAATGTCTTTTATAACGTTTTTGTACATAAACAATACAACGGATGTACTTAATATAGTAAATACCAATATTATATTATTAAACTTATAGATACTTGATATAGTAGCTAAAATATAAACAGAAATAACACTCACAAAAAACTTAGCATATTTAACTTCTACCTTGTATAATTTATTACCAAAATAACTTCTAGTTACAAAAAATACAACGTAAGCTAATCCTGTTGAAATAGCTGCACCTTTTGCTCCTAAATGAGGAACTAGAATTAAATTTCCTATTATATTTGCAATTGCAGATGCTACTGCTATGTAAATATGATATTTAGTCTTCTTCTTAAAATTAATTCCTAAAACAGTTGTTTCAGATATTGTGTACATAATTGGCATTAAAACTAAGAATGGGAATATAAATTGAGCTCCTTCATACTTTTTGCCTAGTATTATTATTAATAAATCCTTTGTAGCTATTAACCCTATGGCTATAATAAGCATAAAGAATGATACAATTTCATTAATATTACTAAAAAACTTTCTATCCTCAGGATTATTATGATATTTATCATAAGCAACTGGGACCCAAAAAGTAGTAAAAGCTCCCTGTACAGTATTTAATATAGAAATTATGTACATTGCTCCACCATATAGTCCAAGTTGAGTATAATCGCTAAAAAGTTGAATTGATATCCTATCGATAGATTGAAACACCCAAGTTATAGCCATTGAAAAAATAAATGGTGTTCCGTATTTAATTAATTCTTTAGTAGATGTTCTTACCTCAACACCTTTTTCCAAACTAAACCAATCTTTTCTTTCTATAAGAATTGCCATTATTACCATAACTAAATTTCCTAAAACAGTCGCTAAAACTAAAGTCATGTAGTTATTTCTAAACACATAAAATAATGATACAATAAAAATAATAAATGCTACTTTATTAATAACACCAAGCATTGAATATGACTTAGCCTTTTGCTTCATTCTAACATTAATCATTGCAAAATTACTTATTATGCTAACAAAGCTATGAAATGCAAATAAAAATACTAAGAAAAAAGAAGTTTCTTCAACCATATAATTTGAAACTTGTTTGTAAAATATTAAAAGTATTGCACCTAAACAAAAGCTTAATATTATTGGAACCTTTACAGCTCTTCTTAATAAAGCTCCTCTTTCTTTTTCTTCATTAAAATATCTTATATATGCTTGATCTAAGCCCATAGTTAAAATAAGAACTATCAAGCTAGTATAAGTTATGAATATATCTGCTCTTCCCTTTTCATAAGGCTCAATCATCCTTGAAACAATTGGTGTCGAAACAAGGCCTAAAATCATAACTAAGCCATTTCCTATTGCAAATTCTATAAATTTTTTAAATAATCCACTCATTTATTCACCTATCAAATTATAATTCTTTCATTTTTATATAATTATAGCATATGATGTCTAATTAACAATAAAGAAACCTTATACTTTTCTTAAGATTTCTTTACATATATCGACTAAAATATGTATTTGTTATATAATTAACTATAATATATATTCCATTTTTTAGGAGGATTTAATATGAAAGTAATTGTATCCCATGATGTTGATAATTTAACTAGAAAGGAGCATAAGAAAGATTTAATAGTTATTAAAATGATTATTCGTGCATTTCTGGAATTGTTTCTCTTTAGAATAAATCTATCGACATTTCTTTCTAGAGTAAATTGCATAATTAAAAATAATTTCACAAACATAGACAAGCTAGTTCAATTTGATGTAACATACAATACAAAGGCTACTTACTTTTTTGCTACTTCAAACGATAATACACTTGCTTATAAAGCTGAAGCAGCTAAAGAACATATCAAATATATACTAAATAATAACTTAAATGTTGGAATACATGGAATAGCCTATAATGACATCAAAGAAATGAAAAAAGAACATGATACTTTTAATTTACTTCATGATACTAAAGATATTGGAATTAGAATGCATTACTTAAGAAGAGATAAAGATACTTTTTCTTATATGAAGGATATAGGTTATACTTTTGATACAACAGAATATTCTAAGGAGTTAAAACAACCTTACATAACAGAAGAAGGATTAATAGAAATTCCTTTTCATATAATGGATAGCTATTTATTTCAAGAAAATGGGCTTCAAAAATATAATTTAAAATATGCAATAGATTTTACACAAAAAATAATAGATTCAAACTACGATAAAGATATTATTTTTAATATAAACTTACACCAAGAATATTTCTCAAATGGATGGAAAGATTGGAAAGATTGGTATATATGGCTTGTTACTTATTGCAATAGTAAAAAAATAGACTTTATTAGTTATCAGGAGGTAGTAAATGAACTTACAGATAAATCAGATAGATACAAAGAACTTAGAGTTACTAGATAAATGGAATAAATTTGTTGATGAATCTCCAGAAGGAACATTTTATCATAAAAGCTATTGGCTACTTAACAATATAGGATCAAACTTTAAAAGTGCACAAGAATACAAACTATATTATTTATCAGATTCAAATAAAGCTTGGATTGCAGCGTTTTATATTCCTACATCTAAGAAGCTTGGAATGAACTTTGTTGTTATGCCTCATATGACACCTTTTGGCGGCGTTATGATATCTCCTACAATTCACAAATTAACTATTTCTAAAAAAATCTCAAATATAAAAGAGATAAATGAGATATTTATAAACGAATTAAAAAAAGAAAAATTACTTTACTATAGTTTTTCCCCAGAACATACAGATATACAACCATTTATCTGGAATAAATATGTTACTTCAGTAAGATACACTTATAGATTAAATTTATTAGATGAAAATATTCTTTGGAGCAATTTACAAGAAAAAACAAAAATAAATAAAGGAAACAAAAGTAATGTAATAGTTAGATGGGGTTTTAATGAATATTTAGATACCTACTTTGATCTAAACGATAAAAGTTTTAGTAGTCAAAATATAAGTAACTTTGATAATGATCTTACTAAAAAATTATTAACCGAATTAAATAAAAATAATAATTGTATTATAGGTATTATATTCGATGAAAATAATAAAGCAATTGGTGGATGCGTTTTAGCTTATGATAATAAAAGAGCTTATTATATAATGGGTGGAATCTCTAGAGAAAATAACTTTGGAATGTCTTATTTACTTTGGCAAGCTATTTTATATACTAAAAACACATTAAAGCTTCCAGTATTTGATTTTGAAGGATCTATGATACCATCAATTGAAAAATACTTTAGAAAATTTGGTGGAGAATTAACTCCCTATTACTCATTAAACAGCTTACTACTTACTATTAAAAATCATATTAAATAAATAATCCATCTAAAATAATAAATTTCAAAAATGCCAATTTGTAGTTTCAGAAATTATATACTATTTAATCAATTAAATAACACCTAATAAGAATAAAACTTCTTATTAGGTGTTATTTATTTTAGAATTTTCAAAAATAATCAGCTAATTAAAATTTTGATAATTCCACTTTATCTTATAATATTTATACCTAAATTATATAGTACACTATCGCTTATAATAGCTCTACTTCCTAAAACATATATGTTTTGTAAATTAGGTCTTACTGATGTCATAAGCTCCTTTACATCTGGCTCTGCAGAATTAAGATTTGATAGTACAACAAATCCTGAATTTTTTCCTGCAAGTGCAGACACAGATAATGCATCAGGAAAATCTAATCCTGAAGCTATATATAAGTTACTAAGATCTAAACTAGATTTAAACTTATTAAAGATATTCTTATTTGTTTCGTATCTATTCTTACCACCAAGCCTTTCAACATTTGAAAGCTTACTAGCAACATTATCAGATACGGCACCACTTGAACCTATAACATAAGATTTACTTATATTTAAACCATTTAAATGATTTAAAACTTCACTAGGAAGTTGATTCTTTTCTGTTAGTAATATTGGCATATTTCTTATTGCTGCAATTGATGATATTGATAAACCATCAGCAAAGTCTAAACCACTTACTACCGCAACCTCACCAGAACTATTTCCAACTTCTTTTGATATTTGAACTGAAGTTTCATATCTATTCTTTCCACCAAGTCTCTTACTACTTATACCTTGTGCTGAAAGCTCACTTTCAAATGATGAAGGTATAACCCCAGTCCCCCCTACTAAAAATACATTCTTTACACCCTTAGATTTTAATAAATTTAAAAGATTAGATTGATTTTTTAATGAAGTATTTTCAGCTAATACTATAGGTGCATTATACTTAGTAGCTAAAGGGGTTGCACACAAAGCATCTGGATAATCTAAACCTGGAGCTATAACAGCATATTCTGAACTACTCCATCCATTTTTGAATAATTCATAAGATGTCTCATACCTGTTATTTCCATATATTCTATTAGCTACCAACGGATTGCTATTATATAAATAATCTAATGCTCCATCTAACATAGCATTTATAAGTTTTTCTTGATAGTCCCAATTTTTTAAATTATCAGCCTCGTTTACATTTGTTAAAAACCCACATTCTACTAAACTTGCTGGCATATTAGTTTCTCTAACTACATGGAAATCCTCCCATTTAGCTCCCCTGTTTACAGCACCAGTATAACTAATTAATTTACTTTGAATTTTTTCTGCTAAAGGCTTGTCTATATCTTTCTTATAAAATGTTTCTATTCCTGACGCACTAGTAGCTCCTGCTGAATTAATATGTATTGAAATGAAAATATCAGGATTTACATTATTGGCTCCCCTACTTCTATCTTCTAAAGATACATATACATCTGAAGTTCTACTCATTATTACCTTTATTCCATTTGCCTCAAGTTTTTCCTTAAGCCTAAGTCCATAATTTAAAACTATATCCTTTTCTACTATTCCATTACCTTGAGCACCAGGATCATATCCCCCATGACCAGGATCAATATAAACAACATATTGTGAGCTTGCTCTTGATTCTAAATTATTTATAGATCTTACATTTGCACTTTCCATCGAAACGTATACTTCTTTTATATAATACGTTTCAGCCTTTTTCCCAACGATAAATGTTGTACCTTCTTCTACTCCAGTTAACTTATTATTTTCTACGTTGACAATTTCTTCATTTTCAGAGTTCCATATTACTTCTTGATAATTCTCAGAATCAGTAAGATTGATTTCTTCACCAACGTAAACATACAAACCATCTTCAAATTTTACATTTGCTTCCCCATATTTAGAAACTATTTCCTTCAATTCTTGTTCCACCATTTTAGAACTATTTTCGTATGCATGTGCTTTTATGTCAAATAAAGGTAAAGCAAGATTGAAAATTAATGAAAATACTACTATCAATCCTATAAATTTAAAATTTTTCTGTTTTCCCAAGATCCCCATCCTTTCTTTTCTTCATTTTTTTATTTATATTAAACTTTACATAATATAATTATATATTATATCAAAAAATTCTTCAAGAAAGCTATGTTATGATTCAAGGTAAATTTAGTAAAATTTATACAAATTTGATAAATTTATTTTTAATATGGTATAATTTATATTATTTACTAGATTGGAGTATTAAAATGAAAAGAAATTTTTTAAAAACATTAGTTATCTCATTATCTCTTTTATCTATTTCAACTTTTTCTGTACAAGCTCTCTCCATAGATTATATAGCCGGGAGCACTAGATACGAAACAGCAGCGTTAATTTCTGATAAATTAAATTATTCTACAGCTATATTAGTTAATGGATTGGCTTTAGTTGATGGTTTATCAGCAAGTGGGCTAAGTGGTAGCTTAAATGCTCCTATATTACTTACTGAAGTAAATAATATACCTGATTCCACTTTAATAAGAATAGAAAATGTAAATACGGTATACTTAGTAGGTGGTGAAGGCGTTATCTCTAAAGATATAGAAGATAAACTAAAGAAATCTGGAAAAACTGTTATTAGATTAGGTGGAAAAGATAGATTTTTAACTTCTTATTATGTTGCTAATGAAATTGAAAAAATTAAAAACATAGATGAAATCTATTATGTAAACGGCCTAATAGGTGAAGCTGATGCTATGAGTATTGCTCCTGTTGCAGCCAAAACAGGTAATCCAGTAATTTTAACCGATGGAAAGACTACTGATTATAAAAGAAATATTAAATCATATGCAATTGGTGGAACTGGCGTACTAAATGAGTCTTTTGATATTTTTTCTGAAAGATTAAATGGCAAAAATAGATTTGAAACTAACAAAAATGTTATAAATAAATTTTTTAGTGATAAAACTCATATGAACTTAAGTAAATCAGAAGAACTTATAGATGCATTAACATCCTCTGCGTTAAAACAACCAGTGGTATTAATAGATAAGAACTCTGATAAATCAGTTATAGCTGGAGCAAAGACATTAACTTCCTTTGGAGATATAAATCAATCTGCTGTAAACCAGGCTAAAAGCTACTTATACTCTGAAAAAGTTGTCTTTTACTCTCAACATCAAGATGATGAAACAATCTTTGCTGGAAGCGCCATAGTAGATGCTATTCAAGCAGTTGGCCAAGAAAATGTATATGTTGTTCTTATAAGCGATGGGGATGAAAGCGGAGTATTTACTGATCCAAGATATAATAATCTTAGCCTTGAAAAAAAGACTTCCTTAAGAAACAACGAATTTAGAGCTGCTACTGCTCAATTAGGAGTACTAGAAAAAAACTTAGTATTCTTGAATCAATCTGAAAAAAACTTAGATGAAAATCTAATTAAAAATACTGTTTTAGATTTTGAAAGTAAATTTAGTAATGTTACTCATGTTACTCACAGCTATAAATACGATTTACATGAACAACACTTAAAAACTGGTAATATATTATATGATTTATATAAATCAAACCAAATAAAAGATTGCAGATTCTTTGGCAGAAAAGAATTAATGCCTACAAATAATAATAAACTATTAATTCAAAGTATTTCAGATAATGAAATAGAAAAAAATAAAGTTTTAAAGGCTTGCTTTGAATATAAGCTCGATAATAGAGATATGATTAGAGAAGGGATTGGATATAAATCTGTTTCATCCTTATTTGATCCTCTTACTTCTGATCCTTTTAATACATCATATTTGCATGAGCCAGGTCTTTAAATCATAATTATTTATTACATTTATAGTACTTAAATTGAAACAGATACTAAATTTATGATAAAATATTTTCTTGAAAGGAAGTGTAAAAATGTCACAAATTGAAAATAATAAATCTAGAAAAAGAAAGAAAAATAAAAAAAAGAAGTCATTAGGTTTTAAAATCTTTTTAGGCTTTCTATGTGTAATACTAGCATTTGCCGTATTAGGCGGTGGATATTTTATAGGACTTCTAAATAAGATGGATAATGTTAAATTGGATAATACAGATTTAGGAATAGTTGAAGAAGAATTTAAAGATTATAATAATGTAAATAAAATAAAAAATATTGCGCTATTTGGAATAGATGCTACGGATGGACAAACAGGACGTTCAGATTCAATCATGATAGCTACATTAGATCCTGTTCATAACAAGCTAAAAATAACATCTATTATGAGGGATTCTTATGTGTATATAGATGGTCATGGACAAGATAAAATAAATCACGCTTATGCATTTGGCGGACCTCAGTTAGCAATTAAAACAATAAATGAAAACTTTGGTTTAAATATAAAAGATTATATAACTGTAGACTTTTCAAGCTTACCTACTATAATAAATCTTTTAGGCGGGGTTGATATAGAAATTACTAATGATGAAATACAATCTTTTAATGAATATATCGATGTGCTAAATTATCAAGAGGGTACATCTTCAGCTAAGATATATTCTCCCGGCTTGCAACACTTGGATGGAATTCAAGCCCTTGCATATTCAAGAATTAGAGATACAGCTGGGGGGGACTATATGAGAACTCAAAGGCATAGAACAGTATTAAATGCATTATCTAATAAAATACTAAGCACTCCTGTGACTTCCTATCCTTCACTATTAAATGAATTACTACCTTTTGTAGAAACTAGCTTAACTACAAGTGATATATTGTCTCTTGCAACAAATGTAGCTGCTATAGGAAATAATTTAGAACAAGATAGATTCCCAAGAGATGGATATGCTGAAGGTAAACTAATAGATGAAATTTATTACTTAACTTTTGATATAGAAACAGCTAAAGAACAAATGAGAAATTATATTTTTAATGATATAAAATAGTTAAATAATAAAATCAATTTTTAATATTAAAAATTAAAGATATGAATTATTTTAATCCCAGTAAAACTATAAAATTGCCTTACTGGGATATTTTAATATGATTTATAAAACTATAAAAAACGCTTAATTTTTGACTCTTACTTCAGTACCCTTTGTTAGACTCAATAATAGTTTTCAATTTATTTAAACATATTATTTTCTATATTTTGAATCAAGTACCTAAACTTTCCATTGGGCCCTATTGGTATATTATCTACTATTTTTATATCTAGATCTATATTTAAAAATATATTATTAAACTCTTTATGTATAGTTAAGATCTCTTCATTAGATAGTTTTTCTCTAGGCTGAATATTTAATAATATTTCTCCTATGCTATCTTGTATATATTGATATGCATATATTTTTTCTTTTATAGCCCAAAACGGTTCATCTTGACATATAAAAGTAATTACATTACCTTTTTTATCAAATATAAAATCTTGAACTCTTCCTTCTACCCTCTTTATATTCATGTAATTTCTTCCACACTTACACTTTTCTAATGTATTTACAGCGATATCTTTTGTTTTATAGCGTATAAACGGCATTACTGGGTTAATAAAGCTAGTGCATACTATTTCTCCCAACTCTCCTTCTTTTGATACATGTTTACCTTCACTGTTAATTAATTCTGTATATCCATATTCAGAATGAATATGATAATTTCTACTATCTTCACATTCACCGCCTATACATGCTCTCTCTGTATGTCCATAAAACGAATATGTTCTTTTCCCAAACGCTTTTTCAATTGCCTCTCTTTGAAAATCATAAATATTTTCAGAAGTTAACAGTATAGCCTTTAAATTCGGGATATTTATCTTAATATTATTATATATAATAAAATTTGATAATATATATAATGAAGAAGGATATCCATTTATAAAATCAGGATTAAATTTTTCTATTCTCTCAATATATCTTAAATAATTATCATTATTCAAAAGAAAAGAATTTAAAAAAAGATGTTTTCCATCCTTTTCATATTCTCCCTTTAAATGTACTCCTCTCAAATATACAATTTTATTATTTATATTTTTATCGTATCCAACTCTGCTCCACATATGAGTTACAAAAGCATGCTCAATTTTTCTTGTATAAAATTTATCTTGATATAATCCCATAGGTATTCCAGTAGATCCACCAGTAGTTTTATACTCAATCTTATGTTTAGGATAATTTTTATTATATAAATCATTTATATTTTCATGTATAATTTCTTTTGTCAAATATGGTATCTTTTCTATATCAGAAAAGTCCTGTATCTCATACGCATTGATTCCATATTCATTAAATAATTTCGTATAATAAGGAACATTTTCATAAGCATTAATTATAGTACTTTTTAAATTTTCTAATTGATACTCTTTAAGCTTATTTTCATCCCACCACTGAGATTCCTTTAGGAAGTCATACATTCTATTAAACTCTTGTCCATACATTTTTTCTACATGTAAGCATCCTTGAGCTAATCTAATTAATCTACTTTTCACTTCAATATGCCTCCTTTATACTAATAATTATTTAATTTTAATTTTTCTTTAATAGTTAAGGCAATAAATTTGCTATTTCCAACTAGATATCTTTTCCACATTCTTTTAGGTTCTTGTAAAAATCTATAAAACCATTCTAATCCTAATTTCTGCATCCATATTGGTGCTCTTTTAGTAACACCTGCGACCACGTCAAAGCTTCCTCCAACCCCCATACAAAAAGGAATGTTAATTTTATCTATGTTTTCTGATAACCAATATTCTTTTTTAGGTGAGCTAAAAGCAACAAATAATATATCTGCATTTGATTTTTTCATATCTTCTACTATTTTATCATTATCATTTTCGTTAAAATATCCGTTTCTATAACCTGCAATTTTAAGCCCTGGATATTTATTCTTATATATGTCAATTACTTTTAATACAACTTCCTCTTTTGCTCCGAAGAAATAAATAGAATATCTCTTTTTGCTAGAGAGCTTAATTAATTCTTCCATTAAATCTATTCCTGCCACTCTTTCTGGCAATGGTTTACCCAAAAACTTAGATGCCCAAACTATACTCTGTCCATCAGCATTTATTATTGGACATTCTTGAATTATATTTTTTAGATTCTTATTTTTATTCATTAGTACAACTTTACTAGCATTTATTACTACATGTTGAGTTAACTGTCTAGCTTTTATTATTCTCTCAACTTCACTTACCGTTTCATTCATGTTAATTGCTGCAACTTCACAGTCAAACAATTTAACTTTATTCATATTTATTTACCTCACATTTAATTTATAATTATTTCCCCTTAAGCGTTAATATCCCTAGTTATTATTGTCGTATGACTCTTACAGAAATCATGCTCTATTCTTATTCTTTTAGATTTTTCCTTATTTAAGAATAGCTTAGAAATTTCTATATCCTCTATATGTACTTTTCCATCAAATTTAATATATATTACCTCATCATTTATTAATTTAACAATATTATTTTGAAGCACTTCAATTTTTACATTATTATCTAAAGTAAAATTTAATTCTGCTTTTTCTTCAAAATAATCAATTAGTTCTATCACTCCTGAACGCTTCGAAACCCTTATATTTCTTCTATGAATAAATGGTTTATATCCATTATTCTCAGCTTCAATTTGAAGTCTATCTTCTAAATCTTCTACTTTAAGAAGCTTTGTCTCTGATTTATTTCCCCATAAAAAAGGTCCTTTCATTTCAGATTGACTTTCGTCTTTATAGCACAGAGTATTATGAGCTTTAGTACTTCTATAAAAATCTCTCTGTTCCTTATTAATATTATAAATGTAAGTTCCGGAATCTATAATAAACGGCTTATTATTTTTATAATAGCATACGCTTAGTGCATCTGCATGCCCATGAGCTGCTAAACTTCCAAATCCTAATGGTCCGAAATCAAAAAGTAATAAGTCATTGTTATTTTTTATTATTGAATATCCACCGTCTTTGTAAATATTAAAATTATTCTTAGGAGGTTCTTTAAACTCATTCTTATATTTATAAAACAATTCTACTTCTTTGTAATTTCTTAATTTATTATAATAATTAGTTTCATAATAATAGCTTCCTAATGCCAATATATAATCATAATAATTTTCTATATCACAATTAAAATTAACTATCTTAGCATCATCACTATCTCCAAAATCTATATAAACTTCATTAGCTTTAAGATTATAAATAAATTCCACAGATTTTCTTATGATCTCTTCTTCAATAGGCTGTACTCCTATTTTTTTCATTACAGTATTATACTGTAGCATAATATCAGTAACAAAAGCCTGATAATGAAGAGCCTGTTCTTTATTTACTCCATCCTCAAAGAATTGATTCCTTAATTCCCTATTTAGTATTTCATATCCTTTTTTAAACCAGTTTTGCTTTACTAAGTCTTCAAAACAATAACCAATTATAGAGGAAATTGCTACTTCTAAAATCAAATGATTATTAGCTGATGAAAATAGAGATAAATTATTCATAACATATTTAGTTGAGTTAATGATAAAATTAATAATATCATTTTTAAATTCTTTTCTATCTATATCCTTTAGAATAAATAATATAATTAGCCATTGATAGCTTCTAATAGCTATTTCCATAGAAGAGTTCCAATTTATTCCTTTTAAAAACTTATTTTCATTACTCCAATCATAAAAATGCTTTTCTAAGATATCTAGATACTTTTCATTATTTGTTTTTTTATAATTTAATGCAAGACTCACTAGAAACTGATGTCTATTAACTTCCCAACTATATCTAACATCTCCTATTTCGTCAGTATTCTTGAAATCCATATCCTTTGAAAACTTAATATTATCCCAATTTGACTTCATACCTTTATTCCAAAGAATTTTGTCTTCAATATTTATTTCATCATAAAATATTTTATATGTATTCTTATAATCAAAATTCTCTAAATTTATTTCATTGAAAATCTCATTAAGCTTATTATTAATTTTATTTATATCATATTTTTTATTATCAATCTTATATACATCTATTCCACTTTTATAAATTACTTTATTTATTTTATCTTTAGATATTTTTTTTAATCTAAAAGCAATTTCCTGTACACTCATTGCTTTTAATCTATTAATGTACCAATTTAATTTAGTAGACATATATCTAACTCCTACATTTCTTTTATCAATTTATCTATTTTTTCATTGTCATATTTGTCATTAATCAATTTAGTCGTTAATTCCTCTTTTGAAAATCTATATTTAAAAAACTTACATGGATTTCCGAAATTTATTGAGTAAGGTAATATATCTTTCGTTACTACAGAACCTGCTCCAATTATAGCTCCTTCTCCAATAGTAACGCCTTTTAATATAGTTACATTAGCACCAATCCAAACATTATCTTCGATGATTATCGATTCGGTTATATGCCCTGAAAATCGTACACTTAAGTTGTCAAAAACATCATGGTCATTATTTATTATATAAGTATTAGATGCGATCATTGCATTACTACCTATACTTATATTGCCCGTTCCTACATTAATATTAACATTTGAAGAAATAAGTGTATTTTCTCCTATATTTAGGTATCCTTCTTTATTAACTACTATTCTAATACCTTCATGCAGTGAGCAATTATTTCCTATTCTAATTTTATTCAAATATCCAGAAACAATAGGCTTCTTATAAAATTGGGTTTTAATTCCGCACTTCAAACCAAATATTCCAAAAAAAATTATTATGATAAAACTTTTTAATCTTATATATAATAATTTTATTCCAAAATATAATTTTGACAAACTTATTCCTCCTTTAAAAATAATCTAATAGAAATCTATTTATATATCTTTGTTTTATTTTAAATATAAATGCTATTATTTTTTTATGGTTGCTGGAATACCAACTGCTATTTTTCCTTCAGGAACATCCCTTAAAACAACAGCATTAGCTCCTATTTTGCTATTAGATTCAACTTTTATTCTTCCTAAAACCTTAGCTCCTGCTCCAATAAATACATTATCGCCAATAACAGGCACTCCATTTGCCCCTTCTTTTCCCCCGATAGTAACACATTGAGATATCACGCAGTTTCTTCCTATAACCGCATTTTTATGAATAACTACTGCAATGCCTCCATATCCAAGTAATGTACCTTTGCCTATTTCGCATTCATAAGGAATTATTGAATTATATAAAATAAAAATAATTCCTTTAATTATTTTAGGTAAAAAAGGTATATTTTTTTTGTATAAAAAATGAGATATTCTATATAATTTAATTGCATTCAACATATACTCACCTATAGTTCCTTAATATAATCTATTATTCTAATTCTAAATATAAATAATAAAATAATATATAAAAATAAAGAAATAACTCCAATAATAAACATATTAACAATATAATTCATATTAAATTGTATTACTTCCTTTAAAAAGCTAATAATAAAATACATTACTAAAGTTAATCCTAAGTATTTAATGAAGCTAACAAAAGATACTAATTCAGTATTAAAATCCTTTTGAAACTTATAACATATACCAATAGCTGATATTACTATCGATAAAGATCCTGCTAACGCAACCCCTAAAACTCCAAATCTTTTACATAAAATTAAAGATAATAGAATATTAAATCCAATACCAATAATACTATAAATTGTTGGTATTTTTGTTTCCTTAGTAGAATAATAGGATCTATTTATAAGTTCTCTTATTCCCATAAATATAATTCCTATACTACTAAAAATAAGTATCCTACTTGTTAACAAAACATCATTCCTACTAAAATTACCATACCCATACAAAAGTGAAATAATCTCCTGATTAAACTTAATTAATAATAAAGTTAAAGGTAATAGAACTAGTATTATCATATTAGCTGATGAAGAAATTTTCCTATTAAATTTATTGATCTCTCCTTTTGCATAGTCATGAGACAAGTATGTAAATATATAATTAATAGCAATTAAAATTATAGAACTGTAGACTGCATTCACTATTTTGTTAGATAAGTTATACGCTGTTAAACTACCAGCTTCTAATGTTGAAGTAATGGCCCCTCCAAACATACTATTTATTTGCTGCGCCATTATACCAATAAACATAGGTCCAATAATATATATTAATTTTTTAATATTTTCATCTTTTATGTCAAATTTCTTATTAAATCTAAAATTAATTTTTCTTAGAGGTATTACAAAAATCAATACTTGTAAAAAAGTGCCTAAAAGAACAACTAAAGTTGAGTACTTTATTCCATAGTTTGGATAAACTAAAATCATACTAAATATAGTCATTACATTAATAGGAATTCCCATAAGCGAAACCCAAAGCATCTTTTTGTTAGCATTCAAAATAGCTGAAAAGCATGACGAAATACTTAAAAAAATTAATGATGGAACCATTATAAAAAATAGCTCCTTTGTTAACAGAAATGCCTCTCCCTTAAATCCTGGTGCTAAAATATTAATTGAAACTTTGTTAAATATCAACAAAACTACAACAAAAAGGCTTGAAATGATCACTATACATTTTATAAATGTATTTGTAAAATTATTTACGATATCTTTACCTTTATTAACCATCAGGTCTACATAAGTAGGTAAAAATGTTGACATAATTACCCACCCTATAGAACTAAATAAAACTGTAGGAAGATTTATTATAAACATAAAAATATCTGATATTTCAGTTGCTCCTAATGCTATAACTATGCTACTATCCCTAAGAAATCCTGATATTATGCTAATCAGATTAATTAATATCATTCCTATTAGAATCTTCTTATTTCCCATACTTTCTCCAACTTTCATAAAAATTTATGTTTCTAAACTCTTATATAATTTTAAAATTTCATTTATCATATTTTTTTCATAAAAGTTCTTAGATTTTTCAATATTATTATTATAATAATTAATCATAATATCTTCATTTTTTATCAATGATAATATGGCATTTCCCAAGGTTTCTATATCTCCTGGACTTATGATAATTCCATTTATGTTATTATCTACAATTTCAGGAAGCCCTCCAATATTACTGACAATTACAGCATTGCCATAGCTCATAGCTTCAACACATGATATTCCAAATGATTCTATATACGATGGCATAATCAAAACTTTAGTTTTACCTAATATCTCTCTTTTATAATTTCCATCTATCCAACCTAATACTTCTACAATATCTTCTATTTTATATTCTTTTATAAGGAGTTTTATCGAATAAACATCTCCATCTCCAGCAATTAATAACTTCCAGCCGTTACTTATTAATTCATCTTTAATATTCTTAATTGCTTTTAAGATATCATATATACCTTTATAACTTTCTAATTTCCCCATAAATAGAAGTTTATTTTCTTTATTTGTAAAATCAATCTTACTCTCTGGTTTACTTATTGAATTATAAATTACTTTAATATCTTTATTTGAAACATTAATTCTCTTAATATCTTCAGCTAGACCATGTGATACCGTAACTATATTATCAGCTAACTCTAATACTTGTTCAATTAATATTTTTACAAATGGATTGCTCTTTAAATAAAAATCATAAAAATTTCCACCGTGAATATGTATTATTATTTTACTTCGATTTCTTAGAATAAAAGCAATAATTGCTTTTCTATAGAAACTTCCATCCGATGCCATATGAATATGTGCTATACTTCCTTGAGTTATAAATATAGCTTTAATTAAAGCTTTAAAATAATCTTTAATTTTATTATTATAAATTGTAGAAATATTGTATATTTTAAATTTTCTATTTATTTCTTTAGACTCATAAATTTGTCTTATTACTGTTGCTATTCCACCTTTTAAATAAATACTCGGTCCAAAATTATAAACTTTTGTTCTATTATCAAATATATATCTATCTTTTAAAATAGTTTTCTTGATTTTCTCTAAAATAGGAATCTTTCTTTTTGATAATTCCATATTATTAACTATTGCATATAATACTGCAAAATATATACCTGCTAATGGGCTTAATAAAACATGTCCTCCTAAAAACATAATTGTAAAATTAATTATATAGACTAAAGAAAGTAATTTTTCAATAAACATCTCATTTTTTAAGAAAATTTTAATTGATTTATATAGAACTTTAAAAGTTGGAATTATAATAATTGGTAACATTATTATTCCATAAAAATATAAAATGTCAAAAATATCCATTTCTATCATTCCATGATTTTTTAAGAAAGTTCCAATAAAATCAGATCCTTGAGTGAATCCAACCCCAAATACAATATATTTAAATTTAGATGCCCAAAGAGGAAGTGCATCCATTAAAGTTAGATTTCTTTTACTAACTAAGAATGTAAAGAAATCTAATTCTTTAAAGAAAAACTTCATTCTCTCAATTATAGTATTGTTGAATGTTTCCCAATAAAAAACTCTAAATATAATTAGAAAAATCAATACACATGTTCCTAAAACAATTAAATTTCTTTTACTTCCTTTATTTTTAATAAAATTATATATAAAGAATGCTATAGTTAGAAAGAACATTGCTATTGCAGTTTTAGTACCTATAAGAACTATATTAATTCCTGATATTAAAGAAAAAATTAAATAGAATATTTTTTCTTTCTTATTTGATTCATTTATTGCTTTATAAATAACAAATGGAAATGTTACCACTAGTGTGGAAGTTATATCATTTAATCCTATAAATAATCCCTTAAAACCACCATCACTTCCATAAGAATTAACACCAATATTTAAAATTCTTGATATAATAATGCTAGAAGTACATATAATATTTACATATACTAAAGTATTTATATACTTACTCATGCTTCTTATCTTATTTTTAAACATATTATTTAATATATATATCATTAAAATATTGTAATAAATCTTAGATATAAATGATATTTCACTAAATAATTCAATATGATATTCAAATGATATTAATATCATTTGAATAATAAATAATATTAAGCATACTCCTATTTTTATAATATTTTTTTTATTTTGAAGCAAGAATATTAAAATCAATATCATTAGTATAACTGCTCTAATAATTACTCCTGGAGAAAATTCACTTTTTAATACATAATCAAAAAAACCATTTATTAAATCAATTATAGGAGTTATTAATAATAATATTAATACTATTTTATCTATATTAATTTCATCCAATATTCTTCTAAATTTGCTTCGTATATTCATGCTTCCTCCCCTTTTTTATAATTTGTATATTTTTTTATATACATTAATAATATTTTTTGTATCATATACTACCATATTTTTCAGCATATCCTGATTATTCTTAATTTCATCGTGAGCCACAAGTACAACTATCATTTCAGTATCACTCATAAAATCATCTAAAGTCATTACTTGATTACTATACATCTTCTTTTTTACAAGTGGATCATATATTTTAATATTATCCATATTATATTTTTCAAATATTTCCATCAATTGCAATGTTGGACTTTCTCTTACATCATCTACATTTTCTTTATATGTTAAGCCGTATAAACCTACTTTAGAATAATCCTTAATATTATTTTCTTTCATTATTTTATGTATTTTATCAAATACGAACTGTGGCATTCCGTCATTAACTTCTCTTGCCCCTCGTATAACATTTACTATATCAGGGTAATCTCCTACTAAAAACCATGGATCTACTGATATACAATGCCCTCCAACACCTGGTCCTGGTTGAAGTATATTTACTCTAGGATGTTTATTAGATATTCTTATAAGCTCATATACATCCATATTTTCTCTATCACAAATCTTAGCTAATTCATTTGCAAAAGCTATATTTATATCTCTAAATGTATTTTCTACTACTTTACTCATTTCAGCAGTTTTAATATCCGTTACAACAATTTCATTTTTACAAAATGCTTTATACCATGACTTAACTTCATTACCGATTTCAATCGAATCCGCGCCTATTGTTCTTGAGTTGTTTTCCAATTCATAAATCATTCTTCCTGGAATTATTCTTTCGGGAGCATGTACTAAATGTATATCTTCACCTATTTTAAATCCCTTTGCTTCTATTATTGGTCTAATAAATCTTTCTATCGTCCCTGGTGATATTGTTGATTCGATAACTAGTATAGTTCCTGGTTCACAAACCTCAAGAACCTGCTTTGTAGCAGCAATAACATATTTAGCATCTATAATTTTCGAAAGCTTAATATATGGTGTCGGAACAGTTATAATATATTTATTAGTTTTTTCATATTCATTTTTAAATTCTATTCCATTCTCTAATGCTTTGTTAAAAATATCTTCTAACCCTTCTTCTTCAAACGTAAGTTTTCCTTCATTTAAAGTATTAACTAATTCATCCTTTAAATCAGTACCAACAACTTCAACTCCATTTGCAGCAAACATAAGCGATGTTGGCAATCCTATATAGCCTAATCCTATAATATTTAATTTACCCATTCTATCGTACTCTCCTTATTTTTCAAACTCTAAAGCTAATATTTCTAGTATTCTATTAGATGATTCACCATCACCATAAGGATTGGTGGCTTGAGCCATTCTCATATAGATATCATTTTTATTTATTAATTCATTGGTTATATTAAATATATCTTGTTTATTAATACCTGAAACTTTTACAGTTCCTGCATCAACAGCTTCTGGTCTCTCTGTTTCAGTTCTCAGAACAACAACAGGTTTGCCAAGGGCTGGTGCTTCCTCTTGAATTCCTCCTGAATCGGTCATAATTAAATAAACCTTTGCCATAAGATTTGAAAATTCAACATATTCTAAAGGTTCTATTAAATGAATCCTGTCCTTATAATCGTCAAAATAATTATGTGCTAACAATCTGATCTTAGGATTTTTATGCATTGGGAATATTACCTCTACCTCTTTATTTGATTTTAATAAATCTATAATAGAACCAAATATATTTTCCATTGGTTTACCCCAATTTTCCCTCCTATGTGTAGTTAATAAAATCATTTTTTTATTCACAAAATCTATTTCATTTAATATTTCATATTCAAATTTATAATTATCTTGAACTACACTTTTTAATGCATCTATAACTGTATTTCCAGTTACATAAATCTTTTCATTAGCTACTCCCTCGTTCACTAAATTTTTTTTATTATTTTCCGTAGGTGAAAAATGGAGTTCAGCTATTGATCCAGTAAGCTTTCTATTCATTTCTTCTGGAAATGGTGAGTACTTATCATAGCTTCTAAGACCTGCTTCAACATGTCCTACCGGAACTTTATTATAAAAAGCTGCTAATGCGGAATTTAATGTTGTAGATGTATCACCATGTACTAGCACAACATCTGGATTACATTCCTTTATAACATTATCAACCCCCTTAAGAACCTTATTAGATATATCAACTATTGTTTGTTCATGATTCATAATATCTAAATCATAATCAGCTTTCATACCAAAAATATTCATAACTGAATCTAACATTTCTCTATGTTGAGCTGTTATACAAACTATAGATTGAAATCTTTCATCTTTTTCTAAAGCTTTGATAATAGGAGCCATTTTTATAGCTTCTGGTCTTGTACCAAAAATACTTAAAACTTTTATTTTATTCATAATTATCCCCTTTTCTTAATAAGCATTATTATCTCCAAATAAAACAAAGAATGTCTTAAATATAAGCTTGATATCTAGTAAAAAACTTCTTTCATTTACGTACTTAATATCTAGCTTCATCCAATCTTCAAAATCGATATTATTTCTTCCTGAAACTTGCCAATAGCAAGTAAGTCCTGGTTTAACATTAAGTCTTTTTAACATCCATGTTTCAAATTCTTTAACTTCATTTGGAAGGCTTGGCCTAGGCCCAACTAAACTCATATCACCTTTTAAGACATTTACCAATTGTGGTAATTCATCTATACTTGTCTTTCTTATAAACTTACCAACCTTAGTTATTCTTGGATCATCTTTCATTTTAAACATAGGACCCGACATCTCATTTTGTTCTTTTAATTTTTCTTTTATTTCTTCTGCATTTATAACCATAGATCTAAGTTTGTACATATCAAACTCTTTTCCATCTTTACCAACTCTTTTTTGAGTAAATACAATTGGTCCTTTTGATTCAAATTTTATTAATATCCCAACTATTATTAATATAGGACTTAATAATACTAATCCAGTAAATGAACCTATTATATCAATTACCCTTTTTGATAATCGATATATTAATCTACTTTCTTTCTTCCCAACTTCTACATTAATATCTAAATTAATATTACTCAAAGCGTATCCCCCTAATAAATCCTTATGAAGTCCAACTATTATTTCTGCATATTTATCAATAATATTACAGAGATAATCATATTCTCGCACAAAACATTATACCATAGATATGTATTAAAACAAAGAACTGCAAATATGCATCAATTTCGTATAATCCCCATTTTTATAAGTTCTTTTTTTTATTATTTTAAAATTTAAATTAAAATTATCATATATAAATATTAAAACTTTATTAATATTTACATATATTGTTTTTTTATTTAATTAATCATCATTTACATTGTCGAATTTTATAGTTTTATTTATTAATATTTATATAGTTAAATATTAATTTTTATAGAATTCAACAAAATAAAAACACTTATAATGCCCTTTTTATAGTAATATTATAAGTGTTTCCATTTTATTCTATCTCAATACATATTTTAAAGAATTTATGGAATTAATAGAAACTCCTCCGCCTATTTGCATAATTTCCTTACTTTTCCTTCTTTCAATAGCTATTTTTTGATCTATATCTAAATTTGTATCACATAAAACTATAGCGCCATTATTAATTGCTACTATTGGTCCTACAGATAAAGCATCAATCAGTTCTAAACCTTTTGAAGCATAAATTTTTGTTATTTCATTACCATAAAATTTATCTATTACTGCAGCATTAGTCTTATATCTATCCTTACCACCTAGTCTATTTCCTCTAATATCTAATGCTGTAATTAAATTAATATCATTTAATAGTTTATCTGATATAACTCCAGTTCCTCCAATTATGTATGCATTATTTAAGCTTTCATTTTTTAACCAATCATAACTATTAGAAGTTACTGAATTTCCCTCTGTTAATATTATCGGCATTCTATCTCTTCCTGACACAGCTGCTATTGACATTGCATCTGCTTCTGCATATCCATTTGCTAATACTATATTTTCAATATCATAACAATTTGAATCTATATATTTTGCTATTTCTAAAGAGGTTTCATATCTGTTTTTTCCGCCTAATCTAATTATATTATTTATACCTAGGTTATTTAATTGCGCTTGTACATTTTTTGAAACAACACCTTCTCCACCAGCAATAATGACTTTCTTTATTCCAAGTCTTGTTATTTCATTCATTGTTTCAGTTGGAATATTATTATTTTGTACTAATAATATTGGTATCTGTAAATATGTAGCTAAAGGTGTAACAGCTAGTCCATCTGCTAGTTCTAACCCATTAACTATTACTACAGTATCTGATAAATTAAAATTTGAACTACTAAGCATTGCAGCTGTATCATATCTATCATGTCCTATGATGCTAGTAAATTTCACTTCATTATTTTCTTTAGGAAAAGTAACTTTAAAGTTTATTTCATCTCCACTTGCACTACCTACTTCTGAAATTACAATTCCACTATTTTGTCCGTTATTAAAATATAAACTATTTGAAACAAATCCACTTTTTAAATCATTACTTCCAATGCTTGTCCTTCCTGATTCTTGTGAAAAAAATGAAGTTCTAGTATTTCCTGAAGCATATGTGCTATTAATATCCCCATCTCTAAACACATAAATATGGTCTGGATACCCATTCCTATTTCCTAAATACGGATCAACATCTTCATTTATTCTGTAAACTATAACCCCTGATCCTGGTAATGTGCTGTCCCAATTTCCTGATTGCTTTCTAAACTCTACCATAAAATACTCTTTTTCTGATAAAGGTGATTTGATCTTAAATGCAACTACATCATTTTTATTGGAGCTTTGAGAAGACTTAACTGTATATGTTCCATCACTCTTAATTTCTCCGATATTTAAATTTAAATTACTATAAAGATTCCTTGTATATACTAATGGTAATTGACCATATCCATCTGTATTGGCCATAACGTCCCATTCTCCAACAGGATTTCCTCTATAGTAATATCTATATAAGTCTGGATAGTTAAATACATGTAAGAATTCATGTATTGCTACTTTAAGTAAACTTTTATTAAAAATATTATTTTCATTAGTACCTATATTTATCAAGTTATAGTTTCCTAATTTCTTTCCATTTAATGATGAATCGCCTAAATATTTAGTTTCATGTGGCCATAGCATATTATTTGAAACTGTGGCTCCTGTACATAAAAAAGTTACTACATCAATTTCTCCATCACCATTTTTATCTAACTCATTTGCTGGTATATTTATATTATTTTTAACTGAATCAAAAGCCCATCTTATGAAGGCCTGTTCTTCTTTGCTTCCTGCAATATATTTTTCATAATACTCTCTTGTTTCTGGAGCTTCAATTGATAGATATGTACCTTCTCCTTTGGGATAAAAATCACTATTTATATTTATTTCTCCATAAGTCAAATCATTTATATATGAATTTAATGATATAGAACCTGGATCTGAAACTTTATCATTATTGCTATCAATAAAATTATTATACGAATCATTTAACTGATTTGATTTTTCGGCATTAATAAATTCGCCTTCCCCTTTAAATCTTATAATTACAACTATATTCTTTATTGTTTTTGTTGAACCATTAGACATTAATGGCGTGTTAGAACTATCCAAATCGTCATTAATATTATCTACTCCAAGGCTAGTACCATTTTCTATCATATAATTATATATATTGTCATTTTCAGCTTTACTATCTGCCAATGGTTTCATTGATGGTATCAAAAGTAGTAAAGCTATTATTGTAGAAATTATTTTTTTCATTTTTCTCCCCCTCATTAAAATGTTCAATACTAATAATTATTTTATCATTTTTTACATTTAATATCAAATATAGATATTTTTATATACACACTCTTTATTTTATTTCCAAAATTATCTTTATTTTGCTATAATATACCTATATTTTGAATTTGGAGGCTTATAAATGAAAAAAACGTCAAAAAGAAAAATTGGACTCATGTCTATACTTATAATAATACTACTAATAATTGGTTCAATAGTATTTTATACATATTCTCTATCTAACAAAGTTGAAAGGGTTGAAGTTGACAGAAATGATGTAACTAATACAGGAAAGGAAGCCCCTAAAGAAGCTGATGATGTCATAACTATTGCATTGTTTGGAAGTGATTTTTCTGAATACTATGATGTTAGTTCAGCAGATGCAACTATGATTTTATCTATTGATACTAAAAATAATAATATAAAACTTTGTTCTTTAATGCGCGATATCTATTTAGATTTACCTCAGGGTGGAAAAATGAATTTAAACTATACAATATTAGATGGAGGGCCAAGCTCTATATTGAAAACTATAAACTATAACTTTAATTTGAATATAGATAAGTTTGTTCAAGTAGATTTAAAAAGACTTCCTAAAATAATAGATGCACTTGGTGGAGTAGAAATTGAAATAACTCCCGATGAGCTCGAATACATTAATGGATACATAGACCATATAGATAAAAATAACGAAACAACTACAGAACATATATATAGCCCTGGAAAACAACTTTTAAATGGTACACAAGCTTCTGCTTACTGTAGAATTAGATATACAGATGGAAGAGATTTTAAACGAACTGAACGTCAAAGGGATGTATTAAATGCTTTATTTGTTAAGTTCAAAGATATTAACTTAACTGAAGTTCCTGGTCTTATAAATAATATACTACCTCTTGTAACAACTAACCTTTCAAACTCTGAAATTATATCAATTTCAACTAAAGCTTTGGGTATGGGCTTAAATAATATAGAACAAGGAAGATTTCCTTCAGATGAAAATATAATAAGTGCAGGTTTCACTGATATGTATCATACTAATATAGATATTGAAGGTACAACTAAAGAACTTCATAAATTTATATTTTCAATAGAATAACTAAATAGAAATTAAATATTAAAAATGAATAATAATGTAGATAAAAAAGATTGAGCCTCAGGAGAATTCCCCCTGGGCTCAATCTTTTTTCTAATTAATTCTAATAAGTTAATCTCTAACCCACTCCAAAGCTTACTTTCTGATATCTTTCTTCATCCTTCGAAATAAAATACAAATCAAATTTATCTAAATTCTCTATTTCAGAAGTCATAATAGAAAACTCAACATATTTTTGATTATCTATTTCATTTATTTGGCAATCTAGTATTCTATTATTTATATAGGCATAAGTAAATAAAACATCTTCACTATCTATTGGAATAGAAAAGTTTGTTAAATTTGTTCCTGACTTTTCAAAAAAGCTATCAGATAAAGTACTATTTTTTATTAAATTACTATCATTCAAAGTTATATCACTATGATTTTTATTATTACTGTAGTTACTTAAGTTATTTGACTTAGTAACTACAAAATTATCTTCTTTTAAATTTCCTTCATTTAAATATTGTTTTAAATTCTTTATATGAACTTTATCTTCCATCTCATCATCTGGGAAGTAAAAATCAAAATGAGTATATTCTGTGGACTCAAATAAAACTATATCTGGATTAAATATATTTATATAGTATTCATAATCTAAAACATTTCTGTAGTTATGAATTTTCATAAGCTCTGAAAAGCTTTCTGTAAGGAATTTTTCTTTATTATCAAAATAGCTTCCTGCAAATATTAATATTCTTGGTGCATTTGGATTTGCTTCATTTTTATAATGTGTAAAGTTTCTAAAGCTTTCATGCCTTTTTATTTCATCTTCTAAATCTTCTATATATATAGAATTATCTTTTATTAAACTATAATGAGTTGTTATTTCGTTTAGTTCAAAATCTGATGCAACAAGAGTATCATTTATATAATTTTGTGCTTTATAATTATCTATATTAAAAGCTACAACTCTATTATCTAATAAATTAAGTCTATCTAATATTGCTGATATACCAATTATTGCTCCTGTTTCATTCCAATGCCTTGCATCATATTCTTTATCAAAAAGCAATCCTCTGCTATCTACAATTTCATCTTTTGAATTGTTATCAAATTTATACTCTAAATATCTATTCAATTCATCCGATTCAAATAATTCTTCTGCTTTACTTAACCTACTTAGCTCACCTAATCTTTCTGACTCTTCTACTTCAATTAATTCATCCGCTCTATCAAGAAGTCCTTCTGCTTCAAGAGCTTCCATCTTTTCTATGTATATAGAATTAATATAACCTTTTATTAATATATCTTCGGCTAAGTTCTTTTCCTTTGCTTCTCTTAAGGTTTCTAAATTATTCAAGTAGTTTATATCCTTTTCTTCCAAAAGCTCTAAAAAGTATTCTATATCTCTATTTTCATAATTATATCCTTCTGTTATATACTCTGGGTATATAAGCTCTTTTCTTGGCTCTACTGCATATAAAAACTTTATATTCCTGTCATTACAGTAGTTTTGGAATTTCTTTATGAAGTCTGAATATATCTCCATAAACTCTGGATCGAATTCATTTTCTTCTGCTTTAGACATTATGAATCCATCTTTTCCATATTCATATTTAGGATGTGTTATTTCATTGAAGACTTTATCCATAACATTAGCATAAAGATCCACCATTTCTGTTCTAAAGCCAATTCTATCATCAAAATAGCTTTTTATATTATTGAATACATCTTCATTTGAAAATATATCTTCAAAATTTAAGAGCATTCTATTATCTATTTTAGAAATCTGATCTTTTTTTAAGTTCATAAATATTACTGGTATCAAAATTACCAAAAAGAAAGCTCCTATTTTAATTAAATTATTTATTTTTATAAACTTCGAATTTTTATTGTTTAAGCTTTTTAATTTTATGTTTTTATTGAACAAATGCATTTTCATCACCTCACCTCTAACTATTCACTTTAAAATTGAAAGTAAATAAACGGACTATATGTTGAATTGACCATAAATATTATTGATATTATAAATAATAAAGTTATCAAAATTGTTTTGATTAATTCAAACGCTTTTACATCTCTATATCTGTTGAAGATATCTTTTAATATTGGTGTTGAAGCTATTATGCCAATAATGATTAATACTATAAGCTTTCTGCTTATAAAGTAAGTGTACTCAAATGTTATATCACTAAAATTAGATAAGCCAAACATTATGGATAAATATTTTAAGCCTTCTTCTAAAGTAGTTGCCTTAAATAAAACCCAACCTATTACTACAATAAATAACGTAATTGGTATTTTTATATATGAAGGAATTTTTTTGTACCATTCTTTATCTCTTATGAATCTTTCTATTATCATAAATAATCCATGCCATAAGCCCCAAATTACAAAGTTCCATGAAGCACCATGCCATAAGCCAGTCACTAAAAAGACAACAAATAAATTGAAATATACATTTCCTCTTCTATTTCCACCTAGCGGTATGTACAGATATTCCTTAAACCACGTTGATAAGGATATATGCCATCTTCTCCAAAATTCTGTAATTGACTTTGATATATATGGATAATTAAAGTTTTCTGGAAACTTAAATCCAAAGAAATATCCAAGACCAATTGCCATATCTGAATATCCTGAAAAATCAAAGTATATTTGTAAAGTATAACAAATAGCTCCTATCCAAGCTGTTATCATATCAATTCCTGATGAACTAGATAAAAGAAAAATATTATCAGATATAGCTCCAAGCATGTCTGAAATTATAATCTTCTTCCCAAGTCCTATTACAAATCTATTTATTCCATAGCTGAAATACTCAATAGATTCTTTTCTGTTCCTTATTTGCTCATCTATTGTCTTATATTTTATTATTGGTCCTGCAACTAATTGAGGAAAAAGTGATATATATAAAGCAACTGAAAAAATATTCTTGTTTACTTTTCCATCATTTCTATAAATATCTATTATGTAAGACATTCCTTGGAAGGTAAAAAATGATATCCCTATAGGTAATACTATTCTTTTTAATTCAAAATTCATATTAAATAAAGTATTAACATTTTCTATAAAGAAATCATAATATTTATAATAAAATAGCAAGGCTAGATTTAAAATTATCCCTAATATTAAGAAAAACTTTCTTAAACCTTTTTTATCAACTGTCTTATCTATTAATAATCCAAAAATATAATTAATCAAAATAGATACAATCAATATCTTTAAGTAGTTCATGCCTCCCCATGCATAAAATAACAAGCTTGCAAGAAGTAAAATGTAATTTCTTAGTTTTTTACCAGAAATATAGTATAAGAAAACTACTAATGGTAAAAACATAAAAATAAATACTGATGAACTAAATACCATATTTTCTCCTTTTCTAATTTAATATTTTCTTCTTTTGTTTCAGATTTAAAGCATATAGCACATAGTACTATAGCCATTTTAGTATTATATTATATTAATTAAATATATTGTACTAATATATTACACTCTACAATCTAACTAGACTTATTTAACTAACCTATAGTATATTTTTTCTCTTTTTTTCTTAAGATAACCTTAAGTTTATATTAATTACCTTATATTTTTCTTGATTTTATATTAACTATATATACTTTTATTTTATAAAAAGCTGAAACTTCATCTTAAAGTTTGTTATATTTTTACATATTTTATCTTTTTATACATCCAAATTTCTACTAAACTTATTGAATATTATGATTTCTTTATGATAGAATTAAAATTTAGAAACGTAGTAATAAAACAAAGATTAAAAGGAGTTAATATGAAAGCAAATAAATTAATTAGTATTGTTGTTCCGTGCTATAATGAAGAAGAGGGCTTGGAGCTTTTTTATTCAGAACTTACTAAAGTTACAGATTCAATAAATAATTATTATACTGAAGTTATATTTATTGATGATGGAAGTATTGATAAAACAAAAAATATTATATATAAACTTGCTTCTTTAAATTCAAATGTAAAGTATATTACATTTTCAAGAAATTTTGGTAAAGAAGCAGCAATGCTATCTGGCTTGAAAAATGCTTCAGGTGATTTAGTGGTAATAATGGATGCAGATTTACAACATCCACCTGAATTATTATTAGACATGATTTCTGCAATTGAAGATGGTTATGATTCTGTAGCAACCAAAAGAAGAAATAGAAATGGAGAACCTTTAATAAGAAGTTATTTTGCAAAATTGTTCTATAAAATTATTAATAAAACTTCAAAAATTACAATAACTGAAGCCGCTACTGATTATAGATTAATGAACAGAAAAATGGTTAATTCAGTTTTAGAGCTTTCTGAGTATCATAGATTTACTAAAGGGATATTTGAATGGGTAGGATTCAAAACAAAATGGTTAGAAATAGATAATGTAGAACGAGTTGCTGGACAAACTACATGGTCTTTTTGGGGATTATTTACATATGCCATAGAAGGAATAGTATCATTTTCTGTTGCACCATTAAAAATAGCTAGTTTTTTAGGAATTACTATATCTGCTGGTTCTTTCCTTTACGCTATATATATTTTTATTAGAACTTTAGCTTTCGGAAAAGATGTTCCTGGCTATGCATCCTTACTATGTATAATACTATTTATTGGTGGAATTCAATTAATTTCCGTTGGAATAATAGGCGAATATCTTTCTAGAACATACTTAGAAGTTAAAAATAGACCAAACTACATTACTGATAAATCAAATATAAAAGACATTAAATAACGGAGATTTTTAATTATGAAAAAAATTAATATTGATTTTATTCTTCAATTTTTTCGATTTGCTATTGTTGGCGTAATAGCAACTATTATTAGTTATTCAATTTACATAATTCTCGAAAAATTAGGTGTTCAGTATAATATTTCTTATACATTAGGCTATATAATAAGCTTTTGCTTTAATTATATAGCATCAACATATTTTACTTTTAAGACTAATGTATCTGCTAAAAAGGGAGCTAAATTTACCTTTGCCCATATTTTTAATTATTTATTACAAATGTTTTTACTAAATATATTTATCTACCTAGGAATCAGTAAAGCACTTGCACCACTCTTTGTTTACTGTATTTCAATACCTGTAAACTTTTTAGTTGTGAGACTAGCACTTAAAGATAAATAAATTTAATAATAATTAATTATAATTTTTAATGCACTATTAAATTAAAAACTATTAGAATAATATATATTTTAATAAAATAAAAATAGACATCTTGTTAAATATGCCTTGCACAGATGTCTATTTTTTATTAAATATACTTTTATATAAAACTTATTCAATATAATTTATTATAGTATCTTCATTTATTTTATAACATTGTTTCATAAAGTAAGGCATCTTATTCCAATTTCCTAGATTATATCCATATATACTAGGTGGTACCTTTTTTAAAGTTATACTACTCTTGTCTGAAGATTTTTGATATTCTTCTATCATATTTAAGTTATACTCTATCTCTGAAGATGTACTCTTATATCCATTATAATTAATAAAATAATATCTAAATGCTATTACTGTAAATGGAATTATTAAAGAATAAAAAATTACCTTATTTAAATTTATACTTTTCTCATAGTATAATTCTGAAAATGTATAGCAAATAAATATAAACATTAATAATTGAGATGGAAAAATTATTTTATATGCACTTGCAAATCTAGAATCAGCAACTAGAAGCATAACCTGTGCACCTATTGCATTGATAATAGACGCCAAAATAAATGGATTTTTTTTATTTAATAATATAAGAGTCCCTACATATAACATAGAAAAAATATAAATTACCGTAAATCCTAAATAAAATAAAGTAATTTCACTTGTTATATTTGCTAAAGTGATAACTTCAACTTTATATCCCTTAATAATTACAACATATATATAGCATAAGCTTGATATTAATAAAGCTATTGCTAATAGTGTATTGAAATATCTTAAAGTCTTATTATGTTGATACTCTCTAGAAAACTTAATTATCCATATTACTAAGCATATCAATATAAGTATAGTAAATATACTTACAGGTTTTGAAAATATATTTGTTTTTAAAATCTCCATTATAGTTTCAGATATTTTAATTACTACTCCACTATCTTTTTCAAGTAACATTCTTTTTAATGATCCAAAAGTAACTAATCCATATCCCAATACTAAAGGTATAAAGTTAATAAAGTATTTAGCCTTTAATTTATATCCCTTCATAAATGCTATGTATAAACTCATTAAAACACTATATCCAATTCCAATTGCTCCTGCTTGTTGAGTTGATGAAGCTGCAAAAAATCCAAGTACAATAATCCCAAAATTAATTTTAGATAAATTTTTCTCTTTTGAATAATATATTAAAAAAATATATCCAAATAATATAGAGACTAGTGTAGGATATAAATAATTTAATGCACATGCAGCATAATATAAAGTTGTATTAGCTATTTGTGTTGGTATTGCTAAAAATAAAAGGGAACTTACAACTGCTGCTGGTAAAATTTTATTACTACCCCTATCTTTATTACTAATCTTAGCAATTAAAACCGCACCTAATGTTATAATTATTGGATTTATTATTCTATATAATACTGCATCATATTTTACTAAAATTGATAATAGTACATGAACCCATACTCGTCCATTTACATTTAACTCTTTCCACATCAGCTTTGGTAAATATGAAATCCCATTTTGAATATCTCTAGAATAATACAAATCATCAGCATATATATATACATACCTATGTATTATATACATTGATAACATTAGTAAAATAAATGGAATAAAATTCTTAATTATTGATACATGTTGTTTTTTATTTTCACTTATCATATGTCTTCTCTCCTAAAATGACTTTAAAATAAATTTTACTGAAACCGGCTTGGAGTTTTATTATAACATAATATCACTAATTTGAATTTTCTTTTTCCTATTTTCTGACCTTCAGTTGAATTTCTCTAGACCAATGAGGTAATTTCCCTAGGACCTATCTTTTCATTATTCTATTGGTTCCACAAACTTCTCTCTATCAATAAAATATCTATTAAATATTTCATTTTTTTCTATACTTTCTTCAATAATTTCTCCAAGATCAAAAGCATTAATTAATCCTTCCATCCCCTCATTTGCACAAATCACAAATCCACTAGCAAGCTTTTCTCCTGGAATTGTAATACCTGTACATTTACACATATTTATTGCTTTAACTATTCCTTTTCCCCCATTTGATGTGATTTCTTTTTCAGCCTTACCTTTAAAACTTCTTTGGATAGTTTCATCATAACCATATACATCTATTGGACCTTCATAAGTTAAAATAATATCTGCAATATCATTATTAAATATATTCTTTATTTCTTTTATAGCAATATTTCTTTCATATATATTATCAAAAGAGTATTCTATGAATTCAAATTTTGCCTTAATATTTTCACTACTTGCTTTATCCTTAGCAGACTTATCTACTAAACTATCTTCTAATTTAGCCATCAATTTTTGCTCTGGATTATTCTTAAACTTGTCCTCCAGATTTTCTTCTAGCTTCTCTACTGCCTTATCCACCAAATTTTCCCTATCTTCGTCCACTAAACTATCCCATTGATTATCTCTTAATTTGTCCACCATATTACTATTTTCATTTATATAATTAATTGCTTTGTCTATTTCTAATCTCATGTCCATTCCATCAGGTAAAACTATTGAATTATTCTTAGGTATCAATACTCTTATTTTATCCTCACTATATTTTATTTTCTTTTCTAATATTTCTTCAACTACATCTTTTAATATATGGAAGCTTTTTGATATTACTCCAATTCCTCCTGTAAAAGATATACTATCTGTGGATAAACTTTCCTTTCCTGTGACTAATCCAACTCCTGATCCTATAAATGAATATAAATTAGTACTAAGTGCTGGTGCTAGTACTGATCCTCCACCATCTGTTCCTATTCCAAAGTCATTAATCCCTTTAAGGATATTAATAGCTGTTCCACTACTTGATCCTGTCATGCATCTATATGTTAATGGATTAATTAAATCTGTATCTATACTTCTACCAAGATGAGACATTTTATCTATAGTTGCAAATAAATATTTAGAATTTTTCCTTAATTTGTCCACCAAACTTATAGGAATATCCACAGTATTCTTAACTCCAAAAGTTAAATAATCATTATCTTTATCATTTACTTCTTCTCCTAAAGAATTATTTATAGAAATAACAGACCTACATAAATTTTGATTTGCTAAAACTTTAGTCTTATGTAATTTTATTTTCTTCTCATCCATTGAACTAACCTCCTATTATATATACTAGAAAATTTTTAATCATCAAAATTTGATTAAAGTAAAAATATTAGATAGCAGTTAATTTATACTTACTAATAATAACTTTATAGTTGTACTAAATAAAAATAGATAAACTAAAATAAACTACCTTAAATTTGCATTAAATAAAATTAGAGAAATTAAAATGAGTTACAAATATTAAGCTTTCTTTAATATTCAATTTCCTTATTTTAACTTCTCCATTATATAAAATTATTTAGTTTTTATTTATTGTTTATTTCTTATGCTTCTTCTATGTTTATTTTTATCTTTTGATATTTCAAGTTACCTATAAACTCTATATCTAAATCTTAATTCACATTATCTTTATTCACATAATCGCAATTTACATAATCTCTATTTGGAAATTTGTAAATCATTTATATAGCCTTTACAAAACAATCTCCTATATAATCTTTATATTAAAATCTTAAACTACTTATCTAAAAATTCTATAATAGTTTGCTTAAAAAACTTGTTCCATTTTCAGGTGCCTTTACTTTAAAGTAATCTGCAACTGTTGCTCCCACATCTGAAAGTGTTTCTCTTACACCTACGAATCCTTCTTTTATATTTTTTCCATAAATCATAAGCGGAACCATTTCTCTTGTGTGCTTGCTATGTCCTATTGTTGGATCATTTCCGTGATCTGCCATTACTAGTAATATATCATTATCTTTTACTGTCCCTATAAGCTCACCTATAAGCTTATCTGCAATTTGAAGTTTTTCTGCATATCTATCAACATTTTCAGCATGCCCTGATAAATCTGTTTCTTGTACATTACAGCATATGAAACCTTCTTTTACTTCTTTAGATATTTCTATTGTCCTCTTCAATACCTTTTCTGTATCTACCATAGGTATGCTTGTACCTTTTTCATTTATAACTACATCTGCTACTTTTCCTAATAAGTAAACTGGTACATTTTCTTCAGATAATATTGTTGATACTTGTGTATTTGGATTAACTCCATATCCTAAGTGTATACATTCATATCCTTCATTATAAACACCTGACTTAGGTGCATTTATTCCTATATATCCACCATCTTTTTCTTCTTCTGCATTTAATATATCTTCTAAAGTAATTCCTTTTCCTCCAAAAGTTATAACTCTAGGAACTGTTGCAATAGATCTAACTATATGACCAATTTCTAACACCTTACTAAAAGGTATTAAATCTAAGGCTGATGTTATATTAAAGGCTTGGCCTAAATCACATTCTATATTATCTGCAACAGTAAGAGCATCTTCAACTACTAAATACTTTTCTTTCTTACCTTCCTTATAATAAACTTTATATCCTGCTTCCTTTATTGCATTATATATAACTTCTATTTTATTTTTTATAGGTTCTCTAAATGGCATCTTTGGTTTTGTTCCCATTATTTCTTGATGTCCAAAGAAAGTATCTGCTCCAAAATGAGTTAACTTTCCCTTTCCAAACGTTGCATGAGGATCTTCCTTCATTCCATTTATTTCTGTTCCTAATATATTAATAAGACCTAACTTTTCAAGATTTGGTAAAATTACATCTTTTCTTCTTTCCAAAATATGAAGACAAGTATTTGAATTTATATCCTGAGGTCTTTTTTCTTTAACATCATCCATTTCTCCAATGCCAAAACCATCAAGTACAATTACTACGAATTTTCCCATATTAATTTCCTCCTTTTTAAATTGTGAATACAATTTATTAATGAAAGAATGAAAAAATTTAAAAATAAAAGAATTAATGTTGTTTTGCTACGCAAAACTTAAACTATAGCTGTAAAGCACTTTCTATTCAAAGTTCATTAATGCCCTTTTACGAAACTCTTTCACTAGTAACTTTTCATTTTCTTCACTTATAATTAAAAGAAACTTCAGCACAAGGTTGTGGTATTATCCCATCCTCATCATCCATTTCTTTTCCTCTAATTATTTATTCAGTTTTATAAATTGAAAAACAAATTTAATTATATAAGTTAACTTCCCGATTTTTATATCATTAATTATGCTAATTCTTCATTTAATAATTTTAAATTGAGAAATATAAGTTGGCGAAGATAAATAGAATATGTGAAATAAGCATATAGCGAGCAGTTAGAAGTACTTGGTGAAGGAAAAACTACTAGGCCTTAGTGTTGTTGGTTTGTTTGAACGCAGTGAGTTAACCAAAACTCTTGGCTTAGTAGTTTTTCCAAGCCTAGTACTTCTTCGCACAGCTATTTAGCTTATGGAACATATCTAGTTATCGTAGCCTTTATATTTTCAATTATCCATTGATCCTTTTTCCTTGTGAGTCGTAAATTCCAACTATTTCTGGATTTCCACTCTTTATTCCATTAACTATTGCCACATTGCTCCTTGTAACAAATATTTGAGTTCTAAAAGCCATTATTACTGTATCTGATACATTACAGTTTTCTGATAGTTCAAAATGATAATCTATACTTTCATCTGTTGGTGGAATTACTTTAATCATTTTTGAATTATCTATATCTGTTCCAACTAAAGCATTTTCCATATGAGATCTTCTATAATGACCTCCACCATAGCAATAAGCTCTATCTAATAAATTGTGTGATACTTCACTTACATAAACCATTGCTGGAAGTTCATCTCCATCATTAAATTTATGATATGGAGTACTTCCTGTTAATCCATGTCCTGGTTCCCCGTGAGTTCCACCTTCTTCATATATTTTCTTTATGGAATTAACACAGGTAGCTGATGGCATATTTAATTGATCTATTTTTACATTGAATTCTTTTTCTAATATGTCTTTTGCTTCTTTAATTGTATCTATATTATTTGTTCTTTTAATTTCATTGCTTTCTTCATCAAACAAGAAACATGGAAATGAAGTTACACCAGCTAAATTTAAATTTTTAAGCTTAACTAATTCTGCTCCTACACTTTTAAGTTCATTTAATTTAAATCCACCATATTGTCCTGAA
This sequence comes from Clostridium sp. 1001275B_160808_H3, assembly GCF_015550425.1. GTDB lineage: Bacteria > Bacillota > Clostridia > Clostridiales > Clostridiaceae > Clostridium. Next base: position 72,116 of record NZ_JADNAT010000007.1, on the reverse strand, counting down.
TATAAATTATCATTTTCACCTAAAACTCTTAGCATTATATTTTGTTTTATATTAAGCTTTTCACAAACCTCATTAATTTCTTTTGCTTTTTCAATTGAGTAAACTGTAATATAATCTGGTTTAGACTTAATTACTTTTTCATTTAAAGCTTTAGGAATTTGAACTAAGTGTCCAACATGACCTATCTTTATTCCGTTATCTATCATGACTTCAGCTTCTTTGAAGTCTACCACTACTGCTCCATCATATCCAAGCTTCATAAATTCTTTGCAAATAAGAGGATTTCTACCTATTTGTTTTGTCATAAAATAAAGCTTTATACCATACTTATCTGCTTCATCTTTAAGCTTTTTTGCATTTTCTATTAAAGTATCTAAATCAATAACATAAGTATCTGGTATTATTACTCCTTCTTTATGGAGCTTAAATGCAGCTTGAACTAATTCCCTATTTCTTTCTATGGTCTTTTCAAGAAACATCCTTACTCCTCCTTACTTAATTTCTTTTTTAACATCCTCAATTGCACTTTTTAATATTCTTATTATTGTATCTGCCCCACTTCTCATTGGATTTACTCTTATCATTCTTTTTTCTAGAGTAGGGTCAGCAGCTCTAAACGTTCCTGATACTCTATACATCATTGGAACAAATTCATATTTTGATTCTGATCCTACAGGATGTGATGCTGCTCCATATTTTGTAGTTAACTCTAAAACTTCTTCTGCTATATCTTCATTTAATTCAACTAGTAAAACTTTTGATTGAGCATTTGCAAGGAATGCATCTTTTACTCCTTCAACTTCACCACATTTTAATCTTGTTACAAGTTCCTCATTAACCTCTGATTGAATTGCTAATGAAACTGGTGCATATACAAGTCCTCTTAATGCCTCCATAGCTTCATGACCTTGAACTTGGCTTCCTCCTGAGTAATTTAGTGAATAAACTTTATCTACAAGTTCCTTATTTCCTATTAATACTCCAACACCTTCTGGACCTAATATCTTAAAGCAAGAAAAACTTCCAAGATCAGCTCCGCATTGATTTCCTATTTTCTTTACCTTTAAAGCTGCATAATTATCATCAGTAATTATTTTTATATTAGAATTTGATTCTTTTATTGCAGTTATAACTTCTTCTAAGTCATAAGAATCATCAATCTTTTGTCTTGTATTTTGAACTAATGCCCCTTTTATATGTGGATTTTTTAATACTACATCTTTTACATCATTTAAATCATTAAAATTAGCTTTTATAATCTTAAGTCCCATAGTCTCAATAGTAACTTTTGAAGTTGGATATATTGGAGCATCATGAACTAATATTGTATCTCCACTTTCCATAAAGCTAATTAATCCCCATCTTATGGCACCTGTCCCTGCACCTCTTACTAATATTGCAGCTTCTGCATCAAAAACTTCTGCAAAAACATTTTCTACTTTCTTAGTATAAGTAGGTTTATTCAATCCCTTAACAACACCTAAATCACCTAGAGATAGAACTTCTCTTCCATCAAAATGCTTTGTTATTGTATCTATTATTTTAAATTGTAGTTTTTTTGCTTCATCTAAACTTATTGAGTGTAATGGGTATGTTCTCATAACTCTTCCTCCTACTTAAGGTTATAAATATTTTTTATATTATTAACTAACATATTTTCTATATGCTTGCTAGAAATTTCATTTTCATATAATCTTGGCAGAAAGCTATCTATTAAATAACTATAACCAAGTCCACCATTTTCTCTAAAGTGAGATTTTCTTGTAATATCCATAGACATAACTATTTGATTGCTATATCCTCTTTCACAAAGAGCCTTTAACCATTCTGCTCTTTTTTCATCTGGCTGATAATTATTTTTCCCAATTGTATCAAATGCTATATTTACACCAGTATCTAATAATCTAAACATATATTCTAAGTCTCCACTTAAATCTATATGACTTAATGTAACCTTAGATAAATCTACATTGAAATTTTTAAATATCTCAATTTGTTCAAGTCCTAATTTCCCAAGTGTTGTATGTGTTATTATTGGAACTCCAGTTTCAAGATGTGCCATACATGAAGCTTCAAAAACCTTCTTTTCCATTTCTTCTATTTTATTTAAACTAGTTCCTATTTCTCCTATTACAGAAGCCTTTACCGATGTTTCATCTATACCATTTATTATTTCATCTACTAAAATATTTGCCATCTTCTTCTCATTTATTTTATAAACCTCTTCTGGAAGAAATGGTTCTTTATAATATCCAGTTGATTGAAGAATATTTAATCCAGTTTCATTAATAACTTCAGCTACATATTCAGTGCTTCTACCCATTCCTCTATTTGTAACATCTATAATAGTAGAAACTCCTTTAGCTTTTAAATCTTTAAATTCTTCAATAGTTTGCTTCTTATTATTTAAAAAACAATCTGCATCTTTTTTTACACCAGATAAATCTATAGTAATATGCTCATGTGCATAAATTATTTCCTTATTCATATAAACACCCCTTTGTTCAATTGATAATTGAAAATTGATAATTGACAATTAGATGGGATAATTCAGCTAGTTCTGAATTATTTAAAATTAAATTTTCTTAAACTCCTTAGATTTTATTCATTAATTATCCATTGTACATTGTCAATTATCAATTGTTCCAACTCAGCTCCTCTGAGTTATTACCTTAATTATCAATTGTGCATTATCAATTATTAATTGTCCTCTTGCTCTTTCGAGTTATTATCTCAATTATCCATTTTTAATTATTTATTATTCATTGGATTCTTGCTTGTCCGAATCATTTCCATAACTCTTTTACTTTTTCATTCTTTAACTCCTCATTTTCATAACTCAGCTCGTCTGAGTTATTACATAAATTGTCCATTTTCCATTGTCAATTATCCATTGATTAACTTGGTATTACATATAATCCAACTAAGTATAGTATGTTAATTAAAACTCCAACTCCAATTGCTCCAACTGGACCAACTGCCATATCTACTATTGGTTTCTTTGAAGTTTTGTTTAAAACGTATAAACCAACTACTACGAATAATCCAAGTCCTGGTGCCATAGCTTGTGCAGCCATCATACCACCTATTAATAAAGCTACTTCTAATACTTTACTCATAGCTGTTCTTATGTTATCTCCACATTTTCTAACTCCTGGGAACTTGTCCATCAACTTAGCTAATACATCTAAGAAATAGATTTCTAAAGCCATTACTGCAGCTCCTGCAACAAATGCTAATATTGGGTTTCCAATTAAAAATCCAGTAACAAATACAAATGTCATACCTGCTGGTGCATATACTCCAGTTGAAATTGCTGTAGTTGCAACTAGTGGTATAAATCCTATACCTCTTGCAAATGCTGTCATTGCAGCTTCAGTTGTTTTTCCTTCTGCTAAAAGATTTAAGCTTATTGGGTCTCCAGCTACTAAAGTAAGACTAGTTGCTGCTGATATTAATCCACCCATTAATGCTAATAAAGGTAAATTCTTTTTGATTTTCTTAACTCTTTCTGCAAAAATTGCTACTAAATCAATTTGTGGAGCATTTGGATCTGGTTTTTCTTGCATTGCAAAAGCAATCATTATTATCATACCTGCAAGTAATGCCATACCTTCTTGGTCTAACTTAACGCTAGCACCATTTACAGTGAAAGTTCCATATATTGCAGTTATTTGTCTAACTATTAAAGCAACTATTCCTGTAAGAAATCCTTTTTTAATTCCAAATTGATAAGAAACAACAAGTGCTGGGAATACTGCAAAAGCAACTGTTATTGGAGTTCCAACTTGCTTTAATGCGTCTAAGAAATTAACTGGTAACATTGCAAATAAATCAACTACAAATTGTAATCCATAAACTATACCTACTCCATAAAGAGCTCCTACTACTCCTGATATAGCTAATCCTTTTTTACCGCTTGGACAAAAAGATCCAATGATATCAGTACCTAGTAATATACTGTGAATCAAGATAATGGATGCAGCTATTGATACTGGAATACCAAAACCTATAACTAATCCAAAGCTGATTGCAAAAGATGTTGCTGCTAAAGCTTTCTTGTCCATTCTTCCTTCTAAGTATTCTGGAACTATGGCTCTAAATCCATCATTGAAAACAGCTATACCAGCATTTGATAATATTGCTGCTAATGCACCTAAAAGTGCTACAACTAAATATTGCATAAATAATACCTCCTAAAATTTTATAATATGATATTTATTGAATAACTAAATTTATATATGCTCTCAATTCTGATATTTTTTAAAACAAGCATGCTATCCTTTCATATGCTAATATTTTTTATAGCATATATTAAAAATATACAAATTACTAAATATATAGATTAATAGATATATATATTATTAAAGAAAGCATATAGTTATAACTTGCTAAAATATCTTTACTTAAATCACGTAAAATCTAATAAATTTTAGTGATTTAAGTAAAGGCTATTTTGCAAATTAATATTTATTTTTATAGTAGATATTTAAGAATTACTGGTATAACTTCTTCTGCGTGTTGTGCTGTAAATCCATAAGCTTTTTTTCCTGCTTCAACTTCTGCTTTTATTTCTGCTTCACTCTTAATATTTCCTGGCATTGATACTGTTGCGCATTGTCCCATTCCAAGTAGTGCTATTGCCATTGCAAGTGCTCCACCCCCACCAGTGTTACATGCTCCTAAGTAAAAGTCTGCTGTTCCTGTTTTTATTGCCATTGCTGCTTCTATATCACTTTTTATTTCTATAGTTGCTCTGTCTCCTGCTATTTTTGCTGTTATATCTGCTACTCTTTGCTTGTCTATTTGTCCACCTATTACTATTTTCTTCATTTTTTATTCCTCCAATACAAATTTAATTTTTAATATTGATATTAATTCCGTTTTAATAACTTTATTCCCAATTTTTATAAGTTACTTTAAACTTAAGCTTTTGTTCTCAAATTTCATACTGAGCTCTCGTACTCAAATATACTTTTAATCTTACTTAATAGTTTCAACTTACTTGTCCATATTTTTTCTAATATATTATCTGCAAATTATATTTTTTCACTTACATGGTCATTATCTGTAGTGACATACAATTTCTTTATCATAATGTTTATTATAAACCCATATTATACTCGTATTTTTAAATCGTATACAAGTCGGCTATATTTATTTATTACAATCTACCTCACTTATACAATTAGTCTTCAGATTACCCTAACTATATTAATGTACAAACATGCATAACTACAAAATCAAGTTCTGAATCTGGAATTTCACCTATGATACTTTCTAAATCTTTTACTACTTTAAGAGCTTCATCATAATTTTCATTTTCTTTTAAGGATTGTGCTACAACATCATCTAATTTATTTACTAAATTATTTTCATCAATTCTTCCTAAGGCAGAACATAAATGAGTTATAAACATTGATGCGTTTTCTTCTAAAAGCTTTACTCCTCTTTTTTCTTCAAAATAATTTATAACTTGTATTATTTTATTGTAATTTTCTTTTGATAATTGTCCTGAATCTCTTAATATATCTAATCTTAATGTTAATTCCATTTTAAAGCCTCCAACGTACATTTTTTTGTATTTTGATTTTAACAATACCTCTAATATTGAGGCATTATCTTCTTTTCCATAACCAATCTTTGATATTCTTTCACATCTTCTACATTTAATACCCTAGAAAATAGTGCTGGAACAATAGAGTTCTCCTTATTTGCAATTATTACTGCTTCCGTATCTTTAATATTTTTGCTCTCCCTATTTATAGGAATAAATTTCATATCATCTTTCCTATCTTCAATATCATCTAAATTCCATATAGCAGCATCTATTTTATTATCTTTTATAGCTGTAATGAATTGACTGTAGTTTAATGGAACATATTCAACTTCTATATCTTCAAAATATATTTTACTTAACATAAATTGATCTATAGATGAATTATCTATTCCTACCCTTGTCCCTCTTTTAAATTCACCGTTAAATTCTTTAGAAACCACTATTATATGTTCATTAACATAACTAAAATCTCCAAAGGTTTTAACTATTTGTATTGGCTTGTTGTTTTCTAAATAATAATCTGCTGTTAGTCTTGAAGTAACTGCAAAATCATATCTGCCATCTTCTAAAGCTTTTAATCTATGATTAGAACCTCTCATGAAAGCTAGATTTGTATTAACTCCACTATCATTTAGGCATTTACAAAGTCCTGTTGCCAAACCTTCATACCTCTTAGAATAAGGTAATGGCATAACTCCTACTAAGGATTTTATTCCTGTAAGTTCTAGAAGTCTTATGTAATCTATATCTTTTACAAATGTTCCTAAGTGTCCTCTAGATTCTAAAGTTATTGCATTATGATCTTTTAAAAACTTTAAAGCAGATTGTATTGTTCCTCTAGCACTTTCATAACTTTCAGCAAGCTCTGCTACAGTTTTAATTCTATCACCTTCATTAAGAGATAAAAATTCAACTGCTAAAGAAGTAATTGCTATTCCAAGCTTTTGCATAAGCTTACTTTGAACGTCCAATTTACCACTCCCTTATATAAATGTACAATATTTTGTATATTTATAATATAACATCTTTTGTTTACATTTACAATAGTAATTTCAAACTTTCTGAAAACATTTTAATTTCTAATTTTCTAAGTCCTCAGATAATTATCCTAAATCACAGAAAACTCAAAAACTTTATCTTTATCTATTTAGCAAAATAATAATCATTAAAGAGGATGTTTATAAAAATATTATTCTATATAATGTAAAATTCATTTATAATATATATATATGAAAGGGTGATTTAATAATGAAATATTGTTCATACTGTGGATCTCCTGTAGATTCAATATTTATTGATAAATGTGAGCATTGTGGAGAGGATTTAGTTATTGAAAATGATAGTTCAAGTAATATAAACAAAAGTAAAAGTTATAATCTTAATAACAATAAAGATTATAGTTCAAGTAAAAGTAATATCTATTCTCGCTATAGCAAGTATAAAGAGGTTTATGATGAAAATAATAATTTATTATATAAGGAAGTTCAATCTTTTGACGATATAGAAAATATAACATTTAAATCCTTATTTAAGAAAAGTAAGACTTCTCAGCAATATTCTGATGTAAAATCTAGAAATAATCAGGATATAAAATCAGACAAGCATCAAGATATAAATTCGTCTAAAAATTCATCTTCTACTTATTCTAATTCTTATAATAATTATTTACCTAATGCTCTTATTTCTTTTTTTAGTAATTTAAATGCAACCAGTAAATCTTCTTTCTGGTATAAGAATAAGTATATAGCAGCTTTTATTTCAATTTTCTTTGGAATATTTGGTGCACAGAAATTCTACTTAGGAAAATACAAGATTGGAATAATATATTTAATATTAAGTTTCACAGGTATTATAGGAGTCATTGGATTTATAAGTTTAATTGAAGGATTTATATATTTATTTACACCTGAAGAACAATTCATTCAAAAGTATTTATAAATAAAAACATTTAGCCTCAGGGGCAGTACCCCTGAGGCCATTTATTATTTCTAAAAACTTACAATAGTTTTTCTAAGTTCTCTACTAACTCTTCAATAGCATCAACATATTTATTAACTATTCTATCAGCTATTTCATTATACATATTTTCATTATAAATGTGTGATGTAGAATCCCTATCTTCTAATAAATTTATCCATACCTTATCATCTGAAATCAAATTATTCACATATGCCTTCTTAAAAATAGTACGTGGAAATGAATTCTCTAGGGTAACTCCTAAATACTTCATAAATTCCTTTAAGGTTTTATGAGTTAGCTCATAAGTAAATTCAAATCTTTGTATTAAACTATCTCTTATTATATCATTTTCCCCATCATATAAATCACTGACTTCTTTTAATCTTGAATAAGCTTTTTTTAAATTCATATATTTAAAGTCAATGCTTCTCATATATAACTATCCCTTCTTTATTTACTTTTTCAATAAATAATTCATCCTTTATTGAATTCATATTTGAAAAATCAAATTCTAGCAAGGTAGTAGTATTATTTTCTATATCTTCTATAAAATCTAATAGATCTGAATAATCAACGGCTGAATATATTGCTAAATCAATGTCACTTCTAGGTGAATTATCTCTTCTTGCTCTTGAACCAAATAAAACTACTTTTTTAATATTATGATGTTTTCTAGATATTTCTTTTATTTCTTCTATAATATCTTCATCTAAATTATAGTCTATTTTATTAAGCAAACAATCACCTCTTTCACATTAAAAAATTATATTTATATTATATTTCATATAACGTTTTATAAATACTAACATTGTATAATTAATAATGATACTAATATTATATAATTAATTCAAGATTAATAAAATATCTATACTATTCACATTATCTCTATTTTCACTTTAATACTTAGCAATTACTAAAATAAAAAGTATTCTATTACTCATAAAACTCTCTCTTAAATTATCTTTTAAATTATCTCTTAAATTATAAAAACAAGAACTCATATATAACTGCTTATTATGAGTTCTTGTCTAATTTGATAATCTATATTTCTTAATTCTTTCATTAAAAATTATCTATTCATTAAAAAATATCTATGCTTTCCTATCCTTTATAATAATAAATACTCTTTGCAGTATTATAAATAAGCATAAAAGTGCCGCTACAACAATCTTTGTCCACCAAGAGCTTAATGTTCCTTCAAAGGTTATTATTGTTTGTATAACTCCTTGTGTTAGTACTCCAAGTAAAGTTCCAAATACATATCCAACTCCACCTGTTAGCATTATTCCACCTATTACAGCTGATGCAATTGCATCCATTTCTAGTCCAACCGTATGCTGTCCATAACCTGATAACATATAAAAGCTAAATACAACTCCAGCAAGTGCTGAACAAAATCCACTTAAGGTATAAACTAAAATTTTTGTTCTATCAACAGGTAGTCCCATAAGTCTTGCAGATTGCTCATTTCCACCTATAGCATATATCGTTCTTCCAAACTTTGTATATTGTAAAATATATATTGCTAATACTAAAACTATTAAAGCAATAACTACACTCCATGAAATAAACCCATTACCAATTTTAATTCTAGCTTGACTTATTTTCGCATAAGTTTCATTAGTAATAGTTATAGTATCTATACTTACAAGGTAACATAATCCTCTAGCCAGAAACATTCCTGCTAATGTTGCTATGAATGGCTGAATTTTAAACTTTGTAACTAAGACTCCCATAATCGTTCCAAAAATACAGCCTATTATAAGCATAAGCATGATAACTACCCACGGATTCCACCCTTTATTTTCAAGGAGGTATGCAGATAACATACATACAAAAGCAATTACAGCTCCAACAGATATATCTATCCCTCCAGTAATAAGTACAAATGTAATACCAATGGCTGTTATAAGTAAAAATGAATTATCAATAAGTAGATTTAAAAATGTTTGTAATCTAAAGAACCCAGTGTACTTAAAAGCTCCAAAAGCACATAAAACTATAAATAAAACTACTGTCACAAATATAGGTAAGTATTTAGTTTGTAATATTTTGTTTTTCAATACTAGTAAGTTTTTCACTATTAACCCTCCTATTCTTATCAAAGAAATTCCTAAAGATAGCTCTAAATTCTTCAGATTGTAATAAACAAATAACTATTACAACTAAAGCTTTTACAACTAAAGTTACTTCAGGTGGAACTCCAAAAGAGTATATAGTAGTTGTTAAACTTTGAATTATCAATGCTCCAACTATACTACAAGGAATAGAAAACTTACCTCCAGACATAGAGTTTCCCCCAATAGCTACTGCTAAAATAGCATCAAGTTCTATATATAACCCTAAATTGTTTGCATCAGCACATTTAATATTTGAGCTTAATAATACTGCTGCAATACCTGCGCATAAACCTGATATTGTATAAACACAAACCTTAATCCAATCAACTTTAATTCCAACGTATCTACTTGCTTCTGAACTACATCCTGAAGATTCTACAAATAATCCAAATGCAGTTTTCTTAACAAGAAGCATTACAATTAAGAGACAAGCTGCTACTATATAAATAGAAAATGGTAATCCAAATAAATATCCTCCTCCAAAAAAGAAGTATGGTTTATAGTAGATTGTAATTATTTGAGCCTTTGTTATAAGCTGAGCTATTCCCCTACCAGCAACCATCAATATCATAGTTGCAATAATTGGTTGAATCTTTATTTTTCCTATCAATATACCATTCCAAAAACCAAGAAGAGATGCTAATAATAATCCAATAATAATTGCTAAAGGCATTGGAATTAAACTAACATATTCTTGAACTCCATCTACAAAACTCATTTGCCCTCCAATTAAACTAGCAACTACAGCTGCTGTAATTGCAATTACAGATCCAACTGAAATATCTGTACCTGAAGTTGCTATTACTAGAGTTAAACCTATTGATAAAATCATTAAAGGTGCTCCTCTATTAATGATATCTATAAGACTACCAAACAAATGACCATCCTTCATTTCTATTTTGAAAAAACCTGGAGTAAAAAATAAATTAAATAATAGAACTAAAAATAGTGCTACAAGAGGCCAAAATATTTGATGTTTTTTTATACTTTTTAATGCATTCATATTAATTACCTCCTGCTATAGTATTCATAATAATATTAGTTTCTAAGTCCTGATCCATAAGTTCCTTAATTTTAATCCTATCTCTTAAAACTATTAATCTACTACAAGTTCTTAGCATTTCATCTAATTCTGAAGAAATAAATATTACTGATATACCTTGCCTCGCTAAATCTAATACTAACTTTTGAATTTCAGCTTTTGTTCCAATATCTATTCCCCTTGTAGGTTCATCTAAAATTAAAAGCTTAGGTCTTGTTAATAACCATCTTGCCAAAATAACCTTTTGTTGATTTCCCCCACTTAATTCTTTTACAAGTTTTTCTGTAGATGGAGTCTTAATATCTAAAAGTTTAATATACTCTTTTGCAATTTTCTCTTGCTCTTTAATTGGAATATATTTAAACCAGCCTCTTTTTACTTGTAAAGCTAAAGTAATATTTTCTCTTATAGTTAAATTAGGTATTATACCTTCCTTTTTTCTATCCTCTGGACAATATGCAATTCCATTTTTCATTGCTTCTAGAGGGTTATTTATTTTACTTTTCTTATCATTTATAATTATCTCACCTGTATCTGCCTTTTCTATTCCAAATAATAAATTAACAAGTTCAGTTCTACCAGAACCTAATAACCCAGCTAATCCAAGTACTTCTCCCTTATAAATAACAGTATCAAAAGGGTTTAAAACATTTTTTTTACCTAAGTTTACTGCCTCCAATAAAATTTCTCTTTCACTTTTTATATTCTCAACTGGCTTGATATTTGAATTTATCTCACCATAATCTTTTCCAATCATTTTTCCTACTAGCTGAACCTTTGATAATTCACTAGTTTTATACTCTCCAACTAGCTTTCCATTCCTTAAAACTGTAATTTTATCTGTAACTTCATATACTTGGTCTAAAAAGTGAGTAACAAATATTATTCCTATACCTTGAGATTTCAAACTTCTCATTATTTCAAATAACTTTTCAACTTCTTTTTCATCTAGACTAGCTGTTGGCTCGTCCAAAATCAATATTTTAGCTTTAATATCAACTGCTCTTGCAATTGCCACCATTTGTTGAATAGCAATAGAATAACTATCTAATGTTTTTGTTACATCAATATCTATATTTAGCTTTTTCATAGCTAAACTTGCTCTTCTATTCATCTCTTTCCAGTTAATTGTTCCAAACCTCATAGGTTCTCTTCCAATGAATATATTTTCTGCTACAGATATGTTACTACATAGATTTACCTCTTGATATACTGTGCTAATCCCCAGCACTTGAGCTTCATATGTTGATTTTGGGTTTATTTTATCTCCTAAGAAAATAATTTCTCCACTATCTAGCTTTTCAACTCCTGTTAATACCTTAATTAAAGTTGATTTACCTGCTCCATTTTCTCCCATTAATGCATGTATTTCTCCACTATTTAAAGTGAAATTAACTTTATCTAATGCCTTAACTCCTGGAAATTCTATGCTTATATTATTCATTTTAAGTAATATATCTTTTTCTTTCATAGCTACATCTCCTTTTTTCAGATTTAACATAAGCTGTTGCAAATATAAATTATTAGATGCAACAGCTCACATTAAATTAAAGAAAATTAATTAAAATTAATACTTTCTATTTGGAAGATCTTGTGCTGCTGTATCTTGTCTAAATACACCTTCTTCTGATGGTATATATTTAGTAACATCTTTACCTGCAACTATATCTTCACAAACATCAAAGAATTGTGGTCCAAGTAGTGGATTACATTCAACTGTAACATTTAACTTTCCAGCTATCATAGCTTCAAATGCACCCTTAACTGCATCAACTGAAACAATCTTTATATCTTCACCTGGCTTTTTACCATACTCTTCAATAGCTTGAATAGCTCCTATTGCCATATCATCATTATGTGCAAATAAAGCATCTATATTTTCACCATCTGATTTTAAGAAAGCTTCCATAACTTCTTTACCTTTAGCTCTTGTAAAATCACCAGTTTGAGACTTAATAATTTTTATATCTGGATATTTTTCTTTTAATCCCGCTAAAAATCCTTCTTGTCTTCCAACTGCTGCTGAAGATCCTACAGTTCCTTGAAGCTCAACTATATTTCCCTTTGAATTTATTAATTTAGCAAGTTCATCTACAGCTTTTTTTCCTTCTTCTACGAAATCAGAACCTAAATAACAAGTATAAAGATCTTCTGAAACATCTGCCTTTCTATCAACTAATACTAATGGAATACCTGCATCCTTAACTTCTTTAAAAACAGTTTCCCATCCAGATTCAACAACTGGAGATACACCTATAACATCTACCCCCTGTGCTATAAAAGAACGAATTGACTTAATTTGATTTTCTTGTTTTTGTTGTGCATCAGAAAATTTTAGTTCTATTCCCCTCTTTTCAGCTTCCTCCTTAATAGAATTAGTACATGCAGTTCTCCATTCACTTTCTGCGCCTAATTGTGCATAACCTACAACTATTTTCTTATCTCCTCCAGATTCTCCTTTTCCTTCTTCTTTTACCTTATCTCCTCCGCCAGAACATCCAATGGAAAGAGCCATTGCTCCAGCAAGTACTAAAGATAATAACTTTTTAAATTTCATTTTAAATCCCCCTCATAAACCTTTTTGATTACGATTACAATTAAATTTTAATCCTATTCCCATAAAATGTATTTACAATAAAAAAGTATAATTTATAAATTTCTGCACAAAAAAGGACATGCACATCGCTTGTCCTTTAAATTTATTTTTCTTATTTATAATATTCTTTTGATTAAAACCATTAAAGCCATTAAAACCTTACATAAGAAATTAAAATTAATCTATTTCATAATTTGGAACAAATTATATCTCTGATTCTTTCATTTTTTCATTATTTTATTCTTTCGCTCTTTTATTCTTTCGCCCTTTCACTCTTTCGCTCCTAATAAGCTCTATTTAGCCATTCCCTATCAAAATTTTCTTCTTCAAATATCTTTTCATCTGTGATTATCATTCTTGTTGTATCTTTTCCACATAGTATATCCTTTGAAATCTTCATTATTTCTGGTCCAATAAGAGGATTACATTCTATTATGCAGTTTATTTTTCCTGATTTCATAGCTAAAATTCCTTGCTTTATTGCATCTATTGATACTATTTTTATATCTTTACCTGCCTTAATTCCATGTTCCTCAATAGCTTCTATTGCTCCAAGTGCCATATCATCATTGTGAGAAAAAACTAAAAGCTGTGAATTACTATATTTTTTATAGCTTTTATCAAGGAAATTTTTCATTGCTTTTTTGCCACCTTCAAATGTATAATTTCCACTATCAGATTCAACTATTTTTATATCATCTACTGCTGATACTACTTCTTCAAAGCCCCTTTTTCTTTCTGTAGTTGGTGTTGATCCTAAAATGCCTTGAATTTCGAAAACATTTATATTTTTGTCCAAATTTTCTATACACCATCTAGCTGCTCGCCTACCTTCTTCTTTGAAATCCGATCCTACAAATGTATTATATAAAGTCTTATCATCAATATTTATAGTTCTATCTGCTAATATGACTGGTATATTAGCTTCTTTTGCTCTTTTTAAAACTTCTTCAAAACCTTCTTCTTTAACAGGTGAAAAAGATATTATATCCACACCTATATCTATAAATCCATTTAATATATCTACTTGCTTTTCATAATTTAAATCTGCTTCTGCATAAATTAAATCAATACCAAAATCACTTGCTGCATTCTTTATGGATTTTTCATTAGCTTCTCTCCAACCACCTTCATTACCAACATTACAAAAACCCAAAGTTATTTTATCACTTTCCTTATTCGTTTCCTTTTTCAATTTATACTCATTAATATTCTCTTTAGTAATTAAACTACTTCTTAAAATAACTTTTTTAGGAATTCCCTTTTCTTTATTTAAAATATCAATTGCATATTGAATAGCTTCTTTCCCTCCGGTTGGACAAGTAAAAGTTCCATAAAATGTTCCTTGGTCAACTAGGTTTACTCCTCCCATTTCCCCTGTTAATCCATCTATTCCAATAAACTTTACATCTTTCTTATAATTAGAATTTTTATATGCATTATATGCACCTAATGCCATTGCATCATTATGAGCAAAAACTAAATCAATGTCATCATTATTCATAAAAATTTTTCTCATGTTATCTTCAGCTTCATCACGATTCCAATTTACACTAATATCACTTACTAAATTTATATTATTACATTGATTAATCCTACTTCTAAACCCATTGCTTCTTTCTATAGTTGCATTAGAAGTTAAATCACCTTTTATTTCAACAATATTCCCACCATTAACTTCAAGTAAATCTAAAACACAATCTCCAACTTGCTTTCCTAAAGTGTTATTGTCAGGCCCTATATATAAAGTATAATCATATCCCTCTACACCCCTATCTAAAACTATTACAGGTATATCCTTATAAACTTCAGAAACCTTTTTTGTAACACTGCTAGAATTTGATGGCGAAATGATTAGTAAATCTATATCAAAATTCATAAGCTTATCAATATCATCAATTTGCTTATTTGAATTTCCAACAGCATCTAAATATATAACTTGAATATTATTATAATTACTAGCTTCTTTTTTTATTTCCTCATTTATTTTAATTTGCCAGGGCTCCATCAATTGAGATTGAGAAACTCCTATAATATACGTTTTTTTTTCTCCACTATTATCAACTTTTACATTATTAAAAATTATTACTCCTACTGTTAATATAGAAAAAACTCCAAGTAGTATAATAGCTATAAAATAAACAAAATCTTCATATTTAATCTTCATTATTTATACACATCCTATAATCATTAGGAGACATACCCATATGTTTTTTGAAAACACTACTAAAATAATGTTGTGTACTATATCCTACAAGTCTTGATATCTCATATATCTTAATAGAAGGTTCCTTCATAAGCTCTATTGAATTTTGAATTCTAATATAAGTTAAATAATCTATAAAGTTCATTCCAAGCTCTTTCTTTAATAACCGTGTTAAATAAGTTTGACTAATTCCAAGTTTATTAGATAACTTCTCTATTGATAAATTCTCATCTCCATAGTTCTTTGCTATATATTTTTCAACTTCTAAAACAATAGGTGTTTTTTTACTTTTTTCTAAGATATTACTTTTTAATTTATCGAAAGTATCTTTAATTTCCATAGGATTATTACTTAGTAAAGATTTTTCAATTATAATGTCAATCTTAAATAAAGTACTTATTTTCTCTTCTAAGTTTATTAATACCTCTTTCCATACTCTTATAGATTCTACATCGCATAGTATTACTACTCTTGATGATGAATATTGAAAAACATATAAATTTTTAAAACTACTCATAAAATCCTTTGAAATATTAACAACACCATATGAAATTAACTCTCTCTCATTTTTGTTAACTATACCAACAAAATTCTTTTCTAATATTTTTATTAATGCAAGAGCCTTATTATTAGAATAATTTATATTAAAATTATCCATTCTTATTTTTAATTCATCAGCTTCTAATTTTCCATTTAACCAATCCTTGAAAAAGCTATCCTTTAAATAAGAAATATTATTTTCAAAAACCATGTTTTTAAAGCTTTCTTTTGCATTTTTCTTGCTTCTTAAAATAACCTCATCCTTTGCCTTTATAAATACATTATTAAAATTTTCTCTATCAATTGGCTTTAAAATATAGTCAAAAGCTCTAAGTCTTAAAGCCGCTTGTGCATAATTAAATTCGTCATGTCCTGATATTATTATTACAACAGGATTGCATAGCACCTTATTTAACTCTTCTATTAATTGAATTCCATTTAAAAATGGCATGCAGATATCTAACAATAATATATCTGGCTTCTTTTCTATAGCTAATTGTAGTGCTTCTTCTCCGTCCTCAGCTTCTCCTACTAGCTCCACTTCTTCTTCTTTCCAAGTTATTATACTTTTAATTCCTCTTCTTATCCTCGGCTCATCATCAGCAATTAAAACCTTAATCAAAGATAACTCCCCTCCTACCCTTTATAATCATTTTTAAATGGTAATCTTATTTCTACTTTTGTCCATTCTCCAAGCTCACTATAATAGTGTAGTCCGTAATTTTGTCCATAACTAAGCTTAATCCTAGTATTAACATTAGATATTCCATATCCAGATCCACTTTCCGAATCTATACAAAAACTATTGCTTGTCTCTAACATAGAATTTATATTTAGTAACTTTTCTTCTGTTATCCCGGCTCCATTATCTTCCACAGTAATAATTATTTCATCTGCAACTTTTCGAAAATTAATATAAATTTTCCCCCTGCCTCTTTTTTCTTTTATTCCATGATAAATAGCATTTTCTACTATTGGTTGAGTTATAAGCTTTAAAATCAAAGTATCCAAAATTTCATTATGAAAGTTTATCTCATAGCTTAATTTATCTTCATATCTATATTTTTGTATAATTAAATAGCTATTAATATGTTCAATTTCATCTCTAAGTTTAATAACTTCCTTTCCTTTATTTAAGCCAATTCTAAATACTTTCGTTAATGCAGCCACTAACTCAACAATATCCTTTGCATTATAATCCTCTGCCATCCAGGCTATGGTATCTAAAGTATTGTATAGAAAGTGTGGCTTTATTTGAGCTTGCAATGTCTCCATTTCTGCCTTTCTTTTACTTCTTTGCTCTTTATATACCATATTTATAAGTTTTTTTATTTCACTTACCATATGATTGAAACTATGCCCAAGTTCTCCAAATTCATTGCTATATTTATACTCTTCAAACTTTAAATCTAAATCACCTGATTCTACCCCCTTCATTAAAGTCCTTAATTCTCTAATAGGTGTTACAATACTATTTGTAAATAAAAGTGAGAAAAAAACAGCCAAAAAGGATGTAGCTATAGCTATTATTAAAGTAAACCTTTCCATAACTGTTATGTCTTTGGTTATATCCTCAAAAGAAAATACACCTATGCTTTTCCAACCCGTGACCTCACTTGTAGTGTACATTATCTTAAAAGTTTCATTATTTATAGAATGTATGAAACTATCGCTCTTATTATCAAAATTATTACTATTTATTCTATATATTATTGAATTAACTGGAGAATATACTATGTTATTATTATTATCTAAAAGATAAAAAAAACCTTTTTCTCCAATATAATTGTCTCTTATTATATCATCAAACTTTTTTAAATTAATATCAGCCATAACAACACCTATAGGTTTATTTGTCTCTTTATCTATAACGGCTTTGCTGATAGAAATTATATCCTCTGCACTATAACTTTTATATGACCTTAGATTTCTTCCAATAGGATTACTAAAAAAATATACTTTTCCACTTTCATTAATAGCCCCAGTGTACCATGTTTCTTTTATTAAAGAATCCCTTGTTTTTTTCTCTAATTCATTACTTATATATTTATTATAATTATTAACAATTAATAATCCAAAAATTTCAGAATTCACATCTGTATATACCTTTAAACTTTTCTTTATTCTATCCTCTAATATAGAAATTTCGCTAGAGCTAGAATCTTCTTCTGATTCTTTTAAAAAGTTTATTACATCCTCTGAATTAGATATATACATAAGAATATTTTCTACTGATTTTATATGGTTATCTATGTTCACTTCTATTTGTTTTATCATTTGCTCTGTATGCTGATTTACCTTCTTCTCAACAATCTTTGTGTAAATTAAATTTGCAAAGATTCCTAAAGTTGTTATAGGCAAAAAAGTTATAACCAAAAAAAATATTAAAAGCCTATTTCTTATCTTTCCTTTATACATAAATATCCAAATGCCCCCTAGTAAAATTATATATTTAATATACACAAAATGGAAGGTTAGTTTGGAAATAAATAATAGGCCAAAGGTTAATCTCCTAAGGCCTATATAAATAGATATTATTTTAATTCATATTTTCTTTTTCTTAATATAACTATTCCTACTCCTACTAGTACTAAAGATATTACAAGTATTTGAGTACTTGATACAACTGAACCAGTTGAAGGCAATTTATCATTACTACTTCCATTTGAATCACTTGGCTCATTTACATTTCCTTGATTATTTGACCCACCTTGATTTCCTGGATCACTTGGATTTACAGGCTTCTCTGGATTATTTGGATCACTTGGATCTGATGGTTCTGTTGGTTCTTCTGGATTACTTGGATTTTCTGGGTTACTTGGAGTTTCTGGATCTGTTGGATCACTTGGATCTACAGCTTCTGGAATTTTTTCGAATTTAGCATTCAATACTACATCGGAGCTAACTATAAATCTGTAAGTTGCATCTTTGCTGACCTCTTTTCCATCTTCATCGAACCAACCTATGAAGTTGTATCCTTTATTTGCTGTTGCAACTAAAGTAGCTTCTTGACCTTCTACATATTTTCCTGTTCCAGCAATTGAACCACCTTCTGTTTTGTTTACTGTAACTGTATATTCCTTTGGTGCTGGTAATACATAATTTACAGTATAAATATTTTTAGATCCATCTTCTGCACGTACAACTATTGTTGATTTATTATTATGAATTGGTAATATAGTTAATGCTGCATTTTCTTCTGAAGTTGCTTCAACTAATTCTGGTAATTTTTCTAAATTAATTGAGTATTCATTTATAGTTGGATCAAAGTTTTCTAAAGCTTTACCATCTATTTTTATTTCTGTTAAAGTGTTTGTAGTTTTAGCATTTTCTTGCACTACATATTCATAAACTTTTACTTCTGTTAATCCAATACAATTTCCAACTTGTGGTTGTTGTATATAAATTCTAATGCTATCAGTATTTATAACCTCATTTAAGAAATAAGTTGTTTCTCCTGCTGCATGTGATACTTCTGTTGTATTTGTATGTGGAGCAACAACATACTCTCCATTTTCATTTTTATAGCTAATTTCAACTTTCTTTGGAATTCTTGCACTTAAGTTATCTGTAAATAACCATAAATCTAGACGATCTATATCATATTTGTTATTCCAATCAAATTGGACATATGCTCCCTTAGGCTCACCATTTTCTCCAGTTAAATTACGCTCATTCCAGTTTGTCCAACGCTCATTAACATTTTCTCCACCATTTGTAATTCCATTATTGATAGAATTTAAGTTATCTGCTGTTACTACGCAACTTTGAGATAATGTTGGGATATCATCATTTTCACTTGAATTATTTATAGCAAGATTTCTAGCTGCTTTTAAAGCTGGAACTACACGTACATTTGCTATAACATTATAAGTTTCCTCTAATAACTCTACAGTACCAGGAACAGTAACATTTGTATTTTCAGTTGAAAAATCAAGACCATCAAGATTCCAATTAACAACAAACTCTTCTGATTCAGTACCATTTGCTAAATATCCTTTTACTGTCTTAGGAAGCGTAGGTGTATTTCCTGAATATGTGAAAGTTGATACATTTTCCATTGAAACTACATCACCAATTACATGTACATTAACAACTACTGCAATATCTGTTCCTGATAATTTACCTGTAATTTTAAATATTTGAGGAGCACTTAATTGAGCTTCATCATATTCATTCCAATCAACTTTTAAAGTTTCAGTAGTACCATCACTATATCTAGCTGTAACTTCTTTTGGTAATAATGGCTTTTCTTCTAATGATACATAATAATCTTTAACTATATCATAAGATTCTATATATTTGTTATCACCTGCTGTATTTACAGTATTGATAGTTATAGATTTAGATTCTAATCCTTCACCTGAAACAGTTAAAGTCATTTCGCCTGCATCCTTAGTTGATTGAACTATAACTAAAGCCTTACCATTAAATGCACTTCTAGTTCCTGATTTATCAGTTGCTGGTTTATACCTATCTGTATCAGCTGCATTTCCATTATCTAAACCAACTATTTTACCATTTCCCTCAAGGGTATAAGTTAATCTATTATTTGCACCTGAAGCTATATTTCCATTTGCGTCTACTAAGTCAACAGTAATATAAGATAAGTCATATCCATCTGCACTTATAGTAGTTTTATCAGCACTTAAATCTACAGTAGATACTTCTCCATAAGTTGTAACTGAAGATCTACCTTCTGTGTTAGTTAACAAATTACCTTCCTTATCATATCCCTTTGCTTCTATTGTTCCAGCTTCATATGGAACAATAAAACTTGGATATAGTGAATCGTTTTCAAAAGTGTAATACTTATACCCTGCATCGGTTATATTCTCTGTTGCTGTTTTAGTTCCAATTAGTTTTCCATTTACATACAATTCAACTTTATAAGCATCTGTAAATACATCAACTTGAACATTTCCATTTTCAACTGGGATATCTTCTTCATTCCATGTTGGTAATACATGTAAGGTGTTTACATCATCATTCCATTGACTTTGATATAAATAATAAACGTCTTTTTCAAATCCAGCTGTATCAACTATACCAAAGTAACTTGATTTTGGAGCTGCTCCAACTCCTCCACCAACAGTACCAGTTCCTGTACCATTCCAAGGTGTAGGTTCTCCAATATAATCAAAGCCTGTCCACACAAATTCCCCTGCATTATAGTCATGCTTTATTGTGTATTTCCATGCATCACTTGCAGAGTGTCCCCAACCTACTTTATTTGCATTATTATCAAACTCAGGTAATTGAAGATCCCTTCTACTTTCATTGTTATGATTTCTAACTTTGTAATATCCTCTACTATGAACTGCACTACTAGTTTCTGATCCATAAAGTATCCAATTACTTTTGCTATTTCTTAAACTGTTAAATTGATTTTCATTAGCATAGTTAAACCCTACTATACCACCATTATTAGCAATAACATCTGAAATAGCTATAGCTCTATTATCCAATCCCTTACTTTTGTTGTCTCCAATAGTAACAGGTCTAGTTGTATCTTCATCTTGAATCCAATTAACAATATTTTCTGCAATTGTAGCATAGTTAGATGAATTTCCTCCTATCCCTTCTAAAACTTCATTTCCTATTGACCACATAATTACTGATGGATTATTTATTGAAGTTTTAACCATTGCTCTAGCTTCAAATTCTCCCCAAGACATTCCTGGTTCCCCATTAATTATCTGGTTACCTTCTTCTATAGGAGTATTGAAGAATTTAGCAAAATCATTTACATTACCATTCTTAGAGTTTGTCCAAGTATCGAATGCTTCATTTATAACTAAAAGTCCTAATCTATCACAAATTTCTAATAACATTTGACTTGCTGGATTATGAGTAACACGAATTGCATTTACACCCATTTCCTTCATTATCTCCATTTGACGCTCAACAGCTCTATAATAAGATGCTGCTCCTAAAGCTCCTTGGTCATGATGCATACAAACACCCTTAAGCTTCATATTCTCCCCATTTAGCGAGAAACCTGTATCTCTATCAAAATTAAAATATCTGAATCCAAAGTCTACATAATAAGTATCAACTACTTTATCATTTACTATAACTTCATTTTTTACTTTATACATATTAGGGTTATCAACTGACCATAAAATTGGATTATTTACTACTGCAGTTTGCTTAAAAGTAAAACTTCCATTTGCAACTATATTTTCAGTTGTTTCTACTGGATTACTAACCGCTTCCCCATTAGAATTTACAACAGTAGTTTTAAGTTTAATATCATTATTATTATCTGATTCATTTTCTACAATTGTCTCAACTACTACATCAACATTTCCTCCTTTTTGTGATTCAACTTCTGGTGTAGTAACAGTTGTTCCTAAATGTGAAACATGGATAGAATCTGTAACTGTTAAAGTAACATCTCTATATATACCACTTCCTGAATACCATCTACTACTTGGAATTGGATTTTTTACTTTAACGGCTATTATATTTTCAGTTTCACCGTCACATATTAATTCATCAGTAATATCAAAAGCAAATGCTGTATAACCATAGTTATGTTCACCTACTAGCTTACCATTTACATAAACTTCAGCATTCATATAAACACCATCAAAATTTATAGTAAATTCTTTACCTTCATACTTTTCTGGAACAACAAAATGCTTACGATACCATCCAGTACCACCTAATAAAAACCCACTTTCTGCTTCACCTTCAACAGTAAAATCTCCTTCAATACTCCAATCATGTGGTAAGCTTAAAGAACGCCAAGATGAATCATTAAAATCAACTGCTTCTGCACCTGCTTGATCACCTTTGTAAAAGCGCCAATCTTGGTTAAATAATGTAGATCTTTCTCCATCCTTAATAAAACCTACATACACTGTTTCAGCATTTTGCTTTTGCTTAATTTCAGAGCTTAAAGATATTGCAGATGTTCTATTTGTTGGTACTAAGCTAGTCATTACAGACATCCCTACCAATAAAGCACAACATTTTTTTTGAAATGGTCTCATCTCAAATCCTCCCCTTATAAAATATCTTTTTTATTTATTTGAACAATATTATTAAGCATAAATTTTTTAATCTTATATAAGTGCTATTTAGCTATAATAATATCGATCGAAACTATATAAAACACTGAAATACTATTTTTTTGATACTATAACTTCAAAATAATTAACCACATTTAAAACTTCTTTAACTAATATTGCGAATGTTATTTCACTTAATTTATTACATATTTCACATTATATCACTATATTTCACTCTAATGTAATCATTTACTAAACCTATTAGAAATTTATAGATTTATCTAAGAATTTTCATAATTTCAACTTGTAATAATTAAGCCCCAGGGGAAATTCCCTGGGGCCAAGAAGAATGGAAATTACTTTCTTCTTCTTAGTACAGTTCCAGCACCAATAAGTGTCACTGCAATTCCTACTAATGCAAGTGATGAAGTTCCCCCTGTTAGAGGTAAATTACCACTACCATTATTAGAAGATCCACTGTTTCCAGAGCCTCCATTATTAGAATTGTTATTACCATTGTTGCTGTTGTTATTGCTGCCATTATTATTATTATTATTGTCTCTTACTACTAGCTGATCTATTGCTTTTTGTAATTCAAGCTCTGCTTTTAATACATCAGCTTCTGTAGCATTTTTATCTTTTAATACTTTTTTAGCTGCTTTTAATTTTTCACTAAGGACTTCAAAACTTTCTTTTGTGTAATCCTTCTTCTTATAACCTTCTGCTTTATTTATTAAAGCTTCAAGTCTTTCTTTGCTTGGTTTTACTTTTAATTCAGAGAAAGCTTTAAATAATTCATCATAAGCTTTTTGAATTTCCTCTTCTGAAGCATTCTCATTTAAAAGAACTTCCTTTGCAATTTCTAATTTATCTTTTAAGGCATTCCAGGATTCTTCTGTATAGTTTTCACTATTTAAGTTCATTATCTTTTCTATTAAATCAGTTAAAGCTCCTTTATCTGTATTTTCAAAAGATAAAGATTCTATTGCTTTAGTTAATCTAGCTACTGATGCATCTATAACTTCTTGTGTTGCTTCTTCATCTGCTAGTATAGCCTTAGCTTCTTCTAAAGCTTCTTTAAATTCAGCAACTAATGATTCATCTTCAACTTTTGAAAGGTCTTCTTCTGATATTGAACTTGCTTTATCAACTAAAGCTTGTAATTGTTCTTTATTTGCAGGTTTATTTTCAACTACAACTAAAGAATCGATAGCTTTATCAACATTCTCTATAGCTTCTGTTACCATATCTTTTGTTGCATCAGCATTAGCTAAAACAGTATTTGCAGCTTCTAAAGCTTCCTTAAGAGCATTGAATGTTGCTTCTGTGTACTCTACATCACTACCTATAATAGCATTTGCTTTATTAATAACAGCTTTTAAATCTTGAATATCAACTAATCCAGTTATTGCATTTACTAAATCTTCTTTAGCTTTATCAATATCAGATTGACTTGCACTTGCTAAATTATCTAATATAGATTTTGCAGCTTCTAAAGCTTCAGTAAATATAGCAAAACTTCCTGATGTGTAGTTTTCTGCTATATACTCATCAGAAGATGCTATTAATTCTTCTAAATCAGTTATATTTGGTATATCATAATTGTTGATTGTAACTATTTCATATATAGTAGGAGCTACCCCTTCCCAATCAATTCTTATTTCATAAATGTTATCATACTCAGTATTTAGAATTTCATTTAAACTCTTATCTAGTGTTCCAAGTTCATTCCAAATCTCTTGTCCATCTTCATCATATCCAGTTCTAACCATAACTTTAGCATTTGAAATACCATTACCACTTTGAACAATGTTTATTTTCTTAACATCTGTATTTTCAGATAAACGATATGTTAAGCTTCCTGATTTTATTTGTCCATTATTAGTATTTGGTTTATATGCTGTAGTTAAATCGCCATCTTTAATATTTTGTGGTCCAAATCCTTCTACCTCTATTGGATTAGAAACAAAAGTTGGATCATTTACATTTGGAACATATTCACCATCATTAATTAAGATTTCGCTTATTTTAACCCATCTATGCATATAATTTGCAGTAAATAGTATTCTTAAATATCTTGCTTCTTTAGCTGAATCTAATTCACCTTTTACAAAAGCATGAGAAATTGGAACTATAGTTGTACTATCTCCATGGTCATATCCAGCATCAACTGGCTTAGCATCCATATCGCTATTATCATTTTCTACGCCATCACCAATAGTTATTACATCTGTCCATTCTTCTCCATCTAAAGATATTTGGAATTTAGCATCTCTTAGGAAATCTCTTTCTGTATCTAATACAGCATAAGTAATATTACTTATATTCATAGTTTGTCCTAAATCAAATACTATGCCACTATCTTTTCTTGGGAAAGAATCAAATGATGCTGATGAATTGAAGTTTTTATCAAATATGCTTTCTACTTTACCATTAATTTTTACAAATGATTCTACTATAGATGGCGCATATATTTCATTAGACTTAACTTCAAATTTATTTAAATTGAAAGTAACATCTTTATTTGCTATTAATCTTACATATCTAGCATCTTGTAAATTACTTCTTGTTTCTAAATTAACATCAGTCCACTCTAATCCATTCATAGATGTTTGTAATGCTAATCCATCCATATTTGATACTTCTAAAGCTATTTCACTTAAGTCCTTAATTCTATCTAACTTAATTCCTATATATTCATTAGCCTGTAAAGTTATATTTTCTTTTGGAGCTAGCTTTGTTAACTCTTCATTTTCAAAAATTGATGCAAGCTCTAAATCAGTATTTGTATAAACATTCTTTGTTGATACCTCTGAGCCATACTTTTTAACACTAATTTCTGAGAAGATTACCCATTTATGTGCCTCTTCCTTGTTAGTTAATCTAACATATCTAGCTTCTTTTCCTTCAAGATTTTCTTCAATTATATCTTGTCCACTATCTTTTCCTGTATATTCTTTAAATGTTGTCCAATCTTGATTGTTTATTGAATATTCTAATTTATAGCTAGACCATTTATCGCCTGAACCATTTCTTCCAACAACAAATCTAACATCCCCTACTGGAATTACTAAACCTAAATCTACTCCAATGTAATCTCCAGCATAACTCATATCTCCTGTATGAGTTTTATACCAAACATCAGTTGAGTCATTACCATCTAATAAGTTTGACTCAGATCCACTATAAATTCCTTGCCATCCTGGAGTTCTTATTATAGTAGCATTTATTTCATTATCTTCTTCTACAATATCATCTTTATTAATTATTATGTCTTTAACACCAAACCATGTATTTGATTTATCTTTAGTTGCAATAACACGAACTCCCATTGCATCAAGATTTAAACCATCAACAACAATTTTACTTGGCATAGTATAAACTTCTTCATTTAAATCTATCCATTTTCTACCATCTACTGTATATTGAAGCTTAGCTTCTTGCATTGTGTCATTTGGGTTAGAAATAGCACCTAATGAAAATTCTATGTCTTTAATATTAATTACTTTATTGTACTTAACACCAATATAAGTTCCTGCTACTATAGAATTTGGATTCTTATAAACAACTTCAGTTGAAGGATTGTTATCTAAAACATTTGATAAGTTTCCAGCTGGAACATCTGATCTATTAGTTATAACAGATGCAACTACCTTAGATGGATCTACTATCCCAGAAACTATTGGAGCTAAAGCTTGTTCCATTGTTTTTATAAATGGAACAATATGTTGAACACCTACTTCTGCATATTCAGTATGATCTACATAATGAAATCCATAAGTCTTTGAATTTTCAAATGCAGCTTGTGCTTCTGAATAGTTTGTCCAAACATCATTATTATTTCCTTCTTCATTTGCAATAATAGCTTTTAGATATCCAATTGCTGCTGTTGTTGTATCTTCCCAGCAATTTAACCAGTAAATTATTTGATCTCTTGTCTTTGCATTTCCTGGATTATTTTTATAATAAGCTGCTGCATCTTTAATTTTTGTAAACTCTTCAATTAATGCTAATGCATCTTCTTTAACAAGTGCACCTGAATCATATTTTTCTTTAAATGCTGTTAATTTAGGAGCTAATTCGATAGATTCTTGTAATGCAGTAACACGACCATCCATATTTTGATTTATCATGTGCTTACTAATTTCACGTAAAGCAGATGAAGCTTCAGTTTCTATCGCTGTATTATGATCCATATATTTAAATGAATCATTCCAGTTTTTATCTGCCTCTGCTTTAGTCTCCCAAATGTTCCAAGAATAATCTGCAACTGCAAATAGAGCTGATTTGTTAGCTTCTGATTGTTGCATTGGATTTAGCATTATTCCTTCAATAAGTGTTGGATCTACTCCTGGATGTAAAAATGTATCATTACCACCCATAATTAAATGTTTCTTAGAGTTATCTGAACATGGCCAGTTAATCCAATAATATGGTGCTCTACCTGTATTATTTTTGAATGTTTGTGAGAAATTTTGAGTTACTTCTCCCCAAATTCTTCCACCAGTCATAACAAGTTGTACATTTTCTGGAGCTTGTTGTAAATAGCTAAACTCATTACTTGATCCATTTCCCATATAATCAAAAGGAATGTATGGTAATGTAGTTTTCATATCAGGATATTGTGCCTTTACTTCAGTTTCTAACCAAGTAGTTATATCGTTTACTAATCTAAGACCAAGTTCTCCTCCTGGATTAGCAAAGTCATCTGCAAGTATAGCAATTTGTCTAACACCTTGATCTATAACTTGTTTAAGCTTAGCTTTTAAATCAGCTAAATCATTTTGATACCCTGCTTCATCTTTATTTATTCCAAAGGCATCGTTTCCTGGAAATGGATGAATTCCATATACAAATCTACACTTAGAAGCATTACCTGCATCTGCTAATTGCCTAATCCATGTAAGCTCGTCTTCAGTATAAAGTGAACGCCACTGAACTCTATGCTTTGGATCATCTTTAGGAGCATAGAAGTAAGCATTTAATTTATAATACCCGCCATAAGTCATAAGATCACTTCTGTCTTCTACTGACCATGGATTTCCGTAGTATCCTTCTATAAATCCTCTAGTAACTACGTTTGCATAATCTTCAATTTTAAAATTCCTTATTATATTATTATTTATTTGATTTACTACATGATATAAAGTTGTTAACCCATAAAAAGCTGCATCCGTATCTTTTCCAAGAACAGTAATAACATTATTATCAGCAGCTAAGAAATAAGAATCAATTTTACTAAAAAGATTTTCTGTTGATAAAGTATATTTGTCTGCATACTGATCAACAAATTCACCAGAACCCTCAATCCCTACTAAAATATTAGTTTTTCCATCAACAACTGCATTAGATGATGAAACTTCATAGCCAATGTTATGTGCTTTTAAAATTTCACTTTCTAAGCGAGTCTTGGTATAGCTATCTATACCAGTTTCATAAACAACGTTTACACCATTATTAAGATTAGAACTTCCATCGTTATACTCTATTCTTTGTGGTGATGGATAAATTTCATACTCAGTATTTTCTACTGTAGTGACTTCAGCATTAGGTACTCCATTAGACAGAGTTTCAGCCGATACACTAATTGTGCCTGACATATTCGATAATAATATGGCTCCAGTAAGCATTGCTGATAAATACCTTTTAGATTTTTTTATCATCGTCTCTTTCCCCCTTAAATTTATTTTGTTATGCATTTGATCTAACAAAATGGATATATTTAAGTTTGATTTTTCTATAACTGTACTTCGAATTTGCTTCTTCTATAATTTGACTGTTGCGTAGATTTGCACACATTCCCTCATTTGCTTCCAAGTAAACATAATATGGGTTTACTTTTAGTGCATTGTTGCATAAAAAAAGCCGAAAAGAATACTAACTCCTTTTCAGCTAATGCTCAAACTTAATTGATTACACGCTAATTCAACAAATACATGACAATGTTTTCATATATATTCTAGTATATTTTACCTTTAATTACAATAACTTTTTTCTAAAATTTTATCATTTTTTTGTATATGTTTTAATACTTATACTCATTCAATTATGAATTCTTTTTAAAATGTAATCTTTTTGACTATCATTACTATTAAGAAGAAGTTCCATAAAACTTTCATCCTCGATTAATTTCATTATTTGTGTTATTAAATCAATATGATTTTCACTACTAACACTAGCAATAGTTATAAGTATTCTGACATTTTTATGACTAGCAAATACAATTGGAGTTTTAAAAGTGCTTATTGTTATTCCAAAACTATTAACATATCTTCCAGGCTTAGCATGAGGTATTGCTATTTCATCATCAACTACAATTTAAAAGGGAAGTAAAAAACTCCCCAAACATATGGGAAGTTTTTTATTATCTACTTCAATTAATTGTACCTATGTAATATTGAAAATTATAAATAATACATATTAAATATTGATTATTGTATTTAATAATTGATAATCCCCAAGGTCGTCGCGAAACGCGACTCCCTTGGGGATTATACTACTCTTTTCCCAATATCTAAATGAAAGTTTCAATTCTCATCTGTTTAATATTCCATTGTTATTATAAAATCTCTCCATTAGATTCTATTACTTTCTTATACCAGTCAAAAGATTTCTTTTTGTATCTTTTTAATGATCCACTACCATCATTATTTCTATCTACATAAATGAAACCATATCTCTTTTTCATTTCTCCAGTAGTAAATGATATTGGATCAATGCATCCCCAAGTTGTATAACCAATAACTTCGACACCATCAATTTCTATAGCCTTTTTCATTTCAACTATATGATTAGATAAGTATTCAATTCTGTTATCGTCATCAACTGTTAAATCATCTTTAAGAACATCAACAGCTCCAAACCCATTTTCTACTATAAAAATTGGGATTTCATACTTATCGTATAGTTGATTTAAATAAAATCTTAATCCAA
Organism: Clostridium sp. 1001275B_160808_H3; assembly: GCF_015550425.1. Taxonomy (GTDB): domain Bacteria; phylum Bacillota; class Clostridia; order Clostridiales; family Clostridiaceae; genus Clostridium. The sequence continues at coordinate 42,141 of NZ_JADNAT010000007.1, read as the reverse complement.
CTGGATCAATAGTCCATCCCCATTCAGATGTTTTTAAATATGGATTTTCTACAACATCAGCCTTACCTGCTGAATCATTTCCTGTTCTCTTCAGTTCTTTATTTGCTGTTACTACTGTTGTTAAATAATAGCTACATCCAATAAAATCAACTGTTCCCTCTTTTAGAATTTCTTCATCTTCTTTAGTTATATCTAATTTAAAATTATTTCTTTCCCATAACTTTAATGTATGCTTTGGATATCTTCCACGAACATGAACATCTGTAAACATAAGTTGTTCTCTATTTGCTTCTTCTGCCTTCATTATGTCATCTGGATTGCATGAATAAGGATAACTTGGCATTGCCGCAACCATACATCCAATCATGAAGTTTGGATTAATTTCATGTCCTATCTTAACAACTTTTGCACTAGCTACAAATTCATAATGAGCAGCTTGATACATAACTTCTTCTTTATTTTCATCTTCTTTATAAATTATTCCAGAGTTAGTGAATGCATAAATTGGATTTGTAGTTATAGTTTGGTTATTTATTTCATTAAAAGTCATCCAATACTTAACTTTATCCTTGTATCTCTTCATCACAACTTCACAAAATCTTACAAAGAAATCAATTAACTTACGATTACGCCATCCACCATAATTTTTCACTAAATTATATGGCATCTCAAAATGACTCAATGTTATTACAGGTTCAATGTTATATTTTAATAGTTCATCAAATAAATCATCATAAAACTTTAAACCTTCTTCATTTGGCTCTAACTCATCACCATTTGGGAATATTCTAGTCCAAGCTATACTTGTTCTAAAGCATTTAAATCCCATTTCAGCAAATAATTTTATATCATCTTTATAGTTTTCATAAAAATTAATTCCATCATGATTTGGATAATAATTTCCTTCAATAATACCATCAGTTATTTTTCTTGGAATAGTATGAGTTCCTGCTGTCATAACATCTGCAATACTTAGTCCTTTTCCACCTTTATTATAACCACCTTCAACTTGATGAGCTGCCACAGCTCCACCCCATAGAAAGTCTTTTGATAATCCCATGTTTTAAATACCTCCGTAAATCTTAGTGAACAACCTTTATAATTGAATCATTTTCTTCAATTTCTTTATTTTCAATTATAATTACATCTGCTAAATCACTTGAATTTGTAACTAATACTGGAGTAACTGTGCTATATCCTTCTTTCTTAATTCCATCAATATCAAAAGAAAGAAGCTTTTGTCCTTTTTTAACCTTATCTCCAGAATTAACATTTAAGTCATAATATTTTCCATCTAAAGAAACAGTATTTAATCCAACATGAATTAATATTTCTGTTCCATTATCAGATATAATTCCTATTGCATGTTTTGTTGGGAATATAGTTGAAACAACTCCATCAACAGGTGATACAACCTCTCCTTTTGATGGAACAATTGCCATTCCTACACCTACAGCCCCTGATGCAAAAACTTCATCTTCAACTTCTGATAAATTAATTTGCTCTCCTTTAATTGGTGATACTAATTCTTCAATTTTATTATCATCCTCTTTAATAACAGCTGATGTTTCTGATTCCATTTCTTTAATTTCTTCTTCTTTTAATCCAAACATGAATGCTAGTACTGTACCAAGAATTAATGCTGTTCCAACACCAAGTACATATCCTATAAATGGAGTGTAAACTGGAGCTGAGAAAATGTTGTGGAATACATAAGCATTACAAGTAACTCCAAAAGCACCACAAATAGCACCACCAACACCACCTGCAATAGCTAAAATTGGAATAGTTCTTCTATATCTTAAAATAACACCATAAATTATTGGCTCAGTTACACCTGCTAATATTCCTGTTAAAGCAGTTGAACCTGTTAATGATTTTAATTGAGTATGCTTCTTTGCTCTTAAGAATAAACCTAAAGCTATACCAACTTGTGCAAATACTGCTGCAACTGCTGCTCCTTCAATTGGATCTCCTCCTGTAGTTGCAAGGTTTTGTAATGTAATAGGAGTAAATCCCCAGTGAAGTCCAAATACTGCTAAGAAAGGCATTCCTGCACCTAAAACTATACCTGCTAATATATGACTCTTATCAATTAACCACATTACAGCATTAGAAATAACATCACCAACAGTTGTTCCAAATGGTCCAAATAGAATAACTGTTAAAGGAACCATAATTAATAGTGAAAACATTGGTACTAAGAATAATTGTAAGTCTTTTAAAATTATCTTCTTTAATAATTTATCAACCCAGTAATAGATAAATATTGCTACGAATATTGGGAATACACTTGATGCATAATCAATAGGTGTTACTTTTAATCCTAAAAAGTCTACAATACCTTCTGATCCAATTAGTCCAGTGTAGCTTGGATCTAAAAGCGCTGCACCAATAGCTCCTCCAACAAACATATTACCTCCTAGCTTCTTAGCTAAAGTTATACCTAAAAATACAGGTAATAAGTAGAATACTCCATTTCCAGCTGCTGATAAAATAGCATAAGTAGTAGTTGAATCAGACATCCATCCAAATGATGTTAATACAGTTAATAATGCCTTTACCATACCTGCTCCTGCTAAAGCTGGTATTAATGGTGAAAATGCTCCTGATATAGTTTCAAAAATCATAGAAACTAATGATACCTTTTCTCCTTTTTCATTAGAAGAACTATCCTTTAATCCTAATTTTTTTGTGATAGTATCATAATAATCAGTAACCTTATTACCAATTACCACTTGATATTGTCCACCACTATTTACAACAGATAAGACATCTTTCATTTTTTCTAATTCTGCTTTATTAGCAACAGAAGTGCTCTTAAGCTTAAAGCGTAATCTTGTAGCACAATGCACTAAACTTATTACATTGTCTTTTCCTCCAACTAATTTTATTATTTCTTCGGCTTCTCTTTCAAACTTCATTTTAAATCTCCCCTCCAAAATTTATATATAAAAAAAGACCTAAGTTTTTAGAGATGCTAATTAATACAAATTAGATATACAAAAATACAATTAATATAATTTCTAAATAAAATAACTAACGTATATCTAATTCTATAATATAATCTCTTAAACTTAGGTCACGCCTGCTAAACCAGTAACGATCCTACAAATATTTATTTTTTCTTACTAATACTAGACAATCTATTTAAATGTAAAGTTAAATACAACAATTCATTTTCACTTATGTTCCATTTATAAGTTACCTCAAGAAACATTTTAATCTTTTTAGCACATTTAAAATCCTCTGGATATTTAATCTTTACAATTTCCAATAAAGATGTATCAACATTGACGCTTTCATTTTTAAGTTGTCTACTTATAAAACAACGTAAATGTGATATAAACCTTGTATAATCAAAAGAATACTCATTCATTTCTATTCCATAGTTATATTTTATAATATCTAATATACTATCTATTATTTTGGTTAATAATAATGTTTCTTCCATATTATCTGTTTCTAAATGAGCATTTGCAAAATGTAATGTTATAAAAGCTACCTCTGAATCTGGGATGTTCTTACCAGTTTTTACTCTTAGGTAATCAACAGCCCTTTTAGAGAACTCATATTCTTCAGGATATATTTGCTTTATCTCCCATTGAAGTGGGTTTCTAAAAAATAATCCATCATCTATTCTTTTTAACATATAGCTAATATGATCAGATAAAGTAATTAAAATCGTATCATTTAATTCATATCCAAGAGCCTCTTTTCCCATTTCAATTATTTCACTAGCAAGCTCTACATCATTTAAAGGTATTCTTCCTAATAATGTATAAAGATCATTTAAAGATTCTTTATCATTAAATATAAATCTTTTTTCTATTTTTTTACTATCTATTAAATCCTTTGGAAACTTTTGAAATCCTATGCCTTTTCCCATAACGATTTGCTCTTTTCCAAGGTCATCTATAACAAGTACTACATTATTATTAAACACCTTCTTAATACGCATAACTACCTCCAAAACAATAAAAAAAGACCCAAAATACCGATATACATAAATTAAGCATATCATTATTCCCGGTCACGCCTGATCAAAATTCGTCAGTAACGATCCATATTCAAACTATACTTAAAGTATAAATGAAAACTTATTCATTGTCAACGAAAAATATTTTATTAATCTTTTAGAAAAGCTAAAAAAGAACAAAATAAAAGATAATTTCAAATATTATAAGGGACTGTGCACAAATTTTTAGGGCACAATCCCTTACATATATATTAATAAATAATTTTATTGATTTTATATAATACTTATATAAAGATTATTTCTTTCTATATAATAATACTCCTGATACAACGGCAATCATTGAAAGTATTATTCCTAAACTAGTAGGTATTCTGCTACCAGTCTTAGGTAAATCATTTTCCTTACTAGATTCTATTTTTTCTACTTCTTGAGTAGTAATTATATCATCCTTTGATGATAATTCTTCGCTTTCACTACCTTGACTTGCTTCTACTTTAGTACCTTCATCTTTGCCTTCATTATCATCTTTTGGGTCATTTATACTAGTGTTATTTTCACCTGGATTACTTATTTCTCCATTATTATCACTAGGTGTTTCGCTTGGATTCTCTCCATTTGAATCATTATTATCTGGCTTTTCTACAGGAGGCGTTGCTCCATTATCGCTAGGATTTGTACCAGGTTTTTCTTCCGGCTCTATAACCTTTGCTTCATTTACAATTACTTTAATACTTTTTACTGTTGCTCCAGTATCAATTATAATTTCACTTTCTCCCTTAGAAATTCCTTTAATAACACCATCTGTATTAACTGTTGCTATTGTATCATTCATAGATGTGTAATATAATTTTGTACCTTTTGGTGTAACTTTAGCATTAATTTTCATCTCTTCATTAACAGATAACACATACTCATCTTTATCTACAGTTATTATAGGACCACTATGATCTTCTTCCATTCCTACAAATACTCTAACAAAAGATTCAGCTTCTCCTGCTTTTATCTTTATTGTAGCCATTCCTCTTGATACAGCTATTATTTCTCCGTCATCTGTTACTTTTGCAATACTTTCATCTAATGATACAAACTCTGGATTAATATTTGAAGGATCAACAGTTACTTGTAATTTTTTTCTTTCACCTTCTTTTAAAACTATATACGCCTCATCAACTGTAATCTTAGGCATATTAGCAATTTTTTCTAAATTATCTTCTGTTGATAAGAAATAATCACTACAATGCTCAATTTCTACAGTTACATAACCATCCATATCTACTGATAATGGTCCTTGTACTTTTTCTGGCTTTTTAGTTTCTGGATTATAGTAATAGAATGTTAAATCACGCCCTTGTAAATCCCATGGATTATCCACTTTTATCTTAACAGTTGCTTTTCCTGGTAAAACTCCATGATGATCAAAATGTATAATTCTTGCTCCATTATCTAAACCACTTATATCATCTTCTACTTCTTCATTTGCAGTATTTGAAACAGAAATTTTAATATCCCCTATATTTTCATCCTTAATATCTTTTCCATTAAATGTCCATACTGTACCATCGTCTTGCTTAAATGAAACTGTTTTATCAGTACCCTTTATAGCTTCAAAAATTTGTGAATCAATTTGCTTTTCATCACTTTTTACTTCAAACTCTATATCCTTTGATTCTGTTTTGATAATTTGTTCTACTATATCTTCAATTTTAGTTTCATTATTTATTTCTTTTATAACTTTAAAAGATACCTTCTTAGTAGATTTAGATCCATCTACTCCTGTAGCTGTTATAAATAAAGTGTATCTTCCTGGTTCATTAATCGCATCTCCATTATATTCTTGTCCATTCAATAACATAGTAACTGTTCCATGATCACTATTAACAATTGGTGTAAATGGAGCTTTAAAACTATCTAATCCATTATCATTAATATTAGAAGTTATTACTGGTGGTAAAAGTTCATCTAAGCTTCTTTTAACTAAAACAGTTCCCTTAGATAGAATTTCTTTATCTTCTTCATTATACCAATCATAGAATCTATCATTACCTGCTAAGTCACCAAAGCTTATATATCTTATTGTATATACTCCTGTTGATACAAATCCAGGAAACTTTACATCTATAGTATATATTTTATTTTCATCATCATAGTTAATATTATCTATTTCTATATTTTTATCTCCATTAGAATAGTTAATATTTAGATATCTAGTACTACCATATTGATCTATAAAACCTGATTTATCATCCTTTACTTTAATAGTTCCTGAAATGCTCTCTCCTGGAAGAATAATATTCTTATCTATAGTAATATCTAAAATTTCAGGTGCTGTTATATCTTCATTAGGATTTGTACACACAAAATCCAATGGACTTAAATCAGCCTTATGGTCAGCATAATCTGAATAATTATTTCTTATATCATATATATCGATAAAAGTAGAATATCTATTAGATTCATAGCCTAACCTTATCCTATCTGCCTTATATTCTCCATTTGCCATATACTCTTTTATTTCATATCCTTCTGGCAATATTATATGAGCAGTATAAATTCCATCTTTTAATTCTATATCCCTTGAATAAAAATAAATATCCTTATTCATTTTATCTTTAAATATAACATTTATTTCATTTATAGCTTTGGAAGACTTAAATTTTACTACTAAATCTATCTCCGAATTATTAACTATTTCACTTTTATTATTTTTTAATTCTAATATTTCTATTTTAGGTTCTTCCTCATCCCCATTACAGTTTATAGCTGATATATTTATATTATCAAAATTAAATAACTTCCCACTATAAATTTCATTTTCACTATAATATTTTTCATTATAATAATTTATACTATTATTATTTTTATCTCTAATAAATACATATTTAACTTCATATTCACCATCATTTTCTATATTGTTAACTCTAATATTAAATGTATTATTTTCAATTTCATCATCATATATCCATTCAGTTATATCCGTAGTAATATTTTCATCTTTCGTATTTACTAACTTAATATCAATATAGTCAACTCCAGATAAGTCATCTGTTGCTGTTATTTTGAATGTAGGATTATTGTCATAACTACTTCCATCATAAATATTTTTATCTAATTCTATAGCTTTTAAAACCGGTGGATTAGTATCTGTATTCTCTGAAACAACTTTAAAATAATTACTATAAACATTTAACGAAAAATTTCTTCCAATGTTATCTGAAATATCAAGTTTATTAGCATGCCAACTTCCGGTATCTAAACTATTTGTCAAAACTAAAGTAGCTTCATAATTATTTTCATCTACTTTATTTGCTAAAGAAATTTGGTTTTTATTACCTTCTTGATTAGTAAAATTAACATATATTTTGTCTGGATAAACTTCTTTGTTACTACTTAATATTGAAAATTTTACTTTTTGCTCTTCTCCTAATTTTACAATATCTTTTTCTATAGTAGCTTGTCCATCTATGTTGATTGGATTTGTTTCTTCTCCAAGATTATAATAATAAACTAACTCTCCATTTTCTTTATCGTTTTCACTTAATGATTTATAAAATTTATTATTAAAAGATACTCTTTTACTTCCATCTTCTAATGTTATTTCAATTTTATCAACATTGTATGTCCCAAAATTTTGTATATTTGTTTCTTCTAATATTCCCGTAAAAGAATCATAGCTATTTTTATTCAATGATATTGTAGGAACATCAAAAACTACCTCTGTTTGATTATTATATGTATCATATTCTACTCTAACAATTTTTAGGTATAGCTTAACTGATTTAATTTTTTGTCCTAATGCCTCCTCCCTAACATTTAATGAAAATTCCCTTCTCCCTTGATCATTTCTGTATGTATTTACATAATCTATACCAAATTTACTGTAATCCATCATAGCACTTACAGGTAAAACTGGTACATATGTCAATAACATAAATGCTACTAACATAATCGACAATTTTTTAGCAATTTTATCCATTCATTTATCCTCCTTATATTTCCAAGGAATATTTTAGCATAATATGCATTTATTTTCTATATTTAATTTAAAGTCATTTCAATTATTATTAAATACCTTCCTAATTCACACTAAATCTATACAATAAATAAAATCTTATTCATCATCAATATCAGCGATCTTATTCATATTATCAATTTTACATTTATTATAACTTTATATAAGTATAAAACTCATTTTAAAACTTTCAGAAAATAATCAATTTTCCCAACAAATACTATTTGTATTATATTTGTATCTATGTTATTATAAATGAGTAGCAAGTTGCTAACAAAATAAAAAAGTTTCATTTCGATAATTAGTTTCTCAAAATTAGAGATTATTATCAAATTCGAATCTTTAATTTTAGGAGGACTATATATGTCAGATAAAACAATAACATGCAGAGATTGCGGAAGCGAATTCATTTTTTCAGTAGGAGAACAAGAATTCTATAAAGAAAAAGGATTCGATAACGAGCCAACAAGATGTATTTCTTGTAGAAGAGCTAGAAAAGAACAAAATAGAAGATAATTTTAGATTGTTATAAGCTATAGTGAAAACTATAGCTTTTTTATTGTATTTTTAATACTACTAGTTACTTCTACAATGTTTAATTTTGAACCTACATAAAAATCTGTAGAATTTTTAATATAACAAAGGACCTACCGAAACGTTAGGTCCTTTGTTATATCATAAGTTTAATGCTTATAATTAAGAATAAAACTGCTTATTTTTGCTTAACTTTTGATAATATATAACTTTGTGTGATTATCAAACAAATTATACCTAGAGTCATTCTTACACTTCTATAAGTACATTCATTATTCCACCACAAACCATTCCTTCATCTTCAGCTACATCCCCTGTCATATCAACTTGCATTGTTATAAAGCTTCCTTCTTCTTCATCTTCTATTAAATCCCTTGCTGCAAGAATTACCTCACCTTCACTACATCCTCCACCTATGCTTCCAAGTGTTTTTCCACTTTGCCAGACAATCATTTTAGCTCCTGCCCCTCTTGGCGTAGATCCCTTTGTAGATGTTACTGTAACAATGGCTTTTCTTTCTTCATCCTCTTTTGCAAGATTTTCTAACACTTTAATATCAATATCAGAATAATTTGTTCTTTTTTTAGCATTTGCACAAGCTATCATATCTGATACACCAAGCCTTTTTTGTGCAATAATCTGAGAAATAATAGATATTGCAATTTCTAATGGTGTAATTCCACCAATTCTAAAGCCTATAGGAGAACATATTTTATTAAGTAGCTCTGCACTATATCCTTCTTCTTTAAACTGATCTTTAATTCCTTGGACCCTTCTCTTAGATCCTATCATTCCTAGATATTCTGGCTTTATATTTAAAACTGCTCTAAGACACTCTTTATCATATTTATGCCCTCTTGTAACAATTGCAACATAATCATTTTGGTTTACCTTTACTTTTTCAAAAACACTTTCAAAACTTTCACAAATTACTTCTGTTGCTAATGGAAATCTTTCTCTATTTGCATATGACAATCTATCATCAACAACAGTTACCTTAAATCCAATTTTAGCTCCTAAGTCAGCCAGATGCTCAGAGATATTTCCCCCTCCAAATATAATTAATCTTGCCTCTGGAAAAAAAGGCTCTATTAATATTTGCTCTTCATCATTTTGCATCAAAAGCTCTGGTACCTTTTTATCTATTGCTTCATTTATTGAATTCTTCATTTCTTCATTAATATCTAATTCTTCATTAATATCTAATTCTTCATTAATATCTAATAAATCCACTTTATTTAAATCTAATAATGTTTTTTCTATTTTCTTTCCCCTTTTAAATGAAAGCCTTGTCATCATTACCATACTATGATTGTTTTTCAATTCATTAATAAGTTCTCCATAAGTATTTCTCATATAATCTCCCCCTAGTATTTTGTTGCGCAAAATAGTGAAATAATGAAAGAGTGAAAAGTGAAGTAAAAAATCCTTGCGGATTTTAAAATAACTTCCAATTATCATCTAAATTTAATACATATCATTAATGAGGTTAATTCTTCATTTAACAGTTTAAAGTTGTATAATATAAGTTGGCGAAGATAAATAGAATATGTGGAATAAGCATATAGCGAGTAATTAGAAGTACTTGGTGAAGGGATAACTACTGTGCCTTAGTGTTGTTGGTTTGTTTGAGCGCAGCGAGTTAACCAAAACTCTTGGCATTGTAGTTATTCCGAGCCTAGTACTTCTTTACGTAGCTATTAGCTTATGGAACATATCTAGTTATCGTAGCCTTTATATTTACGAGCTACAAATTTCTTTTAGCGCTTCTACTAAATCTTCCACGTCTTTTATATTATTTTCTTCTCCAAAGGTAAATCTAAGTGAACATTGTGCATTTTCATGAGATAAGCCTATTGCTTTAAGTACATGTGAAGGCTCTAGTAACCCTGAGGTACAAGCTGATCCACTTGATACTGCAAATCCCATTTTATCTAGTTTTAATATCATTGTTTCTGCTTCCATTCCCTCAAAGAGAATGTTAACATTTCCTGGCAATCTATCAACAGCATGTCCATTCAATCTTGTGTTTGGTATATTTTTTAAAATATGCATTGTAGCTTCATCTCTTAAGTTGCATAATTTTTTTTGATATTGATTTAAGTTTTTATTTGCTAATTCAATTGCCTTTCCCATACCAACAATGGATGCAACATTTTCTGTGCTTCCACGCTTTCCCTTTTCTTGCTCTCCACCATCCATAAGAGAATCGATGCCCGTACCCTTTCTTATGTATAAGGCTCCTACACCCTTTGGACCATAAAATTTATGTGCTGATATTGATAATAAATCAACTTTTAAATCTTCAACATCTATAGGAATACATCCAACAGCTTGTATCGCATCTGTATGAAATATTATTCTATTTTCCCTAGCTATATTCCCTATTTGAGCAATTGGTTCTATAGTTCCTATTTCATTGTTTGCCATCATTATACTTATTAAAATAGTATCTTTTCTTATAGCTTTTTTTAAATCTTCAATTAATATTTTTCCATTCTTATCAACTGGCAGATAGCTTATTTCAAACTCTTCTTTTTCTAATCGTTTACAGCTGTTGATAACAGAATGATGCTCTATAGAAGAAATTATTATATGTTTCCCCTTTTTTTTATAATACTGAGCAACTCCCTTAATTGCCCAATTATTGGCTTCAGTGCCTCCACTAGTAAAATAAATTTCACTCTTTTTAGCGTTTATAGCAGATGCTACTTGCTCTCTTGCTTTTTCTATTGCTTTTTTACTTTTACGCCCAAAACTATAAAGAGATGATGGATTTCCATACTGATTTGTTAAATATGGTATCATTTCTTTAAGAACATCATCTTTAATGGCTGTTGTTGCTGCATGATCTAAATATATCATCTTCTTTTCCATTATGTCATATTTCAAAAACCCACCTCTATTTTTATTCAATTCTCTTTTAATCCCTATACCATTCTAATTTTACTGTTAACTCTTACTTTCTATTATTACTATACTTTAAGTATCATTATATAAGTTATAATAGATATTTATTGATATTTTAAATATATTTATTTCTATTTTAACTCATATTTTATATAGTCCTTAAACTTTAATTATTGTTTTTACTATAAAGTTTATTTATATTTATTTTAACATATATTGTATTTAATTCAAATTAATATTATACATTCTATACTTTGAATAAATATGTGTTTTTCATTTTTCTAACCTCAAGACCAATACCCCTATGCCCCCAAAAATATAAATTAATTTATATATACCTAGTGTAAATCAATGACTAACTTCCTCAACCTCTTTATTATTTATTTTCTTTATATTCACATATATCTAATACAAATAAGAGACATTAAATGATGAAGTAGCTTAAAATCTTATACTTTTATTCACATTTATCTAATGCAAATAAAGGACCTAACGAAACGTGAGGTCCTTTCTATACCATAATAATATTTTATTTATTTTTGCTTAATTTCTCTTTCTTTCCTTTATAAAATAATAACCAACCAACTCCAATTATTGTAGTTGCAATAACTAATAGATATATCGGATTGCTTCCTCCTGTTTTGGGTAAATTTTCATTTGCACCTGAATTTGTATTTCCTGGCTGTTGCTCTTGATTATCAGATCCTGGCTTTTGTCCATTATTATTTTCTTCAGGATTTGATGGATTTTCCCCTGAGTTATTATCTCCTGGATTTCCACCTTGATTGTTATCACCAGGTTTTGGGCCTGGATTATTATTTCCTGGTTGCTCTGGCACTTCAGGAGTTGATGGATTTTCAGGATTTTCTGGGTTCTCTGGATTTCCTGGATTTCCTGGATTTGATGGTTCTTCTGGCTTAACTTCATTTTTAACAAGTCTAATATTCCCAAACCTTGATGTATTAGCATAAGATGCACCTGATGAATCACACCATGTTGCTACTCCTGTTCTTTCACCTGCTTCATTAGCATCATTTACTTGTACATCAAAACCTAAGATATTTCCTTCTGTTGGTGTAATTTCTGTTAATGGTATTGCAAGCTCTACTATATATCCCTTATCAGTAATAGAAGTTTGGGTTGTTAAACCTTCTGGCTTGTACCCAGAAACTGTAACCATATTTTCAAAGTTAACTCTAATTTGACTATCATCACCTTGATAGCTAGAAGTTTTACCATTGTTTTGATCAAGGAATATTTCTATTGAATCTTGTTCCCAAGCATTTTCATTAGACTTATTTAATACTGTATCTGTAACATCAGCAATAACATATAAATTATTGTTGTCCCACATAGTTTTAACTTTTGCTGTTGCTCCTGAATTACCTGTCACCCATACATCTGTACTTATTTCCTTTGCATTTTTCCATGCCTCATCAAACTTTCCATCAATTATTGGAGTTCCAAAAATTGAATCTCCAATTTTAGATTTATTACCTAATTTTAAATCTGCAAAATATTTTGTATTAGTATCTTGAGAATTAGAATAATCATTTAAAACAACAATTGAATTTTTGCTTCCATCAGCATTATAATCACTTATTCTAACATCAAAACCAATAACCTTTTCAGCTGGTAATGCTATATCTAAAGGAATTGCTTTATAAACTAAATATCCATTTCCATCACTAATTGCTTCATTACGTTTAATTGTAATATGATTATCATCATCTCCATAAGCTTCTGATTTATCATTATTTAAATCTATAAACACTTCAAAGCTATCATCATTGCTCATAGTATTATCATTAACATATGCTTTTAAGTATAAATTTTTATCATCCCACATGATTTGAGCTTTTGCTGTTGCGCCATCTAAACCTTCATAGAAAGTATTAATATCTAATGTTCTTACTGTTGACCAAATAATATCATCTTTATTTAATGGCTTTCCTTCTACAGCTTGTATTTGCTCTCTGTTAATTTCTGAATTTTGTGGGTCTGCTATTGAATAAAAGGCAGGTTTTGCTTTATATTTACCATCAAATAATAATGGTTTATAAGTCTTAACCCAAGAAGTATCATCAATTACTCCCCAAATAACTACAGCACTTATACTTTCTTTTTTAGATTTAAATAAATCGAATAATTGTTTGTAGTATCTTCCTTGCTTAAGTAAAACTTCATGGGTTACAGCCTCATTTTCTAATCCCATGCTTACATCTAGTTCTGTTACTTGAAGTTCTATTCCAGGTATGGATTCGTACTTTTCCATAGATTTTTTAATACTATCCATTGGTATATCTGAATTTACATGCATTTGAAGTCCTACTCCATCTATTGGAACTCCTTCTGCTTTTAATTCTTTTACTAATTCATATAATTTATTTGTCTTAGAATTATTTCTTTCAATATTATAATCATTAATAAATAACTTTAGTGAAGGGTCTACTTCACGTGCTGTTTCAAATGCTACCTTTATATAATCTAATCCTGCTATTTGATACCACTTTGAATTTCTGTATTCTCCATTATCATCAATAACTTCATTAACTACATCCCAATACTTTATTGGACTTCCTTCAGCTGCAGTACCATATTTTTCTTTATAATGATTTAGTACTGTTCTTATATGAGTTCTTTCTCTTTCTAATAAAACTTCTTTACTTGCTAATTTTTCTGGATTATCTTTGTCTTGAAAGAACCAATCTGGAGTTTGACTATGCCAAACTAAAGTATGTCCTCTCATTACAAGATTATTATCTCTTGCATAATCAACTAATTTATCAGCTTGTTCAAAAGTAAATACTCCTTCTTCTCCTTGAAGTCCTTCTGGTTTCATAGCATTTTCAGCCGTTATTATATTATAATGCTTATCTACAAGTTGTTCTGTAAGGCTATTATTACCAAAGTCTCCTGGATTAACAGCCCCTCCAACTAAGAAATAATCTTTAAAACTTTCATATAAGCTTGGAATATCTTGTTCTATTTCTATTGGCTTTGCTGGTATTTCACCTTCAATCTTAACATTATCAATATAATAAGATGGTAAATCTACGTTTGATGCTTCAATATATATACTAGATGCTTCTGATAAAGTTTCAGGTACATTCATAGTTCCCTTTATCTCTGTCCATTCTCCTTTTTTAGCCTTTACTTCTCCAACTGTTGCATATCCTGGCTTAAATGTTGCCTTTATTGTTTCTTCTTCATTTTCACCTTCATTATACATAACCCAAAGGCTTACATCATAACTTCTTCCTAATACCACCTTATCAGTTAAATTGTAACTAGGTGCAGCCCATGTAGCTCCTCTTCCAGAAACCTTTAAACTATGACTTCCCTCATAAAAAATATCATTTACTGATTCAAGTGTTACAGTTCCTTGCTTGTCCCACCCTTCAACTCCATCTTCAAAAGTTGAATTTGAAACTATATTTCCTTTATCTACAGGTGTAGTATCAGCAATTACTAAATCATCTATATAGAATTCTAAATCCTTAGTGCTTGATTCTACATAGATATCAAGAAGAGTAAGTTCTCCTGCATAATCTAAAGTATAGTTTCCGCCTACTGTTGTCCATCCATCTTCATTAATATCAGTGCCACTAGAGAAAGATATATTAGTGTATGTTGCTGAGCCATCTATTTGTTTTTCCATAGATAAAGTAACCTTTTCTGCTTTCCCTATAGCCTTTTGTCCAGCAACTGCCTTAACTTTAATTGATATATTATAAGTCTTCCCCTTTTCAAGTAAGTCTTTAACACTATAAGATGGTCCTTTCCAGCTATCATTTCTTCCTGTAACCTTTAAACTGTAAGTCCCATTTGCTGCTTCTGTTTCATTTGTTATTTCTAAGTTTACCCCATCGCCTCTAGGATTCCATTTTCCTTTCTGTCCGTCTTCAAATGAGCCATTTTCAATTAGATTTTCAGTATCTTTTGCAAATGCATCTATTGATACACTTGAAAAAATTCCTAGAGTCATAAATATTACAGTAAGAATATTTACAACCTTAAATTTTTTTCTTTTTCTCATAAAATCACTCCTTATAAACGTTTTCAAAGTAGATTATAACTATTATTCGTATTTAGTGTATCAATTACCAATATATAGGTAAAAATTTCAGCATTTCATATAATCTCATTGTAATTTTATGATACTTTTCACAAACTTGAAATTTATACCATATACTATATATTTTTTATGGCTTTTTATGAAATTCATATAAAAAGTAGTATTTTACTCATAAAATATAAAGAACCTAGATTCTCCAAAGCTATGGATTTTCTAGGTTCCGTGTTATTTATTTTATATTTTATTTTTAATTCTAATTATCTTTTTCTAACTAAAACTAATGAATTCCCTACTCATTATTCTTTCTTTTTATTATTCTATAGCCCATAAATTCTAGTCTTATATTACCTCGTATGTTCTTTATACCTTTCACTTACTAGCTTATACATATCCTCAGCTGTATTCATGCAATTAAGAACTATACTATTAAAATATAAATCCTTACTAATTAATCCGTAATCCTTAGATTTCCTTGACATAATCTGATTTACAGCCAACTCATTACTTTCTAAGGTTACTTGAATTATATTTAAAATAACTTCTATGTTATCTAGGACTTCATTTATATTTTTATCTTCCTGTAAAATCCCCTCATTGTTAATAGCTATATATGAAATCTGCCTAACTTCATGTATAAGCTGTTTATTTATTTCTAGTAAATTATTATAAAAAGATTGTTCATATTCATTCTTCTTTTTATAATTTTTAATATCTAAATTTATTTGATTAGACCTTATTAATAATTCCCTTAAATATGTATTATCAAACTCATCTTTATTTTCTAATGCCTTTCTTAACATTGAAACCATTCTTCTATCTATTTCAATTAGCTTATTTACATTTAATTTAAATTCATAACTACTCTTATTAGGTAATATATACTTACTTGCTAATATTGAAATAATAGCTGCAATAAATATATATACTAGTCTAAGCTCTATTGCTTCTGTTCTATCCATTGCTAAGGTAACTAAAGCAAGACCATAACAAGTAGAATATGAAGTCATTATCCATGTTGATGGTGTTGCTGAATACATACATATTGTCATTATAACTATTATCACAATATGAGAATTTGGTGTTTTAAATATACTAAGTAATATAAATGCTAAAATAGATCCAATAATTGTACCTAATATACGATTATTAATTCTTTGTGCACTATCCTCATAAAAAGGTGTAATCATAAAAAAGGCATTCATAGGGATCCAATATGAATGATTTAATCCAGTTAACTTTGATATTAAGAAAGTAGCTGTTATGACAAAAGACAGCCTTAATGCAAAACGCAATTGAAATTTATCTAATTTTAGATTATATCTAATTCCACGTATCTTATGAGTAGCTTTTGGTATTCTCCATGTTTCCTTCATACTATCAAAATTTGAAGTAGCTATATTTGTAAGTACCTCTTTTAAAATATTAATAATATATGCTACATCAGCTTCTATTTTTTTATCTGTAAAATATTGTACTTCTATAAAATTATCTAATAAATTTATTAAAGATACATTATCTCTTTCATTAACTTCCTTTGATATCTTTTTTAATAATATACTTAATTCTTTCAAGTATAAAATATCACTATCATTTAAATTATCATAAATCATATAAATATTTTTTATAACATACTGAAACTTTTGAAATACTAGCATAAAATAATAATTATTTGAGCCAAAACTATCTACTAAATACTTATAATTTCTACTTGAATATATAATATTATTTAATTTGTATATTATTCTATTAAGTTCATCTGTTTCACTCTTTAATTCTTCTTTTAGAGATAATTTATTAATTTGATTAGATAAATTTAATAATCCACTTTCCGCTAATTCATAACTATTTTTATGCCTATTTCTTAATGAGTTTATAAATAATGCTAATGTTACAAACACCATTCCAAAAATTAAGGCAGCAAACCTCTTAGGTAATGCTGAAAATTCAATAGGTCTTAGCTGTAAAAATATGAATGCCATTACATATACAAAATATCCTCTTGGCGTAAAATTATCAGTATATAAATAGATTATAAGAGATGGTAGCATTAAATTAATCACCACGAATAATGCTATGTTTAAATTTGCAATATATGAAAAAGCTGATATCACAAGTAACATAAAAAATATCTTTAACAATCTTTTTAAGTTAAATTCTTCTCTTGATTTAATTGTAAATAAAACTGTTAAAAATGAGGCTATTATAACTTCAGATACTCCGAAAATTTTTAAGAAAGAAAAAAATAAGCAAATAGCTACAATTATAGTTGGTACTCCATTTAAAAATCCATCTCTTATTTTAACTAGCTGCTTTCTTATTATGTCCACTTTTAAGTCACCTCTCTAATGTTCACTTTTTAAGTATCCTTCTTTTACTTTTCATTTTTTATATATTGAATATATTCTTTTCTTAATATAGTTTTTCAATTTAATAAATATATATTTTAGTATATACAATATATATTTTTTTAATATAACCACTATATTCTTTTCAAAAAGGTTTGTCAATTTTTGCTTATTATATCCACTTTCAAATCCTATTTTTTTAAACTACTTCTCAATTTACCTTTTAAACTAATTTTCAAATTATTTTTTAATCTATTTTCATAAATTTAATATAAATTAGCATTTTATAAAAAAATAAAGGAAGTCGCGTTTCGCGACTCCCTCTGTGTTTCATTATTTTAAATTTTCTTATTATTAAAAAGTTTTTTCTTTAAATTTATTTATATAAGCAAACATACTCCCATCTCTTATATTATGACCATATAAAATTAGATTTTTATCTTGCAACTCAACATTTTTATACTCCAAAAATATAGTTCCTGAAATACTTTGTTCCTTATAAAAATTATTGTTTAAATAAAAATCATTATCCTCTCCTTGAACCACAGGATAGTCTACTACTGTATCATCAATTGTAATCCAAAATTTATAATCTGAATTTACAACCTTTAATTTCTGATATATTACTTTAATATTAACATAATTTTTGTTTGTAAATTCTCTTGTTCTTCTAAAATAAACACTATTTTTAAAATCAATTAGTATAAAGTTCTTTACACTATTTTTTAATAAACAGCACTATCATGATTACTACAGCACTTTTAAATTAACAGTACTTACTTTTCCTCTAATTTTCTTTTTATAGTAAATAGGATCATCTTCTTTTAAATTAACAGTACTTACTTTTCCTCTAAATCCATAATAGCTACTTTAACATCCATTCTAACTCTTGTTAAATCTTTTTCAGTTATATTTTTCTTTGAAAGTAACGTTTGGGCAACTGTAACCTTTTTGCTTAAATTATCTAGAGATTCTTCAGAGTATTGATCAGTTTTTGTTAATAACTCTTCCGCTTGTTCTAATACATTCAATAACTTAGAATTATCTATTACATTAATTTTTATATCAGCATAAATTTCCCTAACATCATTTTCTTTGTTTACTTTTGTATAATTAACACTATAAGTGTTACCATCAATTTTTTGATCACCATCTACCCAATTAAAATTATCTGGTAATGAAACAGTTGAAAGTTCTGCACCTTTTAAACCTGTTAAGTTGGTAATTGTTTCGCCATCCAACTCTTTTGGTAAAACTACTAAAATTGATGATTCACGCTTCACTTTAGGAGTTGGTGTAACAGGTCCACTTAATGTTTCACCTAATGGTGCAGCAGTATAGAAGATATTGTATAACCCAGGTTCTAATTCTGCTAGTTTTGCAATATCATTAACCCCACTACATTTTAATGTTGAATTTGTTAATCCACCAGCATTAGAAAACATATACTCATCTTCGATTGAATAATCAATTGAATAATCAATTTTATTTACTGATATTCCTTTTAATAAATCTGGTGTAGTCCCTTCAATCATTGTAATATCTTTAACTCCAGTAATGACAGGATTATCTTGGTAATATGCTTCAGATGCTGCTTTTTGTTCATCGTCTTGCATCCATCTTACCCAGTCAATAGCAAATTCTGTATTATCTTCTCCTAAATGTAACCCAGCATTTTTTGCCCAGTTTCCTCCTGTAGCTAGATTGAATTGGATATATTGTGGTCTATTAAGAGATGCTGCTGCTGCACTCATTCTACCATTATCATCTTTAAACTCCATGGTGTTATAAATAACATCATCAATGTACCATTCAATTTTTTCTGGTGTCCAATTTATTCCAAAGATATGATATTCATTATTTAAATCTTCACCAATATCATAGTTTTTACCTAATTCAAATGGGCTATAGCTACCATCACGGTCAGGATCACCAGTAGCCCCTTTCCAGTAAAAATGAGGTGTAGCATATACCTTTGAATTACTTTGATTTCCTTCTTTTGTTTCGCCTTGAGCAGCCCTTTCTGCTGTTGGAGCTCCGATAATTTCCATAATATCAATTTCTCCACAGCTCGGCCATCCATAACCTTGTGCAGAATTAATATCACCATCTAATGAGAAGTCTGCACCTAAAGTCCAAAATGCTGGGAAAGCACCTTTACCTTTTGGTAATTTTGCTTTCATCTCAATTCTTCCATATAAGAATTCCTTTTTAGCATGAGTTCTTACACTTCCTGAATTATATATAATTTTTCTAGCACTAGCTCCTCCACGAGGATTCATATATTGATCTTCAACTGCACGATCAGTAACTTTTAAAACTAAATTTCCATCTCTAAGAAAAACGTTTTCTTTGCTATCAACATAGTGCTGTTGTTCATTACCACGAACACTTCCTAATTCATATCCCCAGACATCCAAATCTAAATCATTTTCACCGAAGTCATCCTCCCAAAGTAATTCATATTCCCCTTCTTCTTCCTCTGAGGCACTTATTAAGTTGTCATCTGTCAATGAACTTAATGTAGTAACTGGATCCTTCAACAAGGTTTCACTGTCATATTTAGAACTTACAGCAACTTCTGAATCACCGTTGGACTTAGAAAAACCATAAGAAAATATACTACCTGCAAAAATTAATGCTAAAGCTAATTTTAATATTCTTCCAACTCTCTTATTCATTATATATTTTCCCCTTCCCTAGTTTTCCTTCTTTTTAACAGTACTGTTCCAACAGCTAATAATACTAAAGCTGTTATTGCTGATAAAACTATACTTTCATCACCAGTCTTTACTAATTCAGTTGGATTATCTAATTTTGGTGTATTAGTTGAATTATCAGGATTAGATGGCTCAGTTGGAGTAACAACTGGTGGCTCATTAGACTCTTCTTTTTTAACCAAATTATCTATTGATGTTTGTAATTCTTTAGTAGCCTTATCAACTACTTCTTGATTTGCATTTTTATCTTCTAATACCATCTTTGCTGCTTCTAATTTTTTTACCATAGCATTATAACTTGCTTCTGTATATTCATCTTTATTTACTTTTTCAGCTTCAGCAATTAATTTTTCTAATACTGTTTTATTTACTATCTCTTCAACTTCTCTTTTAACTAAGTTATCTATTGCTACATGCAATTCTTCAGCAGCCTTATCAACTACTTCTTGATTTGCATTTTTATCTTCTAATACCATCTTTGCTGCTTCTATTTTTTTTACCATAGCATTATAACTTGCTTCTGTATATTCATCTTTATTTACTTTTTCAGCTTCAGCAATTAATTTTTCTAATACTGTTTTATTTACTATCTCTTCAACTTCTCTTTTAACTAAGTTATCTATTGCTACATGCAATTCTTCAGCAGCCTTATCAACTACTTCTTGATTTGCATTTTTATCTTCTAATACCATCTTTGCTGCTTCTATTTT
>NZ_JADNAT010000007.1:1450-20756 GCF_015550425.1 Clostridium sp. 1001275B_160808_H3 | reverse complement strand
AATTCTTCAGCAGCCTTATCAACTACTTCTTGATTTGCATTTTTATCTTCTAATACCATCTTTGCTGCTTCTATTTTCTCTGCCATAGCATTATAGCTTATTTCTGTGTATTCATCTTTATTGATTTTTTCAGCTTCCGCAATTAATTCTTCTAATTTAGCCTTGTCTATTTCTACTGCTTTAGCTTTTTTATCCTGATATGCTAATGCACACAATCCTAATTTATAAGTTTCTATTTCAATATTATTATCTTTTAACTCTGTATAGAATTTTTCAACATTATCATCTACTAATGCCAATGTCTTAAACTTTCTATTTTCAGAAACTAAATTTTTATCAACTAATAAATTAAAAATAAGTGTTTCAGGTAATTCATTAATATTTTCAAGATTAACTTCATTTTCCTTTACACCATCAATTTGAACAAATACTTTTAATTCAAAATATCCAGCAATAGTTAATCTATTATAATAATTAGTCTCTGTGTTTTTTTCAAAATCTTCAAATTTCTTATGGTCATTTTCTGTTACATCAGTTAGTGGATTAGCTTCAACTACTAAGTCAACCTTTTGTCCCTTTGCTAATGCATCTTTAACAATTGAAAGTTCTTCAGCTGTTTCTAATAATAATGCTTTAGCCTCTTCAACATTATGCAATCCAATTGTTTGAGTCGAACCCTCTTCTATAACTGGATAAGTTATTTCTATTGGTTCCTTTTCAACCATTGCCTTGATAGCATTATCTAATGCTTCAACTGCATCATCAACTGCTTTTTGAGATACTGTTTGATCCACGTTAATAGCTTTTGCATTTTCTAATTGAGCTCTTAATTCTGTAATTGAAGCATCAGTATATATTGAAGAATCTAAAGCTTTTGCCTCGTTTATTTTTGCTACTAAAGCGTCCTTATTAGCAATGATTGTAACTCCTTTAGTCAAATCCTTAGCTTCTTTCTCAGTTAAAATTTCATCTGTAACTGCTACATAAGCAATTTCTCCAATAAACGGATATTCCACCACTCCAGCAGTAGATAAGTGTCCACCAACTGTAACTTGATTTAAATTGCTAAACTTTGAGAAGAAACCATTGAACTTAGTATTTGTAAGTGCCCATACTTCTTCACCATCAACTGTTAAACGATACGTTTTCCCCTCGTTATCATTAGATAATACTAATGTGTGCCAAGAAGAATCACTACCAATATTTAGCTTAGCTTGTGATCCAGCAATTGGGAAAGCCTGATGGAATATTTTATCAGCACCCATCCAAAATGATGCTACTTGTGAACCACCAGTTAATGTTGTTTGGGTTGCTTTATTCTTTAATCCTAGCATAACTGTATCTTTATCAAGATTACCAGTTTTCTTAAATTTCATTATAATTGAACCCTTTTCTAATGACTGAATTGTAGCTGATTTATCATTATATGTTTCAATTCTATTTCCATCAAATGTAGTATTTTCATATTGAACACCTAATTGAGCATTTTTTATTAATGTTTCAATTCCAGTAGTTCCATCAAAAGTTAAGGCATCACTAATTAAAGTTTGAGCACTAGCACGTGGAGCTTCAACTTTATAATAATATTTT
The DNA here is from genome assembly GCF_015550425.1 of Clostridium sp. 1001275B_160808_H3. Classification (GTDB taxonomy): domain Bacteria; phylum Bacillota; class Clostridia; order Clostridiales; family Clostridiaceae; genus Clostridium. The sequence goes on along the minus strand of NZ_JADNAT010000007.1, from coordinate 19,166 downwards.
TTACCATAACCTGTCTCATCAATAAACTTAGTAGTGTTACGATCAAGCTCTCGTATTGTTTCGTAAGTTCCATCTACTGCTTCAGCTCTTTTAATTACATACTTAGTTGCTGCTGCAATATTGTTCCATTCTAATCTTACAGTATTATATCGAGGCTCTACTTGAACTTCTAACTTTTGAGTTTCAGTAGCTTTTTCTATTCCTGTAGCACTTAATTCTGCAATTGCTGAAACACCATTAGTTGGATTAGTAGATACAATTCTTACATATCGTGCTGAATGAATTTTATCAAATTTTACAATTTTCCATCCTTCTGTATTTTCCCAAGTACCTGTAGCTACTGTAACAAATGAATCATCTGGATTATCACTTACTTGAATTTCATATTCAGTAATGCGCCCTTCTTCATTAGCAGCTGGTAAATATCTTAATCCATCAACATTATATTCTTTATCTAAATATAGAGTAACATAGTGTTTAGATAAATCAGTCGAACGACTTTCCCAGTAAGTTTCATTTTTATCATCTCTTGACATAGAAGCATTATGTCCATTTTCAAATGAACCAGCTGCTGCATCCACATCCTTTAAATCTCTTGAAGCATCTTCTGGATTAAATCCTACTATTCCAAGTTCAAATTTATTAGATCTTTCTAGTAATGATGAACCATATACATTTTCAACAATTGAACCAGTCATCGCATGATTTACAACTAAGTCACCAGAATCCCCATCCCCTACCGTATAATCAAAAACAATGTTATTCGTTCCTGAACCAGAAACATACTTGGCTGATTTATTATTCGCTCCAATTGTAATATCAAGTTTTTGCTCACCAAGAACAAATACATTTTGATTCAATCTAACATTAAATCTAATTACGTCACCAGCTTGAATAATACTTGGTTCATTATTAGAATCTTTGATTACCTCTTTAGTAACCTCACTAATTGCTGGTTGATCAAAACTAATATTTTTATTTTGAATATAATCTATATTCATTGAGGTATATTTTATATGACCATCGTATTCATATAACACTCCAACATGATCATCATCTAACTGACAAAGAGTAGAATACGCATAACGTCCTTCTTTAATTAGCCTTTCACTAACCCAATTAATCGTATCATTATCTTGAACTTCGCCAATTCTGATTGTACCATTTTCTCTACCATCAGCTCTTGTACCACCACCAGCTGGATTAGATAAGACTAGTGATTCCTTTCCATCAACATCCATTGAAATAACTGACATTTGGCAATATGGTTCATATAAACCAGTATCAATTAATGTATCACTCCATGTTTCTCCATAGTCTTCACTAATTGCATATAAAATTGTTTTATTTGTTCCTCTATTTCTCAAAAATTGTAATAGATGACCATTTTTTAATTGAACAATTTGACTTTCGCCTAATTCAGTTACTTCATTATTCAATGTTTGTGATGAAGCATGTAACCCATTGCCATAAATTCTTCCATCATTTGGTGATTCACCACGGTGCCATGTTATACCACCATCATCACTATAAATATTGGCACTACTTTGTTTTCCAATCCCACTACCATTAGCATTAGTATAATAAACTGGAAACATTAGCCTAATGCTTCCATCTGCCTTGACAACTTCAAGTCCATTTCCTGGACCGCTGCCCATAAAGCGCATCCAATCTTCTTTTACTTCTGGATTTAAATCTATTGGATCAGACCATGTTTGACCGCTATCAGTACTCTTAAATAACCATAAATAACTTGTTACATATGCCTTTAAAGGTGCACTGTCATTTCCTTCTGCTGTTCCATTTAGATAAATATTACCTAAACGTTTGCCATTAGAATAGAGATCTCCCTTATTTGCAAATGCATGTTCATAGTCACCATTAGATACTGTATATTCAGTTAATTCACCCGTACTACTATATACTTTTCCTTCTTCACGAACAGTATATTTATTTCCTGAATCATCTGTCAATTCTAAATAAGACTTCCCATCAACTTCTACATATCCAGTTCCTAGTTTTGAACTAACACCTGCTTGTGATTCAGGAAACATATCTACTAATAAGAACAAGTCTCCATTACTAGCTGATAATAATACAGGGTCAATAGATAATGCTGAACGTATATCTGATCCACCTAAAATTACATCTTGTGTATAATATGGTTGTGTTGGCATATCTAAAACTGTAGTATTTTTACTCCATGTACTACCATTATCAGTACTGGTTCTTACAACCGTTGCAATATCTCCCCAGTCATTCCAATGCTTCTTACGAGCATCAGCAGCTGCCACTAAAGTACCATCTTTTGTTTTTACTAATGATGGGATTCTATACATATAGACATCTTCATCATAAGCATCCCAAAGTCCATACTCACTTGTCTTCATAAATTCATCATTAATAATTGGATAGTCACTAGAATTTGTTTCTTTATGGATAGAATTAACCTGTTCTGCCGTCAATACGTCGCTACCAACCTCAATCTTTTCAATATATCCACTAAGTCCCCATTGTAATGATTCGCTTCTGTAAAGTCCCCCTACAGTTAATTTAGTAGCTCGCGGAACCCAAGAAGTATTATCACTAAATAATCCTTGGAAGGCTACGCTACCTAAGTTTTCTCCATCTAGATATACATTCATTTCATTTCCAGTAAATACATATGTGACTGTATGCCACTGTGTATTATTAACTGTATTAACTGGTGCCTGAACTTCTACTAAGCTTTTCCCTTTTACTTCAATTCCGAATTTACCAGTAGTTGGTCTAAAAAAGAAAGCACCATATCCACTAGCTTCATTGTGAACTGACATTGACATCAGTCCAACAATTTCACTATTAATTTGTTCCTCATTTAATCGATACCTAAACGTGAAAGATCCCTTTGACATTTTCTTAATCAATTCTAATTTATCTTGTATGCCTTCACTGTTAGAAATTGCAGTCTTTAATGTATTATCAAAAATCATATTAGTCTTATCTAATAATTTATCGCTATAATCAATTGTCTGAGAATAAACATATGTCATACCTTGAATTGCAGGGGTTAAAGTTAATATTAAAGATAATCCAATACTCGTTATCAATTTTCCTTTCATACTCTCCTCCAAATTACAAAGAATCATTTATTGCAAAAAGCAATAAAATAATATTATAAACACCAAACAAATTTAACACTAAAATATTTTTAAAACTCTCTATGTTTTTCTCTGGTTAATTTAAATTTAATAAGTTTCTTCATATTATCAATACTTACTAATAATTATAAAAAATAACTTATACTCAATATTTTCTGCGCTCATTACTACATTTAACATACAAGGATTTTATTTATCTTGAGCTCCAGTAATTTTTTCTCCAGGAATTTCCACTATAATAGTACGCTCCTTACCAGCCTCTTCTCTTTGTTCAACATTATTAAAAATAACTCTATAACTAGATTTATTATCAATTACTTGAGTTGAATCTTCCCACTTCCATCCATTAGGTAACTTAACAGATGATAATGTATCGCCTTCATTACCTTTTATTGCATTTTCCCCTTTAGGTAATACAATTAATATAGCTGTCTCTCTCTTTACTTTATATGTTGGGGTTACCTTTCCACCTAAAACAGCTCCTTTTGGAAATGCACTATAGTGAATGTTATACACACCTGGTTCTAATGCTTTCAACCTAGCTACATCTTGAGAACCACTAACTCTTAAAGTAACATTTGTATTGCCACCAGCATTTGAAAACATATATTCATCATCAATTGAAAAATCAACTAAATAATTCTCTTTATCTACTGATATACCTTGAAGTAAATTATGAGCTTCACCCTGTATCATAGTAATATTTTTAACACCAGTTAAATTAGGATTATTTTTATAATATTCATCAGCTGCAGCTTTTTGTTCAGCATTTTGAGACCAACGAACCCAATCTATTTCGAATCTAGTATCATCTTCTCCCAAGTATGACCCTGCATCACCAGCCCAATTACCACCAGTTGCTAAATTAAACTGAATATATTGTGGTCGATTAAGGCTAGCTGCTGCTGCTTGTAAACGTGCATCCCCAGTCAAATACATTGTGTTATACACAACTCCATCAACATACCATTCAATTTTATTAGGTGACCAGTTTATTCCAAATACATGAAAATCATTATGAAAATCTTCTTTTAATGTTATATTTCCACCCAATTCATTTGGTGAATAACTACCATCTTTATCTGGATCACTTGTACTTCCATAATAGAAATGTGGGGTTCCATAAACAATTTTATTGCTTTGTCTTTTATTATTAGTTGTATCAACTTCACCTTGAGCTAATCTTTCATCAGTTGGTGCTCCAATAAGTTCCATAATATCGATTTCACCAGTGCTTGGCCATCCATATCCTTGTTGTGGATTTATATCACCATCAAGCATAAAATCAGCACCTAATGTCCAAAAAGCAGGGAAAGCTCCCTTTCCTTTAGGAAGTTTTGCCTTCATTTCTATACGTCCGTATAAGAACTCCATCTTTCCATGAGTTCTAACACTTCCAGAATCATAAATAACATTTCTTGCAGCACTTCCATGCTTAGCAGTGTTTCTATATTGATCTTGAAGTTCCCTATTAGTTGCCTTTAAAACCAACTTTCCATCTTCTAAAAACACATTATCTTTACTATCAACATAATGTTGTTGCTCATTACCACGAATATTACCTAGCTCATATCCCCATATATCTTGATCTAAAACGTCTTCTGAAAAACCATCTTCCCAAATAACTGTACTATCATCTTCTTCGATAACCTTTACATTATCCATACTAATTTGGGTACTTCTAACATTTCCTGCTCCATCTGTTTGTGCCCATTTTACTATACCAACGTAAGTTTTATATGTGTCAGCTGTAAATTCAAATTCTTTTCTTTCCCAGTTATTAGTTTTAGCAGTAAATTGTAATTGTTTATAAACAGATCCTTGCTTTCCTGCATCTGTTTGACGCTTCGTTGTTAAAAAAACACCTGAGGGAGTTTTTCCTTCTGGTACTGTAACCTTTATATCTGCAGAAACAGTATACTTTTTACCAGGTGTTGTATTAATTACCTGCAATACGTAATCGTCAATATTTCCTGCTTGAATTGTTGCATAGGAGTTACCATTTTCACTCACTAACTTTCCTAATGCCCCTGCTTTATATTCCCAATTCTGATTACTAGATTTAAAATTATTTTCAAAGCTACCATTAGTAACTTTATCTAGATTTAATAAAGATTCAGTAACTGAAGAAGATTGTATATTCACTTGATTTTCTAGTGCAAACGCACTATTAGTTCCAACTAATAGTGCCACTAAATTTGTTCCAACCAAAGTTGAAGTCAAAACTGCACTAAATTTCTTAAATGAATACCTTTCAAATTTTTTAACACCATTTTTTTGATATTTTTTATTATTTGAATACATAGCATTCACCTCTTCTATTTATTTAATCATTAATAATTCTTAAATAATATATTTTTACTTTTTTAAAACGCAAGAATAAATATCAACAATTTCCTTAGCTAAATCTGTAAATGCCATTGAAGTCATTAAATGATCTTGTCCATGTATCATTAATAATGAAAGTTCAGTTTTATTTCCTTGAGCTTCTTTAGTTAACATTTGTGTTTGAGAATGATGCGCCTTTGTTAATGAAGCTTGAGCATCATTAATTTTATTTTTTGCTAATTCAAAATCTCCAGTTTTAGCTGCTTGAATAGCCTCCATTGCATTACTTTTTGCATCTCCTCCAAACATAATTAACTGCATAATTACATCTAAATTCATTTGTTCTCCCAAAATAAACACTCCTTTTAAGTAATTTAATTGATTTGCAAAAATGATTATTAATTAAACTTATAGCTTGTTTTAATACTTGCTAAACTACTTATTCATTAAACTTAAAGCTTGTTCTAATACTTTTTCTCCATTCATCATGCCATAGTAAGTCATATTTATTACATCAATTGCAATACCCAATGGCTCTACCTTCTCTTCAAATTGTGATTTCATAAAACGCACTTGTGGCCCTAAAAGTAATACATCAACTTTTTTCTCAGTGAAATAACTATCTGCCTCACTAGCTGAAATAGCAAATATATCTGCTTCAATACCCTTCTCCTCAGCTGCTTTTTGCATTCTAGTCACCATTAAGCTAGTACTCATTCCAGCTGCACATATTAACATAATTGTCTTTTTCATATTTATACACCTCTCTTATAATATCTAAAAAAACTCTTTATAAATTTAGTAATATATAAGAAGGTAGGTTAAAACTAAACCTAACCTTCTATATATTTCAATTTCTATATATTTTCTTTAAATGATCAACGATTAATTGAACGCGCCATCATAGATACAGTATGACGAACACCTCGAATTGCCTTACTCATAGCAAAAATATTCTCAAAAGGTGCAACTCCACCATAACCTGCATCACCAATATGCTGAATATCTACTCCACAAATTTTATTGCGTATTGCAATGTGTTTAATAGTATCTTCATCTGAACTTTCTTGACTGGTACCAATTGCAGTCATTACAAGTGCACCTTTACTATGTGCTACTTTAACTACTTCTTTTAATTCTGAATCATCAAAGCCAGGTACTGTTCCAACTGCAGGAACTAAAATAATATCTGCACCTGCCTCAATAAATCCTTCTACTGCTTTTAAATCTGCAACTGGTTCATTAACACCAGCTCCATGCATTTTTCCAGCAATAATTAATCCTGAAAAATGTTTTTTTGATAAACGAATTGTTTTTTCTATTTGTGAATTAGTAACTCCTGTACCAGGGTTTCCAGTAAAACAAACAAAGTCCATACCAAGTTTTTCAATTTCTTTAATTGTTTCAAGATTACCTTGTCTACCTCTACTGATAGTTAAAATATCTTCCGCCATATCTGCATCTAAATCTACAGGCTCTAAATTCACTCCTATTGGACGTCCAACTAAACGATGTAACTCATCTACAAAATTTCCTTCATTAACTTCTAGTCCAAATATTTCTGGATTTAAAACATCTACACAATTAAGTAAAATTAAATCTGCTCCAAAAGCCCTAGCAATTTCAGAGTTAGTAATATCACCGATAAAGGATTCCCTTGGTGCCACATTCTCTGAAAGAATGGTTCTCCCTTCACTAGCCTTAATACTTTGTTTTAATTCTGCTGCGGTCATTTCTAATATCTCCGATGCATTTGCACTAATTAATCTTTTACCCATAACTACTCCTCCAAAATTCTTTAACTAATTATATTTTTTATTTTCACTTTTTTATTTTAAAAAACTATTTTTAATTTCATTAATATCAAGTTAATTTACTAATTTTCAGCTTATTTACTGTTATCTTCTTAAGCTATTAGCTCATTATACTATTATTAATTTCAATTTCCTCAGCTGCTTCTAAAGCTAAGTTTTGCTTTTCAACTGCTTTATAGAAGAACCAATAAATTGCTACATCTACAAGTATGCATACTATTTGTAATACAGCTCCGCTTATATGATTTCCAGTTGTAAGGAATCCACTAAGAATTGGTGGCATTGTCCAAGAAACTGTTATACCTGTAGTTCTTGCAACTAACCCTGAAGACATTGCCACATATGATATTACCGCATTTGCTACTGGTGCTAAAATAAATGGTATGATTAATGAAACATTCATTACTATTGGTAACCCAAACATAGCAGGTTCATTAATATTAAATAAACCTGGTGTTAAAGTTAATGGCGCCATAGCTTTAGTCATTTTACTTGCATTTTTACGTCTAGCAATAATTGCAATAACAATTACTAAACCAATTGTAGCTCCACCGCCACCCATATATACGAAATTATCTATAAATGGTAGTGTAATAATATTTGGTAAATGAGCTGCACTATCAGCTTGGAATAATAAACGGTTTGCATCTGAATTCATTAACCAAATAGGTTGAAGAATACTGTTTACAACGTTTCCTCCATGGATACCAACAAACCAGAATAAACTATTTAATAGAATTGCAATAATTGTTCCAAATATATTATTACCAAGTAATCCTAGTGGTTTTCCTAAAACTATCATCATTAAATCATGAATATTACCAATATTAACTCTATCAAGAATCGCAAAAACAACTAACCACAAAGTTATAATAGCTGCACCTGGAATTAAAGCGCTAAAGCTTCTAGCTACTGCAGGTGGCACAGAATCTGGTAATTTAATTTGAATATCACGTTTTATAAACCAGCTAAAAATTAAAGCTGAAACAATACCAATAATCATAGCTACGAATAAACCTTTACTTCCCATATAGCCAACTGGTATGCCTGTACCTGTTTCACCACTTACAAAAGGTGTAACAACTATAAAAGATGATAATGCTACAATACCTGCTGAAACACCATCAACTTTATTTTGACGAGCTAAGCTATTTGCAATTCCAAAACTTGCTACTAGACCCATTAATCCGAAACTACTATCTACCCCCTTCCATAAATAAGAATCAATTCCTACAGCTGTCAACCAATCAGTCCATGCTTTAACTGGAAAACTTGCTATTATCATGAATAACGAACCAATAATAATTAGTGGCATACTTAATGTTATACCATCACGTATTGAAATTAATACTTTATTTGCCCCTAACTTAGCAGCTATAGGTAACATTTTTTCTTCAAGAAACTCATTTAAATTTTTCATATTAACCTCTCCTTTTTAAATATTTATCAAAATAATTTCTATACCATTTAAATATTATAAATAAATATTATGTGATTATATGTTTTAAAACTTAAATTTTTTATTTAATTACAAATCTAAAAAAATAGGTTTGTCATCAAATTCAAGCTCTCTTATTATGATATTTTCGGTTTCAAATACAATAATCTCATTCTTCTCTTTAAGAAAACCAGATGGAAGATATAAATATTGTATAGGTCCCTTAGACCAATACCTTCCAATATTAAAGCCATTAACAAATACTGAGCCCTTACCATATTTAGAACAATCAATAAAAGTATCATTAATATTATTTAGTTCAACAGTAAAATGATAAAACATTGGAGTTTCTACTTTATCTACAATACTTTCTTCAAATTTAATTTTAGAAATCATCTCTTCATCAAGGTATAATGGATATTGAACCCATCCACTATGGAAATGATTATTTATCATAACTCCGCCCTTTATCCCTTTTCTTTGAGTAGGACTATTTAATTTATGTCCATAGTTTACTCTACCTAAATTTTCAACTAATACATCAACATTTATAAATTCATTTTCACTACTAAACTCAACCTCTGTTCCTATTTCTGCCTTATATTGAGTAGCAATAAGTTTTTCATCAATATATACATGGCATCTATCAGAAGCATCTATAACCTTTAATTTTTCATCATGATGATAATTCTTAATTTTGCTTCTATATAGCATATATCCATAGTTACAATCTAAATCTTCCATGCCTTTAGGATATACTGTTTTAACTTCTTTCGATATATCAGAAACAATAGACATAAGATTAGCTGTACCATCAACTTTATAGCTGCCAAGATTCTTTAATATTCTTTTCCTTGGAGGCAATTGTTCTATATTAGGATATAGTGATTTCATAACCTTTTGTAATTTATAATACTTATCACTTGGATTACCCCATTCCGTTAATATCGCATCATAATCATAGGAGGTAACTTGTGGTAAATCATTATTTCCTCTTGCAGAACAACCATTCATAAATCCAAAGTTTGTTCCTCCTCTGAACATATAAAGATTAATACTTCCTATTTTAAGCATTTCCTTTACATCTTCAGCCAAGTCAATAGAGTCTCTACGAATGATATCTTCTCCCCATCTATTAAACCATCCATCCCAATATTCCATGCACATAATAGGCCACTCTTTTCCATTTTGTACAATGAAATCTTTAAGCATATCACAATTCTCTTTTGATTTTGAACCAAAGTTTCCAGATACAAAAATATCATCTTCAATTAATGATCCAGACTCTAATGCTTCAATCCATGTACCATCTGATGTGAAAAGAGGAACATCTACCCCATTTTCTTTCATTATTGATGCTACAATTCTCAAATATTCCTTTTCATTACCATAAGAACCATATTCATTTTCAACTTGCATCATCAAAACTGGTCCACCCTTAGTTACTTGATACTTAACTAATCTAGGTAGTAAATCATTATAATAATTTCTTAGCTTTTCAATAAAGTTATCATCAGAGCTTCTAAGCTTTATTTCTTTATCCTTTAATAGCCATGCTGGAAGTCCACCAAACTCCCATTCAGCACATATATAAGGAGTAGGCCTTAAAATAACATATAAACCTAACTTTTCAGCAGTTTTTATAAACTTTTCTATATCTTTGATTCCTTCAAAATCAAATTTTCCTTCATATGGTTCATGAATATTCCAAGGAATATATGTTTCTACTGTATTAAATCCTAGAGCTTTTAAATTAAATAATGTATCTTCCCATTGAGAAGGGTGTATTCTAAAATAATGAACAGCTCCAGATAAAATTTTAAATTTATTATCATCTATATAGAACTCTTCTCTTATTTCAAATTTAGACATCTATATGTTCTCCTTATCAGCCATCTTAACGAAAGGTAAGTAAACTACTATTGAAATTGCTAAATTCACCAATGATAATATAATTGCTCTCCAATCAAATCCTGTAGCGAAGAATCCATATAATACAGGTGGCATAACCCATGTAACATTTTGAGTAACTGGTGCTACCCAACCTAAAGTTGTTGCTAAGTATGAAACTGCTGCCATTAATGAAGGTGATAATAAGAATGGTATAAATAAAAGTGGATTCATAACTGTAGGAAGTCCATACATAACAGGCTCTCCTATATTAAATAAAACTGGAGCTATACCTAATTTAGCAACTTCTTTATAGTGACTATTTCTAGATTTCCAGAATATTGCTATTAATAAACCTAATGTTCCATACCATACAAATGCTCCATAAGATACGCTTGTCCATAAATATGGAATTGGTTGATTATTTTGAAAAGCTTCCATATTAGCTAATAAAGTAATTCCAAATAAGCCTTCCATAATTGGTGCCATAACGTTTCCACCATGAATACCAAAGAACCAGAATAATTGTGTTAAGAATGCAATAAGTATAACTGCAATGAAACTTTGTGATAAACCTAGTAATGGAGTTTGAAGTACTTTATATATCCAGTCAATTAATAATTGTCCAGTAATTTTATTAAATGCATATACGAATATAGCTACAACATATAATGCAACAAAACCAGGAATTATTGACATAAAAGGTTTTGCAATAGCTGGTGGTACTGTATCAGGTAATTTGATTGTCCAGTTTTTATTCATTAATTTACTATAGATAATGCAAGCTATAAAACCAATAAGAATTGCAGTAAAATAACCATTTGAATTAATTTGTGCTCCAGGGATAATTCCACTAACTGTAACAGAAAGATTATTTCCTTCAACAGCTATATCCTTAACACCTTTAAAAAGTTCTGATAAAACTTGTCCATCAGCATTAGGTAATTGAATACTTTTAGTTATAGAATTACTAATAGCTATTATAAAAGCTGAAAGAGCAACTATACCTGAGGATAGTGTATCTGTCTTATAAATCTTGGCAACATTTACACCTAAAGAAAAAATAAATAATAGCGATACTATAGCTAAACTGCCTTTAAATATTAAATTATTTACATCTACAAACCAACTAAATGTTTGTGGGATTGAAGTATTTCCAAATTGTCCAGGTACATCTACTAAAAATGCATTTAGTAAAAGAGCAATTGAACCAGTCATAACAACAGGCATTGTACCTATAAAAGCATCTCTAAGAGCTACTAAGAATTTTTGATTACTTATTTTTGAAGCAATTGGTAATAAATATTTTTCAATAGATTCCATCAACTTATTCATTTTTATCTCCTTGTTATTAAAATTTTTTAATTTAAATTAGCATCTCTAAACAGATAGATTTGATTAAACTTAATTCTTACAATAGAAATAAATCCTAATCATTTCTCTCTATTTCTAAATAAAATGCACATTTTTTTGTAGATAATATTTATAAATTCTAAATTATTACTTTATCGTTAAGTATAAGATATTTATAATACAAATCAATTTAATCGTTTTCTTAGGATTTATAGTTAGATTACTATAAATAATGTAATGTAATGTAATTTAATTATTTAATTACTTAATTATTTAATTACTTAATTATTTATAACTCTTTCTCAACTAAATGTACTTGGACTTCCTTTATAAAATTCAAACTGCCTTTTACTTAAATAATCCCTCCTTTTCTTATAAATTACAATTTATAATTTATAATTTATAATTTATCAAGCACATTTCATCTATTTTTTTATATAATTGATAATAATTTATAATTTATTATGATTAAAGTATAATTTACCAAAAATAATTTGTCAACATATATATTGGCTATTATTAACTTTTTTAATTATAATTTATAATCAATTTTCCTCTTTATTCTTTAGATTTTTAAGTTAATATTATCATATATAAAAGTGAATATAGCCTAAATCAATAGAGTTATACTTTTGTAGGCTCTTTATTGTCTTCAAAATAATTTATAATAAAAATAATTATATTTATTTTTAAATTATAATTAATGTTATATAATATTATTATTGAAAGGAGATACAATATGAAGCTTACAAAAAACCAACAAAAGTTAAGATTTAAAATTTTAGATAAAATTTATGCTAAAGGACCTATTTCTAGAATTGATATTTCAAACGAAACTGGAATTACACCTGCAACAGTTAGCGAAATTACTGGTAATATGATTCAAGAAAACCTTATACATGAAATTGGAGAAGTTATACCTGAAGAAAATAAGTCAGGAAGAAAAAAAATATTATTAGGTATATCCCCTAATCATAGTTTTTATATAGGTACAGAGTTATCACCTAAATATATATCTTTTTGCTTGACTGATAATATTGGTAAAATTTATAAGGAAAAGACTATTCAATTAGATAATTCTAATTTAGAAGAAATTTTAAGTGAAGAATTTTATATTAATGAATTAAGTAGTTTTATAGATTCTTGTACAAACTATAATCCGAAAGGGATAGGTATAGCCCTTCCTGGCCATTTTGATGAAGTTAATAAATCAATTATTAGTAATAATTCATTTTGGAAAAATTTCGATATAAAAATACTATTAGAAAGATTCGATTTACCAATCTACTTTGAAAATAATGTTAAATGTATGACATTATCAGAAAGATTATTTAGTTTTAATGGCAATGATGATAATTTTATATTCTTCCATGTTGGTAGAGGAATGTTTTGCTCATATATGTACAATGGTGAACTCTATGCCAAGGATAATTTTCTTGTTGGAGAAATAGGACATATCGTTGTTCATCCGAATGGTGAATTATGTGAATGTGGAAAAAGAGGATGTCTTCAAACATACGGGAGTGAAGCTTGGATTATTAAAAAATCTCAAATACTCTTTGATAACTCAGAAACTACATATTTGAAACAATTAGTATCTGAAAGAAATAAAATTACCATAGAAACTATATTAAAAGCTTATAGGTTAGGAGACGAAGGAATTATAAAAATACTTAACTCTGCAATTAATTATCTTTCAATTACAATTAATAATTTATCAATGATGATTGATTCAAGTAAAATTATAATTCATGGAGAGTTGTTTAATGAAGATTTATTAAAAAATCTATTAGAAGAATTATTAAGACAAAATATTAACTTGCTTTCTAAAAATATAAAACAAGATATTTTAATTAAGGAATATAATAATTATAATGGTGCTTTAGCTGCTGCTGCTCTTTGTGTGTCAAAACTTTTAATTAAATTTGACTAATAAAATTTGTGCCTTATTAGGCTTACTTTATTGTGTATTTTGTGAAAATATAAAGGAAGTCGCGTTTCGCGACTCCCTTTAGTTTTACTATATTAAAGATTAACTTTCTTAGTTTCTTTTGTTATTACATTAGCTTCCACCATTTCAACAAGAGCTCCTGATTCTGTTTGTAATAACTTATTAGTTATTACAGAATTCATAAGAGCAGAAATGTCAGCATCCAAAACATCTTCTTTAACATCCTTAATAGTCAGATTTGTCTTTTTGCCTGCAACATCTTTAAACCCCATTCTAGCAGTTCTTTCTATCATATTAAATCCCCCTTTCCCCAATTTTAAGATTACTCTAGCAACATCTTTTTATTATGCACATTCTTTCGTGATCCTAGCTATTCTGTCATGAATTAAGTTCATTAGCCTTAGCTGATTTTTATTAAGTATTACTCAGAGCTTGTCTTAATAATACTTAAGTTGCAAAGCCAATTAGCCTCTTGTTAGCATAAAAGTTTGTTGCTTCTTAATTGTGCTTACTGAATAATCCATAAGCTTTTCAACTGCATCTGATAACTCCACTAATTTATCATCAGTTGCATCTACAGATACATTCTTAAAGCTTTGCTTATTGAATACATCTTTTCCCTTAGAATTAACACCAACTTGATAATTAATCTCTAAAGCATTTCCTACTAAAACTGAATTTGCCATATTAATCACCTCCCATTTACTATATATGCAGTTATGAGAAGTTTTTTAAATGTTATATAAACTTGTTAATTTTTATAAGCTGAAAGTTATAATAATTAAAGAATGAAGTAATTAATGTGAAAAATCCTTAAGTAGTTTTTGAATAATAGTACTTCTCATAAGCAAATTTAAAATTTTACATAGCAGACGTTGGACATATTGTAACGTGTAGTATGCTTCAACTGAACTTAGTGTGAAAGCTCCTGTACTTAAGCCTGCATAGATTAAATGCATATTAACTACTAATATTTCCTCTTTCATATTAGTATAATTAAGAAATATAAGTTAGCTAAGATAAATAGGCTATGTGGAATAAGCATATAGTGAGGCTAGTACTTCTTTACAAAACTATTTAGCTTATGAAACATATCTAATTATCCCCCCATTTCTATTGATAATTTACTAGAATCATGCCCACCCTAATAATTTCTGCTCTAAATCAACATAGTCATAGTCTCTACCCTTAAAGTTATTAAATCTTAACTTCCTAGGCTCTCTATAATCTATAAATGTATTTTCCTTCTTCGCTTCTTTTATGATATTTTGATTTAAATATACTTCAAACTTATCACCAAATAAGGTCTTAGGAGTTAGATATTGCTCAAACTCAGTATTTTTCCAAACCTTAACCTTTTTATCAATAACTTCTTTAAAATCATCAATACTATAACCTTCATTGAGCCTATCATTTATTAGCATAATAGTTACTTTATTATTTTCTTTATACTTAGTTCCAACCTTTAAATTTAAATATGCTATTATTTCTCTAACTTTCTCTATATGTTTATATAAATTAGAATCTATAGTAGATGAGTTATTTAATAGATTAGTCTTTGTTGAACATTTTAAAGTACACCCTTTATCATTTTCTGTAGATAACCTTGTATCATTTTTATAGACAACCTCATCATCACAATAATTTTCCTCATCTATTTTATTGATAGTATCATCATTCTCAAAGACACCATGGACATTGTTTTTCATATTATAGTTATTGTTGCTACCATAATTATTACTAATACCTAGATTATTGATAGTGCCATAATTACTATTACTATCAACATTAGTTTCTTGATTATGATTATTATATTTAATATCATCATCCCTTTGTTTATTACAATTACTTTTTGCATCATTATTTGATTGAGCCTCATTTTTATTATTATCAAAAAGCTCATAAAACTTATTTCCAAGCTTAAAATAAGAAAAGGTTCCCCCTTCCTTTTTAGTGTAATGATTTAAAATTCCCATATCTCTTAGCTTTAACATCCTAGCCATAACCGTTCTTTTTTCTAATCCTAAATAAGGCATTTCCTTAGCAAAACTTTGATAGCTAACCCAATAATATTTTTCATCTTCTATAATTTCATAATTCATTCTTCCACTATCTTTAAAATCAGCAAAGTACCTAAGAATAGCTAAATCTTTAATATCTAAACCAAACTCCATAATCTTTTTAACTGAAAAACCTAAAAATGAAAATTGCATATTAAAATCCTCCTAAATATAACTTTTAAAATTCTCTAAATATAACTTTTAAATATCACTCATTAAATAGATATCCAAATTAAAATAAAATTGAGAAAAAACTTTTAAAATTTTTTTCTTATTGCATATGCAGTTATTTTAAAATTTTAAAGATTTATGAAGATATTTTTGATTTAAATTTTTTACTAAAAAAGAATGATGCTGCATATCTATATAATATAGATCTCCATATTTTACACAATCCTCTAATTAATATATAACAAAACAAAGGACCTCGCGTTTCGCGAGGTCCTTTAAAATTTCCAACTTTAAGTAGATATTCATTTATCACTAAATATAAAAAATTTGACCAAGGGGCTTGTGGGGCGATTTGAAACCCACATACTAAAACATTTTTTCATTCTCTTTTATAAAATCCTTTTGCATTTCTATATAATCAACTAATGGTTTTATATTATCCAATGTTGATTCTTCTAAGGCCCTTTTATATTCATTTGAAGATTCACCATTCATATATTTTAAATCTAACCTATTATCTAACAGTTGCTTTAAATATATAAATCTACCTATTCTACCATTCCCATCTTGAAATGGATGTATACATTCAAATTCAAAATGGAATTTTGCTATATCATAAATTGTAACTTCCTTTAAACTATAAAAATTTTCTATAATTGCATTCAACTTCTCTTCTACTTCCCAAGGATTCGCAGTATCAAATTTAGCTCCAAGTATTCTGTTTTGATATTTTTTAAATACTCCTGCTAACCCCATATCATACAATCTTGTTCTATACATTAAACTAGCATGCCATTCTTTTATCATTTCTAAAGTGAGTTTTTCATCTATTTTATCTAATACCATATCAAAAGTATAGAAAGAGTTAACAGTTTCTTGAACATCATCTAAAGAATGAACTCCCATTACTATATTTTTTTCAAATAAAAGTTGAAGTGCTTCAATTGTAAATGCACTTCCTTCTATTTTATTTGAATTATATATAAAATCGTATTTTAAAATTTCATTTAAAGAATTGTGAATTCCCTTTGTTTCTTTTAACCCCTTTAAAAATCTATGATAAAACTCATTCTTCATTATCTTCTCTACACCTCATTAATAAATTTCATTATATATTCTATATTAAATTTAATTACTTATCTTACCTTAAATATTAATTATTATACCCTATCTAAATTTTTTATAAAATAAAAAGTTCCCTTATTTAATTTTTCTTATGACCTCCCATTAGCTACAAGTCATCAGATAATTGAGAACTATTCTATTCCAGGGTGTTGTTTCTGGAGTGCTAAGTATACAGCTTGATTAAAAAAAGATGATTTTATATCATCATCTGTTTACTCTATACGAATTATATTAAATTGTAATTTAAAGAAGAACTGGTTTATTCCCTGAGGTGCTTATGGGGCTCAAAGAGGCCCACTTTCTTTAAAAATACTTTTGCTCTAGATTTTTTACTAAAAAAGAGTGAAGATGCATATCTATATAATATAGATCTCCATATTTTACACAATCCTCTAATTAATATATAACAAAACAAAGGACCTCGCGTTTCGCGAGGTCCTTTAAAT
>NZ_JADNAT010000007.1:0-1353 GCF_015550425.1 Clostridium sp. 1001275B_160808_H3 | reverse complement strand
TAGATCTCCATATTTTACACAATCCTCTAATTAATATATAACAAAACAAAGGACCTCGCGTTTCGCGAGGTCCTTTAAATTTATAAATTTTTCTACACCACAAAAGCCAAAATCATAGATAACTTTATTCATTTAAAATTTTCAAAATGCCATCACCATATTTTTCAATCTTCACTTCTCCAAAGCCAGAAACATCTTTTAGTTCTGATTTTGTCTTTGGCATTTTTTCTAATAAATTAGTCATTTGCTTATCAATATTATTTGTAATATAATTATTATCCTTATTTACAGTATTGCTTTGCAGATTATAAATACTATTCTCATTAATTTTTTCTGTATCTTTAAATTTATCTTTAAGTATTGTTTTATTATTTTCTTTATCATTATAAGCATCAACTAATTCTATTAACTCACGATACTTTTTTAAAAAACTTAATTTGCTAGGATTATGTAATGCAAGCAATTGTTCTGCAACATCCTTCATTTCCTTATCACTTAATGCCATTAACTCTGATTTAGCATTAACTTCTTTCATGTAACTAATAAGTTGATCTGCTTTAACAACCTTATCTTTAATTTCTTTCTTAGCATATCTTGAATTTAAAACTGTTTTAGGATTAGCCAATACTACTATTGATTTATAATTATCATTAAAATATTTATCAAAAAGAAACTTAGAAATAAAATTACTTTTAGACTCTTTCTTTATCCTCTTTAATACTTCCAAGTGCCTTTCATTTTGAGTTATTGGAGAATATATTCCTTCCTTTATAAACCTTCCATTGAAATTATAAGTTCTTATGAAATTTCCTTGTGAATTTATTTCTATATTACCTATAAGATTCTTACATTCAATTATAAATATAACTTTTCTTGTTACCACTATATAATCAATTTGTGCAGATAAATCTTCACTTTCTAAACATATATCATGCAATATATACATTGGTATTCCACTATTTTTAAGCTCAAAAGCTATATTATTCTCTCCAAATTCCCCAAGAGTTGCAATCTTTAATTCTTTTTCTATTTTTCCCTTTAACCCTTCTGGTGCTCTGCTATGTAATTCCTTTAACTTAGAAATATAATATTTTGATTCACTTTCTTCCTTTAAAAATATAGGTTTATCTAGTTTATTAAATAAAGCCATTTTGTACCTCTCATAATAATTAAATTAAATATATATAAATTATACTTTATAAATGTATATATTTATATAATTTTTATCAATATTTTACCAGATTTTATTTTTACTGGCACTCGAAATTTTTATATATGTAAATTGAAAAAGTAACTTCCGTTTTTTTACTTAAACAGAAGTTAGTCTTGCAAAGTATCTGATATAATTAATTT
>NZ_JADNAT010000006.1 GCF_015550425.1 Clostridium sp. 1001275B_160808_H3 | reverse complement strand
TTATTTTTATAAAGGGGCTCGCGAAACGCGAGCCCCTTTTAAACCATTGATTTTACTTACTTAAAGACGTTTTTAAACTTAAATACAAATTTTTATTTATTATTTATATATTTACAAAAAGGGAAGTTTGAATTAAATTAGAACTTCTTTTTTGTAGGCTAATATTAAAATTTATTTTGATATAGCCCCTTTTTTTATTATAAAAAAATATAGAAAATAATATATGTTTTATAGAAATATAATCAAAATACTTTACTTTGAATCATAAGATAAATAATGTAGTATTTTAACTTAGCACTTTAAAGGAGGATAAGATGATATTAGACATTAGAGAAATAATAATCAGGTTAGTTCTTGCTGTTATAGTTGGAGGAATAATTGGATATGAAAGGGAAATGCAACATAGAGCAGCAGGATTTAGAACCCATATATTAGTATGCTTAGGAGCAACAATAATATCTTTATTACAAATTGATATGGGAAATAAAGCAATTGCAATGATTGAAGCAAATAAAGAGTTAAGTGATGTTATAAAAATTGATTATGGAAGACTAGGAGCACAAGTAATTACTGGGGTTGGATTTATTGGAGCAGGAGCTATAATCCATACCAAGGGAAATATTAAGGGATTAACTACTGCAGCAACTTTATGGATAGTTGCTTGTCTAGGACTATCTATAGGGATGGGAGAATATTATATAAGTATATTTGGAGCTATTATAATAGTTATAACATTAGTTTTTTTGAAAAGAATAGAAAGCAAGTTTATATCAAAGAATATAGTTAAGAAGGTTGAAATTAAATATCATGATATAGAGAATGTAAATATAGAAATACAAAAATCGCTTGAAAATGAAAACTTAAAGATAAAAATAGTTGAATACCTTTTAGATAAAGAAAAAAATCGTTATGATGAAAGTGAGGTTCATGCTATATATACAATTATACAACCTGGATATGTAAAATTGGATAAAATAATAGATGTATTAAGAAATAATGAAAATATAATTTATATAAAAATGTTAAATTAATTTTGATATTCAAAATACTTTATATAAAAATATTTATTATACAATTGAAATTTGATTACTATTAGATTATTATTTAATTGAGGAACTATAGAAAAAGGATGGGATAAAGTTATTATGCAAAGAAGTGAAAATATAGTTAATGAGTTGCTTGTAAAAATATTTAATGAAATATTACAAATTGAAGAAAAAACTTTGAAAAGTGGGCATTTTTCAGACTTATCTGTTAGAGAAATGCATACAATCGAGACAATAGGAAGAAAAGAACAAAGAATGATGAGTGAAGTAGCACAGGATTTAGGTATAACTGTTGGAACATTAACTACATCAATTAATAGATTAATTAAAAAGGGATATGTAGATAGAAAAAGAATAGAAGAAGATAGAAGAGTAGTGTTAGTTGAATTAACTAAAAAGGGAAAAGTTGCACATAGACTACATGAAAGATTTCATAATGAAATGGTAAGAAGTATGATGGATGATCTTTCAGAAGATGAAAAGAATGTATTGATAGGGTCTTTAGATAAATTAAATAAATATTTTAAAGATAAATGTGAAAATATAAAGTAAGAAAAACTAGTTGTTCTAATAAAGTAATCAGTTTAAGTTACTATAATGAATCTAATGTTTATGATATTATTAATGTATAAATATTAGGGGTGGGAGGATATTATGGGAAACACTAGTTTAGAAGTTGCTAAGTATGCAACTAGGATGGCAATTTCATCTAGAGATGAAGAGGAAGAACTTAAGGTTGAATTTAAGAAAAAAGGTGTCTTAGTAACTGCTGTAAATATAGGTGGTAATATAAATGATTCAACATCTAAAATATTAGAAAGAGCATTAGTAGCTTCTAAAAGAAATGGAGTAATAAGAGAAGAACATTTACACGAAGGTGGAGTAATTGGAGCAACTAGAGATGCATTGATGCAGGTTTGGAACAGAGCAAGTGGACAAAATGTAGGTGGAAAAGTAGGGATTGCAAGAAGAGGAGAACACCTAACTGTATGTATTTTTCTAAGTGTTGGACTCCTACATTTAGATGAAGTAGTGATTGGGATAGGGCATAGAGCTATTCCTAAATGATTAGTACAAATAAAGGTAATATGTTTATAAATATAAACATATTACCTTTATTTTTTATAAAATAACTAATAAAAATTTAAATAAAAATAATAATTATGATGTTTATATATTATGGATGGAATATATAATTTATAGAATATATTCTTTTGAATATTTTAAATTAATTCTATAAGAAAAAAGGGAAACTTAATAATAAGTAATTAAAGAAAAATAGCTTTTAACCTTATTAGATAATTACGTATAAAAATATATAAGTGAATATAAAGTTTAATATAATAATCTTACGAATTAAAGATTATTATATATGAATATTTAAACGGATTTTTGGAAAATTAATATTAGCTTTAGTATTTATAATAAAGCTAATATTTTTATTTTTGAAAATATTGGTCAAGGAATTGTTAAGTTTAACTCATTAATTGTTATAAATATAACAATTAACTACCGAAATTTACAAAATTAACTCAACAAATTTCTTGGGGATTTTTTCTAAAATTATACCATAACTCAAAAATGAGCAAGTATTCAGAAAATGGTAGAGGTATAAAGTCGAATATTATAAGAAATATCAAACTTGAATACAAAATAAATAAAGAAAGGAAAATTTAAACTTATGAAATTGCATTAAAATAGTACAAAAAATAAGAAAATAAAAAATGTGATAAACTTTTAACAAAAAAAGATTGACAAAAATTAAACAATGGAATAAAATGAAAATGTAGTTAAGTTAAACATAATATTAAAAAAGTAAATAAATCAGAATGTAAAAATTAACTTATAGATATTTAGGAGGAATAAAAGATGGCTGTAACAAATGCACAGGAATTAACTCAAAGAATTAAAGAATTAAGAGAAGCACAAAGGGTATTTGCTACTTATAATCAAGAGCAAGTAGATGAGATTTTTAGACAAGCAGCTATGGCGGCAAATGATAACAGAATTAAATTAGCAAAGATGGCAGTTGCTGAAACTGGAATGGGAATAGTAGAAGATAAAGTTATTAAGAATCATTTCGCAGCTGAATATATATATAATCAATATAAAGATATGAAAACTTGTGGAGTTTTAGAAGAAGATAAAACTTTTGGTATAACAAAGGTTGCAGAACCAATAGGAGTTATAGCAGCTATAGTTCCAACAACTAATCCAACTTCAACAGCTATATTTAAAACTTTAATAGCATTAAAAACTAGAAATGCAATAATTATATCACCACACCCAAGAGCAAAGAAAGCTACAATTGAAGCTGCTAGAATAGTATTAGAAGCAGCAGTTAAGGCTGGAGCTCCAGAGGGAATCATAGGATGGATAGATGAGCCATCAGTAGAATTATCACAAAATGTTATGAGAGAATCTGATATAATTCTTGCAACAGGTGGTCCAGCAATGGTAAAAGCGGCTTATTCATCAGGAAGACCAGCTTTAGGAGTTGGAGCAGGTAATACTCCAGCTATAATAGATGAAACTGCTCACATAAAGATGGCTGTAAACTCAATATTACTTTCAAAAACATTTGATAATGGGGTTATTTGTGCATCAGAACAATCACTAGTTGTTATAGATCAAGTTTATGATGAAGTTAAGAGTGAATTAAGTGATAGAGGAGCTTACATTCTTAAGGGTGAAGAAGTAGATAAGGTTAGAAAGATTATATTAAATGAAAAAGGTGGATTAAATGCAAATATAGTTGGTCAATCAGCTTATAAAATTGCAGAAATGGCAGGAGTTAATGTTCCAACAACAGCTAAAGTTTTAATTGGTGAAGTTGAATCTGTAGAATTAGAAGAACCATTTTCACATGAAAAATTATCTCCAATTTTAGCTATGTATAGAGTTAAGTCATATGAAGAGGCTTTAGAAAAGGCTAATAGATTAATAGAATTAGGTGGTATGGGACATACTTCAATTCTTTACACTGATCAACTTAAATCAAGAGATAGAATATTAAAATTTGGAGAAATGATGAAGACAGCTAGAACATTAATAAACATGCCAGCATCTCAAGGTGCTATTGGGGATATATTTAACTTTAAACTAGCTCCATCATTAACTCTTGGATGTGGATCATGGGGAGGAAACTCAGTTTCAGAAAATGTTGGTCCAAAGCACTTAATTAACATTAAGAGCATAGCTGAAAGGAGAGAAAATATGCTTTGGTTTAGAGTTCCAGAAAAAGTTTACTTCAAATATGGTTGTTTACCAGTAGCTTTAGAAGAATTAAGAGATATGGGTAAAAAGAAGGCATTTATAGTAACTGATAAAGTATTATTTGAAATGGGATATACAAATAAGGTTACAGAAGTTTTAGAAAGAAACGGAATACAATTTAAAATATTCTCAGATGTTGAACCAGACCCAACACTTAGATGTGCAAAAGCTGGAGCAAAAGAAATGTTAGATTTCAATCCAGATGTAATAATTGCCCTTGGTGGTGGATCAGCAATGGATGCTGCAAAAATTATGTGGGTAATGTATGAACATCCAGAAGTTAAATTTGAAGATTTAGCAATGAGATTTATGGATATAAGAAAGAGAGTTTATAAATTCCCAACTATGGGTGAAAAAGCTATGATGGTATCAATAGCTACATCAGCAGGAACAGGTTCAGAAGTAACTCCATTTGCTGTTATTACAGATGAAACTACAGGTGTTAAATATCCACTTGCAGATTATGAACTAACTCCAGATATGGCAATAGTTGATGCTGAGCTTATGATGACTTCACCAAAGGGATTAACAGCTTGTGCAGGAATAGACGTATTAGTTCACTCAATTGAAGCGTATGTATCAATAATGGCTTCAGAATATACTAATGGTTTAGCTTTAGAAGCAATAAGATTAGTATTTAAGTATTTACCAGATGCTTATAATGAAGGAACAACTAATGTTAAAGCTAGAGAAAAAATGGCTCATGCATCATGTATGGCTGGGATGGCATTCTCAAATGCATTCTTAGGAATTACACACTCAATGGCTCATAAATTAGGTGCATTCCATCACTTACCACACGGTATGGCAAACTCATTATTAATGAATGAAGTTATAAGATTCAATGCAACTGATGCTCCAACTAAACAAGCAGCATTTGCTCAATACAAATATCCAAATGCAGCATGGAGATATGCTAGAATAGCTGATCATCTTGGATTAGGCGGAAACACTGAAGAAGAAAAGGTAGAATTATTAATAAAGGCTGTTGAGAAATTACAAGCTCAAGTTAATATGCCAAAAACTATAAAAGAAGCTGGAGTATCTGAAACTAAGTTCTATGAAACATTAGATGAAATGGTTGAGCAAGCATTTGATGATCAATGTACAGGTGCTAACCCAAGATATCCATTAATGAGTGAATTAAGAGAAATGTATATTACAGCTTATGAAGGTCCAAAAACTAAAGAAGTTAAAAAAGAAACTAAGAAAAAATAATATTTTATGATAAAAAAATAGAGGCTACTCTTATGTAGTCTCTATTTTTTATTTACATATTACTCATATATGACAAGAAATTGTGATATTATTTATAAAGAGAATTTATTAAGATATTACAAAGAATTAATATTACAAAATGGAGGAAATATATGAAAAAGAAAATATTAATAATATCTTTATTATTATTTGCACAAATACTTATGTTTGGATGTACAAAGGATGTAAGTAGGCAAGATGAGAAAAGGATAAAAGAAACAATTGATTTAGTTTTATCATATAAAGATGGATACGATGATACTATGAAGAAACATATAAGTGAGGATAATTTTTATGTTTGCAATTATGTAGAGTTTTACTCATTATATATAGGTGAATTAAATCTTGAGAAATATGAAAGTAAAATAGTAAGTATAAAAAATGAAAATGGAAAATATAAAGTGTGTATGACTCTTGATATGGTAGCAAAAGCTTTAGAGACACATGGCGATGAACATGCAAGTGATGAGGCTATAGGCGAAGATGTACCAATTGAAGTAATTGTAAAAGAAAAAGACGGAGAAATTTTTATAGAAGGATTTACTGAATATGAAGATATTGAAAAGGCTAAAGAATTAAATGAAGGATTTAATTAAAAATAACAAAAAGAAAGAGTGAAAATAATGAAACCATTAGCAGAAATAATGAGACCAAAAACATTAGAAGATTTTGTTGGTCAAAATGAGATATTAGCTAAAGGAAAGCCGTTATATAACTTAATTATAAATAAGATGATTCCAAATTGTATACTGTATGGACCACCAGGAACAGGAAAAACAACTTTAGCAAATATAATGGCAAATTATGTTGATAGAAAATTTTATAAATTAAATGCTACAACTGCTTCTGTAAAAGATATACAAGAAATTACTGAGAGTTTGGATAGTTTACTTAACTATAATGGAGTAGTTATATATATTGATGAATTACAGCATTTTAGCAAAAAACAGCAACAAGCACTTTTGGAATTTATAGAGAATGGAAGAGTTACATTAATAGCAAGCACTACAGAAAATCCTTATTTTGCAATTCATAAGGCAATATTAAGTAGATGTAATATATTCAAATTTGAGGCACTAAATATACATGATATAACTATAGGGTTAGAGAAGGCGATAAAAAAGCTAATTGGTGAAGGTATTAATGTAGAGTATTCTTTAGAAGCTTTGAAGTATATTGGTGAAATTTCTCAAGGAGATTATAGAAAAGCTTATAATATATTAGAATTAACTATAAATTCACAACTTAAAAATATAAAGGAAATATCTGTAGAATATATAGAAAGTTTGAATCAATCTCATATGAGAGCAGATGCAAGTGGTGATGAGTATTACAATTTATTAAGTGCATTGCAAAAAAGCATAAGGGGCAGTGATCCTGATGCAGCTATACATTATTTAGCAAGGCTTATTAAATCAGGAAACTTAACGGCAATAATAAGAAGAATTTCTGTAATAGTAGCAGAAGATATAGGACTTGCACATCCTAATGCGCTAAGTGTAGTAAATTCAGGTATAGAGTTGGCTTTAAAGGTAGGGCTTCCAGAGGCACAAATAATACTAGCAGAACTTGTTATATATTTAGCTACATTACCTAAATCTAATAGTGCATATTTAGCTATTGCTAATGCTATGAAGGATTTAGAAAACAAGAATATAGGAGATGTACCCAATTATTTAAAGGATGCACATTATTCCGGAGCAGAAAGCTTAGGTGTTTCAGGGTATAAGTATCCACACGATTATGAAAATAACTATGTAAAACAAATATATATGCCAGAAAGATTAAAAGATTCTAAATATTATTTTCCTCAAAAAAATAAATATGAGGAAAGCATAACTATGTATTGGAACAAGATAAAATAAGGAGTTATGATGAAATGATGATTATTGACAATAGTAGAGTGGTTTGGTAAGATATATAAAGTAAATACTAGTAAAATAGTCAACATTAAAGGGGGAAGTATAATGAAGCTTTCTACTAAAGGTAGATACGGGGTCAAGGCTATGGTAGACCTTGCAATGCACTATGGAGATGCCCCCGTTTCAATAAAAACAATCTCCCAAAGACAAAATATATCAGAATATTATTTAGAGCAATTATTTTCACCACTTAGAAAAGCAAAACTTATTAAAAGTATAAGAGGTGCTCAAGGTGGATATGTGTTAAATTATGCTCCAAAGGATATAACAGTAGCAGATGTTATGAATGTACTTGAAGGACCTGTTGAAATTGCTGAATGCATTGAAGGAACAGAGTGTGATAACGTAGATTTTTGTGCTACTAGATTGTTATGGGAAAAAATTAAAAATAGTATTGATGAAGTAATGAAAAACATTACACTTCAAGATATAGTAGATGATTATGTAAGAATGAAGGATGAAAATCAATCCGTTAAGATTGTTAAAAGGAGCGAATAGACATGAGAAATGTATACATGGATTATGCAGCAACTACATATGTTAAACCAGAAGTTTTAGAAGAAATGATGCCATTCTTTACTGAAAGGTACGGAAATCCATCATCTTTCTATGGAATTTCTAGAGAAACTAAAATGGCTATTGATAAAGCTAGAAGTAGAGTTGCTAATACTTTAAATTGTGATCCAAATGAGGTTTATTTTACTGGTGGCGGATCAGAAGCAGATAACTGGGCTATTAAAGGAATAGCATCAGCTCATAGAAAAAAGGGAAACCATATTATAACAACAAAAATTGAACACCATGCAGTACTTCACACATGTGAATACTTAGAGAAAAATGGATTTGAAGTGACTTATCTGAATGTAGACAAAGAAGGTTTTATTGACTTAGAAGAACTTAAAAATGCTATAACTGATAAGACAATATTAGTTTCAATTATGTTTGCAAATAACGAAATAGGAACTATTCAACCTGTTAAAGAAATAGGGGAAATTTGTAGAGAAAGAAAAGTTTTATTCCATACTGATGCAGTTCAAGCAATAGGAAATGTTCCAGTAGATGTTAAAGAAATGAATATTGATTTATTATCTTTAGCAGGACATAAAGTTTATGGACCAAAAGGAATAGGAGCACTTTATATAAGAAAAGGCGTTAGAATTGACAACTTAATTCATGGTGGTGGTCAAGAAAGAGCTAGAAGAGCTGGAACTGAAAATACAGCTTCTATAGTAGGGCTTGGAAAGGCAATTGAACTTGCTACTGAAAATTTAGAAGAACATAATAAGAAGATAACTAAACTTAGAGATAGATTAATTGAAGGTTTATTAAATGTACCACATACAAGATTAAATGGACCAGTAGGGGAAAAAAGATTACCAGGTAATGCTAATATTACTTTTGAATTTATAGAAGGTGAATCAATACTTCTATCATTAGACTTTGAAGGTGTATGCGCATCAAGTGGTAGTGCATGTACTTCAGGATCACTTGATCCATCTCACGTATTACTAGCAATAGGATTACCTCATGAGTTAGCTCATGGATCTCTAAGATTGACATTAGGTGATGGTTCAACAGATGAAGATGTAGATTATGTACTTGAAGTTGTTCCACCTATTATAGAAAGACTTAGAAATATGTCTCCATTATGGGAAGACTTTTTAAAGAAGGGAGAAAAATATTATGATGTACAGCGATAAGGTTATGGATCATTTTAGAAATCCAAGAAATGTAGGGGAAATTGAAGATGCAAATGGCGTAGGTGAAGTGGGAAACGCTAAATGCGGAGATATAATGAAGGTTTATTTAAAAATTGAAGACAATATAGTTAAAGATGTTAAATTCAAAACATTTGGATGTGGATCTGCTATTGCTTCATCATCAATGGCAACAGAATTAATAAAAGGAAAGACTGTAGAAGAAGCTTGGGAATTATCAAATAAAGCAGTAGCAGAAGCTTTAGATGGACTTCCACCTGTAAAGATGCATTGTTCTGTTTTAGCAGAAGAAGCTATACATAAGGCAATTAATGACTATAGAAAAAACACAGGTTTAGAGCTTTGGGATTTTGAAGAACATGATGATATACATGATCATGTTCATGGTCACGAATAGGAATTAATATGAAGAAAAAAGTAGTTGTAGGTATGAGTGGCGGAGTTGATAGCTCCGTTGCTGCATATCTTTTAAAAGAGCAAGGTTACGAAGTAATAGGCGTAACAATGAAACATTTTGATGATGAAGATGAAGACTATGTTGAAAGAGAAGGTGGATGTTGTTCTCTTTCTTCAGTAGAAGATGCAAGAAGAGTTGCCGATAAACTAGGAATACCTTTTTATGTTCTTAATTTTAAGGATTCATTTAAAGAAAAGGTAATAGATTATTTTGTACAAGAGTATATGGAAGGAAAAACACCTAATCCATGTATTGCTTGTAATAAACATATAAAGTTTGATGAATTTCTAAGAAGAGCAAAAGGGATTGGAGCTGATTATGTAGCTACAGGACATTATGCTAAAATAGAGAAAAAAGAAGATGGTAGATATCTTTTAATAAAAGCAGATGATGATAAAAAAGATCAGACATATGCTTTATATAACTTTACACAAGAACAATTAAGTCAAACATTAATGCCTTGTGGAGATTATACTAAGGATAAAATAAGAGAAATAGCTAAAGAGATTGGTCTTGCAGTTCACAATAAAAAAGATAGTGAAGAAATATGCTTTATACCTGATAATAATCATGGTAAATACATTTTAAATGCTAGACCAAATCAAGTGAGAGAAGGAAATTTTGTTGATAAAAATGGTAATATATTAGGTAAACATAAAGGTATAGTTTATTATACAATTGGCCAAAGAAAAGGCTTAGGTTTAGCATTAGGAACTCCTATTTTTGTTACTGATATAAACCCAAGAACTAATGAAGTTGTTATAGGGCCAGAAGAAGATGTGTTTAAAACTGATTTAGTTGCAAAGGATGTTAACTTTATTCCTTTTGATTCTCTTAATGAAGAAACAACTGTATTTGCTAAGGTTAGATATCAGGCAAAACCTTCTGAAGCAATAATATCACCACTTGCAGATGGAAAAGTTAAAGTTTCTTTTAAGGAAAAGCAAAGAGCTATAACTAAAGGACAATCAGTTGTATTTTATGATGGAAACGTCGTTGTTGGTGGCGGAATAATAGAAGAAATTATATAAATAAGAAAATTCTCATATGTATATATGAGAATTTTTTTTTATCTTTAGGAGATAATATAGTTATTCTATATAGAAGGGAGAAAGCTTATGTTAAAGAGTAAGGATTTCTATCTACTAAAAGTGTATGATATAAGGGGGAAGTACCTAGGTGTTGTAGATGACATATATATTAATTTTCATGAAGGTAAAATAGTTGGTTTTTTTGTTTCTAATTATCTTCTGTTTAGTAAGAAAAATTTTGTTAGAAGCGGTGATATTATTTCTTTAGAAGAAGTAATGATTGTAAAAGAATTAAATAAAAAAGAAGGATTATCTTTTAAGAGTATAAAAGATATGGATATTAAAGATAAAAATAATACAATGAGAGGGGTATTAGAAGATTTAATAATTGAAAAAAAAGATTTATCAATAAAAGGCATAGTTATGAGTTCGGGAATATTTGATAGGATGATAAAAGGTAAAGAAATATTGTTATTGAAAGATTGTTTATTAGGTGAAGACTTTATCTTATATTATGGAAGTGATGAGGTTAGGCTTCAAAGTATACCTCGTAAAAGAAAAACATGTTGATATATAAGAAATATAAAAAGATTATAAATTCAATTTTAATAATCCTATCAATTGTTTTAATTTTAATTTTGTATATAAAAATTAAGACAATAAACAGTATAGTAAATATTATTTTTATAGGATTTATATTGGCCTATGCTTTAAAACCTCTAAGAGATACTATAAGTGAGAAGTTTAAATTAAGCAAAAGGATTTCGTCAATTTCTATAATACTAACTATATTATTTGGTTTAATATTACTTTCATATATAGTTATCCCTTCAATGTTAAGAGAAAGCTCTAATATTGGATATATACTAGATAATATTGATGAATATGTTAAGAATATTGTAGATAAATTGAATTTAAATGATATATCCTTTTTAAAATCAATATATAATCAAATGAGTGAAGAAATAAATATGTTTTTTAGTAAAGCTACTGATAATTTTTTGGAAAACTTAATGGTTTGTTTTGAAAGTATGATTTCTTTTGCTATTGTACCAATAGTAACATATTATTTCCTAGTTGATGGTGATCTTATTTATAATAAGCTTTTATTAATATTACCAACAGAAAAGAGGATAATTGCTAAAAAGGTTATTAGTCATATAGATAAAGTTTTGTCAAGATATATAATAAGTCAATTATTATTATCATTAATTATAGGAGTACTAACATTTATTGTTCTACTTATAATAAATGTTAAATTTGCATTAATACTTGGTATATTTAATGGTGTCTTGAATATAGTACCTTATTTTGGGCCAATAATAGGTGGAGTTCCTGCTATATTTGTAGCACTTTTGGAATCGCCCAATAAAGCGTTATGGACACTTTTAGCAATATTTTTGATACAACAAATTGAAGGAAATATATTATCTCCTAAAATAACAGGTGATAGTACTAATATGCATCCTATAATAATTATAATTTTATTGTTGGTAGGAGAAAAATTAGGTGGGCTCATAGGGATGATAGTGGCAGTTCCAATAGGAGTTATAGTTAAAGTAATATATGATGATATCAATGATTATTTGTTTTAATAAAATAATTGACATATTTTAATAAATAAACTATAATTTCATTGAAATATAAGAAAAATTAATATTTAGCGTTGAAGAGAATGAGTAAATATACACTATGTATTTAGAGAAGAAGTGGTTGGTGAAAACTTCTTACATAATATATTGAAGCTATCTTGGAGCTATATTATCTAAGTGATGTATTGTTAATACATAATTAGGGTGGTACCGCGGAATTTATGTTTTCGTCCCTTTTTTATAGGGATGGAAACTTTTTTTATTATAAAATACTGTAAAGTAAAAAATGGAGGTAATATATATGAAGTTCATGGGAACAAACGAGCTTAGAGAAGCTTATTTAAGATTTTTTGAATCAAAAGATCACTTAAGATTAGAGAGTTTTCCTCTAGTCCCTAAAAATGATAAATCTTTATTATTAATAAATGCAGGTATGGCACCTCTTAAGCCATATTTCACTGGCTTACAAGAGCCACCAAGAAAAAGAATAACTACTTGCCAAAAGTGCATAAGAACAGGAGATATAGAAAATGTAGGTAAGACTTCAAGACATGGTACATTCTTTGAAATGCTTGGGAACTTCTCATTTGGAGATTATTTTAAAGAAGAAATTATTCCTTGGGCTTGGGAGTTCATAACTGAAACTCTTCAAATTCCAAAAGATAAATTATACGTAACAATATATTTAGAAGATGATGAAGCTTATGATATTTGGTGTAAAAAGACAAATGTAGATCCAAATAGGATATTTAGATTAGGAAAAGATGATAACTTCTGGGAAATAGGTGTTGGCCCATGTGGACCATGTACAGAAATTCATTATGATAGAGGCGAGGGTGTAATTACAAATGTAGATGACTTTGTAAAAGCAAGTGATGAAGATAGAGTAGTTGAGTTTTGGAATCTTGTATTTACTCAATTTGATAAGGATGAAGAAGGAAATTACAATAAATTAGCAAATCCTAATATAGACACAGGAATGGGACTTGAAAGAATTGCAACTATAATGCAAGGTGTAGATAATATATTTGAAATAGATACAGTTAAAAATATTTTAAATAAAGTATCAGAGCTTTCAGGAGTAAAATATGGGGAAGATAAGCTTAAAGACATTTCTTTAAGAATAATAACAGATCATGTTAAATCTGTAACTATGCTAATTTCTGATGGTGTTCAACCAAGTAATGAAGGTAGAGGATATGTATTAAGAAGACTTTTAAGAAGAGCAGCTAGACATGGAAGATTACTTGGTATAAAGGGATTATTCTTAACTGAAATAGTTCAATCAGTAGTTGAAAACTATAGTGGTGCGTATCCAATGCTTATAGAAAATAAAGAATATATAGAAAGAATAGTTTCACTAGAAGAAGAAAGATTTAATGAAACAATAGATTCAGGAATGAACATATTAAATGACTATATAGAAGATATGGAATCTTCTAATGAAAAAACTTTAAAGGGTGAAAAAGCATTTAAACTATATGATACTTATGGATTCCCTATAGAGTTAACAGAAGAAATCTTAGAAGAAAAAGGCATGAATGTTGATCACGAAGCATTTAGAAAAGAAATGGATGAGCAAAGACAAAGAGCAAGAAGTGCAAGAGGGGAATCATCATATATGGGAAGCGATGAAAGCCCAATTAATAAGATAGAAGCTTCAATAAATACTGAGTTTATTGGATATAGCAATGTTGAAGTAGATTCTAAAATTCTTGTTTTAGCTAATGATAATGAGTTTGTAGATGAATTGTCAAAAGGTGAAAAGGGATATATAGTTACTGAAAAAACACCTTTTTATGCTGAAAT
Organism: Clostridium sp. 1001275B_160808_H3; assembly: GCF_015550425.1. Lineage (GTDB taxonomy): Bacteria > Bacillota > Clostridia > Clostridiales > Clostridiaceae > Clostridium. The sequence goes on along the minus strand of NZ_JADNAT010000006.1, from coordinate 160,432 downwards.
GGGTGGTCAAGTAGGTGACAAAGGTATTATAAAAACTTCTTCTGGAGAAGCTTGTGTCTATGATACTAAGAAAAATGTTGGTGGAAAAACTATTCATTATGTTAAAGTTTTAGATGGAACAATAAAGATAAATGAAGTGGCAAATCTAAAGATAGATGTTTTAAGAAGAAATAATATAACTAAGAATCATACTGCTACACATATGCTACATGAGGCGTTAAAACAAGTTGTAGGTAAGCATGTAAATCAAGCAGGTTCATATGTTGATGATGAAAGATTAAGATTTGACTTTGCTCACTTTCAAGGGTTAACAGAAGATGAAATAGAAAAGGTAGAAGAGTTAGTTAACAAAAAGATAATGGAAGTATTTAATGTTAATACAAATCTTATGACTTTAGATGAAGCAAGAGAATCAGGTGCAATGGCTTTATTTGATGATAAATATGGAGATAAGGTTAGAGTTGTAAGTGTTGGAGAATTCTCAAAGGAACTTTGTGGAGGTACTCACGTTAATAACTCAGGAGAAATTGGATTATTTAAAATAATAAATGAAGCAGGTGTTGCTGCTGGAATAAGAAGAATAGAAGCAGTGTCAGGATTAAATGCTATAAAATATATGGAAGAAAAGCAAAGACTCCTAAAAGAAGCATGTAGTGCTTTAAAATGTAGTGAAAAAGATGTATTAAAGAAGATAGCTTCACAAGGTGTTGAAATTAAAGAAAAAGAAAAAGAAATTTTAGAGCTTAAGAGCAAGTTAACAAGCGGTGTCGAAGATGATATTTTAGCCTCAGTTAAAGAAGTAAATGGTGTAAAAGTAGTAGCTTATGGTGTAGAAGGAATAGATGGAAATGCATTAAGAGACTTAGGAGATAAAATGAGAAATAAACTTTCAAGTGGAGTTGTTGTCTTATTAAGTAATGTAGGTGGAAAAGTTAATGTGGTTTCTATGGCTACTAAGGATGTTTTAGAAAAAGGTATTCATTGTGGAAAGATAATTAAAGAGGTTGCTGCAGTAGTAGGCGGAGGCGGCGGTGGAAGACCGGATATGGCTCAAGCTGGCGGTAAGAATCCAGAAAATATCAAATCTGCAATTGAAAAAACATACGTAGTAGTAGAATCTTTAATAAAATAATCTTTAGTAAAATAGTGTACTTTTATAATTATATGGTTTATAATATAATTAAATTAAGTAAACCCGTGAATAGAATTTTTAAAATAAGAGATAATATTATTAGGGATACTGTTAAACTAAATATAAGTAAGGGGGTGAGCTGCAAATAGCAGCAGTTGTATGAATAATAACTTAGATCAAACAATGCAATTTAATTTAAACATCAACAAAGAGGATTTAACAAAGTCAATATTGACAGATGTTTACAATGCGTTACAGGAGAAAGGTTATAATCCGATAAATCAGTTAGTTGGATATCTTATTTCAGGGGACCCTTCTTACATCACAAGCTACAACGGAGCAAGAGCTTTACTAAGAAAACTTGAAAGAGATGAAATTCTTGAGGAAGTTATAAAATCTTATTTAGAAATAAAATAAAGAGTGCCCGTTAAATCGGGCACTCTTTAATGTTTAAGGAGATAAATATGAGAATACTAGGTTTAGATGTTGGATCTAAAACTATAGGTGTTGCAATAAGTGATCCTTTAGGTTGGACTGCACAGGGAATTACTACTATAAGAAGGACTAAAAGAGAGCAGGATATAGAAGAAATCAAAAAAATATGTAAAGAATATTCTGTTGAAACTATAGTAATAGGTTTACCTAAAAATATGAATGGGACTATAGGGGAATCAGGAGAAAGAGTACTAGAACTTTCAGAGATAATAAAAGAAGCTACAGGTATAAAAATTGAGATGTGGGATGAAAGACTTACTACTGTAGCTGCTCATAAGGCGATGCTTGAAGCGGACTTATCAAGGGGAAAAAGAAAGAAAATAGTTGATAAAATAGCAGCTACTTATATACTACAAGGATATTTAGATAGGCTTAGTATGAAATAATTAATTCATTTCCAATTGAAAATTATTATTGACAACCATTAAGGTAAAAATTACAATTATAAAAAAAGGAGAGAAAATTTATGGATAAGGATTTAAAACAATTAGAATTATATGATGAAGATGGAAAATTAGTAAAGTTAAATGTTGTTGCATTTTTTGATATGGTAAATCCAGATACAGAAGAAAAAAGTGAATATGTTATAGTTTATGATGATGATTATACTGAAGATGATATATTTGCTTTAAAGGTAGGAGTAGATGAAGACGGAGATGATCTATTAATACCTATAGATGACGAAGTTGAATTAGCAGCCGTTCAAGAAGCTTATGATACTATTTTTGCTGATGAAGAATAAAATCTAACTAAGAAAAAAGGAAAGGGGTGTTGTTTGTGGAACAATCAAATAGTATAGATTTTAATGTTTTAAAAGAAGATTTAAAACAAAAAGGGTATAAATTGACGCCTCAAAGAAGAGCTATAGTTGACACTATTATAGATAAAGAAGGAGAACATTTAACTGCAGAAGAAATTTATGATGAAGTTAAAAAGAGTTGTCCTGAGATTGGTTTAGCTACAGTATATAGAACTATAATTTTGTTAGAAGAATTAGGTGTAATCTGTAAGCTGGATTTAAATGATGGTTGTAGTAGATATGAATTAGTTCGTAAAGATGAGGGGCATAGACACCATCACTTAGTTTGTAATGAATGCAAAAGCGTTATTGAGGTTCAGGATGATTTATTAGATGAACTTGAAGAAGAAGTTGAAAGATCATATGGTTTTAAAATTGTAGACCATAGTGTTAAATTCTTTGGTGTTTGTAGAAAATGCCAAAGCAAAATGGATAACAATAAATAAGATAAATAAGGGAAATCCTCTCTATGGAGATGACAACCTTTGTAATACATATTTTAGGAAGAAGGAGGGGACATATTGAAAAACGAGAAGGCAAAAGTTAAGATTATTCCTTTAGGTGGGATAAATGAAATAGGTAAAAATATAACTGCAATAGAATATAAAAATGATATAGTAGTTATAGATTGCGGCTTGAAATTCCCAGATGAAGATATGTTCGGTATTGACTTAGTAATACCAGATATTAGTTATTTATTAAAAAATAAAGATAAGATAAGAGGGATATTTTTAACTCATGGGCACGAGGACCATATAGGTGCATTACCTTATGTTTTAAAACAATTAGATGTACCTGTATATGGAACAAAATTAACTCTTGGAATTGTTGAAACTAAGCTTAAGGAGCACGGATTATTAAGTTCAACAGAATTAATAAGAGTTAAACCAAGAGATGTAATTAAATTAAACTCAGTTTCAGTAGAGTTTATAAAAACAAATCATTCTATTGCAGATTCAGTTGCAATAGCAATACACACTCCACTTGGGGTAGTTTTACACACAGGAGATTTTAAAATTGACTACACTCCTATAGATGGAGAACCAATGGATTTTGCAAGATTTGCTGAAATTGGTAAAAGAGGTGTGTTAGCAATGATGGCTGATTCAACAAATGTTGAAAAGCCAGGATACACTATGTCTGAAAAAGTAGTAGGTGAAAGTTTTGCAAGATTATTTTCGAAAGCAAAAGGTAGAATTATCGTTGCAACATTTGCATCTAATGTACACAGAATACAACAAATAATTGATGCAGCAAGTATGCATGGAAGAAAAGTTGCAGTATCAGGAAGAAGTATGGAAAATATAGTAGCTGTAGCTGCGGAACTTGGATATTTAGAATTTGAAAAAGATATTTTGGTCAGCATAGATCAAATCAACAAGTACACAAATGACAAAGTAGTAATTATAACTACAGGTAGTCAAGGTGAACCAATGTCAGCACTTGCAAGAATGGCAAGTTCAGAGCATAGAAAGGTTAACATTGTAGAAGGTGATACTGTAATAATCTCTGCAACGCCAATTCCTGGAAATGAAAAATTGGTTTCTAAGGTTATAAATCAATTATTCCAAAAGGGTGCTGAAGTTATATATAAATCATTAGCTGAAATTCATGTATCTGGGCATGCGTGTCAAGAAGAATTGAAGTTAATGCAATGTTTAGTAAAACCAAAGTTCTTTATACCAGTTCATGGTGAATATAGACACTTAAAGCAACATGGTGAGCTAGCAATATCTTTAGGTATGCCAGAACAAAATGTTATAATTCCTGAAAATGGTGGAGTTATAGAAGTTAATAGAAGTAGTATTAGAAGAAATGGATCTGTAAATTCAGGTCAAGTCTTTGTTGATGGATTAGGTGTTGGAGACGTTGGAAATATTGTTTTAAGAGATAGAAAACATTTATCTCAAGATGGTATTTTAACTGTTGTAGTAACCTTATCAAAAGAGAATAATTCAGTTATTGCAGGACCTGATATAATATCTAGAGGGTTTGTTTATGTTAGAGAATCTGAGGGATTAATGGACGAGGCTAAAGAAATAGTTAAGGATGCTCTAAGACAGTGTGAAGAAAATAATATAACTGATTGGGCAAGCTTAAAGTCTAAAGTAAGAGATGAACTAAGAGGATATCTATATGAAAAGACAAAAAGAAAACCTATGATATTACCAATAATAATGGAAATATAATCTGTAAGGTTGACATTTTGCAATAATAATCTTAGAATGGAATATAGTCTAAGATATAAATTTTAAAAAAAATTGGATACAGGTGTATCCAATTTTATTTTGGGAAAAATAAGTTATAGGTTTACATTAAAAATATACTGGAGGAAATTAAATGAATTTAATAAGTAGAGATGATATAAGAAATATAGCTATAATAGCTCACGTTGACCATGGTAAGACTACACTTGTAGATGCTTTATTAAAAGAGAGTCACGTTTTTAGAAACAATGAAAAAGTAGAAGAAAGAGTAATGGATTCAAATGATTTAGAAAAAGAAAGAGGAATTACAATTCTTTCTAAAAATACAGCTATTATGTACAATGGGGTTAAAATAAATGTAGTAGATACTCCAGGGCATGCTGACTTCGGTGGAGAAGTTGAACGTGTACTTAAGATGGTAGACTCTGTTTTATTAGTAGTTGATTCTTACGAAGGCCCAATGCCTCAAACTAAGTTTGTTTTAAAGAAGGCATTAGAACTTGGATTACAACCTATAGTTGTTATAAATAAGATAGACAAACCAAATGCAAGACCAGAAGAAGTAATTGATGAAGTATTTGAATTATTCCTAGAGCTTGGAGCAGATGATGAACAATTAGATTTCCAAATAATCTATGCATCTGCAAGAGAAGGATTTGCAAGATATAATGTTGAGGATACAAATACTGATATGGTTCCATTATTTGAAACTATATTAGAAAATGTAGAACCTCCAAAGGGATATATAGATGGACCTTTCCAAATGCTTGTAACTACATTAGATACAAATGAATATGTAGGAAGAATAGCTATTGGTAAAATACATAGAGGAACCGTTAAAAAGAATCAACAAGTTGCTTTAGTAAGAAAAGACGGTAGTACAACAAATTATAGGGTTTCAAGTATATTTACATATAACGGATTAAATAGAGAAGATGCTCAAGAAGCTTCACTTGGAGATATAATTGCATTAAGTGGTATTCCTGATTGTAATATAGGGGAAACTATAGCAGATGCCCAAGAACCTGAAGCTCTACCATTTGTTGAAATAGATGAACCTACATTAAGTATGAACTTTATGGTTAATGATTCTCCTTTTGCAGGTAGAGAAGGTGAATTTGTTACATCAAGACATTTAAGAGATAGATTATTAAAAGAATTAGAAACAAACGTAAGTTTAAAAGTTAATGAAGTATCTTCAGATTGCTTCGAAGTTTCAGGAAGAGGGGAACTACACTTATCTATTCTTATTGAAACAATGAGAAGAGAAGGTTATGAATTCCAGGTTTCAAAAGCCAATGTTATCTTTAAAGAAGAAAATGGTAAAAAGTTAGAACCTATGGAGTACTTAACTATAGACGTTCCAGAAGAATTTATGGGACCTGTTATGGAAAAATTAGGACCAAGAAAAGCTGAAATGGTAAATATGACTTCAGCAGTAAATGGTTATACAAGATTAGAGTTTGTTGTTCCAGCAAGAGGTTTAATTGGATTTAGAAGTGAATTCATGACTGATACAAAAGGTAATGGTATAATGAACCACGTATTCCATGGATATGATAAATATAAAGGAGAAATTCCAGGAAGAAGTAGAGGATCAATATGTTCATTTGAAGATGGTGATGCAATAACATATGGCCTATTTAATGCACAAGAAAGAGGAACATTATTTATTGGAGCTGGAATTCCTGTATATCAAGGAATGATAGTTGGTGAATGTTCAAGAGCAGAAGATATAGATATAAACGTATGTAAAGGTAAAAAGTTAACTAATACTAGAGCATCAGGATCAGATGATGCACTTAAGCTAACACCACCAAGACCAATGTCATTAGAACAATGTCTTGAATTTATTAATGCAGATGAATTAGTTGAAGTTACACCTGAAAATATAAGAATGAGAAAAAGAGTATTAGATGCAGCTGAAAGAAGAAGAATATCAAGTAGAAGTAAAAAATAATAAATGAAATAAAATCTCTTTATAAGTATAAAAAAAAGTATTATAATAAAGTAAATAGCCATAATAGGCTATTTACTTTATATGTAGGGGGTTTTTATGAGAAAATTTAAATCCAAAACAATTCCCATAATAATAATTTTAATACTAATTATAAGTTTGTTTGTTTTATTTAAAAGAGTAATAAATAAACCATTAAACACTTCAGAAGACATAGTTATCAATGTACAAGAAGGGGATAGTTTTTATAGTATAATAAATACTTTAGCAAAAGAAAAAAAAATTAAAAGTCTGCCGCTTATTAAATTGTTTGTTAAGGTTTCAGGAAAAAACATAGATGTGAAACCAGGTGAATATGTGTTACAAAAAGATTTAAGTGTTAATGAATTAATAAATAAATTAACTAATGAATCGTCACTAAATATAGTGAAGTTTACAGTTCCTGAAGGATATACAATAGATGACATAAGTGAGGAAATGGAAAGACAAGGAATATGTAGTAAAGAGGATTTTATTAAAGCTATAAAAGAATATGAGTTGCCGTCATTTGTAAAAATAAATAGTGAAAAAAGATATAATTTAGAAGGATATTTATTTCCAGATACATATTTAATAAAAGTTGGAGAAACACCTAAAGAAATAATTACAAAAATGGTTTCAAGATTTAAAGAAATTCTTAATAAAGCAATGGAAGAAACAAATACAAATATTGAGGATGAAGATATTGAAACTGTAATAACAATTGCATCAATGATTGAGAAAGAAGCAATAGTTCATTCTGAAAGGCCTATGATTGCATCTGTAATAATCAATAGACTAAATATTGATATGATGTTACAGATAGATGCAACTGTAATATATGCATTAGGTGAACATGTAGATACAGTATTATATAGTCATTTAGAAACAAATTCTCCATATAATACATATAAAAATTATGGATTACCTGTAGGACCAATCTCTAATCCAGGTTTAGAATCAATAAAAGCTGCACTAAAACCTGATGAAACAGATTATTTATTTTATGTTTTACAAAATGATAAAACCCATTACTTTACTAATAACTATGAAGATTTTATGGAAAAACAAGATGAACTTGGATATTAAGATAAAAACTTAATGTTATAAATTATAGCCGCTATTCGGAGGAGTAATATGAGTGGAATAACCCATGATTATATGGAAGAATATATAAGAAGTTTAATACCTGAAGCTTGTGATAAATACAGAGATTTAGAGGATTTTGCTAAAGAAAACAAGGTTCCAATAGCACAAAAAGAAACAGCTAAATTTCTAGAATTTATGGTTAGTATGAAAAAACCTTTAAGGATTTTAGAACTTGGAACAGCTATAGGATATTCAGCGATATTAATGTATGAAGCTTCAGGTACGAAACCAACTATTACTACTATAGAACGTGATGAAAATATGATAAGATATGCTAGAGAAAATTTTAAAAAGTATAATCTCGAAGGGAAAATAGAGATTAAAGAAGGAGATTGTCTAGAAATTTTAGAGGATTTAAAAGAACCATATGATTTAATATTTATGGATGCTGGCAAAGGTCACTACAATCATTTTTTACCACATTGTTTAAGATTGTTAAAAGATGATGGAATTATAGTAGCAGATAATGTTTTGTTTAGAGGCATGGTTGCATCTAATGAATTAGTAAAAAGACGAAAAATTACAATAGTAAAAAGAATGAGAGAATACTTAGAATTAGTATCTAATGATAAAAATTTAATAACTTCTGTAATACCAATGGGGGATGGAATTGCAGTGACTAAAAGGAGGTAAAAATATGATAAAACCAGAAATTTTAGCACCAGCAGGGAGCCTAGAAAAATTAAAAATTGCAATAGACTTTGGAGCAGACGCAGTATATATAGGTGGAGGAAGGCTTAATTTAAGAGCTTTTTCAGATAACTTCACAAACGAAGAAATGGCAGAAGGTGTAAAATACTGTCATGATAGAGGGAAAAAATTATATGTAACTATGAATGTATTTCCAAGAAACCATGACTTAAAAGGTGTAGAAGAATACATTAAAGGATTATATGATTTAGGTATAGATGCAATTATAGCTGCAGATCCATCAATAGTAATGGCAGCTAAAATAGCAGCACCAGATTTAGAAATACATTTAAGTACTCAAGCTAATACAGTTAACTGGATGGCAACTAAGTTTTGGTATGAACAAGGTGTTAAGAGAGTAGTTTTAGCTAGAGAATTAACTTTAAATGAAATTAATGTAATAAAAGCAAATATACCAGAGGATTGCGAATTAGAAGTATTCATACATGGTTCAATGTGTATTGCATATTCAGGTAGATGTCTTATTTCAAATTATATGTTAGGCAGAGATGCTAACAAGGGAATATGTTCAAATGCATGCAGATATAAGTATTATTTAGTTGAAGAAACTAGACCAGGCGAATATTATCCAGTTGTAGAAGATGATAATGGTACATATATAATGAATTCAAAAGATTTATGTATGATAAAGCATATACCAGAACTTATTAAGAGCGGGATTCATTCATTAAAAATAGAAGGAAGAATGAAGAGTGAATTTTATGTAGCTTCAGTTGTTAAAGCATATAGAGAAGCTGTTGATTCATATATGGCAAATCCTGAAGGCTATGAATTTAAGCAAGAATGGATGGATACATTATTAAAAATAAGTCATAGACAATATCATACAGGTTTCTTCTTTGGCAAGACTGGAGAACAAAATTATGATGTGTCATCTTATGTTAGAGATTATGATATAGTAGGTATTGTTCAAAGTTATGATCCTGAAACTAAAGAAGCAACTATCCTTCAAAAAAATAGAGTTTTTGAAGGAGATGAAGTTGAAGTTTTAAGAGCTCATACACCTAATTTCAATGTAAAACTTGAAGAAATGTTTGATGTGGAGAAAGATGTTAAAACTAATGTTGCGAATAGAGCACATATGATATTTAAAGCTAAAGTTGAGACTCCATTAAAAGAAAAAGATATGTTAATTAAAGGTAAGAAAGTTTTAGAGCTATAGACATAAGAAGGAGGAACTATAATGAAAAAGCCAATCTTAATTGGAATAACTGGGGGAACAGGATCTGGTAAAAGTAGCATTGCAGATGCCATATATTCAAGTTTTTCTAATGAATGTATAGTAATGATACAACAAGATATGTATTATAAAGATCAAAGTCATTTATCTATGGAAGAAAGGGTAAAAACAAATTATGATCATCCAAGGGCATTTGATAATGATTTGCTAATTAAACATTTAAGCGATTTAATGAATGGAATTGCTATCGATAAGCCTATTTATGATTTTTCAAATCATAATAGAGCTAAAGAAACAGTAAGGATAGAGCCTAAAGATATCATAATCGTTGAAGGTATATTGGTATTAGAAGATGAAAGACTTAGAGAGCTGTTAGATATAAAGGTATATGTTGATACTGATGCTGATATAAGAATCCTTAGAAGATTAGTTAGAGATATTAATGAAAGAGGAAGAACTGTAGATTCAGTTATTAGTCAATATTTAGATGTTGTTAGACCTATGCATATGCAATTTACAGAACCAACAAAAAGATACGCAGATATTATAGTTCCAGAAGGTGGACAGAATAAAGTTGCAATTGATATACTTGTGACTAAAATAAAAGATATAATAAAATAGAAAAAAATGTATAGAAAACACCTCTAAAGGCTAGAATTAAGCCTAGGGAGGTGTTTTTTTAATAATGAATAAAAATAGAGTGAATTTAAAAAGAGTTATAATAATAATGGGGAGTTACTTAATAATTATATCTTTATTGATTGTAAGATTATACTTTCTTCAGATACATCCATCATCCAATGTTTCGGGACAAATGCAAAATTACCAATCAGAAAATCTATCTCAGATGAAATATAGAATTTTCGATACTAATGGAAAGGACATGATGGATTATAATAAAAAATATATAGTAATATTAGATACTAAGCCTTTTATGCTTAATAACTATGAAGAGACATTAGAAGATTTAATGGCCTTAAATTTTATCATGAAATCTGAAGAGCCTGATTTTAACTATTCAGATGTTATGAAAAATGATGGTAAAATATACTATAATGTTAGTGAGGAAACTTTTAATAAAGTAAATAAATTAAAGAATATAAAAGGAATATATACCTATACATATGATGAAGTTGATACTAAAGAAGCTTGGAAGACAAGTAATTTTTTAGCTAATATATCTGATGAAAATGTTATTGAAGGATCACTAGAATACGATTTAAATTCTTATATAAAAAATAATACTTATCCAGAAGCTAAATTTTATTTAGATGAAAAAGCTATTTATGGAGATGGGGAGCTAACTTTAGAAAATAATAATAATATTAAACTAACTGTAGATGAAACTTGGGAAGATAAAGTTAGGGAAGTACTTAAAAAAGAGGATTATGCATTTTTAAAAAATGTTGGCGTAGTAGTATCTGATGTTGAAACAGGGAAGATAAAAGCTATGGTTCAGAAGGATGAAACTCAAGCTAATGTAGATTTAGGAATAGAGCAATTAGGCTATGAACCAGGGTCAATATTTAAAGTAATAACAGAAACCATTGCATTAGATAAAGGTATTATAAGTCCAACAGATGTTTTTTCTTGTACTGGTGAGATTTGTAGCAAGAATGGCAAACCTTATGGTCATGGCGATTTATCAGTAGAGGATGCACTAAAAGTATCATGTAATGATATTTTTGCAAAAGTAGGGGCAAAAGTTGGCTATGATGAAATGATGACTTACTTAGAAAAGATGGGATTATTTAAACCAGTTTTAAACTTAAAAGGTGAAAATAGAAATGAAGCTTCAGGAGTAAAGCCTACTTTAGAAAATAGTATGAATAATATTTCAATAGGTCAAACTATAATGGTTACTCCAGTACAAATGGCTGGATTATATAATACAGTAGTTAATGATGGAGTTTATATAAAGCCTACTATAGTTGAGTCAATAGTAGATGATAATGATAATATTGTAAAAGAATTTAAAGAAGAGCAGGTAAGGGTATTCAGTCAAACTGCTGCAAGACTAGCTCAGGAAACTATGTCTAAAGTAATTTGGGAAGGTTCAGGGTTTGAAGCTAAGGTAGAAGGTGTTAATATTGGAGGTAAAACTGGTACATCAACAGGTAATGGTGGTACTAATCATGGGTGGTTTGCTGGATATTTTGAAATGGATGGCAAAAAGTATACTATAGTGGTTATTGCCCCTAATATCGGAGAAAAACATCCAGATGGAAGAGAACTTGGAGGAGGAAATACTGGAGCTCCTATATTTAGAGATATAGTTACATCATTAACTAAGAAATAAGAAGCTTAATTTTAATAAAAAAATATAAAATTATTATAAATAATAAAACTGTTATAAAATCTGTGTTGATTTTATAACAGTTTTTATTTTATGAGATAATATGATTTTATAAGTTGTATTATATATGGATATAAAAAATTAATAATAATGAAAAATGACTCATATAACAATATAAAAAAATATTCCAACTTTATTTTAAGAAACACAAGCAATATTTTCGGATTTCATCATATTATATAATAAGCACTACGAGGAGGAAGTTCTGTGTTTTTTTTATCTAATATTATAGAGCTGTTATGTAATTCTGTATTTTTAACAGGATATATTTCAGGCAATAATACATTTCCAAAACCACTTGATGAAGAAGAAGAAGAGCAATATTTAAAACTTTTAAAAAATGGGGACAAAGAAGCAAAAAGTATATTAATAGAAAGAAATCTTAGATTAGTAGCACATATAGTAAAAAAATATAATTTCCCAAATAAAGACATTGACGAACTAATATCTATAGGAACTGTTGGGCTTATAAAGGCAATAGATTCATTTGATGCATCAAAAGGAACTAGATTAGCGACTTATGCATCAAGATGTATAGAAAATGAAATATTAATGCTTTTTAGAAATAATAAAAAACAAAAAAATGAAGTTTATTTACAGGATCCTATTGGAGTTGATAAAGAAGGAAATGAAATTTGCTTAATTGATGTCTTAAGTAGTGAAAAAGATTCTGTTTTAGAAAAAGTTGAAAGTAACCTTCAAATTAAGCAATTATATAATAAAATATGTGTTTCATTAAGCGAAAGAGAAGGAGAAATTGTGAAAATGAGGTATGGTCTTATTGATGGTAGGTGCAGAACCCAAAGGGAAATAGCAGCATTATTAGGAATATCAAGATCATATGTTTCAAGAATTGAGAAGAAAGCTTTAAAGAAATTGAAAAAAGAATTATCAACAAAATAGTGTTATAAACACATATATCCTATGTTGAAATATTATGTAATATAAAGAAGGAATATGAAAAGTTTTATCGAATAAATTAAAGTAGACATAGTCTAGCAACATGGAGGATATAGAATTATGTATGTGTTGAATGATTTATTAAATGAGACAATAGAAAAGGGTGCATCAGATTTGCACTTGACAGTTGGGTTACCTCCAACTATAAGAGTTAATGGAAGTTTGATCAAATTAGGAACTGAAAAACTAATGCCAAGTGCATTAAGGGATTTTTCAAAAGAAATTTTAGGAGAAAATTTTGAGTTATATAATAAAACTGGTGAAATGGATACATCGTATTCTATTTCTGGAACAGGAAGGTTTAGAGTAAATATATTTAAACAAAGAAACAGTGATGCTATTGCTATTAGAGTAATTGCATTAAAAATACCTAGTTTAGATGAATTAAAGCATCCTAAAGTGATAAAGGATATAATTCAAAAGCAAAGAGGATTAGTATTAGTTACTGGGCCAACAGGAAGTGGCAAAAGTACAACATTAGCAGCCATGATAAATGAAATAAACAATACAAGAGAGGCCCATATTATAACATTAGAGGATCCAATAGAATACCTTCATAAGCATAATAATTGCATTATAAATCAAAGAGAAATAGGAAAAGATAGCAAAAGTTATCAAAGTGCACTAAGAGCTATTTTAAGAGAAGATCCAGATGTTATACTTGTAGGGGAGATGAGAGACCTAGAAACTATTTCAATTGCAATAACTGCAGCAGAGACAGGTCATTTAGTATTCTCCACACTACATACAATAGGAGCTGCTAAAACTATTGATAGAATTATAGATGTTTTTCCACCGCATCAACAGCAACAAATAAGAGTACAATTAGCAGCGGTATTACAAGGTGTTGTATCTCAGCAATTAGTACCAGTTGAAGATAATAAAGGAAGGGTTGCGGCCTTAGAGGTAATGACTACAACACCGGGTATTCAAAATTTGATTAGAGAAGGTAAAACACATCAAATAGAATCAGCAATTCAAACAGGTGGAAAATATGGAATGAAAACTATGGATATGGCGTTAGCAGAATTATATAAAAAGGGAATCATAAGTGGAGAAACTGCATTAACATATTCAGTTGATAGAGATACTATAAAAAGAATAATGATGTTATAAAACAGAGTTTATACTCTGTTTTTTTTATTAAATTTATAAAATAGTATAACTTATTAGAGGAAATTTAGAATCTTTGTTGAATATAAGATTATAAATATTTTTTTATATATTTTAAATGTATTTAACAATAGATAATAAGAAAAGCTTATTATACATGGATAAAGGGAGTGTTATTAAAAGAAGTACGGATGATTTCTTTAAAAATAATCATAATATTAACGAAAAGGTTGAGTTATTTCACTGTAGATGATAAAATATAATTGAATTTTATTAAATTTAATTATAAAAATTATGGTTATATTTATAAAAGTAAATAAAATTTACATTGATTTCTAAATTTTAATAGTAATTAAAAAGAATATAAGTAAAAAATACAAGTGAAAGTCCAAGAATATACATTTATTGTCTTTAAATAACAAAATCTTTCTTATTTAGGATATTAAAGTATTGTTAAAAAGGTACAGTATGATGTAAAATTAATATACGAAGATATATTATTATTGAATTTGAGATTAGTAAATGAATGAAGAGAAGAAACAAAGTAGAAAAATTACTAGTAGATATTTTCTAAAGGAGGAATTATTTTGTTAGATTTCGAAGTAGATATGCAAGAGTTAACCAACATTAAGGTAATTGGTTGCGGAGGCGGTGGAGGAAATGCCGTTAATAGAATGATTGCTGAAGGGCTAAAAAACGTTGAGTTTATTGCCGTTAATACAGATAAACAAGCTTTAATGCTATCTCATGCTAATGTTAAAATCCAAATTGGAGAAAAGTTAACAAAGGGGCTAGGAGCTGGTGCTAATCCTGAAATAGGAAAAAAAGCAGCAGAAGAAAGTAGAGAAGAAATAGCTGAAGCTATAAAGGGAGCAAACATGGTATTTATAACTGCTGGTATGGGCGGTGGAACAGGTACTGGTGCAGCTCCTGTAGTTGCAGAAATAGCTAAGTCTATGAGCATACTAACTGTAGGTGTAGTTACTAAGCCATTTCCTTTTGAAGGTAAAAGAAGAATGAGACATGCGGAAATGGGGATTGAAAACCTTATGAAGGCTGTTGATACTTTAGTTATTATACCAAATGAGAAATTACTAAGTATGGCTGATAAGAAGACAACTTTATTAGACTCATTTAAATTAGCAGATGAGGTATTAAGACAAGGGGTACAAGCTATATCTGACCTTATAACTATTCCAGGGGTAGTTAATGCTGACTTTGCAGACATAGAAACTGTTATGTTAAATAAAGGGCTTGCTCATATGGGAGTCGGTCATGGAACTGGAGATACTAAAGCACAAGATGCTGTAAGACAAGCTATTTCATCTCCATTACTTGAAACATCAATAGATGGAGCAACAGGAGTTATTATTAACTTTACAGGTGGAGTAGACCTTGGAGCTATAGAAGTATATGAAGCAGCTGATATCGTTAGAGAAGCGGCTGATCCAGATGCAAATATAATATTTGGAGCTGTTATAGATGAAACACTGTCTGATGAAATTAGAATAACAGTTATAGCTACAGGATTTGAGGAAGATAACAATAAAATATTACATCATGAACCGGTATTTGAGAAGAAAGTAGTTAAAGAGCAACCAATTAAACAGGAAGTTGAAATATCCGAGCCTACAAAAAGAGTAGATCCTCTTTTAGATATTGAAACTGACAGTGTAAATATACCAAGCTTTTTAAGATCAAGAAAATAGTTAATTAAAAAGACTAAGAAAGTCATACTTTCTTAGTCTTTTTTGTTTTTAATGCGCATTAACAATTATAGTACTTCTTTGTTTTTTTTATTATAATAATCAAATAACTGTAGTTATATGTAATAAATAAGAGATGAAAATATATTTTGCGAAGAGTTTTTATGACAAAATTTTAAAGAGTAACAGTTTATAATTTAAGTACGAGGGGGGAGATGTATATGGTAGTTTACATAGATATACTTATAATAGAAAATTTTATTGTAAATCTATTTTTATTATTAATTACTATGAAGGTGTCTAGGTATAAATATAATAAAACTATTTATTTTGCAGCTGTAATTGGATCGCTTTATACGATAGTATTATTCTTTGAAAATAGTATTTTAACATCTTTACCATTTAAACTTTTAGTAGTCTTAATAATGGTCACAATTTCAAATAAAAGTTTTAAAATACTTAGTATTATAAAAGCTTCAATAACATTTTTAATTATGTCATTTACACTAGCTGGATTTTGTTTTAGTTTTTCGTTGATGGACAACCAGTACAGTATCTTTGATTCTTTTAAAATAAGTAATTATTCTATGAAGTATTTATTAATATCAATAATGATACTATACATAGTTATAGTTAGGGTAGTAGATTACTTAAGGGAAAGAGCTGTAATTAATAATTTTATATATGAAATTGAAATATCTGATGAAAAAAACACATTATTTATTAAAGGATTATTAGATACTGGAAATGCTTTAAGAGAGCCTGTTACTAATTTGCCTTGTATTATAATAGAAAATGATTTTTTAAATGGATTTGAGATACAAAAGGATGAAGAATTTTACATTCCTTATAGCACTATTGGAGAGGAAGGAAATTTAAAGGGGTTCAAAAGTGAAAAAGTAAGAATTCGTGGAGAAGATAAAGAATGGAGAACTATAGAAGCTATAATTTGTAGCTGTAAAAATAAATTAAGTAAGGAAAATGAATTTAACGCATTATTATCAAGAGGAGTAATATAGGTGAGAATATGATGAATTTAAGAGTATTAATAAATAGAATTTTACAAAGACTTAAAATTTTTAAGAATGAAGTCCATTACGTGGGAGGAAATGATGCACTTCCACCACCTTTAAAAAAGGAGGAAGAAGAAGAACTTGTAGAGAAACTTATACATGGTGATGAATCTATAAGGGATATATTAATTGAAAGAAACTTAAGATTAGTAGTATATATAGCAAGAAAATTTGAAAACACAGGAGTATGCGTAGAGGATTTAATTTCTGTAGGAACTATTGGATTAATAAAGGCGGTTAATACTTTTAATCCAGAGAAAAAGATAAAATTAGCTACGTACGCTTCTAGATGTATAGAAAATGAAATTTTAATGTATTTAAGAAGAAATAGTAAAGTAAAAGCAGAAATATCTTTTTATGAGCCATTAAATATTGATTGGGATGGTAATGAACTTTTATTATCAGATATTTTAGGAACTGAAAATGATATTGTTTATAATTTGATTGAAGATGAGGTTGATAGACAGTTATTATTTTTAGCATTAAAGCATTTAAATGATAGGGAAAAAGAAATAGTTAAGCTAAGATTTGGTTTAAATGGTACTAGAGAAAAGACTCAAAAAGAGGTTGCAGATATGCTTGGAATATCTCAATCATATATTTCAAGGTTAGAAAAGAAAATAATAAATCGATTGAAAAAAGAAATCAATAAAATGATATAGGTTGTCTTTAGTATAAAATTAATCACTCTCGGGGATAATTTTTAATGCAGTATGTTATTACTTCCGAAGGGGTTGATGAGCTTGATTATTAATAAAGTAGAAATATGTGGAGTAAATACTTCAAAACTACCTATATTAAAAGAAAAAGAAAAAAGAGAGTTACTTTTAAAAATGAGAGATGGAGATAAGGGTGCTAGAGAAACTTTTATTAAAGGTAATTTAAGATTGGTTTTAAGTGTTATACAAAGATTTAATAATAGAGGTGAAAATGTTGATGACTTATTCCAAGTGGGCTGTATAGGGCTAATGAAGGCAATAGATAATTTTGATTTAGGTCAAAATGTTAAATTTTCAACTTATGCAGTACCAATGATAATAGGGGAAATAAGGAGATATTTAAGAGATAATAACTCAATAAGGGTTAGTAGATCACTAAGAGATATAGCTTATAAAGCTTTATTAGTAAGAGATAAACTAATAAAGGAAAATAACAAAGAACCTACTGTTTCACAAATAGCTAAAGAACTTAATTTACCAAGAGAAGAAGTAGTATTTGCATTAGATGCTATACAAGATCCAGTATCTCTATTTGAGCCTATATATCATGATGGTGGAGACGCCATTTATGTTATGGATCAAATAAGTGACTCAAAAAACAGTGATGAAAATTGGCTTGAAAATATATCTATAAAAGAGGCAATGAAAAAGTTAAATGATAGGGAAAAGCTTATATTAACATTAAGGTTTTTTAATGGAAGAACTCAAATGGAAGTTGCTGACGAAATAGGAATATCTCAAGCTCAAGTTTCAAGATTGGAGAAAACTGCATTAAAGCATATGAGAAAGTATGTATAGAGCTCTTTTAATAGAGCTCTTTTAAAATAATAAAAGATGTACATGCTATTAATTTTGTATTGAATAAATTAAATCTTAAGAACATAAGAATATTTATTATAGGCGATTATTTAAAGGGGGATTTTTTATGGGATTATTTGATAATATTAAAACTGAAAATGAAATGTATTCTGAAGTAGAAGAAGATGATTTATTACTACATTCTTTAAATGCATTAAGAACTATGGAAGTCATAGATATTAAAACAGGATCGAAAATGGGATATATAAAAGATTTTGTTATTAATATAGAAGAAAGTAAGGTTATATCAATAATATTACCAGGAACCGCGAAGGGCTGGTTTAGTAAGGAAGAAGATTTAGAAATACCATGGAGTAAGGTTAAAAAAGCAGGAGTAGAAGTTATATTAGTTGATAGTTCTGATATAGAAGGATTTAATTTATAAAATAATATCTAGTAAAATTCTAAAAAAATCTGTATAATCTATATATACTTAAGACAATACTTAGGAAAGGCGTGAATAAAATGAGATGTCCTTTTTGCTCCTTTGAAGAGAGTAAGGTAGTAGATTCTAGATCTACAGATGATAATACTACTATTAGAAGAAGAAGAGAATGTTTGAACTGCAATAAAAGATATACTACATATGAAAAGGTTGAAGATATTCCGATATTAGTTGTTAAGAGAGATTTGACAAGAGAAAATTTTAATAAAGAAAAGATAATTAATGGTCTAATTATAGCTTGTCAAAAAAGACCAATATCAAGAAAACAAATAGAAGAGTTAGCAGAAGACGTTGAAAAGGCTATTTCAAATAAAATGATAACAGAAGTTAATTCTAAAATCATTGGAGAAATGGTAATGGAGAGGCTTAAAAATTTAGATGAAATATCATATGTTAGATTTGCTTCTGTTTATAGACAATTTAAAGATATAAATACTTTTTTAGAAGAAATTAAAAATTTGGTATCTAATGAATAAAAAGTTAACTTAAAGTAGAAATTTTCTATTTTAAGTTAACTTTTTTTATGTAAAAAACAAGGTTAAAAGTAAGTTAAAACATGATTAATAAAGTAAAAAAAAATAGAAAACATACTTAATAAATGGTAAAATGTATTAAAACAAATTAAAGAGGTGACTACATGATAAACTTATCTGTAAGGGATTTTAAGTTAAAAAAAGATTTTTTAGTTTATGATTTAGGAAAAATAGAGCTAGTTTTTTCAACAGCAGAAAAAGATAGAAGTTTTAATAGACATACAGAGGATGGAGTTAATAATTTAAAAAGTATAATAAAAGATTTTGATTTAAGTGACATTGTTTATTTAAATCAAATCCATAGTGATAAAATTTATACTTATGACAAAAATTATATAAATATAAAAGATGAAGAAGGAGATGCTTTAATTACAAAAGAGAAAAATATAGCAATAGGGGTGTTTACAGCAGATTGTGTGCCAATAATAATAGTGAATGAAAAAAGTAATATAGTAGCAACTATTCATAGTGGGTGGAAGGGAACATTTAACTCAATAGCTTTGAAGACTTTATTAAGAATGAAGGATGAGTTTAATATAGATATAAATGAAACAAAGGTTTTTATAGGACCACATATAAGAAAGTGTTGTTATGAAATCTCTGAAGAATTGAAAGAAAAATTTATAGAAAAGACCATGATAGAAGAAGATAAATTATTTGATGGAAAAAATTTAAGTATGCAAGAATGTATCTTAAAAGATTTAAGAGAATTTGGGATAAATGAAAATAATATATATTCACTAAATTTATGTACACATTGTGAGAAGAATATAAAGTTATATTCATATAGAAAATCAGTTGGTACTTACGGAAGACTATTTTCATTTGCATTTATAAAATAGGGAGGAATATTAATGGCAGAAGAAAAAATACTAGTAGTTGATGATGAGGACCATATAGTAGAACTCATAAGCTATAATTTAATGAATTCAGGTTATAAAGTTTTAACTGCTAATAATGGAATAGATGCTGTTAAACTAGCAAAAGAAGAAAATCCAAAGCTTATACTATTAGATTTAATGATTCCTGGATTAGATGGATATGATGTCTGTAAAGCTATAAGAAGTGATAATGATACTAAAGATATATCGGTTATAATGTTAACAGCAAAAGGAGAAGAGTTAGATAAAATATTAGGGCTTGAGCTTGGCGCCGATGATTATATGACAAAACCTTTTTCAATAAGAGAATTACTAGCAAGAATAAAAGCAGTTTTAAGAAGAACCAAGTCATTAGGGGGAAGCGAGGAGATATTTAAGACAAAGGGAATTCTAATAAACTTTGATAGAAGAGAAGTAATTATATCTGATAAAAAAATAGATTTAACACTAAAGGAATTCGAGCTGTTAGAAATATTAATTAAAAATAAAGGGAAAATATTAACTAGAGAAACTCTTCTAGATAAAATATGGGGATATGAGTATGTTGGTGAAACGAGAACTGTAGATGTTCATATTAGATATTTAAGAAAAAAGATAGAAGTAGATGATAAAAATCCAAAGTTTATAGAAACTATAAGAGGAGTAGGATACAGATTTAATCCTAATAACTAAATTATGAAGAAGAGAATATTAGCATCATCATTAATAACTGTAATTTTTGCATTACTAATTGTAACATGTTCTTTTATAGCATTAGTAAATATTAAAGAAATAGATAAAACTAAAGAAATTTTATCTGTTTATAATAATTTAGTAATAAAATCAAATAGCTTTAAAGATGGCAATTTAGATGAGTTTAAAATAAATAATACAAAGGTAAGATTTACTTTTGTGGATAAGTATGGAAATGTATTGAAAGATACTGATGGGGAAAATCTTGAAAATCATTTAAATAGAGATGAAATAGTTGAAGCTTTAGAAGGAGGAGAAGCTTCATCTACTAGATATAGTAATACTGAAGCTACAAATGTTATTTACTATGCAACTAAAATAGATGAAAATATATTAGTAAGATCATCTGTACCTTTATATACAATAAAAGTATTTTCTGAAAGTTATATTATATATTATTTTATAGTTATAGTATTTGTAATTTTATTATCATTAGGGCTTTCTTTAAAACTGATTAGAGCTATAATTTATCCTGTTAAGGAATTAGAAATTGCTACTAATAAAATTGCAAATGGTGATTATAGTAGAAGAGTTAGTATATATACAAATGATGAAATTGGATCATTAGCAAGCACTTTTAATAATATGGCAGATCAGTTGCAATCTAGAATTAGTGATTCACTAGATAAACAAAATAAGTTGGAAGCTATATTGGAAAGTATGGAGAGTGGAGTAATTGCAGTAGATAATAAGCAAAAGGTAATGCTTATTAATCCATATGCTAAAAATTTGTTTGGCATACAAAAGGATATTATAGGAGAAAATATTTCAGAGTATATAATTGATTATGATATATTAAGCTTTATGAAGAATATTCCAGCAATAGGAACAAAAGAAATAAAAATTATTCATCCAATATTAAGAGAACTTAGAATTAAGAAAGCTCCTATAATAAATGATAAGAAAATTCCAATAGGTGTAGTAATAACTGTTTTAGATATAACAGATATAAAAAGGCTTGAAAATATAAGAAGTCAGTTTGTTGCAAATGTATCTCATGAATTAAAAACGCCGTTAACATCCATAAAAGGTTTTGCTGAAACACTTAAATTTGTGGAGGATTCACCTACTAGAAATAAATTTTTGGATATAATTGATAAAGAAGCAGAAAGATTAACCAATTTAATAAATGATATATTAATTCTTTCTAATATTGAAAATAATCATAAAATGAAAGATGAAAAGTTTAATCCATCAAAGGTAATAGAAGATGTTATAAATATGGTTACTCCTCAGATGAATAGTAAACAAATTGAAATAGATTTTTCGAATAATTGTACAAATGAATTGATTGGAGATAGAGATAAATTCTTTCAAATGATATTGAATTTAGTAGAAAATGCTATAAAATACTCAAATGATAAAACTTTAATAAGTATTAAGACTTATGAGGTTAATGATTACACCTATATAGAAGTAGAAGATAATGGAATTGGCATCCCTAAAGAGGATTTACCAA
The DNA here is from genome assembly GCF_015550425.1 of Clostridium sp. 1001275B_160808_H3. Lineage (GTDB taxonomy): Bacteria > Bacillota > Clostridia > Clostridiales > Clostridiaceae > Clostridium. The sequence continues at coordinate 137,949 of NZ_JADNAT010000006.1, read as the reverse complement.
GAATATTTGAAAGATTTTATAGGGTTGATAAATCAAGAGCTAAGGGTGGAACTGGTTTAGGATTAGCCATAGTAAAGCATATAGCTAAAATGTTTAATGGAGAAATTTTTGTTAAATCAACTTTAAATAAAGGAACTAAATTTACAATAAAATTAAGAAAAAATATAAATATAAATGATTTTACATATTAAAAAGAAAAGGCTGTATTGCCTTTTCTTTTTTTGTATTTAAATCTGAAGTAGTGTTAATTTTTCTTAACAAGATCATAACTTTTCTTAACTTTGAACTAATATTTACTTAACTTTTAGGGATTAATATAAGTATGTAGAGAAAATTAATAAATATAAAAGATTAAATTAAATTATTAATTGGAGGAGAAATTTATGAAAAGAAAGAGCTTAAAACTTATATGTACAGTTTTATTAGTTACAATAATAGGAGGAGCTTTTGTAGGTTGCGGTAATGGCGAAGAAAATGGTGAAGGTGCTGGAAAGTCAGTAACAATATCAATTTCAGGGTCGACATCAGTTGGACCGTTAATGGAAAAAATTGCAGAAAAGTATGAGGGTGACAATGGTAATGTATCAATTGAAATAAATCAAGTAGGATCTTCAGCAGGAATAAAAGATACTATAAATGGAATATCTGAAATAGGTATGTCTTCAAGAGAACTAAAGAGTGAAGAAGAAAAAGAAGTTAAGTCAACGGTTATAGCTTATGATGGTATAGCAATAATAACTAATAAAAATAATCCAATTAAAAATATTACATTAGATCAAATAAAAGAAATATTCACAGGAAAAATAACTAACTGGAGTGAAATTGAAGGTGGAAAAAATGCACCTATAGTTGTATCTTCAAGAGAAGAGGGGTCAGGAACAAGAGACGCATTCCAAGAAATAGTTGGATATAAATCAGAAGAATTAAAAGCTGATGCAATGATTTCTAATGGAAATGGGGGATTAAAAGAAATAGTTGTAGGAAATGAAAATGCAATTGGATTTGTATCTTTTGAATACTTAGATGACAAAGTAAATATTGTAAATGTTGAAAATGTTGAGCCAAAAGCTGACTTAGTAAAATCAGGAGAATATAAGATTTCAAGACCATTCTTATTAGCAACTAAGGAAGGAAACTTAAGTGAAAATGGTCAAAAACTAATTGATTTTATTTTAAGTGATGAAGGTCAAATAATAGTTAAAGAAAATAAATTAATTCCAGTTAAATAACTTTGAGTTATTAAGAATGCTCATTATCGAGCATTCTTACTTTCATAGGAGAGGATAAGCATGTTAAATGTAAAAAAAAACAACAATAGTAAATACTTAATAGAAAATATATCAAAAGGAGTATTTTTAGCAAGTGCTCTAATTGCAGTAATAAGTTTATTGTTAATTATATGTTTTGTATTTTATAAGGGATTAACGCCTTTTGTAAGTAAAGGATATTCTTTTAAAGATTTTTTATTTGGAACAAGGTGGATTCCTAGTTCTGACCAATTTGGAATTTTACCAATGGTACTAGCATCTATTTTTGGAACTTTAGGATCTTTAATAATAGGAGTACCAATTGGAATACTGACAGCTATTTTTATAGCAGAAATTGCGCCTAAAAAAGTTGGTAAAATAATATCTGGAGCCGTTGAACTTTTAGCAGGAATTCCATCAGTTTTATATGGGGTATTTGGCTTAGCGGTAATAGTACCATGGATTATGGACACATTCAGTTTACCAAAAGGGCAAAGTCTTTTAGCGATTATAATAGTTTTAGCAATTATGATGCTGCCAACAATAGTAACAGTTTCAGAAACTGCAATTAGAGCAGTTCCTAAATCATATAAAGAAGGATCTTTAGCTCTTGGAGCTTCACATATAGAAACAACTTTTAAGGTTGTTGTACCAGCTGCAAAATCAGGTATTTTAGCCGCTGTTGTTCTTGGTATAGGTAGGGCCATTGGAGAAACTATGGCAATAATATTAGTAGCAGGGAACTCAGCTATAATTCCAAGTTCATTAATGGATTCTGTAAGACCTTTAACTACGAATATTGCATTAGAAATGGGTTATGCATTCGGAACACATCAAGAAATGTTGTTTGCAACAGGAGTAATATTGTTCTTATTTATATTATTGTTAAACTTAGTATTAAGTAAACTTTCTAATAAGGAAGGTAATTAGATATGAGAAAATTTAAAGAAAATTTACTAAAAGCATTAGTATGGATTTCTGCCGGACTCACAGTTGGAGTATTAATATTTATATTAGGATTTATATTTTTAAAAGGTTATAAAGATATAAATATAAGTTTTTTAACTAAAAATTATTCCGCATCAGGTAATGGTGGGATTTTACCTATGATAGTGGCTACCTTATATACGGTTTTTATATCAATAATAGTAGCAACGCCAATAGGAATATTAGCTGCTATTTATTTAACAGAATATGCAAAGCAAGGTAAATTAGTGAAAATTATAAGATTTGCAACAGAAAGTTTATCTGGAATACCATCAATAGTATATGGATTATTTGGGTCAATATTTTTTGTTGTAACATTAAAACTTGGATATTCATTATTGGCAGGATCACTAACAGTGGCAATAATTATATTGCCAGTAATAATGAGAACCACAGAAGAAGCTTTAAAATCAGTTCCAGCATCATATAAGGAAGCATCATTGGGACTAGGAGCAACAAGATTCCAAACTCTTTATAAGGTTATAGTGCCTAGTGCTATTCCAGGTATTTTGGTTGGGGTAATACTATCAGTAGGGCGTGTAGTCGGAGAATCGGCAGCAATACTTCTAACTGCAGGTACTGTTGCTAAAATGCCTAAAGGGATAATGTCTAGTGCAAGAACACTAACAGTTCAATCCTATTTAGTGACCCAGGAATCTGGAGATATAGAACAAGCAGCAGCTGTTGGTATAGTATTAATAGCAATAATATTGATTTTAAATATTTTAGCAAAGTTAATAACGAAGAAATTTAGTAAAGCAAATTACTAATTAAGAATAAAAGCTAAGAGGTGTAAGTATGTCAAAGGAATTAATGCCTAAAATTAGAGTAAGAAATTTGAATTTATATTATGGGGATAATCAAGCATTAAAAAACATAAACATAGATTTGGAAGAAAATAAAGTAACAGCATTTATAGGACCTTCAGGATGTGGTAAATCAACATTTTTAAGAACCTTAAATAGAATGAATGATTTAATAGATAATGTTAAAATTGATGGTGAAATACTAGTTGATGGAGAAAATATTTATAAAAGTAAAGATGTTATAGCATTAAGAACAAAGGTAGGAATGGTTTTTCAAAAGCCAAATCCTTTTCCAATGTCAATTTATGATAATATAGCATATGGGCCTAGATTACATGGGATAAGCGATAAAAAAGCTTTAGATGAAATAGTTGAGAAAAGTTTAAAAGGTGCAGCACTTTGGGATGAAGTAAAGGATAGACTCAAAAAAAGTGCTTTAGGTTTATCAGGAGGACAGCAACAAAGGCTTTGTATAGCTAGAACTATAGCAGTTTCACCAGAAGTTATATTAATGGATGAGCCAACTTCTGCACTTGATCCTATTTCAACTAATAAAATGGAAGAATTGATGGAAGAGTTAAAAAAGAAATACACAGTTATAATAGTAACTCATAACATGCAACAAGCAGGAAGAATTGCTGATAAAACTGCATTTTTCTTAAATGGTGAGGTAATAGAATATGCTGATACGGAAGATATATTCTATAAGCCTAAGGATAAAAGGACAGAGGATTATATTACAGGAAGATTCGGCTAAAAATATATAAGAGGTGATTTGAAATGATGAGAGAAGTAATGAGCAACAAGATAAAATTGTTAAACTCAGAACTTATAGAAATGGCTAGCTTGGTAGAAAAACAAATATATGACGGTATGACTGCGCTTAAAAATCAAGATTTAGATTTAGCAAAGAAAGTTATGAAAAATGATGATAAGGTGGATAATCTTCAAAGAGAGATAGAAGAAAAGTGTGTAAAGTTTATGGCTACTGAATCACCAGTTGCAAGAGATTTAAGAAGTATATATACTACATCTAAAATTGTAACTGACCTTGAGCGAATGGCTGATTATGCAGTAGATATTTGCAAGATAGTTCCAAGAGTTAAAGGGGTAAATTTTTCGAATGAAATAGCACCAATTTGGCAAATAGTAGATATAATTATAAGCATGATAAAACTTGCAATTGAAGCCTATGTAAATGGAGATGAAAAAGCTGCATATGAAATTTGCGATATGGATGATAGAGTAGATGAAATTTATCAAGGCATGTTTGAGATTGTATTAAAGAAAATGGGGAAAGATGAATCCATGATAAATCAAGGAACACAAATATTATTTGCATCTAAGTATTTAGAGAGAGTTGGTGACCATGTCACTAATATATGTGAGTGGATAATATTCTCTAAGAATGGTAATTATGTTGATTTAAATGAATAGATAAAGAAAAACATCCCCTATAATGGGGATGTTTTCTGTTGACTAGAATTTATTATTAATGTAATATAACATCAAGTGATTATTATACTTAGGTGGGGTATGCTTATAATTAAATAAGCTCTCTATCACAAAAAATAAACTAAGTATTTATGGATATTTAAGTTGATTAAAAAAAGATAATGTTAATTTAGATAAACTATAAGACAATATGTTTAAGATATTGAGGTGAAAAAAATGAAAAATCTAATAAAAAAAGTAGACCTTGGAAGTATCGCGGAAGAGGTTGGAATAGAAGTTAATGACGTATTACTATCAATTAATGGCACACCTATAGATGATATTATAGATTATAAATTTTTAGCTGTAGATGAAGAAGTACTACTAGAAATTGAAAAACCTAATGGTGAAGTTTGGGAATATGAAATTGAAAAGGAATATGGAGAAAATTTAGGTCTTGAATTTGAAGGCGGAATAATGGATAAGGCAAAGAGCTGTTCTAATAAGTGTATGTTTTGTTTTATAGATCAACTTCCTAAAGGAATGAGAAATTCTTTATATTTTAAAGATGACGATTCAAGATTATCATTTTTACAAGGTAATTTTGTAACTTTAACAAATATGAAAGATGAAGACATAGATAGGATAATAAGATATAAAATAAGTCCTATAAATATTTCAGTACATACAACAAATCCAGAGCTTAGAGTAAAGATGTTGAAAAATAGATTTGCAGGAGCTATAATGGATAGACTTAAAAAGCTTAGAGATGCAGAAATTGAAATGCATGCACAAATAGTTTGTATTCCTAATGTAAATAATGGAGAAGAATTAAGAAAAACTGTTCTTGATTTATATGAATTACATCCATATGTGAAAAATGTAGCTGTTGTACCAATAGGAATTACTAAGTTTAGAGAAAACCTACCTTATGTTGATACATTTACAAAAGAAACATCAAAAAAAGAAATAATGATGATACAAGATCTACAAAAGAGGTTTATTGAAGAAACAGGAGCACCATTTGTTAGATTATCAGATGAATTTTATATAGTATCTGGATTAGATGTTCCAAACGAAGAATTTTATTCAGAATATGACCAACTAGAAGATGGGGTTGGAATGATTAGATATTATAGGGAAGTAGTGCAAAGATCAATAGAATTTCTAGATAAAAAGTCAAAAGGAAGTTTTTCAATGGTAACTGGAGAATTAGCTTATGATGAAATAAAAAGGTCTGCAGATCTTATTATGAAGCATAATTCAAACATTGAAATAGATGTATATAAGGTTATTAATAACTTCTTTGGAAATACTATAACTGTAGCAGGACTTTTAACTGGAACTGATATAATAGATCAATTAAAAGGAAAGATAAAAACAGATTATTTAATTATGCCAAGTAATATGTTTAGAAAAGGATATGAACTTGCACCTGCAGATATGGTTATGTTAGATGATTTAAGAATTGATGATGTAGAAAAAGCGTTAGGCGTTAAGGTGATAGTTTGTGATTATACAGGAGATGACCTTATTGATATAATAAATGCAAATTGTAAGGAGGAAAAATAATGGCTAAACCAATAGTAGCAATAGTTGGAAGACCAAATGTAGGTAAATCTACCCTATTTAATAAATTAGCTGGACAAAGAATATCTATAGTTCAAGATACACCGGGGGTAACTAGAGATAGAGTATATGCTCAAGCAGAATGGCTTAACTATAATTTTACAATGATAGATACTGGTGGTATAGAACCAGAAAGAGAAGATATAATAGTAAAACAAATGAGAAGGCAAGCAAATATAGCTATAGAAACTGCTGATGTCATAATATTTGTTGTGGATGGTAAGGAAGGGTTAACTCCTGCTGATCATGAAGTAGCAAATATGCTTAGAAAAAGTAAAAAAGAAGTAGTTTTAGTAGTTAATAAAGTAGACTCTTTAAAAGAGGAAGAGAACGCATGGGAATTCTATAACTTGGGAATTGGAGACCCAGTAACTATTTCAGCTTCTCAAGCATTAGGGCTTGGAGATATGCTAGATAGAGTTGTAGAAAACTTTGATAAATTTATCGAAGAAGATGAAGAAGATGAATTTATAAGAATAGCTATGATAGGAAAACCTAATGTAGGAAAATCATCTTTAATAAATAGATTATTAGGAGAAGAAAGATTGATAGTTTCTGATATCCCAGGAACAACAAGAGATTCTATAGATAGTGCTTTAGAAACTGAGCAAGGGAAGTTTGTTTTAGTTGATACAGCTGGTCTTAGAAGAAAAAGTAAGGTTAAAGAGGAAATAGAAAGATATTCAGTGATTAGAACATATACAGCTATTGAAAGAGCTGATGTATGTATATTAATGATAGATGCTACTGAAGGTGTTACTGAACAAGATGAAAAAATAATAGGTTATGCTCATGAAATGAATAAAGCTATTATGGTTATAGTAAATAAGTGGGATTTAATTGAAAAAGATGATAAAACAATGCAAAGATATAAAGAAGAACTACAAATGAATCTTAAGTTTCTAAAGTATGCAAAGTACTTATTTATATCTGCTAAGACAGGACAAAGAACACATAAGGTTTTAGAAACTGCAAAGGAATGTTATGATAACTATTCAAAGAGAATCCCTACAGGAATATTAAATGAAGTTATAAATAAAGCGGTTCTTATGAAAGAACCTCCGATAGTAGGACTTAAGAGAATGAAAATATATTATGCAACTCAAGTAGCATCAAAACCACCAAAGTTCATATTCTTTGTTAATGATTCAAGTGCATCTCATTTTTCATATGAAAGATATCTTGAAAATCAATTAAGAGAAAGCTTTGATTTTAGTGGAACAGGTATTCAAATAGAATATAGAGAAAGGAAGGAATAAGCATGAGCAAGGTGACTTTTTTAGGCGGAGGTAGTTTTGGTACTGCTTTAGGAATATTGTTAGCTAAAAAGGAAAATAATGTTAGCATATACGATAGAAATAAAAATGTTGTTGACGATATAAATATAAATAGAAAAAATAATAGATATATTAAAGATCTACATATACCTGAAAATGTCACTGCTTATACGAATCTAGATGAGGCTATAGAAGGAGCAAATTATATAGTATTATCAGTTCCATCTCATGTAATAAGAACAATTGCAAGATCATTAAAAGGTAAAATAAATGATGATGTAATTATAGTAAGTATAGCAAAGGGAATTGAAGAAGGAAGTAATTTAAGATTATCGCAAGTTATTAAAGATGAATTGCCAAATAATGAAGTTGTGATATTATCTGGACCTAGTCATGCTGAGGAAGTTGCTTTCGATATTCCAACAACTGTAGTTGTTTCTTCTGAAAATATAGAGGCTGCTAAAAAAGTTCAGGATTTATTTATTAATAAAAACTTTAGAGTATATACTAATGAAGATTTAGTAGGTGTTGAAATAGGTGGTGCAGTTAAGAATATTATTGCATTAGCAGCAGGAGTTTGTGATGGTATTGGATATGGAGATAACTCAAAGGCAGCTCTTATGACGAGGGGAATGGCCGAAATAGTTAGAGTTGGAATGAAGCTTGGAGGAAAGTCTGAGACTTTCCTTGGGCTAACAGGAATGGGTGATCTTATAGTAACTTGTACCAGTCTTCATTCTAGAAATAGGAAGGCAGGATATTTAATAGGTAAAGGAAAGACAACTGAGGAAGCTATTAAAGAAGTCGGAATGGTTGTTGAAGGTATTAAAGCATGTAAGGCTTTTTATGAAGTTAAAGAAAATTTAAATGTAGAAATGCCTATAACAGATATCTTATATAAGATTTTATTTGAAAATAAAAATCCTAAGGAAGCCGTTATAGATTTGATGGAAAGAAAAAGAAAAAGTGAAATATACTAATGAGAAAGGAGAAGTAAAGTTTACTTCTCCTTTTTCATTAGTAATAAATTATAACTAGAGACAATATATTATTATATATGTAATTGAGAAAAAATTAAAATTTAAAAAAAGTTGTATACTTTTTTCCACTCTCGAATATATATATAGTGTTAAAAATAAATAGGAGGTTACACCGTGGACAGCTTTAATATATACAAGGATATAGCTGAAAGAACACAAGGGGACATATATGTAGGTGTTGTTGGTCCAGTTAGAACAGGTAAGTCAACATTTATAAAAAAGTTTATGGACCTTATGGTAATACCAAAGATTGATAATAATTATAAGAAGGAAAGAGCAAAGGATGAACTACCTCAAAGTGGATCAGGAAAAGGCATTCACACCACAGAGCCTAAATTTATTCCAAATGAGGCTGTAGAAATTACTATTGATGAAGACATAAAATTTAAGGTTAGAATGGTTGATTGTGTTGGTTATATAGTAAAGGGTGCAGTAGGATATATGGATGGCGACCAAGCTAAAATGGTAAATACTCCATGGTATGAATACGAGATACCTTTTGAAGATGCAGCAGAAATAGGAACTAGAAAAGTAATAACAGATCATTCTACAATAGGCCTTGTAGTAACAACAGATGGAAGTATTACAGGGATAGAAAGAGATGAGTACTTAGAAGCGGAAGAAAGAGTAATAGAAGAATTAAAGGCAATAAATAAGCCTTTTATAGTTGTACTTAATACGAAATATGTCAATGCTCCAGAAACAAGAGCAATGAAGAAAGAATTAGAAGAAAAATATGATGTTACAGTTCAAGTTATGGATGTAGCTAATATGAATGAAAATGATGTAGAGGATGTATTTAAACATGTACTTAAAGAATTCCCAGTTAAAGAAATCAATATTGAAATGCCTAGCTGGGTTGAGAAGTTAGAACCAGAGCATTGGTTAAAAAAGAATTTCTTTGGTATAATTAAAGGAATGTGTGAAAACATAAGTAGAGTTAGAGATATAAAATCTACATTGAATCTATTAAAAGAGGAAGAAAACCTAGCTCCAACAGAAATGAGTTCAGTTAATTTAGGTGAAGGTAAGGCAACAATTACTATGAAGCCTAAAGATGGAATATTCTATAACATATTAAGTGAAATTTGTGATTTAGATGTTAAGTCTGAAAGCGATTTATTATCATTAATAAAAGAACTTAACTTTGCTAAAAAAGAATATGATAAAGTGAAAGATGCATTAATTGATGTACGTGAAACTGGTTATGGTTTAGTTGCACCTCAATTATCAGAGATGAAATTTGAAGAACCTGAAATGGTTAAGCAAGGAACCAAGTTTGGTGTCAAATTAAAAGCATCAGCACCATCATTGCATTTTATTAAAGCTAATATAAAAACTGAGATAAGTCCTATAATGGGTTCAGAAAAAGAAAGCGAAGAGCTTGTAAAGTCTTTAATGGAACAATTTGAAAAAGATCCAGCTTCATTATGGCAAAGTAATATGTTTGGTAAACCGCTAGAAGTATTAATTAAAGAAGGATTACAAAATAAACTATATAAAATGCCTGATGATGTTCAAGTAAAGATTCAAAAAACTCTTCAAAAGATTATAAATGAAGGTAGTGGCGGATTAATCTGCATAATATTATAAGGGAGGAAGACTAGTCTTTTTTTTAGGCTAGTCTTTTTCTTTTTTTATACAAATTTCTAATATCAGTAAATTTATACAATGTTAATGAATAATATATTATATAAGAGATGTTTTACAAATTAAGCTCATATACACTATACAGAATTGAGGGATAGATATGGAAGACAGATTTAGTACCTATAAGAGAGTAGGGTATTTTAAAGAAAGAATGGCAGAAAACTTAGGGGTAAAATTTACAGGTACCATCTATGCATCCCCAGGGGTAATAAAGCATATTAAAAAAAGACATGGAAAACATTTGAGTAAAAAGATAGCTGGGAATTTAATAGAATGTATGAAAGATATAATTGAAGAACCAGACTATATAGGAGTATATAAGCTAACTGAAAATGGAACTCATATTGAATTGATTAAAAAGGTAGATTCTAATATACTAATAGGTATAGATATAGATAACGAGAGAGATTATATATATGTTTCTACTATGTATCCTATAACAGAAGGGAAGATAAATAATAAATTATATAGTGGAAAATTAATAAGATGGAGATAAAAATAAAAGTTGAAACATTTTAATATAAAAGCTATAATATGTATATTGGCTTAGAATAAAGAGATTATTGAGGTGAGAAATGGCTCCTCATGCGCTGGATTTTCAGTAATAAGAGATGTAGGATACGCCGACCTACCAATAATCAACTTTTACAATTTTTAAACTTTTGGGTACACCAAGAGTTTTTATTTTATAATTAACTTTAGGAGGAAACTATGAAAAAGGTAGCAGTAGTTTTTAATGGTGGAACAATTTCAATGAAGGTTGATGAAAGAATTAAAGCAGCTGTTCCAAGCTTGACTGGGGAAGAAATAATGTCAATGGTAACTGGAATAGAGGAGTTTGCAGAGGTAGAATCTCATAGCTTTTCTAGCAAGCCTTCTCCACATATGACTATACAAAATATGTTAGAGCTTAGTAAATTTATAAAAGAATTAATAGATAGAGATGATATAGATGGTGTAGTGTTAACTCATGGGACTGACACTTTGGAAGAAACAGCATATTTTTTAGATTTAACTATAGATACTGAAAAGGTCATAGTAGTTACTGGAGCAATGAGAAGTAGTTCAGAGCTTGGTTATGATGGTCCTTTTAATTTAGCGACTTCTATTTGTACAGCAATTTCAGAGGATGCTAAAGGTAGAGGTGTGTTAGTTTGTTTTAATGGAGAACTGAATTCAGCAGCTGAAGTTACAAAAGTAAATTCTATGGCACTTAATGCTTTTAAGACTCCTAACTTTGGTCCGATAGGTATAGTAGATAATAATAAAGTTTTATTTTATAGAAATACAAAAAAACATAGGGTATATCATGTAGAAAATATAATTGATGAAGTTGCTTTAATAAAATGTGTTGCAGGAATGGGTGCGGATTATATAGATTATTTTATAGATAAAGGATATAAAGGAATAGTAATTGAAGCATTAGGAAGAGGGAATGTTCCACCTACTATGGTTGATGGTATAAAAAGAGCTTTAAATAAGAATATACCTGTGGTTGTTGTATCAAGATGTTTTGAAGGAAGAGTTTATGAATCATATGGATATGATGGAGGCGGAAAGATGCTTAAGGATTTAGGGGTATTTTTTGAAGAAAGTATGCCAGGACAAAAGGCAAGAATTAAGCTTATAGTAGCTCTTTCAAGTAAAAAAGCAATTGATATTAGAGAATCATTCAAAAATAATACGAATTTTAACGGAAATTAAAATAAAATCATGCGTATATATTGACAAGGATTTATCTAAAATATATAATAATATTCGCAGAGGAGATAACTCATATAATATTGGCGATAAGGGTCAAAAGTTTCTACCGAGATACCGTAAATATCTTGACTATGAGTAAAATGCGAGCAAGTTTATATTGTTAGATATATAATCATGTCAGCATTTCTAGCTAAAAGCCGCTATGAGTTATCTATTGATAATTCATAGCGGCTTTTGTTGTATAAAAATACTAGGGGGATTAGCAATGAAAAACTCATCAAAAACACAAGTATTATTACCTATATTATCAAATGAAAATGTAAATTTAAAAAGAGAAATAGTAGCTGGTATTACTACTTTCTTAACAATGGCTTACATAATAGCAGTAAATCCAAATATATTATCAGAAACAGGAATGCCAGCAGGGGCTTTAGTTACTGCAACCTGTTTAACAGCAGCTATTGGATGTATATTAATGGGGATATTTGCAAACTTACCTTTTGCACTAGCATCTGGAATGGGACTTAATGCATTTTTTGCCTTTTCAGTTGTGATAGGAATGGGAATATCTTGGGAAATGGCTTTAACAGCAGTATTTATAGAAGGAATTATATTTATATTATTATCTATATTTAAAGTTAGAGAAGCTGTTGTAAATGCAATACCAATGACAATGAAGCATGCAGTAACTGCAGGTATTGGAGTTTTTATAGCATTTATAGGAATGGTTGGAGCAGGATTAGTAGTAAATGATGATTCAACATTAGTAACAATGGGACACTTTTCACCAACAGTTATAATTGCATTAGTTGGTGTTGTTATAATAGCAGTATTAGATAAAAAGAAAATAAAAGGATCTATATTATTTGGAATATTGACAAGTACATTACTAGCATGGGGATATGCATTAATAAATCCAGAAGTTGCAGCAGACCTTGGAATATATTTACCAGAAGGATTATTTAAGTTTGAAAGTATAGCACCAATAGCAGGGAAGTTAGATTTTTCACATTTAACAAACAAAGAAACCATAGGAACATTTATAGTTGTAATATGCACTTTCTTATTCGTTGATTTCTTCGATACAGTTGGTACTCTAGTAGGTGTATCATCAAGAGCAAATATGCTTGACGAAAATGGAAATGTTCCTAATGCAGGTAGAGCTTTATTAGTTGATGCTGTTTCAACAACAATAGGAGCAGCAATGGGAGTATCCACAGTTACAACATATGTAGAAAGTTCAACAGGAGTTGCAGCAGGGGGAAAAACAGGGTATACAGCAATAGCTACTGGAATATTGTTCTTACTTGCTATGTTCTTTTCACCGGTATTTATAGCTATACCATCATGTGCTACTGCACCAGCATTAATTTATGTAGGATACCTAATGCTTGGGGCTGTAAAAAATATTGAATTTGATAATATAACTGAGGGTGTGCCAGCTTTCCTAACAATAACAACTATGGCTTTAACATATAGTATAGGTGATGGTTTAACTATAGGAATATTATCATATGTAGTTATTAATTTAATTTATAACTTATTATGTAAAGATAAAGAAGATAGAACTAAGGTATCAGTAGTTATGATAATACTTGCAATATTATTCATAATTAAGTTAGCTTTTCTATAAAATAAAGATAATTTATATCAAAATTTATATAAATTATAAAAGAGATAACTCTTTTGTATTCGTAAATCCCAAAAAAGAAGTAGAATTTATCTACTTCTTTTTTAGTGATAAAAATAAAATGTTAACAATTTATGAACAAGTTATTGACAGTTAAGTGAAATATAAATTAATATTAATATGTTCTTAAGGAATTAAAATAATATAAATCTATAAAATGATTTCTATAAATTTATAACGATTTATAGAAATATACATATTTATAAAATTTATATAAGATAGGCTGTGGAGGCATATATGGTTAAAAGTATGACTAGTTTTGGCAGAGCTAGTAGCGAAGAAGGAAATAAATATTTATTTTCAGTTGAAATGAAAAGTGTAAATAGTAGATATTTAGACGTTAATGTAAGATTACCTAAAAGCATAATTTCTTTGGAAGAAGAAATTAGAAAGTTAATAAACTCAAAGCTTTTTAGAGGAAAAGTAGATGTTTTTATTAATCAAAAAAGTTATTCCGGTGGAGAAGGAATAGCTAAATTAAACTTGAGACTTGCAGAAAGTTACTATAATTGTTTAAAAGAAATAGAAGAAAATCTTAATTTAAAAAATGATATCACAGCTACTCAAATAGCAAGATTTTCAGATGTTATAACAATTGTTGAAGAAGAGGGTTCAATAGAAGAAATTTGGGGTGTTATAAAGCCGCTTATAGATTCATCTTTATCAATGATGGATGAAATGAGAATACTTGAAGGCGAGAAGCTTAAAGAAGATATTCTACAAAAATTAAATGAAATAGAGTCTTTAGTTTATGAAATAGATAAAATAGCATATACAGTGCCAAGTACATATAAAAAGAAACTAGAGTTAAAACTTAAAGATTTACTTGGTGGCATAGAAATAGATGAGACAAGAATAGCGCAAGAAATAGCTATAATAGCAGATAAGTCTGCAGTAGATGAAGAAATTATCAGATTAAAAAGCCATTTAAATCAAATGAGAAAAACCTTTGAAGAAGGCGGGCAAATTGGAAGAAAACTTGATTTTATAATTCAAGAAATGAACAGAGAAGCTAATACTATTGCTTCTAAATCCAGTGATATGAATATGACAAATTATGTCATTAACATAAAAAACTTAATTGAAAAAATAAGAGAACAATCGCAAAATATAGAATAACTAGGAGGAAAGTAATGGGTATAAAGTTAATTAATATTGGATTTGGTAATATAGTTTCTGCTAATAGACTTGTTGCTATTGTAAGTCCAGAATCAGCGCCTATAAAAAGAATAATACAAGAGGCTAGAGATAGAGGAATGCTTATAGATGCAACTTATGGTAGAAGAACAAGAGCTGTAATAATAACAGATAGTGATCATGTTATATTATCAGCTGTTCAACCAGAAACAGTAGCTCATAGACTTGTAGCAAAAGATGAAGCTGTAGATGAGGTTGATGAATAATGCAGAGTAATAGAGGTGTATTAATAGTTATTTCAGGTCCATCAGGAGCGGGAAAGGGTACTATTTGTAAGGAACTATTAGAAAGACATGAAAATATATACATTTCAGTTTCAGCTACAACAAGATCTCCAAGAGCTGGAGAAGTAGATGGAATAAATTATTACTTCTTAACAAAAGAATCTTTTGAAGAAAAAGTAGCTGAAAATGGATTCTTAGAATATGCTAATGTACATGGAAACTTTTATGGTACTCCAAAAGTTAATGTGGAAAAAATGCTTGAAGAAGGTAAGGATGTGATATTAGAAATTGATATCCAAGGAGCATTACAAGTTAAAGAAAATTTCAGTGAGGGTGTATTCATCTTTATTCTTCCTCCATCAATGGAAGAATTAAAACAAAGAATTATAAAAAGAGGCAGCGAAACAGAAGAATCATTAATGACTAGATTTAAAAATGCATATAAAGAAATAAATTATGTATCAAAATATAATTATGCTGTAGTTAATGATACTTTAGATTTAGCAGTTTCAAAGGTAGAATCAATTATAGCTGCTGAAAAGTGCAGAGTTGATAGAATAAAAGAAAATACAATTTTAGATTCTAAGGAGGGCTTAATTCATGAACAACTCTATGATTAATCCATCAATAATGGATTTACTTAAAAAGGTAGACGACAGATATTCTTTAGTAATAGTTACTTCAAAAAGAGCAAGACAAATAATAGATGGAAGTGAACCAATGGTTGCAACAAAATCAAAGAAGCCATTAACAATTGCTATTAATGAAGTTAATGAAGGTGAAGTAGGATATGAACCTGCTCCTTTAAAAGAAGGATTTAAATAATTATGAATGAAAAAAAGTGTGTATGTATAGGAGTAAGCGGAGGGATTGCAGTTTATAAAGCTTTAGACATAGTAAGTGCTTTAAAAAAGAAAGATATTGATGTAAGAGTTATTATGACTGAATCTGCAACTAAGTTTGTAACTCCTTTATCATTTCAATCATTAAGTCAAAATATGGTTGTAACTGATATGTTTGCAGAACCTAAGGCTTTTGAAATACAGCATATATCACTAGCAAAAAGAGCAGATGTTTTCTTAGTGGCACCAGCCACTGCAAATATAATTGGAAAAGTTGCAAATGGAATATCTGATGACATGCTATCCACGACTATTATGGCCACAAAAGCAAAAGTTATTTTTGCTCCAGCTATGAATACTAATATGTATGAAAATGCAATAGTCCAAGATAATATGGAAAAATTAAAGAAATATGGATATGAATTTATTGAGCCAGCTTCAGGAAGACTTGCTTGTGGCGATTTAGGAAAAGGGAAGCTTGCAGATGTAAATACAATTGTAGAAAGAGTATTAGAAGCATTAGATGAAAAAGAATTTACTAAGGATTTAAGCGGTAAAAATGTTTTAGTTAGTGCAGGACCAACTCATTCTAAAATAGATCCAGTAAGGTTTATTACAAATAGGTCTACAGGAAAGATGGGATATTATATAGCAGAAGAAGCTAAACGTAGAGGTGCTAATGTCACATTAGTATCAGGACCTACAAATCTTAATCCTCCTAATGGAGTGACTGTAATAAATGTAACAACAAATGAAGAAATGAAAAATGCAATTTTAGATAATTTTGAAAAAAGTGACATAGTTATTAAATCTGCGGCTGTTGCAGATTATAAAGCAAAAAATTATAGTAATGAAAAGATAAAAAAAGGTGATGAAGATTTAGTCCTAACCTTTGTAAGAGATAATGATATCTTAAAAATATTAGGCGAAAAGAAAAGTAATCAAATTCTTGTTGGATTTGCAGCAGAAAGTAATGATGTATTAGAAAATGCAAAGAGGAAACTAAAAAATAAGAATTTAGATTATATAGTAGCTAATGATATTACAAGTGCTGACACCGGATTTGGAAGTGAAGATAATAAAGTTATTATCATTTCAAAAGATGGAGAAGAAATATATTTAGATAAGATGAGTAAAAAAGAAGTTGCATCTAAAATATTTGAAACTATATTAAGAAAGCGCTAAGATGCGCTTTCTTCTTGTATAGGGGGAAATAGAACCTAATAAAAGGGTGATGAATTTGAAAATATATGCACAAATTATTATAAATAGTGATGCTTTAGATATAGATAAACCCTTTACTTATGAAATACCAGATGATCTTAAAAGTGATATAAGGGTAGGGCAATGGGTAAAGGTACCTTTTGGAATGAAAAATTCCCTTGTAGATGGATTCATATTATCTATAAAAGAAGAGGAAATAAAAGGTATTAGAATAAAAAAGATAAAATCTATAGGTTCAATAGAACCGCTTTTAAATAATGACGATTTAAGACTTGTTTACTTTATAAGGGAAAATTATTTATGTAAATATATAGATGCAATAAGACTTCTTATTCCACAAGGTGTCTTAAAGGGTGCAAAAAATAAATACAAGATGGTAATAGCACTAGGAAATAAGTCTTACGGCAAAGACGTTGAAGAGAAATATGGAGATATATTAAAATTTATAAAAGATAATAATGGGAAATTTAATAAAAATGAACTTGTAAATTTACATTCACTTTCATTATATAAAATAAATAAGCTTATTAAAGAGGGATATTTGAAAGTGGATGAAGAAATAGTATATAGATATAATGATAAAGAATATATTGATTATAAAGAGAAAAAGCTTACAAAGGATCAAATTAAAGCTTTAGAAAAAATTGAAAAGTCTGATAAAAAAGTATTTTTACTGAAAGGTGTTACCGGATCAGGAAAAACAGAGGTATATATGAAGCTTGTAAGTGATACTATAAGAGATGGGAAATGTGCTATAGTTTTAGTTCCTGAAATTTCTTTAACACCACAAATGATAGAAAGATTTAAAGGAAGATTTGGAAAGGAAGTTGCAGTTTTTCATAGTAAATTATCAGATGGAGAAAGATATGATGAATGGTTTAGGGTGAAAGAAGGAAAAGCTAAACTTGTAATAGGAGCAAGAAGTGCGTTGTTTTTACCAGCACCTAACTTAGGTGTAATTATAATAGATGAAGAACATGAAAGTACTTATAAGTCTGAACAAAATCCTAAATATGTAACAAGAGAAGTAGCTGAATTTTTAAGTGAAATAAAAGATTGTAAAGTTATATTAGGATCAGCAACCCCTTCTATAGAGACATATTACAGGGCTATAACAGAGGAGATAGAATTAGTAGAATTAAATAATAGAATAGATAATAAGCCAATGCCTATAATGGATATAGTAGATATGAGAGAAGAATTAAATAGTGGTAATGTTTCTATGTTTAGCAGAAAACTTTTTACTGAAATCAAGGAAGCATTAAATAAGAAAGAGCAAATCATTTTGTTTTTAAATAGAAGAGGATTTTCTACATTTGTATCTTGTAGAAGCTGCGGATATGTATTTAAATGCCCTAAGTGTGATATAGCAATGACATTCCATAAAAATGGATATTTAGTGTGTCATTATTGTGGTTACGGCCAAAAGCAACAAAAGATTTGTCCAAAATGTAAAAGTAAGTATGTAAAACATTTTGGGGCTGGTACAGAGCGGGTTGAAGAAGAGGTTACAAAGTACTTTAAGGATGCTAGAGTTCTAAGAATGGATGTAGATACTACAAGAGGTAAGAATTCTCATGAAGAAATATATAAAGCATTCAAAAATGGAGAAGGAGATATCCTTATTGGAACTCAAATGATATCAAAAGGTCTAGATTTCGAAAATGTAACATTAGTAGGAATACTTGCTGCTGATATGTCTATAAATATACCAGATTATAGATCAGCAGAAAGAACTTTTCAAATAGTAACTCAGGTTGCTGGAAGGGCAGGTAGAGGAAGTAAAGAAGGTAAAGTAATTGTTCAAACATATAATCCAGAGCATTATAGTCTAATTTATGCAAAAAACTATAATTATGAAGGGTTTTATGATGAAGAATTTACTACAAGGGGTTTGATGTATTATCCTCCTTTTGGTAAAATACTATTAGTGAATGTTTCTTCTAAAAATGAAAACTCACTTAAAGATTTTATGAAATTAATAAAAGGTGAGATGGAAATAATTAAAGATGAATATTTAAATATAGAAATGCTTGGACCAGTTCCATGCATAGTTTCTAAAATAAAAGATAATTATAGATGGCAAATATTATTTAAAGGTGATTTATCTCTAGATTTTTGTAAAAAAATAAAAGATAAACTTTATCAATTAAATAAGAATGTATATAATGAAGTAAAAGTAACTATTGATATTAATCCAAACAATTTGACTTAGGAGGTAAAGAAATGGCAATTAGAAATATAAGACAAAATGGCGATGAAGCATTAAGAAAGAAATGTAAGGTTGTTACTGAAATAACACCAAGAACACTTAAATTAATAGAAGATATGGCAGACACTATGTATGAAGCCGATGGAGTTGGTTTAGCAGCACCACAAGTTGGAATACTTCAAAGAATATTTGTTATAGATGTTTATGATGATTATGGATTAAGAGTATTTATAAATCCAGAAATTTTAGAAGTTTCAGGAAGTCAATTAGGAGAAGAAGGATGTTTAAGCGTACCTGGAGAAGTTGCAGATGTTGAACGTCCAAATTATGTAAAGGTAAAAGCTTTAAATGAAAAGGGAGAAGAGTTTGTTTTAGAAGCAACAGAACTTTTAGCAAGAGCTATACTTCATGAAAATGACCACTTAAATGGAACTCTATTTATAGATTATTTAAAATAGCAAAGGAGGATTAACATGAAAATAGTATTTATGGGAACTCCAGATTTTGCAGTACCATCATTAAAAAAGATAATAGAGACTTATGGAGTTGAAAGTGTATTTACTCAACCTGATAAACCGAAGGGAAGAGGAAAGAAAATGGCCTATTCTCCAGTTAAGGAAGTAGCTTTAGAAAAAAATATAAGGGTTTTTCAACCTATTAAATTAAAAGAAGATAGGGAAGCTATAGAGTATCTAAAAGAGTTAAAGCCAGATTTTATAATTGTAGTAGCTTTTGGTCAAATACTGACTAAAGAAGTGTTAGATATTCCAAAGTATGGATGTATAAACCTACATGCATCATTGTTACCGATGTATAGAGGAGCAGCACCTTTAAACTGGGCTATAATAAAAGGTGAGAAGAAATCTGGTAATACTACAATGTTAATGGACGTAGGTCTTGATACTGGAGATATGCTTCTTAAGGATGAAGTTGAAATAACTGATAATATGACAGCTGGAGAATTACATGACGTATTAATGGAGAAAGGTGCAGAACTCTTAATTAATACTATAGAGGGATTGTATAATGGAAGCATCATTCCAGAAAAGCAAAGTGAAGAAACTTTTTACGCTAAAATGTTAAATAAAGAACTTGGAAGAATAAATTGGAATAATACTGCTAAGGATATTCATAATTTAATTAGAGGACTTAATCCATGGCCTATTGCGCATACTACTTATGATGATAAATCAATGAAAATATATGAGAGCGAAGTATTATGTGAAAATAGTAATAAAGAGCCTGGTACTATAATAAATGTATCAAAAGAAGGTATGAAAGTTTCAACAGGTTCAGGAGTACTATTAGTTAAAAAAATTCAATTTCCAAATGGTAAGCCTTTAACTATAGAGCAATATATAAATGGTAATGAACTAGAAATAAGTAAAAAAGTTATTTAAGAGCTATAATAATTAATTAAACTATATAAAAGGAGATGGGTTTATGTTTTACCCAGGATTTTTATTTGACCCAACATATTTAATTTTAATACCAGCTATGATAATAGCTTTTTGGGCACAGTTTAAAATAGATAATGCTTATAAAAAGTATAAAACTGTTAGAACTTTAAGTGGTGTTACTGGAAGCGAAGTTGCAAGAAGTATATTAGATGGAGCAGGACTTTTTGATGTAAGAGTTGAAAGGTATGGAAAGCATCTTGGAGATCATTATGATCCATCATCAAGAGTAATTAGACTTTCACCAGAAGTATATGACGGAGCAACTGTAGCAGCTGCTGGGATAGCTGCCCATGAATGCGGGCATGCAATTCAGCATCAAACTCACTATGCACCTTTAGTTTTAAGAACTAGGATAGCGCCAGTTGTTAATATAGGAAGTACATTATCAATATATTTATTCATGATAGGGATATTCTTAGGTAATCCACTATTTGCTAAGGTTGGTATAATATTCTTTGGAGGTGCAGTTATTTATCAATTAGTAACCCTTCCAGTAGAATTTAATGCATCAACAAGAGCATTAAATATATTAAAAACTAGAACCTTCCTATATGGAGATGAATTAAAAGGAGCACAAAAAGTTTTAGATGCAGCTGCAATGACATATGTAGCAGCAACTCTTATGGCTATTTCTCAGTTAATAAGATTAATAGCTATAAACAATAGATATAATGATAATTAAGAGGTAGAAGGATGAACAGTAGAAAACTTGCAAGACAAATTATACAAAGAGTTTTAGAAGAAGGAGCATATTCAAACCTAGTTCTTTCAAATGAACTTAATAGCAGAGATATTGAAGATAAAGATAAGGGACTTGTAACAGAAATTGTGTATGGTACTTTAAGAAGAAAGAAAACTTTAGATGTATTAATAGGAAACTTTGTTAAAGATATTAATTTAATTGATACAACTGTATTGAATATATTAAGAGTAGCTATTTATCAAATGTACTTTTTAGATAAAATACCTGAATATGCTGCTTGCAATGAAGCAGTAGAAGAAGCAAAGGAAATTTCTTTAGAAGCATCAAAGCTTGTAAATGGTATTTTAAGAAATTATATTAAGGATGAAAAGGAAATTGTAGTTCCAGGAAATAGAATAGATGAACTTGCTTATAAATTTTCTTTCCAACCTTGGATGATAAGATTGTTTATAAAACAATATGGTGAAGAAAGAACTATGAGATTAATGGCTGGATTAAATGAAACGCCAAAGGTTACTGTAAGAGTAAATGAATTTAAAGCAGAGTATGATGAAGTTTATGAAAAATTAGAGGAAATAGGATATAATATTGAAGATGGATATGCTTGTCCAGAAGCGATAGCTATAAAAGGTGGAAAAGGGATAGAGGATAACGAATTATTTAAAGAAGGACTTATTACAGTTCAAGATGAAAGTGCAATGCTAGTGGCACCTCTATTAGATTTAAAAGAAGGAGATAAAGTACTTGATCTTTGTGCTGCTCCAGGTGGTAAAACAACTCACATTGCTGAATTACTAGCAAATACTGGGGAAGTTTTAGCTTTTGATTTACATGAAAATAAACTTTCTCTTATAGAAGAAAATGCAAATAGATTAGGATTAAATAATATAGTGTGTAAGGCTATGGACGCTACCAAGCTAAATAGTGATTATATAAGCTATGGAGATAAAGTATTAATAGATGTACCTTGTTCAGGACTTGGTATAATAAGAAAGAAACCAGAAATAAAATGGAATAAAACAAGACAACAATTAAAAGATTTAGTTCCAATACAAAGAGAAATAATGGAAAATGCATGGCAATATTTAAAGCCAGGTGGAACTCTTGTTTATTCTACATGCACATTAAATAAAGAAGAAAATGAAGAAAATCTACAATGGTTCTTATCAAAACATAATGATGCAGAAATAGAAAAAATATATATAGGAAACAACAATAACTTTATATACAATGAAGATGGAAGTTTAACTATATTACCAAATGATTCTATGGATGGTTTCTTTATAGGAAAAATAAAGAAGATAAAATAGGTGATATAATGAATAATATTTTAAATTACAGTTTAGATGAAATTTCCTTATGGATGAAGGAAAATGGAGAAAGTGCTTTTAGAGCAAAACAAGTTTTTTCATGGATTTACAAGAATATTTGGGATTTCGATGATATGAAGAATTTACCTAATTCTCTAGTAGAGAAACTTAAAGAAAATTTTTATATAGGAATACCAAAAGTTGTAGAAAAGTATGAGTCAACTTTGGATGGTACACAAAAATTATTATTAGCTTTCGATGATGGTAACATCATTGAAAGTGTAATAATGAAATATAAACATGGAAACTCTATATGTATTTCTACACAAATTGGATGTAGAATGGGATGTAAGTTTTGTGCATCAACTTTAGAAGGTAGAGTGAGAAATTTAACAGCTGGAGAAATTTTATCAGAGGTTATTGTAGCACAAAAGGTCTTAGGAGAAAGAATCTCTAATATAGTATTGATGGGAAGTGGAGAGCCTTTAGATAACTATGAAAATGTTACTAAATTCTTAGATTTAGTAAATGCAGAGTATGGTTTAAATATAGGTCAAAGACATATAACTTTATCTACTTGTGGATTAGTACCTAAGATTTATGAACTAGCAGATAAAGGATATAGCATAACACTAGCTATATCATTACATGCATTTAGTGATGAAAAAAGAAGAGAAATAATGCCTATTGCCAATAAATATTCAATAAAAGAAATACTACAAGCGTGTGATTACTATTTTGAGAAAACGGGTAGACGTATAACTTTTGAGTATTCATTAGTATCAGGTATAAACGATGGTAAGGAAGACGCGAAATCCCTTTCAAAATTATTAAAAGGAAGGCATTGTCATGTTAACCTTATACCTGTTAATGAAATAAAAGAAAATACTCTAAAAAGACCTTCAAAAAAGACTATAGAAGAATTTGAAAAGATAGTAAATGAAAATGGAATTGAAGTAACTGTAAGAAGAGAAATGGGTAATGACATCAATGCAGCTTGCGGCCAATTAAGGAGAAATTTCTTAAAGTCTCAAAATTAGAGGGAGTGGGTGTTCATGATTGGTATAAAAAGTGATGTAGGGAACTTAAGAAACCTAAATGAAGATTATGCAGAATTTTATGAAGATGAAGAGTTTAAAATTTATGTAGTGGCAGATGGAATGGGCGGACATAATGCTGGCGAGATTGCTAGTAAAATGGCTTCAAAATCTTTAATAAAATACATAAGAGATAATTTTAAAAATATTAATAATACAGAAATATTAAGAAAAGCTATTAAACATGCAAACTTGAAAGTTTTTAACTTAGCACATTGCAATGAAACTTATAATGGAATGGGGACTACTTTAGTTGCATGTTTAATAACTAAAGATACAATTCAAGTAGCTAATGTTGGAGATAGTTCTTGTTATGGAATTAAAGTAAATAAAATTACTAAAATAACAAAGGATCATTCTTTGGTTCAAGAACTATTAGATTGCGGTAGCATTTCTAAGGAACAAGCTGTAAATCATCCTCAAAAAAATGTTATAACTAGAGCAATTGGAACAGAAGAAACTGTAGATGTAGATGTATTTGATATAGAAAAAGATAAATTTGAGTTTTTTCTTATGTGTAGTGATGGATTAAGCAATGAAATAGATTTAGAAGAGGTTTTATCATTTGAAATAGAAGAAAAATACTTACAGAATATTTGTGAAAAGCTTGTTGAATTAGCTAAAATTAATGGTGGAAGAGACAATATAACTGTAATGTTATTTGGAGGAGAGGTGTAATATGAACGGAATTATACTAGGTGGTAGATATGAGCTTCTTGAAAAAGTAGGGGAAGGCGGAATGTCTGAAGTTTATAAAGCTAAATGTAATAAGCTTAATAGATTTGTTGCAGTAAAAATATTAAAAAAGCAATTTGCAGACAATAAAGAAATTTCTCAAAAGTTCAAAAGAGAAGCAACTGCCATTGCAAATTTATCTGATACTAATATAGTTAATGTTTTGGATGTAGGTACACAAGATGATATAGATTATATAGTAATGGAATATATAAGTGGAAAAACTTTGAAGGAGTTTATTAATTATAGTGGAAAGCTTAATTATAGTACTGCTATAAAAATAGCACTTCAAATAGCTAAAGCTTTAGATTGTGCACATAGAAATAATATTATCCATAGGGATATAAAGCCACAGAATATATTAGTTACAGAATCTGGTGAAGTAAAGGTTACTGATTTTGGAATAGCAAAATCTACAGATTCTCAAACTATAACTAATACTACAAGTATTATTGGATCAGCACATTATCTTTCACCAGAGCAAGCAAAAGGAACATATATTGATTTTAGATCAGATATTTATTCTTTTGGAATAGTTTTATATGAAATGGTTACAGGAAAACTACCTTTTGAAGGTGATTCACCAGTTACAGTTGCATTAAAGCATTTGCAAGAAGATCCTATTCCACCTAAAAATATAAATTCTGCTATTCCAGATAGTTTGAATAAGTTAATACTTAAGGCTGTTGAGAAAGAGCCAATTAAGAGATATCAAAATGCAAAAGAAATTATTCAAGATTTGCAAAAAATACAGGAAAATCCAGATGTAGTTATTGGTAATCCAATCGTTGATAATAGTGATCATACTATAATTATGACACCAATTAATAATCAAAAAGCAACTAATATTTCTAAATTACAAGATGATTATTATGAAGACGATGAGTATGACGAAGATTATGATGATGATTATGAAGAAGAAGATGATGATGAGCTACCTAAGAAGAAAAAGAAAAACAAAAATTCAGCTAAAAAAGCTATAGTTATAATTGGAATTATAATTGGAGTTATAATTTTAGGTTCTGTGGGTTTCTTCTTAGCTCAAGGGAATGGAAGTAGTAAAGAAGTTGAAGTTCCAAGTATTATTGGAAAGACTATAGATGAAGTTAAAGAAGAAGTTGAAAAATTAGGCTTAAAAATAGAAATTAAATCTACACAAAATAGCGATAAGCCTGAAAATACTATATTAGAAACAGATCCAAAAGCAGGAACAAGAGTAAAAAAAGATTCGACAATTAAAGTTGTGGTTTCAGCTGGAGAAGAACAAATTGATATGCCTGATTTTAGAGATTATGAAGTTAATAATATAAAGCAAGTTTTAATATCTCAAGGATTCACTAATTATACAATTAGTGAAGAATATAGTGAAACATTTGATAAAGGATATTTAATAAGACAAAGTCCTGAAGCTCATTCTAAAATTAGTAAAAATACTAAGATAGATATAGTAGTTAGTAAGGGACCAGAAGTTAAACTTATAGATGTAAAAGATGTAAAAGGTAAATCATTATCAGAAGCTCAAGAGTTATTAAATGGTCTTAAAATTGAGGTTAAAGAAGAAATAACTAAGGATAAAAAACAAGATGGGGTAGTATTAGATCAAAGTTACTCTGGTACTAAGGTTCAGGAAGGAACGCCAATTACTTTAACAGTAGGAAAGTATGAGGAGAAGGTTAAGGAAGAAGCTATAGATATTGCTGGATTAGGACTTAAGTCAGGAATGAGAGTAGATGACGCAGTAACAATACTTCTTTCACACGATTTATCATATGAAATTGATGGTGTTGGAGATATCGTTGAAAGTTTTACTAAGGAAATCAAAAAAGGTCAAACAGTAAAAATTAAAGCCAAAAATTCAGCTAATGCAGAAGAACAAGAGAAACCTCAAGTCAATAACAGCAATATAAATGCTAACAATAGTGCTAATAATAATGAAGATAATCAATAAAATAAAAATCAGCTTTTAGCTGATTTTTATTTTATTTAAAATTTATTTGCATTTTTTGGTGAAATCTGTTTATTATAAATATAAAGATTAAATTATTCGGAGGAAGTATGGAAGGAAAAATAATAAAAGGCATTGGTGGGTTTTACTATGTTAAAACTAAAGAAGGAATTATAGAATGTAAGGCAAGAGGAAAATTTAGGCATAAGGATATGAAGCCTATGGTTGGAGATAATGTAGATATAAATGTTTCTAATGGAAAAGGAGTAATAGAAGATATACACGATAGAACTTCTGAATTAATAAGACCTACGGTAGCAAATGTTACACAAGCTTTTGTAGTGTTTGCAATAAAAAATCCAGACATTAATTTTGATCTTTTAAATAGATTTTTGATTTTATGTGAGTATAACAATATTAAGGCAATAGTTTGTCTAAATAAAGTAGATTTAGCAAGTACAGAAGAAAAAGAAGAAGTTAAGAAAAAAATTAATGATATTGGTTATGATGTATTATTTATAAATGCAAAAAAGGGATTAGGCATAGAATTACTTAAAGAAAGATTGAAAGATAATGAAACTGTATTATGCGGTCCTTCTGGGGCAGGGAAGTCAACTCTTATAAATACTCTTATAAATAGATCACATATGGAAACAGGAGTTGTATCAGAAAAAATAGGTAGAGGAAAGCACACTACAAGGCATAGTGAGCTTATTGAAATAGAAGATGGATATTTAGTAGATAGTCCAGGTTTTTCAAATATAGATATTAGCTTTATGGACAAAGAAGAACTTAGATATTCTTTCCCAGAATTTGAAGAATACAATCATAATTGTAAATTTAGAGGATGCCTTCATAATAAAGAACCTGAATGCGCAGTAAAAAAGGCACTACAAGAAGGTAAAATTAACGAAACTAGATATAATTTTTATATAAGAATACTAGAAGAATTACTAGAGGGGGAAAAATACAAATGGTAAAAATATCACCATCAATATTATCAGCAGACTTTTCAAAATTAGGTGAAGAAATTATTAATGTAGATAAGGCGGGAGCAGACTTTATTCATATAGATGTTATGGATGGAAATTTTGTGCCTAATATAAGCATAGGATTACCAGTAATAAAATCAATAAGGAATAAAACATCTAAAATTTTTGATGTTCATTTAATGATAGAAAATCCATCAAGATATATAGATGAATTTGTAAATGCAGGAGCAGACATAATAACTATACATTATGAAGCAGAAAAGCATATAGATAGAGCTATAGAATATATAAAATCAAAGGGAATAAAAGCAGGAGTATCACTAAATCCTGGAACTCCAACTTTTGTTTTGAAGGATATAATAAATAAATTAGATTTAGTTTTAATTATGTCGGTTAATCCTGGATTTGGTGGGCAAAAGTTTATACCGTATACTTTAGAGAAAATTAAAGAAGTTAAAGAAATGAGCTCAAATTCAAATAAAGATTTATTAATAGAAGTAGATGGAGGGGTAGATAGAACAAATGCTAAAGTTATAATTGAAGCTGGAGCTAATGTTTTAGTAGCTGGATCTGCTGTATTTGGAGATGGAAAACTTGAAGAAAATATAAAAGCAATAAGAGGAGAATAAAATGAAGGCAGTAATAGTATCAGGAGGAAAAGCACCTTCAAAAGAACTATTGTTAAATGAAATTAAGGATGCGCATTTAATAATAGGTGCTGATAAGGGGTGTGAGGTATTATATAAGTATAATATATCTCCAAATTACATATTAGGTGATTTTGATTCAGCTAATAAAGATATAATAAAAGCTATGGAAGTTTTAGATTGCGAAAAGCTTAAATATAAAAAGGAAAAGGACTTTCCAGATACAGAAATTGCCTTTAACTTAGCAATTGAAAAAGGTGCTAGTAATATAGTGTTATTAGGAGCTACAGGAACGAGATATGATCATTCACTAAGTAATTTAGGACTCATGCTAAAAGGCTTAAAAAAGTCAATTTGCACTAAAATAATAGATGATAACAATAAAATTTTTTTGACTGATAAAAGCATAGTACTAAAAGGAAATAAAGGAGAAACTGTGTCTTTTCATGCATATTGCGAGGTAGTAAAAAATCTTAATATAAATGGAGCTAAGTATAATCTTTTAAATTATGATTTATATTTTGGTGATGGATTAACAACATCGAATGAATTTATAGGTAATGATATAGAAGTTACATTTGATAATGGAATTTTAATGGTTCTCTATACACAAGATTAAATTTAAAAAAGTAATCACTCATTTTATTTATTTGCATACAATGTATATAAAGAGATGAGTGATTTTTTATTGGAGGGAGAATTTATGAAGATAATAGCTATAAAATTACCGAAGTTTATTTCGAATTTTATAAGATTTTTTAAAAGAAAAAAATAAAATACATATGAAGAGTATATGACTATTAAGGAAGAATCCTTTAAAAATTAAAAAAGGCAAAATAAAAAATGCAATTGCTAAGTCAATTGCATTTTCTATTTGAACTTATATTGCTCTTTGAACCTTACCAGATCTAAGGCATCTTGTACATACATGAACTGTCTTTGGTGTTCCGTTAACTAAAGCCTTTACTCTCTTTATGTTAGGAGCCCAAGTTCTCTTTGATTGACGATGTGAGTGGGAGTATTGAGTTCCAGATACAACCCCTTTATTACAAACTTCGCATCTTCTTGCCACTTGAAAACACCTCCTTATTTGTGAAGATAATTTCTCTTCAATAGGACAGATTAAATTTTAACATAGTAAGTGTCAAAAAAGCAAGAGAAATTGAGAAAAAAATGAAAAAACTTTTAAATTAAAAAAAATTATATATCTAAGCATATTTCCATATACTAACCTATGTAATATTTACTTGAATAATAAATGTAAGTAATATAAAATATAGTATAAGGATATTTATAAGGAGGATTCTATATGGTAGGATATTCAAATGAACTTGGAAATATACATTACTCTGAAGAGGTACTTGCAAAAATTGTTGGACTTTCAACTATGGAGTGCTATGGAGTAGTTGGTATGGTTTCTAAGAATGCCACTGAAGGCTTATGGGAATTAATGAGAATAGAAAATTTAAGTAAGGGTGTTAAGCTAAAGTTTAATGAAGATAAATTAGTTATAGAATTATATGTTATGGTTGAATACGGAACAAAGATTTCTGTAATAGCAAATAACATAATACAAAAGGTACGTTATAGTGTGGAAAACTTTACTGGATTAAAAGTTTCATCTGTTACAGTAAATGTTCAAGCAGTTAGAGTCTAGGAGGTAAAAAGATGAAATATCAGAAAATAAATGGCCATGATTTTTATAATATGGTTGTTAACGCTAGCAATAGATTGTTAGAAGAAAGTGAATACGTTAATTCTTTAAATGTATTCCCTGTTCCAGATGGAGATACAGGAACAAACATGTCAGCTACATTTAAAGCTGCGGTTAAAGAGATAGAAGGATTAAATTCTGATTCAATTGCAGAAACTTCAAAAAAGCTTGCAAAAGGAGCTTTAATGGGTGCAAGAGGAAATTCAGGAGTAATTCTTTCACAAATACTAAGAGGTATCTCTAAGGGATTAGAAGGAAAAACTGAAGTAGACACTGTAGAACTTGCAATAGCGTTTAAAGAAGGTAGTAATGCTGCTTATAAAGCAGTTATGAGACCAACAGAAGGAACTATACTTTCTGTAATTAGAGCAGCTGCAGAAGCAGCTATAGATACAGATGTTAAAGATGTGGTAGATCTTATGGATGTTATAGTAACAGAAGCAAAAATAATGTTAGATAAAACTCCAGATTTATTACCAGCTTTAAAGAAGGCTAAGGTTGTAGATTCAGGTGGAATGGGATTATATATTATCCTTAAAGGGATGTATGATGCTTTAAAAGATGATATAAAAGCAGAAATAAAAGATATTAAGCCAGCTTCATCTAAAATGCAAGGAGCTCAAGGTACAGAAGATATTGATATAAAATTTGGATATTGTACTGAATTTATAATTCTTGCAGATGCTATTAAAGCAGACAAATTTAGAGATGAAATAATACCTATGGGAGACTCACAAGTTGTAGTTGGATATGAAGATGTAATAAAAGTACATATTCATACTAATGATCCTGGTGCTGTTTTAGCAAAGGCTGTTAAATTAGGAGAATTATCTAAAATAAAAATAGATAATATGAGAGAAGAGCATAGAGAAGTGCTTTTAAGTAAAGAAGAATATAAAGAAGCTCATGTAGATGATTCAAATCATTTTGAAGGTGAAGCTGCTGTTGAAGAATTAGAGCAAGAAAAGAAGAAATATGCTTTCGTAGCAGTTGCTATGGGAGAAGGAATAACGAATATATTTAAAGATTTAGGTGTTGATTATGTTATAGAAGGTGGTCAAACGATGAATCCTTCAACTCAAGATATAATGGAGTGTGTATCTAAATTAAATGCTGAACATATATTTGTTTTACCTAATAATAAAAATATAATAATGTCAGCAAATCAAGCAGCTGAAATATCTGATAAAGATGTTAAAGTTATTCCAACAACTACAATTCCTCAAGGGATAACATGCATAACTATGTTTAATCCAGAAGCTGAAGTTGAGGAAAATATAGATAATCTTAATGAAGCAATGGGAATGGTTAAGACAGGTTCTGTAACTTATGCTGTAAGAGATACAGAAATGGATGGAATAGAAATAAAAGAAGGAAATATGCTTGGACTAATTGAAGGCAAGATAAAGAAAGTTGGATCATCATATTGTGATGTCGCAAAAGAAGTACTTGCTGAGATGATAGATGAAGAAAGTGAACTTATAACAATATTATATGGTGCAGATGTTACTGAAGAAGAAGCAGAAAAATTTGCAGAAGAAATAGAAGAAAAGTATGAAGATTTAGATGTTCAATGCTACAGAGGAGCACAACCTCTTTATTACTTCTTAATGTCAGTGGAATAATGATAAGAGCACAAGTTACTACTTTATTTACATAAGTGGAAACTTGTGCTTTAATATTTATTGAATTAAAATTTTGAGGTGAGCAAATGAATATATTTATGGAAATATCTACTCTAAAAGGAGTGGGACCAAAGCTTACTGAAAAGCTTAATAAATGTGGGATATTTACCATATATGATTTACTTTTATATTTTCCTAGAGATTATGAATTTATTAAAGGTGATGTTGACTTTAATGAAATAGATGGCGAAGAAAAACAAATTTTAACTTGTAGAGTAATAGGATACGATAGAGATGTTAAAACTAAAACTGGTAAGATAATATCTGCAATAAAATTTGATTATAAAGGACATATAGTTATCGCAAAATGGTTTAATCAAAGATACATAAAAAATTCTTATAGATTAAATGAATCTTATGATTTAGTTGGGAAGTTTAAAAGAACAGGAAATTTATTAGAAGTAATAAATCCTATGGTTGGATGTAGAGATGCAAAAAAAAGCGAAATTATCCCCAAATATCCATTAAAGGGTGATTTAAGTGATAGGATAATTACAAAGCTTATAAATCAGATATTAGATGAAGTAATAATAACAGATAATTTACCAAAGGAAATTTTAGATAAGTATAATATGATAGGTCTTGATAAAGCTATCAGAGAAATACATTTTCCAAAAGGAAAAGGTGATTTAAATCAAGCAGTTATAAGATTAAAATTTCAAGAATTATTTACCTACTCAATGAAACTGTTATTACTTAAAAATAAGTTAAGAAGCAATGATGGTATTTCTTTTTATTGGCATAAAGAATTAACTTTGTTAAAGGAATCATTACCTTTTAATTTAACAGATGCACAAACAAAAGTTGTTAGAGAAATCTTAAGAGATCAAAAAAGTAAATATTCTATGAACAGGTTAGTTCAAGGGGATGTTGGTAGTGGAAAAACTATTGTTGCCATAATAGCTATGTTTAATGTTATAAAAAATGGGTTCCA
The DNA here is from genome assembly GCF_015550425.1 of Clostridium sp. 1001275B_160808_H3. Taxonomy (GTDB): domain Bacteria; phylum Bacillota; class Clostridia; order Clostridiales; family Clostridiaceae; genus Clostridium. The sequence continues at coordinate 105,564 of NZ_JADNAT010000006.1, read as the reverse complement.
AGCTTCTTTAATGGTTCCTACAGAAATACTCGCTAATCAACATTATGAAGAAACATTGAAAATTCTAAAAAATTTCAATGTAGAAGTTGAATTGCTAACTGGAAGTACTAGTTTAAAAGAAAAAAGAAGAATAAAAGAAAGAATATCAACTGGAGAACCATTAATAGTTATAGGAACACATGCGTTAATACAAGAAGATGTAGATTTTACCAATTTAGGACTTGTTATTACTGATGAACAACATAGATTTGGTGTTGAACAAAGAAGTAAGCTTATAAACAAGGGAAGAAGACCAGATGTTTTAGTTATGACAGCTACACCTATTCCTAGGACACTAGCTTTATATATGTATTCTGATTTAGATGTATCAATAATTGATAAGTTGCCTCCAGGAAGAAAGAAAATAGATACAAGATTTTATTCTGAAAATGATAGAATGTTAGCGTATGATTTAGCTTTAGATGAAATAGGAAAAGGAAGGCAAGTTTATATAGTTTGTCCTTTAATTGAAGAAAATGAGAAAATGGAATTAAATTCAGTAGAAAAGCTTTATGAAGAATTAAAAGATGGTGTATTCAGGAATGTGAGTGTAGAAATATTACATGGTAAAATGAAGCCAAAAGAAAAAGATGAGCTCATAAACTTATTTAAAGATAATAAAGTAAAAGTTATTATTTCAACCACTGTTATTGAGGTAGGTGTAAATGTGCCTAATGCATCAATGATGATTATAGAGAATTCAGAAAGATTTGGATTAGCACAACTTCATCAATTAAGAGGGAGAGTAGGAAGAGGGCAATATGAATCATATTGTATTTTAATAGGAAAAGCTAAAAATGAAAAGACAAAAAAGAGAATGGAAATAATGACAGAGTCAACAGATGGTTTTTATATATCAGAACAAGATCTTAAGCTAAGAGGTGCAGGTGAAATGTTTGGACTTAAGCAAAGTGGGGATATTGGGCTTGTTCTTGCAGATATATATGAAGATATAGATATATTGAAATGTGCAAGATATGAAGCTAATAATTTAATTAACTCTGATAAAATAGAGCATGTAAAATTATGTAATGAAATATCTAATTCAATTGAGAGATATAGTCGATATATTTGTTTTAACTAAAAAAATTGTATATAAAGAAATATTATGTTAAAATTGAAATGATAGTACCTAAGGAGGAAACTAAATGAGAATAATAGCAGGAAAAGCAAGAGGAAGAAAATTAATACCTCCTGCAACTATGGAAACTAGACCAACTTTAGATAGAGTAAAAGAAGCTATGTTTAGTATAATTCAAGGATACATACCAGAAGCAGTTGTTGTAGATGTTTTTGCAGGGACAGGAAGTCTTGGTTTAGAAGCAGCAAGTAGAGGAGCTAAAGAAGTTTATTTAATTGATAAAAGTAACACAACATTTCCTTTATTAAAACAAAATGTAGAAAATTTAAAATTTCAAGATTTTTGTACTCCATTAAATATGGATTCATATGATGCTTTAAAAATGTTAAATAAAAAAGGAAAGATTTTTGATATTATATTTATAGATCCACCTTATTGTAAGGAAATGATTCCAGAAGCAATAAAAATAATTAAAGAAAATAATATGCTAAAAGAAAGTGGAATAATAGTCACTAAAATAGATTCTATAGAAGAAATATATGATGGATATAAAGATATAAAGTTATTACAAAGTAGAAAGTATGGTAATACAACAGTATGTTTTTATAAATATGAGGAGTAATTTAAAAGGTGAGAGATATGAATATAGCAGTTTATCCAGGAAGTTTTGATCCTATTACTAATGGTCACTTAGATATAATTACTAGGGGCGCTAAAATTTATGATAAGCTTATAGTTGCAGTGCTAGTAAATATGGATAAAAAATGTTTATTTGACATTGAAGAAAGAGTTGAGTTAATAAAAAAAGTTACTAAGGATTTAAAAAATGTAGAAGTCTTAAGCTTTGATGGATTGTTAGTGGATTTTGCAAGAATGCATAATTCAAAAGTTATATTAAAGGGTCTTAGAACAGTATCTGACTTTGAATATGAATTTCAAATGGCACTTATGAATTCTAAACTTGATTCAGATATAGAAACTGTATTCATTATGACTTCTTCAGAATATTCTTACGTAAGTTCATCTTCAGTAAAGCAAGTAGCAAAGTTTGGTGGAAATATTAAAGGTCTTGTACCTGAAGAATTAATTACAGAAGTTATGGATAGATTTTAATGATTTTTATCAAGGGGGAAGAGGTATGGAGAAGATTGAAGTTAATATTATAGAACTTTTAGAATACTTAGAGGAATTAATTGAAACAGCACCTAAGGTACCTATAACAGGTAAAAGTGTAATAGATAAGAAGGAATTCTTAGAAGTAATAGATCAAGTAGTAAATTATCTTCCAGATCAATTAAAAAAAGCACAATGGGTAATGACTGAAAAGGATAGAATTTTAGGTGATGCTCAAAAGCATTATGAATCAACCAAAAGTGAAATTATGGAAATGATGAAGCAGAAAGTTGAAAATCATGATATAGTTAAGGAAGCAAAAATAAGAGCTAATGAAATAATTGCCCTAGCTCAAAGAGATGCTAAGGCAATTAGAATTGGTTCTAGAGAATATTCAACAGAAATTTTAGCTCAATTAGATAGAGAAATTGAAGAAAAAAGAAATACGCTAATTGAAAATATGCAAAAATCTTTTGAAATGGCAGCAAAAGATATAGATGAAAAATTAAGTAGTACAGGAGATAAAATTAAAGAAAACATTTCAGAATTAAGAGGAATGTAATCTTCTTTTAAAGTTTTTTACTATCATCGATAATAATAGTGTTATAGTAAAGAATATTAATATAGGAATAAAAAATTTATAAAATGTTAAAATAGTATAATTTTCACTTGGAGTTATATTTGAAGTAGGTATTGAAGATAATAATATATTACTTACTACAAAGGTTATTACAAAACTTATTACTCCTTGGATAAATTTATAAAAAATATATTTTTTCATATTTGGATTACTTTTGCTTACTATAGAGCTTACTTGAGCTATAACTGATAAGCTTGAAAATGATAAAATAAAACTCATCATGCTTAATTTTAAGTTCATAGATATATTGGATATAGATATTAATTTACATCCGTTTGTAAATTCAATACTACCTAAAAATAAGTTGTATAAAGTTCCAGATGGTAATTTAATTAAGTTTTCCAAAGTTTCAAAAGCAGTACTTATATAAGTGTTGCTTTTTATTATGCTTATAACTACAGAAAATATTATTACAAAGGCACCTACATTGATAGTTGTAGTAATAGCACCTTCTATGGAATTTTTCAAATTAGTTCCAAAAGGATGTTCTTTATAAGTACTATTAATATTATTAGATGAAATAATATTAATAGTTTTTTTTCTTGTTAAAAAACCTACAATAATTATAGATAAGTAATTGGCAATTAATAAGATATATCCAAATTTTATATTATAAAGCATAGAAGCAGCAACTGATCCTAATATGAAAATAGGACCTGCATTAGAAGCTATATTTAATAGCCTTTCATACTCGCTTTTATGTATATATCCAAGTTCATAAATATCTGAAGAATACTTTGCTCCTAAAGGATAGCCGCATATAAAGCTTGCAGCTAATGGGAAAGAGCAAGTTTTTGAAAGACCTAATGGTTTGCAAAGCAATGGACCTAGTATTTTTGAGTAAAGTCCTATACCATCATAATAAATTAGTAAATTACATATAACACTAAACGGAAAAATTGTTGGTAATATTGCAGCTACAACTAGTTTTGCTCCATTTATGGCTGCAGCCATACTGACTTGTAAATTTACAACAAATATAATAATAAAAATTGTGATTGCAAAGCAAATTACATAATTCTTTTTTACATTTAAAAGTTTTAATAATAAAGCTACAAGAAAAAAAACAAAAAGCCATAAAACAAAAATACTAAACATAAAATTAACCTCCTATATAGTATTTATATGCCTATGACTTTTTAATATTAATCTTTTATTATAGGTGATTTAAAATAATCACTTAATGGATTTAATTTGTTATTTAAGATTGAGTATGCCTTAGTTGCTTGAATATCTAAATTCAATAAAGGGTTATTTATATTTTTAGGCACTTTTGTTATAATTGGTATTTTTGATTTTTTTTTCATTTCTTTTAATATAGATCTTCCAGTGTTATTGAAACCAAGAACTCTAGCATACAGATTTGTTGGTTTAATTAGTTCCTCATGTGAATACTTATCTAAAGATAAATATATCTGAGCCATTAATCTAGAAATTTTTGTATATGTATATCTCTTACTTTTTACTTTGAATATTAAATCTTCATATGAATTACTGTTGCAAATTTCCTTTAAAAATTTGTTATCTAAGCCTTCTTTTATTTCGAAAAGATTGTTAAAATCTATACAATTAGTTAGTAGTTTATACTTAATGTATGGATACATTTCTCTTTCAAATACAAAAGGGTAATTAATTTCTTTTAATGAATAAAGAATATCTAAAGATACACTAGGTAAATATTTATTTAGTTCTTCTAAAGATAAATCTTTTTTTAAGTTTTCTCTGATACTTGTTGCTGAAGCAAAAGTACTAGTTAATGATTTATCGTTATATCTTGCCCCTTCTCGTTTTAAAGTCATTGGGACAATAGAACTATTTAAATTTATTAGAGATTTTATGTATTCAATTCCTAAAATATTATTTGAGCTGGATAAGACTTCTTCAAGAGAGTCATCTTTTAATATCTCTTTTAAAGATAGTTCTCTTGCTTTAGCAAAGGTCATTCCAGTTTTTAAATTTTCTTTAATTTTAGATTGTAAATCATAGGATTCAATTGTTAATGTTTTAGCAATTTTTTCTAAGTAACTTATATTGCCGCATTCACTTCCAAAAAAAATGTTATTGATTACACCGATTGAGTCAAGAATATATATAGAACCTTTTGCGAAAAATTCTGCAGAAGATAAAGCATAAAAAGTAGGTAATTCAATAACTAAGTCAACACCATTTAAAATTGCCATTTCAGTTCTTTTCCATTTATCAATTAATGCGGGTTCACCTCTTTGAACAAAATTTCCGCTCATTATACAAACTATGCCATCGCAATTCGTTTCTTTTTTTGCAGAATTTAAGTGGTAAAGATGACCGTTGTGAAAAGGATTATATTCTGTTATTATTCCTGTTATATTCATAAATACACTCCTTATTGGGAAATATAAAATTATTATAGCATAATAAAAATTTATTAAAAGATTAATATGAAAGATAAGGACTATAAATACGAGGAGAATATTCTGAATATTTATAATATAAAGAATTAAATCTTTCGGCTATTTTTATGTTGAAAATTATAGTTACTTAGGAGTATATTAGTATATGAAGATGAGTCCGTGTCTTTTTGAAAGGAGTAAATATTATGGAACTTATGAATAAATTATGGGATGCAGCTAAAGCTGATAAAAGAAGAATAGTTCTTCCAGAAGGTGATGAGGAGAGAACTTTAGTAGCAGCTCAAAGAATCCAAGAGCTTGGTTTAGCTTATCCAGTTTTAGTTGGAGATAATACTAGAATTAATGAAAAGGCTAAAGAATTAGGAGTAAACTTAGAAGGAATAGAAGTAGTTGATCCAAATAATTCAGAAAGATTAGAAACTTATATTAATGAGTTTTATGAATTAAGAAAAAGTAAAGGTATGACCTTAGAAAAGGCAGAAAAAATAGTAAAAGATCCGTTATATTTTGGGACTATGATGGTTAAGTTAGATGATGCTGATGGAATGGTATCAGGTGCTGTACATACGACAGGAGACTTACTTAGACCAGGATTACAAATAATAAAGACTGCCCCAGGAGTGTCAGTTGTTTCAAGTTTCTTTATAATGATGGTACCTGGATCTAAATATGGAGAAGAAGGTATGCTTCTATTCTCAGATTGTGCAGTTAACCCAAATCCAAATTACGAACAATTAGCTGCAATAGCAATAGCTACAGCGGACACAGCTAGAAATCTTTGCAAGGTAGAACCAAGAGTGGCAATGCTTTCATTCTCAACAATGGGAAGTGCAGATCATGAAATGGTTGATAAAGTAAGAAAAGCTACAGAACTTGCAAAGGAATTAAGACCAGACCTTTTAATAGATGGAGAATTACAATTAGATGCAGCTATAGTTGATAAAGTAGCAGCACAAAAGGCTCCAAATAGTAATGTTGCAGGTAAAGCTAATGTATTAATATTCCCAGATTTACAAAGTGGTAATATAGGATATAAATTAGTTCAAAGATTTGCTAATGCAGAGGCTATAGGTCCTATGTGTCAAGGTTTTGCAAAGCCAATAAATGATTTATCAAGAGGATGTAGCTCTGATGATATAGTTAATGTTGTTGCATTAACTGCTGTTCAAGCGCAAGCTCAAAAATAATTATCCATTAGGAAGGAGTAAAACAAATGAAAGTATTAGTAATTAATTGTGGTAGTTCATCACTAAAATATCAATTAATCGATATGGCTACTGAAGAATCATTAGCTCAAGGATTAGTAGAAAGAATAGGAATTGAAGGATCAGTTTTAACTCAAAAGGTTGAAGGAAGAGATAAGTATATAGTTAAGCAACCTATGAATGATCATAAGATAGCTATAAAGTTAGTTTTAGATGCATTGATAGATGCAGAAAATGGAGTTATTTCATCAATGGATGAAATAACAGCTGTTGGACATAGAGTTGTTCATGGTGGAGAAAAATATAAAAATTCTGTAGTTATAAATGAAGAAGTTAAGGACTATATTAAAGATTGCTTTAAATTAGCTCCTCTTCACAATCCAGCTAACATGATAGGTATTGAAGCTTGTGAGGATTTAATGCCAAATACACCAATGGTAGCTGTATTTGATACTGCTTTCCATGGTACAATGCCAGAAGAAGCATATTTATATGCTCTTCCATATGATTTATATAATAAACATGGAATAAGAAAATATGGATTCCATGGTACTTCTCATAAATATGTTTCTCAAAAAGTAGCAGAAGTTATGGGAAAAGATATAAAAGATTTAAAAATAGTTACATGCCATTTAGGAAATGGTGCAAGTTTATGCGCTGTTAAGAATGGTGTATCTATAGATACATCAATGGGATTCACTCCACTTGAAGGGGTAGCTATGGGAACAAGAAGTGGGAATATAGATCCAGCTATAGTTACTTTCTTAATGAAAGAAGAAGGTTTATCAATTGATGAAGTTAACGATTTATTAAATAAGAAATCAGGTGTTCTTGGAATATCAGGAATTAGCTCAGATTTTAGAGATATTGAAGATGCTGCATTTAAAGAAGGAATTCATAGAGCTAAATTAGCACTTGCTATATTTGAATATAAAGTAAGAGCTACAATTGGATCATATGCTGCTATAATGGGTGGCGTTGATGCTATAGTATTTACTGCTGGAGTTGGAGAAAATGGACCAGAAACTAGAGAGTCAATTCTAAAAGGATTAGAATTCTTAGGAGTAGAAGTAGATACTGAAAGAAATAATGTTAGAGGTAAAGTAAGAGAAATATCTAAAGATGGTTGTAAGGTAAAAGCTTTTGTTATACCAACTAATGAAGAATTAGTTATAGCAAGAGATACTGTTGAACTAATAAAGTAGTTGATTTTTAGAGTGCATAATTATTAGTTGGGTTATTTAGAATAAATTGCTTGACTTTTAATCATGCACTTTATATAATAAATTGTGTTTATTCGGCAAATATTTATCTAAGGAGTGAAATGAAGCTTTGCTCAAGCTATACACATAAGGTGTATAATGTATCCTGAAGGATATGAGGACATTGTCTAGAGCAGTACATATGATTATACAATTTTCAGACTTAATTTCATCAAAGAAAAGAAAAAAAGAAATCAATGTAACATATGAATTAGCTCCACTTTATTTTGATGGAGAAAAAATAGAAGCTGTAGAAGCTGTAAATTTAGTTGGAAATGTTATCTCTGTTGAAGATGTTTTAACTTTAAAAGCTTCAATAAAAACAAAATTGAAATTAAATTGTTCAAGATGCCTAGAGGCCTTTATCTATCCAATAGATATTGATATAGAAGAAAGGTTTACAAATAATAAGGAACTTCAAGATAATGAAGAAATTATTTTTGTAGATAGCGATACTTTAGATATTGCTAAAATAGTTGAAAATGTTATTATTTCAACCTTACCTATTAAGAGACTTTGCACAGATGACTGTAAGGGACTTTGCTACCAATGCGGTAAAAATCTTAATGAAGGTTCTTGTCAATGTGAGACAAATGATGTAGACTTAAGACTGGCAAAGTTACAAGAGTTGTTTGGAAATAAGGAGGTGTAGTAATGGGAAATCCAGCTAGAAAAACATATAGAGCAAAGAGAAATTCAAGAAGAGCTCAAACTTTTAAGGCGAGCTTACCTGGAATAGTTGAGTGTCCACAATGTCACGAAATGAAGTTAGCTCACAGAGTTTGCAAGAACTGTGGATTCTATAAAGGTAAAGAAGTAGTTGCTTCAGTAGAAGAATAAAGAAAGTCTAATGACTTTCTTTTCTTTATATATAAAGAAAAGGGGCGAAGTGGTATTATGAAAATAGCTATAGATGGTATGGGTGGAGATAATGCACCTAAAGCCGTAGTAGAAGGCGTTATTCAAGCTTTGAAGGAATATGAAGGAATAGAATATTATATAACAGGTCCTAAAGAGCAAATAGAAGAAGAGCTAAAGAAATACCAATATGATGAAGGACTAATTAGTATAGTCGATGCAAGAGAGGTTATTTCTCCAAATGAGCATCCTGTAATGGCTTTAAAGAAGAAAAAGGATTCAAGTATATGCAAAGCATTGAGACTTGTTAAAGAAAAAGAATGTGATGCTATTATATCAGCAGGTAGTACAGGTGCATTTTTAGCAGGTTGTACACTTATAGTTGGAAGGATAAAAGGTGTAGAGAGACCAGCACTTGCTCCAATTATGCCTGGGAAAAATGGTAGTTTCATGATAGTAGATGCTGGAGCAAATGTAGATTGTAAGCCTAATTACTTAGTTCAATTTGCTAAGATGGGGAAAGTATATTATCAAGGTGTACTAGGGAATGATAATCCTTCAGTAGGGCTTGTTAATATAGGTGCAGAAGAAGAAAAAGGGAACGAATTAACTAAAACTGTTCATAAGCTGTTAAAAGAAGAAGATAGTTTGAATTTTATTGGTAATGTAGAACCAAGAGATACATCAAAAGGTGATGTAAATGTTTTAGTTTGTGATGGCTTTGTAGGAAATACATTGTTAAAAATGTATGAAGGGGTAGCATCAACATTATTAAACATGATAAAAGAAGAAATTTTATCAGGTGGTATAATGAGTAAAATAGGTGCTGGTCTTTTAAGTTCTGTATTTAAGTCATTAAAAGTGAAATTTGATTATAAAGAATATGGTGGAGCACCATTTTTAGGCGTAGAAGGTATTTGTATTAAAGCTCATGGAAGTTCAGATGGAAAAGCTTTTAAAAATGCTATAAGGCAAACAAAAACTTTTTATGACAATGGTGTATTAGAAAAAATAAAAGAAGAACTTCAAAATAATATATAATTTATTCCAATATGCATATTGACTAGATAAATAATATATAATATTATCTAAATGATGTATGTAGGAGGTGAATTAGATGTTTGAGAAAGTTAAAGAAATAATAGCTGAAAAATTAAGCATTAACGAAGATGATATAACAATGGATTCTTCATTCGTTGACGATTTAAATGCAGATTCATTAGATTTAGTTGAACTTATGATGGCTTTAGAAGACGAGCTAGATACTGAAATCCCAGATGAAGAAGCAGAAAATTTTAAAACTGTCGGAGATGTAGTTAAGTATTTAAAGAATCATGTTGAAGAATAATATAATCCCGCTTTAATGCGGGATTTTATATTTAAAATATACAGGAGAATTTGGTTTATTCTTGAATTTGCTCTATTAAAAAGAGTTTCTTAAAAAGCAAATTGAAGAATAAACTTCAAGGAGTGTACGAAATGGCGAAGTTTAATATAAAAGAAGTTGAGGATAGTATAGGATTAACGTTTAATGAGCCAAAGCTTTTAAAAACAGCATTAACACATAGTTCTTACGCAAATCAACACAAAGATCAAGAGTATAATGAAAGATTTGAATTTTTAGGAGATTCTATATTACAGTTATGTATAACTGAGTATCTTTTCTTAAATTATAAAAATAAGAGTGAAGGTGAATTAACAAAAATAAGAAGCCTTATAGTTTGTGAAAACTCACTTTATGAAATTGGTAAAAAATTAAATTTAGGATATTTTATTAGAATAAGTAGGGGTGAAGAGCTAACAGGAGGAAGAGAAAGGGTTTCTATAATAGCTGATGCTGTAGAGGCTTTACTTGCAGGAATTTACTTAGATAAAGGGCTTGAATTTGTTAAGGATTATATTTTAGGCCACTTTAAAGAAATAATAAATAAAGCAATAAATAATGATATTGTTTTAGATTATAAAACTAAGCTTCAAGAGGAAATGCAAAAGTCAGGTGAAGTCTCTATAATATATGAATTACTTAAGTATGAAGGACCTCCACACAGGAGAAAGTTCTATACCTCAGTTTTAATTGAAGATAAAGAGCTTGGAAAAGGTGAAGGTTATAGCAAAAAAGAATCAGAGCAAAATGCAGCTAAAGAAGCCTTAAGAAACTTGGAGGAATTAAATGAGTAAAAGACATTATATAATACCAATATTTATATCTCATCAAGGGTGTCCGCATCAGTGTGTATTTTGTAATCAAGATAGAATAGCAAAAGTTGTTCATGAAGAAGTTACAGATAAAGATGTAAGAGAAACTGTAGATGAATATCTTAAGACTATAGATCATAAAAATGCAACTGTCGAAATATCATTTTTTGGAGGAACTTTTACTGCAATAAATGTAAATAAACAAAAAGAATTACTAGCAGTTGCAAAAGAATATAAAGAAAAAGGTTATATAGATAAAATTAGAATGTCTACAAGACCTGATGCAATAAATAATTACATATTAGATTATTTAAAAGATTATAAGGTAGATGTAATTGAACTTGGAGTACAATCTTTAGATGATGAAGTGTTAAGATTATCAGGAAGAGGGCATAGTGCAGAAGATGTAGAAAAAGCTTCTAAACTAATAAAAGAATATGGTATTACATTAGGACATCAAATAATGCCAGGACTTCCAGGGGATACTTTTGAAAAAGATATAGAAACTGTAAAGAAGTCTATAAAAATGAAGCCGGATATATGTAGGATATATCCTTCATTAGTAATTAAAGACACACCTATGGCTGACATGTATGAAAGAGGTCAATATAAACCGTATTCCTTAGAAGAAGCTGTTGACATATCTAAAGATCTATATAGGCTATATAAAGATGCAAATGTTAATATAATTAGAATAGGTCTTCAGCCAACTGAAAGTATAACATGGGGAAAAGATATAATAGATGGACCGTTCCATCCATCATTTAGAGAATTGGTAGAGGGAAGTTTAATTTGTGATAAAATTGGAGCTGTCATAAATGAAAATGAAGATATAATTATTGAAATAAATTCAAAAGATTTAAGTAAGCTTTATGCAAATAAGAAAGTATATTTTAATAACTTAAGAAATAATCATAAAGGAAAAATACTAATAGCTACCAAAGATAAAGTAGACAGAGGAAATGTTAATATTATCGTGCTAAAAAGAATAGAAAAGGTTAGTATATAAGGTAGGCAAGATTTTGCCTACCTTATTATTGATATTTTAGCATCTTTACTATAAACTTAAATAAGAATAGGAGTGGTAATTATGAAGAAGCAAACAAGACAAAAAATGATATATGTAATTACTATAATTTTAGCAATCATGTTTTCAATGAGTTTAGTAGTATCATTGATATAGGTAAGGAGTGTATCTATGTTTTTAAAATCCCTAGAAATAAGAGGTTTTAAATCTTTTGCAGATAAAACCCAGTTAAAGTTTAGAAAAGGAGTAACAGCAGTAGTAGGTCCAAATGGAAGTGGAAAAAGTAATATATCTGATTCTGTAAGATGGGTTCTTGGTGAACAAAGTGTAAAAACACTTAGAGGTGGAAAAATGGAGGATGTCATATTTGCGGGGACTCAGTTTAGAAAACCGGTTGGACTAGCTCAAGTTTCACTTACGCTAGATAACTCAGATAATTCATTGGATACAGATTATTCAGAAGTAACTGTTACAAGAAGGATATTTAGATCTGGTGAAACAGAGTATTTAATAAACAATCAAAAATGTAGGCTAAAAGACATTAATAATTTGTTTATGGATACAGGGATAGGTAAAGAGGGGTATTCGCTTATTGGACAAGGTAAAATAGAAGCTATATTAAGTGGTAAAGCAGAAGATAGAAGAGCTCTATTAGAAGAAGCTGCAGGTATAGTTAAATTTAAGTCAAGAAAAGAAGAAGCAGAAAGAAAGCTATCTAATACTGAAAATAATTTAGTTAGAATACGAGACATAATATCTACTTATGAAGAGCGAATAGAGCCATTAAAAATAGAGAGAGAAAAGGCTTTAAAGTATAAAACTTTAGCAGAAGAGCTTAAAGTTAAAGAAGTTTCTGTTTTAGTTAATAATATAAGTAGAATTGACGAAGAAATTAATGGAATAAGTGAAGATATAACTGGTAGAAAAAGTGATATTGAAACTAAAAGAAATAAGTTACATAAAGACAAAGAAGAGCTTCTATTGCTAGAAAGTAAGATAGAAGAGTTAGAAAACAAAAATAATGCAGAAAAAAGTGAATATTATACTAAAAAGGAAGAATTAAATCAAAGTCTAAAGAATATAGAAATATTCAAAGAGAGAATAAAAAATTTAGATGAAGTAATAAAGAGAGACTCATCAGAAATAGAAGATTTAGAAAAGAGTTTGAAAATTTCTATAGATGAAAAAAACCTTTTAGGCAAGGAACTAGAAGAAAAGATAAAAGAGCAAATACAAAGAGAAGATGATATTAAGAGGTTAGAAAAAGAAGTACAAGATTTAAATAGGGAAATTCAGGAGTTAGAGAAAAAGATTCAACATTTCAAAGATGAAGAATTTGAACTTTTAAGGAAGACATCAGAAATAAATAATAATATAGCTTTATTAAATAAAGAAATCTTAAATAAAGAGGAACTAGGAGCAAATGGAGAAAATACTTTAAAGACTATTGAAGGAAATATAAGTATTAACTTAGCTACAATTTTAGGCCTTAAGAAAAATATTGATGAAACAAGAAAAGTAAGAGAAGAAATAAAAAATAATATAATTGAAAATAAGAAAAAGCTTTCTAATTTTAGTAGTTCAGCAACAAAGAAGGAAAGCCTTATAAGAGAAATATCTAAAAATATTAATACTTTAGAAGGTAAATTAACAACTTTAAAGGATTTAGAAAAAAGCTATGAAGGTTATCAATTATCCGTAAAGAGATTGATGGAAAGAATAGAAAAAGGTCAGGTTTCTTATGGAAAAGGTACTAAGGTTTTAGGTGAGATATTTACTGTGAATAAGGAGTATGAAACTGCTATAGAAATAGCTTTAGGTGGAGCTATTTCAAATATAATTACAAAAGATGAAAATGTAGCAAAGCTATTAATAGATTATCTTAAGAAAAATTCTTTAGGAAGAGCGACTTTTTTACCATTAAATATTATTAAGGGTAATAGATTAATAATTTCTGACAATATAAAAAATGTTCCTGGATTTTTAGGATTAGCATCTGATTTAATTGAGTTTGACAGTACATTTAAGGAAATAATGGATTATTCTTTAGGTAAAACAATAATAGCAAGAGATATGGATTGTGCCTTAAAAATATCTAAACTTGGAAATTATAAATTAAAAATAGTTACTTTAGATGGTGAAGTTATTAGTCCAGGAGGAGCTCTTACTGGAGGGAGTATATATAAGAAAAATAATTCAAGTATTTTAGGAAGAAGAAGAGAACTTCAGGAATTAGAAGAAAATATATCAAAGAGTAAAGAAAGATATTCTTTAGAGCAGGAGTCTTTAAATAAAATAAAAGAAGAAATAAAAGTAATAGATGAAGAAAATCTAAATAAAAGCGATGAAGTCCATGAAAAGACAATTGACATAACAAGATTTGAAAGTGAAATTAAAGCATTAGAAAATGAAGGTTATAAGCTTAAAAACTCTCTTGAAGTTTCAAAAAAAGAATTATCTTTAAATAAGGAAACTTTAAATAGATTAAGAGAAGAAATAAAGATAAAAAAAGAACTATTAGACAAATTAAAAGAAAATAATTCGAGCAATAAAAATGAGTCACAAAATTTACAAACATTATTGATTGAAAAGAAGGAAAACTTTGATAAAATAAAAGATGAAGTTATGCAAATAAAAATAAATAAAGCAACATTAGACGAAGTAGTTTATGGAAAAGAATCAGAAATAAAAAGAAAAGAAAAAGATGAAAAAGAAAAAGAAGAAAAGATATTAAAGCTTAAAGTTGAAAATACTGAAAAGGAAAAAAATATAAACTACTTAAAAAATCAAATAGATGAAAAAGTAAATTTAATAGATGAAATCAATAAGAGGTTAAATGAACTTGAAGATATTTTTAAGTCTGATGAAGTAAGAAGAATAACTTTAAAGGATAGGTTAAAAATAAAAGATGGAGAAACTAATGAATTAATAGAAACATTAAGAAATCTAGAAGGAGAGCTAAATAAAAGGGAAATAGCATATGCCAAAATAGAAAGTGAAAGGGAAAATCATTATAAAAGGTTAAATGAAGAATTAAATTTAACCTTAGCAGAAGCTGTTGAAATTGCATTAGAGATAGAAAATATTTCAAATGTTAAGGATGAGATATTTAAGTTAAAAGCTAAAATTACTGCACTTGGAACAGTAAATTTAGCAGCAATTGCAGAATATGAAGAAGTTTGCGAAAAATATGAGTTTATGTCTGCTCAAGAAGAGGATTTAAACAAAGCAAAAGATGAGTTGATGACTGTTATTAATGAAATGACTTCAAAGATGCAAGAGTTATTTAGAGAAAATTTCAAGATACTAAATAAAAACTTTAATGAAACATTCAAGGATTTATTTAAAGGTGGAAATGCAGAACTTATTTTAGGTGAAGGTGATGAACTAACAGCTAATATAGAAATAAATGTTCAACCACCAGGTAAAAAGCTTCAAAATATAAATTTAATGTCAGGTGGAGAAAAAGTCCTTTCTGCTATAGCACTTTTATTTGCAATTTTAAAGATGAAGCCAACACCATTTTGTATATTAGATGAAATTGAAGCAGCATTAGATGATGCAAATGTATATAGATATGCAGAGTTTTTAAAGGAATTCTCTGAGAATATACAATTTATAGTTATTACACATAGAAAAGGTACCATGGAAGCAAGTGATGTTATGTATGGAGTGACTATGGAAGAAAAAGGAGTTTCAAAAGTAGTTTCTGTTGACTTAAGCAAAGATAATTAGGAGGTAAACTATGGCCATATTTGGAAAAATATTTGACAATTTAAAATCAGGACTTTCAAAAACAAAGGATGCACTTACAGATAAAATAAATGAAACACTAAAACTAGCTATTACTATAGACGAAGATTTATATGAAGAATTAGAAGAAATTTTGGTTATGTCTGATATAGGAATGGATACAACAGTAGAAATTATAGATAGATTAAAAGCAAAAATAAGAAAAGAAAAAATTAATGATCCAAGTGAAGTTTATCCAGCTTTAAAAGCTGTAATCAAAGATATATTACTTGAAGGAACAGAAGGAAAAGAAGAAGATATAGCTTCTAAAAAGAAAGTATTACTTGTAATAGGTGTAAATGGAGTAGGTAAGACTACTTCTATAGGGAAGCTTGCAGCAAAGAGTAAAGAAGAAGGTAAAAAAGTATTACTTGCAGCAGCAGATACATTTAGAGCAGCTGCTATAGACCAACTAGAAGTATGGAGTGAAAGAGCAGGGGTAGACTTAGTAAAGCATATGGAAGGTTCTGATCCAGCAGCAGTAGTTTTTGATGCTGTAAATGCAGCTAAGTCAAGAAATATTGATTTATTAATATGTGATACAGCAGGAAGGCTTCATAATAAGAAAAATCTTATGGATGAATTATCTAAAATAGGCAGAATAATAGATAGAGAATTTAATGATGCATCAAAAGAAACACTTTTAGTATTAGATGCAACTACAGGTCAAAATGCCGTAATTCAAGCAAAACAATTTATGGAGGCTTGCCCTATTGATGGTATTATATTAACTAAGCTAGATGGAACAGCTAAAGGTGGAGTTGTAATTTCAATTAAAAACACGTTAAATATACCAGTTAGATATATAGGTGTAGGAGAAGGAATAGATGACCTTCAAGAATTCGATGCAGAAGGATTTGCAGAAGCACTGTTTTAACAATTGATAATTATCAATTGTACATTTAAAAATTTTGAACAAAATTTTTATTGGGTGTTAAGTAAAAATACTTGACAGTATAGAATTGTTTTGTTAAAATCTCTTTTGTGGGTAAGGTGATGAAATGGAAGATAGGGTTGAGATTTCATTATTAATGGATTTATATGGTCCATTATTAACAGAGAAACAGTATAAAATTATGGAGCTTTACTATAATGAGGATTTATCCTTAGCTGAAATTGCTGAATTGAATAACACGAGTCGTCAGGCTATCCATGATTTAATAAAGAGATGCTATAAACAATTTCTATCCTATGAAAGTAAACTTAATTTACTTAAAAAAAGTTTTAATCAAGAAAAAGTAATTATAAGTCTTCTTGAGGATTTAAAAAATAAATACTCAATATCTGAAGATGATTATAATAAATATAAAAGTATTTTAGAAGATTTATAAGATCATAGGAGGGATTAACGTGGCTTTTGAAGGTTTATCCGATAAGTTACAGGAAGCTTTTAAGAAGCTTAAGGGCAAAGGAAAGCTAACTGAAAAAGATATAAAAGAAGCCATGAGAGAAGTAAAACTTGCGTTACTTGAAGCTGATGTTAACTTTAAAGTAGTTAAGAAGTTTATTT
This sequence comes from Clostridium sp. 1001275B_160808_H3, assembly GCF_015550425.1. Classification (GTDB taxonomy): domain Bacteria; phylum Bacillota; class Clostridia; order Clostridiales; family Clostridiaceae; genus Clostridium. The sequence continues at coordinate 88,451 of NZ_JADNAT010000006.1, read as the reverse complement.
CAAGCGTTAGTGAAAAGTGTGTTGGAAATGAAGTTTTAGAAAGCTTAACTCCAGCTCAACAAGTTATAAAAATTGTTAACGAAGAACTTACTAATCTTATGGGAGGTAGTGAAAGTAAATTAGACTTTAACTCTGTAGGTCCAACAGTTATAATGATGGTTGGTCTTCAAGGGGCAGGTAAAACTACAATGAGTGGTAAGCTTGCACTACAACTTAGAAAGCAAAATAAAAAACCTCTTTTAGTAGCTTGTGATATATATAGACCAGCAGCTATTAAACAATTAGAGGTAGTTGGAAAGCAAATAGATATTCCAGTTTTTCAAATGGGTGATAAAGTAAATCCTGTTGATATTGCAAAAGCAGGTATAGCTCATGCAAGGGAAAATGGAAATAATGTAATAATAATAGATACAGCAGGTAGACTGCACATAGATGAAAATCTTATGGAAGAATTGAAATCTATCAAAGAAGTGGTAAATCCACAAGAAATATTACTTGTAGTAGATTCAATGACAGGTCAAGATGCCGTAAATGTTGCTGAAAGCTTTAATAATTCATTGGATGTTTCTGGTGTTATATTAACTAAGCTTGATGGTGACACAAGAGGTGGAGCAGCTTTATCAATTAGAAGTGTTACAGAAAAACCAATTAAGTTTATTGGTGTGGGTGAAAAAATGAGTGATTTTGAAGTTTTCTATCCAGATAGAATGGCTTCAAGAATATTAGGAATGGGAGATGTCCTTTCATTAATAGAAAAAGCTCAGCAAGCCTTTGACGATAAAGAAGCACAAGAATTAAGCTCAAAAATGCTAGAAAATGATTTTACTTATGAAGATTATTTAACAGCAATGGAACAAATGAAAAAACTAGGATCTTTAAGCAAGATAATGGAAATGGTGCCTGGGATTCCAAAGGAAGTGAAAGATATAGATTTCGATGCTGGTGAAAAACAGTTAGGCAGAGTAAAAGCTATAATTCATTCAATGACACCAAAGGAAAGAAGAAATCCAAAGCTTATAGCTGGATCATCTTCAAGAAAGAAAAGAATTGCTAAAGGTTCAGGTACATCATTACAAGAAGTAAATAAACTCATTAAGGGCTTTGATATGATGAGAAAGCAAATGAAACAAATGAAGTCATTTCAAAAGAAATCTAAAAAAGGATTCTTTGGTAAATTACCTTTTATGAGTTAATATAAATTATACTTTTAAAGGAGGTGAAACAACATGGCAGTAAAAATCAGATTAAGAAGAATGGGTGCAAAGAAAGCTCCTTTCTATAGAATAGTAGTTGCTGATTCAAGAGCACCAAGAGATGGTAGATTCATAGAAGAAATAGGATACTACAATCCTTTAACTGAACCAGCTGAAGTTAAAATCAATGAAGAAAAAGCTACTAAATGGGTTCAAAATGGAGCTCAACCTACAGATGTAGTTAAGAGACTTTTTGCTCAAGCAGGATTAAATAAGTAATTTTTAGGAGGTGAACTCTGTAATTATCATAATTACAGGTGTTTATGAAGGAATTAATTGAAATTATAGCTAAATCCCTTGTGGATAATCCAAATGAAGTTCATGTAAATGAAATCGAAGGAGAGCAATCAATTATTCTGGAACTAAAGGTTGCTCCTGCAGACATGGGAAAAGTAATTGGTAAACAGGGAAGAATAGCAAAAGCTATTAGAACTGTTGTAAAAGCAGCAGCAATGAAAGAAGACAAAAAAGTAGTAGTTGAAATTATTGATGTAAAGAGTTAGGATAATCCTAACTCTTTTTAAACATACAATTACTATAAGAAAATATATAATTAATTGTAATATTTCTAATGTATCTATCAAATATTATAGAAATATTAGAAATATTAAATATGCTAAATTAAAATTAGTGTTTTAACTTTAGTATATATGGACAATACTAAGCTAAATAGATAAATTGAAATAAATAATTTAATAAAAAGAGGTGCTAAAATGAGGGATATTTTAAGAGTTGGGAAAATAGTAAATACTCATGGATTAAAAGGAGAAGTAAAAGTTATAGCTTTAACTGATGACCCTAAAAGATATAATGATTTAGATTTTGTATTAATTGATGGAGTAGAAAGAAAAATTCAAGGTTGTAAATTTCAAAAAGATAGAGTAATAGTGAAAATAGAAGGAATTGATTCTATAGAAGAAGCAGAAAAATATAAAAATAAATATATGGAAATTCCAAGAGAATATGCAGTTCCATTAGAAGAGGATACATATTATATTGCAGATATAATAGGATGCAATGTTTATGATACAGAAGGTAAATCTTTAGGGGAAGTTTATGATGTAATACAAACAAAAAATAATGATGTGTATTGGATAAGAAAACCAAAGGAGTTATTAATACCTGTTCTTTTGGATATAGTGACAGATATAGATGTAGAAAATAGAAAAATTACAATAAAACCAGTAGGAGAATGGCAAGATGAAGATTAATATTCTTACATTATTTCCTGAAATGTTTGATATATTTAATCACAGTATTATAGGAAAAGCTAAAGAAAAAAAACTTGTAGAAATAGATGCAATAAATATAAGAGATTTTACAGTGAATAAGCACAAAAAAGTAGATGATTATCCTTATGGTGGAGGAGTTGGAATGGTAATGACTCCTCAACCATTAGTAGATTCTATAAGGCATTGCAAAAAATCTAATAATGGAAAAGTAATTTTTCTAGGACCACGAGGAAAAACTTTTAATCAAGATATGGCTAAAGACTTAGCAAAGGAAGATGAGCTTATATTTATGTGTGGACATTATGAAGGTATTGATGAAAGAGTTTATAAGCATATAGATTTAGAAATATCATTAGGAGATTTTATATTGACTGGTGGTGAAATGGCAGCAATTCCTATAATTGATTCTATATTAAGATTAAAAAATGGAGTTTTAGGAAAAGAAGAAAGTTATATTGATGAATCATTTTCAGATGGATTATTAGAATATCCACAGTATACAAGACCAGAGGAATTTGAAGGAGATAAGGTTCCAGATATATTGCTTTCAGGACATCATGAGAATATAAGAAAATGGAGAAGAGCTCAATCATTAATAATAACTAAAAGAAAAAGAGAAGACTTATATAATAAAATGACTCTTACTAAAGAGGATAAAAAAATACTAGAAAAGTATAAATAAATTGTTGAAATATAACATTACTTATGTTAAAATAACCTTTGTGTTAGTACGGGCGGTCCTCTGTCAAGTATTTGTTAAGAACGTCTAATATAAATTTAAGGAGGGACTACACAATGAACGAAATAATAAGAGCTATTGAAGCAGAACAAATGAGAAGTGATCTTCCAAATTTCCACGTAGGAGATACTGTTAAAGTATACGTTAAAATTAAAGAAGGTACAAGAGAAAGAGTACAAATGTTTGAAGGAACAGTTATTAAGAAGCAAAACGGTGGATTAAGAGAAACTTTCACTGTAAGAAGAGTTGCTTACGGAACTGGAGTAGAAAGAACTTTCCCAATGAACTCTCCAATCATTGATAAAATGGAAGTTGTAAGAAAAGGTAAAGTTAGAAGAGCTAAGTTATTCTACTTAAGAGACAGAGTAGGTAAGGCTGCTAAAGTTAAAGAATTAAACGTTAGATAATTATCTAATGATTAAGTAAGGGACTTTTATAAGTCCCTTTTTCTTTATTTTTAGGAAAGTACAATGATATTATTGTGTAAATAAGTTTATATAATATTTATCTTCATTTTTAAAGTGACCATATGTAAATTTGCGTTAAACTGAAATAAGGCAACGGAATGATATGTGAATTACATATGATTGCTTTTTTACTTATAAAGAAATTAAATTTTAATTATTGATATATAAGAAAATATAAATGGATATAATACAAAATATTAAGTAGATAGGGAGGAATTTTAATATGCCTACAATTAACTGGTTTCCTGGACATATGAAAAAAACTCAAAGAGAAATAAAAGAAAACTTAAAATTGGTAGATGCAATTATTGAAATAAGAGATGCTAGAATACCAAGAAGCTCAGCAAATCCTGATATAGATAAACTTTGTGAAGGAAAGCCAAGAGTTATACTTTTAAATAAAAGTGATTTATCAGAAGCAAGAGTAACAAAAATGTGGATGAATCATTTATCTTCAGAAAATGTAAAAGTTATAGAAGTAAATTGTTTAACAGGAAAAGGATTAAATCAAATTAAACCAACCTTAGATTTATTATTAAAGGAAAAGCATGATAGATTAAAGGCTAAGGGTTTAGTAAAAATACAAATGAGAGTTATGGTAGTAGGAATACCTAACGTGGGTAAGTCTACATTTATAAATAAGATGGCTAAAAATAATATAGCAAAGACAGGGGATAGACCTGGAGTAACAAAGAGTAAACAATGGATTAAAACTAAGATGGATATAGAAATGCTTGATACACCTGGAGTTTTATGGCCTAAGTTTGAAGATGAAAAAACCGCCCTTAATTTAGCTTTTACTGGAGCAATTAAGGATGAAATAATGGATATAGAGGAACTATCATTTAATTTAGTAAAAAGACTTCAAAGCTTTTATGGTGATAAATTAAAAGAAAGATATAAAATTGAAGAAATAAATGAAGATCCACTAGAAACACTAAATAGCATAGCGAGAAAAAGAGGATGCTTAGTTAAAGGCGGAGAAATAGATTATAATAGAATAGCTGTAATTCTTTTAGACGAGTTTAGAGGTGGGAAAATAGGCAATATTTCATTAGAGCGCCCAAATGATATAGAAGAGTTAGAGGGGTAATTTAATGGATTTATTAAAAAAGGATATAAAAACTTTAAGTTATAAAGATATAAAGTCTCATGTAGATAATATAAATATAATTGAAGAAAGAAATAATGCAGAACTTGTATATTTGATTGATAAGCTATCTTTAGATGAAAGAAAAAATGTTAAAGCATTAGCTGAAAAGTTACTTAAAGAAAAGAAAAAGATAGAAAAAGAAGTTCAAAGAGTAAAATTAATGTATAATTTCGATAAAGGATTTGGAAAGTATACATATGTAGCTGGAGTTGATGAAGTAGGAAGAGGTCCGCTTGCAGGACCAATTGTATCATGTGCAGTTATATTAGATTTAAATGTCATGGAAGATGAACTTATACTTTGGTTAAATGACTCTAAGAAATTATCAGAAAAGAAAAGAGAAGCTTTATCGGAAATAATAAAAGAAAAAGCGTTAGCATATTTTATCTCAGAAAGCTCAAATGATGAAATCGATGAAAAGGGTATAGCTTATTGTAATAATAATATATTCCTAGAAGCTTGTACATCAATGAAAATTAAGCCAGATCTTGTTTTATCAGATGGATATTTAGTTAAGGGAATTAATATTCCAAATAAATCAGTAATAAAAGGTGATGCAAAGTCAGCATCAATAGCTGCTGCATCTATTTTAGCAAAGGTTTATAGAGATAATTTAATGAAAGATTATGCAAAAGAGTATCCACATTATGCTTTTGAGGAAAATGCAGGTTATGGTACTAGTAAACATATTGAAGGTTTAAAGAAATTTGGAGCATGTAAAATACATAGAAAATCATTTTTAAAGAATATACTTTAAGTCAAATATATAATATAGAAGTACAGTCTTATGAATTTACTTTATTTAATTTTAGTAAGGTTTATTGCCTTGAAAAAGTTAATTTATTTTTTTGAAAGGGGGTCGCATTTCGCGACTCCCTTTATGATTCCATATTATTTTTTAGGGGTAACGAAATGTGAGACCCTTTTAAACCGTTTATACTTATTTTATTAATAACCTCTAAAGGCATCTTCTATATGATTTAGTAAATAAGATTCATTATTTGAATTGAAATAAATTTCCACAACATCAAACCTACAATTATAATTAAATAACTTTCTTGTAAGTATATAAAATTTACATAAATTAATTATTTGTTTTTGTTTTGAAGAAGTAACAGATTCACATGGTAATCCATAGTTGTAGTTATACCTGCTTTTTACTTCTACAAATATTATTAAACCATCATGTCTACATATCAAATCAATTTCTCCATATTTATTTCTAAAATTTTTTTTCAATATGTAATAGCCTTTAGATTTTAAATAAGATGAAGCTAAATCTTCACCATAAGATCCAATACATTTATTAAATTTACTCATAAAATACCACCATTAATTAAATAAAATTAATAATTATAGAAAATTATCATCACCTTATAATATTGACAAAAATAATATATTAAATCATAAAAAATGATGTTTAATAATTAAATTAGAATGTCAATAATGTTTAAGAGGTGATAATTATGTCAATAGAAATAATAAGTGCTACACATAATGGACTTGATGGAATACTTATAAATGTTGAAGTGGATATTAATAAAGGAATGCCAAGTTTTAGTATAGTGGGTCTTCCTGATGCTTCAATAAAAGAATCAAAGGAACGAGTAAGGTCTGCTATAGTTAATAGCGGGTTTGAGTTTCCACTAGGAAGAATTACTATAAATTTAGCGCCAGCAGATATTAAAAAGATAGGTTCATTACTTGATTTACCTATAGCTCTTGGCATACTTATGAAATCAAATCAAATAATTAACAAAAATTTAAAAGAATTTATAGTTTTTGGTGAACTTTCTTTAGGTGGAGATCTAAAAGAGATAAAGGGAATACTTCCGATAATATTTGAAGGGGAAAATAATAAGAAAAATAATTTCATTTTTCCTTTTAATAATCTAAATGAATTAAGATCCTTTAATGTAGGTAATTTTTATCCTTTTAGAAATTTAAAAGAAGTTGTTTCATTTATTAATAATGAAGATTTATTGCCATTTAGTTTTGAAGAAAAGGTTAAAAAAGCTAATAAATTATATTTAGATTTTTCAGATATAATAGGACAAAAAACATCTAAAAGAGCAATGGAAATAGCAGCTGCAGGTAAACATAATATATTGCTTTATGGGTCACCAGGTTCAGGCAAGACAATGCTTGCAAAGGCATTGCCATCTATATTACCACCTCTTACTTATAAGGAAGAAATGGAAATTGCAAAGATATATAGTGCATCTGGTATATTTTCAGGTGAAGATGGAGTGATTAGACCTTTTAGAAATCCACATCATACAATAACTAAAATAGCATTGGTTGGTGGTGGAAAAGAAGTAAAGGCTGGGGAAATAACTTTAGCACATAATGGAGTACTTTTTTTAGATGAAATATTGGAATTTAAAAGAGAAGTGTTAGAAGTTTTAAGAGAACCATTAGAAGAAAAAGTTATTAATATCAATAGGGTTAATGGAACATATAAATTACCTTCTAATTTCTTGCTTGTTGGAGCTTTTAATCCTTGTCCTTGTGGACTTTACTTAGGAGGAGTAGATGAAAATAGATGTATATGCTCAGAAAATGAAAGAAGAAAATATTTAAATAGATTATCAAGAGCCCTTCTAGATAGAATTGATTTGTTAAACTACGTACCGAGATTAAAGTATGAGGATATATCGAAAAAAAATGATAATTTAAGTTCCGAAAAGATGAAAATAAAGGTATTAGAAGCGAGAGAAATACAAAAAATCAGATATAAAAATAGTGAATATAGCTATAATTCAGAGGTGAGAGGAAGAGATTTTGAGTATTTATTTAAAATTTCAGAAGGTGCAAAAAGTTTATTAAAGATGTGTTATGAAAGATACAATTTAACAATGAGAGGATATGATAAAATAATAAAGATTTCTAGAACAATTGCAGATTTAGAAGCTTCAGATAAAATATATGAACATCACGTTTTTGAAGCATTAGGGTATAGAAAAAATGTAGATGGAGAAATAATTTAATTAAAGGTGGTTATTATGAAAAATGACGAATTATGGTTTATTTTAACTAATATATCTAACGAGAAGAAGTTATTACTATTAAAAAGATATGAAAATGAAAGTAATATTAGGAAGCAAAAAAATGAAATAAGAGAATTACAAAAGATAAAAGATAAAAATATTTCTGAAGAGAAAATCAGTGATTTTAATAATTACATAAATAGTAGTGGAATAGGATATATTACAATTAACTCAAAAGAGTATCCAGAAATTTTAAAGCATATTGAAGAACCACCTTACGTACTATTTTATAAAGGAAACTTAGATTTATTAAGGGGAAAATTAGCAGCTGTAATAGGAGCTAGAAAATGCACACAATACGGAATAGAAGTAGCTAAAATTATAGGAAGAGAATTAAGTGAAAATAATATAACTGTTGTAAGTGGATTAGCAGCTGGAATAGATTCAGTAGCACAAAAAATTGCTTTAGAATATAGAGGTAAAACTATAGGGATATTAGGATGTGGTATAGATGTAGTATATCCTAAATGCAATAAATTATTATATGAGAAAGTTATAAGAGAAGGGTTATTAATTTCAGAATTTTTACCTAAAACTCCACCTATGGCATATAATTTTCCAAGAAGAAACAGAATAATAAGTGGAATAAGTGACAAAGTAATAATAGTGGAAGCAACCAAAAAAAGTGGTACTCTTATCACTGTAGATTATGCTTTAAACATAGGTAAAGACATAATGGCAGTTCCTGGACCGGTGATAAATGGGAATAGTGAAGGATGTAATAAATTAATAAGAGATGGAGCAAAACCATTTACTGAAATAGAAGATTTATATGATTTTTTTAATATAAAAAAAGATATTAAAGAAAAAAATGAAAATAATGGATATAAACAGTGTCTTTTAAAGGTTATAGATAATGAACCAAAACATTTAGATGATATAATAGAATCTGTAAATGTTGACAGAAAGGTATTATTTGAGTTATTATTTGAAATGCAAAATAGAAATGAAATTATTTGTCTTCCAGGCAATTATTATGCAAAATCATTATAAATTTAAGGGGGTGTAAACTCCATAAAAATTACTGGAGTTTTTATGTATGGGACAAAATCTTGTAATAGTAGAATCACCTGCAAAGGCTAAGACTATAGGAAAGTATCTTGGTAAGAATTATATAGTAGAAGCATCTATGGGACATGTAAGAGATTTGCCAAAAAGTACATTGGGCGTTGATATAGAAGATAATTTTAATCCAAAATATATAACTATAAGAGGAAAAGGCGAACTTTTAAGTAAACTTAAAAAGGCAGCTAAGAAAGCAGATAAGATATATCTTGCAACTGATCCTGACCGTGAAGGGGAAGCAATATCATGGCATTTAGCTAATATTTTACATATTTCAGAAGATGAAAAATGTAGAATAGTATTTAACGAAATTACTAAAACAGCTGTAAAGGCATCTATAAAAGAAGCGAGAAAGATAAACATAAATTTAGTAGATGCACAACAAGCGAGAAGAATATTAGATAGATTAGTTGGTTATGAAATTAGCCCTATATTATGGAAGAATATAAAATGGGGTTTAAGTGCAGGAAGAGTTCAATCAGCAGCGTTAAAACTTATATGCGATAGAGAAGAAGAAATTAATCGTTTTGAACCTAAAGAGTATTGGACCGTTGATTGCATAGCAACTAAAGACAGAAAGAAGTTTCCAATAAAGTTATCACAATATAAAGGTAAAAAGATTGAAATAAGTACTAAAGAAGAAAGTGAGAAAATAATAGACGAGTTAAAGAAAGATAAGTTTATTGTAACTAAAGTGAAAAAAGGAACGAAGGTAAAAAATCCATTACCACCTTTTACAACAAGTACACTTCAACAAGAAGCATCAAAAAAGTTGAACTTTATGACTAAAAGAACAATGTCTATAGCTCAAGTGCTATATGAAGGTGTTGAAGTTAAAGGTTATGGAACAGTAGGATTAATAACTTATATGAGAACTGACTCAGTTAGAATTTCAGATGAAGCACAAGGAAAAGCATTAGAATTTATCAATTCGAATTTTGGAGAAGATTATGCACCAAATTCTCCAAGAATATATAAGGGAAAGAAAAATATTCAAGATGCCCATGAGGCCATAAGACCATCTATAATTGATATTACTCCGGAAATTGCAAAGGCTTCTTTAACTACAGAGCAATATAAGTTATATGCATTAATTTGGAATAGATTTATGGCAAGTCAAATGGCTTCCTGTGAGTTGAATACTAATAACATAGAAATTAAAAATGGAGACTATAAGTTTAGAGCAAGTGGATCTACTGTAAAATTTGATGGATTTATGAAACTTTATGAATATTTAACGGATGAAGATAATGAAGATGTTTCATTGCCTAAGTTAGAAGAAAATGATGAGTTAAATAAAGTTGATATAGAAGGAAAACAACATTTCACACAACCGCCGGCACGTTATACTGAAGCATCCTTTGTAAAATTACTAGAAGAAAAGGGAATTGGAAGACCGAGTACTTATGTTCCTACAATAACTACATTATTGAGTAGAGATTATATAAAGAGAGAGAAGAAAGTATTATTTCCAACAGAACTTGGTTTTATAGTTAATAATATGCTTAGCGAATATTTTAAACAAATAGTAGATGTTGATTTTACAGCTGAAATGGAAAGAAATCTCGATCATATAGAAGAAGGTCAAGAAGAATGGAGAAAAGTAGTTGGAGAATTCTTTGGGCCATTAAAAATTGCAATAGATAAGGCTGAAAAAGAGGTTTCTAAGGTCGTTATAGAGGATAAGGTAAGTGATGTTCCGTGTGATAAATGCGGTCGTATGATGGTAATAAAGCATGGTAGATATGGGGATTTCTTAGCTTGCCCAGGATATCCTGAATGTAAAAATGCAAAACCTATTGTTGAAGAAATTGAAGCACCTTGTCCAAAATGTGGAGGAAAGATATTAGCGAAAAAAAGTAAAAAAGGTAAAAAGTTCTTTGGTTGTGCTAATTATCCGCAATGTGATTTTGTTAGTTGGAATGAACCGTTAAAAGATAAATGCCCAGATTGTGGTGCTTATATGGTTTTAAAATATAGTAAAGCTAAAGGAAGCTATGCACAATGTTCTGATTCGAATTGTAACAAAACTGTTAACTTAAATAGGGAAAGTAATGATAATTAACGAATAGAAATCAATTACAATTTAATAAAATATTAAAATAAGCAATTTTTCTAAGGAAATGTCGAAAAGCATAAAAAATTTGTTGAAAATAAGTACTTCCTATGTTAGTATAAATAAGTAATTAAGATGTTTTGAGAAAATTTGATCAATTTCAAATTTTCAAAAAATTTAACAGGCTTTATTTATAGGAGGAAGATGGGATGTCATCATTATTAAATAAGACAAGAATGTTGAATAAGATACTGCAAAAATCCGGTACAGATCCTGTAGCGTTTGAAGACATATGTTCTTTATTAAGTGAAGTATTATTATGTAATGTCTATGTGGCAAGCAGAAAAGGTAAGATTCTTGGATATTCATTTTCAAAAAATTTTGAATGTGATGTTATGAAAAATCAAGTTATAGATGAAAAGAGATTTCCAAAAGATTATAATGATAATTTATTAAATGTTCATGAAAGTATTGCTAATTTAGCTAATAAAGGTTTATGTGTTTTTGAAAATCAAGGAAATTGTATTATGGAAGATAAGATTAGTACAATAGTTCCTATAATCGGAAATAGAGAAAGACTTGGTACTTTAATTCTTGCAAGATTTGGTGAAGAATTTACAGATGAAGATTTAGTTTTAGCTGAATATAGTGCAACTATAGTAGGAATGGAAATACTAAGATCAAAGCAATTAGAAATAGAAGATGAAGCAAGAAAGAAAGCTGTTGTACAATTAGCTATAGGAACTTTATCATACTCAGAACTTGAAGCTGTGGAACATATTTTTGGTGAATTAGAAGGAAATGAAGGATTATTAGTTGCATCAAAAATAGCTGATAAAGTTGGTATAACAAGAAGTGTTATAGTTAATGCACTTAGAAAATTTGAAAGTGCAGGAGTAATAGAATCAAGATCTCTTGGGATGAAGGGAACACACATAAAAATATTAAATGAAAAGTTATTAGATGAATTAAAAAAGATAAATTAACATAAACTAAAAGCGTCAAGTTACTTGTTGTAATTTGACGCTTTTAGAATTTATAAGAAAAATTAGAATAGTTTATACAAAAATATTTGATAGTAATTAAAAAAGTTTTATGAAATAAAAAGATTGTAGAAAAATATTGAATTTTCTAATAATGTAAAAATATTTAATTTTACATTTATTGATTTTTAGATGAAAAAAATGTTGCTACTACAATTAGCTTATGTTATACTATCTAAGGTAAATAAATACACACATTGTCAGATTTATAGAGATGGTGCCTTATTTTAGGAAACTCTATAAGAAGGCAATGGAGGAAAAAACCAGGAGGTAACAGAATGTCAGTTATATCAATGAAACAATTATTAGAAGCAGGTGTACACTTTGGACACCAAACAAGAAGATGGAACCCTAAGATGGCTCCTTATATATTCACAGAAAGAAATGGAATATATATAATAGATCTTCAAAAGACTGTTAAGAAAGTTGATGAAGCTTATAACTTTATAAAAGAAGTTGCAGCAGAAGGAAAAGAGATCTTATTTGTAGGAACTAAGAAACAAGCTCAAGAAGCTATCGAAGAAGAAGCAATAAGATCAAACATGCACTTTGTTAATAACAGATGGTTAGGTGGTATGTTAACAAACTTCAAAACTATCAAAACAAGAATTAACAGATTAGAAACTTTAAAGACTATGGAAGAAGATGGTACATTTGAAGTTTTACCAAAGAAAGAAGTTATAAAGTTAAAAGGTGAAATGGAAAAACTAGAAAAGAACTTAGGTGGAATTAAGAACTTAGATTCTACTAACATAGGTGCTATATTTGTAGTTGACCCAAGAAAAGAAAAGAACGCAATTTCAGAAGCTAAGATATTAGGAATACCAGTAGTAGGTATAGTTGATACTAACTGTGATCCAGAAGAAGTTGATTACGTAATTCCAGGAAACGATGATGCAATCAGAGCTGTTAAATTAATAACTGCTAAAATTGCTGATGGTATAATCGAAGGAAGACAAGGCGAACAATTAGCTGAGTAATAAAATTAAAGGGTAGGTGAGTTAACTCATTTACCTTTTGACCTAAATAATAAGGTTTACATTAAGTTAGGAGGAATTTACATTATGATAACTGCTCAATCAGTTAAAGAATTAAGAGAAAAAACTGGTGCAGGAATGATGGACTGCAAAAAAGCTTTAACAGAAGCTCAAGGAGATATGGAAAAAGCTGTTGAAATATTAAGAGAAAAGGGTCTTGCTGCTGCTGCTAAAAAAGCAGGAAGAGTTGCTGCTGAAGGTATAGTAAAAACTTACATATCTGAAGATAAGAAATCAGCAGGTATAGTTGAATTAAACTGTGAAACAGACTTCGTTGCTGCTAATGAAGAATTTGTAACTTTTGCAGATAGATTAGCTCAAATGGCATCTACAACTTCTGCTACAACTGTAGAAGAATTTGTTGCTGAAAAATTTGATGCTGAAAATACAGTTTCAGAAGCACTTACTGCTTTAATAGCTAAGTTAGGTGAAAATATGACTGTAAGAAGATTCAACAAGTTTGCTGTGGCAAATGGCGTTGTAGAAAGCTATATCCATGGTGGCGGAAGAATAGGTGTTGTAGTTGAATTAGGATGCGAAGCTGATAATGCTACTGTTTTAACAGAAGTAGCAAAGGACGTTTGTATGCAAGTTGCTGCAGCTAACCCAACATTCTTAAGCAGAGAAGATGTTGATCAAGAATCATTAGAAAAAGAAAAAGAAATCTACAGAGTTCAAGCTTTAAATGAAGGAAAACCAGAAAACATAGTTGAAAAAATGGTAATGGGAAGAATTCAAAAATACTATAAGGAAGTTTGTCTTTTAGATCAAGCATGGGTAAAAGATGGCGATAAGAGCATAAGCAAATACCTTCAAGAAAAATCAAAGGAAGTTGGTTCTCCTATAACTATCAATAAGTTCGTAAGATTCGAAAGAGGAGAAGGTATCGAAAAAGCAGAAGATAACTTCGCAGAAGAAGTAGCTAAGATGACTAAGTAATACAAAGGAGGACACATATGTGTTCTCTTTTTTTAGGAAGTAACCGAATAATATATGGAGGTACTAAGAATGGATAAATGTCAATATAAGAGAGTAATTCTAAAGGTTTCAGGAGAAGCTTTAGCAGGTGTAAATGGATTTGGATTTGATTTTGATATAATAAAAAGAATCACATTAGAAGTTAAAGACTTAGTAGAAATGGGAGTAGAAGTAGGATTAGTAGTAGGTGGAGGAAACATCTGGAGAGGAAGAAGTGGAGAAGGTATGGATAGATCACAAGCAGATCATATGGGAATGCTTGCTACATGTATAAATGCTTTAGCGCTTCAAGATTCACTTGAACAAAACGGAGTAATGACAAGAGTTCAAACAGCTATCGAAATGAAAGAAATTGCTGAACCATTTATAAGAAGAAGAGCAGTGAGGCATTTAGAAAAAGGTAGAGTAGTTATATTTGCAGCAGGAACAGGAAATCCATATTTCTCAACTGATACTACAGCAGCTTTAAGAGCAGCAGAAATTGAAGCTGATGTTATACTACTAGCTAAAAAAGTTGATGGTGTATATGATAAAGATCCATATAAGTACTCAGATGCTAAAAAATATGATACACTTACTTATATAGAAGTTCTTGAGAAGGGGTTACAAGTAATGGATTCAACTGCAACTTCTTTATGTATGGATAACAGTATTCCAATCTTAGTATTTGGATTAGAGGAACCAGGAAATATAAAAAGAGCTATTTCTGGTGAGAAAATAGGAACTTTAGTTTCATCTAAAAAATAGGAGGTTTTTATGATTAAGGATATTATTCAAAGAGCAGAAGAAAAAATGAACAAAACTATTTCTGTATTAAAATCTGATCTTTCAACTATGAGAGCCGGGAGGGCTAACCCAACAATGCTTGATAGAATACAAGTTGATTACTATGGTAGTCCATGTCCATTAAATCAAGTAGCTAATATTTCGGCACCAGAACCAAGAGTTTTAGTAATATCACCTTGGGAAAAAAGTTTAATGAAAGAAATAGAAAAAGCTATACTTACTTCAGATTTAGGAATAAATCCATCAAATGATGGTAGCGTAATCAGATTAGTAGTTCCAGAATTAACAGAAGAAACAAGAAAAAACCTTGTTAAAAATGTTAAAAAAACAGGTGAAGAAGCAAAGGTTGCTTTAAGATCTATAAGAAGAGAAGCTAATGATAAGATTAAAGCATTAAAGAAAGATGGAGAAATAACTGAAGATGAACTTAAAAATTCAGAAGAAAAAGTTCAAAAGGTAATAGATTCTTTCGTTAAAGAAGTAGATACAATAATTGTGGCAAAAGAAAAAGAGATTATGTCAATTTAAAACCTGCCTTTAGCAGGTTTTTTTCCATATTAGTAATGGTGGAGGGAACATAAATATGTTAGATATTTTTAAAACTAGTAGAAATAAAAAAAATAAAGAAGAAATAGTTTTAGATAAAGAAAATATACCTAAACATATAGCTATAATCATGGATGGAAATGGAAGATGGGCTAAGCAAAGAAAGCTTCCAAGAACTATGGGGCATAAAGCTGGTGTTGAAACTATAAGAAGAGTAATAAAAGAATCGCATATTTTAGGAATAAAATACCTTACGTTATATGCATTTTCAACTGAAAATTGGAAAAGACCAAATGAAGAAGTTTCTGCACTTATGAAATTGCTAGTTGAATATTTGAGAAGTGAATTAGCAGAATTAAATAGAAATGGTGTTGTAATCAAAGTTTTAGGGGATATTAACAAGTTACCTATTGATGCTCAAGAAGAAATTAATGAAGCAATAAATATAACTAAAGATAATAAAGGAATAGTTTTAAGTATAGCTTTCAATTATGGTGGGAGAGATGAGATAATAAGAGCAGTTAAAATGGTATCAGAAGATGCTAAAAAGGGAAATATAAATATAGATGATATTAATGATAAAATATTTGAAAGATATTTATATACTAATAATACACCAGATCCAGATTTGATTATAAGACCTTCAGGTGAACAAAGAATTAGTAATTTCCTGTTATGGCAATGTGCTTATTCAGAATTTTGGTACTCCAATGTATGTTGGCCAGATTTTAAAGAAGAACATTTACATAAAGCCATATATGATTATCAGCATAGAGACAGGAGATATGGTGGAGTATAATAGTTGAGGTGGAAATATGAAGTTAAATAGTAGATATTTGGGAGCGGCTATGATAGCTCCATTTATACTGTTTATTTTACTAGGTGGAATTTGGCTTAAGTCTTTTACAATAGTCATTTCAGTATGTGGTTTATATGAGTTTTATAAAGCATTAAAAGAAAAGAAGTTTAAGCCAGTACCTATAGTAGGATATGCACTTTTAGCAATTTTTTATTTAAGAGGAAATAATTTTGAGGAAATTATGTATATTATAGTTCTTGCAGCTATAGTTTTACTAATTATACCTATTATAAATTTAAAATATACATTTATTGATGTTTCAATAACTTTATTAGGTTTCTTATATATAGGTATGCTATTTAGCTTTATTCCTATAGTAAATAGTAAAACTGGTGGAGAATATTTAGTTTGGTTAATTTTCTTAGGATCTTGGGTTGCTGATACAACTGCATATTATGCAGGTAAGTATTTAGGAAAAAGAAAGATTTGTCCAGAGGTTAGCCCTAAAAAGACAGTTGCAGGATCAGTTGGGGGATTCTTAGGAAGTACTATTGGTTGTGGAATATATGGGTTGATAATTGTTAACTATGTTCCAGAGGTTTCAATAATTCATTTCTTTTTAATAGGTGCATTATGCGGAATAATGGGTCAATTCGGTGATTTAGTTGCATCATCTGTAAAAAGATATGTGGGGATTAAAGATTATAGTAACTTAATACCTGGACATGGTGGGATTTTAGATAGATTTGATTCTATATTATTTAATGCAGCTGTAGTTTTCTATTACCTAACTTTTATTGTGGGAATTTAGATTTAAATGATATAATATTAAATTTTTTAATAAATATAAATTATTAATTAAAGATGGTAGAGAAATTACTTCTCTACCTTTTTTTGTATTAAAAAAATTATATTACTAAATAGTAAGGTATGTATTAGAATCAAGATTAATATAATCATAGTATGTATGTTTTGATTAGTGATTTATGAATTCAAAGTATTGATATATTAAATGTTTGTATATATTAAGCCTAATAAAATATTGGATTAAAAACATATAGTATTTAAATTTTTTATATAAGTTGAAAAATATTAGGTTTACTTAAATACTTTTAATAATTATTTGGATATTTAAGTTGAATATAATTCAAGTACAACCTATATATGATATGTTAAGGAGCAATATTATGAAATTATACGATACTTATAGTAAAATAATAAATTTAGTAATTGCATTTATTATTATTTCGTTAATTACATTATTAATAAAAAACTATTTTCAACCTTTTATTATTGTTGTTATAATGATTTTAATAACTCAGCCATTATATAAATTTTTTATAAAAACTAACTTACCGAAATCTATGTGTGCAATCTTAAGTTTACTTATAATAAATATTTTTATGTTTGTTATAATATTTTATTTTGGAAATACAATTTTAAGTTTATTTTATAAGTTTTATAGAAATAATATGTCAGAAGTAGATGCATTTATTAAAAATATGAAAATACTTTTGAATTTTGACTTGAATAAAATGCTACAAACTTTAAGTGGTTTCTTTAGTAGTAATATGATAATGCAAGGTGCAATAGTAACTGGAGATGGAGTTATAGCATACTTTTTAGCTAATATTATAGATTATTTTATATTAGTTGATAAGAGTAAAATTTATGATTTATTAAAAAACATATTTCCAAATGAAGTTATAAATAATTTCATGGAGAAAATAAAAAATTTAAAAGAAGTTTTTAAAATAGAAGTAAGGTTAATAATATTAAGTGCTTTTATAATAACATTAGGATTTAAGATACTTGGAATACATAATAGTATTTTTTTAGGAAGTCTATGTGCAATTTTAGATATACTTCCTTTTGTTGGAACAACAATTGTTTTTATACCAATTATAATATACAATATTATAATGAAGAGGTATTTATTAATAATTGGATTAATTTCATTATATTTGTTAGAACGGTTTGTTAGGGAAATATTAGAGGCAAAATTTCTAAGTAGCAAATTAGAAATTCATCCATTAATAGTAATAGTATCGATTTATGTAGGGGTAAAAATGTTTGGATTTATTGGTATAATTGCAGGTCCAATTTACAGTATAATTGCAAAAGATATGATATACAGTAGTTAAATACTGAATTCGAGGAGGTAAGTATGAAAAACATTTCGATTTTAGGGGCTACAGGCTCAATAGGTACTCAAACTTTAGATGTAATAAGAAGTTCAAATAATGAAATTAAGCTTATAGGTGTAAGTGCTAATTCATCTGTTGAAAAGATTAAGGAAATAATAAATGAATTTAATCCTAAGTATGTGGCTATGATGGATGAGGAAAGTTCAAAAGTTATTAAACGTTATTGTTTAGATAACAATTTGAAGATAGAAGTCTATTCAGGAATAGAAGGTCTTGAAAAAATAGCTACATTGGAAGAAATAGATATGGTTTTAACTTCAGTAGTGGGTATGATTGGATTAAGACCAACTATAAAAGCTATTGAAGCAAAAAAAGATATAGCATTAGCTAATAAGGAAACTTTAGTTGTAGCTGGCGAGTTAGTTATGAAAAAAGCAAAAGAAATGGGAGTAGATATACTACCAGTAGATTCGGAACATAGTGCTATATTCCAAGCTTTAAATGGGTATACTGAAAATGATGTAAGTAAAATTATTTTAACAGCTTCAGGGGGACCATTTAGAGGAAAAGATAATGAATACTTAAAAAGTGTGACGGTAAATGATGCATTAAAACATCCAAAATGGAATATGGGGCAAAAAATATCTATAGATTCAGCAACACTTATGAATAAAGGACTTGAAGTTATTGAAGCACATTTTTTGTTTAATTGTTCATATGAAAATATAGAAGTAGTAGTGCACCCTCAAAGCATAATTCATTCAATGGTAGAGTATAATGATGCAAGTGTTATTGCTCAGTTAGGTTCAACGGATATGAAGTTACCTATACAATATGCAATTAATAAAAAAGAAAGAAAACATGCTATAGCAAAAAAACTTAATTTTTATGAAATTGGAGCATTAACTTTTGAAAAACCTGACTTAGAAACTTTCAAGTGTTTAAAGCTTGCTTATAAAGCTGGAAAAGAAGGAGGGTTAGCTCCATGTATATTAAATGGTGCTAATGAAGAAGCGGTATCTTTACTTTTAGAAGAAAAGATAAAGTTTTTACAAGTTTCAGAAATCATAGAAGAGGCTTTAGAACATTTTAAAGAAGAAAAATCAAAGGAAGTTAATTTAGAAAATGTAATTGAATTAGATAAGAAAGTAAGAGAATATATAAGGGTAAGATGGAATTAGGAGGAGAAATATATTGTATATAATCTATGCGTTATTGGGATTTAGTTTACTTATAATAGTCCATGAACTTGGTCATTTTGTAATGGCAAAGGTAAATGGAATAAAGGTTGAGGAATTTGCTATTGGAATGGGACCTAAAATACTTTCAACTCAAGGAAAAGAAACAAAATATTCAATAGGTTTGTTTCCTATTGGAGGATATGTTAAAATGATGGGAGAAGAAGAAGAGGTTCAAGATGAAAGGAGCTTTTCTTCGAAATCGCCTCTTAGAAGAATAAGTGTTATTATAGCTGGAGCAACTATGAATTTCTTATTTGCTATAATTATATTTACAGTATTTTTAAATAAGTTTGGATATAGTTTACCTAAGGTAAATAGCTTAATTGAAAATATGCCAGCAATGGAAGCTGGATTACAAGAAGGCGATACTTTCGTAAAGGTTAATGGAAGTAGAGTATTTTCAGCAGATGATTTAACTATAGGTATAAGTCTTGCAAAAAATAATCCAATTAACTTTTTAATTGAAAGAAATGGGGAGAAGAAGGAAGTTACTGTTACTCCAAAGTTGACAGAGGAAAATGGAAGGGAAAGATACATGATAGGCTTTGGATTCGAAAGAGTAGATAACCCTGGTATTGTACAAAGTTTTAACCAAAGCTTCAAAGAAACATTATCAGTAATTAGTCAAACTTATAAAAGTTTAAAGATGATGATTATGGGTGAAGTTAATTTTAAAACAGATGTAGGGGGACCGGTATCTATTATCAGAATGTCTAGTGAGGCCGCAAAAAATGGTATATGGAATCTTATGTATTTTGTAGCCTTTATAAGCATAAATTTAGCTGTATTTAACATGTTACCATTCCCAGCCTTAGATGGTGGGTGGACTGTAATATTATTAATAGAGCTTATTACAAGAAGAAAAGTACCAGATAAATTAGTTGGGGCAATGAACTATGTTGGAATAATGTTACTTTTTGGGCTTATGATTATAGTTACAATAAAAGATATATTATTCCCTATACAACTTTAGGAGAGGAAATAAAATGGAAAGAAAACAAACAAGAAAAGTTAAGGTTGGAAGTTGTTATATAGGAGGAGATGCTCCTGTATCTATTCAATCAATGACAAATACAGATACAAGAGATGTAGAAGCTACATTAGAACAAATAAATACTTTATATAAAGCAGGATGTGAAATAATAAGATGTGCAGTTCCTGATATGAAGGCGGCAGAGGCATTAAAGGAAATATGCCAAGGTTCACCAATTCCTGTAGTTGCAGATATACATTTTGATTATAAATTAGCTTTAGCAGCTATCGAAAATGGAGTATCTGCTTTAAGAATAAATCCAGGTAATATTGGAAGTATAGAAAAAGTTAAAATAGTTGCAGAAGCAGCAAAGGCTAAAAACTTACCAATTAGAATTGGCGTAAACTCAGGGTCTTTAGAAAAAGATATTTTAGAAAGAGATGGAAAGCCAACTGCAAAGGGGTTAGTTGAATCAGCTTTAAGACATGTTAAAATACTAGAAGAATTAGACTTTTATGATATAGTTATTTCAATAAAATCATCTGATGTTGTAATGATGATAGAAGCATATAGATTGATGAGTCAAAGTTGCAATTATCCTCTTCATTTAGGTGTAACTGAATCAGGAACACCTTTTAGGGGAACAATAAAATCAAGTATTGGACTTGGTACACTTTTAGCAGAAGGTATAGGCGATACTGTTAGAGTATCTTTAACTAGTGATCCGATTGAAGAAATAAAGGTTGCTAAGGAAATATTAAAAGCCTTAAAATTAAGAGAAAGCGGATTACAATTTATATCTTGTCCTACTTGCGGCAGAACTCAAATTAACCTTATTAAAATAGCACAAGAAGTTGAAAAAAAATTAGAAAGTATAAACAAAAATATTAAGGTTGCTGTAATGGGCTGTGCTGTTAATGGACCAGGAGAAGCAAGAGAAGCAGACATTGGAATTGCCGGTGGTAGAGGAGAAGGTTTAATCTTTAAAAAAGGTATAATTGTTAAAAAAGTAAAAGAAGAAGATTTAATTGAAGAGTTAATGAAAGAAATAGAAAATATGTAATTAAAATAATTGACAATGAATAATGAAAAATTAAGTTGGATAAATACTTAATTGACATTTTACATTGTCAATTATTTCGTTAATTATTATTTGCCAAATATTAATAAATATTTTACTCAACACTTCATAAAATATTAAACTATGCATTATCAATTAGATATGATCAAGTATACAGGAGGTGTTATTTATTTGAGTGAAGATGCTTTAAAACTTATAAAGAAAGAAATAAATAAGAATGAATCATTAGAAGATAAAGGAATAAATATAATAAAGTTTCAGTTTTTAAAGAAAAGCAATCTTCTAAAAGTTGTATTACGTGGAAAAGATGGTTTAAATAATCAAGAAGAAGATGAAGTTAAAAGGGCAATTAAGAAAACATTAGGAATTGATATAAATATAGAAGTCTTATTTTATAGGGATATATCAAACTTAACACTAAATGAGATAGTAGAAAAACATTGGCTTGAAGTTACAGAAGATGTAATGAAAAAAGCACCTTTATCTAAATCAGTACTTATTAAAGGAAAGAAGAGTGTTAATGGTAATACTATAAATATAGCTAGTGGATATGAGAAAATAAATGAGCATCTAAATACAAAAGATATTCCAAAGCAAATAGCATTAAAGATAGAAAGTATATTTGGAATAAAATCTAAAATAACTTTAGAGTATGATAGTAGCTTGGAAGTAGAAAGTAACTATACTGAAAAACTTGAAAAAGAAAAAGAAGTTTTAAAAGAAATCTTCAGTGGAAGAAATATTTCAGTGCAGTCTACAAGTAATCCAAGTGAAGAAAAACAAAATGCTAAGGCTAAGAAACCATATGAAAAAAGAGAATTCAAAAGAGAGCCTAAAAGTGAAAATAGCATTTTAGGAAGAGGTATAAGTCAAGAAGCTATACCAATTAAGGAAATTGATGAAACTTCAGGTGTTGTTGCTGTTATAGGGGAAGTATTTAAAACAGATATAGTTGAAACTAAAACAGGTAAAATTATATTAACTTTCTTTATTACAGACTATACAAGTTCAATAACTGTAAAATGCTTTTTAAAGCCACAAGAAACTGAAGAAGTATTAGAGAATGTTAAAAAAGGCTTATACTGTAAAGTGAGAGGAGAAGCAATTTACGATACATATGCTAGAGAAGTAGTAATAATGGGAAGAGATATCTTAAGAATGAGTAAGATAGAAAGAATGGATGGAGCTGAAGAAAAAAGAGTTGAGCTTCATTGTCATACAACCATGAGTGCTATGGATGGCGTTGTGTCAGCTACTAAAATAATAGAAAGAGCAGCAAAATGGGGTCATAAAGCTATCGCAATAACAGATCATGGTGTTGTTCAAGCTTTTCCAGATGCTCAAATTGCAGCTAAAAAGAATAAAATTAAGGTGCTATATGGAGTAGAAGGATATTTAGTTAATGATGGAATACCTATAGCATTAAATGATATGGGGCAAAGCTTTGATGATACTTTTATAGTATTTGATATAGAAACTACAGGATTTTCAGCTAAAAATGATAAGATAATAGAAATAGGAGCTGTGAAGATTAAGGGAAGAGAAGTAATAGATACATTTAGTGAATTTGTATATCCTAAATGTAGAATTCCTTATAAGATAACGGAACTTACTGGAATAACTGATGAAATGGTTCAAGATGCAGATCCTATAGAAGCTGTTTTACCTAAATTTATGGAGTTTATAGATGATTGTGCAGTGGTAGCTCATAACGCAGCATTTGATACAGGATTTATAAAAAAGAATTGTAATGACTTAGGTCTTGAATTTAATTCAACTATAGTAGATACAGTTCCTCTTGCAAGATTTTTATATCCTGAATTAAAAAGAGTAAAATTAAATTTAGTAGCTAAACATCTTGGAGTTTCACTTGAAAATCATCATAGAGCAGTTGATGATGCAAAGGCAACTGCAGAAATTTTCTTGATATCTATCAAAAAGATGGTAGAAGAATTAAATATGAATAGTCTTAATGATTTAAATAGGGAATTCCTTGAAAAAATGGATATTAAAAAGGAAAAGACATATCATATAATAATTTTTGCAAAGACTCAAGCAGGTATGAAGAACTTATATAAATTAGTATCTGAAGCTCATATAGATAATTTTCATAAGAATCCAAGGGTTAGAAAAAGTAAGCTTATGGAAATGAGAGAAGGGCTAATTATTGGTTCGGCTTGTGAAGCTGGAGAAGTATATAGAGCTGTTTTAGATGGAAAGTCAGATGAAGAACTAAAAGAAATCATGGGATTTTATGATTATTTAGAAATCCAGCCTATAGGGAATAATGAATATCTTATAAATAAAGGAAATGTAAAAGATGAAAACGAACTTAGAAGTTTAAATACTAAGATATATAATTTAGGTAAAGAACTTAATAAACCAGTAGTAGCAACAGGAGATGTACACTTTTTAGATCCACAAGATGAGGTTTTTAGAAGAATAATAATGGCAGGGCAAGGTTTCTCAGATTCAGAAAAACAGCCCCCTTTATATTTAAAAACTACTGAAGAAATGTTAAAAGAGTTTTCTTATTTAGGAGTAGATGTTGCAAAAGAAGTTGTAATAACTAATCCAGGAGAAATAGCAGATTCTATAGATGTTTTAAAGCCAATACCAGATGAAACATATCCACCTAAAATAGAAGGTGCAGATGATGAAATTAGAGAAATGACTATGAAAAAGGTACATTCAATTTATGGAGATCCACTGCCCGAAATAGTTCAAAAAAGATTAGATAAGGAATTAAACTCAATTATAAATAATGGGTATGCTGTGTTATATTTGATTGCCCAAAAACTAGTTGCAAAATCACTAGCAGATGGTTACTTAGTTGGATCAAGAGGATCTGTTGGATCATCTTTTGTTGCAACAATGTCAAATATAACAGAGGTTAATGGGTTACCTCCACATTACGTTTGCCCTAACTGTAAAAATTCGGAGTTCTTCTTAGATGGTTCTGTAAGCTCAGGTGCTGATTTAGAAGATAAGGATTGTCCGAAATGTGGAGCTAAATATATAAAAGATGGTCATGATATACCGTTTGAAACTTTCCTAGGATTTGAAGGTGATAAGGAACCTGATATAGATCTTAACTTTTCAGGTGATAACCAAGGAGAAATTCATAAATATACAGAAGTTTTGTTTGGTAAAGGATACGTATTTAAAGCAGGAACAATAGGTACTGTTGCTGAAAAAACAGCATATGGATATGTAAGAAAATATTTAGATGAAAGAGGGCTTAGAGCATCAAGTGCTGAAATTGAAAGATTAACTATTGGTTGCACAGGAATAAAAAGAACAACAGGACAGCATCCAGGTGGTATTATGGTTGTTCCAAGTGATAATGAAATTTATAATTTCACACCAATACAACGTCCTGCTGATGATCCAACATCAGATGTTACAACAACTCATTTTGATTATCACTCTATATCAGGAAGATTACTTAAGCTTGATATACTTGGACACGACGATCCAACTATGATAAGAATGCTTCAAGATTTAACAGGAGTAGACCCTAAGACAATACCTTTAAATGATAAAAAAGTTATTTCTTTATTTACTTCACCAGAAGCACTAGGAGTAACTAAGGAAGAACTAGGGTGTGAAGTTGGTAGTTATGGACTTCCGGAATTTGGTACAAAATTTGTTAGAGGAATGCTTGTAGATACTCAACCCAAAAGTTTCGCAGATTTAGTTAGAATATCTGGTCTTTCACATGGTACAGATGTATGGCTTAACAATGCACAGTACTTTATAAAAGAAGGATATACTACACTTAAAGACTGTATATCTACAAGAGATGATATCATGGTTTATCTAATGTATGCTGGAGTACCTCCTAAGATGGCGTTTACCATAATGGAAAGTGTAAGAAAAGGTAAGGGACTTACAGAAGAATTTGAAAAAACAATGAAGGAAAATAATGTTCCTGATTGGTATATAGAGTCATGTAAAAGAATAAAATACATGTTCCCTAAAGGGCATGCTGTTGCTTATGTAATGATGGCTGTAAGGATAGCTTACTTTAAGGTATATTATCCTGAAGCATATTATGCAACATATTTTACTGTAAGAGCAGATGATTTTGATGCAGACCTTATTTGTAAAGGACCAGGAGCAATAAAAGCAAAATTAGATGAACTTTACGAACTAGGAAATAAAGTTACAGCAAAAGATAAGGGATTAATTACTGTTTTAGAACTTTCCTATGAACTTTATGCAAGAGGACTCAAATTCTTAAAGGTAGATTTATATATATCAGAAGCAACAAAGTTTACAATTGAGAAGGATGGAATAAGACCTCCTATAAGTGCGCTTCAAGGAGTTGGAGATAACGCAGCAAAAAGTATAGTAGAAGCTAGAAAAGAAGGCGAATTTATATCTAAAGAGGATTTAAGAGTAAGATCAAAAGTTTCAAAAACTGTAATAGAAACATTGAGTAATCATGGGTGCCTTGAAGGAATGTCAGAAACGAATCAGTTATCCTTGTTTTAAATTAAGTATAAAAATAATATATATGGGGCAAGTAATTAATATAAGTAGCGTAACAATTTAATTACTACCCCTTGTATTAATTAGGAAATTATGATAGGATAATTAAAGAAGTAATTTACTAATAGCTAGAAAATGTGAGTGGGAGTGATAAATGCCCGCTCTTTCTATTTAATTGCAACTACAAATAGTTGCTTTTTTTATAGAGTAGTTAAGATTTAGTAAAGCTTTAAAATTTAAAAACTGAATATAGTAAAGGAGGGTTAATATGAAAGTTGATGCATTATTAGAAACTATTGATCAATTAGTAAGACCTATAGCTGAAGAACTTAATTATGAAATTTATCACATTGAGTATGTAAAAGAAAATGGAGATTATTATTTAAGAATATATATTGATAAAGATGGTGGTATAGCATTATCTGATTGTGAAGCATTGTCTAGAAGAGTAAGTGATGTCATGGATGAAAAAGATCCAATCAAAGATGCATACTTCTTGGAAGTTTCATCACCAGGATTAAATAGAGGACTATTTACAGATGAACACTTTAAAAAGCAAATAGGAAAAGAGATAATGGTTAAATTCACAAAATCATTAAATGGAAGAAAAAATTTAAAAGGTATATTAAAGGAAGTAAGTGATGATTCAGTTGTAGTTGAAGCTGATGAGTTAGTTACAATTCCAAAAGATAAAATAAAATTAGCCAATTTAGAAGGGGAAATATAATAAGGAGGATATTAAAATGAACCAAGAGTTTATAGGTGCTCTTAGAGAAATTGTTAAAGATAAGGGGATTAGCGAAGATTTACTTTTTACAACTATTGAGGATGCGTTAGTTGCAGCATACAAAAAGAACTACGCTAGCCCAACAACTTCAGCACAAAATGTTAAAGTAAGTATAAATAGAGAAACAGGAGAAATTCATGTATACGCTCAAAAAGTAGTAGTTGAAGATGTGTATGATGATGTAACTGAAATAAGTTTAGAAGAAGCTAAGGAAGTTAGCCCAAGATATGATCTTGATGATATAGTTGATTTAGAAGTTACTCCAAAGAATTTTGGTAGAGTAGCAGCTCAGCTTGCTAAGGGTGTGGTAACTCAAAGAATAAGAGAAGCTGAAAGAAACATAGTATATTCAGAGTACAAAGAATTAGAATATGACATAATTACTGGTACTGTCTTAAGAAAAGATAAAGGTAATGTCTTTGTAAATCTTGGAAGAATAGAAACATCTATTGGACCAAATGAACAAATTCCAGGAGAAGAATATAAATTTAATGAAAAAGTAAAACTATATGTTGTAGAAGTTAAAAATGGATCAAAAGGGGCTCAAATTTTAGTTTCAAGAACCCATCCAGGTTTAGTAAAAAGACTATTTGAGTTAGAAGTGCCTGAAATATATGAAGGTGTTGTTGAAATAAAGAGTATTTCAAGAGAAGCTGGTTCAAGAAGTAAAATTGCTGTTTACTCAAATGATGAAAATGTAGATCCAATGGGGGCTTGTGTTGGACCGAAAGGAACAAGAGTACAAAATATAGTTAACGAGCTTAAAGGTGAAAAGATTGATATAATAAAATGGAGCAAAAATCCTGAAGAGTTTATAGCAGCATCATTAAGTCCTGCTAAAGTTTTAGAAGTAGTTGCTTGTGAAGAAACAAAATCTGCTAAAGTAGTTGTAGACGATAATCAATTATCACTTGCAATAGGAAAAGAAGGGCAAAATGTTAGACTTGCAGCTAAGTTAACAAATTGGAAAATAGATATAAAAAGCAAATCTCAAGCAGATGCATTAAAAGAAGAAACAGTTGAAGAAACTATAGAATAAGGGAGGATTTTTATGAAAGTAAAGAAAATTCCTTTGAGAATGTGCACAGGATGTATGGAGATGAAACCTAAAAAGGAACTTATAAGGGTAGTAAAAACTCCAGAAGGTGATGTTTCAGTTGATTTAACTGGGAAAAAATCAGGCAGAGGCGCATATATTTGCAAAGATAAAGAGTGTTTAGAAAAAGCTTTTAAAACAAAAAGGCTTTCAAGAAATTTAGATATAGCTATAGATGAAGTTATATACAATAGATTAAGGGAAGAGATTGAAAATGAATAAATTTTTTAATTTTCTAGGCCTAGCTAAAAGATCAGGAAATTTAGTTGAAGGGTATAGTAAATGTGACGAGCAAAGAAATAGGAAATCTATTTTTTTATTCATCATGTCTAATGATGCTTCAAATAGTACAAAAAAGAAATTTAAAAATCATTGCGTATCAAAAGATATAAAATTTATAGAAGACTTTTCAAAAGAAGAGTTAGGTGCTGCAATTGGAAGAGAAGAAGTGAAAATATTAGCTATAACAGATGAAAATATGGCTAAAAAACTTTATACCCTTTACGAAGAGGAAAAAGTTAAAATTTAACCGGGGGTGATTTTATTGTCAAAAATCAGAGTATATGAATTGGCAAAAGAACTGCAAATAAGTTCAAAGGAACTTATAGAATTATTAATGAATGAGTTTAGCGTTGATGTAAAAAATCATATGAGCGTTATAGAAGATGAAGATGCAGAGTTAATCAAAGAGTTAATTGGAGATACTGGAGCATCAGGAGATAAAACTATAGTTGATGAATATGAAGAAATATTAGCTGAAGAAGTTAATAATCAAGCTAAAAAAAGAAAAAGAAAGAAAGTAGAAGAAGACGCTAACATAATTGGTGAAGGCGGATCAGGTGTTGTTGAAATTGGAGAGACAATAACTGTAAAAGAACTTTCAGAAAAACTTGGAAAACCAAGTGCAGATGTTATAAAGACTCTTATTTTTACAGGCGTTATGGCTGCTATAAATCAAGAAATAGATTTTGCAACTGCTGAAAAAGTATGTGAAAAATATGAGTGTTTAGTTGTTAAAAAAGAAGAAAAAGAAGAGCTAGAAGTGGTTGAAGAAGAAGAAGTGGTAGAAGAAAACCTAGTTAAGAGACCTCCTATAGTTACAGTTATGGGTCACGTTGACCATGGTAAGACTTCATTATTAGATGCTATAAGAAAAGCTAATGTTACTGCTCATGAAGCTGGTGGTATAACTCAACATATTGGAGCTTACACTGTAAATTTAAATGGCGAAAAATTAACATTTTTAGATACACCAGGACACGAAGCTTTTACAGCAATGAGAGCAAGAGGAGCTCAAGTTACAGACGTAGTTATATTAGTTGTTGCAGCAGATGATGGTATAATGCCACAAACAAAAGAAGCTATTAGCCACTGTAAAGCAGCGGAAGTTCCTATGATAGTAGCTATAAATAAAATAGATAGACCAGGAGCTAATATAGACAGAGTTAAACAAGAATTAACTGAATATGAATTAGTAGCCGAAGACTGGGGTGGAGATACTATATGTGTTCCTGTATCAGCAAAGACAGGTGAAAATTTAGAACAATTATTAGAAATGGTTCTATTAACAGCAGAAATGGCAGAACTTAAAGCAGATCCAAAGAGAAAAGCTAAGGGTACTGTTATAGAAGCTAAACTTGATAAAGGTAGAGGTGCAGTAGCAACACTACTTATTCAAAATGGTACATTACATGTAGGAGATTCAATATTAGTTGGTTCTACATATGGTAGAATAAGAGCTATGTTTGATGATAAAGGAAAGAGTATAAAAGCAGCTGGTCCTTCAATTCCAGTGGAAATTTTAGGCCTTTCAGAAGTTCCAGCAGCAGGAGATAGATTTACTGTTGTTAAAGATGAAAAAACAGCAAGAAATATGGCTGAAACAAGAAAACAAAAAATTAAAGATGAAAGCTTCCATTCAGCTAATAGAGTTTCTCTTGAAGATTTATATAGCCAAATTCAAGAAGGAACAGTTAAAGAACTTGGTATTATAGTTAAGGCTGATGTTCAAGGGTCAGTTCAAGCTATAAAACAATCATTAGAAAAGCTTTCAACTGAAGATGTTAAAGTAAGAGTAATTCATGGTGGTGTTGGTGCTATAACTGAAACAGATGTTACTCTTGCAACGGCTTCAAATGCATTACTTATAGGATTTAATGTAAGACCAGATTCAAATGCTACAGTAGTTGCAGATAAAGAAGGGGTCGAAATTAAAACATATAGAATAATTTACGATGCAATAGAAGATGTTAAATCAGCTATGATTGGAATGCTTGATCCAGAGTATAAAGAAGTTGTAAATGGAAAAGCAGAAGTAAGAATGGTTTATAAGATTTCAAATGTAGGAACAATTGCTGGATGTTACGTTACAGATGGTAAAATAATAAGAAACTCTGAAGTTAGAGTTATAAGAGATGGAATAGTAATATTTGAATCAACTTTAGCTTCACTTAAGAGATTTAAAGATGATGCGAAGGAAGTAAACACTGGTTATGAATGTGGTTTAAGTGTTGAAAAGTTTAATGATCTTAAAGAAGGTGACGTAATAGAGTCATTTAGTATGCAAGCAATTGAAAGAAAGCAGCTTTAATTAAAGAGGTGATTTTAAATGGCTAATTACAGAGGTGGCAGAATAAACGAAGAAGTTAGAAGAGAAATAAGTGTTATCATAAGAGATGAAATTAAAGATCCTAGAATGACTGCTATGGTTTCAATTACAGCAGTTAAAGTAACTAAGGATTTAAGATATGCAAAGGTATTTGTAAGTATTTTTGGTAAAAATGAAGAAGAAAAAAATGAAACCTTTGCAGCATTAAAAAGTGCAAGCGGATATATAAGAAAAGAAATAAGTCAAAGAATGAATTTGAGAAATACACCTCAAATATTATTTGAGCTTGATGATTCTATAAGCTACAGT
Organism: Clostridium sp. 1001275B_160808_H3; assembly: GCF_015550425.1. GTDB lineage: Bacteria > Bacillota > Clostridia > Clostridiales > Clostridiaceae > Clostridium. The sequence goes on along the minus strand of NZ_JADNAT010000006.1, from coordinate 57,508 downwards.
ATGAAAATAGAAGAGCTTATAGAAAAAGTTAAGGAAAAGTAATGAACACATTACAAGATATATCTAAAGCAATTTTAGATAGTAAAAAAATAGGCATTACCTACCATGTATCACCTGATGGTGATGCAGTAGGTAGTGCACTTGCACTATTAAATGGATTAATAACCTTAAAAAAAGATGCTTATTTAATTTCAAAAGATATAATATCAGAAAATCTTCAATTTCTTAAAGGTGCAAATGAAGCTACAGGAAATTTAATAACTCCAGTTGATGATACTTCAATAGTTGTAGTATTAGATTGTGGAAATTATGAAAGAATATCTGCAGACTTAGATAATTTTAAAGGAAGTATATTAAATTTAGATCATCATATTACAAATGATAAATATGGAGATTTAAATTATGTAGATGTAGAAGCTGCGGCTACAGCAGAGATAGTTTTTGAATTGTTAGAATCATTAGGAATTAATTTTAATAATCAAAGTGATGATATAAGAGAGATAGGTACTTGTCTTTATACATCATTAGTTACAGATACAGGTGCATTTAGACATTCAAATGTAACTTTTAGAACTCATAATATTGCAGCAAAATTAAGAAAAATTGGTGTAAATAATACCTACATACATCAAAATCTTTTTGATAACAAGAGTTTTGAAAAGATTAGATTGATGGGTAAAGCATTGAATGACATGGAACTTTTATTTGATCGTAAAGTAGCATTAATTAAAATTCCTATGGCTTATGGGGATGAGCTTGGGATAGAAATAGGGGATACATCAGATATAATATCTTTCGGTTTACAAATAAAAGGTGTAGAAGTTGCAGTTCTAATAAAGGAAATAGAAAATGGTTCTAAGGCAAGTTTAAGATCAAAAGATAAATTTGATGTTAGAAATATAGCTGAAAAGCTAGGTGGCGGTGGCCATGTGAAAGCTGCGGGGATAACTTTAAAGGGGATAAAATTAGACGAGGCTAAGAACAAAATTCTAGAGGAAATAGAGAAAGAGTTGTTATAATGAACGGCGTAATTAATATTTTTAAGAATACTGGTATGACTTCTTTTGATGTTGTAAGAATAATAAAAAAAGCAGCAGGCACTGGAAAGGTTGGACATACTGGAACACTAGATCCAGAAGCAAGTGGTGTTTTGCCTATATGTATAGGCAAAGGAACAAAAATTATTGATTATATAATGAATAGTGAAAAAATCTATGAAGTAGAGTTTAAGATTGGTATAAAAACTACTACATATGATTTAGAGGGAGATATAATAGAGGAAAAAGATCCATCTAATATAAGCGATGAAAATATAGTGAAAGCTATTTATTCTTATGAAAAAGAATATTCTCAAGTTCCACCTATGTATTCTGCTTTAAAGCAAAATGGTGTAAGGCTCTATGAATTGGCAAGAAAAGGCATAGAAGTAGAAAGAGAAGGTAGACTTGTAAATATATATAAGATAGAAGATGTAAAGATAAACAATCCATATATTAGTATGAAAGTTACATGTTCAAAAGGGACATATATAAGAAGTCTTTGTTATGATATAGGGGAAACTTTAAATGTTGGAGCTACTATGACAAAGCTAAAAAGAAGTAAAACATCTAAATTTACTGAGGATGAATCTATTAATATAGAAGATATAAATTCTGAAAATATAAAAGATTACATTATAAGTATAGAGGATGCTTTAGATTCCTATGAAAAATTAATAGTTTTAACTAAATATTCAAAACTTTTAATTAATGGAGTTAAAGTTTTTGATAAGAGATTTACCAAAGAAAATATTGAAATAGGAAAACTATATAGAGTTTATGATGAAAGTGGAATGTTTATAGGACTTGGTAAAAGCGATCATCAAGGCTTTAAAATAGAAAAATTATTAATTAATTAGGGGAGCAGGATATGATAGTAATAGATGATATTATTATGGAAAATAAGGATAGTGACAACTATGTAGCATTAGGAAGTTTTGATGGACTTCATTATGGTCATTTATCCCTTGTAAAAAAGACTGTCCAAGTTGCTAATGAAAAAAAAGGCAAAAGTATGGTGTTTACATATAAAAATCATCCTAAAACATTAGTAAAGCCAGAAAGTACACCTAAATTAATTATGGATTTAGAAACGAAGCTTAAGTATTTAGAACAAGAAGATGTAGATATAGTAATACTAAGAAGCTTTACTAAAGAATTTATGTCAATGTCTGCAGAGGATTTTATAAAATTACTTTGTGTAGACTATAATGTAAAAGGAATTATAGTTGGATTTAACTTTAAATTTGGATATAAAAATTTAGGGGATGTAAAATTATTAGAAGATCTTCAAAGTAAATATGGATATGAATTATATATTATGGAACCATACACTTATAAAGGTGATGTAATAAGTAGTACTAGAATAAGAAAAAGTATTTTAGAAGGAGATGTAAAAGAAGCTTCTAAAATGTTATCTAAGCCATATTTAATTAAAGGAAGAGTTATTCATGGTAAAAAACTAGGAAGAACAATAGGATTTCCAACTGCAAATTTAGAGTTCGATAATAAAATAATAATTCCGGATAAGGGAGTTTATTATACTAATGTAGAGTATAATAATAAAATTTATAAAGGAATTACATCTGTTGGGAATAATCCTACAGTAAATGGGCAACAATTAACTATAGAAACATATATATTAAATTTTGATGATACTATCTATGGACAAGAAATTAAAGTTTATTTTATTGAAAGAATAAGGGGTGAAATAAAGTTTAATTCCTTAGAGGAACTTGTTGAACAAATTAAAAAGGATGAAAAATTTGCGGAAGATAGAGATATAGTAATATAATTATGTAAATTTATAATTTACAATATCTATATCATTTGTTATAATAGCAAAGAAGAACCTAATTCTAAGATATGAGGGTGCTAGCTCATTTCCTGGATATAGGGGATAAATTTACGGAGGTGCGAACAATGGACGCAATAAGAAAGCAAGAAATAATCAAAGAACACGGAAGACATGAAGGAGATACTGGTTCACCAGAAGTGCAAATCGCTTTATTAACAGAAAGAATTAATTCTTTAACTGATCATTTAAAGATGCACAAGAAAGATCACCACTCAAGAAGAGGTCTTTTAATGATGGTTGGACAAAGAAGAGGTCTTTTAAATTACTTAGCTGATCAAGATATCGAAAGATACAGAGCTATAATTAAAAAATTAGGCTTAAGAAGATAGTCTTTAGAGCGGTTTTTAAGCCGCTCTATTATTTTAACAATTTTAAATGATAAGATATAAGCCTGAAGGGAGGTTACAAAATGAACAATGTAATGAAAACAACTATAGCTGGTAGAGAACTTAAGTTGGAATTTGGAAAGATTGGGATGTTATCAAATTTAGCATCATTTATTAGCTATGGAGACACAGTAATTTTAACTAATGTTAATGCTTCAGAAAAACCAAGAGAGGGAATAGATTTCTTTCCTCTAAGTGTTGAATATGAAGAAAGATTATACTCAGTAGGAAAAATACCAGGTGGTTTTATTAAAAGAGAAGGTAGACCTTCAGAAAATGCTATATTATTTGGAAGAGCAGTTGACAGACCATTAAGACCTTTATTTCCAAAGGGATATAGAAATGATGTTCAAGTTGTATGTACAGTAGTATCAGTTGAGAAGGATAACCTACCAGAAATTCTAGCAATTAATGCAGCATCATTGTCATTATGCTTATCAAGCATTCCTTTTACAACTCCTGTTGCAGCTGTGCAAGTAGGTCTAATCAATGGAAATTTCATTTTAAATCCAACATCTAAAGAAAGAGAAGAAAGTGAACTCCAATTAACTGTTTGTGCAACTAGTGAAAGAGTTATGATGATTGAAGCTGGTGGTCAAGAAATTCCAGAGGATGTTATGCTTGCTGCCATTAAATTTGGATTTGATAGTTGCCAAGATATCATTAAATTCCAAGAAGAAGCAATGCAAAGATTTGGAAAAGAAAAAATGGTTCCTGAATTATATAAGCCAAGTAAAGAGTTAGAAAATGAAATAAAAGAATTTGCTGGCGAAATAATTAAAGAAGCTATGTGGATAACTGATAAAGATGAAAGAAATGCTGCAATGGACGAAGTAAATGAAAAGGTTTATGCAGAATTTGAAGAAAAGTATCCAGAAAACGTAGGAGATATAAAGGAAATAATCTATAACTTACAAAAAGAAGTTGTAAGAGATATGCTTTTAAATCACCATAGAAGACCAGATGAAAGAGCATTTGATCAAGTTAGACCAATATCATGTGAAGTAGGAATTTTACCAAGAACTCATGGTACAGGATTATTTACAAGAGGATTAACTCAAGTAATGACTGTTGCTACATTAGGAGCAGTAGGAGATATTCAAATAATTGATGGTATAGGTGAAGAAGAATCAAAAAGATACATGCACCACTATAACTTCCCAGGATATTCAGTAGGTGAAGTAAAGCCTTTAAGAGGACCAGGAAGAAGAGAAATAGGTCATGGAGCTTTAGCAGAAAGAGCATTAGAACCATTAATACCTTCAGAAGAAGAATTCCCATATACTATTAGATTAGTATCAGAAGTATTAAGCTCTAATGGTTCAACATCACAAGCTTCAGTTTGTGGTAGTACTTTAGCATTATTAGATGCAGGAGTTCCTCTTAAGAGACCAGCAGCAGGTATAGCAATGGGACTTATAACTTCAGAAGATCTTACAAGAGAAGAAGTTTTAACTGATATTCAAGGAATAGAAGACTTCTTTGCTGATATGGACTTCAAAGTTGCAGGAACTGTAGAAGGAATTACGTCAATACAAGTTGATACTAAGATAAAGGGATTAAGTTTTAAAGTTATAGAAGATGCTATAATGGGAGCTAGAAAGGCTAGACTTCATATCTTAGATAAAATAAGTGAATGTATTCCAGGACCAAGAGGAGAAGTTTCAACATATGCTCCTAAAACTTCAATAATAAGTATAGATCCAGAAAAGATAAGAGATGTTATAGGTGCTGGTGGAAAAGTTATAAATAAGATTATCGAAGAAACTGGAGTTAAAATTGATATTAAAGAAGATGGTACAGTTTTTGTATCTTCAGCAGATCATGATGGCGTAAATAAAGCAATAGCTATTATAGAAGGTTTAACAAAAGAAGTTAAAGTCGGAGAAGTTTACTTAGGAAAAGTAACTAAGATAGCTACTTTTGGTGCTTTTGTTGAAATTCTTCCTAATAAAGAAGGATTATGTCATATATCAAAATTAGACAAAGCAAGAGTAAATAAAGTTGAAGATGTGGTATCTGTAGGTGATGAAATATTAGTCAAGGTAACCGAAATAGATAATCAAGGAAGAATTAATCTTTCAAGAAAAGATGCTTTAACTGATGACTCAGAAGAAAAGACTGAGAAAAGCGAATAGAAAAAGTTAGTAAAGGGCAATTTATTGCCTTTTTTTCTTTATATGATAAAATTTAAATTAAACATTAATAATTAATAATTAAGTATTACATAACTATAAAATAATATAGAATAATAGTAATATAGAATAAATTTAGAAATAAAGAGGAGGAACTATGTACAATATATATACATTAAAAAATGGTTTAAGAGTTGTAACAGAATATATAGATCACGTAAATTCAATAAGTGTTGGTGTTATGGTTCAAAATGGTTCAAGAAATGAGGATTTAGAGTTAAACGGTATATCACATTTTATAGAGCATATGTTTTTTAAAGGAACAGAAAAAAGAACTTCAAAGGAAATTGTTCAACAAATAGAAAATGTAGGGGGTCAAATAAATGCTTATACAAGCAAAGAAGCAACTTGTTATTATATAAAAGCTTTAAATACACATTTAGATTTATCAATAGAAATTTTAGCTGATATGATATTAAATTCTAAGTTTGATGATGAAGAAATAGAAAAAGAAAAAGGTGTAGTTATTGAGGAAATAAATATGAGTGAAGACACTCCAGAAGATGTTTTAGATAATGATTCATCAAAGGCTATTTTTGGAGATAATTCATTATCTTATCCTATACTTGGTACTATAGAAAATATAAAGTCATTTAATAGTAAAAAGATAAAGAAATTTGTTAAATCACATTATGCGCCTCATAATTCAGTAATTTCTGTATGTGGAAAATTTGATGAAAAAGAATTATTGAAAATGATAGAAGATAATTTCGGGTCTTGGGAAGGGGAAGGAGATTATAAGCCAGAATATAAAACCCCAATTTTACTTTCACAAAGTAAATATACAAATAAACCAATAGAACAACTTCATATAAATTTAGCATTTAAAGGATTGCCATATGCGCATGAAAAATCTTATTCTCTAGTACTTCTAAACAATGTGTTTGGAGGAGGAGCATCATCTATATTATTTCAAAATGTAAGAGAAGAGTTAGGACTTTGCTATACTATTTATTCATATGCTCAGCCATATTTAGGGACTGGAATAAATAATATATATACAGGAGTAAGTAAACAATCTGCAGATAAGGCACTAGATGTTATTAATAAGGAACTTAAAAAATTTGCTAAAAACGGAATTTCTAATGATGTATTAGAAATTAACAAGGAAAAAATAAAGGCAAGTTATATATTAGGTTTAGAAAGTACATCATCAAGAATGTTTTCAAATGGAAAGAGTATGCTACTACAAAATAAGATTAAAACACAAGAGGAAGTAATAAAAAGAATTAACAATATAAATGCTGATGACATAAATTATGTATTAGATACTTGCTTTAAACCAGGCATAATAAGTTCAGCGTATGTAGGTCAAGATATAGAATGGGAGAAATTAAATAATATAATAGAACCTAATATAAAAGCATATGATAATTCAAATAAAAATGGAATAAGAAGAATATAATTTTAATCATAATATTAGGTACTAAATTATCTCTGATTAGCATAGGATTTACATAAGATAGTGTGGAGGTGAATCTTATGTTAAGAGGAGATAGAAAAAAAGGTGAGTATTATGAAGATGAGTCCAAAAGAGAATCTAAGTATAGACTTCTTAGTGATTTAGAAAGATATGAAATATTTAATACAGAAGAAGCAGAAAAATATGATACTCAGCAAGCTTTAGATTTTATAATTGATGAAAATGGAAATTTGCAATTTATAGTTGCTGCTGTTGCCGGAAGTAAATTAGGCCTATTCAGTAGTAGGGAATATGTAGAAATCCCTTGGAGCTATGTTACTAAAATTGGAGCAAATGTTATAGTTGTTTCAGCTGATAAGGAGAAAATAAAAAGGGCAAGAGCATAAATTTAGGGAGGTTATTACTTGAAAATAATTATACAAAAATTTGGAGGTACATCTGTATCTACTGAAGAGAGAAGAAATCAAGTAGTAGCTAAGGTTAAAAATGCAATAGATGAAGGATTTTCCCCTGTAGTAGTTGTATCTGCAATGGGAAGAAAAGGAGAACCTTATGCTACAGATACTTTATTATCTTTATTAGATAATAATTTCAAGAGGAATAACCTACAGGCAACTGATATGCTTATGTGCTGTGGAGAAATTATAAGCAGTGTAGTAATGAGCAATGTTTTAATAAATGAAGGTATCCAAGCAGTTCCACTTACTGGTGGTCAAGCAGGTATTATAACAAATGATAATTTTTCTGAAGCAGATTTACTTTATACAAAAACAGAAAATATTAAAAGTATTATAGAAAGCGGAAAAGTTCCAGTTGTTACTGGATTCCAGGGAATAACTGAAAAAGGATATTTAACAACCCTTGGAAGAGGGGGAAGTGATACATCAGCATGTATTATAGGTGAAGCTTTAAATGCAGAAGAAATAGAAATATATACAGATGTAGATGGTATAATGACTGCTGACCCAAGAATCGTTGATGATGCTTCGTTAATAGATACAATAACTTATAATGAGGTTTTTCAACTTGCAGATCAAGGAGCAAAGGTTATACATCCACGAGCTGTTGAGTGTGCAAGAAAAGCTAATATTCCAATTGTTATTAAGAATACTATGAGTAACTGTAAAGGTACTTTAGTTAATAGCTATGGAACAAGTAATCATGAAAGAACTATTTCAGGGATAACACATTTAAATAATAGAGCTCAAGTAACAGTAAGATTAAATGAAAATAAAGATAAAGTAAATTATAGATATTTATTAGAAATTTTAGCGAAAAATAATATCAGTCTAGATTTAATAAATATATTTCCAACTGAACAAATTTTCACTATAGATTCATGTAAAAAGGAAAAACTAGAAAGAGTTCTTAAGGAAGCAGATATAAAATATAACTTAATAGAAAATTGTAGCACTATAGCTATAGTTGGGATAGGAATGACTGGAGTACCTGGTATAATGGCGAAAATAATAAATACATTATCAAAAGGTTCAATAGAAATTCTTCAAACAGCTGATTCTAATATGACAATATGGTGCTTAATTAAATCTGAGTATGTTAAGAGAGCTCTCAATTTACTTCATAAAGCATTTAATTTAGGTGAATAAAATAAATCCTCTTGTACAAAATAATATTGTATAGGAGGATTTTATTATGAATAATTTTTTTAACTCATCAAAAGATGAAAATAAGGATATAGAGAATGAAGAAGAAAAGCTAAAAGAAGCTAAGGAAAAAAGAGAAGAAATAAAAGAATTTGGGACTGATAATGGTGTTGCACAAGACGAAAGTATTCAAATACTACCTATAATAGGGCAAATAGAAGGACATCAAGTTTTACCAGCACAATCAAAGTCAACAAAGTATGAACATGTGATTCCTCAACTTATATCTATGGAACGAAACGATAATGTAAAAGGAGTATTAATAATACTAAATACAGTTGGTGGAGATGTAGAAGCTGGGTTAGCAATTGCGGAAATGATAAATTCCCTATCAAAGCCTACAGTTTCAATAGTTATAGGTGGTGGACATTCAATTGGGGTACCACTTGCAACTTCATCAAGTTATTCTTTTATAACACCATCAGCTACAATGATAGTTCATCCTATAAGAATGAATGGATTTGTTATAGGTGTAGCTCAAACATTTAATTACTTTCAAAAGATGCAAGAGCGCATAGATAATTTTATTGTAAGAACATCTAAAATAAATAAAGATGAATTAAAACAAATGATGCTAAAATCAGATGAGCTATTAAATGATATGGGAACTATTTTAATTGGAAAGCAAGCAGTAGAATGTGGCTTAATAGATGAAGAGGGTGGAATTAAAGACGCTTTAAGTAAATTGAAGGAGCTAATTGAAGAAAAAGAAAATCAAAAATAAGTTAAGGAATAATTATATAAATTTATGAAAAAGGAAATTTACTTTAGAATATATTATATTAATTTAAGCAGTTTAAATAATAGACAGTTATTTAAATTGCTTTTTTTTCATTAAAGTTTATAATAATATTATGTAAATAATTAACTTACAATAAGTGGGAAAATTGCGAGGTGATTGTGTGTCTAGAGTCAAAGCAAAAAATACTAATAGCAAAAAGGACACAAATAAAAAAAAGGATGTAAAAGAAAATGGAGATATTAAAGGAATAGTTTATATAGCAATAGGTATTTTATTAGCTATAGCAATTTACACAACTTGGGCAGGAGCATTATCTATTTTATCAAGGCAAGTAATATATAAACTAATAGGAGTAAGTGCTTTTGTACTTCCATTATATTTAATTTATTTTGGGTATCATAGTATAGTTTCGAAGGGAAGCATTAAAGTAACAAGAAGGTTTTTTGGTATTACTCTAATTATAGCATCAATAACATTAGGTTGTGCAACTGGTAGTATTCATGTATTGCAATCAAAAGAAGGATTTTATGAAACTTGGCAAGAAGTAGTTAGGGTTTCTGGAGTACATGGAGGACTTGTAGGACATTTAATTTCTTATCCATTAGGGAAACTTATAGGTTATATAGGGTCATATATATTATATGTTGCATTTTGGGCAATAGGAACAATATTAATATTTGATATAACTTTATATGATATAATCATGTTCTTTAAAGAGGAAAGTCAAAAGATAAAACCAAAAAGAAAGGAAATAAAGACTAAAGTTAATGTAGAAAAAGAAATGGAAAAAGAAAAAACTCCATTAATAGATGCTGTTCCTAAGGTGAAAGAAAGAGAAAGAGAAGAGTTTATAAATGGAATAAATAATAAAATAAAAATTCTTGATTTTATGAAGAATTCTTCTTTAGATGAAGGAGCACTTGAAAGTTCAGTTGAAGAGTTAAAAGAAAATAAAAAAAATAATCCTTTTAATATAGAAGTCTTTGATGAAGAAAAGCAAGATGATACAGTAAATAAAGCAGTTAAAGAAGAAAAGATTAAGAAAAAAGAAAAATTAGATAACACAGTTAAGGATGTGGTAAGTAAAGAAATAGAAGAAAGTTTAACAGATGAAAAGAAGGAAGAAAAAATTTATAATCATCCATCTGTAGAGCTTTTAAATATAAATAGTAAGATGAAGCTTAAAAGTGAGGATAAGAAAGAGTTGATAGAAAATGCAGGTAAGCTAGAGGGGATTCTTAATGATTTTGGAGTAGATGCAAAGGTAGTTCAAGTAACTAAAGGACCTTCAGTAACTAGATTTGAAATTCAACCAAGTCCTGGGGTAAAAGTTTCAAAAATAGTAAATCTACAAGATGACATAGCTTTAGGACTTGCAGCTAGTGGTGTAAGAATGGAAGCTCCTATACCAGGAAAAGCAGCAATAGGCATAGAGGTTCCAAATAATAAGCAAACAGCAGTATTTCTAAGAGAAGTTTTAGACTCTAATGAATTTAGGACATCAGATAAAAAATTGGCTTTTGCATTAGGAAAAGATATAGCAGGAAAATGCGTAGTAGGAGATTTATCTACAATGCCTCATATGTTAATTGCAGGGGCAACTGGATCTGGTAAATCAGTATGTATTAATACGCTTATAGTCAGTTTGTTATATAAATATAGTCCAAATGAAGTTAAATTATTAATGGTTGATCCAAAAGTAGTAGAACTTAGTGTATATAATGGAATACCACATCTTTTAATCCCAGTAGTTACAGATCCTAAAAAGGCAGCAGCTGCATTAAACTGGGCAGTTAATGAAATGAATAAGAGATATAAATTATTTGCAGATTCATCAGTAAGAAATATAGAAAGCTATAATGCTCTTTATGAAAAGGGAATAATTGAAGAAAAGCTACCATATATAGTTATGATAGTAGATGAGCTTGCTGATTTAATGATGGCTTGCCCTAATGATGTAGAAGATTATATATGTAGATTAGCACAAATGGCTAGAGCAGCAGGAATGCATTTAATAATTGCAACTCAAAGACCTTCTGTAGATGTAATTACAGGTGTAATTAAAGCTAATATACCATCTAGAATTTCATTTGCTGTTTCTTCTGGTATAGATTCTAGAACTATATTAGATTCAACAGGTGCTGAAAAATTACTTGGAAGAGGAGATATGTTATATTGTCCAATAGGGGAAAATAAACCTATTAGAGTTCAAGGAGCATTTATATCCGAAGAAGAAGTAGAAAAGGTTGTTAGCTTTATAAAAGATGAAGAATCAAATGTAGATTATGAAGAATCTATAATTGAACATATAGAAAATGGAGCAAAAGATACAGGTAATTTTGGAGATAATGAGAGTGGTGATGAACTTTTAGATGAAGCAATAAAAGTTGTTATAGAATACAATCAAGCATCTACATCATTCCTTCAAAGAAAGCTTAGAATAGGGTTTAATAGAGCTTCAAGAATAATGGATGAACTTGAAGAGCGTGGTATTATCTCAGAGAAAGATGGAAGCAGGCCAAGACAAGTTTTAGTTTCAAAAGAAGAATTAAATATGGAAGATTAAAAAAACTTGTAAATATTATTTTTCTACATTAAAATAATATTTAGGCCAAATGAGCAATAATTTATAGAACATAGGAGGAAGTAGCTTTGGAAAAATATAAAGTTGGGATGGTAAGTTTAGGATGTGATAAGAATAGAGTTGACTCTGAACTTATACTTGGAACAATAAATAAATTTTATGAAATAACTAATGATCCTAAGGAAGCTGAAATAATAATCGTTAATACGTGTGGATTTATAGAAAGTGCAAAGCAAGAATCTATAGATACAATACTAGAAATGGCTGAATACAAGAATAAATATAAATGTAAGATGCTTATAGCCACAGGATGTTTAACTCAAAGGTATGGTGAAGAATTATTAGAACTTATGCCTGAAATTGACATACTTATGGGTGTTAACGACTATATGAAGTTACATAAGCTTATCTTAGATTTTATAAAAGGGGAAAGAAAGCTACTTGCAACAAATTATAGCGATGAAAATATAAATGAAGGAATAAGACTTTTAACTACTGATAAATATACTGCATATGTTAGAATTGCAGAAGGCTGTGATAATTACTGTACTTATTGCATAATACCTAAAATAAGGGGAAAATTTAGAAGTAGATCCAAAGAAGCAATATTAGAAGAAGTAAATCTTCTTGTAAAAAATGGAGTTAAGGAAATCATATTAATAGCTCAAGATTTAACATACTATGGAATGGATATATATAAAGAAAATAAACTTCATGAATTAGTTAGTGAAATTTCTAATGTTAATGGAGTTGAATGGATAAGGTTACTTTATTGTTATCCAGAAGAAATAACAGAAGAGTTAATTGAAGAAATGGCGACAAATCCAAAGATTGTAAAATATTTAGATTTACCAATACAACATATAAGCAATAATATTTTGAAGCGTATGGCAAGAAGAACAAATAAAGAAACAATAACTAATATAATTGATAAATTAAGAAAAAGAATTCCAGAAATAGCTCTTAGAACATCTCTTATAGTTGGTTTCCCTGGAGAAACAGAAGAAGATTTTAATGAGTTATGTGACTTTTTAAAGGACTATAAACTTGATAACGTTGGTGTTTTCAAATACTCAAAAGAAGAAGGAACTCCAGCAGCTAATATGGAAAATCAAATTGAAGAGAAAATAAAGGAAGAAAGACAAGAAAAACTAATGATGGTTCAAAAAAATGTAGTAGAAGAATTAAACAAATTGAAAATATCAAAAGTTTATGATACTATTATAGAAGGAAGAAAAGGTAAATATTTCATTGGAAGAAGTTCAGAAATGGCACCTGAAATTGATGGAAATATTTTGGTTAATACAACTCAAAAGCTTGAAAAAGGTGATATTGTAAAAGTCAAAATTAAGGAAGCATTAGAGTATGATTTAGTAGGAGAGATATACGATGAATTTAGCAAATAAGCTAACAATGCTAAGAATATTTTTAGTACCTTTATTTTTAATATTTATTGCTGTAAAAAATATTCCATATGGTACTTTCATAGCTACGTTTATATTTATAATTGCATCTTTAACAGATCAATTGGATGGATATATTGCAAGGAGTAGAAATCAAATAACTAATTTTGGAAAATTTATGGATCCTCTTGCAGATAAGCTTTTAGTTACAGCTGCATTAATATCATTAGTTGAGCTTCAGCTTATACCAGCATGGGCAACTGTGGTTATAATAGCAAGAGAATTTGCAGTTTCAGGCCTTAGAACAATTGCAGCTGCTGAAGGAAAAGTAATTGCAGCAAGCACTTGGGGAAAAGTGAAAACTGTTACTCAAATAACAGCTATAATAGCTTTATTAATTCAAGTTAATGTAGGATCTTCAAAATATTTAACAACATTGGTTGTTGAAAGTGATATATTTAGAAATATTATTACATATGGTCCAAAGTTTTTATTATTACTAGCTGTTGTGATGACAATAGTATCTGGAATTGACTATTTTAGTAAAAATAAAAAAATAATAAATACTAATAAATAGTTTATTATAAAATAAATAGGATATAATTAAAAATAAAAGTTCCATCTTCCAAAGTTGGAACTTTTAATATGCAAGATATTAGTATGAAATTATATATTATATGTTGACTATAGTTAACATATAATATATAATTTATTTATAGAACAGATGTTCGTTTTAGAGAGGAAGGTGCTATATGGGAAATATAGATATGGATAAGTTAAAAGCTATAGAAAATGCAATGGGTCAAATTGAAAAGCAATTTGGTAAAGGATCCATAATGAAGCTAGGAGAAAATAGCGCATTAAACATTGAGACTATTTCAACTGGGTGTCTTGACTTAGATATAGCTTTAGGTGTAGGGGGATTACCTAAAGGAAGAATTATAGAAATATATGGACCGGAAAGTTCAGGTAAAACAACAGTAGCATTACATGTTGCTGCTGAAGCACAAAAGCTAGGAGGAGCAGTTGCATTTATAGATGCAGAACATGCTTTAGATCCAAGTTATGCTAGAAGATTAGGTGTTGATACAGAAAATCTTATAGTTTCTCAACCAGATACAGGAGAACAAGGTCTTGAAATCGCTGAGGCTTTAGTTCGTTCTGGAGCAATAGATGTTATAGTAGTTGACTCAGTTGCTGCATTAGTACCAAGAGCTGAAATAGAAGGTGAAATGGGAGATTCTCACGTTGGACTTCAAGCAAGACTTATGTCACAAGCTTTAAGAAAGCTAACAGGAACTATACAAAAAACAGGCTGTATAGCTATATTTATAAACCAATTAAGAGAAAAAGTTGGTGTTATGTTTGGAAATCCTGAAACTACAACAGGAGGAAGAGCGTTAAAATTCTATTCTTCAGTAAGACTTGATGTTAGAAGAATAGATTCAATAAAGCAAGGTGAAAATGTTGTAGGAAACAGAACAAGAGTTAAGGTAATTAAAAATAAGGTAGCACCTCCATTTAAACAAGCTGAATTTGATATAATGTATAATGAAGGTATATCAAGAACTGGTAATATAGTTGATGTAGGTGTTAAAGAAGGAATGGTTCAAAAGAGTGGAGCATGGTTCTCTTATGGAGATGTAAGATTAGGTCAAGGTAGAGAAAATGCAAAACAATACTTAAAGGAAAATCCAGAAATTGCTCTAGAAATAGAAAATAGAATAAGAGAGAAGTATGAATTACCTCTTATGAAGGAAGTTGCTATAGATAATAATGTGGAAGAAAAATAAAATTTGTAGTAACTAGAATATAATTAGCTAAATATGTTAATAATATAAGTCGATAATAATAATATTTTTATATTATTATTATCGACTTTCTTGTTTAATAGTAAGATAAAGCAACTTAAATTTACGTAACAATAAGGATGTAAACAATTAAATTTACTTTGTGAATTATACAACTAAACTTGACATAATTTTAATTTTAAGATAAAATAATAACAAATACTGGTTTTATCATATTTCAAATATCAGTTAGATTAAGTATGATACCTACTACATTTTCTGTTAAACATAAGTTTATATGAATGGAGGAGGTGTTGTTATGGATAATATTCTTACTTGGATAATAGTTGATATTATAGTATTAATCGTATTCGGTTTTTTACTTTATAAAGCTATACAAAGAGCTTCTAAAAGTAAGATAGAAGGCTTAGAAAAAGAAGCAGAAACTCTTTTGGAAAATGCTAAAAGAGAAGCTGAAGCTACTAAGAAGGAATCAATTTTAGAAGCAAAGGAAGAGGTTCATAGACTAAGAAATGATCTAGATAGGGATTCAAGAGAAAGAAGAAATGAAATTCAAAGACTTGAAAGAAGAATAATTCAAAGAGAAGAATCCCTAGACAAAAAAAGTGATCTTTTAGAAAAGAAAGAAGAAGCTCTAAATAAAAGATTACAAGAAATCGATGAAATGGAAGCAAATGTACAGGAACTGTACTCTAAGAGAAGAGAGGAGCTTGAAAGAATAGCAACTTTATCTAGTGATGAAGCTAGAGAAATCCTTTTAGAAGAAGTTAGAAGAGAAATAACTCATGAAACTGCTATAATGATCAAAGATATAGAAGCTAGAGCAAAGGAAGAAGCAGATAAAAAAGCTAGAGAAATTATAACAACTGCTATTCAAAGATGCGCAGCAGATCATGTATCAGAATCAACAGTACATGTTGTTGCCCTTCCTAATGATGAAATGAAGGGTAGGATTATAGGTAGAGAAGGTAGAAATATCAGAACTCTTGAAACATTAACAGGAGTAGATTTAATAATAGATGATACTCCAGAAGCAGTTATTTTATCAAGTTTCGACCCAGTTAGAAGAGAAATTGCTAAAATAGCTTTGGAAAAGTTAATTGTAGATGGTAGAATTCATCCAGCTAGAATCGAGGAAATGGTAGAAAGAGCTACCAAAGATGTAGAAAATGATATTAAAGAAGAAGGAGAACAAGCAACACTAGAAACTGGTGTTCATGGTGTTCATCCTGAAATAATCAAATTACTTGGTAGACTAAAGTATAGAACTAGTTATGGACAAAATGTGTTAAAGCATTCTATTGAAGTTTCATATTTAGCTGGTGTTATGGCTGCAGAATTAGGCTTAGATGTAAATCTAGCTAAAAGAGCAGGTTTATTACATGACATAGGTAAAGTAGCAACACAAGAAGAAGAAGGTCGTCATGCTGTAATAGGTGGAGATCTTGCTAAAAAATATGGAGAATCACAAGTTGTAGCAAATGCTATAGCTGCGCATCATGGAGATGTTGAAATGTTAACACTAGAAGCCGTTTTAGTTCAAGCAGCTGATGCAATATCAGCAGCAAGACCAGGTGCTAGAAGAGAAACTCTAGAAGCTTATATTAAGCGTTTAGAGAAACTTGAAGAAATTGCAAATTCTTACGAAGGTGTAGAAAAGTCATATGCAATTCAAGCTGGTAGAGAGATTAGAATTATGGTTAAACCAGATCAGTTAGATGACGCTGGATCTGTAGAATTAGCTAGAAACTTAGCTAAAAGTATAGAAGAACAATTAGAATATCCAGGTCAAATTAAAATTAATGTTATAAGAGAAACAAGAGCAGTAGATTATGCTAAATAATATAAAGTACATTTTGCAATGCAAAGTGTACTTTATTTTTTATGTTGAAATTTGAAAAAAAAGATAAAAAAATTTTCAAAATAAAGGAGGATTTTTTAATAACTTATAGAATATATATATTGCAAGAGTAAAAACTCTGCAATATATTGTAAACGATTTTTATCTAGGAGGTAAAGACAAAGTGGAAGTATTAAAAGTTTCAACAAAATCAAATCCAAATTCAGTGGCAGGTGCATTAGCTGCCATAATTAAAGAAAAAAATATAGTAGAAATCCAAGCAGTAGGAGCAGGTGCTATAAATCAAGCCGTAAAAGCAATTGCTATAGCAAGAGGCTTCGTTGCCCCTAGCGGAAAAGATATTGTTTGTGTTCCAGCATTCACTGATATTGAAATAGATGGTGAAGAGAGAACAGCAATAAAACTAATCGTTCAACCAAGATAGTAAGTTCTGGAATTTGATTTGGGGAGAGAATTTATTTTAGGGGAGATAAAGAAAAGGACTACATAATAGTAGTTCTTTTTCATATTAAGGAAAATAGGTGTCATAAGCCTTGAATTTTTTTTGATTTACATATATAATGTAATAGTTAAATAGATAACTATTTGAAATTTAATGTAAAGAGGTGTGTTTAATGGTATCTAAAGAGGTTGTAGTAAACAACGGAACTGGTTTACATGCTAGACCAGCAACTTTATTAGTGAAGAAAGCTTCATCTTTCAAATCAGATGTAAGCATAGAATTTAACGGAAAGAAAGCAAACGTTAAGAGTTTAATAGGAGTTCTTTCTTTAGGAGTAACTAAAGGAGCTGCTATAACTGTTTTAGCAAGTGGAGATGACGAAGCTTTAGCAGTAGAAGAAATTTCTAACTTAATAGCTAGCTTAGAAGACTAATAAAAAAAGTGCCAATAGGCACTTTTTTTATTTATAGTAAAGGTTAAAATCTTAAAATGATATTATATAAAGCTTTTAGTACTATTATACTAAAAATATATCCATTTTAACTTTTATTACTTTAGTTCTAAGTGAACATATATAATAGTTAGTTAATCTTTAAGAAATGTTAGAATAGGTAATAATATATATCCACTTTTTATTTAACTTAATATTTATGATAGTATGTAGTTAACTAAATAAATTTAGAGATTTACATTTAAATATTAAAACAATCAAGTCTATAGCTCCAGCAAATACTAAGATATAAACTATTCTTTGTAATAAAACTGACCCACCAACAAGGAAAGTAACTAGGTTTATACTTAATAAGCCTATAAAGCCCCAATTTATTGCTCCAATTAATACTAATATAAAAGATATTTTGTCAACGAGATTTATTTTACACATAATTTATCCTCCTTATGAATTAATACAGTATATATATATTAATAAATAACAAAAATATAACTGAATTAATAAATAATAAAAATATAGCTGAAAATTATTTTAAAAATACTGAAAAAATAATTATGTTATGTTATAATACGAATTATAAAGTAAAAAAATAAAAATTTATTCGGAGGTTATCTAAGGATGAGAGATTTATATGATTCACCATTAAATTCAAGATATGCATCAAAAGAAATGAGTTTTATATTCTCAGAAGATATGAAATTTTCAACATGGAGAAAATTATGGGTTGCATTAGCAGAAGGAGAAAAAGAATTAGGTTTAAATATAACTGAAGATCAAATAGATGAGCTAAAATCTAATATATATAATATTAATTATGATGAAGCAATAAAAAGAGAAAAAGAAGTTAGACATGATGTTATGAGCCATGTATATGCATATGGATTACAATGCCCTAGTGCAAAAGGAATAATACATTTAGGAGCGACTAGTTGTTATGTAGGTGATAATACAGACATAATTATTATGAGAGATGCTTTACTATTGATTAAGAAGAAGATAGTAACAGTATTAAATCATTTATCAAATTTTGCCATGAAATATAAAGATATGCCAACCCTTGGATTTACACATTTTCAGCCTGCTCAATTAACTACTGTAGGAAAAAGAGCAACTCTTTGGATGCAAGATTTAGTGTTAGACATAGAGAATATAGATTTTTTACTATCAACATTAAAATTAAGAGGAGTAAAAGGAACTACAGGTACTCAAGCAAGTTTTATGACTTTATTCAATAACGATGAAGAGAAGGTTAAAGAATTAGATAATATAGTAGCAAAAAAAATGGGCTTTGATAAAAGCTATGGTGTTACTGGTCAAACATATCCTAGAAAATTAGACTCTATAGTATTAAATAGATTATCAGAAGTTGCTCAAAGTGCTTATAAATTTAGTAATGACTTAAGATTATTACAAAGTATGAAAGAAATTGAAGAACCATTTGAAAAAAATCAAATAGGATCATCTGCTATGGCTTATAAAAGAAATCCTATGAGAAGTGAAAGAATGGGATCCTTAGCAAGATATGTAATAGTTAATTCACTAAATCCAGCAATAACAGCTGCAACTCAATGGTTTGAAAGAACTTTAGATGATTCAGCAAATAAAAGAATTGCTGTAGCAGAAGCTTTCTTAGCTTTGGATGGAGTTTTAAATTTATATATAAACATTGCAGAAAATATGGTTGTATATGAAAAAGTAATAACAGCGCATGTAAATAATGAGCTGCCTTTTATGGCCACAGAAAATATAATGATGGAATCAGTTAAAAGAGGTGGAGATAGACAAGAGCTTCATGAAAGAATTAGAATTCATTCAATGGCAGCTGCACAAAGAGTAAAAGGTGAAGGTTTAGATAATGATTTAATTGAAAGAATTATAAAAGATAATAGTTTTATGTTAAGTGAAGAAGAAATAAAAAATATAATTAATCCAGTTAACTTTGTAGGTAGAGCACCAAGTCAAGTTATAGAATTTATAGAAAATTATATAAACCCAATTATAGAAGTTAATAAAGATGCCTTAGAAATAAAGAGTGAAATTTCTGTTTAGCATAATTATTTATGAAAGTAATAATATATTTATAAATATATTATTACTTTCATATTTTTTTATATATAAAAAAATTTTGAATAAAAATATTATTTAAGACAATAATTAATAGATAGAACTAGCAAAGGAGGAATATAAATGAAGGTTAATAAGGAAGAATACATGAGTGAATGTATAAGTTGTAGTGGAACAGGTAAAATAAAATGCGATTGTGGAACAGAAGAATTACCTAATTCTCGATGTATTACCTGTAATGGTGAGGGAAGTTTTATATGTCCTGTTTGTGATGGAGAAGGAAAATTTTAATTATAAGGAAATTACCAATAATTAGTTGCAATTTATTTAATTATAAAAATATTTTAAATACTATATTTTAAAGATAGGAGTAGCCTATCTTTTTTTTATAATTTATCATTATAAAATAACTAAAATATAATTATAAAAGATAAATATATTAGATCCATGCATCATAGACAATTGTAATATAAATAACACAAATTATAATATTATAATATTATATAATGTAGTAATATTATAAAAGAGGTTTTTATGGCTATATATTTAAAAAACTTAAAGAGAAATGAAGTGAATAAACATGGACAGAGAGAAGTTATAATGACTATAGTTGGTGATGTAAAAGGAAGTAGAGATACAGATATTATTTACTTAGTTGGCAATAAGAGAGGGCTTGGGAAAAATACGATTTACCATAATATGCAAATTATAATTTCTGACGGAGAAAGTGGAAAGATAACAACTATAGATTTAAGGGGAATAGAAGGATATAATCCTAGAATAGTATTAGAGCATTTTAAAAATATAAAAGATAATGAAATATTATTTACAATAGAAGATATAGGAAATAATGGATATATAACCGCTAATATGTATCATTTAGATGGAGATAAAGATATAAAGATTTTTGATACAAATTATTATAATCAACTTGATTCATATCAAGTTATATATCAAGATAACTATACTGTGGATGTAATAGATATAGATAAGGGAATGACCTATTCCATAGATATAAGTGGAAGAGATAAAGATTACTTAAATGGTTTATATAACAATAATGGTACTTTAAAGAAAAAAATAATAGGAAAAGTTTTAGCTTTATCTGGAATAAGTCCGATAGATTTACTAAGAAGGGGAGTATACGATCTTTTGGTTACACAAAAAATTATAGGAACTAATGAAAAAGATATTCTTGGGGTAATGAGCAATGTTTTAACTTTTGAAGGTATTACTTTTACTAGGGTAGATTCTTTTGTAGGAATACTAGGTGAAAAGACACCAAATTTGTTAGTTAGGGCAAAGGATGAATTAAATAAAGATTACTTAGATTTTTCAAAGGTTGAATTCATAGAATCAGAAGTAGTTAAAGATGAAGCTATAGAAAGGATAATCGAAAAAGAATTTTCATTAAATCCAGATGAGGATAAGGTAAATTACTTATATAATAAAGTAAAATTAAAAGATGATGATAGTTATCAAATTTTAGTTTATTTAGAAGGACCTAAATTTTGTACTGAAAGAGGTGCAACTTTAGTTATATTAGAGGAGAAAGATAATGAATATAATGTTTTATCAAAGATAAGTAATGCTACAAATCCAATTATAATATCTGAAAATAAAACAAATGGATATAGAGATTTAGTAGTAAAGTTACTAAATAGTAATGGAGATGATTTTAGGTTATTAAAGTTTAATGGTAATGCATATCCTTTAGATCCAATTAAGGAAGAAAGATTAAAGAGAGGAAGTAAAGTTAGAGGAATAGCAGCGATTTCTGATGATTTATTTTATACTAGAGGAATTGAATATAAGTAGAATAAAGAATCCCTATAGAGTATTAAAATTATTACTCTATAGGGTATAATTATAGTTAAGAAATATTAAATAATTTATTTTAAATTATTTAAAATCATAAGTTTTATTTTGTTAATTCAAATGTATTATCTAAGTTAACCTTAAATATATCTCCATCTTTCATTGAAATATGTCCAGAAGTATAAGGTTTTCCGTCTAAAGTTATGATTACTTGAGTTACATTAAAATAATCACCAAATGTATTGCAAATAGCAGTTAAAGTGCTAGATTCAGGACCAGAACCTAAGTTTTGAGCTTCAACAAAATTAGATGAAAAATCTAGTTTTATAATATCATTAGTACTATCAACTTCAGCCGAGTTTAAGGAAATATCACTATTTAAAGAAGCTGCAATTTCTTCACTTGGAGCTTTCTTTAATTCTTTAACTAAAGCAGTTGCTACAGCCTTATCTTTAATTTCAATAGTTTTACTTATGTAAACTATTTTATCAGTAACAACGTCATAATAATAAATATTTGCATTATCAGTTATTGTTTCATTAGAATTACTAATATCATTTTGAGTATTATCATTAATATTATCTTCTTCATCGATTATAGTAGCTTCATTATTACTAATATTAGATGCTGTATTATTTTTGTTACTATTTGCTTCTGCTCCACAAGAAATCATTGAAAAAGGGATAGATAATGATATTAATATTGCTAAAATTCTTTTTTTCATTTATTAACCTCCTTAAAAATATATTTTTCAATTACAATTACCTAATTAAAATTAAAAGGATATTAATTATGTAATGAACTTCTTTAAATAAAATAGTAAAATTGAAAGATATATTGTTTAATAATTTATATAATCATATTATAGCATAATTGAAAAGTTATTACAAATTTACATAAATTTACTTATATTAACTTCTAAAACATACTATTATTTGAAAAAAGTAATTAAATATCATATAATATAAAACATCGGTTTAAATCATCAATTGGAGTATGTTATTTAAGTATAATGGGCTTTATAATATTCCAAATAACATAATAGAAAAAGGAGAAAATAAGTAATGCAAAAAACATCTGAAGTAAGTAATGAGAGATATTTAGAAGTAATGAGTTTTATAGAAGAGGTTTGTAAAAAAAACTTAAATGAAGAATATTTGTTTCTTGCAGAGAGCTTATGTAAAGAAATATCTGAATTAAAAGAAGTTAATTTAAATAAAGGAAAAGCAAATTCATGGGCATGCGGAATTGTACATGCTTTGGGGTTAAAAAATGGATTATTCACAAATAAGACAGGCATAAATATTAAAGCAGGGGATTTATATAAATTATTTGAGGTAAGTAGTAGTACAGGTCTTTCAAAATCAAGAGAAGTAAGAGCGTTAATAGATTTAGAAGATGATAAATGGTTAATAACGTGTAATAAAGGCGATTCTTTAGATAATTCGAAAATTGCGGATAATGAGATAGATTTGGAAGAAGAACAAAAGGAAAAGATAGAGAAAGAAACATTAGATGAGGTTTGCGTTTCAAAAGTAGAAGCTGAGATTATAGAAGATGAGGATTTAAAAAAGGCTAATAAGATAGCTAATGAGGCATGGAATCAAAAAAATTATAAGAAAAAAGCTAAATTAGCTAAAGAAGCATTAAAAATAAGTGAAAAATGTGCGGAAGCTTATATAATATTATCATATGACAATTCGTTAAGAATAAATGAACAAAAGGCCTTAGTATTAAAAGCCTTAGAAGTTGCTCAAAGTGCTATAGGTGAAGAAAATATAGATAAGTATACAGGGAAATTCTTAGATTCAGAAGTTACAAGACCATACTATAGCGCCAAATATAGACTTGGAAATTTATTATGGAGTATAAATGAAAAGTTAGAAGCAATAAAAGAGTTTAATGATTTAATAAATCTAGATCCTGAAGATAGATTATTAATAAGAGGGGTATTGCTTTCATGGTTAATTACAGAGAATTTAGATGATGAAGTTTTAAATGTATTAAATAAATATAAAAATGATTACTTACCATCTACAAAATTCTCAAAAGCCCTTTATTTATTTAAAGTAGGAAAATTAGAGGAAGCAGAAAGAGCTTTAAGAATTGCAAATGCTTCTAATCCATTTGTTATAGATTATATAATCAAGCAAAAAAGAATTCCTAAAAATCCACCTGAACTTAAAAGTTTAGGGACTGAAGAAGATGCAGTCTACTATATGAAAAATGCAGAAACTGCTTGGGATTCAGTAAATGGAGCAAGAAGCTGGGTAAAGGAATTAAAAAATATATTATAGAAATAGACTATTGTGTATTGCAACGATAAAGTTAGTTATTACACAATAGTTTTTTTTAACGAGAAAAAATCGACTAAAATAGATAAAAAATAACAAAATAATGAGATTGATATGTAAATATAAAAAATATATAATTTAGAAATAAATTATATGGATGGTGAAATATGGACATAACAATAATAATAAGTATTATATTTTCTTTTGCTTGTATTATATTAGGATTTATTTTAGAAGGAGGAGCATTAGGAGCTTTATATCAATTCACAGCATTATTAATAGTTGTTGGTGGAACAATAGGAGCAGTTGGGGTTGCTTTTCCAGGAAAAACTTTAAAAAGATTTCCTAAGGTTTTTAGCATTGCATTTAAGAAAAGAAATAGTAACCTTATAGAAAATGTAGAATTCTTCAAGGAAATTACAGTAAAAACAAGAAAAAATGGATTATTAAGTTTGGAAGCAGATTTAAATAATACAGAAACAGATACTTTTATAAAAAAAGGCCTGCAAATGATAGTAGATGGAGTTGATCCAGAGATCATGAAAGGATCATTAGAAACAAGACTAGAACAAATTTCAGAAAGGCATCATCAAGGAATTTCTATTTTTGAGGCGGCTGGTGGTTATGCACCAACAATGGGGATTATAGGAACAGTTATGGGGCTTGTTCAAGTTTTAGGTAATTTAGATGATCCAAGTACTTTAGGCCCTAAAATAGCTGTAGCTTTTATTGCAACTCTTTATGGTATAGGAACTGCTAATTTAATTTGGTTGCCTATAGCAAATAAACTAAAAATTTTAAATAGTGAAGAAATAATTGAAAAAGAGATGTGTATTGAGGCTTTATTATTGGTACAAGCTGGTGCTAGTCCAAGTTCTATAATAAGTAAATTAGAAGGATTTTTAACTGAAGAGGACTTAAAG
The DNA here is from genome assembly GCF_015550425.1 of Clostridium sp. 1001275B_160808_H3. Classification (GTDB taxonomy): domain Bacteria; phylum Bacillota; class Clostridia; order Clostridiales; family Clostridiaceae; genus Clostridium. Next base: position 32,552 of record NZ_JADNAT010000006.1, on the reverse strand, counting down.
AAGCTTGAATCAAGTGAGGGAAAATAGATGAAAAAGAGAGTAGAAAAACCAGAAAATCATGAAAGATGGTTGCTTACATATTCAGATCTTATAACTTTGCTTATGATATTTTTTGTTGTATTATATTCCGCTTCTAGTGTTAATGAATCAAAGTATAAGCAGTTAGCTACTTCTATGGGAGCTGTATTCACAGGTGGATCTTCAGTTTTAGGAAGTGCTGAAAATTCAGGTAGTTCAAGTGATGAGGCAGGAGAGTTAAAGCCATTGGTTCAAAGTGAAGAAGAAAAATTACAAGGTATAGAATCACAAGTAAATGATATAGTAAAAGACTTAGAGTTAGAAGAAAGTGTAACTACAAGTATAGAAGAAAGAGGACTTATTATAAGCTTTACCGATAGTATATTTTTTGATAGTGCAAAGGCGGATATAAAAGAGGAGTTGAAACCTAAACTTATTTCTGTATCAAATGTTTTAAACAAAATAGATAATTATGTAAGGGTAGAAGGTCATACTGACAATTTGCCTATAAGTACTACTGATTATCATTCAAATTGGCAACTTTCCTCTGTTAGAGCTTCTAATGTAGTTGAATTTTTAATTAGCTATGGATCGATATCTCCAAGCAGATTATCAGCTGTAGGGTATGGTGAGTATAGACCAATTGCAGATAATGCTACAGAAGAGGGACGAGCTAAAAATAGAAGAGTTGATATATTAATTTTAAATAACAAATTTGATAATATAGAAATGAATTAAAATATAGTTAAAGCACTGTAGTTAAAAATACAGTGCTTTAACTATACCATTTCATTTTTATATAAATTAATAATATTTATAAGAAGTTTATTATAACCTTCACAGTGAGACATAAAATTTGGCATATTATTTTCATTAATCAAGTATTCAATATTATTGTTATTAGAAGTGAAATATAAATCAAATAACTTTCTAAAATATATTGAATTACATCCATTATAAATATTATTTATAATATCATCATTTGGATAAAAAGATTTGTCTTTAAGTTTTTTATATATAAAATAATAAATTAAAGAAATAGAAGTCTTTTCTATTTGCCTATAATCATATTTTTTTATATCATCAAAATCAATAATTAAACTTTCAAAAAATTTGAAGGTTGATGAATGTATGGTTAATAGATCTTTATTTAAAAAACTTAAAAAAGAATTAGTGAAAAAAGAAATATTATTTAGAAAGTTCCAAAGATCATTTACATCAAATTTTTCTAAAGTTATCTCATCTGCAATTTCCATATGTGTGTCAGTAAGAATTCTTTTACTTTCATATGGAATTTCTCCGTTTCCGCAAATAGTAAAGCTCCTAATTAAGTCAAAAGCAATTCTAGAGTCTTCATTTGCTCCTATGGCATATTTACCATCGCTATTGAAAAAGTTAAGAGTAGTAATAGATAGATGAATAAGTGAAATTAATGCTAAGTATGAGTAGTTAACATTACTGACTCCGATACAAAACAATATTATAAATATTATAAAATCCAATACTGGACCAATCCAAAAAAATATTTTAAGCTTTTTTAAAAGAATGTTGTATTCTATTTTGGAAGATATTTTTATTGAGTTAAAATGTAATCTACTTGTCATATTGCCTTGTATTAAAGGCTTTAATTTAAATTTGAATTTACCGTCATATTTATAAATAGTAAAAGGAATTACATGATAAAAGGAACATTTAAATCCTAAAAATAAAGATACAATATAATGAGAAAGTTCATGCAAAAATATAATTATATATTCTATAATAAAAACTTTTAAAATTAAAATAAAATATTGCAAAATCATCATCCTTAAAAATTCATCTTAATTATTAGTATAGAATAATATAGTGAAAAAGTTCATATTTCAACAAAATAAATCAGCATCAAAAAAGCAAAAAGGAATATGTAATTGCTTTTTTGATGCTGTATAGAAAATCTATTCCCTGCCTATACTTACTTAAATAATTAATTGATTATTTAAATAAGGTTTTGTAAGGCATTGAGATGATAGACATTCGTTAATATACTATATTTAAGTGTTTTGATAGATATCATTAATAATTTTTTTTTATAATAACTATACAATAAAAATACTATTTCTGTTTGGAAGATTTATTTATAATATTAGCTTGTACCAATGGAGAAAAAATATTCTATAAATAATAATAAAATAATATTTTTATTATTGTTGTTTATAAATAAATCATTTTGCTATATATGATTACGGAAAATATTTTTGATAGATAATGAACAAATAATCTACTTTTTATATATAATATAAATTTATGTTATAATAAAGAGACATTAGGAGGTGACAATTACATGAATATACAAGTATTTGGAAGAAAGAAGTGCTTTGATACAAAGAAAGCAGAAAGATACTTTAAAGAGAGAAAAATAAACTTTCAATTTATAGATATAGACATTAAAGGGCTTAGTAAGGGAGAACTTAATTCTGTTAAAAGGAATATTTCAATAAATGAATTAATAAATCAATCTAGCAAGGAATATAAAAATCTAAATTTAGATAAAATTAGAAGCTGCGAAATGAAAGAAGAGATTTTATTAAAAAATCCTAAACTATTTAAATCCCCTATAGTTAGAAATGGAAACACTGCAACTCTTGGGTATAAAAAAGAAGTTTGGGATACATGGGAATAAATTAAAATATAAACCAAAGGTGAAACAAATGATTAAGATAAAAATACAAAAGGGTAAAAATGAAGAACCTATTTTTAAAATTAATTTAAAAGATGATGATATAATAAAATTTCCTTTTTTAAAGAGACCAATATTAGAGGGAAAAAAGATAAAAGGAAGGTATAATTATGAAATTCCATTAAGATATTTTGTACCAATAGTAAAAAATATAAAAAAAGACAATTTGGTAGTTGATAAAGTTAGCAAGTTAGAGTTCCTAGAGTTTTTTGATGATTTTGAAGAAAAATATTATGCTAGTTTAACAGCAACTCCTAAGTTTATGAAATTATGGAGATCAGAAAAATGCCCTAATATATTTAAAATTATAATAGATCCAGAAAGTCTTACTGTAACAAAAGAAGTAGCATTTAAGAAAATAAGTATAAAATTTGGAGAATTATAAAAAAGAATCAAAGCTAAAGCCTTGATTCTTTTTTTATAATTAATGAAGGAGATGAATTTATATGGATTAGCCATAAAGCTAATAGCTATTATAATAATATGAATATAAGAGTATAAATGTTACACATGGAATAATAATTTTATGATTTTTTACAATATAAGATTGTAGAATATATAAATTAGAGACCTCCTTTTTGTACTTCTATACAATTAAATAAATATAGTATTAATTATATAATTAATATGAAAAGCAAAAGTTAAAGAAGTTTTGGAGGGGTATAGGTGGAAAAGATATATAGTTATGGAAGAGGTTCTTTTAAGACAATAGAAGAAGGAAATGAGTTATCTTGGATGATTGGAAATGGAATAGGTGGATATGCTAATTGTACAGTTTCTGGTGGAAGTGCTATGATGCATCATGGCTACTTAATAGCAGCGTTAAACCCACCACTGAATAGATATTTAATCTTTACAAGAACTCAAGAAGAAGTGAATATAAATGGTAGAACGTATGATTTAACTTCTCAACAATATATTAATATGTCCAAAAACGGACAAGAACACTTAGAAAGATTTAATTTTGATATAATTCCAGAATATATTTATAGAGTAGAAGATGTTAAGATTAAAAAAAGTATTTCAATGGAATATGGGTATAATACAACAGCTGTTTGTTATGAAATAGAAAATGGAAGTGAAGATTTAAATTTTAAAATAATTCCTTTGTTTAATTATAGATTACCAGGAGATTCCATAGAAAAAACTAATTTAAAATTTAGTAAAGAAGTTAAAAATAATAAAATTATTTTAATTCCAGAAGAAAATAAGGATGTAAGGATTACTTTTTATGCATCAGAAGGAGAATACTATGATAGAAGTTTAATACCTACTACAATGGCAACTCCTAATTATTTATTTGAAGAAAATCAATATTATATGATAGATAATAGAACAGGATTTTTAGGCATAGATAATCATTATACTCCGTACGAAATAAATATAAAAATAAAAGCTAAAGAAACAAAAAAGTTTTACATTATATGTACTTTAGAAGAAAATATAAGTAAAACTGGATTTGAGATAGAAAAAGAGTACAAGAAGAGAGCAGAAGATTTAGTAAAAAAAGCAGGCTATAATGATAATTTTGCTAATAATCTTGTTAAAGCTTCTGATCATTTTATAGTTAATAGAAATAGTACAGGCCTAAAGACTATATTAGCAGGTTATCCATGGTTTACTGATTGGGGAAGAGACACTATGATTGCTTTTGAAGGATTAGTTTTATGTACTAAGAGATTTGAAGATGCAAGAGAAATACTAGAGTCATTCTCCAAATACGTGAAGAATGGATTAATCCCTAATCTATTTCCAGATACTAATACAGAACCTTTGTATAATACAGTAGATGCATCACTTTGGTATTTTCAAGCTGTTTATAAATATTTGAAATATACAGGTACAGATGAAGATTACAGTTTTATAGAGAAAAAAATATATGATAAATTAGTAGAAATTTTTAAAGCATATTCAACTAAAACAGATTTTTCAATAGGTATGGATGATGATGGATTAATTTTTGCTGGTTCAGGTATAGATCAAGTAACTTGGATGGATGTAAGGGTTGGAGATTTTGTTGTAACTCCAAGACACGGTAAACCTGTAGAAATAAATGCTTTATGGTATAATGCATTATGTATAATGGAGGAACTTAGAATTAAATTTAATAAAAAAGATTTAAAATATAAAGAACTTTCTTTAAAAGTTAAGAACTCTTTTAACAAAAAATTTTGGAATGAAGATAAAAAATGTCTTTTTGATGTGGTAGATGAAAATGATGATAAGATTCGTCCGAATCAATTATGGGCAATTTCATTACCATTTTCAATATTAGATAGAGAAAAAGAAAAGAGTATAGTTGAAGTTGCATATAAGCATTTGTATTCGACTTATGGGTTAAGGTCTCTTTCATTTATGGATGAAGAGTTTAAAAATAAATATATAGGTGATCTGTTTAAAAGAGATTTAGCTTATCATATGGGAACAACTTGGGGATTTTTAATAGGACCATTTATTACAGCATATTGTAAAGTAAATGATTATGATGAAAAATCTATAAAAAAAGCAAAAGAAATGATATCTGTATTTGAAGATCATATGAAAGATGGATGTATAAATGGAATAGCAGAAATATTTGATGGAGAATTTTCATCTACAAGTAGAGGATGCTATTCACAAGCTTGGAGTGTTGGAGAAGTACTAAGAATATATTGTGATATTACTAAGAAATAATATTATAAATGGACATATATAAGTTTAATTGACTTCTTGTAAAGGAAGGAAAGAAATAAACTTAAATATGTCTATTTTTATTCTAAAAAATTATAAATACTACTAAAAATAAATAGAAAATATATTTATTAACAATTATTAAAAAAATAAATACCTCAATAGTATTTACAATAAGTTAAAAAATAGTACAAAAAAATTCACGAAATTATATAAATATGGTACAATATAATTATATTTTTATAAGTCTTTACGAAGGGTGAAAATAATAGTGAAAAAAATAATTAAATTATCAAATATACTATTTACTATAGCGATAGTTGTAAGTTTATATGGTTTTTATAAAATATATGAAGTAAGAAGGGATTTGCCTATAGGCACATGCCCTATTGAAGATAATAGACCTATTTTATATTTAGGAATTTTCCTTATGATATCGTCTATAATAGTATCTTATATAGAAGATAGACAGTCTAAGAAGCAAATTAATAATTAAATATTAATTATATGGTGAGGGAAAAGAAGTGAGACAGCGAATTAAAGGGAACTTAAAAAAGAAAAAATTAAATACTATTAATACTACATATAAAAGCCTTTTACATCTTTATAATATTGTAAAATTAAATTATGTTGTAGAGTTGAAATTAGGTGAAAATTATTTATACGAAAAAGGGGACAATCTTGCTGAAATATTAGAAGATTATTTTATTAATGAAGGTTATGATATCATAGTTGAGTGTTATACTGAAGGTAAGAATGCATATTTAATAATTGATTGTGAAGATGAAACAGAAAATATGTGGAATATGGTAAGTTTAATATATAGGTTATTAGTAAAATTTAATATAGAGCATGAGGTAATTTGGTAATATCATTATGATAATAATTATTAAATTGATATACTCGAATTGATAATTTTATATTAGTAAATACGCCATTATAAGAATTTATAATTATCATTTTAATATTTATATATAATATTAATAGTTTAGATATTATTTTATATAGTGAAAACAATGGAATAAAGTAAAATATTGTAATTTAAGAGCCTATTAAAGTTTGGCACACTTATTGCTTTAAGATTAAGTGCAACTTTAAAGGCTCTTTTAAGTTGCAAATAATTTAACATATAGCTATGTGAAAATAATATTAAAATTTAAACGATTACTTAAGGGGTTTAAAATAATAGAACTGTTATCAAAATGAGAAGATTTTTTCAATATGATAATAGATATATATTCTAGAATGATGTATTTAATTTGGATTTAAAATTTACATGAGGGGGAATATATCATATGTTAGAGATAGGTAAAAGAAATAAGAAGAGCACTTCAATCTTTGATGTAGAAGGAGTACCACCAATAAAGAAAGCCATACCATTATCTTTGCAACACTTACTTGCTATGATAGTAGGAAATGTAACACCAGCTATTATAGTAGCAGGGATTACAGGAATGAATTTAAGTGATAAGACTTTATTAGTTCAATGTTCATTGTTCATGGCTGGTATTGCAACTTTAATGCAATTATACCCTATTTGGAAGCTAGGTTCAGGATTGCCAGTTGTTATGGGAATAAGCTTTGCTTATGTTCCAACCTTAACTGCTATAGGATCAGCTTATGGAATAGAAGCTATATTTGGAGCTCAATTAATAGGTGGTATAGCAGCCATATTAGTAGGCGCCTTTATAAAGCCTTTAAGAAAGTTATTTCCACCATTAGTTGCAGGAACTGTTGTATTTACAATCGGATTATCATTATATCCTACAGCTGTAAAATATATGGCTGGTGGAGCTTCGGCACAGGATTTTGGATCTCCTATAAATTGGACAATAGCTATAGTCACACTAGTTGTAGTTTTGTTTTGTAATCACTTTACAAAAGGCTATATTAAATTGGCTTCTATATTAGTCGGAATAATTGTAGGATATATCTTTTCTATAATAATTGGAAGAGTAGATTTTACAGCAATTACAAATGCAGGATGGATTCAAGTGCCAACACCAATGCATTTTGGAATGAAATTTATACCTTCTGCTATAATATCTATGGTAATAATTTATATAGTTAATTCTGTGCAAGCCGTTGGGGATTATTCAGCTACAACAGAAGGTGGATTAAGTAGAGAACCGAAAGATACAGAGTTATCAGGAGGAATAATGGCAAATGGAGTATCTAGTATAATTGGAGCATTCTTTGGGGGATTACCGACAGCTACTTATAGTCAAAATGTTGGAATTGTTGCAATGACTAAGGTTGTAAGTAAGTATATAATTATGCTAGCAGCTTTATTCATGCTGATTGCTGGTTTTATACCTAAGTTTGGAGCTTTAATAACTACAATACCGCAAAGTGTTTTAGGTGGAGCAACTATTATAGTGTTTGCAATGATAACTATGACAGGAATAAAAGTAATAATAAAAGATGAACTTTCAAGTAGAAATGTAAGTATTGTTGGACTTTCAGTTGCTCTTGGAATGGGAATAACACAGGTTCCTGGAGCATTAGATGCTTTTCCAAGTGCGGTAAATATGATATTTGGTAGCTCTCCAGTAGTAATTACAACAATTACTGTAATATTACTTAATTTAATATTGCCAAATCAAACAATTGAAGAAGAAGATAATGAAAGAAGTAAGATAGAGAACTAAAATTAAAGTTATTATTGTATTAGTAAATGTTTAAATATTTATATATAGTAATCAATATTGTAATTAATGAAAATTGTTACTAAAGATATATAAGAATAGGGTTATTATCAAAATGAGAAGTGATTTTTAAGTTGATAATTATCATATATTCTCGAGTGATGTATTGAGTTTAAATTAATAAGTTTACATGAGGGGGAATATATTATTATGTTAACATTAGGTAAAAAAGGGACTAGAAGTACTTCGATATTTGATTTGGACGGAGTACCTTCATTAAAGAAAACAATGCCATTATCACTACAACATTTATTAGCTATGATAGTAGGAAATGTAACGCCTGCGCTTATAGTTGCAGGGACCACAGGGCTTGGAGTTAGTGATACTACTCTTTTAGTGCAGGCATCATTTTTTTTAGCAGGAATTGCAACACTGATGCAATTATATCCTATGTGGAAAATTGGATCAGGATTACCAATGGTAATTGGTGTTAGTTTTACTTATGTACCAACTTTAACAGCAATAGGGATGGCTTATGGTATAGAAGCTATCTTTGGAGCTCAATTAGTTGGTGGTTTTGTAGCTATACTTTTTGGAGCTTTTTTAAAGCCAATGAGAAAGTTATTTCCACCATTGGTTGCAGGTACTGTTGTATTTTCAATAGGTTTATCTTTATATCCAACAGCAGTAAGATATATGGCTGGAGGCTCTAATGTAAGTGATTTCGGGTCGCCAATTAATTGGGGGATAGCTATACTTACATTAATTGTAGTGTTATTTTGCAATCATTTTACTAAGGGATATGCTAAGTTAGCATCTATTTTAATTGGAATAATTGTAGGATATGTTTTTTCAGTAGTATTAGGAAGAGTAGACTTTGCACCGATAATTGAAGCATCTTGGATACAAATGCCAACTCCAATGCATTTTGGAATTAAATTTGTACCCTCAGCGATAATTTCTATTAGTGTAATATATATAGTTAATTCTGTAGAAGCAGTAGGAGATCTTTCAGCGATAACAGAAGGGGGACTTGGTAGAGAAGCCAAAGATACTGAAATATCTGGAGGAATAATAGCAAGTGGAATAGCTAGTGTATTAGGAGTTTTTTTTGGAGGCCTTCCAACAGCTACTTATAGTCAAAACGTTGGCATAGTTGCTATGACAAAAGTTATTAGTAAGTTTGTAGTAGCAATAGCAGCTATATTTATGTTAATAGCTGGATTTATACCTAAGTTTGGAGCTTTAATAACAACAATTCCGCAAAGTGTTTTAGGTGGAGCAACTGTAATAGTATTTGCAATGATTACAATGACTGGTATTAAGATAATAATTAAAGATGAGTTATCAAGTAGAAATGTAAGTATAGTGGGTCTTTCTGTTGCTCTTGGGATGGGAGTAACACAAGTTCCAGGAGTTTTAGATGCATTTCCAAGTGGGGTAAGCATGGTTTTTGGAAGCTCACCAGTAGTAATAACTACTATAGTAGTTATACTATTAAATTTAATCTTACCAAGGCAAAGTATAGAAGAAGAAGAAAATGAAAGAAATGAAATAGAAGGATAGTTATAATAATAAGGCCTATGCATAAAAAATAGAATTTTTGTGCATAGCCTTTAATATATTTTAAGGTAATACATGGTTAAACTACTACAATTTAATAATCAGTAAGATAGTGGCATAAAAATTGCTATAAATATATATAAGTAAACTACATGGTTATATAAAAAAGCTAAAAGAGGTGTTTGGATATGTCGTCTATATTGAAAGAAATTCAAGGTGCTGTAATGAAATATGTTAATATAGTTGAAAAAATATTAATGGTTGACGTAGAAGTAGTCGACGAAAATTTAATAAGAATTGCAGCAACAGGAGCTTATAGAAATAGAATAGATAATGATATATCAAAGCAAGGCTATGCATATAGGGAAGTTTTAAAGTCTGGAGAATTTAAAGCTATAACCGAGCCTGGAAAAGATATTATTTGTAGTAGTTGTATAAAAAGAGGAAAATGTGAAGAACTATTTGAAATGAGTACACCAATAAAGTTTCAAGGAAGAATCATTGGCGTTATAGGCTTAGTTTGTTTTAGTAAAGAGCAAAAAGATCAAATACTTGCAAGATTTGAAAATTATAAAGCTTTTATGGAGCAAATAGCTGAATTTATAAGTACAGCAGCCTATGAAAATCTTCAAAGAAAAAGAGAAGATGTAGTAGTAAAATCATTAAATTTGATTATAGATAAAATGGATCAAGGGGTAATGGTATTAAATAAAAATGATAAAGTAACACATATAAATTCAAAAGGGGTAGAATTAATTAAGCATGTTGATAATTTTTTTATATCCAAAGTATCTATTGAGCCTACTGGAGATATCTTATTTCAGATGGAGATATATAAAGTATCTATTGGAAATCAAGTCTTTCAGTTTATAGGTAATATTTTTCCTATGGAGATAAATGACAATCAATTCGATAAGATTTTCATATTTAGGGATTATAAAGGGTTTAGAGATGATATATCAGAATATACTAATATAAAAAATGTAATAAAAACGGAAAATATTTTAGGACAAACTAAGATAATGCAGGACTTGAAAAGAAAAGTAAAAAAAATAGCTTTATCAACTTCAACTGTATTAGTAACAGGGGAAAGCGGGACTGGCAAAGAAGTATTTGCAAGAGCTATACATAATGAAGGAAATAGAAAAGCAAAAGCATTTGTTGCAATAAATTGCGGAGCTATTCCAGACACTCTACTAGAAAGTGAATTATTTGGATACGTTAAAGGTGCATTTACTGGTGCAGATCCTATGGGCAAAATTGGAAAATTTGAACTTGCAAATAAGGGAACAATTTTTTTGGATGAAATTGGTGATATGCCTATTTATCTTCAGACAAAGCTATTAAGAGTGCTTCAAGAGAGAAAAATAACAAGAGTTGGTTCAAATAAAGAAATTGACATAGATGTACGGGTGATTGCAGCAACAAATAAAAATTTGAAGGAATTGATAAAAGAAAATAAATTTAGAGAGGACTTATATTATAGATTAAATGTAATACCTTTTGAAATTCCTCCATTAAGAGAAAGAATAGATGATATTGAGTCACTGATAAAGTTTTTTATTAATAAATACACAAATTTGTTAGATAAGAGTTTTGAGAATATAGTAATGACAGAAGAAGTAAAGAAGGCTTTTTATAGATATTCTTGGCCAGGTAATGTTAGAGAACTAGAAAATACAATAGAGTTTATAGTTAATATGATAGGTGTAGATGGAATAATAGATAAGGATGTAATTCCTAAGAATATTTTACTATGTGAAAAAATTGAAAGAATATCAGATAGAAGTGAAATTATTACTCTTAAAGAATTAGAGGAAATTGAAATAAAAAAAGCATTAGACATTTATGGTACAACAACAGAGGATAAGAAAATGATTGCCAAAAAATTAGGAATTGGTATAGCAACATTATATAGAAAAATTGATGAATATAAATTATTAAAATAGTAAGTAAGAATAAAAAGTTATTAAAAGATTTTTACTCTTATTATATAAACATAAAAAGTGATTATTGACAGTATATTACAAAAGTAATATTATATTAAATAATCTACTTCTGTAAACAGTTACAAATAGTATTTTTGGAGGTGTAAAATGACTTATAAAGTAATAGGAAGCAATGTAAACAGAATTGATGCAGTTGCTAAAGTTACAGGAAAGGCAAAGTATGTTGATGATTTTTTTGAAAGGGATATGCTTATTGGAAAGGTACTAAGAAGCCCTTATGCTCATGCAAGAATAAAAGATATAGATGTGAGTGAAGCAAAAAAAATAGATGGTGTAGAAGCTATAATAACTTATAAAGATTTGCCAAAAATAAAGTTTTCTACAGCAGGTCATCCTTGGTCCTTAGAGGCTAGCCATAGAGATATTGAAGATAGACTTATACTAACAGATAAGGCAAGATTTGTTGGAGATGCTGTGGCAGCAGTTGTAGCAAAAGATGAAGTCATTGCAGAGAGAGCATTAAAACTTATTAAGGTTGAATATGAAGTTTTGCCTCATATTATAAATCCTGAAGATGCAATAAAAGAAGGTGCACCAGTTATACATGAAGAAAGGCCTGATAATATTTTAAGTCAAATGGGCTCAGAATCAGGAAATGTAGATGAAGATTTTAAAAATGCAGATAGTATTTTTGAAGGTGTTTATGAAACGAGCATAGTACAACATTGCCAAATGGAGAACCATAGTGCATATGCATATCGAGATGGTGAAGGAAGAATTATAGTTGTTTCATCTACACAAATACCCCATATAGTAAGAAGAGTTGTAGGACAGGCATTTGGTATCCCTTGGGGAAAGATAAGAGTAATAAAGCCGTATGTTGGAGGAGGTTTTGGAAATAAACAAGATGTAGTTTTGGAACCTCTAACAGTAGCAATGAGTTTAGCAGTAAATGGGAAACCAGTTAGATATGCATTAAATAGAGAAGAAAGTTTTATAGATAGTAGAACAAGACATGCTATGAAATTTAAATTTAAAACTGCAGTTTCAAAAGAAGGTAAGCTACTTGGAACATCTATAGATAATTTGGTGAATAATGGAGCATATGCGTCTCATGGACATTCAGTAACTATGAGTTCTGGGGGAAAATTCAGACCATTATATAATTTTAATTCGATTAAATATAGTCCAAAGACAGTTTATACAAATTTACCAGTTGCTGGTGCAATGAGAGGATATGGAGCACCACAAATGTTTTTTGCTCTTGAAAGTCATGTTGAAGATATAGCAAGAAAACTTAATATAGATCCAATAGAATTTAGATTGAATAATTTAATAACTGAAGGGTATGTAGAACCAGTTAGTAAAAATATTGCTAGAGCTTTTGCACTTCCTGAATGTATTCAAAAAGGAAAAGAATTAATTAAATGGAATGAAAAGAAGGAACTTTATAAGAATCAAACTGGGGACAAAAGAAGGGGGCTAGGAATGGCATGCTTTAGCTATTTTAGCGGAACACATCCAGTTTCATTAGAAGCTGCAGGAGCAAGAATAGTTATGAATCAAGATGGTTCAGTTCAATTACAAATTGGGGCTACAGAAATAGGACAAGGTAGTGATACAGTATTTGGTCAAATGGTAGCAGAAGTGTTAGGACTTCCTTTAGATATGGTGCATGTTATAAGTAATCAAGATACTGATATAACGCCTTTTGATACAGGATCTTATGCATCAAGACAAACATTTGTATCAGGTGCAGCTGTTAAGAAAGCTGCATTAGAGGTTAAAGACAAAGTATTACAATTTGCAAGTGATAAATGTGGGTTAGATAAAGAAGCATTAGATATGGAAAATTGCAATATTATTGAGAAAGAATTAGGTAGAGTTATTTGTTCATTAGAAGAAATAGCTATGGAATCATTCTATGACAGGATAAAATCTGCACCTATAACAAGTGATACATCTGTAAATGTTAGAAGTAATGCAATAGCATATGGTACAACTTTTACAGAAGTGGAAGTAGATATGAAAACTGGACAAATAGAAGTATTAGAAATTTATAATGTACATGATTCAGGAATAATAATGAATCATAAATTGGCAGAAGGACAAGTACACGGTGGAGTTAGTATGTCATTAGGATATGCACTTTCAGAACAAATGTTATTTGATGAAAGAACAGGAAAAGCATTAAATAATAATTTACTTGATTATAAATTACAGACAATAATGGATACGCCTAATATAGGTTCTGCATTTGTAGAGAAGTTTGAACCAGCAGCTGGATTTGGTCAAAAGTCTCTTGGTGAAAATACAACAATATCACCAGCACCAGCAATACGTAATGCTGTATTAGATGCAACAGGAGTTGCCTTTAATAAAATTCCAATGAATCCTCAGTCAGTTTTTGAGAAATTTAAAGAACTTGGACTAATATAAGGAGGAAGAAGAAATGTTTGATATAAGTAATATTTACGAACCTAAAACTATAGAAGAAGCTTTAGATATTTTAGATAATAAAGAAAATATAAAAATTATAGCTGGTGGAACGGATGTATTAATAAAATTGCATCATGGAGATATGCTTGGAATTGAACTTTTAAGTATAAGAAATATAAAAGAGCTAAAAGTAATAAAATTCAACGATAACGAAGATATAGAAATAGGTGCTATGGCTTCTTTTACAGATATATTTAGAAATGAAATAATAAATGAAAATATATATGTATTATCAGAGGCGGCAGTATCAATGGGTGGACCACAAGTTAGAAATATGGCTACCATAGGTGGAAATGTATGTAATGGTGCAGTTTCAGCAGATAGCGCAACAACATTATTTGCATTAAATGCACAGCTTTTACTAAGAAGAAAAAATGAAGAAAGAATAGTACCAATAAGAGAATTTTATTTAGGGCCAGGTAAAGTAAATATCCTTCGAGATGAAATATTAGTAAAGATTATAATAAAAAAAGAAGACTATAAAGGATATAAAGGTAACTATATAAAATTTAGTAATCGAAAAGCTATGGATATTGCAATGCTTGGAGTATCTGTAGTTGGAGCTATTGAAAATAATAAATTTAAGGATTTAAGAATATCATTAGGGGTAGCAGCACCAACTCCAATAAGATGCTCAAAGGGAGAAGAATTTGCAAAAGGTATAGAAGTAAATATGAAAAATATAATAGAAATATCAGAAAAAGCATTACTAGATGCAAAACCAAGAAATTCATGGAGAGGTTCAAAAGATTTCAGAGAACATTTGATAAAAGAATTAACCAAGAGAGGAATTTTAGAGGTAATTAAAAGGGCTGGAGGTGTAGTTAATGAGTAATGACTTTATGAAAAAAATAATTCTTACAATTAATGAAAAAAAGCATAGTATAGAAGTGGATATAAGAGAAACTTTATTAGATGTATTAAGAGAGAGGTTACATTATACAGGAGTTAAGAGAGGGTGTTCTGTTGGAGAATGCGGAGCTTGTACAGTATTAGTTGACGGTGTTCCAATAGATTCATGTATATATATGGCTGTATGGGCAGATGGAAAAGAAATTTTAACAGTAGAGGGAGTAGAAAAAAATGGAGAACTTTCGAAGGTACAAAAAGCATATATAGAAGAGGGCGCTGTTCAATGTGGTTTTTGTACTCCTGGATTAGTTCTTACAACTACTTCACTTGTAAATAGTGGTAAAAAGTTTACTGATGAAGAAATCAAGAGAGAAATTTCAGGACATTTATGTCGTTGTACAGGATATCAAAAAATATTTAATGCAACAAAAAAATCTTTAGAAGAATAAAGAAAATATAAGCTAATTAAAGCTAGTTAATTTATAAAGTTTGGAGGGATTATTGTGAAAAATACCTTATTTATAAAAAATATAAAAGCTTTAGTAACATGTGACGAGAAAGATAATTTATTTGAAAATGTAAATTTATATATTGAAGATGGAGTTATAAAATATATAGGAAAAGATGTATATGAGGCAAATGAGGTAATTGATGCAAAGGATATGTATGTGTATCCAGGACTTATAAATAGCCATCATCATCTTTTTCAAACCTTTACTAGAAATTTACCTCAAGTTCAAAACATGGAACTTTTTGATTGGTTAACTACATTATATGAAATTTGGAAAGGTGTAGTTTCTGAATCAGTAAGATATAGTGCTTTAGTTGGCATGGGAGAATTAATGAAGTATGGATGTACAACTTGCTTTGATCATCATTATCTTTTTCCAGAAAAAGCTGAAGAAACGCTTATTGATGAACAATTTAAATCAGCTAAAGATTTGGGAATTAGATTCCATGCATCAAGAGGAAGTATGGATTTAAGCAAGAAAGATGGAGGATTACCACCAGATTCTGTTGTTCAAAAAATGGATAAGATTTTATATGATTCTGAAAGAATAATAAAAAAATACCATGATGCAAATGAATTTTCGATGAGACAAGTTGCTTTAGCACCATGTGCCCCATTTAATGTTACAGCTGAACTTATGAAAGAAAGTGCAGCTTTAGCTAGAAAATATAATGTAAGACTTCATACACATTTAGCAGAGACAAAAGATGAAGAAAAATATACTATTGAAAGATTCAATATGAGACCTCTTGAATATATGGAAACTCTTAATTGGATTGGTAATGATGTATGGTATGCACATGGAATTCACTTTAATACTGATGAACTTAAAGTTTTAGCAAAGACTCAAACTGGAGTGGCACATTGCCCGATTTCTAATATGAAATTATCATCAGGAATAGCAAGGATTCCAGAAATGGTAAATTTAGGCGTTCCTGTAGGATTAGCTGTTGATGGAAGTGCAAGTAATGATGGTTCAAACCTTTTAGAAGAACTTAGAATTTGTTACTTACTTCATAGATTAAATTGGAGTAATAAAGCACCAACAGGGTATGATATATTAAAACTAGCTACAAAAGGAAGTGCTAGAGTTCTTGGTAGGAAAGATATAGGAGAACTTGCAGTTGGAAAAGCTGCTGATTTATTCATGATAAATTCTAATAGAATAGAATTTATAGGTGCAGAATATGATCCAAAATCAATACTAGGTACAGTAGGATGTAAATCACCTGTAGATTATACTATAATAGCTGGGAAAATAGTTGTAAAAGATGGTAAGCTTACTACAATAGATGAAGAAAAAACTGTTTTTGAAGCTAGAAAAGCAGTAGAAAATTTATTTGCAAAAATATAATATATATATAGTTTTTTAATAAACTGAATTAAGCTTATTATATGGAAGCGCTTACCTAAGAATAAAGGTGTGGGGTAAATGAATGGAATAATTTTAGCAGCTGGATTTAGTAGAAGAATGGGAAAAAATAAATTATTAATGAATATTGGAGAAAAGGCAATATTAGAAAAAGTTATAGGTGAAATCAAGAAAAGTGATATTTCTAATATAATTTTAGTTGCAAGGGAAGATAATGTTATCGAATTAGGAATTAGAGAAGAAATACAAGTAATAAAAAATGAATTTGCTATTTATGGACAAAGTCAATCAATAAAACTAGGATTATCTAGGGCAGACTTAAATAAAGATTTTATGTTTTTTTGTGGAGACCAGCCCTTTATAGATAGTATGTCTATAAATAAATTAATAACTGAATCTTTAAATTGTGAAGATAAAATAATAGTACCAAGAGTAAAAGATAAGACTGGCAGTCCAGTTATTTTCCCTAAATGTTTGAAACGTGATTTAGAGTTATTAGAGGGAGATATTGGGGGACGAGAAGTAATAAAAAATAATAAAAGTAAAGTGAAATATATAGATATAGAAAATGAGTTATTTTTGCAAGATATTGATAATATAGAGGACTATAAGAAATTCATTTTAGTGTAATAAAAATAAAAAGCAGTTATCAAAATGATATAAATTATTATTTTGATAACTGCTTAAATAATATTAATAAATTTATTATGGAATTTGCTTGTTTTAATAAAATCTTATAAGAAAGTTTTGGCACAAAATATGCTTTATAGATAAATAATTAGATATATATTTAGAGATTACGGTGGAGGGAACCAATATGGATTATAGATTTATATCTGAAGAAGTCATGAAATGTGCAGAAAAATACAAGGAAGATATGAGTGACTTTTTAAGAGAAATAATAGCTATACCTTGTGAAAGTTGTAATGAGGAACGTAAAATAATGAGAATAAAAAAGGAAATGGAAAAGGTTGGCTTCGATAGGATAGAAATAGATCCAATGGGTAATATTTTAGCTTATATTGGAACAGGAAATCATTTAATTGCTATGGATGGACATGTTGATACTGTAGGGGTAGGAGATCCAAGTCTCTGGAATTATAATCCATACGAAGGTGATGAAGATGCAGAGCTAATTTTAGGAAGAGGAGCAAGTGATCAGGGCGGTGGATTAGTAGCCATGGTTTATGCAGGAAAAATAATTAAAGATCTAAACTTAGAAAATGACTATACTTTACTTATAGCATGTACTATTCAAGAAGAAGATTGTGATGGACTTTGCTGGCAATATATAATTAATGAAGATAACATAAGACCAGAATTTGTAGTGATTACAGAGCCTACTTCATGTAATATCAATAGAGGTCATAGAGGAAGAGTTGAAATAAAGGTTAGTACTAATGGAATAAGTTGTCATGGATCAGCTCCAGAAAGAGGAGAAAATGCGATATTTAAGATGGCTCCAATTTTAAATGAATTAAAAAATTTAGGTAGTGAACTTATGGATAATGATTTTCTTGGTAAAGGAACATTAACTGTATCAGAAATATTTTATTCATCACCTTCAAGATGTGCTGTGGCAGATGGATGTAGTATTTCTATAGATAGAAGATTAACAGACGGAGAAACTTATCAATTTGCAATAAATCAAATTAAAGATTTGCCTTCGGTTAAAAAGGCACAAGCACAAGTATCTATGTATAATTATAATAAGGAATCTTATACAGGGCTTTCTTATGAAACACAAGCATATTTTCCAACTTGGGTTATACAGGAAGAACATGAGGTATGCCAGACACTTATAGAAGCATATAGGAGTTTGTTTAAGGTAGAACCAATCGTGGATAAATGGACATTTTCAACTAATGGTGTTTCTATAATGGGTAGGTATGGCATTCCATGTATAGGTTTTGGACCAGGACATGAAGATCAAGCTCATGCACCGAATGAAAGAACTTGGAAGAGTGAAATAGTAAAGTCAGCAGCTATGTATGCATTAATTCCTACAATATATATGAGTAGAATAAATAATAAATAAACTAATTAAAAGGGAGCATTAGATATAAAATAAGCTTATAATAAGGTTATTTTATGATTCGAAGCTTCTTTTTTGATGATTATAATAATTGTAAGGCTAAGGAAAAAATGGTAACATAATATTGAGAGAGAATATGATAATCAATAATATATTACAAAAGGTGATAGCATGGAAGAAAAATTTATTGAAGACATAGCTAACAAAATAAGCGATGGAATTGTAATTTTAAATTCTAACGACAAAGTAATTTATGCAAACAATTACGTAAGAAAAGCCTTAAATATTCAAAGTAGTGACTTAGAAAAAATAGAAATATTTAGAAGTAATGGTGCAGAAAATAATAAAATTGGGATAAGAGCCAAAGGGATTGATTACGATGGTATAGGAGAATTATTAGAAATTGATTTAGATTCATATAATTATAAAAATATTATTATATTAAATAAAATTTGTAAAAAGGATAAATGCAATAATATAAATGAAAATAATGTATGGGGAGAAATAAAATTAAAATCTATAATTGGTGAATCAGAGGCAATGAAAAATATTAAAAGAAAAATTGTGAAAATAGCAAATTCAAGCTCATCAGTGCTTATAACAGGAGAAAGTGGGACAGGGAAGGAAGTTATAGCTAGAGCTATACATTCACAAAGCAACAGAAGTAATAAGCCATTTATAGCTATAAATTGTGCAGCTATACCAGAAGCTTTACTTGAAAGTGAATTATTTGGTTATGCAAAAGGTGCATTTAGTGGAGCAAGTAATAGTGGTAGAATAGGTAAGTTTGAGCTTGCTAATGGAGGAATAATATTTTTAGATGAAATTGGAGACATGCCTTTAGCATTACAAGTAAAGCTTCTTAGAGTTCTTCAGGAAAGGAAATTTGCAAAGATAGGATCTAACCAAATGATAAATTTAGATATAAGGGTAATAGCTGCAACTAATAAAGATATAAGAAAAATGATTAAAGAAAAAAGGTTTAGAGAAGATCTTTATTATAGAATAAATGTAATACCTATCGAAATTCCTAATCTTTCAGAGAGAAAGGAAGATATAAAAGAGTTAGCCTTAAATTTTATAGATAAATATTGTTCAACTTATAGTTTAGAAAAAATTTATATTAAAGATGATGTTATAGAAAAAC
Organism: Clostridium sp. 1001275B_160808_H3; assembly: GCF_015550425.1. Taxonomy (GTDB): domain Bacteria; phylum Bacillota; class Clostridia; order Clostridiales; family Clostridiaceae; genus Clostridium. The sequence continues at coordinate 12,572 of NZ_JADNAT010000006.1, read as the reverse complement.
TAAAAAATTATCCATGGGAAGGAAATATACGAGAATTACAAAATGCTTTGGAATTCATGATAAATTTAGTAGATGAAGATAATATAATAACTTGTAGTATTCTTCCTGATTATATAATAGATTATTATAACAAAAATAATGTAAATTATTTAGATAAAATTATAGATGGAGATTTAATAACATTAGATGAATTAGAAAAAAAATATATAAATTATGCTTTAGAAAAATGCGGACATGATACTAAAGGAAAATCTATGGCAGCTAAAAAACTTGGAATAGGGTTAGCTACTTTATATAGAAAGAGTTGAAATATTGCAAGTTATAATGTTTATTCTATTTTTGATTTATAGAGAAATACTTTATTTTTTATAATAAGTATAGTATTTGAATAATTAGCTTTTTATTTAGGACATGTAAAATGAATAATCTTTAAGGTGGGTTTCTGTTAATGAAATATAAATGTTTAATTTTAGATCATGATGATACAGTTACTATGAGTACTCCAAATATACATTATCCATCCTTTATTAAGGCGCTTAAAGCACTAAGACCAAATGAAAAATTATTAACTTTCGAAGAATTTGTTTATAATTGTTTTAGTCCTGGATTTTCTGAGCTATGTAGAGATGTATTAAAGTTTAGTAAAGAAGAACAAGAATATCAATATAAAGTATGGACTAGATATACAAAATCAAAGATTCCAGATTTTTATCCTGGCTTTTCAGAATTAATAAATGAATTTAAAAATTTAGGTGGAATAATTTGTGTTGCTTCTCATTCGGAAAGCAAACAAATTGAAAGAGATTATAAGATTAATTGTGGAATTATTCCAGATAAAATATTTGGCTGGGATCTTGAAGAGGATAAAAGAAAACCAAATCCTTTTTCAATTCAGGAAACTATGAGAATATTTAATTTAAATAATGAAGATATATTAGTAGTAGATGATTTAAAACCAGGATTAGATATGGCAAAAGCTTGCAATGTAGATTTTGCTAGTGCAGGATGGTCTCATGTAATACCAGAAATAATTGAGTTTATGAAAGAAAATTCAAGTTATTATTTAACGAGTGTTAGCGATTTAAGAGAGTTGGTATTATAAAGAAAGGAGAAATTATATGAACAGCATTATTGAGATAAATTATGCAACTATTATTGCAACCGTTATTAATTTGTTTTTACTGTTTGGGATTATAATATTAGTATATAAATTAATTAAAAATATTAGGTTGAAAAATAAAGAAATAAGAGAAAAGATAGATTTTATGTATAATAAATTAAAAGATTGAATAAATTTAAAAATATAAGTGATAGTTATTAAATATATTAACTATCACTTATATTTTGACCATAATGGAGATAAACCATTAACGAAACATCCCCATAAACCTGATATAAATACAAAGAAAGCTGTTGGTAGTTTTGGAGTTTTAGTAAGTTTATCTAAGTAAAAATTTATTTGGTTTGTAAAAAATGAATATAATAATATTCGTAAAACACTCATAATATAATTTAGAGTATTTTATATTTTAGTTTTTTAGGAAATTTCTTATTGCAATTTATGCAGTTGATATTAGCTGATTTATTAAAAAGTATATAAATATTTTTGAATTTAGTATCACAATAAGGGCGAACTTTCAAAATTTTGCCTCAAAATATTATTCTTTTTTATGACACTATATAGTAAAGAGGTATAAAAATAATTGAGTTCAAGTTGCAGAAATTTTAAGATAGTTTCTAAAATATATACTTTAATAGTATAAATTTTAGAGGCTATTTTTTATGTGCAGGAAACTTAAAAGCTATAAAGCTTAGAACATAATATTTGAAAAGTAGATTTATTTTATTCTTAAAATGATAATTACAATTACTAAATTGATAATAAAGATAAATTTTATTAGTTATAAATTTTGAATATCTAATAAATAGAAACAATATAACTTATTTATAACTTTTAATTAAAGTATTGTTACCATAAGTAATTTTATAAAAATAATTAAAATAAAATTAAATTAAGAGCTTTAATTAATAAAGCTTGGCATGGATAATGCTAAGTATAATTTTGATTATATTATACTGGAGGGATAATAGATGATTTTAATTGGTAATGGTATAGTTATAACCCAGGATATTGATAACCCCATTATAGATAATGGAGCTGTTGCTATAAAAGAAAATTTAATTATTGAAGTTGGAGATTTTGAAAGCTTAAGAGCTAAATATAAGGATTTTGAACTTATTGATGCTAAAGGTAAGGTTATAATGCCAGGATTAATAAATACACATCATCATATATATAGTGCTTTTGCTAGGGGCATGGATGCAAAAGAAAGTCCTGCACAAAATTTTAATGAAATACTAGAAAGACTTTGGTGGAAGTTAGATAAAAAATTGACCCTTGAGGATACAAAATATAGTGCATATACAACATATATTGATTGTATTAAAAATGGAGTTACAACTGTCTTTGATCATCATGCAAGCCCTATGAGTATAGAAAATAGTTTGTTTACTATAGGGGATGTAGCTAAGGAACTTGGGATTAGAACTTCATTATGTTACGAAGTATCAGATAGAGATGGATATAAAATAGCCGAAGAGGGGATTAATGAAAACGTAAACTTTATTAAGTATGCTAGTAATGATTCAAGTGATATGATAAAAGGCCTATTTGGGCTTCATGCGTCTTTTACATTAAGTAATAAAACTTTAGAAAAATGTGCTAAAGAAATTCAAGGCTTAAATTCAGGATTTCATATTCATGCTGCAGAGGGAATATCAGATTTACATGAGGCTTTAAGACATAGTGGAAAAAGAGTCATCGAAAGGCTTTATGATTTCAATATATTAGGCGAAAAAACTTTAGCAGTTCATTGTGTCCATATAAATGATAGGGAAATGGAATTATTAAAATATACTAATACAAATGTAGTTAATAATCCAGAGTCTAATATGGGAAATGCAGTTGGATGTTCTCCAGTATTAGAAATGATAAATAAAGGTATAAATATAGGAATGGGAACTGATGGATATACTAGCGATATGTTTGAATCAATGAAGGTTTTCCCTATAATACAACGACATAATAGATGTCATCCAAGTGTAGCTTTTAATGAAACATTTAAGTTGTTATTTGAAAATAATAGAAATATAGCAAATAGATTCTTTAATAAAGATCTTGGAATATTAAAAGAAGGAGCTTATGGAGATGTGATTATAGTTGATTATAATCCTCTAACTCCTATGAATGCAAGTAATATAAATGGTCATATGCTTTTTGGATTTACAGGAAGATCTGTAATAACAACTATTATAAATGGAAAAGTTGTTATGAAAAATAGAGAATTAGTAAATATAGATGAAGAAAAAATATTTGCAGATTCAAGAAAAATAGCTCAAAAGTTATGGGATCAAATGTAAGAGTTCTTAATTATATGTTTAATAAGTTTTTTATGTATATGGGAATAGAAAAGTTCGTATTAACTTTAATAGAAGTGATAGAGTAAGTAAACTTATATCAAAATTTATTAATAATTAAAATTTATAGTGATGGGAATTCATATTAAATTTGTTTTAAGAAAGGTGGAACAATTATGAGCGATGTAATGAAAGTAATGTCTTTTGAAAAAATTCTTGAGATAACTCTTAAAGATTATTATACAAAAGGAAAAATATTTGGAATAGAAGAAAAGGATTTTTATAGAGATATTGATAATAGTATAGAAATGAATTTTTGTGGTGAGTACTTAAGATTTCCAGTAGGGCCTGCAGCTGGTCCCCATACACAATTAACTCAAAATTTTTTAGCAGCTTATCTAACAGGATGTAGATATTTTGAACCTAAGACTGTTCAAATAGTAGATGGAAAAGAAATGCAAGAAATGATAGCAAGACCTTGTATTGATGTTAAAAATGTAGGATACAATGTAGAATGGTCTACAGAATTAACAGTTGAAGAAGCAAAAGATGAGTATATTAAAGCTTCTGTATTATTACAAGTAATGGGAATTGAGCTTGGATTGTCTGATGTAAAAGATTTTATACTTAATATAAGTGTAGGATATGATCTTAAAGGAATTCAATCAAAAAAGATTTCTGATTTTATTGATGATCTTAAAGAATCAAAAGATACTAAGGCTTTTAAAGAATGTATAGAAGTATTAAAGAAAAATATAAATAATTTTAAAAGATTTAAATTAGAAGATATAGATAAGATAAGTTCAAAGATTACAAATATAATTACACTTTCAACAATGCATGGATGTAAAGCAAGTGAGATTTTAGATATAGCAACTCACTTATTATCAAATAAAAAGATAAATACATTATTAAAATGTAATTCTACATTATTAGGATATGATGCTGTAAGAAAAATATTAGATGATTTAGGATACAATGATATCGAGTTAAAAAGAGAAGACTTTGAACACGATTTACAATTTGATATGGCTAAAGAAATAATATCTAAGTTACTACAAATAGGAAAAGATAATAATGTGACATTTGGAGTTAAATTAACTAACACATTGCCAGTAGTTAATAATAGAAATATTATGCCAGGTGAGGCTATGTATATGTCTGGAAAGCCACTATATCCAATAGCAATAAATGTAGCTAAAAATATTGCAAGTGAGTTTAAGGACATAAATATGTCCATATCAGGAGGAATAGATAAAAATAATGCATTAGATGTTTTTAATACTGGAATTGCGCCTATTACAATAGCAACGTTATTTTTGCAACCCAAAGGCTACGCAAATAATATTGGTGTATTAAATGAAATGAAAAAAGCAGGACATGCACCTGAAGGATTAAATATTGAGGCTTTAAATGAATTAGCAGATAAGGCAAAGAATGACACTAATTATAAAAATAAAGGTAATGGTAAAATTTTAGAAGATAAGCTAGAGACATTTGATTGTTTAAAGAGTTGTGGAATTTGTGTTGACATATGTCCAAATAGAGCTAATTTGAGAGTACCTGTTGAAGAGCTTTCAGCTAATTATCAAATAGCACATATTGAAAATATGTGTAATGAATGTGGTAACTGCCATATGTTCTGTCCAAAAGGAGGCTTCCCATATCTTAAGAAACCAACTATTTATAAGAATTTAGAAGAATATAATAATTCAAAGAATACTGGATTATTAAGAATTGGAGAAGATAAATTCTTATTAAGAGAAGATGGAAAAGAATATATATATACAGTTAATTCAAAAGAAAACAAGAGTAAATTAGAAATTACTGCTGAAACGATTTTAAAAGATTATCCTTATTATATTGATGAAATAGATGCTTTAAAAGAAGAAGAATTAAAAAATTACGTATAATAAGTTATCAAAAAGATTTTTTATTTATAAAACATTAAAATTATTATTTTGATAATTGGGAGGAGCAAATTAAATGTATAGTTTTAAGCTCAATGGTAAAAGTGTATCAGTAAATGAAGATATGGGTTTACTTGATTATTTAAGAGATATAGCACAATTGACATCTGTAAAAAATGGTTGTGCAGAAGGTGCTTGTGGTGCTTGTATGGTATTAATTGATGGAGTAGCGCAAAGAGCATGTATTCAAAAATTAAGTAGATTGGAAAATAAAGAAGTAATTACTGTTGAAGGAATTAGTGAAAGAGAAAGAGATGTTTTTGCTTATGCCTTTGGTAAATGTGGAGCAGTACAATGTGGATTTTGTATTCCAGGAATGGTTATAAGTGCAAAAGGACTGCTTGATACAAATTTAAATCCTACTGAAGATGAAATAAAAATTGCTCTTAAAGGGAATATTTGTAGATGTACTGGATATGTAAAAATTATAAAAGCAATTAATTTAGTTGCAGAACTTTTAAGAAATAATGAAGAAGTACCTAAAGTATATTGTAAAGGATTAGTGGGAGAAAATTTACCTAGAATTGATGCTGAAGTTAAGACTTTAGGAATTGGTAAATATGCAGATGATTTATATTTTGATGAAATGCTTTATGGATCTGCATTAAGATCAAAATATCCAAGAGCCTTAGTTAAAAATATAGATACATCAAAGGCAAAAGCACTGGATGGTGTTTATGCTGTTTTAACTGCAAAAGATATACCAGGGGATAGATTTATAGGTCATTTAGTTCAAGATTGGCCAGCTATGATAGATATAGGAGAAGAAACTAGATATTTAGGAGATGCTGTTGCTTTAGTAGCAGCAAAAGATAAGAAGATATTAAAAGAAGCATTAAACCTTATAGAAGTTGATTACGAAGAACTTTCACCTGTAATAAATCCAGAAATGGGAATGAAAGATGATGCTCCTAAAGTTCATGAAAGTGGAAATATATTAAGTAGACAATATTTAAAAAGAGGAGATGCAGATGAAGCAATAAAAAATTCAAAATATGTTGTAACAGAAAAGTATAGCACTCCACCAACTGAACATGCTTTTTTAGAACCAGAATGTGCAGTTGCTAATTATGAAGATGGAATTCTAACAGTATATACAGGTGGACAAGGGGTTTATGATGAGCTTCGTGAAATAGGAAAGCTTTTAAACTTAGATCCAAGCCAATTAAGAATTAAAAGCATGCTTGTAGGAGGAGGATTTGGTGGTAAGGAAGATATGAGTGTACAACATCATGCAGCACTTTTAACTTATTATACAAAGAAACCAGTGAAAGTTGCTTTAAGTAGAAAAGAAAGTATAATAATACATCCAAAGAGACATGCTATGGAAATGGAATTTACTACAGCTTGTGATGAAAATGGAATTTTAACAGGAATGAAAGCAAGAATAATTTCTGACACAGGAGCTTATGCATCATTAGGTGGACCGGTATTACAAAGAGCTTGTACTCATGCAGCTGGGCCATATAACTATCAAAATGTAGAAATAGAAGGTATTGCAGTATATACAAATAATCCTCCAGCAGGAGCATTTAGGGGATTTGGAGTTACTCAATCAGCATTTGCAAATGAATGTAATATAAATAAGCTTGCAGAGCTTGTAGGAATTTCACCATGGGAGTTTAGATATAAAAATGCAATTAGGCCAGGTCAAGTATTGCCAAATGGACAAATTGCTGATGAAGGAACAGCATTAGTAGAAACTTTAGAAGCTGTAAAAGATGCTTTTGAAAATAATAAAAATGTAGGTATATCCTGTGCATTTAAAAATGCTGGATTAGGTGTAGGTATTCCTGATACAGGTAGATGTAGAATAGTAATTAAAGATGGAAAGGCTGTCATAAGAACATCAGCAGCTTGCATTGGACAAGGCGTTGGTACAATAGCAACACAAATTCTTTGTGAAACTACAGGAATAAAACCAAATCAAGTTTTAGTAGATAATCCAGATACTTTTACTACACCAAACTCAGGAACAACAACAGCTTCAAGACAAACTGTATTTACAGGAGAAGCAACAAGAGCAGCTTCTTTAAAGCTAAAGGCAGCTTTAGAGAATAAGTCTTTAGAGGAACTAGAGGGTGAAGAATTTTATGGTGAGTATGTTTCAGATACAGATCCAATGGGAAGTACAAAGCCAAATCCGGTAAGTCATGTTGCTTATGGTTATGCAACTCAAGTAGTAGTTTTAGATGATAATGGTAAGGTACTAAAAGTAGTTGCAGCTCACGATATTGGAAGAGCTGTAAATCCTATAGCTGTAGAAGGACAAATTGAAGGTGGAGTAGTCATGGGGCTTGGATATGCATTAACAGAAGATTATCCATTAAAAGATGGAGTTCCATTAGCTAAATTTGGAACATTAGGATTATTTAGATCAACAGGAGTTCCAGAAATAGAAACTATCTTAATTGAAAAAAATAAATCTAGCTTAGCATATGGAGCAAAAGGAGTTGGAGAAATTGTTGTTGTTCCAGCTGCACCAGCAATGCAAGGAGCATACTATAAATTAGATGGTGAATTTAGAACTAAATTGCCATTAGAAAATACTTATTATAGAAAATTAAAAAAATAAAAAATATGGAAATTATAAAGTCATCTTTTTAAGTAGTAAAAGATAAAATTAAACTATCCTTTACTTAAAAAGATGATTTTTTTATAGAAAATAAAAAAGGTTACATAATTGAAAGCATTTCGTAATATACATAAATACTACAAAGGAAAAATAAATAATATAATAAATTTATAAATTGATATTAGGAGATGATTTTTTTATGAGAAAGATTAAAGATGTTTTAACTGTTGTTGCTTTAGTAGTATTTGCTGGTTATGATGAAAAAAAATTTGATTTATAAAGTATTCACAAATTAACATATTAAATATTAATTCAAATTTTGAATATAATATTTTAATATAATTTTACTTAAAATTTCCAGTATTAAATAAAAATATTTTGAATTTACCTTATTATTGATATATACTAATAAAGATTAAGTAAATAAATTTTTATGTATAGTATAAATTGATTTTGTAGGGAGAATTTATATGTTTGTTAAATCAGAAGGCAAGGTAAAAGTATGGATGAAAGTAGTTTTTATACTTACTATATTGACAATAATACTTATTCAGTTCAGAAAGCTATTTTCAGATTTTGATACACATACATTTTACATATATAAAGACAAGCTTTCTTTTATAAGCTTAAGTATTATTATAATTTTAGGGTTATTATCATATTTACCATTATCGTTATATGATTTTATAATCAAGGATACATGTAATATTTCTTTAGATAACAAGAGTCTTTATAAATCTTCTTGGATTGCGAGCTCTATTTCAAGTATAGTTGGTTTTGGTGGCACAGCTGCAATAGCACTTAAAAGTCATTTTTATTCACCTTATATTAAGGACAAGACAAAATTAGTAAAAGAAGTTTCAAAAGTAGTATTATTAAATTTTACTGGATTTTCTGCAATTTGCTTCATTTATTCAATTTTAAACATAGCAAGTTTAAAGAAAATTGAATTTGTAAAAATAGGCATATTATTAGCTGCACTTTATGCACCAATCCTTTTTATCTATAACTTATATAGATGTAGAACTAAAGAAATGCGAAAAAATGCTATAAAGACTATAAAAATAATGATAATCTCAATTTTAGAATGGATAGCAATGGCACTATTATTGTTTAGCATTTTAAAACTATTAGGAAATGCATTACCTTTATCAAAAATATTCCCAATTTACGTAGTATCTTCAGCTGTAGGAATTGTGAGTATGATGCCAGGAGGAATTGGTGGATTTGATTTATCATTTATATTAGGGGTGAATGCTCTTGGTATAAATAAAGAAGAAGCCCTACTAGCTTTATTGTTGTATCGCATAAGTTATTATATCATTCCGTTAACTGTAGGAATATTTTTATTAATTTATGAAACTAAAAATAAAATAAATAAAGATTACAGAGATATTTTAAAGCTATCTATAAGAAAAATAATCAATAAAACAAAGGTTGCAAGACAAAATAAAATTGATAGTAATGAAGTTTAAGATTAGTTAAGATATAAATATTAAACAATCCTTTAATATATAGAGGGTTGTTTTTTTATTATAATCTTACGAAAATGAAAGGTTAATGAAAGTTAGATAAATACGTAATTAATAAATATTAGGTTAAAATATGATTGTAATGAAATTAGTAGTTTTTTAAACATTAATATAATTAATTAGATGGAGGATAACATGAAGAATATTTTAAGTGTAGAGAAAATCGAAAAGTATTATGGAAACAAAGATAATGTAACTAAAGCAATTGATAATATAAGCTTTAAAGTTGATAAAGGAGAATTTGTTGGAATAATGGGGCCATCTGGTAGTGGGAAAACAACTCTACTTAATTGTATTTCAACAATAGATACTGTGACTACAGGAAAGATAATAATAAACGATAAGGATATCACAAAGCTTAAATCAAAACAATTAGAAAAATTTAGAAGGGATGAGCTAGGGTTTATATTTCAAGACTTTAATCTTTTAGATACTTTAACTGCTTATGAAAATATAGCATTAGCACTAACTATCCAAGGAAGAAGTCATAATAAAATTGATGGACTTATAAAAGATATATCAAGTAATCTTGGAATAACAGAAGTATTAAGTAAATATCCGTATCAAATGTCAGGTGGACAAAAACAAAGAGTTGCTTCAGCAAGGGCAATTGTTGCTAACCCATCATTGATATTAGCAGATGAGCCAACAGGAGCATTAGATTCTAAATCATCAAGGTTACTTTTAGATTCATTTGAAACTCTTAATAAAGAATTAAAAGCAACTATATTAATGGTTACTCATGATGCATTTACAGCAAGTTATGCACATAGAATTTTATTCATTAAAGATGGAAAGATATTCAATGAACTTGTAAGAGGAGGAGATTCCAGAAAGGAATTTTTCAATAGAATTATTGAAGTGGTTACTCTTTTAGGAGGTGATGCAGGAAATGTATTCTAAAATAGCATTTAACAACGTAAAAAAGAGTATAAAAGATTATGCAATATATTTCTTGACATTAACATTTGCAGTTTGTATATTTTACAGTTTTAATTCAATAGAATCCCAAAAAGCTATATTTGAAATGAATAGTAGTCAGTCAAATACGATAAGTGGTTTAAGCAAAATCATAGGAATGGTTTCAATATTTGTATCAGTTATTCTTGGAAGTTTAATAATATATGCTAATAACTTTTTAATTAAAAAACGTAAAAAAGAGCTTGGAATTTATATGACACTAGGGATGGGAAAAAGTAAGATTTCTAAAATATTACTTTGTGAAACTTTAATTATTGGGATAATGTCATTATTAGCAGGACTTGTATTAGGAATGATTTTTTCACAAGGATTATCAGTATTTACAGCTAAACTATTTGATGTTGGGATGAGAGAATATAAATTTATAATCTCATTTGAAGCAATGATTAAAAGTACTATTTACTTTGGAATAATGTTTTTATTAGTTATGATTTTTAATACTGTTGTTGTATCAAAATACAAGTTAATAGATATGTTGACAGCCTCAAGAAAAAGCGAAAATGTAAAATTTAAAAACCCAATTGTAAATATTACAATATTTATTTTATCAATAATAATATTATTTGCTGCATATTACTTAGTTATAAAAGCTGGATTAAAGCCTGAAGATAGTAGGTTTGTTATGTCTTTAGTATTGGGAATTGTAGGAACATTATTATTCTTTATAAGTTTAGGTGGATTTAGCATATATCTAATTCAAAATAATAAAAAAGCTTATTTTAAAGAACTTAATATATTTGTTTTAAGACAAATAAGTAGCAAGGTTAATACTAACTTTGTATCTATGACGATAATTTCATTAATGTTATTTTTAACAATAACAACACTTTCAACTGGGCTTAGTTTTAAAAATGCTTTAGAAAGTAGTTTAAAAGATACGACGCCATTTTCAGCTTCAGCCCTTATGTTTCTAGATGAGAGATCTAATTCAAAGGATATAAAAGAAAATTTAGACAAATTGAATTTTAAATTTAATGATGATGAAAAATATATAATATATACCGAATATATCTCAAATGAGAAACTAAAGGATATTCTTAAAGATTATATAAAAAGTCCAGAAGATATAAAGGGGTTTGGAGATAATCAAATAGAATTTATAAAAATATCTGATTATAATAAAATTAAATCTCTTAAAGGTGAAAAGGATTTGTATTTGAATCAAGATGAAGTCTTAATTGCGTCAAGTTTTGAAAATAAAATTAAGGAAATAAGTAAATTTGCTAAAAATGAAGAAACTATAATTTTAAGCGGCGAGGAATATAAAATAGCAAATTCAGATTTAATTACAGAGTCATTTTATACAGATTCAATTTCGGAAAATGTATTTACTATAATAGTTCCAGATAATTTTAAGGGAGAGTTAATTCCTTCAAGATCAATTTTAAATGTTAACTATTCTGAAGGTAAGTATGAAGAAAAATATGAAGACTTATTTACAGATTTTAGAAGTGGAAGTTATACAAGAAATGATTATACAGATTTTGTATTAGGTTATACTAGAAATCAAATATATACTGAGAATAAAAGTATGACAACTGTCATTTTATTTATAGCAATATACTTAGGAATAGTATTTTTAATTTCTAGTGCTGCAATATTATCATTACAACAACTATCTGAAGCTGCTGATAGTAAAGAAAGATATAGCTCACTTAAAAGAATTGGAGCATCTAAAAGGATGATAAATAAAACTATATTTAAACAAACAATAATATATTTTATGATTCCACTTATTTTAGCGATTGTTCACTCAATAGTAGGAATTAGTGTTATAAATGATTTTATAGTATTATTTAATAAGCCAAGCATAGGATTATCATCTTTTGTTACTTTATTTACTTTAGTAGCAATTTATGCAGGATATTTTTATGCAACATATACTGGATACAAAAACGTAGTTAAATAAAAAAAGGCACAGTCTCTAGAAATCTATTTAATATAAAATTTATTCAAATTCAATCAAGTTTTATTGCCTTAAAAAAGTTAATTTATTATTTTTATAAAGGGGCTCGCGAAATAAACTGATACCTATGTCAAGGACATTATAAAAAAAGGGTTATGCACAAAGAAGATGATTTCTGTATTGAACAGGGG
>NZ_JADNAT010000005.1:93225-196851 GCF_015550425.1 Clostridium sp. 1001275B_160808_H3 | reverse complement strand
CAACATAAATCAATTTATTCAAATAATTACCTTTATGTTGATTTATCTATTTTTTTCATACGAAACTTTACACTATCTCTTATATTGTTTTTTTACTTATTAAAATAAAATATACTATATATAAAGTTAATTTAATATAAATTATTTTTACATATTTTATCTCATACTCTATATTTTAACACATATAACTTTAAACTCTATAATTTTTAAATTTTATATGTATAAGTTTATATTAAATACACAAAATAACTATGTGATTTATCCCTTTATCTACTAAAACCTACTAATAGAAAAAGACTTCAAGAAATTTTCCTGAAGTCTTTTGAATTATTTAAAATTATATTGTGTAACTATACTTTCTCTTTCTGTTGTTTTATCATTAAAATATTCATAAAATGATACACCTAGAAAACTTCCAGTTATATTATGGACATTTCTATATCCTAAATTTTGCAATGCTAATACTGCATTATAACTTCTTTGACCAGTCCTACAATGTATGTAAACAGGAATATCCTTTGGTATTTCATTTATTCTTTCTCTAAGCTGACTAAGAGGAATATTCTTAGCCCCTTTTATATGTCCATTTTCATATTCTCTAATTTCTCTAGCATCTATTATATAAGCTCCACTTTCAACTAAATCTCTTATCTTATCAACATTAACTTGTTTAAAATCTCCATTTAATAAATTTGATGCTACATATCCAGCATAGTTAACTACATCCTTTGCTGTACTATATGGTGGCGCATAACATAGTTCCAAGTCTTTTAAGTCTTCGACAGTTCCTCCAAGTTTTATAATAGTAGCTATTATATCAACCCTTTTGGCAACATCACCTCTACCTATTGCTTGTGCTCCTAACACCTTACCTGTTGGAACTTCAAATATAAGTTTAAAATGAACTGGTGATGCATCAGGCATTATTCCAACTTTATCATTAGTTATAAGTCTTACAATATCATATTTTATATTCAGATTTAAAACTTTAATTAAGGACTCATTTAATCCTGTTGCAGCAGCATTATAATCGAATACCTTTATAGCAGATGATCCAATATAACCGTTATTTATTCCTCTTTTACCATTTATATGATCTGCAACTGATCTAGCTTCTTTTAGAGCTGGACCTGCAAGTGATAATTTTGTCATAGAATGTGTTAATGCATTATATACTTCAATTGCATCTCCTACAGCATAAATATCATCATCATTAGTTTTATAATTCCTATCAGTCTTAATAGCTCCAGTTTCACCAAGTTCTAAGCCTGCCTCTTTAGCTAATGATACTTCTGGAGAAACACCAATTGCCATAACTACTGCCTTTGCATTAATCTTCTTACCTGAAGCTAATACTACTTTACCTTCTTCAAAGCTTGAAACCTTATCTCCAACAATTAAATTTATACCATTATCATAAATTTCTTTATGTAATATTTGAACCATATCGTAATCAAATGGCTTTAATATTTGATCCATAGCTTCTATTAAAGAAACTTCATATCCTGCTTCTCTTAAGTTTTCAGCAACTTCCACTCCTATATATCCACCGCCAATTACCGCTACTTCCTTTGTATTAAGCTCTTTAACAAATTTATTTAATCTATCTATATCTACAACATTTCTAATAGTAAAAATATTTACATTTTCAATTCCTGGAATATTAGGTACTATCGGTTTTGCTCCTGGTGATAAAATTAATTTATCATAATTTTCTCTATAAATTTCTCCTGTCTGTGCATTTTTTATTTCAAGTTCTTTATTTTTTCTATCTATTGATATTACTTCACTATTTACTCTAGCTTCTATATTATATTGAGCTTTAAACTTTTCTGGACTCATTAATACAAGCTTATCTGCTTCATCAATAATTCCACTTAAGTGATAAGGTAATGAACAATTAGAAAAGGATACATGAGGACCTTTTTCAAACATTATTATTTCATCTTCTTCACTTAATCTTCTTAATCTTGCTGCAGCTGAAGCTCCTCCAGCTACCCCACCAACTATTAATATCTTCTTCATACAAAATCCTCCTAGTGGCTGCTACGCAGCCAAATTGATACTTAACAATTAATAATGGATAATTTTTGTAAAAATTCATCGATTTTAGTTTTTATAATTAATACTTTTTATAATTCAGCATAGCTGAATTTTTTCCTTAATTATTCATTATCCATTGTGCATTATCCATTAGAAAATAGCATTTGCTATTTTCTTTTGCTCCCAACATATGATCCAACTCCACCAGCAACATTAACTACATCAAATCCAAGGCTTCTTAGCTTATTACATGCAGTTGAACTTCTTCCTCCTGATTGGCATACTATATGATATTCTTTCTCCTTATTTAAATATTTCTCTGGATCGTTTAGAAGATCCCCCATTGGAATATTTTTTGCACTTTTTATACTTCCAGTTCTATATTCGTATGGTTCTCTTATATCAATTAAATCTATTTTACCAATTAAATTATCAATATCATTTACATTTATAACTTTTCCTGAATTTTTATTAAATAAACCAAACATTCTACATTCACTCCTATTAATAAATTTTACTATTTTGATTATGTGACTATTCTACAGCATATAAAACAATTTTTATGTGACTATGTCACATAACTCAATATATACTGTAATCATATTATTTATTTTTCTCACTTTAAACAAAATTTATTAAATTCAAAATCTTTATTGCAAATTATATACATAAAATTTTATAATATTGAATAAAGCCTACCAAAAATAGTAATAATTAATAAATATCAAAAATAAAAGGAAGAATTATGATTAATATGAAATATCCATTAATAAATGATTTTAAAAAAATAGTATTAGAAGACATACCACTTATAGATGTACGAGCACCTATTGAATATGAAAAAGGAGCATTTTTAAATTCTTTTAATTCACCAATTTTAAATAATGAAGAAAGACATATTATAGGAATTTGTTATAAAGAAAATGGAAATGAAGAAGCTACAAAACTTGGATATAAATTAGTATCAGGTAAAATCAAAGAAGATAGATTAAATTCTTGGATTGAATTTATAAAATCTAATCCATCTACTATGTTATATTGCTTTAGGGGTGGCTCACGCTCAAGGATTGCTCAAGAATGGATTACAGATGCTTTAGGCAGAGAAATTTATAGATTAGATGGTGGGTATAAGGCATTTCGTAATTATCTTATAGATTCGTTATCTAAAGAAAATCAAAAATATAAACCTATTGTTTTAACAGGCTTCACAGGTTCTGGAAAGACTATAGTTTTAAAAACAATAGAAAATTCAATAGACTTAGAAGGAATAGCTAATCATAGGGGATCCTCTTTTGGTTCCCATGCAGATCCTCAACCTACACAAATTAACTTTGAAAATAATTTAGCATATTCTTTAATTAAATGCACAGAACATGAATTTAAGCACATAATTTTTGAGGATGAAGGAAAAAACATCGGAAAGAATTTTATTCCTCAGGACTTTTTTAACTACTTTCATAGCGGAAGTGTAGTATTTTTGGAGGCATCACTAGAAGAACGTGTAGAAAATACATTAAAAGAATATGTTATAGACTCTCAAATAGAATATATCAACAAATTCGGTAATGAGCTTGGATTAAGCGAATGGTTCAATTACATATACTCAAGCATGGATAGATTAAAGAAAAGGCTTGGTGGAGATAGATTTAAAGAAGTTCTAAACGAACTTAATTTAGCCTATAAAAATCAATTATCTACTAATAATATTGATTCACATAAAGGCTGGATAGAAGTATTCCTTAAAGAATACTATGATCCTCTTTATAAATACTCTTTAGAAAAAATAAAAGATAAAATTATTTTTAGAGGTAACTCCAAAGAAGTTACAGAATTTTTTCAAACCTTAAAATAATTTACATAAAAAAATAGTAAGTAAAACTTAAATTTACTTACTATTTTAAAAAATTAATTTACAACTCATATCTTTTAATTATATAAAAACTCATCTATAAACTTTCCAGTATCTTTAACAGCCCATTTTCTATCTATTAAATTTACTCCACTCTTTAATACTGGATGCACTTCATGGTAACTTTCTTTAGTATCATCTTTGTATATTATACCTATTGGGATTCCTTCATCACCAAATTCCTCAGCCTTTTTAAGCGCTTCTATTTTATTACTTTTATCATAGTTATCATCTAACTTATATATTCTATCCTTATACCATTTAAATGTATTTACTTTATTAAATACAACACATGGCTGCATTATATCTACTAATGCATATCCATTATGATTCATTGCTGCTTTTATCATCGATTTTAAATGCTCTTTATCGCCTGAAAAGCTTCTAGCTACAAATGTTGCTCCAGCACTGATAGCTACAGCTAAAGGATTTATTGGCTCTAAATATACACCTTCAAATTGCATAGAAGTAACCTGACCTTTTGCAGTTGTAGGAGAGCCTTGTCCTTTTGTTAATCCATAAATTTGATTATCGTGAACAAGGTGTACCATATCTACATTTCTTCTTATATTATGAATAAAATGATTACCGCCTTCACCATATGAATCTCCATCACCACTATTTATAATAACTTTAAGATTCTTATTAACCATTTTTATAGCTTGTGCTGGTGGTAAAGCTCTACCATGAAGTCCATTAAATCCATTTACTTTTAAATAGTGAGGAGTTTTAGCGGCTTGTCCAATTCCTGATACTATAACTACATCTTCTGGTTTTAATTCAAGCTCTGCTAAAGTTTCTTTTAATGCTGCTAATATACCAAAATTTCCACAACCTGGGCACCAAGCAATCTCATCATTACTCTTATACAAATTTAAATCTAACATTAAAACTCCTCCTCTCTTAGTTTCATTACTATATCACTTCCACATATTTGTCTTCCATCATATCTCAAGATACTATTGGTCATTAATATTCCAGTTTCTTGAGTTACTAACTTACCTAATTGTCCTGTAAAGTTTTGCTCAACATTTATAATTTCTTTAGCTTGTTTTGAATATTTTTTTAATCTTTCTTGTGGTAATGGATATATATCTCCGAAACTCAAAGCCCCAACCTTTTTACCTTGGCTATTTAATTCATCAACTGCATCTTTTAATGCTCCATAAGTTGATCCAAATCCTAATAATAGAATTTCTAAATCTTCCTTACCCATAAATTCTGGTTCTTCAATATCTTTTTTAATAAGTTCTAACTTTTTCATTCTTTTTTCCATTTGCGCATTTCTAACTTCTGCTGATTCTGTTATATGTGCTTCTTCGGTATGCTCATCACTATCTACTAAAACTACTTGATGTTTAGAATTACCCGGAATCATTCTAGGAGATATTCCACTTTGAGTTACCTTATATCTCTTATATTCCTCATCTTCTTTTAGGTCTTCTCCATTTGAGATATATCTTTCTATTTTAATATTATCTAAATCATATTTAGGAATTGTTATATTTGCATCAGCTAAATATTGGTCTGTTAATAAGATTACAACAGTTTGATATTTATCAGCTAAATTTAATGCTTTAACAGTTTTATAAAATGCATCTTCAGCATTTCTAACGCTTATTAATATTCTTGGGAATTCACCTTGAGATGCTGTTAATAAAAAGCTTAAATCGCTTTGCTCTGTTCTTGTTGGAAGCCCTGTTGCTGGCCCTGGCCTTTGAGAATCTACTATAACTATTGGTGTTTCTGTTATACCTGAAAGGCCAAATGCTTCTACCATTAATGAAACTCCACCACCAGAACTTCCAGTCATAGCTCTTGCTCCTGCATATGAAGCCCCAATTGCAAAATTTATAGCTGCTATTTCATCTTCTGCTTGATCAACAACCATTCCTGTTTCTACTTGTTTTTTAGATAAATAAGTCATTATACTAGTTGCCGGTGTCATTGGATATGCAGAGTAAAAATCTAATCCTCCAGCAATAGCCCCTAATGCAATAGCGCTATTACCATTTATTAATATATAATTACTTAAATCATTTCCTTGCATTTTATACTTTGATTCAATTAAATCATATCCTAATCTAACTGCTTGTATATTTTTACTTCTTACATCTTCTGATAGCTTATTACTAAAGTATTTATCAATATTATCTAAGCTTATTGAAAAATATTTTAATATTACTCCTGCTGCTACTGATGTAAATGCCTTAGATAAACTTAATTTCTTTGCAGTTTCTATAAGAGGCAACTTTTTAACTTTTTCATCTTCAAATTTTATGCTCTTATCTGATATTATAATTCCATCATTTTTTAATTTATCTTTATGATATACGATTGTATTTTCATCTAAAGCAAGTATTAAATCTACCTCATTCTTATGTGAATATATTTTATTTTCTCCAAATCTTATTTGTATAAAGTTATGTCCGCCTCTAACCCTTGACATATAATCCTTATTTGAAAAAACATAAAATCCAAACTTCTTTATTGATTTTTCTAAAAAATCGCTTAATGTATCAAGTCCTTGCCCAGCACTTCCACCAATTAAAATATTATATTCCACTCAATTCCCTCCTTTTTATTTTTTATATATTAGTTTTCTCAATTTCATACTTTATTCTTTAAATTTAAATATTGTTACTATATTTTATCCTTTATTATCAAAAATCCATTTTTTTATTGAGAATTTTTCTTCCCTAGTTTTATCTTTATTGTTAGAGTTTTTTTCATTTATTTCTTGTTTTAGATTTTCATTTTCCTTATTCTTTTCTATTAATCTTTTTTCAAGTGATAGCTTTTCTTTATCTTTTAATAATAATTTCTTTTCTAAAAACTCATTTTTTTCTTTTAAACTATTATTATCTTTATTAATTCTATAAACTTTTTCCTTTTCCTTATTAAGGGTATATCTTAGACTTGCTAATTCATTCTTTTGTTTACCTATGGTATTATTCAACATTTTTATTTTATTATCTAACTTTATTATTTTTTCATTTTGACATTTAATTTCATTTTGTAATTTTTCTGTACTAGAAACTTCAATATGTTCATAATTATCTTTTACTTCCTTATCTAAACTAATTAAATCTCTGCTTTTATTATCTATATCTTTGTAACTTATTTCTATATTTCCATAAAGTATATCTTCAAAGCCTACATCTTGCTTGTTGCTATCTATATCTAAATCCACTTTAGCAATCAAAAGTTCATGTAAAAATAAATTCACTTCATTATTATAATTAATAATATATATTTCATTATCTATATATCTATTTTCTTCTATAAACTCTTTATAATAAGCTTTGGTAGGCATTATATCCTCAAAAATTTTGTATACTGCTGGATTACTAAAGTCTTGTCCATTGTTTTTAGAAAAACATCCATATAACTTTTTGTCACTTATCCATAATGCCCATAATACTTTATCTAAAGTTAGTATTGTACATGAATCAACTTTTTCATTTTCAAATAATATTAAATTTTTTTGTAATTCTTTTTGTTTATCACTTAATATATCTTTATATTGATAAATTAATACATTAAGATTATTCTCTTCAGTAACAATAAGATAATGACATCTATTTTCTAATACACAAAAAGAAAAATCTTTATAAGGTAATCTAGATATATATATAATCATTTCTTTTTCCCAAAGATCTTTAGATATATTAAATACTCTTGAGCTCAGTTTATATATACCATATGACATAGTATTTATTAAAACTACACAATAATTGTAACTTTGAGAAATATAATAAGATAGATTTGAGTAACAGTCTAAGGTAATAAGAACCTCTGATGGTGCTAGATCATTTAATCTCTTATTATGTTGATGTATTATCATTTGAGTTTCATCATTTTCATTTATTAAATTATATAAAAAATGTATCTTTTTCCCTATAAAAAAAGCTTTTAATTCTATGGGCATTATTTCATTATATTTCATATGAAGTAGAGTTTTATACTTCCACCTACTATCATCTAATGTACATAAAACAACATCTCCACAAACATCCTGACATAGTACATTTACATTACCATTAAAATCTTCTATAACATAAAAAGTTTCAAAACTTTCTTTATAAATAATATCTTTTTCTTGCCATTTCCCATTTCTAAATGTCTGATAATATATTCCAAGACTATTGCTATATGAAAATCTTAGTAAACTGTTCATTTTATTTCTTACTAAAAAGCAATCACATTTTTTTTCATTCATAACTAATATCTCCCTTAAATTCCATACACCGATTACAAAATGGTATGACTACTAGATCCTCTATAATTGCATGTGTGGAAATTATAGAGCTAACATCAAACGTAATAAGGTTATCTTTTTTTATTGGAGAACTTATTAGCTTAGTTAATGATTTTACTACATATTCTACTCCGTTACCTTCCTTATAATCTGAAACATATAATCTGGCTTTTTGTTTTCCTTTAAGCTTTCCTTCAATTATATATTTTTCTTCATTTTGATTTTTACATTTTATATAGTATGGAATATAAAAGTCATACTCTAGTATTAAATACTTCTCTTTACTCTCTAAAATTTTTCTACTTTTGCTTTCTTCTATAACATTACAATTTTCAAAAATAATATCTTCTATCCTTAGACTTTCATCATCTTTCAATGATATTTCCATACATACTTGGGTAAAATTTATCTTTTCTTTGTAAGTTGATAAAACTTTCCTTGCTAATATAGTGCTTCCATTTTCATATTGCAACTTATCATTTGAATTCATAGAAATATAATTTTTTTCTTCTATCTTTTTATTTTCTATAACAATACCTATATCATATGGAACTATATTCTTTTCATCAAAAATGAAAGTATCTAAAATAACATTTTTAGAAATATCTATTCTATCAAGTACTCCTTTTCCTTCACTATTTTTACTAGTTACTAAAAGTAGTTTTTCATCAGGAGATAGCCTAATCCTCTGTAATTCTGGCAAAGTTGTACTAATACTCGCTATACATTTTTTATTTATTATATCTATAACTTCAATTCTATGTAATCCATTATTTGCTGCATATAAAAAATTTTCATTTCCATCTAAATCAATAATACTTGATCCTTCTTGGAAATTTATATATGAAATTTTTCCAGTTTCAAGATCTAATATAGAGATATTTCCACTATAAGAACCTCTATTTAATCCTTTATTTGAAATATATAAATATCGTTCGTTTTCTCCCATAAAAATATAGCTTGGAGTATTTCCAACTTCCTTGTATTCTTTAATTAATTTAAAATCTGTAGTATCATAAACTTTTATTTCATTTTGAAAAATATCAAGTACAAATAATTTTTTTCTACTCTTATCAAGTTCCATGCTATCTGCAGCAATAAATCCTGTTATTCTTCCAAGTATTTCTCCACTACTTATATTATAAATACATATTTCTTCTGTATTACAAACATAAATTTTTTGAGAAATGGAATCCAATTTTATACTTCCATTATTAGGCATACTCCAAGTTTTATTAGTATTATATAAATGGTCAATAAGTGTAACTTTACTATTTCTATCTGTTGCAATATAAACATTATTTTTTTCATCTACAACAATATCTTGAGGCCTAGAACCAACTTCAACTTCTTTTATAACACTATAACTATTTCCATCAATTATAGATACTTTATCAGCACCTAAGTTAGATACATAATAGATAATCTTTTTACTTACATTAACCAAGGATTCCACTTCCCCCCTTTTAATTGCTTAATAATACTTAATTCTCTAGCTAAATAAAGTTATTTTCTCCTTATTCAATTAACTCATAAGTTTCTTTTTTTCCTTCTTTTATTACCTTAAATACTGCAGTTGGATATATATTATTCTTTGCTAATTCTTTTTCTATTTCCTCTTTATCTTTTTCTTTAAACTTTAATGCTTGTGTACAGCTAATATTAACCTTATTTGGTGCCGTAACTAATTTTACTTCTATTTTCTTTTGAGTTAATCTATCATACATATATACAGCTCTATAATGAGATGTAAATGCCATTACATAATCATAGTCTTCCAATCTCATAATTTTCTCCTTTAACTTCCTAGATTTTCATCGATTTTTCCTTATATTGTATGCTCTAAAATACTCTAGGTTACTCAGCGCTAATTTGCGCCATATATTTAAAAATTATTTTGATTACTACTAGCTCTTCTTCTTAGTAGCCTATCCATAACCGATTGGTTTCTCTCTAGATCTAATTCTACTTTTAATCTATTATTTTCTTCAGTTATTACCCTAGTTTCTTCTTTTATTAACATATTTTCTTCTTCCAAGTATTTTAATTTATTTTCTATTTGCAGCTTATACTCCTTTTCTTCTATTAATTGTTTATTTTTATCTACTAATTCAGAGATTATTTTTTTATTTTCTTCCTTCACTAAAGTTATTTCTATTATGATTGAAGCATTTTCTTTTAGAATTCCCTTTAAATTATCTTCTACTATTAACCTAGCGTCTTTTTCTTCTTGATTTTTTTTATTTATTTCCTTAAGCTCAAATGATAATTTATAAATCTTATCATTTGCTAATTCTAATTGATTTTTTAGTGATATAATTTCATCTTCATAATCTTTCATACTATCCTCAAGTTTTTCTTTTGATTCCCTCATCTCTAATAACTGACTATTTGCATTTTCAAGATCCTTTTGAATCTTTTTTTGTAGCTCCAAAAATACATTACAATTTTCTTCTGCCTTCCTTTTTTGCTCTATTGTTCTAGCTATTTGTTGTTCATATTCCTCCATAAACTTTTGATTTTTTTGCAACCTCAAATTTAGATGCGCTATTCTATTCACTAGGTTATTATTTTCTACTTTTTCTTTAGATAGTTCCGACTTTAAGCTTTCAACTAGTTCATTTTCAGAATAAGAATTTCCTTCATATTTACTTTTATCATGTCTTAATGAATCTTTCATAGTAATTAAAAATTCACTTGGGTCATATATCTTCATATCTAAATTATCAGTTCCATAAACCTTTTTTTCTTTAATATACCTATCATTATCAGTACAAATAAAAGCATTATATTTTCCCAATGTATCATTATTCCCTCTATCAAAGTAAACAGGATCTTCCCATTTATCTTTATTGAAAATCGAATAAAAAATCTTATCATTTTCTAACCAACAAGAACATAATTTATTACTTTCAATAAATAATAAAGGTTCTAATAAATTACTTTTAATTTCATATATTTTAAAATCCTTCACATTCCCAATAGAGTCTATGTAAACATGATCTAAAGAATATATTAAACCTTCTCTGGATTTATTTAATATATGAATATCATGCTTATCAATAACAACTTCAAATCCTATATCTTCTCCCTGAATTCCATAGAGCCTTTTTAATTGTATCCATCTATTATTTTCAAAAGTACAATAATTTAAAGATATTTCATCTCCTTCATCTGAAAGGAAGAATACATAAATATCGCCCTTATAGTTTGTATTTATAGAATAGTATTCCTTTAGATTAGAAATTAAGATAATATCTGCTAATCTATTAATAGTTGTTTCTTGTCCACTCCATACGCAATGCATTAATACTCCATGATCACTTCCATCATTGCCTACCAATAAATAGAAGATATGCATATTAGACCCTATAATTTCAACTTTCAAGTTTTCTATTTCAAAATCTTTATTATCTAATTGATATATAGTTTTTCCTACCCATTGTTTATTCTTCATTGTACAATATCTTAGTTCGCCTTTAGTATTGCTATAAACCAAATGTATTCCTTCATTTTCATCAATATAAATAGCAAATCCAAGAACCTTTGTATCAATTAAAATTTCCTTAGTCCATTTTCCTTCCTTATACATAATCCCATAGCTTAACTCTTTATTATTGTTTAAAGAAAACTTCCACAAGTTCTCTTTACAATCTAAATATATCCATGGATATATATCCCTCATATTCACTCTCCCCTTTATAGAATTCTAATACAAATCCATTTATTCTATTATCTTCGTATATAATAAGGTTTAATAATTATAGTTATAAAATGTAGCCAATTAATTCGTTTATTTTCTCTCTTACTTATACTATCTATAAGATTATATTTAAAATAAGCAATTATTATGCAATTTTATGGAGTAAAAAATTTATTTTATATATATTTTTTAATATCACCTCTTTTATCTTCTTACATATCATGTAATGTGAGTAAATAAATTTTTGTTTTTTATTATTTTAAAAGGAGGATATTATATGTCCATTAACTTCAAAAAATTCGTACCACGTCCAGGTCTAGTAAATAAGCAAGGACGTTTACCTGATCCTGCGGAGTTAGTTTGTATTGAAGTACCTAAGGTGTTTGATCAATGTTTAATTAAAAAATGTCTTGTATATTGTGGAGGTCCAGACACAAATACAACTGATTGTGAATTAAGAAGTGATCCCCTAGTTGCTCCTAAGAGATATATTTCTAGTAGAGACTTCAATGTAACACTTCTTTCAGTAGAAAAGATACCACTTAAAGGTAAACGTGGATTTAAAAAAGTAGTGCTTAAATACATGATTTCTTTCTATGCTGATTATCTTGATTGTGATGGTAAAACTAAGAGTGAATTTTATGAGATTAATAGAACTGATGTAATTGGAAAGTTCTATTGTCCTGATTCAATCGCTCAAATTTCAGCTAGTACTGACCTAGAAGAAGACTCTAACATTATAAGACTTGAAATGGTTGCAGAAGCACTACACGGCGAAATACTTAAAGATAAAAACGGGGATGAAGTTTTAGATATCACTTTAGGTTACTATATTGTAGTAAAATGTGAACTTCTTGTACAACTACTAATTCCTGCATATGATTATTGTCCTGTTCCTAAAGTTATTTGTGAGGATGAACCAGATGAAGATCCATGCGAAATATTCGATAAAGCTCCTATTCCTAAGTTCTATCCAGATCAAAATTTAGAACCACTATTCCCTGACTGCTATGATGATGACGATGATGATGTTGATGAATAAAAATTGTTCTCTTCAATATAACTAAAAGTGTTTAGTATGTCTACTAAATTTAGTAGTTATAAATGGTGATGACAGCTTAAATATCTTTATATATCTATTTAGTTTTATCTATCATCACCTTTTACAATATTTATATACTTTAATAAAAGTACTTAATAAATAGAAATAAAGTAAATTATTTATTATAAAAATAATGACCTTCACTCAAAGATGTAGGTCATTATTTTTATGATAAATATCAAAATTAATTAAAAAAACTATACTTTATCATTTAACAATATTTTTTCAGCAACTTCATTAGCTGCAATCATACCACTTTGAAGAGAACCTTGCTGAGTTCCATGTTTTTGAGATATATGCTCTCCTGCAAAAAATACTCTATTATTCATTTCTGGCATTTTTGCTCCATAAGAATATAATATTTTATCTTCAGGTTTTGATAATGCCCCTGATCCCCATATATATTGAACATCAGACCATATCAATGACTTATAGTCAATTAAATTATCATCAATATAATGTAATGGTAGATCATGAATTTTTTCTATATATCTTATAGCGTCACTAATTTGTAGTTCTGTGTTTTCACTTCCAAGCAACATTGATTCTTTACCCCAACTATAGCTTACAAGTAATACCCCAGGTTCCTTAGGACTTGTACCTGGTTTTAGTATATAGCTGTCAATCTTATCACTTACAGATTCTGAATGATCTGATGGATAATAAATAGAAACTAGTGGAATATCAGTAAATGTTCTTCCTCCTACTATTCCTTTTGATTTACCTCCCATCTCCCAAAACCTTTCCTTGAGATAAAAATATATTTTTTCTGATGTTTCATAATTCATTTCATTTATTGCACGTATTTTTTTAGAACTAAAACTCGGCTCTATATTCATACGTCTTAAACTTTGAAAAGGTGCTGTGCATATTACATAATCAAAACTTTCTAAAACTTCCCTATTCATTTCTCTTTCTACATACTTAAGAACAATTCTATCTTCTATTTCTAAACCATATATTCCTTCAACTGGTGTTCTCATTTTCACTTTTACTTTTCCTAATTTATCTTTATCAATATTCTTGTATATTTTCTCATTTTCATCGAACAGAGCTTCATATAAGGAAAGAGGTAAATTTATCATTCCATCTTTAATATAATAATTAAATTCTGAATCTGCTGTATAATATCTTTGTAACATTTCCATAAGACCAAGTTGAAAAAATTGTTTACTTCCATCAAGATATCCTAGCATTGATATTGCTTCTTCACTAAATCCAGCATTTTCATATGCTTTTCTATAACTTAATTTATCTATTTTCACTATTTTTTCTGAATATTTATCTTTAATTTCTAGTAATTCTCTTCTCTCTTCAGGGGTAAGAGATTCTAAATACTCTTTATAAAATTCTTTATCTACTTGTTCTTTTAACTTCTTTTTATCACTATTTGATAACTCAAACTTTGGATATATATTTTTTGATACTTGTTTTCCCTTTTGATCATTTAATGCCTTTTCTCCTCTAATATAAAATAAGGAATTATTATTATTATTTACGAAAGGTTTAGTCTCAAGATTGAAAAGATTAATATAATGCCATGTTGTATAATGTGATATTGGTATGCTAAATTCTCCAAGCTCACCATATTTTCTATTTTTTCTATCAAAATAATAAGTGTAAACTTTCCCTCCTATTCTCTGGCTCGCTTCAAATAATGTAATATCACATCCTATCTTCCTTAATTCAAATGCAGCTGATAAACCTGCTTCTCCTGCGCCAATTATTGCTACTTTTATGCCTTTTGCATAACCACTTGGGCATATATTAGTTATATCTGTAGGTGGGCTCATTAATTCGACTATATTATCTATATCATTTACTCTTTTTTGATTCTTTAGTATATATTCAAGCATATTATATCTTTCATCATCGCTAGGATTGTCTACTTGATTAATATACATTGAGTTATTGCAAGATTCCATAACTTTCACATCCTAATGTTTATTACATATATAATCATATATGTATTAGTTTTTTATTAATGTGACTTATATATTTTTCTAATAGCTTCCAATAATTCATCTATATCTTGAAGAATATTAAAACATCCCGGACTTACCCTAACTGTACCTGCATATTCAGTTCCAATAATATCATGTATTAATGGAGTGCAATGATATCCTGTTCTAACAGCAATTCCATACTCATTCAATTCTTCACCCACAACAGATGCATCAATTCCATCTATATTAAAAGAAATTACAGCACTTCTTTCATTTAAAGAATCACTTCCATATATTTTAATATAAGAAAGCTTTTTTATTTCCTTTAGAAAATATTCCATCAACTCATCTTCTGATTTTTTTATATTATCTATACCAACTCTTTGTATGAATTTTAATCCTTCACATAATCCTGCGATACCTGGAGTATTTAAAGTTCCACTTTCGAACTTATCAGGCATAAAATCTGGCTGAATCATAAAATGTGAATTACTCCCTGTTCCCCCTTCCTTAAAATTACTTAACTTTACTCCATCCCTTATAAATAATCCTCCTGTTCCTTGTGGACCAAGCAATCCCTTATGTCCAGGAAAAGCCAATAAATCTATACATGAATCTTCTACATCAATTGGTATAATTCCAGCACTTTGAGATGCATCTACCATAAATATAACTTCTTTTTCTCTTGATATCTTACCTATAGCAGTAATATCTTGAATACTACCTAATACATTAGAAATATGATTAATTATTATTAATTTAGTATTCTTTTTTATTTCATTTTTAATATCTAAAGGGTTTACATAGCCAGCTTTATCTACTCCAACTAAAGTTATTTCTACACCTTGCTTTTCCATTGAATTAAGGGGTCTTAAAACAGAATTATGTTCTATAACTGTACTAATAACATGATCTCCATTTTTTAAGATTCCCTTAATAGCTATATTTAAAGCTTCTGTTGCATTACTTGTAAAAATCAAATTAAATGGATCTTTTATATTGAATATTTCACAAATTAGTCTTCTTGTTTCAGTAATTTTTAAAGCTGATTTAATTGCCATATCATGAGAGCCTCGACCTGGATTTGCACAATAATTTTTCATGCAATTTAATACTTCTTCATAAACTTTAGATGGCTTTGGAAATGATGTAGCTGCATTATCTAAATAAATCATTTTACCCTCCTTATAAATGTGCTATATTTTTGCACATTTTGATTTTTAATTATATTTATCTTCTTCATTCTTTAATAATATAGGTTGATATACTTTATATATTATAAAGTCACTTACTATTCATTATATTAAAATAAAGAAAATTTCGTGCTTGCTAATATAAATATAAGATTACACTTATATAAACAATTTATAATTAATACTACAATAATCAACCCATAGGGTTTAAATATAAATAAAGCCCGGTATGGAAAAGCCATATCCGGAGCTTATTTAACTTTATATAATTATCTTATATCCTCTAATCAAAACATATTAAATCATATTTTATAATAATATCTTCATTATTTAGTACAATTTTTCCTACATTTATTTGAATGACATGTTGCTATTGCTCCAAGTGTAGCATTATAAATATTAATGTTTCCAAGAATTATAGCCCTTGTAACTGTTGCAACTACCGTATAAACACAGCATTCATCGCTACATAAGTTATCATCACAAATAAAAAATGATAAAGTACTAGAACCAGCTCTTGCATCTGTTGCTATTAACGCTGATATAAATGTCCATTCTGGTCCAACAGGAATAGGAGCTAATTGATTTCTACATTGTTTAAAAATCCTTAAAGAAAATGCTCCTGCAGCCGGAACAGGAATAACAACATTACTTGCAAACTCTAACTTAATGATTGGATTGCATAAACAAGAAGTGTCTAGAGTAAGAGCTGCAAGTGTAAAAGTATCTCCTACTAAAGCACCTATTGGGAGAGTAATAGAACTTGGACAACTACATTTTATAATAGTTGGGCACGTTTCTTTCATTTTATAATTAGCAGTTTCATTACTTCCTACAAATAAATCATAAGATTCTTTTGATATTGAATCCATGAATTTTATACTTCCTTTCCAAACTATATATTATATAATTTTTTATTAGTTATCATAATAAATTTAATTTAAATAAATCCTGGAATGAAAAACTCATATCCAGGATTCATCTTAATTTATAAATTTAGTTTATATTATTTATAGTAAGCTTTTATTACTCAGCTTATTTTAATAAAAATCTCTTTCACATTTTCTATGACATTCTCTAGTGCATTCATTTGATTTACAAGTTATAGTTGCAGTTAATCTTGAGTTATTAAATGCAGCTCCAACTGCAGCAGTAAGAGGTCCAGTAACTGTTGCAACTACTGTATAAGTGCAGCAATCTCTATTTAAACAAGTATCTTCATCACAAATAGTAAATGAAGTAAATACTGATGGAATAACAAGTGCAACAGCTATAGCTGGAAGTACAGTGTATGAAGGTCCTATTGGAACTGGAGTTACTTGATTTCTGCATTGCTTAAATACTTGGACACTTAATCCGCCTATAGTAATAGCAGCTATTGTAGTAAATACACTTGAAAAATCTAACTTAATAATAGGATCACAAATGCAAGAAGTGTCTACAGTAAGTGATGTAAGTGTTACTGTAGCAGGTCCTACTGCTGCAAGAACTGGCAATGGAGTAGAAGAAGGACATCCACATTTTATAATAGTTGGGCACTTTTCTTCTTCTTTTTCATGATCTTTTCTATAATCTTTTTCACAATCTCTTCTATAATCTTTTTCACAATCTCTTCTATATTGTTCTTGATATCTTCTAGACATTGAATTCATAAATTGAATCCTCCCTTTCATATCTATCTTTTATAAAATCTTCTTTTATTAATTTAGTATCAGTTAGTTTTTAGTCTTATATTATTTTTTATCACAAAAATTATACTTAATTAATATAATATTACTATTAATAATTATTCTATTGATAATATTTGTGAACATTGTTTTTTTAAACTTCTTTTGTAGTAACTGAAATTTTTTAACTACTTTATCTCTCTGGCTCATCAGTTTCTGGGAATAATGGATCTAAATTTTGGTCTGGATAGAACTTAGGAACTGGAGCTCTATCAAATCTTTCACATGGATCTTCTTCAGGTTCTTCTTCACATGCTTCTCTAGGAACTGGACAATAATCATAAGCAGGAATTAATAATTGTACAATAAGTTCACACTTTACAACTATATAGTAACCTAAAGTTATATCTAGAACTTCGTTTCCTTCTTCATCTTCAACTATTTGACCATCTAGTGCCTCTGCTACCATTTCAAGTTTTATAATATTACTATCCTCACCTTCACATTCTTCTGCTTCAGTAGTTGCTGAAATTTGAACTATAGAATCAGGACAATAGAATTTACCAATTATATCTGTTCTATGGATTTCATAAAATTCACTTCTATTTACACCATTGTCATCAATATAATCAGAATAGAAAGAGATAACGTAATTAAGAATTATTTTTTTGAAATTAGGGTTGCCTTTAACAGGTATTTTATCTACTGAAGTTAATGTTACACTGAAATCCCTACTAGAAATATATCTCTTAGGTTCAATTAGTGGATCACTTCTTAATTCACTATCTGTCGTATTTGTATCTGGACCTTCCCCGTACACAAGACATCTCTTTATTAAGCATTGATCAAATACCTTAGGTACTTCTATGCAAACTAACTCCGATGGATCTGGTAAACGCCCTTGTTTATTAACAAGGCCTGGGCGTGGCACGAATTTTTTGAAGTTAATGGACATAAACTCTCCTTTCCTTAAAACTACGATACTCTAAATTAATTTAATATTTATTTATAATACATGTTATGTTGAAATATAAAAGTGGTGCTATTAAAAGGTCTTATAATATAACTTTTTTTTACATATAAATTGCTTATAATCAAAGGTCTCTTGAACTTTTAGAGTAAAAAAAGACACTGAACTTAATATGTTCAGTGTCTTTTTAATTTATATATATTATTTATTTAATGCTTCAAGTAATGATTCTAAATCTAATCCATGCACCTTTGCTGCATCTTCTATTGTTTCTGCTTGAGCTGATGGACAACCTACGCATCCCATACCAAAATCCATTAAAATTTGTGGTGCATTTTCCTTTACCTTTATAACTTCTCCAATAGTCATGTCCTTAGTTATCATAATATCACCTATCCTTAATATTTTTTAATTTAATACCATATTAATTTTAATTTATCTTAACTACTAAATGCAATATTTTTCCTTTAAATTTTTAAGTATAGCTAGATTTTCATCTTTAACACTATTATATTCATCTTCAAAGCTTACACATTCTTCATTAATTACATCCATAGTTTCTTCTTTTAATTCTCTTTGTGCAAACTTATAAATTACATTATCTTCTTTATGAATATGTCTTTCTAAAAGATTTGTATAAGAAACAGCATTTGCTATTACGTCTAATTTAGCTTCAGCATTTCCATTTTTTAAAGATTCTAATGCTTCATTTAAATTGGTTACATATAATCTACCAAGATCATGCTCTACCAACATTCCGTATTTAACTACCTTTTCTGCTGTTTCACCAATTTCATCAACCATTCTATTAAATAGCATTATCTCCTCTTTTTTATGATGATGAGAATCTGCATAATTTCTTATAAAATGTATCATCTTATAGAAATCTTCATAGTTAACTTCTCCACCTTCTAAAACAGAAAAACAAGCTTTTCTAACTACTTTTAGCATTTCTTTTATATTTTTATGCTCTTCCATCATTAATTCTATTGCATTCATTTTCTCATCCCCTATACTCTTTCTATTGAAAATTCATCATTTTCACATACACTATATTTAAAATCTTTGTTAACTTCATTAACAAAAGCTTTTATCCATAAGTTTCTTAAAGTATAAAAATAATTTACATCTCCGTTTGCGGCATCCCATATATCTTTATGAACGCAAATTCTTCTCTTCCAAACAACTTTATTTTCATCTTGTGAAATTACTTCATTTACTCTATCACAAGGCATTCCATCTAATATATAATCATTTACTGCATTGAATATTTCAACAGCATTACTTACAGGCTTTCCTTCTTCTTTTGCTTCTTTTGCAGCCTTTATACCTTGATTCATATATAAACCTTCTAGCTTAGAAGTTGTGTTTTCTTTTTCTAAAAGCTTACCAGTCCATGTTGCAAGTCTTCCTTCTGCAGAATGAATCTTGTCTTGTAACCATCCGTGAATATTTGATGTATCAATCATTTGCTCAAGAGGAAGATTAGGTAACTTTTCTCCATATTTATTATTTATTTCTTTTGATAAATTTTCTATATCTAATCCTTCATTTTTTGCTAAAGCAATTATTTCTTCTTCAAGTCCTTCAAACCAAACTATTTTATTAAATAACCAATAGTGAATTTTTCCTAAATATAAGCTCATCTATTTTTTCCTCCAATATCCATTACTAATTTTATAATGATAGTGTAACATAGGATCATAATATTTTTCGGTAACATTTGTTACTTTTAATTTATTTTATATTTTATCTATAATTTCTAAGTTTAATTTTTTTGCAAATTCTTCTCCCCTAAATCTAAATCTTAAATCTTCAGGTTCATGTGCATCTACCCCAAGTATTCTTTTAACATTATATTCTTTTGATAAATTCCAAAACTCTTCTACAGGATAAAAATATCTTTCACCTAAGTTATATTTAACTTTCCCTCTTTTAAATCCATTTATGTTGATTTCAAGAGGCATATTTAATCTTTCTGCTGCTTCTAAAATTCTTCTTGATGCTTTAATTGAGTGTTCATCCCAATTTCTATATGATACTGCAAATAAATCTGGATGAGCTATGTAAGCAAAATATCCACTTTCCATAGACTTTATTACATAGTCTATATAGCATTCCAAAATTTCTGGAGTTAATTTAACTCCACCTACATAAAGCCATTCACCTTTATATGGGAAAAAATGTACTCCTAATAATAAATAGTCAACTTTATATTTTTCTTTAAATTCATCATATAACCAATGATAATCTTCAAAATACTCACATTCTATTGCTTTTTTTACTGATATCTTATCTCCATATTTCTCTTTAGCATCATCTATTTCCTTAAAATAAATATCTAAGTCCTCATATGACATTCTATTTCCATTATCTATATTTTTGCCTGGATGAGGTAGATGGTCTGATATTCCTATTTCATCATAACCTTCCTTTATTGCTTCCTCTACATAATCCTCTATTGTTCCAATAGCATGGTTACATCTATAATTATGTGTATGATAATTAGTTTTCATTTTCTTCACCTATCCTTTTCCGTCATTTAAGTATTTATTACATAAATAATATAATAACATATATCTAAAGTAACTTCTATTTTCAAACTTTAAATGAAAAGGCTATCATAAATTAATTATAAAAAATTTATTAATAATTAATTTATGATAGCCTAATTTATTATTTTATAAAATATCCATTCTTATTCCTTGAACCTCTATAACTCGCTTCGTTATCATACTATGAACTACAACTACTTCATCTCTCTCAGCAATATAGCAATAATCTCTAACGCTAAATGATATTTCATATTCATTTTCATAATCAGTAATATAGATTCTATAAACCGGTATTTTAGTAGATCCTTTTGTAGTTTCTACAACTCCTGTACATATTCCACTAGTTTTAGTATACAATCCAAATAAAACTTCAAAAAAGTATATAAAATCTGGAATAAATAATATTAAAAATATATAAAACTCTTTATCGAAATATCCTGATAATAAAAATATAATTAATAATAACTTTATCCACCTAACCCTATTGATTCTATCTTTCCATTTAACTTTAATATGGGGCGAAAACTTAGATTTCATTCTCCAAAATATATTGCTTTCCTTATTATAACTACCTGGATACTCATAATCCCTCTTCCATTTTAATTGCCTATCGGTAATTTGTAATAATTTTATCTTTCTTTCAATTATATATATTAAAATTAAAATTATTTCAGCTAATATTTCTATTCTAACTAAAGCTGGATCTTTAGATAATATGGCTATAATCATTGAATAAACAACAAAAAGAATACATACTATCTTTAAGATAATTGTTTTCTTTTTAACTTCTATAAGTATATCCTCTTCTGCATTTAACTTAATATTACTTATAGAAAAAATTCCTAATGCTATTATAGAAAATATCATCATTATACTTATAGAATTTATATCTATATTATTAAAAAATGGAATTTTAATTCCTTTGTATTTAAAATAGTAATCTAAATTAGCTATAAATCCTAAAACTAATCCGAAAGCTCCAAATATTCTCATGTTCTCTAGGCTTCTTTTTTCTGATCCCATAACAACAACTCCTTTATTGCTTTAAAATAAATAATATCTATATTATTTATAAATTAGTTTTATTATCTACTTCTATTATATTATAATAGTGTTAATAATTGTTATAAATTTATGTAAACGAGGTGTTTTGATTGAAAAATTTTATAGATTTAAGAAGTGATACAGTAACTAAGCAACCAGATTTTATGAAAGAAGCTATGATTAATGCTGAAGTAGGTGATGACGTTTATGGAGATGATCCTACTGTTATAAAGCTTGAAGCTCTTGCTGCAGAAATAGTTGGTAAGGAAGCTGCCCTTTTTGTTCCAAGTGGTACTTTTGGTAATCAACTTGCTTTATTTACTCATTGTAAAAGAGGTAGTGAGGTAATTATAGCTGATTCTAATCATATAGTTGCTCATGAAGTTGGGGCAAGCTCTGTAATTGCTGGTGTACAGCTAAGAACTATAGATTCCCCAAATGGTATTATAAATTCTCACGATATAGAAAAAAGAATTCGTTTTGAAGATGATGATATACACTTTCCTTCTACATCTTTAATTTGTATTGAAAATGCTCATTCAAGTGGTAATGTGTTAACTCTTGAAAATATGGAGGATGTATTTAATACAGCAAAAAAATACAATTTACCTGTTCATCTAGATGGAGCAAGAGTATTTAATGCATCTACAGCCCTTGGAGTTGATGTAAAAGAAATTACTAAATATTGTGATTCAGTTATGTTTTGCTTATCAAAAGGACTATGTGCCCCTGTTGGTTCAATTTTAGCTGGAAGCAAAGATTTTATAGCTAAAGCTAGAAAAAAGAGAAAGCTTATGGGTGGTGGTCTAAGACAAGCTGGTTTCCTTGCAGCTGCAGGAATTGTTGCACTGAATGATATGTCTAAAAGATTAGAAGATGACCATGAAAATGCTAAGCTTTTAGCTAGTGAATTAAATAAAATCCCTGAACTTAGTGTTAATTTAGATAATGTTAAAATAAATATGGTATTTTTCAGTTTTAAAAATTCTAATATAGATACTAAAGCATTAGTAAATTACTTTTTAGAAAATGATATTAAAATAAATGATGTTGAAAATGGTCAAATGAGATTTGTAACTCATTATTGGGTTACTAAAGAAGATATCTCAAAAATAGTTGATACATTAAAAACATACTTAAATAAAAACAGAAATTAATATTCTTATAAATAGGAATATCTCACAATTAAATATTTATACTTAATGTAAAAATTACTGAAAGCAATTCAAAAAAAATGTAAGTAGTATTCCAGTCTGAAATACTACTTACATTTAAATCTTTAAATTAAATAATTGCTTGCCAAAGCCTATCATTCTCTACTTAAATTTATAATAAAAGTACTTCCTTTATTTAACTCACTTTCTACAATAATATTTCCTTTTGAAATTTCAACTATTCTTTTAGCTATTGTAAGTCCTAATCCATACCCCAAATCATTTCTAGAGTTATCTTCTTGATAAAATTTATCAAATATATGACTTACTGTCTCTTCATTCATACCTATCCCTTCATCTTGTATATAAACTTTTATAAAATCAAGACTTTTTTCTATTTTAATATTGATTTCTCCATTTTCATATGAAAACTTAATTGCATTTTCTATAATATTGCTCCAAACCTGTAAAAATAGCTCTTCATCACCATAATAATAAGTGGTTGCCAAATCTAAATTAAATTTAATATTCTTTTCAATCCACTTGCTTTGCAATAAAAGTATTGCTCTTCTTATATTTTCATCTAATGCAAACTTACTTTGATTTTCTAAAGCATCTTGATTTTCTAGTTTAGATATTTTTAATATATTACTTGATAAGTTTTCAAGTCTTTTGGATTCTTCAATTATAATATTTAGGTATTCTTCTCTTTCATCATCATTTAAGTTATTATTCTTGAGAATCTTAGCAAATCCCTGGATAGATGCAATGGGAGTCTTTAACTCATGTGAAATATTATTTATAAAATCCTTTTGAATATAAGCTGTATTTTTTAGTTTCTTTGTCATATCATTAAAATGAAAAATCAATTGAGCTATTTCATCTTTTTCTTTTGTTTCTAATTTAATATCAAAATTTCCTTCTGCAACTTCATTAGTTGCCTTAGTCAATTTTTGTATTTGCTTAACTACTATTCTAGAAATAAAGCATAACAATGTTAAACAAACTATAAAGCTTATCACTAAAATTATAAACTTCAATCCATGAAACTCTTTCATAATAGGAATTAAGTATTGACTATGTTTTGAAATTTTACTATTTACTATTGGAGATACGATAAAAAATGTAACTATATTACTTAAAAGAATTGTTGTAAAAAAATATACTATTATTTTTCCTTGTAAAGTATGTCTAAAATAATTATATATCTTATTCATATATTTCTTTCCGCCTTATAACCAAGCCCTCTCACAGTTACAATTCTAAACTCATTAAAATCACTAAGCTTTTCTCTTATTCTCTTAATGTGGACATCTACTGTTCTTTCGTCACTTTCAATATCTATACCCCAAATTGCCTCCATAAGTTGATTTCTAGTAAAAATTTGTTTAGGATAGCTAAGTAATTTAAATAATAAATAAAACTCTTTTTTAGCTAGTTCTACTATCTTTGATCCTTTTTTTATTGTTAACGCATCGTAATCCAAAACTACATCACCAATTACTAACTTATGTTCATTGGATATTCTTGATCTTCTTAAAAGTGCATTTATTCTAAGAAGCATTTCATCTAAATCAATTGGTTTTACCATATAATCGTCTGCCCCAACTAAAAATCCTTTTTTCTTATCTTCTATAGTTTCTTTGGCTGTAACCATTAAAATTGGGAGTTCATAATTTGAATTACGTAAATCTTTTACTAATTCATATCCATTTATCTTTGGCATCATAATATCACAAATTACTAAATCAATATGCTTATCTTCAAATATTTCAATAGCTTTTTCTCCATCCGCTGCTAAATATATTTCATATCCATTTTGCTTTAAAAATACTTCCATTAATCTTCTTAAGTTTTTGTCATCTTCAACAATTAATATGTTTATCATTATATTCTCCTCAAAATTTACCTCTTAACTAAAAAACTATCTCTTAACTAAATATTATAGTATAGTTAAAAACATAGGCAAATACCTTAATAGATATTTGCCTATTACTTTTAAAATTATTCTGTTCTTAAAGCTTCAACTGGATCTTTCTTAGATGCCATTTTAGCTGGTATAGATCCCCCTAGCATAGTTAAACATACACTTATAACTATTAATATAATAGCGTGAACTGGATCTAAAACTGCTACACCCTTTAAATCTGTTATCTTATATAATATATTATTTGTTGGGAATGTTAATAGCCAAGCAATTATTATTCCTAGAATACCAGAACAACTTCCAACAATAAATGTTTCTGCATTAAACACGCGAGTTATATCTTTTTTTCTAGCTCCTAAAGCTCTCAATACTCCTATTTCCTTTGTTCTTTCAAGAACTGAAATATAAGTTATTATTCCAACCATTATTAATGAAACTACTAAAGATATTGCAGCAAATGCTATTAAAACCATTGTTATAGCATCCATTATTCCACCTGATAAACTTACAAATGTACTTGCCATATCATTGTAT
This sequence comes from Clostridium sp. 1001275B_160808_H3, assembly GCF_015550425.1. Lineage (GTDB taxonomy): Bacteria > Bacillota > Clostridia > Clostridiales > Clostridiaceae > Clostridium. Next base: position 170,843 of record NZ_JADNAT010000005.1, on the reverse strand, counting down.
ATAACAACATCTTCTTTTTCTTTCCCTTCATTCCAATCATCTAAATAGTCAGTTACAGCTTCTTTTGTTGTAAAATCTTTTGGATATAAAGTAATCATATATGGAGTACCAACTGCCCCTATTGAAGAAAGTATATTTTCCTTAGTATTTTGATTATTGCTATCTGGTCTATCACTTACTTTATCAAATCTTTCTCCTGTGAATACATTATAATCAACTGCTTGCTGAGCTTTTGCTACTTCTGAATTTTTAGCATCTTCTATAAAGTGCTTACTTAATTCATCTGAATAAGCAAGACCTGAGGATAAAACAGGAATAGTCACATCTTTCTTTAATCTTAAGATTCCAGTTATCTTAAGTGGAATTGCTCTTTCATTATTATATATTTCACTCATGTCACTAGGATTTCCTGCTAGTGTAAAGTAATTTCCAACCTTAGTATAGTAATCATTATTTAATATAGCTCTTAATTCATGACCTATAATATCATTAAAGTTAATTTCTTCTTTATTGCTATCAATTCCAAGTGCATCTAAAATTGCTGTATCTATTTTATTATATTCATCTACAACTAAAACTAAATCTGTCATTTCTTTTGGATATTCACCTGAAAGTAAGTCATATGATGTCTCTAAATATCCTTCTGTACTATTATCTAGCTTTATTGGATAAGATGATAAATTTAAATCTGAAACACTTACTGGAGTTGCAACATTACCATCACTTTTTAAAAGATTCATGTTGACTAAGCGAGTATATGATACTCCTGAAAGTAAATTGCTATCTATTTTTTCAACATAGTCTACATATTCTTCTGTTAGCTTATTATTGTGCATAAATGTATTTTCTTTAGTGTTATATGGATAAATAACATCTGTTTCTGGATACTTTCCATCTTCCTCACCATCTCCAGACATCTCTTTTCTCATTTCTTTGCTATGTTCCATCATACTATTTATATCAACTTCAGCAGCTTTTTGAGTTATCATAATTGGAAATCCTGATAAGGTATCTGATTCAAAAATATCTATTTGCTTATCAAATCCATTTGAAAGTGATAAAATTAATGCTATTCCTATAATACCTATACTTGATGCAAATGCTGTTAAGAAAGTTCTCCATTTTTTAGTTCTTATATTCATTCCTGATAACTTTAATGCTGTAAAGAAACTCATACTTGTCTTTTTAAGGCTATACGAATTATTACTTTTTTCCTCTTCTAATGGATTAGTATCTGAAATAACATTACCATCTCTAAATTCAACTATTCTATCTGCATATTCTTTAGCTAGTTCTGGATTGTGAGTTACCATTATAACTAGCTTATCTTTTGCTATATCTTTTATAAGATCCATTATTTGAATACTAGTCTTAGTATCAAGAGCTCCTGTTGGTTCATCTGCTAGTATTATATCTGGATCATTTGCAAGCGCTCTTGCAATAGCAACTCTTTGCATTTGTCCACCTGAAAGCTGATTAGGTCTTTTGTGAACGTGGTCTTTAAGTCCAACTCTTTCTAAAGATTCTAAAGCTTTTTTATGTTTTTCAGCAGATGAAACTCCACTTAATGTCATTCCCATTTCTACATTGTCTAAAATACTTAAGTGGCTTATTAAATTATAACTTTGAAAAATAAATCCTATACTATTATTACGATAAGCATCCCAATCTGAATCCTTAAATTCTCTAGTGGATTTCCCATTTATAATTAAGTCTCCACTATCATATTTATCTAATCCTCCAATAATATTTAGGCAAGTAGTTTTTCCTGAACCACTCGGTCCAAGTATTGCTACAAATTCATTTTGTCTAAAGTTTAAGCTTACCCCACCTAAAGCAACTTGTTTAAATTCGCCTGTTACATATGATTTTTTTATATTTTTTAGCGATAACATACTTTTCCTCCTGCAATAAATTTTACTACGGTAGTTTAAATAATATTTTAGTTTTATGAACTAAATATGAACTTAGTAAAATTATTATATATATGATTATAGCCATCTTTAAGTAAACTTAACTAAAAAATTCCCAATAAAGTATGTTAAATAAAGAAGTTTTTAATCTAACATACTTTATTGGGAATAGTATCTACTACTCTTTACTTAAGCTTCTTTTTTCGTTTTATTATCCTGAATAAGATTTATTATTAAAAGAAACCCTATTAAAATTGCTGAAGCTGATAGCACTTGTAATATTTCCATAACATTCATCCAAATATCAATTTCTAAATAAGAATTAAACATCATAGTTCCTGCATAAATTATGATATCCCCTAACAAAAAAGTTAGTAAATTATTAATTATTATTTTTAATTTTGAACTATACATTTCCTTTTTACTAAGAGGTATAGTATCATATTTCCTTAATATAAAAACTCGTTTTCCTTGCTCCTTTATCCAAAATAAATGATTATTAAGATATAGTATCAATATAATCACTCCAAAAACTAATATAGGATTTATAAAAGAAATAGGTTTAGGATCCAACCCCTTCCCCCATATAACTTTATGAGAAGAAACATCTGATTGAATTACTACAAAGTAGAAAAATAATAATACTCCAAGCACTAATTTTTGATAATGATACTTTATTCTTTCTTTTTCATTTTCTAAATAGCTCATTTTGCTATACCTCCTTATTTTTAAAGTAAATCACTTATGTGAAATTTTTTATTTAAGGAATCTTCTAATTGCTTTCTTTTAAAATTATCTTCAAGAGCTTCTTTAGTATCATTTATTTTAATTTCACCATTATCAAGTAAGATAATATAATCTGCAATCTTATCAAGATCGCTAGTTATATGAGTTGACATAAGAATTCCAATATCTTTATTTAATATATCTTGTAGCATATTTAAAAAATCTTTTCTAAAAACAGGATCAAATCCCGCTGTTGGTTCATCTAAAAGAAGAAATTTGGGACTATGTGCCATAGCAAAACATACTTGAAATTTCATTTTCATTCCTTTAGAAAATTGATATAATGGTTGCCCCTTAGGAATATTCATTTTATCTAGCCATATATAATAATCTTCCATACTCCAATTATTAAAATATTCTCCAAGAAGTACTCCATTTTCATATGCTGTCTTATCCATAAAAAATGAAAGTTTTTCAGAAATTAGACCAATTTCTTGCTTTGCTTCAGAAGTATTCTTTTTTATATCAATTCCATTTATATTTACTTTCCCTTCAAAGTCAGTATCTAATCCAGATATAATATTAATAAGTGTAGTTTTACCTGCGCCATTTATTCCAATAAGCCCTGTAAGATATCCTGGTTTAATTGTTAAAGAAACTGATTTAAGTGAAAAATCTTTATATTTTTTTACTATATTTTCACATTGTATACTATTTGTCATAAAGGCTATCTCCCTTCATATAGAGTATTTAAAATATCTTGCATATCTTCAAGTGTAAGTTCTAATTTTTTACCCTCACTAATTAAACTTTCAAAATTATTTTCAAAATCTTTAAGCTGCTCCTCTCGAAGCTTTTGACGATTTGGCTCTTTTACGTAAAACCCCTTACCTTGAACTGAATAAATTAACCCTTCCTTTTCAAGTTCCTCATATGCACGTTTTGTTGTGATTACACTTATTTGTAGATCTCTAGCAAGGGATCTAATGGATGGTAATAAATCTCCTGGCATTATAGATTCTTGTATGATTGAATTTTTTATAGATTTAACTATTTGCTCATAAATTGAAATATTACTATCTGTATCTAAAATAATATTCATTATTAACCTTCTTTCGTATCTGGTATTTGCCTATAAACATCTTCATATGAAAGAGATTTCTTTAAAATTGGATTTATACAATGGTAAGCAATGTATGCATTTACTATAAGAGCTATAATCCAGCCTATTCCCCCTAAAAAATTCAATTGCACATTAATAATAGACAATGAATAAAAAACTATAGCCTCCAGCATTAATAAACAAATCCAATAATAATTAACTATTTCTTCCTCTTTAGAATATATTATATATCCTTCTTTATCTTTCTTTTTTAATCCTTGTTCACCTATACCTATTTTTAAATTAATATCTAATATAATAAAAAACCATAAAATAAGCTCTATTAAATTTAATATTATACCTTTATTAAGAAATATTTTACCTATATAACTATAACTTGCTATAAAAATAAACATAAATCCAAAAATAATCTTTATATATAACTGTAAGTACATATATTTCATTTTTTCCTTTTCACCTGCTGCACATACAAACATTGCTTTACTAAGCCTTAATGGAATTTTTTTTGTTATATCAAACATTGTAATAAATGCCATACTATATATAACAGGGAAAATAAGCCTTATCATATGCTCTTCCAATAATAATTTACTTACAGCTTCTTTTGTTCTAGGAATATCCGCTGGTATATTTGTAGCCAATACAAAAGATGATATATAAATAGTTATTAAAATAAATAAAATTATATTGAGTACTACACTTACCCAAGACCTTTTTAAGTTTACTAATAAATCACTAATAATAATTTTTAGCATTTAGAGTACCCTCCTTTGTCTAAATAATACATTACCTCTTCTATTGCTGGAACTTTAACTTCCATATCTATATAATCTTCTCCTTCTACCTTTTCAATAAAAGCACAATTATGATATTCTCCATATTCTCGATAAATAATATTAGAGACCTTAAGATTTTGAATTTGCTCTTTACTACCTTTAATAATTAAATACTTCTCCTGAAGCTCCTCTTTACTTAAATAGAAAAATATTTCCCCATCATGAAGTAAAGCTATATAATCTCCAACTTGATCAAGATCTTCTGTAATATGAGTGGAAAATAACACACTTCTAGTTCCATCTTCTACAATTTCCTGCATACAATTTATAAGCTCTTTTCTAAATAGAGGGTTTAACCCTGCTGCTGGTTCATCCATTATAAATAGTTTTGCATCATGAGATAAAGCAAAGGCTAACTGGAATCTAACCTTTAAACCTGCAGATAACTTACCTACTTTCTTCTTAAGAGGTACTTCAAAACGCTGACAAAATTTACGGAATAAATTTTCATCAAACTTACTATAAAGACTTCCATAAATTTTTCCATTACTTATTACACTTATAGTATCCTCAAACATATTTTCATCAAGAACAAAACCAATTTGATCTTTTGCATCTTTTTCATTAGCATCCATAGAAATGCCATTAATTTTTACACTTCCACTATCCTTCTTATATAAATTTAATATTGTATTAATAAGTGTTGTTTTACCTGAACCATTTACACCTACTAATCCAACTATATAACCAGGCTCTATTTTAAAATTAACTCCTCTTAAATGTAAATTTCCTATATTCTTCTCTAAGTTTTCTATCTCCATTAAAGCAGTCATAAAAGTTCCTCCTTATAAATAACAGTATATATACTGTTTATATCTATATATACAGTATATATACTAATGGAATCAATTTCAAGTATTTTCCTATTTTTATTATTAATATTTTATTTAAATAGTTTTAAATAAAATAGATGCAGTCTCAGAAATCTATTTAATATAAAATTTATTTAATTTTAAGTAATCTTTATTGCATTAGAAAAGTTGATTTCTTATTTTTATAAAGGGGCTCGCGTTTTGCGAGCCCCTTTCAAACCATTGATTTTACTTGCTTAAAGGCGTTTTTGAACTTAAATCTAAATTTTTTCTGTTATTTATATATACGCAAAAAGGGAAGTTCGAATCTAATCAGAACTTCCCTTTTTATCGGCTAATATCAAAATTTATTTTGATACAGCCCTTTTTACACATTTATACTATCTAAATTTCTAGACCTAAAATTCCTAAAAAGATGCTTAATTATCAATTATGCACTATCAACTGTCAATTATCTATTATAGCTTCCTTCCCAAACAATTTCTCTATACTTATCTGGATCAGTATCTCCTTCTGTACTAAATAAAAGAACTCTTGAATTTTCATTTAGTCCAATACTTTCTTTTAAATCCTTGTATTTTGGATTAGTCATTAATTCATAAACTAACCCTAAAGTAACTGCCCCTGATTCTCCAGAAACAACTTTCTTATCTCCATTAAGTGGGTTTCCTAAAACTCTCATTCCATTTGCTGCAACATAATTTGGAGCTGATACAAAAACTTTAGAATGATTCTTTAAAACTTCAAATCCTGTTATATTAACTTCACCACATGCAAGTCCAGCCATTATTGTTGGCATATCTCCACCAACAGCTCTTGGTTTTCCATCATTCGCCATAGCTGATTCATAGTAGCATGCTGCTTCTTTAGCTTCAACTACAATGGTAGTTGGGCAATCTTCACCAAATACAGAAGCAAAAAATCCTTGTATTCCACCAGCTAGTGAACCAACCCCTGCTTGTAAGAATATATGCGTTGGTCTTTCTACTTTATAATCATTTCTTAATTGCTCTAATGCTTCAAGTCCCATGGTTCCATATCCTTGCATTATCCATGCTGGAATTTCTTCATATCCTTCCCAAGCAGTATCTTGAACTACTACTCCATTATGATCTTCTGCATATTTAGCTGCAAGTCTTACAGCATCATCATAATTCATATCTGTGATTGAAGCCTCTGCTCCTTCTTTTCTGATATTTTCAAGCCTTATTAAGGACGATCCCTTTGGCATATAAACTACTGACTTTTGTTTTAATCTATTAGCTGTCCATGCAACCCCTCTTCCATGATTTCCATCTGTTGCAGTAACAAAAGTAATATCACCAAGTTTTTCTCTAACTTCATCTGAAGTTAATTTTTCATATGGCAATTCTGATATATCCATACTTAACCTTTGTGCTAAGTATTTTCCCATTGAATAAGATCCACCTAGAACTTTAAAAGCATTTAAACCAAATCTATATGATTCATCTTTTAAATAAATTCCTCCAAGTCCTAATCTTTCACTTAAATTTTCTAAGTTAATTAATGGTGTAACACTATATTCTGGAAAACTCTTATGAAAGTTTCTAGCTTTATTTATTTCATCCATACTTAAAAAATCCAAATCACCATCTTTTTTACTTTTTGGCATGGTATTTTCTTTCCACAGTATATTTTCCCCCATTATTAAACCTCCTAATTATCTAATAATCCTTGTTCCAGTCTTTCCTTGAATTCCTTCTTTAGCTTTTTCTAATAATGTTATAAGAGCATGTCTTCCTTCTTTTGACTCTGCAAACTCTATTCCAGCTTCTACCTTTGGTTTCATTGATCCTGGAGCAAAATGCCCTTCTTCAACATATTTTTTCATTTCTTCAACTGTAACATTATCTAACCATTTTTCATTTTCCTTACCATAGTTTATAGCAGCCTTTTCTACAGCTGTTAATATAATTAGAAAATCAGCATCTAACTCTTTTGCTAATGTAGAACTAGCAAAATCTTTATCTATAACTGCACTAGCTCCTTTTAAGTGATTTCCTTCTTTAATTACTGGAATTCCACCGCCACCACAGGCTATAACAACTTGTCCAGCATCTACTAAACTTCTAATTGTATTAATTTCTATAATACTCTTTGGCCTTGGAGATGCAACTACTCTTCTATATCCTCTTCCTGCATCTTCTACTACACTTTCACCTTTTGCAATTAACATATCTGCCTCTTCTTTAGTCATAAAACTTCCAATAGGTTTAGTTGGATTATCAAATGCTTTATCATTCTTATCTACTTCAACTTGAGTAATAATTGTTGCTACTGATTTATCTATATTTCTACTTAATAGCTCTTCTCTAAGTGCATTTTGCAAATCATACCCTACATATCCTTGACTCATTGCAACACATACAGACATTGGAATAGATGAATATTTGTGATTTGACTTAGTTAATGCATCCATAGCAAGGTTTATCATACCAACTTGAGGTCCATTTCCATGAGATATAACGACATCATGTCCTTCTTCAATTAAATCTACTATAGCCTTTGCAGTTGACTTAACTGCACCCATTTGCTCTTCTAAATTATTTCCTAATGCATTCCCACCTAATGCTATTACAATTTTCTTTTTCATAATTTCTCTCCCTATATACTCCCTTAGAATTTATGATTTAAATTTTGAGTTTTTCTAAATATTTTAGAGGCTTTTATCCATCTTTTTCTATTCTAGGATAAAAGCCTATTTATAGTGTTAAGCTTATTTAAATTGACGTTCTTTCTTAGCTGACTCTAATTTATCTAAAACTTCTTGTGGATTTTTAACCTTACTTAAGAAAATCATAGCTGCTATAACATATGGCTTATAACTAGCTTCTTTATATAGAGGTTTTCTATATCTATCAAATACTGAAGCATCAACTTCTCCAGTTTCACAACTAACTCCTGTAATATCCGCTGGTAAGCAATGTAAATATAATGCCTTTCCATCCTTAGTTGTCTTCATTAACTCTTCAGTACATTGCCAATCTTTATGTTCAGCATTTTGTGCTAATAATTCCTTTTCTAATTCCTTTATTCCATCAAAATCTCCATTTCCATATAAATCTGTTCTCTTTTCCATAGCAACAAATGGAGCCCAGCTCTTTGGATATACGATATCAGCATCTTTAAATGCTTCTTCCATTGAATTAGTTTTTGTAAATGATCCACCTGAAATATTAGCATTTTCTTTAGCAATTTCTTCAACTTCTGGCATTACTTCATATCCTTCTGGATGAGCTAAAACAACGTCCATTCCAAATCTTGTTAATAGTCCAATAATACCTTGAGGAACTGATAATGGCTTTCCATAGGATGGTGAATATGCCCAAGTCATAGCTACTTTTTTACCTTTTAGGTTTTCTATTCCACCAAATTCATTAATTAAATGAAGAGCATCTGCCATAGCTTGTGTTGGATGATCAATATCACATTGTAAGTCTACTAAAGTTGGAATTTGTTCTAATGTTCCTTCTTCATATCCTTCTCTTACAGCCTTTGATACTTCTCTCATATAAGTATTTCCTTTACCTATATACATATCATCTCTTATCCCTATAACGTCAGCCATAAATGAAACCATATTAGCTGTTTCTCTAACAGTTTCTCCATGTGCTACTTGTGATTTTCCTTCATCTAAATCTTGTACTTCTAATCCTAAAAGATTACAAGCTGATGCAAAGCTAAATCTTGTACGAGTTGAATTATCTCTAAATAAAGAAATTCCAAGTCCACTATCAAATATTTTTGTAGAAATATTATTTTTTCTTAAATCTCTTAAAGCTTCTGCAACTGTAAAGACAGCTTTTAATTCATCGTCACTTTTTTTCCAAGTCTCCATAAAGTCATCATTATACATTTTTGAAAAATCTAATTGATTAAGTTCATTAATATACTTGTCCATTAAAGCCATTTTAAAATTCCTACCCTTCATTATTTTGATTTTTATTTATTCAAATATTAATTTATTATTTTTCTTTATTAGCACAATAAATTGTTGGTAATGCAGCATATACAGCAGCACACTTAACTAAATCTTCTTTCCAAGTCTTTTCATTTGGAGCATGTGCTTCTGCTTCTGCACCTGGTCCAAATCCTATTACAGGAATTCCATTACGTCCCATTATTGATACTCCATTTGTTGAGAATGTCCATTTATCAGTAAGTGGACGAGCTTTTCTCATTTCCTCAGTTACAGTAGCACCACTTCTTGTTGTTCCATAAAGTCCTTTGTATGATTCTTCCATTGCTTTTGTTACAATATGATCTTCTGGAATTACCCAAGTTGGGAAGTAGCATTCAATTGGATATATTAATCCAGTGTAGCTTGGTCTATCATAGTTATACATACTTACTGTTGCATTGTACTTCTTAACAGCTGGAAGATTACGGATTTCTTCTAAACAGCTTTCCCAAGTTTCACCTGCAGTCATACGACGATCTAAAGATACTGAGCATGAATCAGCAACGGCACAACGGCTTGGAGAAGTATAGAATATTTGAGAAGTTGTAACTGTACCTCTTCCTAAAAAGTTAGCTTCTTTCCATTCCTTATTATATTTTTCATCTAACATTTTTACTAAGCCTTTGATTTCTTTATCATCAGCTGCATCATTTTCATTAAGGTCACGAATATTCATTAATATTTCAGCCATTTTGTAAATTGCATTATCTCCTCTTTCTGGAGCTGAACCATGGCATGAAACTCCTTGAACATCAACACGAATTTCCATACGACCTCTTTGTCCTCTATAGATTCCTCCATCTGTTGGCTCTGTAGAAACTACAAATTCTGGTCTTATATTATCTTCTTTAATTATATATTCCCAGCAAAGTCCATCACAGTCTTCTTCTTGAACTGAACCTACAACTAAAGCTGTATATTTTTCACTTAAAAGATTTAAATCTTTCATTATTTTTGCACCATAAACAGCTGAAACTATTCCACCTAATTGATCTGAAGTACCACGTCCACCTATTTCAGTTTCACTTTCATATCCTTCATATGGATCAAAGTTCCAGTTTGCTCTATTTCCTATACCAACAGTATCAATATGTGCATCAAATCCTATTAATGTCTCACCAGTTCCCATATATCCTAGCACATTACCTTGTGGGTCTATTTCAACTTTATTAAAACCTAATAATCTCATTTCCTCTGCTATACGGTTAACAACACCTTTTTCTTCACAGCTTTCTCCAGGAATAGCTACTAAATCTCTTAAAAATTTAGTCATTTGAACTTTATATCCCTCTGCTTGTGATTTAATATTCGTAAAATCCATATTCTTTTCCCCCTTATAGTTTTAATATATTAAATTTTTAATATTATTATTAAAATCATCATTTATATTTTAAGCAAAACCCATGCCAACTTTTTCTTTAATTATTAATATGATTTCTTAATATTTTTATGATTTTAAGGCCTTTTTAAAGACTATTTTATTAAAAAAATAAAGGATTATCATTTTGATAATCCTTTATCACTTTGGTTAAATCCAGTATTTTATAAGCTTTTTAGTGCTATTTTTTTATTTTTATCATTTTGATAAGCTATAATTTTATAAACTCTATTTTCAACCTTTATTTTAATGCTTTTAATGCTACAGAGTTTAAAATACTCCAAGGTTTATTAAAATGTGGTTGGAAGAAGAAATCTGTCATTGCAAGTTCTTCAACAGTCATTTCATTTTGAACTACAACTGAAAGAGTATTCATAAATTCAGTCATATCTACTTTGGAAGCAATTTGTCCCCCAACAATTCTTTTTGTAGTTTTTTCATAAACTAATTTTAACATAACATCTTCAAACGTAGGCATAAATTCAGGTCTATTTTTTTCATTTATTGTTACACTTTCTACTTCAAAATTTGTAGTAAGTTTTGCTCCTTCTTCTGTTAACCCTGTAGATGCAATACACTCATCATAAATCTTTATTCCTGATGTTCCTTGTGTTCCCATATACCTTAATTTTGGCTCTTTTATATTTCTAGCAATTAACATTCCCATTCTAACTGCATTTGTTGCAAGAGGAATATATCTACTATCTTTTGCTGGATTATATCTTACCATACAACAATCTCCTGCTGCAAAAACATCTTCCCTACTAGTTCTCATATAATCATCTATTATTATTGCACCATTTTTTAAAGTTTCTAATTTTCCTTTTACTAATTTTGTGCTTGGAGCAAATCCTATGCAAAGTACTACTAAGTCACCTTCGTATTCTCCTTTATCAGTAACTACCTTTTGAACTTCTCCATTATCGCCGCTGAACTTTACTACTTTTTCTCCTAGAACTAATTTAATTCCTCTATTAGTAAACTCTTTTTCTGCAATATCAGAAAATTCCTTATCTAAATACTTAGACATAATTCTATCTTCTGCATCAATTAATGTTACTTTTTTTCCTAACATTTCAAATGACTCAGCTAACTCCACACCTATATATCCAGCTCCAATTATAACAACATTTTTTGCTGAATCTTTCTTTTCATCAATTATCTTAGCATGATTATAATTTTTACATAATAATATATTTTCAAGATCTAGTCCTTCTAAATTTGGAACTATCGGCCAAGAACCTAAAGTTAAAATAAGTTTATCATAATTATCTTCAAATTCTTCTGAACTTACTAAATTCTTAACTTTAATCCTTTTATTATCAAAATCTATATCTAACACTTCATGCTTCATTTTTGCAACTATTCCACTGCAAGATAAGTTTTCAGGAGAATTATAAAAAAGCTTTTCTGGCTCTGTAACTACTCCTCCAACACTTAAAGCTATTCCACATGATAAAAATGAAATATTATCATTTTTTTCATATACTACTACTTCTGAATCTGGATATAATTCTTTTAAATTTACAACAGCTGATGTACCAGCGTGAGTGCATCCTATTACAATTACTTTCATAAATATTCTCCTTTATATAATTAGTTTAACTATTATATAAATAGAGTTTGCTAAAAATTATTTAATATTCATTTATAATGTAGTCTACATATTTTTTGCAATAAATTCTAACATTTTTATGCCAACTGATACAATTTCATCTATATTTATTTGTGAAAAATCATGGCTAGCTCCTTCTAATGTTATAAGTTCTGTTTTATTTCCTTTTTCTTTAAGCTCATTATATAATATTTCTGCATTTTCATAAGGTACTGTATTATCTTGTTTACTATGAACTATTAACGTATTTGGCTCATTTTTATCTACATAATTCACTGGACTATAAAGTTTTAAAATATCTTCTTTTTGTTCTCCTACTGAATTTATTATTTGTTCTAAATCCCATTGAACATTGCTAGTATCTAAAGTTGTTAAATCTGTTGGTCCAAAAAAATCTATTAAATACTTTATATTTGATGGATAACCTTGTAGTTCCTGTGAATCAACAAATTCATCTTCGCTACTATATGCAGCCATTAATGCTAAGTGTGCTCCAGATGATGCACCTATAACACCTATCCTCTCAGCATTAAATCCATAATCATCTTTATTCTTATGTATCCATCTTATTGTATCTTTTACATCACTAATTTGTTTACTGAAATTTTCCTCACCTTTCATAAGCTCATAGCTAGTACTTATTATTGTAAAGCCTTCTTCTCTAAATGCATCTAAAAGTGGTGATATTGCTTCTGGTATTTCATTATTTCCATACACCCAGCTTCCACCATGCACATATAATATTACTGGTGAACCACCCTTAACACTTTTCTTTGGTCCATAAATATCAAGGGTTAATGGAACTCCATTAGTGTTTTTATATATAATATCATCATAATCAATAGAATCTATAGATTTTAACGACAAATTTTCTGTTAAACTTTTTTCATTTTCTACAAACTCACTATATTTCTTTAATACACTTGTATATAAAGATATTCTATCTCTTATAGAATATAGAAAAATTCCACCTACTAAAACTACTACTAAAATTATTATCCCTAAAACTTTTAAAAATTTCTTCATTGTTTCTCCTTCCATTAATATAATAGTCCCTTACTATTTTAATTTATATTATATTTCAAATATTTATACAATAAATTAAACTTTTATTAATTTTATATTTTTGTCAATAATACTTATGTATAATAATACACTATATTGATATTAAATTTAGGAAGTGATTCTATGAAAAAAAGATTATTTCTATTAATATTTTCATTAGTATTTTCACTTATTTTAATTGGATGTAATAAAAGTAAAGATGAGCCAGTATCTACTCCTTCAAAAAATATTGTTGATGAAGAAAAAAATCCAAATGATGATAAGGATACGGATAATCCATCTGATGATAAACCATCAAATAATAACTCTAATGAAAATAAATCAATTACTAATACTAAAGTTCGTTTATTTTATTTCGATTCTTCAAAATTGAAACTTTATTATATAGATAAAGAAATTCAAATATCAGACAAAGCTATAGTAAAAGCTTTAACCAAAGAGCTTCAAAACTATTCCCCTAACAACAATTTTTTAAATTTAACTAACGAAGTAGAAATCACTTCTGCTAAATTAGATGAAAATAAAAAACTTCTAACTGTAGTATTTTCTTCTTCGTATGTTGATAAAATGACTCTTGGATCTTCAACAGAAAGCGGATTATTATCTTCATTAATATCTACCTATGCTTATAATTTAAATGTTGATAAAGTTGCCATTTATTTTGGAGATAAGCTATATACTTCTTTAAAAGGTGATCTTCCTAATGGTTATTTTAATGTAGATTATAGCTCTGCTATCCCTTATTCTAAAAATTCTTACAATAATTCTAATACTGGTAATAATAGCGAAACTAATGCTGTAAAAAAGACTATAAATTCAAGAATATATTACTACAATTGCGTTGACGATGTATTTTATTATAAAGATAAACCTATTGAAGTTATAGATGGTGCCTTAGTAACTGCATTATCAAATGAACTAAAAAATCCTCCAGATAAAAATTTATTTAATTTTGGCGATAGCTTATCTATTCGTTCGGCTAAGCTAGATAGAGAAAATAATACACTAACTGTTGACTTGTCAAAATCTTATTATAATTTATTAAGTAATCTTGGTTCTGGAAGTGAAGCCGCTGCTTTAAAATCATTAGCATTAACTTATGGATATAATTATGGCGTAGATAAAGTTATAATATTAGTAAATGGCAAACCTTATTCAGGTAGCCATATAATTTTAGAAGTAAATGAATGTATTAATATAGATGTAGATAATATCAAGCCTTTAAATATCTAATAAATTATTTTATTAGATTGATAATTAATTTAGATACTAGTACCTTCACACTATTCCAATTTATTTATATAAATAAGTTCATAATCTTTTATTAAAAAAGTAGTTAGTTTTGTTTTCATACAAGACTAACTACTATATCTATTAACCCAAATTCTAAATTTCAAATATATGTAGTTACTATAAAGAAATTAATAGTAACTACAAACAATGAATAAATAAAATATATAAATATTCTATTGCCCCTATTGCTTTTCTATTTTCATATATATCTTCTACGCTTATATTTAAAACCATCAATCAAAAATATTCTTTAATAAAAATTGATTCTTACTCTTAGTAATATCACTTGAGATTATTGTATTCATTTCTTTAGGATTTATTTTAGAATCGCAAATTCTAATACTTTGTTCTCTAATAAGAATATCTAAATATTGTTTTATCATTAAGCCATTTCTTAAACTTAAATTTCTATTATCATCTAATTCTATTATTGTCTTGTTTAAAGTTTCTTTAGATTCATCATCTATAACATATTTCTTATTTTCTAAAATGCTTAGTGCCATATTAAATAATTCATCTTTGTTATAATCTTTAAAGTTTAACATTGATGGAAACCTATAATTTAATTCTGGATTTAACTGCATAAGACTTTTAATATCTTTACTTTTTCCTGATAAAGTTATAACTATTCTATTACTATTCTTGTCTATAAATTTGATTAAGTCCTTTATTATTCTATTTGATGTATCTTCTAATAAGAACTCAGCATTATCTATATAAACTACTTTACCAACTTGCTTATTTAAAATATCTTCAAAAGATATTCCATTTTTCATATTATCTATAATTTCTTCTTTATTTAGGTCTACTATACTTTTAGCTTTTACAACACCAATACTATATAATGTTTCTGATAATATATTTAATACAGTTTTTTTACCTGTTCCGATATCCCCAGTAAAAATTATGTTCATATATCTATTTATATCTGTAGATAACCCTAATCTTTTTCTTCTTTCCTTTACTCTCATTAATTTATATTGATTTCTTAAAAACTCTTTAGCTTCTTCATTTCCAATTAAATCTTTTAGTTTTTCCTCTAAATCAAACTCATTGTCATATTGGGAAGTATTAAGTTTTTCAACATCCTTATATGTTATTAAATTCATCTCGTAAACACTTATATCTTCTTCTGCAATTCTTATGCTTTGAATTCTTATTAAATTCTCAACATAATTTCTTACCATTCTACCATTTCCTGACTGTGCATCAGAATTTTCATATATGTCAACAAAACTCTTTTTAAGTGCTGTATATCCATTCTTAGATAACTTAAATCCTTTTGATTCAACTAACCTTATAGCCATTTCTAAAAGTTCATTTGGATTATAATCTTCAAAATTAGTCCATAATGGGAATCTTGATCGAAGTCCTATATTTACATCAAAGAATTCTTCCATTTCTTGCTCATATCCAGCTAAAATAACTATTACCTCTTTTGAATAATCCTCTATTAATTTAAGAAGTGTTTCTATGGCTTCTCTTCCTAAACTATCGTTAGCAAGAGTGTATGCTTCATCTATAAATAATACGCCACCTAAGGCTTCTTTAAATTTTTCTTCTGTTTTTTTAGAAGTTTCTCCTGGGATATTTGAAACAAAACTAGACCTATCTGTTTCTACTAATTGACCTACTTTTAATAATCCCATACTATTAAGCATTTGAGCAACTAATCTTGCTATACTGGTTTTCCCAGTACCAGGATTACCCGCAAATACCATATTTAAGTTTTGATCTATCTCCGTATTTACTCCAACAGACTTTCTTTTCTCTTGAGCAATTAAAAGCTTATATTGACTTCTTAAAAGATTTTTAACTTCTTCTAACCCTATTATATCCTTTAACTTTTCTTCCAAATCAAATTTAGCACTAGCTTTAAAGTTAAAATCTTCTCTTTCTAATAAGTCTATTTCACTTTTATTGCTATTTAGATATTTTCTTGAAGAATATATAATAGCATTTTCTATTATATTTCTTACAAACCTTGCATTCCCTAAATCATTTTTTCCTGTAAGCTGATTTCTGGTAAACAAATCTATTAAATCATTTTTAACATTATTTGCAATTCTATATCCCTTTGTTTTTGCAATTTGCTTAGCAATTTTATACATTTCTTCTGGATTATAATCTTCAAAATGTATCGTATTAGGAAACCTGGATTTAAGTCCTTGATTAAAACTCAAAAATTCTTCCATATCTTTTTCATATCCAGCCAATATGACTGTTAAATTATTTCTATTATCCTCAATTCCTTTTAGTAAAGCATCTACTATTTCCTTTCCAACCTTATCATCTTCGCTTTCACACAAAGCGTATGCTTCATCAATGAACAATACTCCTCCTATTGCTGAATTAATTATGTCATTTGTTCTTTTAGCAGTTTCATTAATATGTTCTGTTATAAAATCTGCCTTGCTAACCTCTACAAATACTCCTTTTGACAATAAACCTAAAGCATTTAAATATTCATAAGTTATCCTTGCTGCATTTGTCTTTCCAGTACCTGCATTTCCCGCAAATATCATATTTAAAGATATTCTAGATACTCTTAGTCCTAATTTTTCTCTTATTTTTTGTACCTTATAATTATTTTCTATATTTACTAAGAACTCTTTTAGCTCTTTAACCCCTATTATAGATTCTAATTTATATCTAACCTCATCCAAAGTAGGAGTAGAATACTTATTTAACCTATATATTTCATTATTTACTTTACATTGCATTTTATTATTATCTATATATAGTAATATCTTTTCTCCTGCTTCTATTGATTCTTTCAATACCAAGTTTCTTAAAGGATCACTTACTTTATAATATATATATTCTGTAATATCAAAGCCACTATTTTTGCTAAAGTTCTTTTGAAGATACTCGCAAACACCGAACTTTTCTTTTTCATTAATACTGTCCTTAAATCCTAATAGAACTTGTATGCCAAAATCATCTTTTATTTTTTCAATTTCATTTGTTAACTTTTTTCTTATAATTATATTTTTTTCTTTTTCAGTAAGCTCTCTAGTATAAAAAATTCTATCGCTATTTTTTAATGATACCTGTAAGAAGTCCTCAAATTCATTCTTATCTTCATAGTTATAAATAAATATAAAAAATTTATTATGACAAACTATCTTATTAATTTTATTTTTATCTTGCTCTTTAGCTTCTACTAAAAATTTGTTCTTAATTACATAATCATGGTTTAATTGAATACAAGTATTAGGATATATACTTGATAATAGTTTCATTATTTCCTTTGACGCTTTTTCTGTATTTTTAAACATCAATCCCTCAGATTTATTATTATTTAACTTTTCATATAAATCTGTTAAAAAAGCATTATATCCCATATTAAAATTATAAGATGCTAAATCAATTTCATCTAAATTTCTATTTCTTATTAGCTTATTTTTATATAACTCTTCGAAAATAGCTCTTATACTTATCTTTTTAAATGTGTTCTTATGCCCTGCTACAGTTAAAATTCCTTTTTCTTCATTTTCTATTTTATTTATAAAATATTCTGATACCTCTTTAAAAAACTCTTTTTGACCTATAAATTCTTTATTTAATTTCTTTTCTATATTTAATATCATTTCATCTCTATCCATATGTCCTCCCATTCATTTTATAATTTACTGTAATTAGACTATTCCTTATTATTTTTATCAAAGTTATTGTAACTTACTCATTAATATAAAAAACGCTGTACTTTTCAAAGTACAGCATTGTAAATTATATTAAATCATCTTTTTTCAATAAATTTAATAATGTTGGATTAAATTTAAATTCATTTATAAGTGAATCTACTTCCTTTAAAGCTTTTTCCCTTTTCTCAATTGAAATTTTAGATTTTGAAGCTCTTATTAATATATTCTTAGGTGAATGTGCAATATCAATAAATTCTAAAAGCTGTGTCTTGTAACCAGCTGCTTCTAAAAGATTTCCCCTTACTGCATCTGTCATTAATGCCGCTACTCTTTCTTGAACTATTCCATATTTAGTTAATATAGATAATGTACTTGCTTCCATTTGATGATTGAATTCGTGCTGGCAACATGGTACTGAGAAAATCATCTTTGCATTCCATTTTATTGCATTATACAATGCATAATCTGTTGCTGTATCACAAGCATGTAGTGTTATTACCATATCAACATTATTTTCATACTTGTATCCATTTATATCTCCAAGTTCAAAATGTAAATTATCATATTTATATCTTTTAGCAATTTCATTACATTTTTTAATTACATCAGCTTTAAGATCTAATCCTATCATTTTAACATTTATATTTTTTATCTCTACAAAATAATAATATAAAACAAAAGTTAAGTATGATTTTCCACAACCAAAATCTAATATAGTAAGTTCTTTATAATCATTTTTCTTTATTTCATCATCTATTATTTCAATAAACCTATTTATTTGCTTATACTTATCATATTTAGAATTTATAACTTTACCTTCTTTAGTGAAAACCCCTAAATCTATTAAAGGCTCTATTATCATACCCTCTTTTAATATGTAATTTTTTTCTTTATTATGGCTCTTATTAGAAAGATTAGAATTATTACTCTTTTTCTTTCCTAAAAATACTTTTCCCTTTTTTGATATTTTTAAATCAAAAGATGTTTCATTAGACCATGCTGACAATTGTTTGTAATTTTCATTTACAATCTCAAATAGTGCTTTTTCCAATTGATTAATTTCAATGTTTTCATGAAAAACTTGCTTATCAGTAAATTTTTCTATTTGATAATATTTTTTCCCCTTATTATTTTCCTTAAGTAAAAAACTTATTTTATTATATTCAATTTCTTTATTTGCTTTATTACTAATAACTATCTTTAAAATTTCTTCTTCTAACATTTCATAAATAGCATTTTTTAAATCTTCCATATCTAAAACAACTCCTTGCTATAAATTGCAAATATAAGGGCTACGATAAGTAAATATTACACAAGAAATTACTAGATAGCAAGAAATTTTATTATTCTACATATTTGCTTCTTAATAGTTCTATTTCTTTTGCATAACCATCAAGTTCATTTGGAGTTTCTAAGAAAAATGGTAAATGCTTTAGCTTTGGATGATTTATTATTCTTGTTATAGCTTCTAACCCTAAAGAACCCTCTCCTATTTTTTCATGTCTATCTTTGTGACTCTTAAATGGATTTTTACTATCATTTAAGTGAATTGCTTTTAATCTATCTAATCCTATTATTCTATCAAACTCTTCTAAAACCCCATCTAAATCATTTACTATATCATATCCCGCATCATAAATATGGCAAGTATCAAGACAAACTCCCATCTTTTCTTTTAATTCAACTCTTGATATTATTTCTGCTATTTCTTCAAAGGTTCTTCCAACTTCTGAACCTTTTCCAGCCATAGTTTCTAGTAAAACTGTAGTAGTTTGGTCTTTACTTAATACAGTATTAAGTAAATCTACTATATAATTTATACCTATCTCTACCCCTTGCTTTACGTGACTTCCTGGATGAAAATTATATAAGTTATTTGGCATAAGTTCCATTCTATTTAAATCATCAGCCATCATTTCTCTTGCAAATTCTCTTGTTCTTTCATCTGCTGAACATGCATTTAATGTATATGGAGCATGTGCTAAAATAGTTGCAAAGTTATTTTCCCTTGCAATTTTTAAAAGACCTTCCATATCATCCATATCTATTTCTTTTGCCTTACCACCTCTTGGATTACGAGTGAAGAACTGAAATGTATTTGCTCCAATTTGTAGTGCTTCTTTTCCCATATTTTCAAAACCTTTTGTAGTTGATAAATGACATCCTATATTTAACATAATTACCTCCAAAGTATAGTCTTATTTCAATTTGTAACTTTTAATAATCTTTTTATTAGATAATATTAAACTATCATATAATCTTTATAATTTATAAACTAATCCTATTAATTATTAGTTTCTGTTAGTTATATAAAATAATACTATAATAGTCTGTAGTAAATCAAGAACTAATTAATAATATTTATTACTTAATAAAAATATATAAATATAATATTTTATTAAGTAAATCAAAATAGAGTTGCTATAATTAAAACAGCAACTCTATTATAAAAACATAAATTCTAATTTACATTATAAAAGTTAATGCAGTAGATAAAATTCCACCAATTATTAAAGATAAACTACTAAAAGCAAATGAGATGTCTGTTTCTGTTCTATAGCTTCTACCCCCTCCCATTAGTGAAAGGGCAATTGAATCTGCTGATATTGATGAAAAAATTTAATTATATATTTTTATAAATAATACTAATAAAAAGCTTTATTCTTGATTTCTATAATGCCTAATAGCTTTCTATAAAACTATATAATAAAAGTTAAACCTGCACTAAACAACCCACCTAATATTAAGGAAAATGTACTAACAGCTAGTGCTACATTTAACTTTCTATTAGATTTTTCTCTTTCCATTTTAGTAGTTTCTAAATTTGCAATAGCTGCATATTGAGCACTGTTTTGCCCAAGTCCTTGCATAGAAAGCCCCATTGGATCTCCTGATATTGACGCAAAGATTCCTACAAAAACTAATATAATACCTTCTATAAATAAGATATTTTCAAAGTTTTTATATGGTGTTACTTTAGTTATTATAAATCCTATTAATGCTGCTACCCCAAGCCAAGCTATACCCCAAAGTAAAGATTTTATAACTAAGTTAATTCTGTTATCCTTCATATTAAATACCCCCTTTTTACTATTATAGCATTATTTCCCTTTATTGTATATATTACTATATAAAATAATTATAAATTCATTTTACTTAGTGATAGAATCACCATATAATGGAGTTGGAAGTCCGAATCCTCCTGCAACTTCAATTAAATCTCCAGTAATAAAAGATGATTCATCACTAGCATAAAATACTACTGCATTTGCTATATCCTCTGGCTTTCCAACTCTATTTAATGGAACATGTCGTAAAAATCCTTTTATAAATTCCTCTGACATATTGTCCATAGCAGCATCAGTTGCTATAAGACCTGGTAATATCGCATTGCATCTAACTCCTTGCTTCGCATATTGAACTGCTATATTTTGAGTTAGTGAGTTAATTGCTGCCTTTGATACAACATATGCTACACGTGATAAATCAGGAATTACTGAACCTATAGTCGATATATTAATTATACTTCCACCTCCATTTTTTATCATATGAGGTATTACTTCTTTACAAGGTAAGTATACACTTTGCAAGTTATCTTGTACTATTCTAAAAAAATCCTCTGTATTTCCTGTAACTACATCAAAGTCTGCTTTTACATCAGTTCCTCCATAGTTATTTACTAATACATCTAATCTTTTCTCTTTATTAATAACTTCTTCTATCATAGTTTTATATGTTTCTGGCTTACTTGCATCAAAATATACTACACCCGCTTTACCACCATTTGCAATAATTTCATCAGCAATCCTCTTACCTGCATCTAACCTCCTTACAGCAAGATAAACCTTTGACCCATTATCACCTAATTTTTTAGCTATTTCTAATCCTATTCCTCTTGTTGATGAAGTTACTAAAGAAATTTTATTATCTAATCTTTTCATATGGCACCTCCGAAATATAATATCAATGTATCAAATTATATTTTGCCCATAAGCTCAATTTTTTAAATAATCATTTTTTATCAATCTTTTCTACTTTATATCCTTCTTTAATTAATCTCTCTAATATACCATTTTCTCCTCCCATAAAATCAGAGGAAATTGATACAAAATAATTTTTATCTTCTTTCATAAAGTCTTTTAATTTACCTAAGTAAATTTCATAATATTTGTTGTTTAACTCATCATTATGCTTTTTATATACATCGTTGATCTTTTGATACTCTTTCTTTTCAGTATCATTTAAGCTTTCTTCCACTGAATCAAATTTATTAAAGGCTTCTAAGTCACCATTTTTCCATAATTCTAATGACTTTATTAAATTTTCCGGCTTTATTTCTTTATAATATTTTATTAGCTTAATACTTGCATCCTCTACTTCATTAGATACAGATACCATATCAGTTAAAAGTTCATAAATATCCATCATTGGTATTTTATCTTTTTCATATTTTGATGCAAAGGCCTCTACAAAACCTTGTGGTGAATAATTCATTGAATGCCCTTCTACCTCTGAATATAACATTCGAAAATTTGAGCCTATTGGTATAGGTTTATAACTTTTTATTTGATCAAATCTCATATTTTTTTCTGATGAAATCTCTTTCAATATTTCTAAAGCTTCACTGGTTATATGCTTTTCAATACTATCATCTTTCGCATACATACTTAATTCAATATACCTATTATCTGATGGATTAGGCGTATTTACCTCAACTACTACTCCATCACTATTTTTTACAGCTTCTTGCACTGCCTCATTTAATGGATACATATCTTGAGTTCCTGCTGAATAATACCCATAAATATATAAGCTACTATTTTCATCACTTATTTTATATAATGGTCCAACTATATCAGTTGCTTCTCCATCTAAATTAAAGGCAGTTGAAGAATTATTTACAGATTTACTACCTTTAATTGAGTTAGTAGCTAAAATAATTATAGCTAAAGCTAAAAATGACCATGCTATCACTCTTTCTTTTTTAATATTAACTGCAGGTATTTTTACTTTTTTTGCTGAAATTAAATATGCAATAAATATTGAAATAGATGATACAATTAAAAACATCATTATAGTATTAAAATTCCCAACATATATTAGTAACATAAGCATTATTGTTTCATGTACACAATATACCCATAAACTCATTTCTCTTAATATATTAGAAGTTCTTTCACTTATTTCAAATTTTAAATTTAAAAGGCATAGAAATATTGCTGGAACTAGCAAAATAAGTGATATATACATATTTGTATCAATAGCTATATTATTAGCATTCAATAAATATCCTTCTATTCCAAGTAAAATAGAAAATCCTAAAACAGCATATTTTATATTCTTTATACTATTTGCTATATTACCCTTTGCCATTAAAGCTCCTATTGCAACAAAAGGTACACTAAAGGTTATTCCATTTCTTGTATTTATAAATAACATTTTATAAATATCAACTATTTTTTCTAATGGTGTATTTACAATTAACCCATAGTAACTATCCCCTAGTAGTCCTATTATATATAATAAAATACTTACTATTACTAATGGTTTTACCCAATTTTTCTTAATAAAAACACTTACAACTAATACTGATAATATTATTGCAGGTACATACCATAAACTTTCAGTAATACCTCCTATTAATATAACTTGTAATGCTTTAATGAAACCACCTTGTAACCTTACAGAAACATATGGCATAATTAACAAAACATCAATTACACCTATTATTAGATATATTTTTACTAGCCTTTTTATAAAGCTCTTAATATACCCTTGTCTATTAATATTTTTAAACATAAAATACCCAGTAGAAATAAAGAAAAACGGAACTGCAATTCTAGATATGCCCTTAGTAACAATGTCGTTAGCTGTCTGATTGATACTTCCAAATATTGAAGTATGAATGGCGATAACTAGTAAAGCACTTACCATCCTCATAATATTAACTGAATCATACCTTTGCTTAATTTCCTCCATTATTATCTCCCCTTATATTCATTAATAATATTTATTTAATATGTATATTATAGCACCTTTGTAATTATTTAACATATATTGTGATTATTTAATATATGTTTTAATTTTTAGATAAAACGATGTAGTCTCAGAACTCTATTTAATATAAAATTTATTCAATTTCGAGTAAGCTTTATTGCCTTTAAAAATTTAATCTCTCATTTTTATAAAGGATCTCACGAAACGTGAGACCCTTTATAAACCATTGATTTTACTTGATTAAAAATATTTTTGAACTCAAATGGAGATCTTTGCCTATTATTTACACTAAAAAAGGAAAGTTTGTATTATAACTTTCCTTTTTATTTGCTAATATACTTATTTTAAATAATTTTAAATAGAGATATCTAATTTTAAATCATATATTATATAATTTTAAATTAAATATTCAATAGGATCCTAAAACTATAAGACTTTAACGATATTTCTTCTTTAAGATCTATATTTACATCTTCATAAATATCATTATATCTATTAAATTTCATTTCATCAGGTAAGATTATGTCAACATCATTACTTGAGTTATTAATAATGATAAATAATTTTTCATCCATACTTTCCTTTTTATATATTATGCAATTCTTATCATCATCTACATATAGCCATTCTAAATCAACAGATTTAAAAGATTTATATTTCCCTCTTAGGATTATTAATTTTTTTATAGTTTCAAGAAGATTTTTATCTTGTTTGTCTTCTTCCCAAATCATACACCTACGATTACTATTTGTTCCTCCAGCCATTCCAACTTCGCTACCATAATAAATACTTGGTGCTCCAGAAAAAGTCATTTGAAATACATATGCTAACTTTAATATTTCTACATTATCATAGCATAATGTAAGTATTCTGGAAGTATCATGACTATCCAATAAGTTAAACATATTTTCAGAAACATTTTTAGGGTACATGAACAGTAAATTATTAATTGCATTTTTAAATTGACTAGAGTTATATTTAGGGCTATTTTCTTCGCCTTTTCCAAAATAACTCCATATAGAGCTAGTAAATTCATAATTCATCACAGCATCAAGCTGATCTCCTTTAAGCCATGGATATGAATTATCCCAATTTTCACCTAATATATATACTTCTGGATTTATATCTTTTACAACTTTTCGGAACTCTCTCCAAAAGTCATGGGAAACCTCATTAGATACATCTAATCTCCATCCATCTATTTTATATTCTTCAGTCCAGTACCTAGTTACATCTAAAAGATAATTTCTTGCAATTTCACTTGATAAATTCCACTTAGGCATAATTTGTGTAAAGGCAAAGGTTCTGTAATTTAAATCTTCCTTTAAACAATCTTTTGGAAGTCCATTTGTTAAATCTCCCTGAACAATAGGTTTGTTTTCGTCTAAAACATAAAAGCACTCATAATACTTTGAGTTCACTCCATTTTTTACTACATCTTGCCAAAATGGATGTAAAAAACCACAATGATTAAATACTGCATCAATCATTATTTTCATTCCTCTTTTATGTGCTTCTTCAACTAATAATTTGAATGTTTCATTATTCCCAAATTCAGGATCTATCTTCAAGTAATCCGTAGTATCATATTTGTGTGAGCTAGGTGATTCAAAAATTGGAGTAAAATATATTCCTGTAAAACCACATTCCTTTATATAATCTAACTTTTCAATTACTCCTTGAAGATCTCCTCCAAATTTTTTACTATATCCATCTATATCATCGCTTCCCCAAGGCAAAATATCTTTCTTATTGATAGTTGAACTATTATGAAATCTTTCAGGGAAAATTTGATACCAAACAGTATCTTTAACCCACTCTGGTGAAGAATATATATCTTCTTCATTAATGTAAGGGAAGTTGTAGTAATTTCTTAAATTATCTAGAGCTTTTTCATTTTCATTATATTTTATTATATCTCTGCACCCAACTACGTACTTTTCAGTAGAGGTCTCCAATATAAAGCAATACTTTATTCTAAGCCATGGAAAATTCTTTACTTCCGCAAACCAACAATCATATAAATCAGTAGTATATTCCTTTTCCATATTTATATATTGAACTTCATCATATCTAAACTCATATATCGTTGGATCATCCTTTTTAGGAGCCCAATTAAATGGCTCAAGTGCAATTAATGTAACTTTCGTAACATCATCCTTTGCTGTTTTAATCCTTACATGTAATGTATCTTTATCATAAGCATATGATAGTGAACTTTTTGATTCATGTATAACTGCAGCTAAATTCATAATATTTTCTCCTTTATTTCTATATCTCAGTTTTATAAATTTAGCTGTCGCACAATTTAACTTTTACTTCTTCCACTTTTCATTAAATTGCTATTTGCGACAGCTCATTAAATTATTTATTCACTTTGTACAAGTGCTTCAAAGTCTGCTTGTGCCTTCTTAGCTCCATCTTCAGGTGTTAATGCACCATCAAATACTGCACTTAATAATCCATCTGATATTGTCCAATAATATGATATTCTTTTTGAAGCTGGCATTGGAACTGCATTCTTAAATTGTTCAACGAATACGCTTAAATCTTTATCTTCTGCAAGACCCTTCACATCTGATATATCTGCTCTTGAAGTAACCTTACTAGCTTTGCTATATAGAATTTCAGCACCTTCTTTAGATGCTAAGAACTTTGCAAACAATTGGGCCGCTTTTGGATATTTAGAATAAGCTGATACGTGAGCATTTTGAACTCCACCAAAAGCTTTCATAGATTTTCCATTAATAGTTGGAAGTGTTGTTACACCAAAATTTACTCCTGCATCTTTCATTTTCTTTATAGCCCATGGACCACTTGGGTAATAAGCTGTTTTACCATTAATAAAGTTTTCATCTATAAATGTTTCTGCATTTGTCTTTAAATCTTCTGATTTCATTGGAATTATTTCTTTTAAAGCTGCTACATTAGCAAGTCCATTTTCAAAAGCTTTTGTATTAAAACCAGGATTATCATCATCATTACCATCATTTCCAAACAATTGGAATCCATCTGCACCTAAAAATGGGTACGCATTATATCCATTATTAGCTATAGTTAAAAACCAGAATTTATTTTCTGAACTATTATTAAATTCCTTAGCTTCCTTAACTATTTGTTCAAACTCCTTAGCTGGTTCTCCTTTTACTAAATCTTTATTGTATAAAAGAGCTGTTGTTTCAACTGAATAAGGAACTCCATACATTTTTCCATCATACATGGCTGCCTTAACAGCTACTGGATTCAATTCTTTTTCTAAATCTTTTACAATACTTTCATCTAATTCTGCAAATATTCCTGCTGTTCTTCCAGTATTCATAGCATCATGAGGCGCAATAAATATATCTGCTCCCTTTCCTGCTGGACCATCTAGCATAATTTTTCCCATACCATCAAGACCTATTTGCTCAACGTTTACTTTTACTCCATACTTTGTTTCAAAAGAAGATGCTACATCTTTTCCATATTCTATATCGTTTGTCCAAAAAAGAAGTTCTGCCCCATCTTCTGGTTTCATTTCTTCTGATGAACTAACTGATTCATTACTTTCTCCTTCCTCTAATTTTGAAACATCTTTACAACCTGCTAGTGAAAATAGCATCGTACTCATTAATACTAATGCTGATAATTTTTTTGATATACTCTTCATAATAAATTCCTCCATTTTATATTTAATTATTTTTTATTAACCTTTGTCAGCTCCTGAGGCAATGCCCTGAACTAAATATTTTTGGAAAATCATATATAGGATAGTAATTGGAATAGCAACTAAAACTGAACCAGCTGCAAACATTGTAAAGTGTGAACTTTCTTTACCAACTATCATAGAAAATAATCCTACAGCAAGTGTCCTACTCTTATCACTTGAAAGTAATATATTTGGTAAAACGTAATCCATCCAAGGCATCATAAATTGTGAAACTGCACAATAAGTTATTATAGGCCTTGCCATAGGAAGTATTATTTTAAAGAAAGATCTAAATCTACTGCAGCCATCAATATATGCTGCTTCATCTATAGACATTGGTATTCCATCTAGATATCCTTTAACTAGCCAAGTATTGTAAGGAATAGCCCCTACTGCATAAATAATTATCAATGATATTGGCTTTCCGACTAATCCTAAAGTTAAAAACAAAGTGTATATTGCTGTCATAGATAAGAATGTTGGAAACATTGATACTATTAATATTGTCATAAGGCTTGTCTTTTTTCCTTTAAATTTAAATCTAGACATAATCCATGCCGTAATCATTATCAAAGTAACTGAACAAACTGTATTTGCTATTGCAATTTTTAATGTATTAAAGAACCAAACTGGATAATTAGTTTGAGTGAATAAATTTTTATAATTTTCTAAGCTTAATTCTTTCGGAATTAATGTTGCAGATGATAATCCAGCCCCTTTATTAAAAGATGACATCACAATCCAAATTACTGGAACCAACACTATTATAGACATTAAAATAAGTTCAAGATGCAATAATATCGATGTTATTTTTTTTCTCATTTTTCTTAAACCTCCTTAAATGACGTAGTGTTTTTAAATTGCCAGAAAGAGAATCCACCAATTATGATAAAAATCAACACACTCATAACTGCTGCCATATTATACATTTGCTGGTCAAGTGTTAATTTATATATCCATGAAATTAAAATATCTGTATCTCCAGCAAATTGATATGAAGTATTCGCTGGTCCACCCTGTGTTAGGAAATAAATAGAGCCAAAGTTATTAAAATTTGAAGCTAAATTCATAACAAGTGGTGGTGCTGTAGCAAGCATAACTAATGGCAAGGTAATATGTTTAAATATTTGAAATTTACTTGCTCCATCTATAGCTGCTGCTTCATATAAACTTTCATCTAAATTTGCAAATACTCCAAGCATCATAACCATAAACATGGGGAATCCAAGCCAAAGGTTTACTACTATAACAGTTATCTTTGCAATTATTGGATCTGTTAAAAAAGGTATCCTTTCAGATATAAGCCCAATATCTAACAAAAATTGATTTATAGGTCCAAATTGTCCATTTAATAAATTCCTAAATACCATAAGTGATATTATTTGAGGAATTGCCCAAGGCAAAATTAAAACTGTTCTAAAAATTTTTTTGAATTTAATAGACTTATGATTTAATATTATTGCTTGTAGCATTCCTAAAAAATACGTTGAAAACGTTGCCGTAAAGGCCCAAACTATAGTCCAAATTAAAACATGAAAAAATGTATTAGACCAAACTGGCACTCTAAATAACTTAATAAAATTATCAAAACCAACCCAATCTATTAAATTTCCTGGTGGAAGATGATCTCTATTATAATTTAAAAATGCTGTTAATATTGAAAATATAATTGGCATAACTACTACAAAAATAAATGCTACAGCTATAGGACTAAGAATTATATAAGGAAACTTTTTTTCAAATATTTTCTTACCATAATCTTTTGAACTTATATATATTCCTGTTTCATCAATCTTTTTTCCAGTTTCATATGCATCTTTTGCATTTAAAAAATAAATAACTGCAAAAATAAAAATCAATATAACTGAAATTATTCCATTTATTAATAAAAGGGTTGAATGATCTCCATTTTTTACTCCTACTTTTTCTCCTAAAGTTATTAGTCCCCAAATTCCTTTAGTAAAAAAACCTCCATGCAATCTAATTTGAAAATTTTTAATATAGCCTAAAAGATATTCAATCCAATAACCACTTAACAATTCAATAGCTATAAGTATAGCTTGCATCATAAAAAACAGTAATCCTTTTATCCGTTGTTTACAGACAAAAAACTGACCACTTCCCCATACTAAGCACGATAATAAAAGCGCCTTTTTTCTTTTCATTTCCACTCCTTCTTTCTGTTTAACTTATTCGTTTAAGTAACCTGAGTATAACAATATATCCTTTTGTAGTCAATTACATTCAAGAACTTTCATACATATGTACAATTCAAATTTTCATCTAAATTTAAGTAAATTTCTAAAAGCTTTTTGTTAAGTAAAAATATTTTATTTAAAACACTTTGATATTGCACTCCTATGATATCTTCCTTATATTTGTTAAGCATCATGTTAACTTATCTCTAAAATCAGTAAAAAAATAAAAAAATGTGAACTTTGTGCAAACTCACATTTTTATTATTTCTAATATTTAAAAATTGGTTTTATATATGTAGTATTTATAATTTCCTCTTCATCTAAATTAATTAATTTTTGCATGAGTTCAACTGATTTTTTTGCTTTTTCTTTATTACTCATAGAAATTGTTTTTGTATGAGAAAATAATAAATTTGATTCTTCTGATCCAATAATAACTATTATATCTTTAGTATCTACATATTTTTCTACTTGCATTCCTAATATCTCCCCTAAAACTACGCCTCTTTTATTCTTATGCTTTTCTAAAAATCCAATTAAATCACTATCATGTTTATTTACAAATATATTTTCTTTTGGGAATCTTTCATTTACAATTTCTCTTAAGTTTTCATTTGAGTAATCTTCCATAATAATATAGGAATCTTTTTTAATCTCTGATTTTTTTTCTAATATATTAAACAACTCATTATAATCACTTAATATCTTGCAAAATATCGGATCTTCTAAATATCCATCAATAAATATTACTGGTACATAAAAATTACTTGTGAGATATTTTAGTTTACTTTTATCCATATCAATAACAAATACAGCATCTAAAGATCTTTTTTGTCCAACTTGTATATCTTTATTTGGTTCTTTAGTAGCTAAAAACACTACATCATATCCAAGCTTATAAACTTCTTTTTGAATTTCATTAGTTAAATCATAGTACTCATATAATTTACTCTTTAGATTTTTTTCACCTAAATTTATTATGATTCCAACTAAATAACTTCTTTTACTTGCTAAAGATTTAGCTGCCATGTTGGGAACATAGTTTAATTTTTTCGCTATATCAAAAACTTTTAATCTTGTTTCATGGCTAATCTTTTCTTTTTCTGAATAATTAAGAACATATGATACTGTTGCTGCAGATACACCTGCTTCTCTTGCAATATCTTTTAATGTTACCCTTCTTTTCGCCATATAAAATGACCTCCTTTAAAGCCATAGTTAAATCCTTAATCCTTATAATAATTAAACTAATTATATCATATAAAGTATTTAATTTTTTATATATTTCTACTATAAAAAGGTCATTCTTAAAGTAAATCTATTATTATTTTTTTAAAGTAAAAAGGCTAGATTAGTGTCTAAAACACATATCTAACCTTAAATTCTTTTACTTTAATATTTCTATTCTTCATAGCAAATAACAGGAGTTCCTTCATCTATATTATCAAAAATAGTTTTTGCTAAATATGACGGAGAATTTACACAACCATGAGTTCCATTTGATTTATATATTGTCCCTCCAAAAGAATATCTCCAACTTGCATCATGAATTCCTATGTTCCCATTAAAAGGCATCCAATAAATTACTTTTGCTTCATAATTTGGACCTCTTAAAGTTGCTTCCTTTTGCTTATAATTAAGCATATACGTTCCAAGTTTAGTGGAATATCCTTTCCCAGGATCTCCAGTTACCACATCCCCTTGAGTAATAAGTTCACCATCTTTATAAAACCATAAATGCTGCCTTGTTATATTGATTTCTACATAGGTATCCCCTATATCATCTGCATCTCTATTGATACCTTTTTGTGTGTATATTGGTTCTTTTTCAAGTACTGCACCAAGCTTTATATTTTCCAATAACATCTTTGTTTCTGCTACATAATTAATTTTCCACCCATAATATCCACCTTTAACCTCAACAACTTTTCCTGTAGAAGATTTAAAATTTCTTGCTATTCCAACTGTGTTATACTTTGCACTTAGCTCTAATACATAATCTTTTACTGAGTTTTCATTTATTATTACTTCTAAATCGTCATTAACACTAAGCCATTCGTTTATTCTATTTCCATCTAATACTTCATTTTTATTTCCAAATAAATATGTTATTTGGGTTGATACATACTTATTTAAAGTATCTTTAGTTGTCATTGCCTTTTCAGAGTTTATTGTGTACTCTGGATTTTCGTAGCATAGTTTCTCATTTAAATCTAATTTAGCTTCTCCTCTTAATATACTGTTTTCTATAGTTTCATATAATTTATTTTCATCTACCTTATTTCCATAAATCTCTTCAATAAACTCATATGAACCATTTGAATATTTGAATCCTACATTCTTAGGTTCAATAATATCTTTATTTAAACAGTCTAACTCTTTAATTTTATTTTTTAATTTTTCATCATTATAAATTACTAAATCATTCATATAATAGTTTTGCTTTTTAATTAATCCTACAATCCACTTTAATGGGGCTTGTACTTCTTTTATGTTAATACCACTATTGTTTTCCTTAAACTTTAGCTCTATATCCTTTCCTAATATTTCTTCTATTTTGCCATCTCTCTCTATTATTTGTAATTTATAATCACTTATGGAGCCTTTTA
Source organism: Clostridium sp. 1001275B_160808_H3 (assembly GCF_015550425.1). Lineage (GTDB taxonomy): Bacteria > Bacillota > Clostridia > Clostridiales > Clostridiaceae > Clostridium. The sequence goes on along the minus strand of NZ_JADNAT010000005.1, from coordinate 137,961 downwards.
GTATATCCTGTGCCTCTTCATAAGTTTTTAATGATAAATTAATTCCATTTATACTAGTATTAAAGAATAAATGATTAGTAAAAAATATTGATATAAGTAAATAAACAAATATAATTGCCGCAAATATAATAATAATGTATCCTGTTATTTTATTTTCAAAAAATTCCCTTATATTAATTTTTTTCATATTACTGTATCCCTCTCATTATACTCATTTAAATTAAACATAATTTCTATCTATACTATGCTTTAATTTTTCGTTTTAAACCTTAATTAATGTTATTTTTTCCCAATAATAATATATTTTACAATAAAAATAGTAAAGTGTCGACTATGTTAACACTTTTAAATAATTTCTAATTTATATGTATATTATATATATCAATGTTTAATATAAGATGATTCCTTAAAGATTTATTATTACGTTATAGACTCATAATATTTATTAAGCACTTATAAAATTTAGTAGAAAGTTTTTCGATCTATATTCCCAATATAAATTTAAAAGGTATGAAATTAAAATTTCATACCTTCACATTAAAGTTTTAATTATTATCGATTCTATCAATATATTCTTTCATTATCTTAGCTGATGAAACAAACTTTTCTTTTTCTTCTTCTGATAATTCTATATTTAATACTTTTTCTACTCCATTTTTACCTACTATTGTTGGAACACTTAAGTATGTGTTGTTAACCCCTAAATAGTCATCTAATAAAGTAGATACTGATAATACAGTTTTCTCATCTTTTAAGAATGCTTCCACTATTCTTGTTAAAACTGCTGCAACTGAAAAAGCAGTAGCTCCTTTTCTATTAATAACTTCATAAGCTGCATTCTTAACATCATCAGCAATAACTTTTTCTGTTGCTTCATCCCATTCTATTTTTAATTGTTCTGAGAAATTTTTTATTGGAATATTTCCAATTGTTAATGATGACCATGGAACAAATTCACTATCTCCATGTTCTCCTAAAACATATCCTTGAACAATTCTTCCATCGATACCAAAGTACTTTCCAAGTAAACTTCTTAATCTTGTTGTGTCTAAAACTGTACCTGAACCAATAACCCTTTCCTTAGGAAATCCAGATAATTTATAAGTCATGTATGCTAATATATCTACTGGATTTGATACAACTAATAATATTGCATTAGGACTTAATTTTGATATTGTTGGAACAAAGCTTTTGAATATTTTATAGTTTTTATCAACTAAATCTAGTCTAGTTTCTCCTGGCTTTTGTGCAACACCAGCAGTTATAACAATTATATCTGAATCTTTGGTATCCTCTAAAGAGCCTAGTGTAACATTACAAGGACTATTTAGTGAACTACCGTGCATTAAGTCAAGAACTTCTCCTAATGCTTTTTCTTGATTAATATCATTTATAACTATTTCTCTTGCTACTTCCTTTTGTAGTAAGGCAAAGGCAGTAGTTGCTCCAATTGAGCCTGCTCCAATTATTGATATTTTACTCATATATAATACTCCTTCATCCTTTTATTTAATTTATTGTAATTTATTTCTATTATAAACTAATTACTTGGTAATTTATACTTCTTTTAGATAATTTTTATTATATAAACTATATATTTTTAAAATTAATAACTTCTTATTACTAACTAATATAATTTATAATTAACCTTTTAAAAGCATTTTTAGTTTAATTTATATATTACATTAAATAGTTTATGTATTATATACAAAAATAAATCTAGTAACTTTTGTAAAGCCACTAGATTTACTTTAATTTATTTAGCTCTAATTACTTCAATTTTATATCCATCTGGATCTGTTACAAAATAATATGAAGGTTTTGTTCCTGGAAGTCCCTTAAATGGAGTTACTTCATATCCTAAAGCTATATGTTTTTCTCTCATTGCTTCTAAGTCTTCTACTTCAACAGCAATATGACTAAAACCATTTCCTAAATCATAAGGTTTTTCAACATCATAATTATAAGTAAGCTCTATTTCATATCCACCTTCTTCATTAGATAAATAAACAAGACTAAACTTATTTTCTGGATATTCCTTTCTTCTTGTTTCTATTAAATCTAACGCTTCTTTGTAAAACTTTAATGACTTTTCTAAGTCTTTAACTCTAATACAAGTGTGTAACATTTTAACTGACATTTCTTTTCCTCCTAAATTTAATCTATTTAATTATTAATCACTATAGTAATAAAATTATTATATAATTAGTTCATTTAATTAAAATAATAATATTAATCACTAGATAATATTAATTCTTATATATAATTATATTTCTGAAATTACATTTTATCAACCAATTGTTTAATCCATAAACACTTTTTAATTTTTTAAATATATTTAAAGGTTTTCTTTTATTAATTTACTTTTCTTATATTTTATCATACAATAAATTTACATAAGTTTTTTGGAATAATTATCTAGTAAAGGAGCTCATATGAAAATAAAAAAAGTATTTTTATTATTGATTTCATTGTTAATTACTTTGAATTTTACTTCATGTAAAAACGCAAACTCAAAAGATGATGTAACTGACAATAATCCTATTGAAGAAAATATTCAATCAGATGATACAGTAAAAGAAGAACCTAAATCCCCTACTTCCTTTGAAGCATTTGGAAAATCATATACCTCTACTAAGGATATTAATGCAATAGAAAAAAGCACTAATATTTATGATGATCAAACATCTATTCATTATACTTCTGGTGAATATAAAGAAATAGATTTTATAAATGATTTATTATATGCCTACTTAAATGAAGATACTTCTATATATAACTATTTAATAACATATAGTAATACTAGTGAAAAAGGATACGAGCCTATTTCTGAAGAAGATAAAGAAAAATTAAAAAAAGATTTAGCTTCACTAAGAAGTCAAATGGAACTATCAAGTGGTGAGGAAATGGTAGTTAGGTTAGACAGAGTAACTTATGAAGGCTTAGATTCTAATACAAACTCTGGACATAGTTTTAAAATAAGAGTTGCTATTTCAAGAGTAGGAGCAACAGTAGTTCCTTGGAATTACTTTACTGTAACTGTTTTTGAAGATGGAAATAAACTTGTGGCTCACTTGTTTTAAATTAAAGAATTAAGTAATTAAGGAATGAAATAATGAAATAATTGTGGATTTAAATTTTGCAGAGCAAAACATCCTCAATTCTTTCATTTTTCATTCTTTCATTATTTTAAATATATAGGTCCATTAATATCTCATCATCGTATTCATCATTAACAAAAAAGAAATTTCTATGAACTCCTACTTCTTTAAAGCCAATCTTTCTATATAAATTTCTAGCTTTTGTATTACTTGCTTTCACCCCAAGGCTTATATTTTTTATTTTATTAGTATATTTAGCAAAGTCTATTAATGTTTTCATTACTTCACTTCCGATACCAAGACTCCAATATTCTTTTTTTACCGAAATGGCAACTTCTGCATTATGAGATATTCTTTTTCTATTTGATGCAGATATTTGGGCTATACTTACTATTTTTTTATTTATTACTCCTACTAACATGATAGAATTTTCTTGATTAGCCATATTTTCTAAATGTGATTTTTCTTGATCTATACTTAAGTGAAACTCATTTTCTCCAAATAGCAAATTATCACTTTCGCCACCAACTATATTTAAATACTCAATCATCTTTTCCGCATCATTAACTTCAGCTTTTCTTATAATTAAATTTTCCCCATTTTTTAATTTTATTTCTTTATACATAAATCTCTTTCCCCCAATTTACCTTTTATTCTTTTATTTCACAATGAATATATTCTTCAACATTATCCCAAGGAACTACAAACCCCTGTCCCTTTGAACAAAAAATAGAACTTGATGAATATTCTATATCTGCATTTTTATCGTATCCTATTTTCTCAATTGCTTCTTCTGTATTATGACATACATCATATCCATCAAATATTAAGCTAATACTGCCTTTTCCTTTAGTAAATGTAAGTATTTCCGAGCTATAATCCATAAATGTAGCTACTGGTCCTCTTCCTGTTATAGAAACTTTATTTAATTTTGTTTCTGGAGGATCAAAGCTCCCATTTAGCCTTTGAATATCAGATATAACCTTCCCCATATAATCAAGCTCTATGTCTATTTTAAATTTATAAAATGGTTCAAGAAGTATATTATTAGCCTTTTCTAATCCTTGCCTCATTGCTCTAAAAGTAGCTTCTCTAAAATCTCCACCTTCAGTATGCTTATTATGTGCTCTACCAGTTAGCAAAGTAATTTTTATATCTGTAATTGGCGAGCCTGTTAAAAGTCCATGATGATTTCTTTCAAAGATATGTGTTTTAATTAAGTTTTGATTTCCTGTAGTTAAATCATCAGCATGACACTTATTTTCAAAGGTTATTCCTTCTCCTCTTTTATTTGGCTCTATTTTTAAATGAACTTCAGCATAGTGCTTTAATGGCTCAAAATGTCCATATCCATATGTCTTATTATCTATAGTTTCCTTATACATAATTTCACAAGGCCCAAATTCTATTTTTAAATTAAATCTATTTAATGCAACTTCTTTAAGTACTTCAAGCTGAATTTTACCCATAATTGAAACTTGAATTTCTTGATGTGTTTCATTCCAAATAACATTTAATGCTGGATCCTCATTTTCTAATATTCTAAAATATCCCAAAACTTCTTTTACGTTATAAGACTTATCAAAAATAACCTTAGATGTTAATGTTGGAATCATATTAAACTTTATATTTCCCCTATTTTTCCCTGTATCTTCTCCTGGCATAGCCTTAGTGATTCCTGTTACTGCAAACACATCCCCAGCAGATATTTTTTCAACAGTAGAAAACTTATTGCCATTATAAAGTCTTATGCTACTTATTTTTTCAGTTATTTCTTCATCTAACATTCCATAAGTAATTTCATCCCTTACTTTAAGATTACCACTAATAGCTTTTATAAAAGTAATTCTAGTTCCATTATTATCGTATCTTATCTTATGAACTCTTCCTGAAAATTCTTCCTCTTCATCATAATTTGTATAAGTAAGCTCATTAAATATATTCAAAAAGTTATCTATTCCTTCATCTTGAAGGGCACTTCCACTTAAACATGGAAACACTTTATTTTCTTTTATAAGTTTTTTTAACTCATTAATCCAAATTTCTTCCTCATAATCACCATTAAAATATCTTTCTAAAAGATCTTCATTTCTCTCAGAAATAAATTCTATTAATTCTTCACTCATTCCATGAATAGAATCTATATGGCATATATCATTAGCCAAATTTTCATTAACTTCTTCAAGTACTCTTTCTAAGTCAGCCCCTGTTCTATCCATCTTATTTATAAAAATGAATGTTGGAATGTTATATTTTCTTAGCAAATTCCAAATAGTCTCTGTATGTCCTTGAATTCCTTCTACTCCACTAATTAATAAAATTGCATAATCTAATATACCTAATGCTCTTTCCATTTCTGCTGAAAAATCAATATGTCCCGGGGTATCTATAAGATAATAAGTTGAATTTCCAATTTGAAATGTAGCTTGTTCTGAAAATACTGTAATTCCTCTTTCTTTTTCAATATCATGTGTATCTAAAAATGAATTTTTATGATCTACTCTCCCTCTATTTCTTATGCTCTTTGTATGATAAAGTACTTGCTCTGAAAATGTAGTTTTGCCAGCATCTACATGAGCAAGAATTCCTATTGTCTTTTTCATTCTATCACCTTTTCTTAACTGATAAATAAGTTGTAATAAAGTCTACATTTATATTAATTATATTTATAAATTGAAACATATATATTATTTATTATTAATTATATCATAGAAACATTTGAAATAATTTTAAATAGTGCTATAATGAAAAATGAAAACAAAATTTAAGAAAGGGAAAGGTAATTTCAAACATGAGAATGTAATCTACTTTTAGAATTTTTAATTCACAATAAAATTATGACATTAATGAGTCTTTTTTTGTTGTGTAAAAATTTACGGAGAGTGGATTACTGGCTTAAGGTTTATTTGTGTTACCCTTCTATAAAGTCGTATACTCTCTCCTACATTTTAAGGAGGGATTTTTTTATGCAATTAGCATTATTAAATAAAATCAAAAAGTATTATGGTGATAAATTAATATTAGATATAGACAAATTTGAAATACTAGATGGAGATAAAATAGGATTAGTTGGCGATAATGGCGCTGGTAAAACTACTCTTTTAAAAATTTTAATTGGTGATGAACCTTCTGATGAAGGAACATCTTATTTAACTTCAAGTTACTCTTATATTAGTCAATTTGGAAATAGCCTAAATGATTGTTCATTTAACAAAGTAAAAAGTGTTTTTAATGCTCCTACTGAATATAAAGATTATCTTTCTGGAGGAGAAAAAGTCAAAATGAAAATTACTAATGCTTTAAGTGAAAATAAAAAACTAATTATTGCTGATGAACCAACTTCTAATTTAGATAGTAATAGCATTGAAATTCTTGAAGATATGCTAAAAAATTATTCTGGAGCTCTTCTTTTGGTTTCACATGATAGAAATCTATTAGATTCTTTATGTAATACTATTGTTGAAATTAAAGATGGAAAACTAAATATCTACAATGGAAATTACTCTAAGTATATCGAACTAAAAAAAGCAGAAAAAGCAAGAGAAAATACTGAATATAATCAATATATTACTGAAAAAAGAAGACTTGAAGAAGCTATAGTATCAAAAGAAAATATAAGAGATGGTATTAGAAGAACACCTAAAAGGATGGGTAATTCAGAAGCTAGGCTTCATAAAATGGGTGGTCAAAAAGGTAAAAAGAAATTAGAAAATAATATAAAAGCTATTAGGACTAGAATTGATCAATTAGATGTAAAAGAAAAACCTAAAGAAGATAAAGATATAAGAATTGATGTTATTGAAAATTTAGAACTTACTTCTAAAAATCCTATTGAAGCAAAGAACTTAAATATTACTATTGGAGATAGAGTTCTATTAAATGAATCTACTTTCAAAATAAAAAAAGGTAGAAAAGTAGCTTTAATTGGTCAAAATGGATGTGGTAAAAGTACTTTACTAAAAGAAATTATCAATAACAATAATGAAAATATAAAAGTTTCTAAAAATGCTGTTATTGGATATTTGGATCAATCTCAAGATATACTAGATCCAGATAAAACAATATTAGATAATATTAAAATTGACTCTTCTTTCAAAGAAAGTTTTATAAGAACAAATTTAGATGGCTTTGGCTTTAAGGGAGATAATGTATTTAAAAAAGTTTCATATTTAAGTGGCGGTGAAAAAGTAAGAGTTGCTATTTGTAAGCTTTTACTTTCAGACAATAATATAATAATTCTTGATGAACCAACAAACTATTTAGATATTAAATGCATGCAATCTCTTGAAAATGCCTTGAAAAATACTAATAAAACTCTTTTAATAGTATCTCATGATAGAAAATTTATTTCAAATATTTGTGATTATATATTAGAAATAGATAATAATAAAATTATTCAATTTGATGGTAGTTACGATGAATATATTAATTTTAAATCTAAGCCTAAGATTGATAAGGACGAAAAGATTCTTAAAGAAAATATATTAATATTAGAAAATAAGCTTTCAGAAGTTATTTCTTTATTATCCTTTGAAAATGATCCAAATAAAAAGGCTCCATTAGAAAATCAATATTTAGAATTATTAAAGCAGCTTAAGGAACTAAGAAATCAATAAAAAAGGTAGATAATTAATAACCTCTCCACCTTATTAATGATAGTTTTTTAAAAATAATAGACTAATTTAAAAGATGATTTCTATATTGAGAAGAAGTCATCTTTTTTAATTCCATTAATGTTTCTATAATAATATTAAAGATTAAAATAAACTACAATACCAAACAATGCTAACCCTGACACATATAAAGAATTATAATATAACATATGATGCCTATAACTTTAAAAATTGTAATAAAACTCTCCTATAGCAAATTTAATTTATATTTAACTAGAAAATTCATTAATGTGGTAACAAAATCTCTTTTATTGATAAATTAATATCCTCTGATAGATTCTTTTCTAAATTTCTTTGTAATAAATCCTTATGTTTTAATCCATTATGTTTAAAATACTCTTTTATTAAAGGAACTCTTTTCTTTGGGTCATTCATTGCTAAATATGCTACAAACCAATCTTCCAAAGAAGTAAAATTTATTTTACTATCTTCTAATATTAAATTATCGACAATTGATTTATCATCTAAAATAAATTCATATATTTTATTGCCTTGTAAATTTATTTTAAAATTACCCATAAACTCTACCATAACTCCATCTACATTATATCCAAAGAAATTTTCCGTTTTAAATGGATCTTTTGAGTACAATTCTACTTTATTTCCTATTGTATTCATAAATTCAATTACTTTTTCACAGTCTTTTGAATTAATTAAAATATCTATGTCATTTGTTTTTTCTATTAATCCATGATATTTTAATAAGACTGAGCCTCCAATGCCCCAAGCACATCCTATTTTATTTAATCCATCTGAAATTTCACATAATAATTCTGTGTTCATACATATCTCCATTATTTTTTAACTTAAATCAAAAATGCTTTTGAATACTCTACTACACCATTAACTTCATTAAGTGCATTAGGAATTAATTCCAAAACCATATAAGCTTCATCTGGAACATCAAAAGGAGCCTTAATTCCATAATTACTTGCTTTTTTAAATCCGAACTTAGGATAATAATGTTCATGTCCTAATACTACTATTGATTTATACCCTAACTCTTTTGATTTTTCTATAGCTTCATTCACAAGCTTCTTGCCTATACCATTCTTTTGATGCTTTGGCAATACTGCTAGAGGTGCAAGTGCAAGAGTTCCTACATCTTTATTTTCACTTTTTATCAAAGCTTTAGTTAAAAGAATGTGGCCAACAACATTATTGTTAATTTCAGCTAATAAAGATAACTCTTTTATAAATTCATTGCTGTTTCTTAGCCTTTTAACTAAGTTATGCTCATCATTATCTGTAAATTCTGCACTTTTAAAGCTTTCTTCAATTACATTTTCTACTTCTTTATAATCTTTATTTACTTCTTGTCTTATAATTATCATAAAAAAATCCTCACTTAGTTAATCTTAAATCCCTCTATCAACTCTATTTCTACTCCATTTGGATCTTCTATAAATATAAATCTTTCTCCACCAGGAGTATTAATAGGCCCTCTAATAATTTTTATATTTTTTTCTTCTAGTTCTTTTATTGTATTATCTAAATCTGTAACCTCAAATCCTATAGACACTTTTGAATGATTAACTTCATCTTTTATAGATTTATTTTCATATTCTATTAATTCTATCATTGCTGAACTTTCTCCTTTAAGGAATGCTATATTAGTTCCTTCCATTGGTGAAAATTCTCGTGCAATTTTCAAATTTAATACATCCTCATAAAATTTTATTGATTCTTTTAAATTTTTCACTGTAATTGTAACAAACTTAATATTCATCATTAATTCATCTCCCTATCATATATTTATTATACTTCTAATTTCATTATTTTCTCACCATTTATATCTAATTCACCATTAAATTGAAATCCAAGTTTCTCATACATCTTAGTTGCTAAATCATTGTTTTCATAAATACTTAAATATATCTCATTACGTTTATATTCATTATAAATTCTATTTAATATAAGTTTTAAGCTTTCACTTCCATATCCTCTTCCTTGAAACTCATCTCCTATCATAAATCTATCTAGCCATACTCTCCCATATGTTCCCTCATTTTCCCATAGTCCATACATAGCAAATCCTATAATTTGATTATAGTTATATATACCTACAGGCCTCCATAAAGGTATTTGCTTTGCTTCATTTAGACATTCCTCAACAGTTTCAATAAAATCTTCTTGACCCTTTTTAACTTTTAAACTTAATGCTTCATTATAATTTTTATTATTGATTTCTTTTATAACTAACTTCATAATCTTACCTCAAGTATTTTGCTATAGTTTTAATATTAATTATCTTATCTAATTAAAATAATACTATGTTTAAATACTATTATAGTCTATAGCTTTTTATTTAAATATCTTTTTTTGTATCTAATCCTTGCATATTTGCTAACTTTATTAATGACTTGATAATTAGTTATACTTCCTAAAACTCCAACAATAGGTAATCCCTGAATAAATTTGGCCATTAACAAACTTTCTGACAATACTTGTGATGTACTTCTAATTTCTAAGTTTAAATCTCTATTTATCACTATATTAGAATCTATTTTATATTCAACTTCATTTAATTTTTCATTATAAAGTACTTTTTCTTTACTATTTGTTAAAGCAACATTTATTAAGTTTAATATATATATCTTTTCTTCTTCACTTTCATAATTAAACCCATAACTTAGTGCAATTTCATAAACTGTCTTTAATATCATTGCAATAAATAATGGTATATCAGGCAATCCTATACCCACAACTCCAAGACCTGCTCCCTCTATTGTAGATATGGTAGAGTTTATAATCTTACTTTTCTTTCCTTGAGAATCCATTATCTTTATGCTTTTTCTAGTAACTTTTTTATCTAATGAATAATTATTCACATCATGTTCTAATTGAATTTTATCTTTATTATATAACTTTTCTATATACTTACTTCCCTTTTCTAACACTAATTTAAATCCATTATAAAAGGCACTTTCTAATGTATCTTTCAACTTTTGTGGGATTTTTTCTTCAATCTTATCTGAAATTGATGCTACTTTATTTTTAATAAATTTATTTTCTCTTTTATTAAGCAGTTTATTTTCTTTTTTATTTAATTTATTTAATTCTCTATTTATTATTTTTTTCACTATTAATCACTGTCCTTTAAGATATTTAATAATCTTATTTTTATTATATACCTTTTTAATAGGATTATAGAATATTTATTATAATAACTTAAACAATAAAAAATTATTAATATATAATTTTTACTCTATTTCAATTCATAAAACTAAGTAAAATTTATATATATACTTTTATGTATTAAAAAACTCCCATTTTAATATTAAAATGGGAGTTTCACATAAACTACATATATAATTTTAATTAATAAATTTTTATAAATTCTTCAACTAAAGCACTCGCATTTTTAGCTGCTATAGGTAAAAATTCTTCATATGATAAATCTGCACCACCATCTGCCTTATCTGATATTGATCTAAGTATAACAAACGGTATATTATTTAAATATGCAACTTGAGCCATTGAAGCTCCTTCCATCTCAACAGCTGATACTTCTCCAAAATTTTCTTTTATTCTATCAGCTATAGCTCCACCAGCTACAAATTGATCTCCTGATGCTATTCTTCCTTCTTTTATATGAATACCTGAAACATTTTCTGATGCTTTTTTAGCTATTTCAATCATATCCTTATCAGCTTCAAAAAAAGTAATTCCTAATCTTGATATTTCACCAAGTGGATCTCCAAATACTGTAGTATCAAAATCATGCTGTACAGCATCTGTTGAAATAACTATGTCTCCTTGATTTAACTCTGTATCAAGTGTACCTGCAACTCCTGAGTTTACAAGTGCTGTTACATTAAATTTATCTGCTAATATTTGTGTGCATGTAGCCATATTCACTTTTCCAACTCCTGAACGCACTAAAACTATATTTTTACCTTGTAATGTACCTCTATAAAATTCCATACCTGCAACTTCTACGGTTTCTTTTATATCCATTTTACCTTTTAATATCTCAACTTCTTCTTCCATAGCGCCAATTACACCTAATACTTTATCATTTCCACTTTTATTTCCAGCACTACATCCACCTAATACTGATATTGCCATAACCAAAACCATAATCATCAATGTTGATATTTTCTTCATTTTTTCTTCATCCTTTCGTCATACATCGAATATTATTTTTTAAATATTTTATATAATTCGTATAAATTATATATAACACAATTTCACTACTTATTCAATACTATTTATATTATTTATCTGTATCTTTTTTGAATATATTTATAACAATCAAAAGTTTAATCTCCAAAACAAAAGAGGATGCTTCAGACATCCTCTTAATTTTATTTTATAAAATGCTCTTTTCTTATCTTCTTTAAAGCCTTTTTAGATCCTCTTTCAATATCTCTTTCAAGCTTTCTTTCTTTATAACTTACAAATAATTGATTTAAGTCATATCCTTCTGGATAAAGGTCTTCAGCCTTTATTTCTAGATTTAATCTTTTATAATTGACTTCAATAAATTCACCATCACACAAAACTATTATATTGTTTAGTTCATCCATTTCTTTATATACTATTGCTTCTTTATTATTATCTAAAAGTCTAACTTTATCTCCAATTGAATATGAATTATATTCAATTGTACTCTTTTGAGTTTTCTTTTTAGAAATTTTACTTTCTTTAACTAGGTTATAGTTATATTCTTTAGAGTCTATATATTTTCTTGCTCTTTCAATAATATTATCATCTATACCCATCTTTTTTGAAATATATAAAGCATTACTATCTCCTGATTTTCCTATTGAAAGCTTATACAGTGGTTCAAGTGTATCTTTCTTAAATTCCATTGCTGCGTTTTCGAAATCAGGGTGTTCCTTTGAGAAATTTTTTATTTCCCCATAATGTGTTGATGCAACTGTTATGCACCCTTTATGATAACATTCTTCTAATATAGCAATTGCAAGTGCTGCTCCTTCATTTGGTTCTGTTCCACTACCTATTTCATCAAATAATAATAAAGTAGATTTATTACTTTCTTTTAAAATTTGTGCTAGATTCTTAACATGAGATGAAAATGTACTTAAGGCATTTTCTACACTTTGATCATCTCCAATATCTACAAATATCTTATTAAATAAAGATATTTCAGTTCCTTCCTTTGCTCCTATATGAAATCCTGATTGTGTTGCTAAAGTTAAGAGTCCTACTGTTTTTAACACAACTGTTTTTCCACCAGCATTGGGTCCAGTAATTATTAAGCTTCTGTAATCTTCTCCAATTTCAAAGTCTAATGGTACTCCATCCTTAATTAAGGGATACTTTCCTTTTAATATCTTTACATATCCATGGTTATTTATTTTAGGCTTAATTCCATTTATTTCACGACTATATTTAGCTTTTGCCCAAATCATGTCATACTCTGATATTACTTCAATATTTATTTTCAAATCTCTCATTCTTTCGTAGATCATTTCAGTAATTGTAGATAAAATCCTATACTCTTCAATACTTTCTTCTATCTTTAATGTTGCAAGTTCTGTTGTGTACTTTGTTATCACATTTGGTTCTATAAATACAGTTGAACCCTTAGTTGAAGTTTCAATTATAGTCCCTTGAACTTGATTTTTAAATGCTGCCTTTATTGGTATAGTATATCTTCCATTCCTTTGACTTATAAAGCTTTCTTGAATATACTCTCTATTAGCACTATTCTTTAAGAACTTTTCAAGTCTTTCCTTTATTTTACCTTCACAAATATCAATATGCCTTCTTATTTTCTTAAGCTCTTTGCTAGCATTTGAATCAACAATACTGCCTTTAATTGAATTATTTATTTCTTCCTCTATATAACTTAAATCTGTAATATTTTCTCCATATGAGCTTAATGTCCTAGCATACCCTTCTTTATCTTTTATAAATAATTTTACTTTTCTGCATCCTCTTAAAAAGTTAGATATCATTACTAATTCATTTGGATCTAATGATGCCCCTTTATCAATCTTTTCAATAAGTGGTACTACATCAAAAATCCCTTCTAATGGTATATGATAAGATGCATCTAGTAACCTTCGTCCTTCTGATGTTTCCTCAAGTCTTTGTTCTACAATTTTTATATTATCGCTAGGTTCAAGCTTATCAATTAAGGCTTTACCTAAACCACTAACGCAATACCCCTTAATAATTTCCTTTAATTTATAATAATGTAATTTTTCTAGTGTACTTTTATTCATATTAAAAAACCTTCCTTGTATTATTTACAAGTCTACGAACTCTAGATAGATTTTAAATAATATATTTTCCCATACTTCTTATAAGTCATATAATTAAATTAACAAATTATTTTATACAAATAAAAAAGCTATGGATACTTCCACAGCTTTAAATTCAACACTAATAAAGGTATATAAAACACCCAAAAAGTATATTCGTGGACTTGTATCTATTATAGTTCTATTAATTCCACAACAAATAAAGGTATACCACCCTATTTTTTAGAATTAATATTCAATTACTATTTTAGATACTAAACACTCACAAAAATACCTCTCTTTATTTTAAAATCTATCTAAATATAATATATGATACAAATTAATTTTGGTCAATACAAAATTAATTATTTGTATTCATTATCCTGAGTTTTTATATAATATCCCACTAAAACTATTGAAGTCATAGCAATTAAACTACAAATAGTTAATCCATTTTCTAATGATGAATTTGATGCAAATCCTATAACTGGGTTAATGGATGCTGATATAATACTTCCTATCATAGAATATATAGATAAAATAGTTGCTCTATTTTTAGAAATTATTGATTTATTTTTTATATCAATAATCATTGGTTCCATTACTGCCATACTAATATCAATTAATGCTATACATAAAAAAACTCAATACTGGACTGTCTACAATTATCAATATAAATGAATTTACTAATATCACTATTATTAAAAATACTATTGATTTCTTTTGTCCAAGTATATTACTTAATTTATAAGACTTTACTGATATTAATTTCATAACTTGAATTGCTACTAATAAAACACCAAAATATTTAATATCTATTCCACTTTTAATATATTGCCCTTGATTTAAAAAGACAGTTATACTTTGAACTACTTCGCTAATTAAAGAAGTTCCAACTATAAATATTATCATTGACTTATTACTAATTACAAACTTGAAATTATCTTTTATACTTTCTTTTTTAACAATTTCAGTTTTTATATCAACTATAAATAAAGACATTAGAAAGGCTACTCCATACGGAATTATAGTATAATAAGCAGCTAAGTCCATTGATATATTAACTATATAAGTTGATATTATTGATCCAATTAAAAAACCTATGGTTGAGAACCATTCATATCTAGCAAATATCTTCTCACTATTTTCTTCATCATTAATTGATAAATATATTAAGCTATAATCACATCCTGATAAACCTGATATTGATATAGATAGTAATACCCTTTCAAATAAAAACATTACAAATGAATTTGCTTTAAAAAATATAATTTTAGATATAAAGAATATAAAATTTGATATTATTAATGTATTTTTATACCCAAATTTATCTGCAAAAATTCCCCAAGGCATTTCTAATACTACTATTAAAACCATAGAAATAGATTCTATTAAGAAAATTTGCGATAATGATAGTCCTCTATTTTCTCTAAGTACTGTAGCTATTGGAGCATAAAATACGAACCCTTGTAAAAATACTATAAGATTCATTAAATGTATATTTCTTTTAATATTCAATTTAACTTTCCTCCTAAAAACATAACAAATAAACCTTTATAAAAAGGTTAAAAATGAATTTAGAAATTAAGTTAAATTGGTCTAAACATAAATAGTACCTCCAAATAGTTATAAATATATTATATGGTTTAATTTTAAAAAATAGAAAGTGAATTAACCACTTTCTATTTTAGTATATCTACGGTATTTGCATTTGCTGCCTTTCTTGCTGGAATAAAACTTGATGCAAGTCCTATTATAATTGATATTCCTATTGCTAATAAACTTGTAAATAAACTTGGAGTAATTACTAATTTAAAGTACATAGATATTATGTTTGCAATAATCATTCCAAGTATATACCCTACTAATCCACCAACCATAGTAATTACTATACCTTCAATTAAGAATTCTCTTCTAATATCTCTTTTCCTTGCTCCAAGTGCTCTTTTTATTCCAATTTCTCTTATTCTTTCTGAAACTGATGTATACATCATATTCATAAGGCCTATTCCTGCTATAAATAAAGAAATTCCTGCAACTGATGCAATGAACATGGTTATAGTATTAAGTACTCCCCCAAGTAAATTCACTATTCCACTTGTATCTATTATTTCATATTTTCCCTTAATTATATTTCCCTCGATTGAATTTAAAGTATTTTCTATTTCTTTTATACTGGCTTTTACATCACTATCTTTTTTTAGAGTGATTTTTAATCCTTCTACATTTTTAATTCCAGCAAAATATTTATCATAAGTTTCCTTAGGAATTTTTACGTCACCTTCCATATTAAATAAATTCAATTCTTCCTCTGCTGGAGCCTTTTTTATGCCTACTATTTCAAAAGATATTCCATTTATATTTGCTATTCCACCTACTACTTCCTCTACATTATCAAAGTTACTTTTTAATGTTTGTTCTGAAGCAAATATAACTCTATTTTTAAGAAGATTATCATTTGAAGTTATGTTTCTGCCAAAAGCATCTTCTGCTATATCAAACTCTTCTACAGGCTTAACTAAAGCATTAACTACTTTCCCTCTAATATCCATTTGCATATATTCACCAAAAGAATTACTACTATACTGAAATTCTACTGATTCTACTGAATCTACTCCCTTAACTGCATCTTTATGTTTATTATTAAAAAACTCCATACTTGAAACTTCTTCTGTAAAAGTTTCTGGGCTAAAGCTTGCCATAAGAACTACAGCCCCATCTGTTTCTCCTGTAAATTCCTTAATGGTCTTATTTTTATATCCTTGTCCTAGTGCCACTATTGTAATAACAGATGCAATACCAATAATTATTCCTATCATTGTAAGAATTGATCTTTTCTTATTTCTATTTAAATTTCTTAAGGCGGCAAAAACTAAAACTCTAAATTTCATTATTATCTACCTCCTTAAGTTGTCCATCAAAGATCTTCACTATTCTTTTTGCTTTTTTAGCAACATTTATATCATGAGTGATTAAAATAATAGTTATTCCCTCATTATTCAATTCATTAAATATTCCAATTATTTCTTCTGAAGTTTTACTATCAAGGGCACCTGTAGGCTCATCAGCAATTATTATATCTGGATTGTTTACTAATGATCTAACTATCGATATTCTCTGTTGTTGTCCTCCTGATAATTGTTTTGGATATTTATCAATTTTATCTAGTAATTTTACTTTTTCTAAAAGCTCTTTTACTCTATTTTTAGTTTCTTTAATTCCTCTTCCCATATATAACATAGGAAGTTCTATGTTTTCTTTGATAGTTAACCTATCAATTAAATTAAAGTCTTGAAAGACAAAACCTATTTTTTCATTTCTTAAATTACTAAGTAAATCATCATTTAGAGTTTTTACTTCTTTTTCATCAAGAAAATAGCTTCCTTCAAATTCTTTATCTAATAAGCCTAATATTTTTATCATTGTAGATTTACCTGATCCAGAGGGACCCATTATAGCTAGAAATTCACCTTTAGCTACATCTAAATCTACATCTTTTAATGCATGTAGTTTTTCTTCTCCTGAAGAATAATACTTATTTATACCCTTCAGTTTTATCATATTATACTTCCTCCTTACTATCTTCGGAAGGATTTAATAATATCTTATCTCCTACTTTTAAAGTGTCATTTTGAATTATGTAGTTATCATCCTTTAAAGTTGCTGATATTTCTACTTTTTTATTATTTTCGCCTTCAACTAATTTAACATATAGTTTTCCTTCTTCTTCTATAACACAACTTTTAGGGATTACTATTTCTCCTGGATTTACTGTTAACTCTACGCTAAACCCTATTTTTATACTTTCATCAGGTTTAACATAAAACTTATACACCATAGACTTTTGATCTGTTGACATTGATGGAATTTCTTCAATCTTTGTTATCTTACCTGTAACTTTTTTATTATTACTTATAATCTTCATTTCTACTTTATCATCTATCTTAAGTTCCTCTATATCAAATTCTGATGATTCTGATGCAATTAAAGAATCCTCAGAAATCACTCTCATATACTCTTTTGTAGGATCTTCATTATTTATATAAACTTTTCCAGTTATTTCTGACTTTACACTTTTTACTACTTTTTCTTTAAGAGCATCCCTTTTTGAAATAACGTCATTTAAATTTGCATTTAACTCTTCTAACACACTAGCATTTTCAACTTGTTCTCCTTGTATATTTACACCTTGATTTAAGTTTTGTTCTGCTTGATTTGTTATTTGTGCAGATGCTTGTACTTCTTTTTTAAGTGCTTCTAACTTACTTATTCTTTCTTTTTCTCTATCAATCTTTGAACTCAATGAACTAATTTGTCTATTTAACTCATCGACTTGCTCTTGAATGACTTCATTATAATAATTAAAAAGCACTGTATCCTTTTCTACAATTTCTCCATCTTCTACAAATACTTCATTTACTTCTCCATTGGACTTATCTAAAATTATCTTTTGCTCATTACTTATAATACTACTACCCTTAAACTTCAAACCCCCAGCTTCTTCTATTTCAAAATAATCAACTTTATTTTCTTTATTACTATCTACTGTTGATTTATTTTTAACATATAATGCTCCACTTACTGTAGCAATTAAAGCTAATGTAAATATACTAATTCCTATTATAATTTGTTTTTTCTTCATATTATCACCTCTTATATAATTCTCTTAAATAAATAGAGTAAATCTATTTATTAGATTTACTCTATTTGCACATTATTATTTAACAAAATAAATGTCTTTCTTCTTATAAAGAAAGAAAATCATTAATGCTGGGAAAACTAAATTTAATAGTGTTAATAAACTTACTCCAGAAGTTATTGCTGAATAAATAAATGATAATACCTCTATACCTATAAATATAAATGCTCCAATAGGCTTTTTACATAAAATTAATATTACAGCTATAGTTATTATTAATGATATAGCTAATGTTATTACAAAATCTGTTGTAGTTGCTTGTTCTCCAGCACTTACCCCTGCTTCTGCTATCATATTACTTACAAGATCTTTTGCAAAAATATTAACTAAACAACCTATTGTTATAAAAAATTGTCCAAATAAATCGAGTACAGACATTGTAATAATTCCAGCACCCACACTTTTCTTTTCTACATTTTCTTCCATCATCGCCCACCTCCTTCCAGAAATATTCATTTTTATAATACTATTTCCATTAAATAAATACAATATTACTTACCTTAAGTTTATCTTAATTTTGATTTAAGCATAATAAAATAGAGATAACTATAATAAGCTACCCCCATTTTTTTAAAATTATCTTAAATTCACTTCCAAGTCCGTCCTCAGTATTCAAAATAATTTTTCCTTTATGTAATTCTATAATCTTTTTAGTAATAGCTAGTCCAAGTCCGCTTCCTCCACTAGAATCTCTAGACATATCTCCCCTTACAAATTCTTCAAAAACCCTATCTCTTATTTCTTTTTTAATTCCTATTCCATTATCTCTAATTATTATTTCTATATCTTCTTCATTACTATTTAGTCCAACAAATAATGTTGTATGTCTTATATTATATTTTAAAGAGTTAATTATCAAATTACATATAGCTCTTTCTAATTGTTCAGCATCAAAATTATAATAAATCGGCTCTTCTGGAATATCTATTTCTAAGTTAAATTCAGCTTCCTCAATTTCTCCATAATAAAAAGCTACTACTTCTCTTAAAAATTCACAAATATCTTTTTGTTCCATATTTAATTTATAATCTACACTATCTAGTTTAGTAAATATAAAAAGTTCATTAACTAAATAATTTAATCTACATGTTTTGTTATAAATATAATCTAAATAAATTCTTTTCTCCTTTGAATCTTGTACAGTTCCATCATTTAAAGCCTTTGAATACCCCATAATAGAAGTTATTGGAGTTTTTATATCATGTGCTATATCTCTTATCATATCCCTTTTACTTTTTTCAAGCTCATTCTTATTTTCATTAGCTAATTTTATTTCTTTTACCATATAATTAAAGCTATCTCTTATACTATCAATTTCTTTATATCCTTCAAAGTCTAATCTCACTGATAAATTACCCTTACTCATCTTTTCTATTCCTAAATTTATTTGATTTAAAGGTTCTCTAATCTTCTTTATATATTTATAATAAACACCCCATAAAGCTAGTACCATAAATATAACTGCTATAACTAATGAGTATCTTATAGTTTCAAGAACTCTTCTTCCTAAACTTTTCTCTCTTAATTGTTTCTTTAAAAAGAATTCACTATTAGGAACTTTTACTATGTAGATTTTATCTCCTTGATTATATACTTTTGAATCGAAAAATTTTTCTTCCTTTTTAAATTGATCTTCATAGGAATTTATAACATTTAATAAATTGTAATCATTAATATTATCTTTCTTTTCACCAATTACACTAACAACCTTGTTATTTTCTATAGTTTCTATCCATCCGCCAACTTCTAATACTCCATTAATATTAATATCTTCATAACTTTGAACGAAAAACTCTTCTTCCATTAGTCTTTGTTCCTCTTTGGTTAATTGCATATTAGAAGCAATTCCCAAAATTGAAATAACAATAAATAAGATTAAAGCTATTATAAAAATTATTATGGTATATATATAATTAATAACAAAAATCCTACTTAAACTTCTACTTCTAAGAAAATTACTTATCTTCAAACCTATAACCTATTCCCCTTATTGTTTTTATATATTTATTTTCTTTATTATCATCCTCAATTTTATCTCTCAAATTACTTATATGTACCATTATTACATTATCATCATATAAATATTCCTCATTCCAAACATTTTCAAATATCCTTTGCTTAGTTAACACTTTATTTTTATTTTCCATAAATAATTCTAGTAATTTAAACTCTTTTAAAGTTAAGGATATTTCTTTTTCACCCTTAGTTACATTAACTTTATCTTTATCTAATATTAAATCTCTACTCTTTATAATGTTGTCCTTATTTTCATCTAAATTCAATAAATAGCATCTTCTTAATTGAGCATTAACCCGAGCTATTAACTCCAATGGATCAAAAGGTTTCGTTATATAGTCATCTGCTCCTATATCTAGCCCTATAACTTTATCATGATTTTCACATTTTGCTGAAATAATTATTATTGGTAAATTACTATTACTTCTAATTTTTCTTATTAAATCATACCCATCTGTATCAGGCATCATTAAATCCATAATTATCAAATTAATTTTTTTTGAATTTAAAATCTTTAATGCTTCATTTGAATCATAAGCTTTAAAAATACAATACCCTTTATTTCTTAAGTAAAGTTCAATTAAATCTACAATTTCTTTTTCATCATCTACTATTAATATATTTATCATTCCAATCTCCCTATAGCTTATAAATTTCAATCTTATTACATTATAATACAAAATTATCCAAACAAAAGTATTATCTTGCAAAATTTGCTTGTAAATTTACTCTTATATTCATATATAAGTAGATATATAAATATTGATAAACTTCATCTTTTAATATCATATATGAGTATTTATACCTATCTTCTCAATTTGCTACAAATATTATTTGTTACTCTAATTTACCTTTTAATTTTACTATAATATAATTATTATAGTAAATATATTACTATGGAGGATAATATGGGTAAAAAGGGTGGGAAAAACAAAAAAATTAACAAAAGACAATATTTTGTAAAAGCTAAGTTTAATGAAAATCTTACTTTATTATTAGGAGTTATATTTTTTAGTGTCATCTTAATTATTATTTCAAAATCTATATTTAGAAGTGGGTTTTTACCTGATAAATATAATGGTCAAATGAAATACTATAATGCTGTTGTTACAGAAATTTTAAGTGAAGATTTGACAAAAGATCCTTATATAGAAGATGTTGAAGTAGGATTTCAAAAGATAGTAGTTAAAATTTCATCAAAGCCTTATTCTGGTAATACATTTGAAATAGAAAATCCAATAAGCAGATTATATAATTTAAAAGTTAAAGAAGGTACTAAAGTAATAGTAGGCGTTATTGAAAAAGATGGTTCTACTCAAATGAATTTATATAGTTATGATCGAAGTAATATGATTTATTTATTAATATCAGTATTTATATTATCAGTTGTTATAATAGGTGGATTTAAGGGGTTAAAATCTCTAGTGGCTTTAATCTTTACCTTGATATGTTGTATTTATTTAATGGTTCCTTTAATGCTTAGAGGTGTTAATCCAATACTCTCAGGAATTCTAATGAGCATATTAAGTATAACTGTAACGCTTATACTAGTATCTGGATTTAATAAAAAGACTTTAACAGCTATTTTAGGCACAGTTTCAGGTGTTATTATTGCAGGATTAATAGCTTATATCTTTGGATCATTAACAAAGCTTTCAGGATTAAATATGAGTGAAGCAGAAAGTTTAGCATATATTGCTGAAGACACAGGATTAAAACTTAAAGGAATAATGTTTACTGGAATATTAGTTGCAACACTCGGAGCTGTAATGGATATTGCAATGTCAATTGCTTCATCAATATTTGAAATTCATAAAGTAAACGATAAAATAAGTTTTAATGAATTATTTAAAAGTGCTATGAACATAGGTAAAGATACTATAGGGACAATGACTAATACATTAATTTTAGCATTTGCTGGTGGCTCATTAAGTATTTTAATATTAGTCTTTTCAGCAAATATGCCTTTTAATAAATTGATAAATTTAGACCTTTTAGGCATTGAAATAATTCAAGGCTTATCTGGAAGTATAGGAATAGTACTAGCAGTTCCAATTACTGCTTTTATAGGATGTTATTTATGTAAAAATGAACTTAAATTTAAAAAGTAAAGGATGTCGCGGAACGCGACTCCCTTTACAAATTTACCTCTTAGCCATAATAGGCACACCTAAAATATTATTTTAAATTACTTTTTAAGATAGTCCAGTTATTTTTTACTTATAGTATAATTCCTCCATGAAATATACATTCATATACTTTAACATCCTTAAGGTATATCTCTTCATAACCTTTAAACCATTCAAAACCACCTTCAACAATGCAATGATATTTGTAAGCTTCATTTTGATATACCATAGGCCCCCTATAAGGATAATCTTTTGTAACTTTTGATAATACTTCCTTTAAAAAGCTACCTGAAAATCCTTCATCAATAATTCTTCCTGAATAGTTCATAGCCCAAAATGGACTATCATTAATCCAAATTGCTTCTTCACCTATAAACTTTTCACTTCCTAAATAAGTATCAATATACTTAAAATTTTCTTCTATATATTTAAGATCATAAGAATTGGGTCTAGATGATTGAGTTTTATATCCTCCACCTGCATATGTTAATTTCTTTGCTCTACATAAAAAATCTATTATTTTTTCATCTATACCATTAATACTTCTTTTAGCTTCCTTGCCACAACATTCCTCTTCAATATTCTTTAATAACTTATCAATACTTACTCCAAATACATTACTTAGTTGAATTAATTTATCAACCTCTGGATATGATTTTTTAGATTCCCATTTAGCGACTGATTGCCTCGATACTCCTATTAATTCAGCTAATCCTTCTTGTGATAGACCTTTTTCTTTTCTTAATCCTTGTAGTTTTTCATTAAACCCCATTCCTCTCACCTCATATTAATTTTAATGCTAAATCTACTAATAATCTATCACCTAAAACTAACAATTTTGTCAACTAACAGTTGCATTATTTAATATTTAGGCTCTGTTTTATTTAAATGTTGATATTTGAGTAATCTTTTTAAAATAAGGGTATAATATTAATATAAACAGTTGTGGAGGTTCAATTATGGCAAATGTATCATCTATATTAACAGAAATTCAAAAATTATCTTTATATCAACAAAAAGAAATTCTATCTCAGTTAGAAGAACTACTTATTTTAGGCTCTCAAGTTAATGAAATAACTAAAGATGTTAAAGAAATTAGATTTTCTAAGGGGAAAGTATGCTCTCATTGTAGTTGTGAAAATATATCAAGAAATGGTAAATATAATAATAAACAAAGATACATTTGCAAAAATTGTGGAAGAACATTTACTGATTTTACTAACTCTGCAACATATAAAAGTAAGAAACCTTTAGACAAATGGTTAAAATATGCTAAGTGCATGTTAAATGGCTATTCAATAAGAAAATGTGCTGAAATAGTTGAAATAAATATAGCAACGAGTTTCTTTTGGAGACATAAAATACTTAATTGTATAAGTGATTTTCTTGGTGTAGGTTCTGTTGATGGTGTAGTTGAGGCAGATGAAGTATTTTTTGCTTATTCATATAAAGGAACTAAACCTATAAATATGCCAAGACCTTCTCGCAAAAGAGGTAAGCAGGTTAAGAAAAGAGGTATCTCTAAAGAACAAGTTTGTGTAGGTACCGCTCTTGATAGGCAAGGTAACTTAATTATAGAGTTGTTATGTACTGGAAGAATGACCTCAGAAGAGTTAAAAAGACTTTATACTAATCGTATAGGAGAAGACTCTATTCTTTGTACTGACAGCCACAAAAGCTACATGCAATTTGCAGAGGATATGAAGTTACAACATAAGAGAATCAAAAGTGGTAAGCATAAAGAAGATATATATCATATTCAACATATAAATAGCCTACATTCTAATCTAAAAAGATGGATGAGTAGGTTTAATGGTGTTTCAACAAAATACCTTAACAACTATATGAAATGGCATAAATGGCTAAATACATTTAGTTCAGAAAAAGAATCTATTAGAGTTAAAAACTTTATTGTTCATAGTAATATATCTCATAATTATACTAAAATAAAGGAATTTAAAAATATTCGACCAATATTCATATAATATTTTGAAAATAATGGAATTGTAAAGATGAATTAATATATAATAAATATATATATTAAAGCTATTAAACACATAATTTTTAATAGATTAATGGAGGGATTATTTATGAGAAAATTTAAGATATTGATACTATCTTTACTAAGCATCTTTATACTTTATGGCTGTAAAGATACCAATGATAATTTATTAAGAGGATTCTATCAAAGTGAGATAACTACAGATGGACATATTGTTCAAGTGTCTGTACAGCCCCAAGAAAATAGTTTTGTAGAGTATATCGACAATAGAGAAGTTAATAGTGGGACTTATGAAAAGCTATCTACCGATAAATATAAATTAGTTGGGGACAAACGAACTATCGAAATTGTTTTAGACAAAAACAACTCTTTTGAAATTCTTATAAAAAAAATCAATAAAGGGAATTCAATAAAGATGAAGAACATAGGGGCAACACCAGGGTATTTTGCGACAGAATTTGATGATGTTGAAGAATACAAGAAACTGTTAGAAGATTAATTTAAAATTATCAATAGTAAAAGCCCAGTAATTTTAGAATTACTGGGCTTTTAAAATGTAATACATTATCAACAATATTTTAAAACAGAGCCAATATTTAAAATAAACTTTGAATATACTTAATTGATTCTAATTTAAAAATCACAAAAAGATACTCTTCATTAATTGAGAATATCTTTTTGTGTTACTTTATTTTTATTATATTACTTTAATTCTGGCCAGTATTCTTTATTAGCCTCAATCATTTCATCTAATATTTGCTTAGCTACAAATGCTGATGGGATTGTCTTATTCATAGTAAATGCCATAAGAGCCTTTTCGTATGAACCTTCAATTGCAGCTTCTACAACTAACTTTTCACTAGCTTCTTGTTGTTCTATTAATCCTTTATAGAATGTAGGAATTTCACCAACACGAACTGCTTCTGGACCATCTTTAGTTATATATGCTGGGATTTCAACCATAGCATCATCTGGTAAGTTCTTAATAGCACCATTATTTTCAACCATAACTAAATGTCTTTTTCTTAGGTCAAATGCTAAGCTCATAGCAACTTCTACTATAAATTCTCCGTGCACTCCAGTAAAGAATTGTGAAAGATCAATTTCTCCTGTAGCAGTATATTTATCTACTGAATCAAATATCTTCTTTTCTCTTCCTTCCATTACCTCATTTGCTCTAGTACGATTTTTGTCAGAATGTCCAACAACCTCATCTCCTAGTAAATAGTATTGCATATATGTGTTAGGAAGATATTTAGGGAACATTTGCATCATATGTTTTGCATTAGTAAATGTATGAAGCCATGATGCATCATTATGTCTTACCTCACTTCTTGAATCTGGAGGTAAATATCCATGCTCTAGAACGT
The DNA here is from genome assembly GCF_015550425.1 of Clostridium sp. 1001275B_160808_H3. Classification (GTDB taxonomy): domain Bacteria; phylum Bacillota; class Clostridia; order Clostridiales; family Clostridiaceae; genus Clostridium. The sequence continues at coordinate 111,753 of NZ_JADNAT010000005.1, read as the reverse complement.
AGTTTTTAAGCTCTTCTGTTCTATCTTCTCCATTTACTCTTATATTTGTGAACCAACCAAAATGATTTAATCCAAAATAATCTGCTTCTATATCGTGTCTATCACAATCTAAAATGTTTGCCATATTTCTCATAATTGCAACTGGCATATCACATATATTTAAAATCCTTGCATTTGGTCTTAACTTGTACATTGCTTTTGCTACAATAGCTGCTGGATTTGAATAGTTTACTATCCAATAGTTCTTACTTGCATATTTTTCACAGAAATCTATCATTTCAACCATAGGATATATAGTTCTTAACCCATATGCTAATCCTCCTGGTCCACAAGTTTCTTGTCCAACTACATTATATTTTAGTGGAATCTTTTCATCCATCTCTCTCATCTTGTATAAACCAACACGCATTTGTGCAAAAACAAAGTCTGCATCCTTAAAAGCTTCTTCTGGATTAGTTGCGAATATTAATTTAACTTCTGGATCAAACATTTCAACAACTTTTTTTACTATTACACCTACTTTATTTTGACGTTCTTCATTTATATCATATAATCTTAATTCATCTATTTTAAATTCTTCCTTTTTAGCTAATAAGCTTTTCACAATTCCTGGAGTATAAGTACTTCCCCCACCAACTATAACTAATTTAAATTTTTTCATTTCTAATATTCCTCCTTATTCTGCTATTCCTAATGCGTCGTCTACTATTGTTCTTATTTTACTTATTGAAAGTCCATATACAACTTGTATATTTTTTCCTTTTTTAACCACACCTGATGCACCTGTAGTTTTTAATGTTTGCTCATCGATTACAGTATCGTCAATAACATCCACTCTAAGTCTTGAAAAACAATTTTCTACAGTTACTATATTTTCTTTTCCACCTAATGCTTTAATAATAGTTAAAGCTTTTTCTCTATCATTTTCAGCATTATCAATTTCTTTGTTTGATGATTTCATTTCTTTTTTAACTTTTGATGCATTTTCCTTTAAATCAATTGCACTGTCACTATCATCATCTTCTCTACCTGGTGTCTTTAAGTTCATTTTTTCAATCATAAATTTAAAGACTACAAAAATTACTGCTATTTCAACTAATCCTACTAGGATATATACTGGCCAATGAGTTTTCCCAATTCCTGCTGGTAAATTTATTACAAGAAAATCTAAAATACCATTTGTTGCACAAACTCTTACATTAAGCACATAAACTATCATTTGGAAGAATCCATCTATAACAGAATATACAAACCATAATAATGGAGCTGCAAAAATAAATGTAAACTCTAATGGTTCTGTAATACCAGCTATTACTGCTGTTAGTGTTGATGGAATTAATTGTGATTTCAAATTACTACGTTTTACTTTCTTAGCTGTGAAATAAAATGCTAAAGCTACACCAATAACACCAAATGTTTTTACTAAACCATAATTTAAGAATCTTGCTGAATCTGGCATCATTGTTATTGTAGGGTCATTAAGTAATGCTAAGAATACAGGCTTTGCACCTATAACGTTTTCTCCATTTATTATCATTTGATCTCCTACTGCTGAGTATAAGAATGGAGACCAAATTAAATGATGTAGTCCTGTAGGTACTAAGAATCTATTTAAGAATCCATAAATAAATACACCTAAAGCACCTGCAGTGCTCATAAATCCTGTAAGAGCAGTAATTCCATTAGCTATGCTTGGCCAAATATATGTTGCTAATATACTTAATGCTGCAACTATTGGAATCATAATTATAAATACAAACTTACTATTACCATAAGATGCCATAGCACCCTTAAATTCTTTGCTAACATACTTATTATGAATTACAGATACTGCTATTCCTAATATCATTCCTAGGAAAACTCCCATGTCTGTTACATGAAAACCTAATTGAATTGTTTGCCCAGTTCCATATAATTCACTTGCAGTATTACCTGCTATTAATTTACCTGATAATTCTAACCACTTACTATTTGCTCCTAAAAATAATATATACGACATAATAGCTACAAAAGATGCTTCTGCTTTTTTCTTTTTAGCCATACCCATGGCAATTCCAACACAAAATAGAATACTTAAATTTCCCATAATAGGTGATAACATCCCATTAAAGAATTTTCCTATTGTCCAAATGATTCCGCCTTCACTAACAAAAGTTGTATTGGTAAGTATCGCTGTTAGTGCAATTGACATACCTACTATTGGTAAAAATAAGACTGGTCCAATCATAGCTTTAGCAAATTTCTGCATACTATCTAAAATCTTATCCTTCATTCTAATATCCCCTATCTTTTTTTTATTTTCTGCTTGGTAATTACCTTGAACATAGAATAACATTTTAAATAAAGATTGTTAATAGTTTTAACCTTTTCAGGAACATGTTACTGAAAAAGTAAACATGTTTACCTTTACAAACAAAAGTGGATATATGTAAATTTGCTTGTTCCGTCGCTCCACTCCAAGTCAACGCAAACTTACATATATCCACTTTAAAACTAAGGAAAAGAACGTATAAAATAAAAAACTATCACAGAATTTCTCCTATGATAGTTTCTAAATCTTTACAAACTATTCATTACCTTATCTAATAAATATTCCATTACAATCATCACTCTTGCATAAAAGTAATTTGCTGTAATATTTCTATCGTCTAATTCTTTATCATCTAATATAGAAAAATGTATGGTAGATTGTTTTGCCATATGACTATTTTGTCTGCCAGTAAATGTTATTATATCTAAATTATTTTTTGCCGCATAATCTATAACTTTTGTTACACTTTCAGTTTCTCCACTTTTGGATATACCTATTACTAAAGCTCCACCTATTTGATTATTATCATATACTCCATAAGAATTTGTCTTAATACATTTAAAACCTAATACAAGCATCTTCCTACAAAAAAAATCTACAATTGGCGATGAAAATCCTGTACCTGTAATATAAATTATATCCTGCCTATGCTTTATAAGATTATCAATAAAGGAATCTATTATATTTTTATCTATTTCATCAATAAAACTAGTTATATCTGACGTACGTTCCTGATTCTTTTCATTATTCTTTATTATAAAATTCAATCTATACAGCATATCCACATATCCAGTGTATCCTAGTTTTTTTGATAATTTAATTATTGTAGTTGCAGAAGTATAATTCTCTTGAGCAACTTCCCTCACTCCTTTATCTAAGACATTATCAATATTTTTTAATATATATTCAAGTACTTGTCTTTCTGTTTCTGTTAATTTATAGTTATCAGCAATTTTATAAATATCAAACTTCATATGATACCCCCAGTTTAAATGACTATAATATAAGTTACAATAAAGATAATATTTTAATAAAATCCCCAAGTGATTGAGATCATATAAATAAAATTACTATCTCAGTAACCTAAATAAAAAATCAAATACTATATACTTTCAATTTTGAACTTCTACTAAAAAACTATTCAATATTCTATTAATTTTAGCTATTATAGTATCTAATCAAATTATATATACTATATTATCATATTTATTTTTATAATACATACCATTAACTTTTTCTGGTCACTTCTATTTAAGTTTAAAAAGATGATGATAATTATTTCTTAAATATGATTTAAAGAGGTATCTTAATAAAACATAATTGTTTATATAATTGAATTTATTTTATCAATCCATATTTTTGATTCTTTTTCTATATCATCTTTACCTAAAATTGCTGATACAATAGCATATCCCTCTATGTCATAGCCATTAAAACTTTCTATATTATCTAATGATAATCCACCTATAACGACTATAGGTAAATCAGCATTTCTTTTTATTTCTTTTAAAGTTTCCATACTTACATCTTTTGCATCTAATTTTGTTTTAGTTGTGAACATTGATCCAACTCCCAAGTAATCAGCACCCATTTGCTTTGCTTTAATTGCTTCCTCTAAAGACCTTGCTGATACTCCAAGTATTTTTTCCTTACCTATTAATTTTCTAACCTCATCTGCTGGCAAATCATCTTGTCCAACATGTACTCCATCAGCATCACATAATAAAGCAATGTCCACTCTATCATTAATAATAAATTTCACATTATACTTTCTAGTTATTTCCCTTAATTTTAATGCTTTCTCTAAAAATTCTCCTCCAAGAGCTTCTTTTTCTCTTAATTGAATCATAGTTACACCACCTTTAATGGCATCTTCTATTGATTTATAAAAATCTCTATCTTTCAAAATATCTGAATCAGTTACTAAATAAAGTTTTAAATCATTCATTATTTCCTTACTCCTTTATTTTATATCTACTTTTGCAAAATTTCTAAATGTTTCTTCTGTTAACTTATATACATTATTCATTAACTCAACTTTAAAACTTCCTATTCCTATATCATCTTTATCTGCTAATTCACCTGAAAGCCCCATTGAAATAACTCCCATTGCTACTGACTCAATATTACTTCCACATGCTCCTAAATAAGAAGCTATCAAACTTCCTGTCATGCATCCAGTTCCTGTTATTCCTTTTAACTTCTTACTTCCATTTTTAATTTTTATAACTTTTTCACCATTACTTACAAAATCTACTTTACCTGTTGCTACAATAATCGTATTCATCTTTCTTGCTATGTCTCTTATTAATATTGATATATCTTCTCCATTATCATAAGAATCTACACCTTGTCCATTCCCTTCAAATCCTCCTATAAACTTTATTTCTGCAATATTTCCCTTTATAACATCAAATTTAACTTCATTAATTAGCTTAGTTGTTAGCTTAGTTCTTTCTTTCGTTGCAAAAACTCCAACTGGATCTAATATAACAGGTTTATTATATTTATTTGCCATTTTGCCTGCCTTTAAAAATAATTCAACATTAGCAGATTTCATAGTACCTATATTTATAACTACTGCACTAGCTATACTAACTATCTCTTCTAATTCTTCATAACTATAACTCATTAAAGGGCTTGCTCCTAGTGCTAATGTTATATTTGCACAATCATTTATTGTAACTTCATTTGTATAATGAAGAATTAATGGATTTTTTTCTTTAACTTTATTTATTAAATTATACATTTTATTACCTCTTATCTATTATTTAAATTTATAAAAATGATGAACTGGACCTACACCCTTACCAATATCAAAACTATTTTTAATAGCTTCAGTAATATACTCTTTACTAAGCTCTACAGACTTTTCTATATCATATCCAAGTGCTAAATGTGCAGTAATTGCTGATGATAATGTACATCCAGTACCATGAGTATTTTTTCTATTTAATCTTTCAGATTTATAAACTTTAAATACATTTCTTCCAATTAAGATATCAACTGCTTCTCCTTCTAAATGTCCGCCTTTCATCAACACAAATTTTGGCCCAAAAGTTAGTATTTTTTCTCCAGCTTCTCTCATATCCTCAACAATATAAATCTTCATTCCTGTAAGTTCCTCAGCTTCTAATATATTAGGTGTTATTATATATGCTTTAGGAATTAACTTTTGAATTAAAGCATCTTTTGCTTCTGGCTTTAACAAGTTATATCCGCTTTTAGATATCATTACTGGATCTACAACTAGATACTTTGTATCATATTTTTCTAAAACTTCAACAATTTCATTTATAATTTCTGGACTAGAAACCATTCCTATTTTTATTGCTTTTGGTTCTATATCATCCATTACAACCTCTATTTGTTTTCTTATTATATCCTTACTTAAATCCTCAACCATAAATACACCTTGAGTATTTTGTGCTGTTATAGCTGTAATAACACTCATTCCATAAGTACCAATTGCACTAAATGTTTTTAAATCTGCTTGTATTCCTGCACCTCCTGAAGAATCCGATCCTGCAATAGTTAATGTTGCTATTTTATAGTTTCTCATTTTAATTCCTCCTAATTAATAAAATAAAAAGCTATATTCCCATACTGGAATATAGCTTTTAGTATTTCTTAAAAAAATCTCATAATTTATAAATGATAATTTCTAAGCTTTCCTACGCTGGCATTATCCAGTTCAGGTAATAAGGGTTAATAAAATTATCACTCAAAGGGTATCACGTTTCGTTACCCCCTTCATAAATTTATCTCTCAGCCATATAGGCACCCCTAGCAAATTATTTAATTTCAACTTTATTTTACCACTTATTTTCATTTGTGTATATAATTTCCCAATTATATTGAATTTCATTTTAAATTTAATTTTAAAAATACAACTTCTCCCTATAGAAATAATAAATACTATATCATGCTATATTTTAATAAAATTATTTTATTCTCTTGTGGAAAACTAATATAGACAACTTAACTTTAGGAGGTAATTTAAATGGATAATAACAAAAATAGAAGAAAAGATCGTCCTAAATCAAATGCAGAACTTAGAAAAATGTATTCAGAATCCGGTGCAGAAATTGGAATTGAAAATGGTAAAAAGAAAGGTGCTCATTCAAACGGCAAAAAATTTACTAAAAGATCAAAGTTATCTCATAATAAATAATCTATACTTTCATTTTAATATTTAAATTACATAATTATAATCTTTATTATAGTTATGATAGTAGATATGTAATTGCTAAATTGAAAGCTATAGTTAAAAGTTCCTTTTGATAATATTTAAAGATTTTTTTACACAAATCTTTAAATATTATCTTTCTTTTTCAAAATAACCCTGCTTTATATTGCAGGGTTATTTCTATTAATTTTCAGAGTTTATTATAAGTTTTATAAACTTCTTTTTTCCTATTTTTATTACATCTTGTGATGATATATTTATATCTAAGCTACTTATTTTTTCACCGTTAATTTGAATTCCATTTTGTTCAACAAGTCTTATAAATTCTTTTTTACTCGATACATATTTTCCACTTACTAAATTTGTAACAATATCTCTTAGTTTATTACTTTCTACATTTAAATTAGGTATATCTTCTGGAATTTCCTTTTTAGTAAAAGCTGAATTATAAAACTCTATTGCTGATTTCACCTCATTTTCACAATGATATAATCTTGTTATTATCTGTGCAAGTTCTAATTTAATATCTCTAGGATTTTCACCATTACTTAATCTATTTTTTATTTGATCTATTTTATCTGGATGTTCATCAGTAGCTAATTCAAAGTATTTTATAATTAAGCTATCTGGAACCTCCATCACTTTTTTAAACATAATATTTGCAGGTTCATTTACACCAATGTAATTTCCTAAACTTTTACTCATTTTTTCAATTCCATCTAAGCCTTCTAAAATCGGCATAAACATTGCAACTTGCCCTTCTTCTCCCATTGTCTTTTGAAGTGTTCTTCCCGTTAAAATATTAAATGTTTGATCAGTACCACCAAGTTCTATATCAGCCTTAAGAGCTATTGAATCGTAAGCTTGCATTAAAGGATAAAAGAACTCATGAACTCCTATTGGTACATTATTTTTATATCTATTTTGAAAATCATCTCTTTCTAACATACGGGCTACAGTAGTAGTTGCTGCTAATTTTAAAACATCATTAAAATTTAATTTTGAAAGCCATTCGCTATTAAAACGAACTTCTGTCTTACTTTCATCTAAAACTTTGAAAATTTGAGTTTTATAAGTTTCTGCATTTCTTAATACTTCTTCATCAGTTAATGCCTTTCTTCCTTTTGCCTTTCCTGTTGGATCTCCAATTTTCCCTGTAAAATCCCCAATAACAATTACTGCCTTATGACCTAAGTCTTGCATTTGCTTAATTTTACGTAAAACTACAGCATGACCAAGATGTATATCTGGTGCGCTTGGATCAAGACCTAATTTAATAATTAATGGTTTATTATTTTTTTCAGCTTTTTCTAATTTTTTTCTAAGCTCTTCTTCATTAACTATTGTATCTGCTCCTTTTTTTATAATTTTAATTTGCTCATCAATTGTTTGTTTCATTTTTAAACACTCCTCTTATATTATTTAAAATATAAGCAAGTTCTATAAGAATAACTTTACGAAAGGCTATTTGATAAAACTATTCGAACCACTGGTGAACATATATAAATTTACTTATTCCGTCGCTTCGCTCCAAGTCAACGTAAACTTATATATAAAAACAAAAAACTCCCGCCCTTTATATCAAAAGGACGAGAGATAAATCTTCGTGTTACCACCTTAGGTTCATAGACAACTCACATTGCCTACCTTTTCAAGTACTCCAGAAAATATCTAGGTAATACTCTAGCACTATAACGTGTGCAAGGAATACGTCACAGCCTACTAGGTGCTGTCGTACAATGAATAATGTAAAATTAAAATTTAAGATAAATCTCATTTTTAATATCACTGTATTTAAAACAACCCCATTTGGTGTGAAGCTCAAAGATGTATTCATAATTAGCTTATCTTGAACCTCTCATCAACCGGTTACTTTCTGTAAGCCTTACTAACTACTACTTATTCTTATCACAGCTTTTCATAATCTTATACTCCGAAATATAATTACTTATAAATCTTCGTTATGCTTATTATTAATATGGATTATAAATCTTATTTTTAATATTGTCAATATTCTTATAACTCTTAATTAGCTAATAATTAATTTTAACTTTTATACTTCTATCTTTTTTCTTAATATCTAATGCTTTATTATTTCAAAGAATTTATATAATCGATTGGTCTATATATTACACTTTCTTCACTTAAATAAAGTTTGCCATTTTTTACTCCACCAATTGGATAAGCTAACTTATTGTATGCATTTATCATTTCGCCTTTTCCCTTATATAAAACTACATGTCCTGGTGTAAAAACTAGATCTCCTGGCTGTATATCTTCTTTATCAACTTCATACCCTTGCAATATATCTTCTTGATCAAAAGTTGAATAACCAATTTCAACTCCAGTAACTTCTCTGTATGTCCAATAAGTTAATCCTGAACAATCAAAAGCCTGATTTCCTATGTATGTTTCTCTCTTTAATGGATAATATTCTTCTCCATAATAACCTATAAGTTCATCTAATCTCCCCTCACTCATAATCTCACCTTTTCCACCCCATACATATTCTAGTCCTATTTTTTCTTCTGCCAATTCTATAACTTTATTTACAACTGCCTTTTCTTCTTCAGTCATATTTATACCTTCATTTTCATAATTATCTTTCTTATATAAATTATTAAATACTACAATTCCAACTACTAATAAAAATATTAAACCTAATATAAAAACTATATTTCTATTTACCATCATCTTTTTCATCCTCAAAGCCCCTTTTAAATAATCTACTTTATATAGTTAATTTTACATTAGACCTCTCACTTTTCATAATTACTTTTTAATTAAGAAATAATTAATTATAAATTAAAATGAGCTGTTAAATTAAATACAGCTCATTTCACTTCTAAATCTATCATATTTTTATCTATTCCAACATTGATATGGTACATAATTAAATATAGCTTCAAATCTATAATAATCATCTCCATAATACGCAACTAGAGGTAATATATCAATTGCTCCAGGTCTTATTCTTCCTTTTGGAACTAATAGTATTCCTGCATTTAATATATAGTAATTTCCGATAGCTCCATGTATTTCACTAAGCTTTTCATTATAATTAGCTCCCATGTATTTTACATTAACATTCTCATAACACTTTGATGATGATAGTAAAAAATATTGAGCTCTACATGGACGTACATATATTACTTTGTTTTCAGATTCAATATGCATTTCTAATCTACAATTTGCTTGCAGTGAAGTTTGTTTTATATCTCGTATTATTTCTTCATTTTTCTCTTTAATCTCATATGTTTCTTTATTTACCTCTTCAAGAATACTCCAAAAATCATTTTCACCTTGATTTTCAAATTCACTCTTATTATTTAAAAAATCATTTTCATATTTTTCTCTTATTTCTCGTGCTTCTTTATTTATATTTTCAAATAAATCTCCATTTATTTTGTCACTATCTTTATTAAGATCATTACAATCTAATCTTTCCACTATCATATCCTCCTAATATAGAGTTAATTTAATACTATATATTTAAACCATACATATAATAATCTATTAAGAATGTTTTATTTATCAATTTAAAGATAATTTCTATACAAAACAGACATCTTAAATACCCATTAAGATGTCTGTTTAGCCACTATCTTTTATAGCTACAATTTATTTTTTGCAGCACTTACATGGATCAAATGTAAACACTACATCAAATTTAAATTTATTACATCCATCAAATGCTTCAAAAGGTAATACATCTATTTCCCCTGGCCTTAAGCGTTCATTCGGAATAAATAAAATTCCTGAATTTAAGATAAAATAAGTTCCTAGGTCTCCATTAACCTTTTTAAACTTTTGATTAAATCCATGACCAATATATTTAACATTAATTGGACCACAACATTTTGATGAAGATGCTAAAAAATATTGAGCTGTTTTTGGACATACATATATTATTTTATTTTTGGGATTAATATGAATTTCAGATTTGCAATTTGCCTCAAGTGGTGTGTAGGTTTGATTTGAGAATTCTTCAAAGCACTCTTCTTCCTCTTCCATTTTGTGGTCTTCTTTAAATATTCCCATTTCTTTTTTTAGATCCTCTTCCAACTCTAAATGCATTTTTACAAATTCTCCGTCACCAACTGTATCTAATTCAGATTCATCATAAAAAGTTCTCATTAATTATATCCTCCTGCTAATTAAAGAATTATTTTTCTTGTATTTCATCAATATTCTATTAGATACAATAGTATATTCGCATGCACTTAAATTGATATATATAAAGCACATTTTTAAATTTAGTTTTACTTTTAAAACTTCTACTTTTTCATCTAAATATACAGTGAAATAACTTCACTACATAATTACTTTCACTATATATATCCCTTCTAATAATTGCTTTCTAATAAAAAATAATTATGTATACATTAAAAGAAGGATGTATTAAATTAAGTTTGTAGCTTCAATTTAATACATCCTTCTTTAATATAAAATATAATAATTTAACTAAATATTTATAAATAAAATTTTTCATTTATAATTTAAATGATTTATTTATAGTAAATACCTTTTGTAATTATCCATGAAAATAACCTGTTCTTGCTGAAACTACAACATAAGGTACTTCTACTCCATCTTTGTTTATATATGCTTGATAGAAATCATTTTCTAAATGCTCTAATTTAACTACTTTTTCTCTATATATATCGTATAAATCTTTTTTAAATAACTCTTCCCAGTTGTCACTAATAGGAGCATTTAAAGTCATATAATTTGCGAACTTTTCTATATCATCAGCATTACCACCATCAGATATATATTGGTCATATAAACTTTCAATATTAACTTCATTTAAAAATGTTTTACTCCATTTTATTTTTTCTGCTTCTGATTTATTTGATTGACCGTTAGTAATATAATTTTTCACCTTTTCATTAATATCTCCATTTATTGTTACCTCTTCTGAAGATGAATTTTCTATTTCAGAATTATTATTTGAAATTTCCTCAGCATCTTTTTCTTTAGAAGTATCAGATGAATTTTGATCAATACTATCTTCTTTCGAATCACTATCTAAATTTTTATCAGATACTTCATTCGATTTATTGTCTATTATTTTATTTGTATCTTCAGAATTATTTGCAGAACATGATATCATAAAAACTGCCGAAAATAATAAACAAGTTATTATTTTTTTCACAATAAATCGCCCTCTTTCTTAATCCAATATGAACATTTTACTACTTATAATATCATTTTACAATAATATTTATATAAGTAAATTTTTGTATTTTATCTAACAAAATATTCTATAAAAATAAAAGTACATCTTGTTAGAAATCCTAAAATTATAAATATAACTCTCCCTTTAATACTATAACAGCTTCTCCACTTAAGCTTATTCTATCATTTCCTAATAACTTTAATGAAATTTCTCCACCTCTATTTGAAGCTTGATAAGCATTCATTTCTACTTTATTTAATTTATTACTCCAATAATTTGCTAGTACCGTATGAACTGAACCTGTAACTGGGTCTTCATTTATACCAGCCCATGGAGTAAAATATCTTGAAATAAAATCATACTTTTCATTTCCTCTACAAGTAACACATATACCTTTTACATCACTTTCAAACTTTAATGATTTTAACATTTCAAAATTTGGTTTTAAATTTAATACATCCTCTTTGTCTTTTACTTCTATAACAAGTTTTCTTGTTTTTTCACCTATTATAGCTTTTGAATAACTTATTATTCCCATAGCATCTAAGATATCTTGCGTTAAATTAAAATCTAGTGGATTATCTATTGGAAAGTCTAAACTTATCTTTTCATCTTCCTTTTTAGCTGTAAGTAGTCCACTTTTAGTTTCATATTTAATATATTCTTCTTTTATATTAAACTCATCAAATAATACTTTTGACGTTGCTATAGTTGCATGACCACATAAGTCAACTTCAACTTCTGGAGTAAACCATCTTAAAGAAAATAAATTACAGTTACCTATACTAGAATTTTCTAATGGCTTAACAAACGCAGTTTCCGACAAGTTCATTTCCCGGGCAATATTTTTCATTAACTCATCACTTATATCATCTTCTAAAATACAAACTGCTGCTGGATTTCCTTTAAATGCTTCACTAGTAAAAGCATCTACTTGATATATTTTAATTTTATTTTTCATTATCTTACCCCCTGAGTTTTGTAATATTATTTAGTAATAATTATACATGTTTTTAATTCTTACGTTTTATATGCACAATATATTAACTATAATAACATAATAAATAAAGAATTTTTTATTAATCAAATTAAAATTAGATAAATTATAACTATACAACATAATAGTTCTTAAATTATTAAAACTAAAAACTCTTACGTGCTTATAATTAAATTTTATATTTTACTTTACTCTTATAATCTTGGCATCAACTTGAACTGGATAACTTTCTCTTACTAAGCCCCTTATAGATACTTTATTATTATTTTCTTTAATTAAATACCATCCGCACATAATCAATACTAATAAAATTATATATACCTTTTTCCCTTTTATCATAATCAGCCCCTTTGAACATTTATATACTTCTTTATATTTATAATTAATAATATCTTACTATTTTTACATATTAAATTACATATTAATCTAACAAAATTAATTACTAATTTAAGATTTTTTTAAGGTTGGCTTTATATAATTACCTCATAAGATATCAATTCTATGGGAGGTATTTATATGGCAATAAAATCATTTCAAAGATATGAAAAGAAATTTATATTAAATGAAAATCAATATAACGCACTTATTACAATTTTATCAAAATACATGAATCCAGATAAATTCTGTAAGTTTGGACAGAACTACAGTATTTACAATATATATTATGATACTGATGATAATCAAATAATTAGACATTCTATTAATAAACCTTACTATAAAGAAAAACTTAGATTAAGAAGTTACAGTATACCTACTAGTAAAGATGATAAAGTTTTTCTTGAATTAAAGAAAAAAATTAATGGAATTGTAAATAAACGTAGAGCAACTCTAACTTTAAATGAAGCTTATAAATTTTTAGAATTAGGAGAAAGACCTACAACTTCTGATTATCTAAATAATCAAGTTCTTAATGAAATAGAATATCATCTAAATAATCATGATGTTCATCCAACAGTATATATAAGCTATAGTAGGAAAGCTTTCTTTGCAAAGAATGATAATGATTTTAGAATAACTTTTGATTCTAATATAATAACTAGACGTGATAACCTCTTCCTTGAAGCTGGTAGTTTTGGTGGTAGACTCTTAGATAAAAAACACTACCTTATGGAAGTAAAAATATTAGGTGCTATTCCAGTTTGGTTTACTAAAATTCTTTCAGATTTGGAGATATACAATACTCACTTTTCTAAATATGGAAATGAATATATGAGATATTGTTTAAATAAAAACTATGATACAGGGAGGAAAGATGTATGTTAGAAACTATAATTACATCAACGAATGGAGAATCATTCACACTATTTAACGCACTACTTATTATAATATCTTCAATTATTCTTGGCTTAATTATAAGCCTTGCATATATGAAGACACACAAAAAAGAAGGATATTCAACAGGATTTACAATAACTCTTATAATGCTACCTGTTATAATTGCAATTATCATACTTTTAGTTGGAAATAATGTTGCTAGAGCATTTAGCTTAGCTGGAGCTTTTTCAATTATTCGTTTTAGAAGTGCACCTGGAGATCCAAAGGATATAACTTATGTATTCTTTACTTTAGCTGTTGGTTTAACTTGTGGTATGGGCTATATAGGCTATGCATTTATATTTACATTAATACTATGTGCTTTAACCTTAATATTAGATGCAACAAAGTTTGCTATGCCAAAAACAAAAACATCTAAGCTTAAAATCACAATTCCTGAAGATTTAAATTACGATGGTATTTTTGATGATATCCTTAATAAATATACAAATTCATGGCATGTTGAAACTATTAAAACTAGAGATTTTGGATCACTATTTGAAATTCATTATATAATCCATATGAAACTTGACGCTAATCAAAAGAAATTTATAGATGAATTAAGATGCAAAAACGGTAATTTAAACATTTCATTGAACTTTGCTGGTTTTGAAGAAAAAGTTTATAATTAAATTACTATAAAAGCAAAGATAAATAAAGTATGTTTCATAAGTTAAATAACTGTACAATAAAGTACTAGGATTGATATATACTTATTTCACACATTTTATTTATCTTCCTTTCTCTATATTTTATTACTTATGTTACTAACTACTAAATAATTTTTCATAAGCCCTATTAATTACTTCATCTTCACTTATTCCTTCAATTGTTGATATCTCTACCATCTTCTTAGGTGAAATAATTATATATCGATTTCCGCGTTCATTCATATAAACCTTTATATCATTTGGTAAATTAGTTTTCTTTTCAATATATTCTATACCCGCTTTATTGTCAAACTCTATTGTTTTATTCAAATTATATCTAACTGCCCATTGATATTTACTTTCAAAAATATCATAACTTAAATAATCATTTTCCCCTTCACAGCTATAAAATAAATGTAATGCTACTGGAGATTTATCTAATATATAAAATAATGAATCATCTTTTCCAATATCATTAAAATCTTCTAGTTTTAAAGTAGCTACTTTTTCTAACATTTTATCATCAACTTTATAATCTCTTATAAATACATTTGTAGCAATCGTATTTGTCATAATAAAAAATATTGCTAATGTTAATAATAAATATACACTTGAAATTATAGTTTTTTTATTTTTATAATTCTTATCTTTAACAAATCTAATTATATAATTTAGTAAAGCTACTAATAAAATACAGGCAATACATATCTTAATAACACTCAAATCAGATTTCAAACCATAAAATATAAAAGCTGTAAAAGTTACAATAAATAGCACCTTATAAATAGTTCTCTTAATTAAAGCAATAACTTTAAAATTATAAGATATTTTTTTCCCTTTACTTATTAATAATTTACCTCTAATATTGAATATTAAAAATGTTATTACTCCTATAATCTCATGTATTGAGAAAAAACTAACAAATAAAAGACTTCCTAGTTTTAATGAACTTGCTAGAAAGTGCCCATCTGGACTACCAATTGTTGAAATATATTGTGAATATAAAAGAATTAGCATAGTAAAAAAATTCAGGCATACATATTTTAATGACGCTTTACGAATAGTATTAAATTTTTCAACTTCATCTGTATGAATATCTATTCTTTCTTGATATATTTCACTACAATATACTTGTATTTTTTCTCTTCCACAAACAAATTCCCACCCAGCTTCTTTGCAATACTCTCTATACTCTATTAAGCTATCACTATCTTTGCCATCAAAAAAAGATACACTATCCATTATATCAACTGAATATTTTAAACTTTTAGGCTTACTTCTTCTAAATTTTAAAATAAAGCCATTCATACCTTCTAATATCCATCCCTTTAATGCCATTTTTTCTAGATATTCTTCTAAACTTTTATACTCATACGGTAAAAAATTAAATATAACCCACTTCTTATTTCCCAATACCATTATTATATCCTCCTAAAAAAGATTTTCCATCTTCAACTAACAGAATTAAACGATTATACTCATCTTTTAATACTTCTAATCCTTTATCTGTTATTATGTAGCTTCTTTTCCTCCCTACCACTTCAGTTTCTCTAATCATTCCTTCTTTCTCAAATCTACCAAGTAACGCATATAATGTTCCTGGTCCAACATTAACCCTTCCCCTTGATATTTCTTCAACTGATGCCATTATATCTACACCACATCTTTCTTCTATTAAAGATACTAATATATAATACATTGGTTCAGTTAAATTTTGAAATTGTTCTCTTGGCATCTTTGATCACCTCCAAACATCGATATTCGATATTCTAAACACGCATATAAAATAAACTTTATTTTTGTAATACAATTATAATATCGAGTATCAATATTGTAAACAGAATTTTTACTTTTAATCCCATAATATATAATATTTATATATTGACTGCTTTATAAGACTCTGTTTGTATGTAATTTTAAAAATATGCCTTGTTTTAATATTGCTTAAAGAGGCTCGCGTTTCGTTAGCCCCTTTAGGAATTACTAATTTCAATAAGTCTTCTCCATATTATAATTATTTTAATCTTTATTTAAGTAGATTTCTCTCAATTTTTTTAATGATCTATTCTTAGCCTGATTTACTGCTTGTCGTGATATTTTCATATAGTTAGCAACCTCACTTACTGATAAATAATATACATATATTAATTTCATTATAAATACCTCTTTTTTAGTTAAAATTTTAAACATATCCATCATTTCAAATTCTAATTCGGAATCTTCATACTGTAATTCTATGTCTAAATTTAATTCAGTTTCATTTAATCTAATTTTGTCATTTTTCTTTGATATCTTTATATATTCGTTTCTTATAGATTTTGCTATGTATCCTAATATGTATTTATTTTCAGGAATATCTTCTTTATCTATAGGAATTTTATTTAAAATATCAATTAAATGTATTATAAGATCCTGTTTTGTATCTTCTCCATCCAATAATCTAGCATATTTGCTTAATAGAGGCTCAAATATTTCTATGATATCTAACAAGGAATCACTATTGCCTTCTCTAAAACTTATTATTTTTATGCATATCTCATTATTCACTAATATCCCCTCCTATATATATATATATAAGCAAACACATGTTCGTTTTGTAAACATAATTTTTCTAATTTTATAAAAATATATAAATTTAACATTCATAATATAGACAAATTATATAAGCATCTTTTAGTTTACTAAATGATAATAAAATTTCTTTATAAGTTTGAAGGAGTGATCTCATGAATAGCGATCTATTTAATTTTTTAACTACACAAGGAGTTTTTGCATTATTATTTGGGTATCTCTTGCTATATGTTTTAAAACAAAATCAGGTAAGAGAAGAAAACTATCAAAATATAATTCAGCAACTTAATAATACTCTTCCAGACATACAAAATGATCTTAAAGATATAAAAAAGCAGATATTTAAATAATTAAATATCTGTTTTTATTGTGTATGTACTAATCCCATTTTATATTCTTTTCTATTTTAAATATTTTCTATTATGTAACTATACTGAATTAAATAATAATTATTATTTTTATAGTTTACAAATTAGTTTAAATTATCTTTATAATTAATGACTAGTCAATCAAGCCGACAATAAAAATTTAAATTTAAAGGAGTGATTTATTGATGTCACAAATCGGAAAATTTTTAAACTTACATCCTCATAATCAAAGTTGGGGGGTCTATAATGAAAATGGACCATATACTACCGCTTATAAAATTGGTGCTTTATCTCCTGCTCAATTCGGTGGCCTATCTTTCATGATCTTAGATGAAAAAGGTGGCGATGTTTACGTCATTCAAACTGAGTCTTTTGGTAGATGTGCTATTTGGGCTCCAGTTGATAATGATAGTAATATTACTTATGAAAGAATTTACTCTAATGGAGATACATCTGGTGGTGGCTCAAGCGGAGGTGGTACTGGTAAATATCTAAATCTACATGATCATATGCAAAGCTGGGCTGTTTATAATGTTGATGGGCCTTACACTTCTGATTATAAAATAGGTACTCTCGCACCTGCTCAATTTGGTGGTTTATCTTATAGTATTCTTGAAGAAAGAAATGGAGATATCTATATAATTCAAACTGAATCTTTTGGAAGATGTGCTATTTGGGCTCCTCAAGATAATGACAGTTCCATTACTTCTTCTCCTTTATATAGTAATGGTGATACTTCTGGTGGTGGCTCAAGCGGAGGTGGTACTGGTAAATATCTAAATCTACATGATCATATGCAAAGCTGGGCTGTTTATAATGTTGATGGGCCTTACACTTCTGATTATAAAATAGGTACTCTTGCACCTGCTCAATTTGGTGGTTTATCTTATAGTATTCTTGAAGAAAGAAGTGGAGATATCTATATAATTCAAACTGAATCTTTTGG
>NZ_JADNAT010000005.1:2274-93131 GCF_015550425.1 Clostridium sp. 1001275B_160808_H3 | reverse complement strand
CTGCTCAATTTGGTGGTTTATCTTATAGTATTCTTGAAGAAAGAAGTGGAGATATCTATATAATTCAAACTGAATCTTTTGGTAGATGTGCTATTTGGGCTCCTAGAGATAATGATAGTTCCATTACTTCTTCTCCTTTATATAGTAATGGTGATACTTCTGGTGGTGGCTCAAATGGCGGTGGTACTGGTGGTGTAGAAATCCCTGGTGGACTAAAAGTATTTATAGATCCTGGCCATGGTGGGTATGACCCTGGAGCTTCTGGAAATGGATTGCAAGAAAAAGATATAGTTTTAGGAATAGCTAAAAAATTAGGAGTGAAATTAAATTCATATGGTATATCAGTAAAATATTCAAGAGAAACTGATACTTTTGTGGATTTAGATCCTAGAGCGCAACAAGCTAATGAATGGGGTGCAAGCTTATTTGTGTCTATTCACGCAAATTCAGCCACTGCTTCTGCTAGTGGTACTGAGTGTTATACTAAACCAGCTGCTGATTCAAAAACTAAACAATTATCTGCAAATGTTGCACAAGCTATATCAAGTAAATTAGGAATACCAAATAGAGGGCATAAAGAAGAAGTTTGGAGAGTTCTTATGTCAAGTAATATGCCTGCTATTTTAGTTGAAACTGCCTTTATAACTAATTCTGGTGACGCTAATTTATTACAAAATAGACAGGATGATTTTGCTAATGCTATAGCAAAAGAAATTTTAAATTACTTAAATATAGATAGTTCTACGAATGATGTATTAGATCAAATAAATAATAGTGGATTTGCTAAACTCTTAGGAGTTAAGTTCACACAAACTACTCAAGAAAAAATAATTGCTCAATCTGGATCAATTAGAGTTAAACTCTCCACTACGAAAGGTGGTAGCAATGATGGCGAAATAGTTGCAGACTTTAAGGCTGGAAATTTTATTAGTGGTACACTTAAAAATGATTTGTTACAACTATCGACAACACTCTCTGCAAAAGGAATCACGATATCAAAGCAGTTATTTAAATTGGGTAATACGAGTTTCTCCGTCGCTGCAGCTGATGATTCTAAGACAACTACTATATCTTTGACTAGAACTTTAAATATAAATGATTCAACATTTAGTCAAAAATTATCTATTGAATTTGATAAAGATAGTTTAAAAAATGCTTATCAAACTATTACATTATTTGCACAAAATGTAATAGATGCTACTAAACCTATTTTAATTCCATTTCTATTAATAGCAGCCATGGTAGCTATAATATATCTAGGCTATCTTCCAATTATAGTAAATGGAGCTACAGCTCTTCTTGGTGCTATTGGAACTGCTCTTTATAATTTAACTTTATGGTTAGGAAAGCTCGCATAATATAAAAATGCCCAGATAAACTTTTATCTGGGTACTTTTATATTAATCATTTCTTTAATATAATTAATAAATTTATTTTTTTCTTCTTCACTATTGAAAACATTAATTGGAATTATTAATTTACTTTTATATCCACTTTCTAAAACATTAAGTATCATTATATATTTATCAATTATATCTAATTTAGTATCCTTATTTAATTTCATTTTAAAAGTACTATTTTTATAATTTATAATTACTAATTTATTATCTATAATCAAAGTCTTCTCATTAGCAATATTTTCATATTTTTTAAAGTTTTTTAAAGCCAACTTCTTAGAAAGCTTATTTATATAATTAGGCTCCATTATTTTTAATAAATAAAATACTATTAAAGTCATAACAATTGAATTAGTAAAAAAATACATAATGTTCTTTAATTCAATTGAATAATATATTCCACTAATAAACGCAATAGAGCTAATAAAATATTTAATTCTAGTAAAATGTATATACTTATAAGCAAAATGTTTAAAGAATACTTCATAATCTTCAATTTTATTACTATATTTTATCTCCATAAATTCACCTCTCATATAAACTATATCACATAATATTAGAATATTCATTTAAAACTTTTTAATGAATAACCAAAGCCAATGATCATTGCCTTTTCAACTATGCTAAATTCAACTTTAACGTAGTTTTTCTTTGATTTCTTCTACTTACATTATCTATATATTTACATGATGTTAAAAAGGAGGGTTTACTATGGATAAGTACACAAAACTAATTCTAATCTGTACTTTAACTAATACATTGCTCAACATAATAAATTTATTTATATAAAATTATCTATTTCACTAAATGAAATTTTCACGATAAAATAAAAAATAACGATTTTAAGCCATTTATAAGACGTAAAAATTTGAAAAAATTATGGTTTTGGGCATCCCTCAACAAGAAATTTTAAAAATAAGCTTCTCTATTTTGCTCAAAGAATATAAAAGCAGTGAATTCTTCCCCTCACTGCTCAAATATCTTAACTTAAAAATTTTATAATTTGCTTTTAACTGTACATTTTAATTATAATTTATAATTTTTACTTTTCCTCATTAACTAACACTTTCTTTAAGGATGTGAATAGCATCCATAAAGCTATCATTACAAGTATGTGAGATACTCCTGCAATTCCTGAAATCATTCCATTGATTGAACTCGTTAATTGCAGCTCTAATGCTTGAATAATTCCTCTAATTAACATCATACATACCATAAGTGGAAGTCCAATATTATATATAACCATGAATTTTTTAAAAGTTTTGTTATATAATAATTCTGTATCTCTACAAAATAGAGCTATAATTAGAAATAGTATTGAACCTAATACTATTAAATGTACGTGTATATATCCCAATGTTGTTTGCCCTGTGAATCCTATAATTTTCGTAAATTCTCTGTAAAAAACTCCACCTATCATTGCTAGTAAAAAATAAATAAATGAAATATTTAATATCTTTTTCATACAAAACTACCTCCTTGAAATCATACTATTAAATCCTATTAATACAGTCCAAACATATGCACAAGTTTTTGGAATCATCAACATTCCTACTAATGGAATAGTATCTGCAAATAATACTACAGGTATATAAAATGCAAAACTCAATACAATAGTTAACCACATAAAACGAAAACTTCCATCATTATTTTCTTTTGCACTTTTATAAAATAGAATAATTATCAATATTCCTAACAAAGCAAAAGGTATATTTCGATAAATTCCCCAGCTTAAAGGTGCATTTATGCTTGTCCAACCATTTTGCGGAAATAAACATAAGATAATACGTGTAATTGATACTAAGTATATAGCTAATGTCATTCCATTTTTTCCTTCAATTTTGTAACGTAAACGCCATACATAATAAAGTAGTATATAAAATATAGTCATTGTTATTGAAGTTATAAATTTACCAATTCCTAATGCAAATGTATAATTTTCAAGTCCTGTAGTACATAATGCAATTGCTCTTGGAACTAAGTGAAATGAGTCTCCTACCCCTAATGTTACTGCCATAACCCCAAATAAAAGATATTGTTTTTTCCCATTGTTTTTCATAATCATTATGATTCCTAAAGTAACTACTGTAATTAGATATACAACATCAAATGTTGTTTCCATAATTGCTTGCATTTTAATTTTCCTCCTTATTCTTTATGTATTTTTCTTTCAAGCTTAAAATAGTTATAACCAAATAGAATTCCAGCACCAAATAATGCACAACCTAAACCAGAATAGAAAACAGCAATAAACACTTCTGGAACAAGGCTAAAAGCTCTTATACCAATACCAAATGTCATCATGAAAGCCATTATATAAAATGATTTTATATCAAAAAATTTCAAAACAAACTGCATCTCTTCTTTATAGTTTTGAATTCTATTTGTATGTTTTATAACAAGTTTATTAAAAACTATGAACCAAAAAAACACGAACACTAATATTGAAAGAATTAAGTTCAAGAAAGTGATATGTCTTACATAACTTATAAATCCTATTCGCAATATATTAAAACCTGCAATAAGCCATACTGCACTTGCTAAAATTAATAGCTTTTCCTTTCTTATTTTCATAAAAATTCCTCCTTTATAATATGAACTTTGTTCATATTGAATTATATTTTTTCCCACTTTATTTAAGTGGGAATATTAATATATATTTACATTTTTATAGAAGCCATTTGTATTAAAATCTTATATATAATAAAAAAATATATATTTATTTATATTTATTATGAAAACATATCTTTAAAATAAGCTATGAGCTTATTTTTAAAACTTCTATTTTTTAATTTCGACTATATTTTATATATTGAAATTTAAATTGAACACTGTTCATATAAAGAATATTATACTCTATCATTTAGTTTGTCAATAGTATTCTTTATAAAATAAAATTCATAATTATTTGCACTATGTAGTTACTTTATTTTTTAATTAAGTAACTACTTCCTCTATATTCTCCCTTTATTAACATAAATAAAAATGATATTACCTATAAACAATTAACTTATTTATAGATAACATCCTTTAATAAACTTTATATTAAGGTCTTGCTGGCATTTCTCCTTGTGGTAATCCTTCTTGCCCTCTCATACCACCGCCTTGACCTGGCATTCTTCCTCCACCAGGACCTCCAAAGCCTCCAGTTGATTGACCTACATTTGTTACTACACTTGAAGCTGTGAAACTTTCTAATTCAGTTCCTCCTGAGTAAGCTCCTTCTGAATACAATCCATCACTTGCTGTTCCAGTGGATTCTCCTCCTGTATAAACTTTATAAGTTCCATTTGTCTTAATATCTGATGAAGATATAACTACTGATTGTGCATTTTTGCTTGGTGCAAATGTTATAACTTCATTTCCACTCTCATCTTCAATACGTACTATTGTATTTGCTGATAAGCTGGTAAATATATTAACTGAGTTTTGTGTTGATGTTGTGCTTGGTGATTGAGCCATACCTGCTCCACCTGCTGCTATTAAAAGTCCCCCTGAAATTTCAAACTTTCCATCATAATCTAAAGCTCCATTTCCATTATCCTCTGGACCATTTACTATAACAGTTCCATCTTTCATATATATTGATCCATTAGCATCAATACCATCCCCGCTTGCATCTACAATAATTTTTCCACCATTAATATTTATTATTCCATTTCCTGATGAAGCAAAATTATTTTGTCCTGGTCTTCCATTCATTGAAGACCCGTCATTTCCACCTGCTGCATTAATACCATCATCACTTGCAACTACTTTTATATTTCCATCATTTATATTTATAGTTTCAGCTTCTATACCTTCATAAGATTTAGCTATATTAATATCTCCATTATTTATATCTATTACAGAATCTGCATGGATACCATCATCACCTGATGAAGCATTAATGCTACCTCCATTAATTTCTACTCTACCATTAGAATGTATTGAGTCATCAGATGAATCAATATTTATATTTCCAGAATCAATTTTTATTCCTACTACAGCTTTTATTCCCTTAGCACTTGCTGTTTCAGTTTCTTCTACTATTGCTTCTTGATCTCCAAAGCCCTTAGGACTTCCCCATGATCCCCATGAACTACTAGCTTTGCTGCTATTTTCGCTTCCTCCACCTGACTTAATAGTTATGTCTCCTCCAGTGATTGTAGCATTTGTTTCTGCTTGTATTCCGTCTTCACCTGATGTTATATTAATAGTCCCACCTTGGATTAATACATATCCTCTTTCTTCATCTTCTGCGTTATTAGATTTCATTCCATCTCCTTGTGAATTTATAGTTATATTTCCACTTGTTATTGTAATAGAATCTTTTCCTCTAATACCATCATGTACAGAAGTTACTGATATATTTGCATCTCCTATCTCTAAATCATCCTTACTTGTTATTCCATTATTATAATTAGCATTTACTATAAGAGATCCTGCACCATTAATAAACAAGTCAGATTTACTAAAAATTGTAGCATTGGGTTCATCAGTGGATTCATCATCAAACACGTAATTTTCTCCATCTGTCATTTGATTCTCTGTTCCATCAGCTAAAATTATATATGTATTTTTAGAATTTTTAACATATATTGCTGAACTATTAGAACAACTTATATTAGCACCATTTAAAATAAGTTCTACATTATCTTCATCTCCAGCATTTACTATTATTTGTCCATCACTTAAAGTTCCTGAAATGCTATATGTTCCTGCTGAATTTATTATAACTTTATTTTCTTCTACAACTGCTCCATTTCCTTCTACAGATATATTCTTCCCTAAGGTTATATTAGCATTAATATTTTCTATACTTTCACTACTTATGGAAGTTTCGTTATTATTAGCTTTTTTACTTGTGCAACCAGTGACTCCTATGCATAAGGAAATTACTGATAATATAGCAATAAGTTTTTTACTCATAAATTTTCCTCCTACAATTTCATTGAGTAAATAATATCATTATTACCTTAAATTAATCTTAAAAGATTTTTAAATGCCCATTATAAGAAAAGTAGTCATATATTCCTTTTCTTATTCCATCACTTTATTTCTATTCAAAGTAAACTTATATATACAGAATAAAAAATCAAAAAAATCTATAATAACAAATTTTTAAAATTTAATTTATAATAAAAAAAAGTTCCTCATTACAAAATGAAGAACTATCTTATTTTAACCTATATATTTATTTTTTATTTAATATTAATGAATTTAAATCAACCTTATTTTTATCATCTTCCGAAATTTCATATTTGTCCTTATTTTCTACAACATCTTTAAGCTCTACATAGGCATTTGTTATTTTTGATGAATACTCATCAATTATTATATCTTCATTAGAAATATCATCATTTATTTTTAATTTATCCAAATCCCTATTCATTCCTAATGCTGTATTTCTTTCAAAATTATGTTGAGATAGATTTTCAGAATTTTTAAGTTGTAATTCATCTAATATATCTTTAATCATTAATAACACCTCCATATTTCTATAAAAGTATTATTAGTTAATTTTTATAAATTTATTTAGATATTTATAACTCCCTTTTATATAATCTTCTAAATGATAGCATTATCCACAATTTTATTATTAATGCATATATTCCTAATACTAGTTCTATCATTTCTGACATAAATATAAAATTAAAATTAATTACAATTATTACTACTGGATATAACCAAAGATACTTTATTGCTTTATTTCTATATTCTTTTCCTAAGCTATCGCTATATTTTTCAGATAAGATTTGTGATGTTCCTTCTAAAAGCTTTACTATAACTATAATTTCCAATATACTTACTACATTAAAGCATATTTCAGTTAAAACTATATTATTAGATGAAGTATCAATTCCCAGAAATGGCAATATAAAAATAATAAAAGAAACAAAGGCACTTATATTATTTAATTTTAATGATAGATTAAGTGAAGCATTTTCATTATCAATTAATATTTCTCTTATTCCTGAAGATACAATCAATATTGCTATAAAGTTTGGTAAAAACTGAATTGACCCTAAATTAATGTGAAAAGCTGTAAAAAACATTCCCCAAAAGATCTTTTTATAACCATTAAGCATTTATATTTCCTCCTTTACTTTTAGATATTTATAAATATCACTAAAGCTAAAGTACGGTTTATAATTGAAGGTGTTGTATACTCTTTTTTCGTATTCTTTTCCACTTCTATCAACAAAATAAATAACTGGTTTTATTTCATAACTACAGAGCTTTTTCTCTATGTCATCTATATTATAAAATTGAAAACTAAAAAATAGATTTTCATTTTTGTTATAAATTAAATCTTTTTTATTCATACTTCCTAATTTGTTTATATTGAAATCAAATAAATCCTTAGCTTCCTCAAACAATGGTGAATAAACATTTGATATCATTATATAATCAGTGGCCCAAAATATACTCCTACTATTTCCATCACTTGATCCCTCTACCCCTGAATCTTGTAGTGGAGTTTTCTCATCACTATATTTATGCAACAGTATTTTTCCTAAATCCACATCCATAATAAGTCCATCATTAAAAGTTATAGTTGCTTCACCTAACTCAAGCTCCTTATTTAAATCATACTCAAAATTTTCATGGTTTAAACTTAAGAAAACTGTATGAACTCCATATCTACCATGTCTTTCAACATTATCATTGCTGTAATCGTAAAAACTCATTAATCCCATGGAATTAGTTTCACTTGCATAAAAATTCAATTCTGGTGCGTCTTTAAAAGTTATATATACTACCTTTCTTTTATCCTCTATATTCGATATGTATTTTAATTCTATATCAAAACCTGAAATTGAAAGGCTTCCCTCACTTTCTATAATTTCAACTTCTTTATAATTTTTTATAAACACAGGTTTATCTACTTTTAATTTCTCTGATATTAAAATTGTTAATACTAAAGATATAACTATTAATGTAATAGAAATTTTTAAAGTTTTGCTAATACTCTTCATCTTATCTCCCCTAAATCCCCAAATTTAACACAATTTAATTATATAAAATATATAATTAAATTTCATTATAATAACTAATTATTCTTTATATAAGTAATCATGATATATTTATTAACAATGGTACTCCTAATGCTAAGATATTTTTATTGTATTCTGCAACTAAATGTATAAAAAGAACCTATATAGATAGGATCTCTTTTACAAGTGTCTACCTTATAGGTTCTTTTTTATTTAAATCACTTTTTTATTATGATTTTATCAAATTTTTATGAAAATATATTTGTTTTACTAGATGAACCATGAAAATATTTCTTTTTATTAAACTCATTAATAAATTTTACATTTATTAAATTATTATTTTCACTAATAGATACTTTATCTCCATTATACATATTATGGCTAATATTATCCTCATAGAAATATGTTGCATTTAAAAACTTATAATCTTTAGAAAGGATTTCCGTTATCATGTATGTGCCATATGGTACTTCTAATTGAATAGTTTCTCCATCAGCAAGTTGAATATAAGTTTCAAATTTATCACCCTTTACGTAAATTGTAAATTTATCATTATTTACATTATTAGCTACTTCCTTAGTAATTGAGATTAATCCTAATTGATTTTGAGGAACAAATAAGCTTTTATCATCATTATCAATTAATTTACCACTATTAGCTATAGCAACATTATAATATTCTATGCCACCATTTTGATTTTCTGGAACTAAAACTTTATATATATATGTTTTAGATTCATTAACATTTAGTTCAGCTATATTTTCTAAGTGCTGATAGGATAAACCTTCTAATGTATTATTAATGTTTATATTCAAGTACTTAATAGCATTTAATAAAGTTGAATATGCATTTTTAATATCTTGGTCACTAGGTGAATTTAAATTTAGAACATCTTGAGCATTTGTTATTGCCATATTATAATAAACTTCATAATACTTATCTTTAAAATCCTTTATATTACTATTGATTAAATAATCAAATAAAATTTTTAACTTATCTATATTGTAATCTATGGCCATAATATCTATTACATCAACATCAATTATAGGAAGAATCCCTTCGTTTGTTACAGTTATTGTATATTCTAGTTCTTTTCCTTTTTCAGCAGAAGTAGCATTTACGGTTTTATTTATATTTAAAGCATTTCCTGTTCCATATAAAATGATTTTTTTACATATATTATTACTATTATCATTGGTTGATACTCCTATTACTTCTCTTGTTATCTCATTAGATGTAAAATCCCCTAAATATTGTTTATTGTTTGTTTTATTTATATCAATTATTTCTTCTTCGATATAGTTACCTTGTTCCAGGACTTTCCAATCATTCACAAAATCACCTATATTATTAGGAGACATATAAAAAGGATATCTTACATATTTCCATGTATCTATTTGATTCCATAACTCATCTGTTAAGGTTTTAGATGATACATCTGCTTTACCAATTAAAGAAAAATCATCAGGAGTAGATAGAACTACTGCTTGAACGCTGTTTGCAGAAGCTTTTCTAATTATAGGGTTTTCATTTAATGCAAAATGCTCTAATTGAGGATAATATCCATCTATAGTTGTCCAAGGTATATCTCCTCCTGGATTCCAATTATTATAGATCATATCTTTAGTTAATAAACCTTCTAAGATGTCTAATTTTCCAAAAAACACATTTGGATATCCTAATAATAATTCAAGTCCAGGTTGACCGACCGCATTTAAATAGTTAGATCCTCCTGTTCCCATCTGGATGTCTTGATATGACTTTTTCATGTGTATTCCCATATCTCCAGTATTAGAGTGTCCTATTGCAGCTACATGCTTATATTCACCATAACCATCTAATTCAACTGATGAATAAATATTATAGAAATTACTATCACCTCCCACAACACCCGCAATTCCTCCTACATCATGCCATCCAGATAAATATCCAGTTGCATAACTACTTGTAACTTTACCAGACTCAGCCATTCCAACAATTCCCCCAATATATTGTCCAAATAAAATATTTACATTAGCCATACACCCAATAATTTTACTAATATTTAATCCAACAATTCCTCCAATATATTGTCCACCAAAATTTGCAGTTTTAGTTCCATTCAAATCTCTTTCATCTAATATCGAATCACCTATATTATAAGAATAAATTCCACGATTTTTTCCACAAGATTGCATAGATACTAGTGAATTAGATATGGTACCATAGTTATATGCTGATATTCCTCCCATATACCTCGCTCCAACCATATGCAAACCAATTACTGATACTTCATTTATATTTCCATAATTATATACTGCAACCGCTCCTAAATTACTACCAATAGAAGTAATTTTATTACTACTATTTATTATAGAAGAATCTATACTTACATCTTGAAATATAATATTTTCTATGGTTCCCATAAGCTTATTAATAAACCCGAGGTTATCAGAACCCTTTATATTTATTGAAACATTTGAAATAGTATGACCATTACCATTAAGACTTCCATAAAATTCCTTAATCGGTATCCAATCCGAACTTAATGTTATATCATTTGCTAATTCATAATCACTAGTTGGTTTCATGTTTTTTAATTCATCTTCTGTTGATATTGTTATTATTGTTGCTTTACTTTCAGCTTTTGACTCTGTAGATTCTATATTAGGGAGATTTTCTATTAAGGTTGCATCATTAGTAACTTGATTTTCAGTATCTTGATCATTAGTAGCTTGATTCTCAGCATCCTGATCATTAGTATCTTGATCCTCAGTAGCTTGATTATTAGTATCTTGATCCTCAGCATCTTGGTCATTAGTATCTTGATCCTCAGTGTCTTGATCATTAGTATCTTGATCCTCAGTAGCTTGATTATTAGTATCTTGATCCTCAGTGTCTTGATCATTAGTATCTTGACCCTCAGTGTCTTGATCATTAGTAGCTTGATCCTCAGCCACTTGATTCTCACAATCTTGATTCTCAGTAACTTGATTATTAGTAATCTCATCATTTAAAGTTTTATTTTCATCTAAAATATTATCAATATTTTTATAAGTAAGTGCTAAAATATTATTATTTT
This sequence comes from Clostridium sp. 1001275B_160808_H3, assembly GCF_015550425.1. Classification (GTDB taxonomy): domain Bacteria; phylum Bacillota; class Clostridia; order Clostridiales; family Clostridiaceae; genus Clostridium. The sequence goes on along the minus strand of NZ_JADNAT010000005.1, from coordinate 81,693 downwards.
CTGCAAACACATTCATTGAAAAAATATAAGTAGTAAACAAAAAAATAGCTAACAGCTTTTTTAGTTTTTTATTCATGTAATCACCTTTTAAAACTTAATTCTAAATACTAATTTTAATTGGAATATACTTTTATCAAATAGTGATATATTCCATTATAAATTTCTATTTCATTTCCATTAACAGTTATTTTATTATTAACAAAATAAACTTCAATAGCTATAACTCTTTTTACTAATGTTAATTCATCATTTTTTTAATCAGCAAATATATTATTTTATAATGAAGCTCCTCCTTTGTTAATGATATTCTCAGCATCTTCTGGATTAAAGTTTTCTATAACTTCTATACAACTATTTTCATCACTAGTTCATCTGTTCTTCTAGTTGAAAATTCATTTCTTTGCTGCACTTGAATATGTAAAACAAGATAGTGTTTCCCCAATTTATCCAATTGCTAATATAGAATCTACTAAAAATGCTACAATTTTCTTTTTGTTCATAATATATTCCTGCTAAATAGTTATTTGTTAAAATAATCATTATGTTAATCATTGTAACTTTTTTAAATATAACCTTTCTAAAATATAACCTTTAAATTTTCAAGAAAAGTTTCTATTATAATAGTTGAAAAAAATTATTATAATATTAATAATCCTATGTGTTACCAAAGCATTGCATTATCAATATTGAATGTTATTGTATAATTTATTTCTAATTTGTCCATTCAATTCTTCCATCTTCCAGAATATTTGCATTCATTCCAAAAACTTCTTTAACAGCATTATAATCTGCGTTTACATATTCCATATTAAATGTAAGATTATATTTTGCTTCTTTATATTCAGTTTCAAATTTTTTATTAAAACCTACTGAATCTAATATAGTTTGAGTATCTTTACCAGGTTCTAAAATAAAATTGTAATAATACCAACCATCATTTCCTAATGTCCATTCATTCGTCCAAAATGGCGTCCAATTTTTTATTGCTACTTCTTCACCATTTATAATATTGCTTAAATAAATTGTGTTTCCAAGATTATCAACATTACTCCAATTTTCAAGATAGTTTACTCTAAGCATCATGCCTATAGTTCCGGTATTTGAAAACCTAACCTCTTTAGTTAGTGGATCATCCCAATTCTTAATATCATCAGGGAACTCCTCTTCTATTTCTCCTTTTAAATCAGCCGTAGTAAATTTATTTACTGTATAATCAGTACTTCTAAATGTTGCATAAGATTTATTAATAGTAACTAAAAATAAATAAGCAATTGATAAAACAACTATACTTTTTAATAGTATATTCTTATTCATATGTTCACCTCCAAAAAATCAGTCCATAATCTTAATAAAATTTCAATTATTCCATGAACTTAAAATTAAATTATACTAATAGTATGCTATTCAAAATATTCATATGATTTAATATTAATAAAGAAGGCTTATGTAAAAATTTAGATAAGGCTTTTGATAATCAATGTTCATATAACTTAACAAATCGATATAATTTGTTGCGATAATTACATATGTTCCATAAGCTAAATAGCTAGGCAGGCATTGAATACTTAGTGAAGTTAAGCAAAGCTATACTGAAATTAGTATTAAAGCCCATCTACTGAAGCTTACCTTAAGTAGATGGGCCTATTAATTCATAAGAAAACTACTATGTCAAGAGCTTTAGTTAACTAGCTGTCTCAAACACCCAAGCAACACCATGTCCTAGTAGTTCTTCCTCCACCAAGTACTCCTAATTGCTCGCTGTGTTCTTATTCTACAGTCTATTTATCTTCGCCAACTTATATTTTTCCACACAAAATTATTGAATGAAGAATTAGCCTCATTAATGATACGTATTAAATTGGAGAATTAAAACATATCATTAAGTTTAATTTTCAATAATATATTATGCAGCTTCTATATCATTATCATTAGCAGCTTCTATTTCTTCTTTATCTTCTTTTAAAACTATATTTAACACTAATGCTGTTATTGTCCCAGTTGATATTCCTGATGCAAAAATCATTTTTAATCCTTCTGGCAGTTGTGCAATAAATTCTGGTCTAAATGTTACTCCAAGCCCTAATCCAATAGATGTAGCTATTATTAAAAGATTACGCTCATTTATTTGTACTTTACTTAATGTTTTTATTCCTGCTGCTGCAACAGTTCCAAACATAACTATTCCAACTCCTCCTAAAACAGGTTGTGGAATGCTATTAACTATTGCTGCAAGTTTAGGTAAAAATCCTAATATAACTAATATAATACCTGCCATAACTGCTACATAACGGCTAGCTACTTTTGTTAAAGGTATTAACCCAACATTTTGACTAAATGTAGTATTCGGTAATGTACCAACAGCTCCACCTATCATACTTCCAATACCATCTGATAATACGCCAGCTCCTATACGCTTGTCAGTCATATCTACTTCTGAAACTTCTCCTACTGCCTTTAAACATCCTACAGTTTCAATTGCAGTAACGAAATATGCTGGAATAAATGCTATGAGTGCTTTTAAATCAAAGGTAACTCCATATTCAAATATCTTAGGTAATGAAATCCAGCTTGCTTCTTTAACTGCTGTAAAATCTACTAATCCGAGTGGAATGCACACAACATATCCAACAATCATTCCTATAAGTATTGATGCGCTACTAAGTATACCTTTTCCATAACGATTTAGTAATAATGTTCCAATAAGTACAAGCATTGAAATTGATATATTTTTTATACTACCATAATCTGCAGCTCCACTTCCCCCTGCAGCCCAATCTATTGATACAGGTAATAGTGTTAACCCAATTAAACATACAACTGTTCCTGTAACTAGTGGTGGAAATAACTTCATTAATGGCCTAATAAAATAGCTAAGCACTACTTCAAAAACTGCCCCCAGAATTGTAGCTCCAATTATTCCTGGTAATCCTAAAACTGATCCAACTGTAATAGATGGTGATACAAAAGTAAAGTCTGTCCCCATTATACAAGCTACTTTTGAACCTACTGGTCCTATGCCCTTAGCTTGTATTATTGTTGCAATACCAGCTGCAAGTATTGATGCACTTATTAATGCTGTTCCTGTTTTAACATCAAACCCTAATGCACTAGATATAACTAATGGAACAACTATTATTCCACCAAATGCAGCAAATATATGCTGAATTCCAAATAATATCTTTTCTGATATTGATGGGTTATCGTCAACTTCATATGTTAGCTTAATTCCATCTGTTACTTTTACTTTATCCATGACTTCATCCTCCATTGTTTAAGTAATAAAAAAACACCTCGTAATCGAGGTGTCGTCTTAAAAAATAGAAATAAAATCATAAATTTATAATACAAATCAATTTATAATAATTTCTTTTTCAAATTCAATACCTCGTAGTCTGCCTATTTACGGTTAGCAGGTAGAAACTTTCGGTCCATATTACCGATGATATACGAGAATTTCTTAATTTATATTCGTATTATACACAAACATTAGTATAATTTCAATAATTAATTATTTTGAAATTATTTTCCAAAATTATGCATCTTTTCAATTAATCTATGTTCATCTATACTAAATAAAACTTTTGAAATAATTAGTATAATGGAGCATGTCCATATTGATTTAACCCCAAAATTTACAGTTAATATTCCACCTAAAGATGCACCAACTAAAAATGAAAGAATTACTATTATATATCTTATTGATCTTGCACATGCCACTCTATCATTTTTAGTTATTGCTAAATATGCAGCTTGTGCAGCAGTTCTTAAATTTCCTGTGCACATAGTTGTGCTATATGGGGAATCAACTAACCTTCTAAAAGATGAAATTTGCACTGATGAAACAAATGATATAGTGGTAGTTACAAATATGTGTTGCACAGTATTTGGTATAAATCCAATTATAAAAAGCACAACTGCTTCAATAATTAAAATGAACTTTTCAGACCTTGATGATCCTTTGTAATTCTTTATTGATTTTTCTCTTATTATTTCTGTGACTATCACACCTACTACAAATGCTAAAATAGGGAGTGCAGCCATAAAAACACTTTTATAATCTCTATTTGTAATTCCAAGTGCAACTAGTACAATATTTCCTGTTTCAGCATTAGCAAAAACACCGCCTCTACATATGAATGTATAAGCATCTAAAAATCCTCCTACTATTGCAAGAAGTATTCCTAACCTTAAAGATTCAGATGTTATTTCATGACTAGGCACCTTTTCTCTTATATTTCTAAAAAGTTTAGACGTATGAACTTCTTTTAAATTCAACTAAAAGCCCCCTTGATACTTCTATTATTACTATTAAAGGCTTATATAACACAAAGAACAATAAACAATGTGAATCCCTTGATACTTCTACTATTACTATTAAAGTATATTTTCAACTAAATACTACTTTTAATATCTAAGCTCCAACTATATTTTTAAGCCACTTCTTTTGTCTATATCTTCTAAAACCTAATATAAACTTATAAACCTCTTCGAGTGTTATCATTGCATAAACATAATAAATAGGTAATCCTAAAACAATTCCTCCAAAGAAAGCCATCGGTATTCCAACACACCACACACCTGTGATATCTAAAAGTAGAGAAGCCTTTGTATCTCCACCACTTCTAAGAACACCTACAATATTAACTAAGTTAAACATTCTAAATGGTAAATAGCATACAAATACAGTCAAACACCTAGTTATATCTAATGCTATATTATCTGGAACCGAGAATAGTTTAATTAATGGAGTTCTTATAATAATACATACTAATCCCATAGCTACTGTTAATAACAATTGTAATACAAAGAAACTCTTGGCATGTTTTTCTGCATCTTTTAGCTTATTTGCACCTAATTCATTTCCTAAAATAACAGCAGTAGCAGAACTTAGTCCTTGGAATAAAACAATACATATTTGCTCAACATTTTGAGTTATTGTAATTGATGCAACAGCTTCATCTCCCATTCTTCCATAAACTAACGAATACATAGTAACTCCTAGTCCCCACATAAATTCATTAGCTATAACAGGTGATACTGTAATAAAATACTTTTTAATAAATTCCTTATTAAAGTCAATAAGCTCTTTCATTTTAGCTGCTGCTGGTCCTCTACTTATGTACACAATAGCTAAAATAGATAAGCATTCAACTAATCTAGCAATAACAGTTGCTATTGCAGCACCTTGAACCCCTAATCTTGGTGCTCCAAAATTACCAAATATGAATGTATAGTTTAGTACTACATTAACTCCAATAGCTACTATACTTATAAAAACCGGAGCCTTAACCTTATTTGTTGCTCTTAAAAGTGAAATATAACAATTTGTTATTGCGGTTAAAGGATAACTTAAGGCTACTATGATTAAATAAGATGCTCCAACAGCTATTGTATTTTCACTTGGAGTAAAAATTCTCATAACAAACTTTGGTATTAAAAGTCCTGCTAGCATAAAAATAATAGCTCCAGAAAGCCCTATAATAAGAGATATGCCAAGAACTCTTCTTATGTTCTTCACATCCCTCTTCCCCCAATATTGTGCAGTTAATATTGAAGATCCACTAACAACACCAAATAATAGTAAAGTAAAAACAAAAAACACCTTATTAGCTAGTCCAACCGCCGCAATTGCACTTTGTCCTAAAGTTCCTATCATCATGGTATCAACTAAATTTAGGGTTGTATTAAGAAGTGACTGTATTGCTATAGGAATTCCAATTGCTACAGTTTTCTTTAGAAATTTTTTATCATCAAATAAGTCTTTAAAATATGATATAACCATGGTTCATCTCCTTCCAACTATATTTCATATATTATAAAAAGCGTACCTTTCGATACACTTTTTAATAATCAATAATCCTTCTATTCATAGAATAAAGTAATCATATATAAATACTAATTTTATACTTTACTTTAATAGTTTTATATTCTATATCTTATTAATTATAACATAATTTAAAGTATAGTAATCTATTTTTAAACCTTAAATTTTTGAATCATTTCATTTAAATCCTGTGCAAACTCTGCTTGAGCTTGAACTGTATTAGCTACCTGTTCCATAGCTTTAGCTGATTCATAAACACTTTCATTTATTCCATCTAAGTTTCCTGACGATATTTGAGCCATATCTGCCATGCCTTGAACAGACTCACTAACTTGATTCATTGTTGCTAACACTTCTTCCGTCATTGCAGCTAGTTCCTCTGACATATTACTTACAAATATACCATCACCTTGATACTGCTCTCCAATCTCTACAAAGGTTTCGAATTGCGGAACAATATTATCATCAATAAACTTTAATAACTTATTACTATTTTCTGATAAACTTTTAAATGCTTCTTGTACTTTTTCTATAGTAAACTTTACATTACCTACTGCTTTTGAAGATTGTTCAGCTAATTTTCTTACTTCTTCAGCCACTATGGCAAATCCTTTTCCTTGGTCTCCTGCTCTTGCTGCCTCTATAGCAGCATTAAGTGCTAAAAGATTTGTTTGTTCTGCTATCCCTGCAATAGTTTCTGCCATTACTTTGATATCTGCAACAACTTTTCCTTTTTCTATATCTTTTAAAACTTCTTTTTCCATTTCACTATATACTTCTTTTGTGTTTTCAGTAGCTACTTTGCTAGCCTTTTCAACTCTTGTTGCTCTATTTCTTATTTCAACTGCATTGTTACTGCCTTCCATTGCTTTACTTGATAGTATATTAACACTTGAATCCACTTCTTGTACTGCTGCTGATATTTCCTCAGCTGTTGCACTATTTTCTTGTACTCCTGAACTAACTTCCCTTGTTAATGCATTTATACTTTCAAGTTTTGCAGTCATTTCTTCTACTGTAGCTGATAACTCTTCACTTGAAGCACTCATATCCTGAGAACTATTCATAATATTTTTTATTAAATCACTAATATTTTCTTGTGCTTTATTTAAATCGCGTCCTATTTCTCCAAACTCATCATTTGATTCTATAATAATAGGATAAGACAAATCATAATTACATAATCTATTAGATAATCCTTTTATCTTACTTAAAGATTTTTTTATTGAACTTTTCATAACAAATGCAAATAGACTTGTAAATATAAATAATGCTAATATAATATAAATAATTAACTTTAATGAATTACTAAAAGTTTCCTTACCTTCAACCTTTATCTCATTAGCCCATTGTTCATTTAACTCTATTAATTTATTTAGCTCATTTTCCATATTATTTCTTGCTTGAATAATAGCTAAATGTTGTATTTCTGCTTCTTTTTTATTTCCATTATCCATTAAATTTATGTACTTCTTAACATCTTCGTTATATAACTTTAAATTATTTTTAAACTCATTAAAAATATTTCTTTCATCCTCATCATCAACTGTCGTTTCATATATTGCAATTTGCTTTTCACTTTCTTCTGAAGCATTAGTAATTTCTTTTATTAATTCATCTGAATTACCTTTATCACTTGAATTTACTAGTAATTGTATATCTTTATAAATAATCAATTGATTTTTATCTATTTTACTAATTGAGTCAATTGATTTTATAGTATTGTTATTTAAATAATCCACCGATTTATCAATACTATGCATATTATATATTCCTATTATTCCAATTACCCCCATTGAAAAAATAGTGCTTAAGAAATAAATTGTCAATCGTGTAGATAATTTTAAGTTATTATAAAATTTCATATGTCTCCCCCTGTATGCTAATCTTTTGTTTATATTACTGTTAAATATTTGTTCATATTTATTATTAAACATTTAATAAACAAGTGTCAAATTTATCTTTTATAACCTCATTATTATAAATATGGTAAGTTTTAAATAACCGCATATTTTACATCACTATCTCAACTTCAGTTTCATTGTAAGTTACTTGTCCACCTATATCAGATATTCCTGAATCTGTTAGATAATTAGGATTTCCATGTTTTGTCCACCATCCAACATACATTAAAATCACGTAATCGGATACTATGTTATCAATTTTCAACTTTACTCTTATTTCTCCATTATTATTCTTTAAAGTAACTATTTTATCTTCATTAAAAGATATCTTATTTGCCATATCTTCATTTATATAAGCAATAGATATTTCCTCTTCATCCATCATATGTTGGCTTGATAAAGTATCTCTACTATGGTTAGTAAGTAATTTAAAACTTAATTTATTATTATTTCTATTTTCTAATTTATTTTTTAAATATAAATCTTTATTAAAAAATATTTCAAATTTCCCTGAAGATGTTTTAAATTTTTTATCCTCCCAAGCTACAGGTTTATGAATTGTAAAATAATTATTTTTCAAATACTCTATACTTACTTCTTCTTTGAATTCCTTTAATGGTTCTATAACTTTTGACAAATATTCCTGCTTATCAACATATGGATAATTATCTAATTTAACTCTTTTTGCAAGCTCTTTAAAAAATTCATATTCATCCATTAATTCATTTTTAGGTTCAACAGCCTTTTCATTATAAATTATATATGGACTTGTCATAGAACTATATATTAAATCTTCACTTTCTAATGTACTTGTAGTTGGAATAAATAAATCGCATTCCTTAGCTGTATCAGTCATAAACATATCAAAGCATACTTTAAATTCTATTTTTGAAAAGGCATTCTTTAGATTATTTAAGTTGGCTAATTGATTTATTAAATTACTTTTTGTAACTACAGCCATTTTTATTGGTATATTATATTTTTTAGTATCCTCATTTAATCTAATATCTTTTAAATAAACTTTATAATCATCATAAAAGTCTTTTCCACTTAATGAATCATTTATAAAATCCGCCATATGACTCACATAAAAAAATCTATTTTCACAATATTTTTCGCTATTATAAGGATCTGAGTCAATTACACTTGGATAAACTTTATTGGCATAATTAACACCACCACCAGTAAATCCTATTTGTCCAGTGATAGCTCCTAAAATATTTACTAGGCTTACTGTATTTCCTCCATTTTTATATTTTTGCATACCATATCCAAGCAAAATAGTAGAATATTTATTTGTATATAGCATTACTAATTCTTCTATATCGTCTTTGCTTACACCACAAATTTTTATTAAATTTTCAAGACTTAAGCCTTCTACATAACTTTTATATTCTTCAAAGCCATTAACATACTTTTCTATATAATCTCTATCATACAAATTTTTATCAATTATTATTTTACCCATAGCTAGTGCAAGAGCTCCATCTCCACCTGGTTTAACTCTTACATATTTATCTGACACTTCTGCAGTTTTTGTGTATATTGGATCAATTACTACTATCTTACTTCCATTACTCTTGGCTTTTTTTATACTTTGCATTGTATGTATAGTTGTAAAGGCAGGATTCTTTCCCCATACAAATATAGTCTTACTATTTATCATATCATCTAATGAATGACTTTTTACATCTCCAAAATTAAATGTTTGTGCTTTAATTCCAGCACTCCAGCAAGGTCCACCTTTAGATTTACTAACTCCGCCATAGAAGTTAAAAAATAAATCGCCCATGCTTTTAAGTAATGCACCATTTCCATATTGCTCATAATATAGTATAGACTTTGATGAAAATTCACTTTTGTAATACTCAAGTTTTTCAGCCATAATATTTAAAGCTTCATCAAAGGATATTTCTTTCCATTCATTACTGATTTTTATCATTGGCGAATATATTCTATCCTTGTGATTTAATCTATCTAAGTGCGCTAACCCCTTCTTACATATAAATCCCTTAGTATACGGATGATCTTTATCTCCTTGAATTTTTATTATTTCATTTTTATCAACATAAATATTAAACTTACAACAATCAAAACAATCTAATGTACATCCATGACTTAATTTTTCCATAACACACCCTCATTTAATTTATATATTTTACTTATTTTATAGTATTTTATGTTATATCGTTTTCTCCTTATAGAATATCAAATTTTATAATTACTTACTAGCTAAATATTTTTACTACTTATATGATAATTTTGTGGAAATATTAAGAGGCTATATCAAAATAAATTTGATATAGCCTTTTTATCATTTTCAATAATTCCATCTACTATAACTATATGTGTTGGAAATTTTCTCATACTTAATTCCTCTTAAATTATAATTCATTATAAAAAAGGATATGGAATTAGTTTATATATTATATATTCGACATCTGTATACTATAGTTTTACTATAGTTTATTAAAATGCTGTCCAACCTGCATCTGCAACAATTTCAGTTCCATTTACAAAACTTGAATCATCAGTAGCAAGGAATAGAGCAATTGTAGCTATTTCATCTGGTGAACCTGACCTTGGCACATTCCCCATTCCAAGTCTTACTCTTGAGAATCCAAATTCACTTGGATGACTTATACCTACTCCAATTTCTGATTCTACTCCACCAGGACATATAATATTACATCTTATCCCTTTATCTGCATACATAAATCCAATGTTTTTAGTTAAACCTAATAATGCATATTTAGAAGCTGTATAAGAAACACCTGCTCTACAACCATTTAATCCGCCTATAGATCCTACGTTTATTATAATTCCAGAACCTTGCTTCAACATTGAATTAACAGCTTTTCTACAAGCATAAAATGGACCGTTTAAATTAACACTCATTACTTTTTCCCATAATTCATCTGGAACTTCAGCAACTGGCATCATTTCATCCATAACCCCTGCATTATTAACTAAAATATCAATTTTCCCAAATCTTTCTATAGCAAGATCAATCATTTTTTCATTATCTTCTTTTTTAGAAACATCACCTTGCATAGTAATAATTTTTCCTTCATAGTCCTTAGAAGCCTCAATTAATTCATCTAACTTTTCTTTTCTTCTTGCAACTGCTACAACAAAAGCTCCCTCTTTTGCATATAAAAGAGCAATAGATCTTCCCATACCTGAACTAGCACCTGTAACCACAGCAACCTTACCATTAAGTTTCATATATAATACCTCCCAAATATAATTATTTCTATTTTAAATTTAATAATTTACTTTATAACATGATATAATTTGTTAATTTTCAAACTATATTTTTTATATTATTTTATTCTTTGGTATATATATGAACTAACTTATATTTAATAATAATTTTTAGTATGTAATTGATAAAGGACTAGTTCTAGAAAAATGTATTTTTTATCCATATATTACTTTAAGTGTATTTCATTGTTACTTTTTTGTCAATTACAAATATAAATATTTATTTTATATACCACAATTTACTTTTTATGATAAACTCATATAAAGAGCAAAAATATGGTAATTATATTAAGGAGGTTTTAAAATGTGCAGCTACAATACTCTAGAAAATACGTCTATTGATATTTTGCATAAAGCATTTATATTGGCTTTTTCAGATTATCAAGTAGATCTTGATCTTTCCCTTTCTAAATTTGAAAACATGCTTTTAAGAAGAGGTTATGATTCTAAAATTTCAATTGGAACATTTAAAGAGGATAATTTAATTGGATTCATTTATAACGGACTCAGAGTCTGGAATAATAAAAAAACTGTATATGACACAGGAACAGGTGTTATTAAAGAATATAGAAAACAAGGAATTACCAGAACAATGTTTAATAATCTAAAAAAAGAACTAATTAAAAATGATATAGAATGTTATTTGCTTGAAGTATTAAAAAACAATACTGCTGCTTTTGAATTGTATAAAAAACAAGGTTTTAAAGTTATAAGAGAATTTGAATGTTTTAAATTAGATAACTTCTCCTCCCTCCCTACAAATATATATAATATTGAAAATAAATCTATATTAAGTGAAAAAGAGTGGAATGAAATAATGAATTTTTGGGATATCACACCTTCATGGCAAAATTCTATTGATTCTGTACGATCTAATATAGATAGCTTCATCTTCTCATTAGTGAAAGATAATAATAAAATTATTGCTTATGGAATTATTGATAAAAATACCGGAGATATTCCACAGCTTGCAGTTCATAATAAATATAGAAATAAAGGTGTTGGAAAAAGTATTATAACGGATTTAATTAGAAATACAAAATCAGATATGATATCTGTTATTAATGTAGATTCTAGTTATACACCTATGATTAAAATGCTTTCATCCATTGGATTTCAAAATTTTGTTGGCCAATATGAAATGTTATTAGAATTGAAAAACTAATTATTATAAGTTTAAAATAAAATTACACTTAATTTTCATAATAAATGTTATAATATTACTATAAATTTGAAAGGAGCTAAAGATTTGGCTAATATATTAACTCTTGTATTATCATTTATTATATCTAGTGTAATTTTAAATTACTTATCAAAATATTTAATAAATAGTGGAAAGCTTCAATTTAAAGCTGCAAAAACAACTAAAGGTAAAATAATTTGGACAATCATCTGTTGTGCTATTTACATAGTTGGTTATGTAATAATAGATTTTTTAGCTTTAGGGGGAATAGGCTTCAATATTGCTAGAGGAGTATTACTAGCTATATTTGTAACTATGCTATTATTTGATTCACATAAAAAATAAAATCGTACCTACTTAGGGTACGATTTTTTTTATTAAATTTCTATAACTTGTCCTGTAGATAAATGCATTATTTTATCTCTAAGATTTTCTTTTAATATATTAAATGCCTTATTTCCTGTACAATGGCAAGTATAAAAAACAGTATCCTTATTATTTAAACATTTAACTATATTACTAATAAATTCTAAGCTTTCACTTTTTTTATTTACTGGATTAAATAAATGAAATCCACTAATAACAGTTGATATATTAGATGCCATTATTTCTTCTGCTTTTTCTACTATATTAACTATTCCCTTATGGGCACATCCAGCAATTAATATATATTTATCATTTTCCTTTATCAATAGATTTTGCTCATGAGTAAAGTCATCTTTATAATATTTGCCATCAATTTTAATAAATAATGAGTTATTTGAACTCGCTGTTTCATATTTCTTTGGAACATTTGAAAAAAGACATAGACTCTCATCAACTTCAAATATATTTTCAGTAAATACAATTCTTTCATTAAATTGAAGTCTATCATCTAATCCTACATAAAATTTAAGTGCTCCTAAAACTGAGGTATAATACTTATTAAATGCATCTTTATGAATATATATTTTTGCTTTACTATTATGTTGTAAAAATAATTTTAAAGCACCTCCGTGGTCCTTATGTCCATGAGATATAATAACAATGTCAACATCTGATATATCGATGTTAAGTTTTATAGCATTTTCAATAAACAATCCATTAGAGCCCAAATCAAACAATATATTATGCTTATCCGTTTTAATATATAAAGATAACCCATGTTTACATTTAAACTCTTTCGATACTGAAGTATTTTCAACTAAAGTAGTTATTACCATGACCATCACCAACCATTTCCATATTAATTCCAATTACTATTCTATCATATTTTACTTTAATTACATTACTATTTTGCTACCCCCATATGCTATAATAATAAAAAATAACTTGCGAATATTTTTTATTAATTGCGAATATAAAGGCTACGATAACTAGATATGTTCCATAAGATAAATAGCTATGCAAAGAAGTACTAGGCTTATTCCACAGTCTATTTATCTTCGCCAAATTATATTCTGCCACTTTACACAGTTAAATTAAACATTAGACTCATTAATGATATGTATTAAATTGGAGATTTTATTATAATGAGAAACTACAATTCTTATTTAAGATATCTAAGATGGCGTTAAGAATTTTTATTGTTTGAGCGCAGCGAGTTATAAAAATTTAGTCATCTTAGCTATCTTAAATTTAGAATTGTATTCGATATTATATGAAAATCGGAAAGTTAATACATATCATTAAGGCTAATTCTCAATTTATAAATAACTATGAAAGGAAACAAATGATGGAAAAATATATTTCAAATATTGAAACTCCAAAAATTAGTATTGCCCCAATGGTAGACAAATCCCATAGGCATTTTAGATATTTTTCAAGACTTTTAACTAAAGATGCTCTACTTTACACAGAAATGGTTACAGCTCAAGCAATAATCAACGGTGATAGAGATAAAATACTCTACTTTAGAGAAGAAGAAGGCCCTGTTGCACTGCAAATTGCGGCTTCTAATCCTGAAGATGCTTATAAGGCTGTTAAATTAACCAATGATTATAATTATACGGAAGTTAATTTAAATTGTGGCTGTCCATCTGATAGAGTTTCTGGTAACTTAATGGGGGCAGCACTAATGTCTTCTAAAGAATTAGTTTATGAAATTTTATCTGCTATGAAAGAAGCAACTGCTAAGCCTGTTACCATAAAACATAGAATAGGAATAGACGGAACTGGTGTTATAGAAGATAAAAATAATAAAATTATAATGAATGGATATGAAGATTTATTAGAATTCTTAGATGTTGTATCTAAAGCTAAACCTGATAGATATACAATTCATGCACGCTCTGCAATATTAAAGGGGTTAAGTCCAAAGGATAATAGGGAAATTCCCCCACTTGATTATGATATGGTTTATAGATTAAAAAAAGAATTTAGTCATTTAAATATAGAAATTAACGGCGGCTTTAAAACATTAGATTCAATTAAGGAGGCTCTTACTAAAGTAGATGGCGTAATGATAGGAAGAGCTTCATATGAAGATTGTTATCTTTTAGCTAACTTCCATAAACTTTATGAAAATACTCAAACTACAAAGCCTATTTCAAGAGGAGAAATTATAAAATCTTATACTCCATATATTATAGAAGAACTTGAAAAAGGTAACAGCATTCATACTTTGATTGCTCCACTTCAAAGTCTATTCCAAGGACAAAGAGGAAGTAAAAAGTATAAGCAGCTATTATCTTCTTCTAATGTAAAAAAAGAAAATATTATAGAAATACTTAATACTATCCTTGAAGTAATGCCTCAAGATATATTATGGGAAGATAATTAAATAATTTTATTATAAAGCGAGAGTAAAGTTATATCTTACTCTCCTTTTATTTACCTTTAACATAAAAACTTAAATTTCTTCTTTTAAATACCTTATTTCATTAAAGTTTAACTTAATATATACTCCTTGTTTATAAATAATATTATATTTTAAAATTTATAGTGCATACAACTTCCAACTATACATGTATAATAATGTATATAATATATTTTTAATAAATTTAATACGGGGGAACATATTATGAGTAATTTTAGAGAAGTTAAACCTGAAGATTTAAATGAAAGTACCTTTAAATTAATTGGTCATGACTGGATGCTTGTTACAGCTGAGAAAGAAAATAAAGTTAATACAATGACTGCTTCTTGGGGAAGCTTTGGTATTATGTGGGGGAAAAATGTAGTTTCTATAGTTCTAAGACCTCAAAGATTTACTAAAGAGTTTGTAGATGCATCTTCTACATTTTCACTTACATTCTTCGATAAGAGTTACAAAAAGGATTTAAGCTACTTAGGAACAGTTTCTGGGAGGGATGAGGATAAACTTTCAAAAACTAATTTAACAGTTAATTATATTGATAATACTCCAGCTTTCGAAGAAGCAAAGCTTACAATTATCTGTAAAAAGTTATATGCTCAAGAGTTTGAACCTCAATGCTTTATCGATGGTGATATTGAAAAACAATGCTATCCAGACAAAGATTATCATACTTTATATATCGCAGAAATAGAAAAGATATTAATAAGAGAATAATTTAATAAAAACAAACTACTACTATAAAACCTTAATAGTAATAGTTTGTTTTTTATAAAGTGTGTTTAATAATTATAAAACTTTTTATATAAAAAATCTTATTAACTTTATTTAAACTAATTTAGTTTTGATAAAACAGATTCTCCAATAGTACCTTCAGACATTTTAACATCAAAATTATCTGCTATTGTTGCTCCTATTGATGCAAAACTATTACAAGTTCCTAGCACTCCATTACCTTTCATTGAAGGTGAATAAGCCAAGAATGGCACATGCTCTCTTGTATGGTCTGATCCAATATATGTTGGATCATTTCCATGGTCTGCAGTTATAATTAATAAATCATCTTCTTTAAGCTTTTCTAAAACTTTTCCTAAACTAACATCAAACTTTTCTAACTCTTCTGCATATCCTTGTGGATTTCTTCTGTGTCCCCATAGCGAATCAAAATCAACTAGATTTACAAAGCATAATCCTTCAAAGTCTTTATCCATTATTTCTAATGTTTGCTCCATTCCATGAACTGAGCTTTTTGATTTATGTGATTCTGTAATTCCTTCACCATCAAATATATCATTTATTTTTCCAACAGAAATAACATCATAATTATTGTCTTTTAACTCATTTAATACTGTTCTTCCATATGGTTTTAATGCATAATCATGTCTATTGCTTGTTCTCTTAAACTCGCCTTTTCTTTCTCCAACATATGGTCTTGCAATTATTCTACCAACTTTCCATTCATCCTTTAAGGTAATTTCTCTTGCAATTTCACAACATCTGTATAACTCTTCTAATCCAAATGTTTCTTCATGTCCACATATTTGTAATACTGAATCCGCTGAAGTATATACAATCATATCTCCAGTTTTCATTTGATGTTCACCAAACTCATCTAATATTTCTGTTCCACTAGCACTTTTATTTCCTACTATATTATGACCTGTTCTTTTAATTAATTCATCTAATAGTTCTTTAGGAAATCCTGTATCAGTAAAAGTTTGGAATGGCTTAGTAATGTGTAAACCAGCAATTTCCCAGTGTCCTGTCATAGTATCCTTACCTGTACTAGCTTCTTTCATTTTCATTTGATATCCTAATGGTTTTTCTTGCGCTTTTAAATGCTTTACTGGACGTAAATTTGCAATTCCCATTTTTTCAAGATTAGGTACATTAAAAGACTCTACTGATTCTGCAATATGACCAAGAGTATCAACATTTACATCTCCGTATTCTTTTGCATCCTCCATTTCTCCAACACCTAATGAATCTATTACAATAGTAAAAATTCTTTTATATTTCTTCATGTTATTACTCCTTTCCAATCTTCTTTATTTAAGACTATAAAAAATATATTATATATTTTTTATTATTTGTTATTTCTTATAATTTAATTATTTAATCCTAAGCTTAATTAATTAAATTATAGCATATTTAAAATTATAATACATCCTTAAAGTTGTCTTAAACTTGTCTATTATATATATTTATAATACTACAATCCATTTGTATCGGTCAACGTTTTCACTATTGTATTTTATTGATATTTTATTAGAAAAATTTGATAATTTATTCTATAATTATATTATAATAGGTAAATATAAACTTGTATTAAACTTGTTTATTTTTATAGAGAGAGGTTTTATTATGGTTAATACTGATATTATTAAAAAATCTAAAAATTTAAGATATGTTGAAGTATACAACACACTATTTAAAATGATAAAGGAAGAAGACCTTCCAGATAATTATAGACTTCCTTCAGAGCCTGATTTAGCTAAAGAGTTAGGAGTAAGTAGAACAACTTTACGTCAAGCCTTATCATTATTACAAGATGATGGTTTAATAAAAAACATTCGCGGAAAAGGTAATTTTATAGTAAGAAATCAAAAAAATAAAAAGATTGGACTTGAAAAATTAGGACATATTATATATAAATCATTAGAAGCTAAAATAGATCATGTAGAAATGGATTTTCATATAGAACCTCCATCCGATTATTTTATAGAGGTTTTAGGTAAAAAGACTGTCGCCGCAGTGAATATTGATAGATGGTATATGAGTAATGGAAATGCTCTAGCATATACTTATACAATTATTCCTATTGAAACTATATCTTATTTCGATATAGATTTAAAGGATACTAATAGTCTTCTAAAATTTATCGAAGATGATATTTATAATAAATGTAGTAGTAGCTCAATAGATATTAAATTTTCAGAATCAGGCAAGTTTGCAACTAAAAAACACTCTATTCCCTCTGAGAAACAATACTATTTAATTGAAGAATCTCTATATAAAAATAATGAGTATCCTCTTGCATTTAGTAAGCATTATTTACCATTATTGAATACATCAATTAAAATTCATACTTCAAAATAAAAATATTAAGTCATAAATTATACTATTAAAAATACTATATAACTTTATTTTAACTTATTTGATAATTTAACTTATTTTTAATTCTTTATTAACTTTTAAATAGTATTATAGAAATATAATTATAAAGAAGGTGAGAAAATGAAAAAATTTAATATATGCATAGATATAGATGGAACTATAACTGATGCATACTATTGGCTTGAGCCTTGTAACAGATACTTTAAAACAAATATTAAAGAAAATGAAGTCACAGAATACTCTATTTCTAAGGTTTTAGATATAAGTGAAGAAAGTTATTTAGAATTTTATGAAAAGTATAAGTATGAACTTCATTCCAAACAGAAAATAAGAGAGCATGTAAGATATGTAATAAATGAACTTAGTTTATATAGTAATATTTATTTTGTAACTGCACGCGAGAAAAATCTTGCATTACTAACTCATGGATACCTAAGAAAAAACTCAATTTACTATGATAATCTGTATCTTTTAGGTAGCCATTATAAAGTAGATAAAGCTAGAGAATTAAACTGCAATATTTTTATTGAAGATAATTATTCAAACGCAATAGATCTTTCAAATGCAGGCTTTAAGGTTTTGCTTATTAACACTAATTATAATAAAGATCCTATTAATAAAAATATAATAAGAGTGGATAACTGGTTAGAGATATATACAATAGTAAAAAAGCTATTATTACAAAGTGAAGCAATGTAATAATAGCTTTTCATATATTAGATTCTATTCTTATTTAATTTATAAGTTTTTATTTTCTTCTTCTTTTATAAACTACTACTCCACCAAGTAATGATGTAATTCCTAAAAGCATTGTTGATAATCCTGATGGTCCACCTGTTTGAGGAAGCTTACCTGGTTTATTATTTTTATCCTCTTCAGTACCATTTGATGTATCTCCATCACTATTTCCTGGATTTTCCTCCGGCTTAACTTCTGGGCTTTCATCTGGCTTAGATTCTTCAGTATAATCTGTAAAATCTTTTATTGCAGCCTCAAGTTTCTTATTTGCCGAGAATATTTCTTCTCTTGATCCACCGTCTATTAATAATTTTTCAACTTCAGCTACTTCTACCTTTAAGGCTTCAATAACTTCATTTGATTTACCTTCAGTATTTGTCAATAGCTCTTTTGCCGTTACTAAATTAGCTTTTGCAATCTCTTTTATAGCCTCTAAACTAAAGTTTTCAGTTACTATTTCATATATTTCAGGCTTTCCAGATCCTTCTTGGAATTCTAAAGTTATTGATATAACTTCTTCTGGCTTTTCCATATTAAACATATTATAGCCTTTGTCTAATGTTCCAAGCTCTATTCTTCTATCATCTGATGTTCTAGCAATAACTTTAGCATTAGATATAGTCTTTTCACTTTGGAATACTTCAACTTTATTTACTAAAGCACCATCAAATATATTATAAACTAGCTTATCTTCACTACCAAGATCTCTAGATGGTATATATGAAGTTTGAATATTATTATCCATTAAGTTAGGTAATCTATGATTATCATCAGATGGTTTAGCAGTTGATTCAAATATAACTTCTGCTTCTGGTGAATTTACTGAGAAATCAGACATTCTAAGCCATGCATCAGTTCCCTTTGTTGCAGTTACTCTTAAATATTTAGCATTAAAATCTAAGTCATACATTCTAAATTGTTCAGAAATTCCACCATTATATATTTCTGTCCAATTAGTTCCATCTAGTGAATATTCAACTTTTCCATCACGGATTCTATCTCCACCATATGCTCTATCCCCTATAAATTGAATATTTCTTACATTAGTTACTTCACCTAAATCTAAAGTGAAATAATCTCCAACATTTAATGCACCTGATGAAATAAAGCTTGAATCTAAATCTCCATCAATAATAGCATTTAAATCTTTATAATTTCCGCTACCATTTCTATTTGTTTCAACTGATTGATTTCCTCTTCCTTCAATTACTACATCCATACTAAAATTCTTTAATGTTTTATCTTCATTTGATACAAATCTAACTGCCTTTACAATTTGTGCTTTATCTAACTTTATTGTTTCACTATCTCCTAGCTTAATCCAATCAATTCCATTTACTGTATATTCAATACTTCCATTTGCATTACTATTTACATCAACTCCAGTAATAAACTTAAATTCCGGAAGTTCTAATTCAATTGTATCTCCAGTTTTTAATTTAACTTTTTCTTCTAAAACAACTGAATTTATTTCATTTTTATCAGCTATACTCTTTTTATATGAAAGCTTAGCATCTACGCTAGAGTTCACTCCACTATGAGTGTTTTTATTTACCATAATTTCTCTTACGTATAATTGATTTTCTTGATCCTCCGTTGCTACATATTTAATATATCTAGCATTTTCATTAATTTCATCTTCAAACACTTCTCTGAATGTATTTCCTTCAACTATAGTTTTCCACTCAATACCATCTTTAGATATTTGAAGATTTCCATTCATGATCATATTATCTTCTGAAGTTCTTCCCATTAACATATAAATATTTTTAATATACTCTTCTTGTCCTAGATCTACTATTATTTCATCTCCAGATTTAATATTTCCTGATGATCTATATGCAGTATCTAATTTACCATCAAACATATTTGAAAGTTCATAAGGTGATTTACCATTATACCATTCCTCAAACTTTAATGGTGAAAGATTATCAGATGTAGTTGCTTGATAATTATATGTTTTTACTTCTTCCTTTAATACACCATCAAAATACATATTGTCTGTCTTTGTATTAGCTTGTTTAATAAAATCATCTAATACCTTTTCAGATATTATTGCTTTTGATGAATCTAAAACTTCAATTTGCAATGAAAGCTTTGACTTTAATTCCCACCATAACTTACTATCGCCTTTTAGCATTGCGATAACCATATCTGCTGCTGTAGATGCTGCATCTGCATAATTAGTAAGCTTTTCTAATTGAGGCGCTACTTCTTCAAGCATCTCAGAATATAACTTAGATTGAGTTTCTGATACTGCTGATTTTATTGATTCAAATCCTACTTTTAAACTCTCAAGTTCTGTAGCTGGAATTTGTTTATTATCAACCTTATCCCAGAAAGAATCCATTATAGCCCTCATTTCTGGAGCATCTTCTCTACCAGTATCAAGTCTTGTACTATGATCAGCAAATTTCTTAAAGCTCTCTTTCAACTCTTCGCCAACTAAATCTGAAATTGCATTATCCCAAGCCTTATCATGGTTATAAGCTGCAGTATTCCAAGCATAATCAGCTCCTGTATGAAGAGTTATTTTTGATGCTTCTGCAAACTCCATTGGATTCATAACAAATCCACCAATCTTACTATCTAAATCATTTCCTAAGTTATA
The DNA here is from genome assembly GCF_015550425.1 of Clostridium sp. 1001275B_160808_H3. GTDB lineage: Bacteria > Bacillota > Clostridia > Clostridiales > Clostridiaceae > Clostridium. Next base: position 60,255 of record NZ_JADNAT010000005.1, on the reverse strand, counting down.
TATTGGTCCTAAAGCTAACTTATCAACTCTATAGTCGCTAACAGGATAGTTCCACCATAAAATCATTTTTCTATTGTAAAGATTATTTACTTTTTCTGCATCATCTAAAGTTACTGTTTCGGACATAACATTTTCCCCTGTCCACATAACTTCTATATCAGTATCTAGATTTTCAGCAAATCCTTTCGTATAAGGTTTAACTTGTCCATCAGTAAACATTGAAGTTCCCCAGTATTGCGTTGGAACTGTTAATAATGGTTTAACACCATCTTTTGCCTTAACAAACTCTGTGTTAAATCTGTTCATTATAGCAGCTTGTCCAACTCCATCATCTGTGAATATATCATCCCAAAGGATTGCAAAACTTCTAACTCCCATGTTATATAATGACTCACACTTATCAATAAGTGCCTGATAATCTGCTTCTGAATTTATATCTATATCCTTTCCTGGAGAAATTGCAAATACAAAATCAACTTTATTTTCAGTAGCTGTATTAATAAGCTCCTGCATTCTTGCCATTTCTTCTTGTGGATATGGATCTCTCCATTGATCCCTATGATATGGATCATCCTTTGGAGCATATATATACATATTTAATTTATTGTCTCCATAAAACTTAAATTGATCTAATCTATCTTGATGTGTCCAAGGATTTCCATAGAACCCTTCTACAATGGCTCTTACATGTTGAGTAGGGTAATCATTTACATAAACCTCAGGCATAACATTTTGATTATTTACATTAAGTACTAATTCCTTTAAAGTTTTAACTCCATAATAAGTACCAACTTCATCAGTACCTTCTATAGCTATTGTCATAGATCCATTTTCATTTGTGTTAGCAGCAAGAACATATCCTTCATTCACAGAAATAGATTCTGCTCCTTCTTTATTAATTTCAGATAAGAAATTATTCATTTCTTGTATATTATCATCATCCTCTCCGATTATTATCGTTGTGGATTCATCATTAAAATCAGTATTTACTTCAAGACCTAAAGTTTTTAAAAATTCCATTAGTTCTCTTACAGCATCTTCATCTGCTTTATCTTGTCCAATTATGTTTACTTTATTAGATAAAACTGTTCCTTCTCCTGAAGATTCTATTAATTGTGGTGTTGGGCTTACCCTTGGTGATTCAACTTTTAATTTTACTACTTTCTTATCTTGATTATTAATAACATCTGCAAAAACTGTTGTTGGTGTTGTTGTAAATATAAATGATGCTACAACTACCTTTGCTAAAATAGAATTTAATTTTGCTCTTAACATTTTATCCCTCTTTCATCTGTATTTTATTATTAATTTTAATATTAAAAATAATAATAGCTGCGCTAAAAATTATTTTATTTATAAATAATTTTTATAAATAAAATATTTCTATCACAGCTAATGCTCTAAATTTAATTAGATTACACGCCAAAAATAAACATAATTTAACTTTCATTTACAGTATATATACATTTATCCACTATGTCAACGCTTTCATTACTTTTTTTAGTAATTACATCAAATTTTCTAAATAAATAATATTATTGATTTATTATAATAATTCCAATAATTATATGATAATACCTTGAATTTAATAAATTGGCTGTATAAAAATAATTTTTGATATTAGCCAATAAAACTGGAACTTCTAATTCAAGCTTCCTATTCTGCGAATATATAATATATAAATAATAGAGAAAATTTTCTATTTAATTTTAAAAACGTCTTTAAGTAAGTAAAATCAATGGTTTAAAAGGGGCTCGCGTTTCGCGAGCCCCTTTATAAAAATAAGAAATTAACTTTTTTAAGGCAATAAAACTTACTTGAAATTGAATAAACTTTATATTAAATAGATTTCTAAGATTGCACCTTTTCAAAAAAATTATCTTTTCTTAATAAACAAACTTTATTGTAAAACTTTTATTTAATTATTTGCAGATTTTTTTCTTAATGTTACTACTCCAACTATTAAAATAATTCCTCCTATTGCTAGAACCATAACTGGTGATGTTCCTCCTGTATTAGGTAAATTTCCATCACCTTTTCCTGAATTATTATTTTCATCACCTGTTGGAGGAAGTGGGTTACTATCTTCGCCTGGCTTACTATCATTATCTGAATTATCTTCACCTGGTTTTTCATTTTCTCCAGGATTTTCTTCCTCACCTGGAACTGATGGTTTCTCAACTAAAGAAGATATTGCTTTGTTTAAATCTTCTAATGCTTTATCTATCTCTTCTTGAGTAGCATTTACATTTATCATAACTTCTTTTGCTACATTTAGCACTTCTTTTAGGTTAGCTATTGATTCTTCAGTGTATTTATCAGATGTCAGCATACTTTCTGCTTTTTCTATTGCTTCTGTCAATGCTTCTTTGTTAACATCCATACTTTCTTCAACTGTTGAAATTCCGATTTCATTTAGAGTTGGAGCCATTCCATTCCATTCTATTTTTATTTCAAATACATTTTTGAATTGTGATGTATTAAATACATTAAGACTCTTACTTAATTCCCCTATATTATTCCATCCATCTTCAGTTCTTATAGATACTGCTGCATTTGATACTGTAGTTGGATCTTGTAATACAGTGAACTTTTTGATCTCTGTGTTATCAGAAATATAATATGTTAAATGTCCTGTTTTTGGCGCATTTACATTAGGTTTGAATGCTGTGTTTAATTTACCATCTATTAAATTAGTTGGTTCAAACTTAGCTTCTGCTGCTGGTCTAACATCAAACGTTACATCATTAGTTGTATTTTCTATTTTTAACTTAGTAACATTGGTTTTAACTGACTCCTTACCTTTATTAATAATACGAATATAACGTGCATTTACACTAGAGCTCAAGTCTTCTACAGCTGTCCATTCAATACCATTAATTGATATTTCTAAAGTTAGATTATTTTTATTTGTATATTCAGCAATAATATTTTTTAATTCTTTTATTTTGTTTAACTTAATACCTACATATTCATTTTCTGCTAATGTAATATCATTTATATTTTCAAGTATAGCTGTTTCTGGTAATATATTTACTTTATTGTTAGTTAAAGCTTCTATATTTGTATAAACATCTCTAAATAAATTGCTATCATCTTCTTTATTAATTGAGAATTCACGAACTGATATCCAGTTACTTTTGATTTCCCCTGTTGGAATAACTCTTACATATTTAGCTTTTACTTTAAGATTTTCTACAACTATTTTTTCTTTTTCTGGTCCATATGCAACACCATCTATATCCGTCCAAGTTTCTCCATCCATTGAAGATTGGAACTTAACAAAGTTAAATTTATCTCCAGCACCTGGCTCACCTTGTTCAAATGTAATACTGTTAACTTCTGTTACTTCACTTAATTCTAAAGCAACATAGTCATCTTCATTTGCAGCTCTACGAATCCACATAGTTGATAATCTAGAATTATCTCCATCAACTATATTTTGAACATGTCCCCAATATAAATTATATCCCATATTTGTATAGGGGAATAATGATAGCTTAACAGTGTCTGGATTAATTTCTTGATTAATTTTTTCACCAATTATTCTTGATAAATCCTTGGCAAATGGTACTAAATGTCTACTACCTGGCTCTGGTCTAATTTGTCCATTAATTCCTTGAACTCTATAACTTCTTGAAGAAGTATATTCACTTACACCTAAAGCATAATATTTAACAGCTTCCTCATAGTTACCTTCTTCTAAAGCAAGTGCCGCATTAACGTATGCAACTGTTGATTCAGATAAATCTCTTAACGAATCAACCCATGCCTTAATTTCATTTTTCATCAATTCATTTTTAGACTTTTGTGCAAAATTATTAGTTGCATCTAAAATTTCTTTATATTCTGCTAAAACAATCTTACTATCTTCTATTATTGATTCTTTTCTGAATAATTTCTTTGTAAATTCTTGAATTATTGGTCTTAATTCTTCAGACTCCTCTAAAGTTAATCCATGCCAAGTTGGAGCTGGATCACTCATATGCTTTGCAAATGTGTGTAATTCTTCAGTTGCATCTGGTTCAATATATTTAAATGAATCTTCCCAACTCTTGTCCATATCAAAACCTGCACGATTCCAACCATAGTCTGCAATTGCAAATAGAGCTACCTTTGAAGCTTGTGCCTCTTGCATTGGATTAGTTACAATTCCTCTAAAGTTTGTAACATCTTTATCTAACATTTCACCCTTACCCATTAATAAACGACTATTATTGATATCATTTACAGGCCAGTTTAACCACATGAAAGGTTCTCTTCCTACTGCTTCTTTAAAGAAATCGAAACTATCTTCTTTTACATATCCAAGTATAGTATCACCTGTCCATAATATTTCAGTACTTTCAGGCATTGCAGAAATTGTGTTTAAATATTCGTTATTAACATCTCCACCTGCTGACTCTTTTGTATATACCTTAGGAACAAAAATGAAACTATATACATCACCTTTTGATAATCTCCATTGTTCTAGATCATTCATAAGTCTTACTTGATCTTTTGCTTCTCCCTCAGCATCATCGGCAAGTACTCCAAACTGGCGAACACCTATACTGTATAATTGTTCAAACTTTGCAATAATCTTTGATAAATCACTTTGATAGTTTTCATCTGTATCGAACTTCATTCCATCCTTTAAGAATGGGTGAATTGTCCATATAAATTTATTTTTTGTTTTTGCTCCAACCTCAGCTAATTGTCTAAGTTCTTCTAGCTTTTCTGCTGGGTATGGATCTCTCCATTTAAGGCTATGATATTCATCGTCTTTTGGAGCAAAAATATATGCATTCATCTTAAAGTCTCCACCAAACTTCATTAAATCCATACGATTTTCATTACTCCAAGGAATACCATAATATCCTTCTATAAAACCTCTCCAATGTCCATCTGAATAATCTTTAATTAATAGTTCTCTTATTTCATTACCTTCTATTTGTTTAAATATTAATTTTAATGATGTAAGCCCATAGAATGCTGAATCAGTATCTTTACCTAATACTGCAATTACATTATCATCTACTGATACTATATGAGAATCTATTTTCTCAAAATGAGCATCATCACCTAAATTTCTATTATTAAAATAATTATCTACAATACCTTTAGAATTATTTATTCCTACTAAAAAATTTGTTTGGTCACTTTTTATTTCAGTACCTACTTCGTATGAAATACCTTTAATATTCAATACTTCAAATAATCTATTTTTAGTTGCATCATCAATTCCATCTTCAAATATAACATTTGCCTTATTTTGAAAATTTATATTACCATCGCCATATTCAATACTTTGAGGAATTGGGTATATTTCATACTCTACATTTTTAACCTCCTTTCCATCTAAAGCTTTAACCCTTAGTGTAAATACGTTTGGTAATAATGTAAATAACATAATTACCATCATAGCCTTTGCTATGAATCTCTTTAGTTTTTTACTTTTTAATCTCACTATTTGGTCCCCCTTAATAAAAATTATATAATAATGTAATTTAATATAAATTAAGCTTTTAATAATAATTAATCATATTAAATTAAACAATATTACTAATAAAAAAAAGCTGGAAAAGATATACTTACCTTTTCCAGCTAATGCTCTAAATTAATTAGATTACACGCTAAATTTTAACAAATTTTAACTTACTTTTACATTATATATAAAATAACTCCACCAGTCAACGATTTTATGGAAATTTTTTCATTCTATAAGTTTTAAAAAACTTCTATACTATTAAGTAAATTCTTTAAACTTACATAATAAAGCCTTAAAATAAAAAATAAAGAATCCAAATACATAGGATTCTTTATTTTCGGGGTTATTAAATAATTAATTTTAATTAATTAGAAAAAAAGTTTGTATATTAATTGTAAATATTTCCACTATATGAATTTTAAATATTTATTAAATATTCTGATTTAAACTAAGTCAGTTAAAATTCAATAAGATTTAAGCCTATATTCTCATCAAATTTTCTTCCTATAGCTCCATTTATTCTATTTATTATTATTTCTGCTGTAGCACTGATAACTGCTTTATTTAAATGTCCACCTATACATTTTCCCTCTAAATTTGCAAAAGTTCCATGTATATGTAAATATACTTCCTCATCCATTACTGATATATTTCCTGTAATATTTGTAATTTCAAAGTCATCTTCATAAGTAGATGAATAATATTTCTTTTCATTTGGCTTAAATAAGCCTACAACTACATGATTAGTAGCCCCTAACCCTGATATTGAACCTGCTATTATTTTTTGTTCTTCACAAACTTTTTTAATAGATTCAATAACTTCTTCTCCCTTTTCTAATCTTAAAACAATTCTTTCATCAAATACTCTATAATCCATTTTCTATTCTCCATTTCTATAAATATACTTCATCCAGTATTATACTAAGTTTATTCTTATTTTGATTTTATCATAAAAATAAAAAGTAGTATAATTCTACTCCTCAAATCTTCTCTCTTACTATTCTCATATTTTCATCATATTTTATTCCTAATTCCTTTGATATCTTATCATTTAATTTTATAAGGTTATCTTGATACTCATTATATTCACTACTTAGAATTCTCATATTCGGTATAAATATATCATAATACCCACTGCTATTAAAAAATTCAAGCATATTCTTTTTAAACTTGTAAAAAGGTTGCATAACTTTTAATATAGATTTATCATTTTGCATATCGATATTTTTTATAAGCTTTTCTTTATATTTTTCTAATTCTTCTCCTTCAGCATTTAACATATTGTATATTTCTTTTCTTGTATTTTCAGCTATATTCTTTTGTATTTCCTCTGACATATTTTCATATGCTAATTCAATAAATTTAGGTATTTTTATATCTGGCATATCATCTAGAAAACCTACTATTTTAAGCCATGCATCATACTTTTCCAAAGTATCTATTGGTTCGTTTAGATATGGTGAAAAGTGATGGGCTAAATATAACCCTAGTCCACTTGGAAAGGATCTTTTTAATTCTCTCTTTATAAACTCACCACTACTTTTTTCATCTACTATAATTTCTTCATTTAAATTTCTAATGCTTTCTTCACTTAAATCTCCAGATATAATCCTATTTAAATATACCCTTTGTATTTTTATTTCAATTTCTTTTTTATATTTATCTTTAATAACATTATTTAATATTTCCTTCTTGTTATTGCTATTTATTATTCTTTTAATATCTTTAATAGATATATCTAACTTTCTATACAAAGATATTTCATTTAATAACGATATATCTTCTTTTGAATATTCTCTATATCCATTTTTATTCCTCTTTGATTTTATTAGCTCATGTTTTTCATAATAACTAATAGCTTTTTTAGTTAGTCCTGTTAAATTAACAACTTCATTTATTAACATACTATCACCTCAAATCTATGCTAATCTATTCCCTTAGGTTCTAGTCAATAATAATTAAATTATAATATAAAATCTTTTTATTATTAATATTTATACTAATTTGTTAAACTACTTTACATTAAAATTAATAAAACATTTAGAAAATAACAAAAGCCATACATAAAAATGAAATTAAACTAATTTTTAATGTTAAATTTCATCTTTGCATGGCTTTTATTTTTTCTTGTAGTTATTACAAATTAATTATTTATAAGAATTTTCATTTGGTAGTACTTTTGATTTAATTTCATTTGCTATTGCTTCATCTCTGATTTCCTTATGAAGTCCTTTTAGCGCTCTTTCTCTTCTTTCATTTCTTTCTTCTAGATTTTCAATTGTTTTGGGATCATCTGTTTTATCAATCATTTCATTAGCTAAATGAATATTTTCTAAAACGTTATTGATATTTTCTTGTATTCTTTCTACATTATCGCTTCTATCATCAGGCTTATTTTTCATTTTAATCCCTCCTATAAATTAAATTACATTAATATGATGTACAATTTATATTCGTTTATACTGTATTAGCTATGAAATTGATTTGCCAAAAAAGTAACTTATGAACCCCTTTTTCTATTTTTTATAAAAAAAAGTTGTATCAAAAGATACAACTTTATATACTAATACAATATAATTTTTTATACCGAAATATTATCTTTAAATCTTTTTAACAAATTCTGACTTTAACTTCATAGCACCAAAGCCATCAATTTTACAATCAATATTATGATCTCCATCAACTAAACGTATATTCTTTACTTTAGTACCTTGCTTTAATGGTGATGAACTTCCCTTAACTTTTAAATCCTTTATTATAGTAACAGAATCTCCATCGCTTAAAATATTTCCATTTGCATCTTTTACTACTTTTTCATCTTCATTATCATTATTTACGGAGTCTAAAGTCCATTCATGTGCACATTCTGGACATATTAAAAGACTTCCATCTTCATAAGTATATTCTGAATTACATTTTGGGCAATTTGGTAAACTTATCATTAATCCATTTCCTCCATTAGTTAAATATTTAAACTTGTACAATATATTAATTAAAATATTGTTCTTTACAAAAAAATATATAAGGCAATCCTTATATATTTTTATACTATCATAATCACATTATATTTACAATTATTATACTTATTTGTTCTTATAAAATTAATTTTTATATACATATTTATTTCTAATTTTACTTCTAGTGTAACTTTATATATATTAGAAATTTTAAATTCACACTATTATTTTTTCTATAGGCATTATCAGGTTGCAAACACTAAAATATTAGCATTTATATCAGTATAATATGAAACATAATGTACCCAATCTTTTAAGTTTGATTTACTAATATCATTCTCTACAACTTCTATTGCTATAAAAAAATATTCCCCTTAAGTAGAAATTTCAATAAATATCAGTATTTTCATCAGTATATATCAACATATATTTGAAAAAACTAACATTAAATTCTACAACTAGAAGGAGATTATACAAATGATGAAAACTTTCAAAAAATCCTTATTCCTACTATCCTTATTAAATTTATTTTTTATTCCATTAAAAGCTAACGCCATAGAAAATACTTCTTTCACTAATGATACTTTAACTAAATCAAAATGTGATTTAAAAATGAATGAAAGAAAACTATGGATCGATCATGTTCTATGGACTAGGAATTATATTATAGCTGATATAGATTCTCTTGAAGATAAGGGCCCAGCCTTAGAAAGACTTCTTAAAAATCAGGATGATATTGGAAACTATATAAAACCCTACTATGGTGAAGAAGCAGGAAATAAGCTATCTTCTATATTGAGAGAACATATACAGCTTGCTGGGCAAGTTCTTGATGCAGCTCAAAGTGGCAACAAGAATGATTTTGAAAAATATAATAAATTATGGTATCAAAATGCAGACCAAATAGCCGACTTCCTAAGTTCTGCTAATCCTAAGTACTCAAACAAAACTTTAAAAAGTATGTTACACAAACATTTAGACTTGATTTTAGAAGCAGTCAATGCTAGATTAAAGAAAGATTGGAAGTCAGATATCGATGCATTTGATAGAGGAGAAGATCATATGATTATGTTTGCAGATATACTTTCTGACGGAATAATCAAGCAATTTCCAGAAAAGTTCAAATAATTATTAATATAATGCCAAAATAATATAAGAGTATAAATGCTCTTCATACTCTTATATTATTTATATTTAATCCTATATTTTTATTTATCATAATTTCATAATTAATTCAAATTCATCTGATGAAATAGGCTTGCTAAAATAATATCCTTGTATTCTATCACACCCTATTTCATATAAAATATCAAACTGTTCTTTTATTTCTACCCCCTCTGCAACAACAATTATATTCATTTCATGTGCAAGTTTAATTATACATTCAGCTATCACTCTATCATTTTCACTTTTATGTATATTATCTATAAATGATTTATCTAGTTTAAGCTTATCTATTGGAAGTAATCTTAAATAGCTAAGAGATGAATATCCAGTTCCAAAATCATCCAATGCTATTTTAACTCCTAAATCTTTTATTTCATTAAGTACCTTTAAATTTTCTTCTATATTATTCATAACTATGCTTTCTGTTATTTCAATTTCTAAGTATTCTGCTGGTAGCCCACTTTTATCTAATATTTCTTTTATTGTATTTAAGAAATTACTTTGATAAAGTTGTATAACTGAAACATTAACAGCTATAGTCATTGGAGTAATTCCTTTATCAAGCCACTCCTTATTCTTTATGCAAGCATTGTATAATACCCATTCCCCAATTGATATTATTAATTCACTTTGCTCTGCAAGTGGTATAAATTCTATTGGTGAAACATTTCCAAAGGAATTGCTTATCCATCTTAATAAAGCTTCTGCTCCTATAACTTTAGAATCATTAATATCTATTTGAGGTTGATATAGTAATTTAAATTCTGATTTACAAATAGCATTTCTAAGACCATCTATTAATTGCGATTTTCTAACTATATCTTTAGACATACTTTCATGATAAAATAAATATCTATTTTTACCATTTTCTTTAGCTTTATACATAGCTATATCTGAATTTTTAAGAAGCTCTGATTTATTTGAAGCATCATTTGGAAAAATACTTATACCAATACTTACACTAGTAAAAATGTTTTTTCCCTTAACTTTAAATGGATTTTTAAATAATTCTAGAATTTTAATAGCTAGTTCTTCAACTTTTGATTTTCCATTGATGTCTAAATTTAATATTAGAAATTCATCTCCATCTAATTTACATATAAATTCATCATTATCTAAAATTTTTATAAATTCTTTTGCAATACATTTTAAGAATTCATCTCCATAATCATGTCCTAAAGTATCATTTATATTTTTAAAATTATCTATATCAATTAAAAATGCTGCTCCTCTATATTCCGTTTCTAAATCCCCTAATAATTCATCATCAACTTTATCTAAGAACATATGCTTATTAGGCAATCTAGTTAATTGATCATAAAACGCTAAAGTTTCAATTTTTTCTTCTGCATTTTTTCTTTCAGTAATATCTGAAATAGAGCCCGAAATCTTTACTGGATTATTTTCACTATCAATTAATGCTTTACCCCTTATAAATACCCACTTAATATTATTAAGTATGTCAACTACCCTACATTCAACATTAAAATAAGAAGATTTTTTATTTAAATGTTCTTCAAACAATAATAATACTTTTTCTAAATCTTCCTTTAATATTATTTTTTTAAATGTATCTATTAAATCTTCTGAACTATAAATTGTATATCCAAGTAAGCTTCCAAACTTATCTGATAAATAATGTTCTTTATTTTTAAAATCATATTCCCAAATTATATCATTTGCTCCATCAACAGCAAGCTTATATCTCTCTTCACTAGCTTGTACTTCATTATATTGCATTTCTAATGACTCTTCTGTAGCCGCAAGTTCTTCATAAACAACATTTAGTTCATCATAATTTCTACTTAATTCTTTTTCAGTTATAATTCTTTTTTTTATATTAATAATTAATATTACTATAAGAATTACTAAAGATAAAATTACGATAGAAACTATATATATTTCTATTTTATATGTACTATAAAATGAGAATGGCTTATTTATAATATTATATGTACTTGGAATCTTGTCTATAGATATATCATATTTATTTAACTCATTATAATCAAATATGAACTTACTAGGTGATTCTCTTTCAATAGGTATATTTTGCACATTCTCTCCATTTAAAATATTTAATGTCATCTCTGCTGCAATTTTCCCTTGACTATATCCATCTATTACTTTCCCGCCTATAATATTATCTGTTAACATAAAATCCCAGCACACATAAACGGGTATATTTAATTCTTTTAAATAGCTATTAATTTCACCATAAGGTACATAATTACCAGCTTCTGATTTTAATTGTCCTATCATTAGAATAGCAGTTTCTTTATTTAAATTATTTCTTTTATCTAAAATTTCAGATAAATCAATATCTCTATAAAAATTAAAATTAATATCATAGCTATATTTAGATATAGCTTTTCTAACTAATTCCTCATTTAGCTTCCCAGAAGACATAGAATCTGAAATTACCATAACCTCTTTTACATCTTCCTGAAAAAATAATATACTATCTATTGTAGACTGCACATCTATAGCTTCCACTACTCCTGTATAATTGGATTTTCCTTTAAGCATTTCATCATTAAAGTTATTTATTCCACAAAATACAACTGGTATGCTTCCAAAAATATCCTCCCCATAATTTATCATGAAATTTAATGCATCATTATCTGAACATATAATTGCATCAAATTTAGTATTCTTATATTTCTCAGTATAAAGTTCATTTAATATGCATATATAAGTTTCGCCTCTATTATTTTTTAAGTCCATAAATTCATAATATAATATTAAATCATCTCTTACTCCTAGAGTTTTTTGTATACCTTCCTCAATATCTCTAGTCCACTGTAACTCTTCACTATATGAATTTAAAATTAATATTTTTTTATTTGATTCAGCCTTTATAGGAACTTGAAAATTCAAGATAATAAATAAAAATATTATGAAGGAAAACATCTTCTTTTTCAAATTTCCACCCATTACATCCCCCTAACCATAAAATAAATTATTAATCTGTATTTATTTGTACTCTTTTTCTAATTGCGACTTTTAAAGTTGTCTTATAATTTAATATAGGGTTTCACAAAATAATTATACTCAATGATATAGCATTTTTCTACAGTAAAAACCAAAAAGTATTATTAATTAATTTATATTATACATATATATTTAAGAGAGTGTAAACTTCATAGATCGATGCAGTAACTCCTTAAAATAAATGCTTAAAATTATTTTTACACTCTCAATTGTACCTCTTAATAATATCTTGCTCTAACCTCTCTTGTAAAACCATAATCAATAATGACTGGTTCCCCATTAACTATTCCCCAGCTACTAGTCCTGCAGAGATCATTTGCTAATAAATTATATCTATATACAATATTCTGAAGTTCTCTTAAGCTAAAGAGTTCGTCAATGCTTCTAACATTAAAATAATAAAGAATATCTTTAATATTGTTTATTTTATCTGCTTTTTGCATTATTAGATAATCAAAATTATAAGAGGCTTCCTTCACCTTTGCAAATAAATCTGAGGAATCTATTGATGAAATTTGATATTCAACTTTATTTTGCGCTATTCCAGCTTCATTTTTTGCAATTTTTATCACATATCCATTTCCTAGGTCAAATACTCTTCGTGCCGAACCTGAACCAATGTATCTATAAAACATTCTTCTCTTGTTAAACATAATTTACCACTCATTTCAATTATTCATTTGATAAAAATCTAAATAGAAATATTAAGGAATATTCTACATATTATCTTATTCTACCTACAGTAAACTAGTTCATATTTTAAGGCTTCTTATTAATTTTGAGATTTAAATTAATAAAAAAAGATATTTAAAGTTACTAACTTTAAATATCTTTTTTTATATCAAGTTTAATTTAATAAGTCTTTTTCCAAATTGATTTACTAAACATAATTAACATTGGATAAATTTCTAACCTACCAGCAAGCATACAAAAAGATAATGTTATTTTACTTAATGGTGAAAATGCTGAAAAGTTACCTATTGGTCCCACCATTTCAAATCCTGGTCCAACATTACTTATAGTTGTTAATACAGATGTTGATGTTGTAACTAAGTCAAACCCATCAAAGGCAACAATAAACATCGCTATTAACGAAATTACAATGTGTGCTCCTATAAATAAAAATACACCTGATATAGTTTCTTCATCAACTAATTTTCCATCTACTTTAACACTTTGTATTCTTTTAGGATGTAATATTTTATCTATACCACGTCTTATAGCCTTAAGTATTATAACTATTCTTATTGTTTTTACTCCACCACCTGTAGATCCCGCCATTGCACCTGTTAGCATAAGTATCATTATTATAATTTTACTTAGTGTTGGCCATAAATTAAAATCTACTGTCGCATATCCTGTAGTAGTAACTATAGATGCAACTTGAAATGATGATTGCCTTATTGATTCAATTAAATTTCCATTATTAAAATCCAGAATATTTATCGTTATAAATATTATAGATATCAAAATCATTAATAAATAATATTTTAGTTCCTCACTCTTGAAAAAGTTCTTAACATTTCCTTTTATTATTTGAAAATATAAGGCAAAATTAATTCCAAATAATATCATAAATACTGTTATAATCCACTCAACAGCAGGGTTATTAAACGCAGCAACACTTGAATTCATATTAGAAAAACCACCTGTTCCTGCTGTTCCTAATGCATGTATTACCGAATCATATGGAGAAAGACCTGCTGCCATCAATAAAATTGTTTGTATTACAGTTAAAATTAAATATATTATATATAAGATTTTAGCTGTTTCTCTTATCTTAGGAACTATTTTTCCAGGGTTTGGTCCTGGACTTTCTGCTCTTAATAAATATATTGTATTAGAACCAAGTGATGGTACTAATGCTAATATAAAAATTAAGAATCCCATTCCACCTATCCAATGTGTGAAACTTCTCCAAAATAATATTCCTCTTGGCAATGACTGAATTTCTGTTAATATTGATGCTCCTGTTGTTGTAAAACCAGATACAGTTTCAAAAAATGCATCTACAAAAGATGGGATTGCACCACTTATAACAAATGGTAAAGCTCCAAATGCTGCTATTACAATCCACGCTAATCCTACAGTCAAAAAACCTTCCTTTGCATACATCCCTTTTTCTTTAATTTCTATTCTTCTAAGTAACAAAGCTATTGGCATCATTAAAATCATAGTAATTAAAAATGCAAAGCTATCTCCATCTCCAAAAGCTAATGATATTCCAAAGGGAATTAGTAAAAGTATTGATTCATAAAGCAATACATTACCTATTACCTTTAGAATAATTTTATAATTCATATTATCTGCCACCTCCAGAGAAGATGTCATCAATATGAAGGATATTCATATTCTTAGTTACAATAATAACTCTATCATTTACTTTTAAAGAATCATCTCCTGTTGGAATGATTATCTTATTATTTCTAACAATTGTTGCTACTAATATATCTTTATTAAAGATAATATTTTTAAATTTTATATTTATATTTTTAGTATCATTGCCAACTACAAATTCCACTGCCTCTGCGTTATCATTACAGATTCTATATATATTTTCTATGGAACATTTTTTCTTATTTCTTAAAGTTCTTGCATATCTTAATATCTTATATGCAGTAACTAACTTTGGATTTACTATAGAGTTTATTCCTACTGTCTTTCCTATTTCTCTATAATTATTTCTTGTTATTTTAGTTATTACATTACTTACAGATTTGCTACTTGCTAGAAGAGACGCTATAATATTATCCTCATCTCTACCTGTTAAAGTAATAAAACTATCAACTTCTAATAAACTTTCAGATAATAATAACTCTTCATCCATACCATCTCCATTAATTATTATAGAATCTGGTAAAAGATCGTTAAGCTCTTCACAAATTTTTATATCTCTTTCTATTATCTTACAATTCACTCCAACTTCACTAAGCATTTTAGAAAGATAATATGCTATTTTCCCTCCACCAATAATCATGGCTCTTTTCACTTTTTTCTTATATTTTCCTAGTTTATTAAATAAATTTTGAATATCTTTATGTTCACCTATAACATATACTCTGTCATCTTTATGAAAAATATAGTCTCCTCTAGGCATTATAAATTCATCATTTCTCTCTACTCCACAAAATAGTACATTTCCTCTAATAAAAGTAATATCACTTACCCTTTTACCTTCGAGATCTGTATCATTAGACACCTTAAATCCAACTAAATTCACTTTACCACCGGAAAAACTATCTATACTACACACTGATGGATATTTAATTAACTTAGCTATTTCCATTGCTGCAGCTTTTTCTGGATTTATTACTAAATCTATTCCTACTGCTTCAGTTAATAAGGTTATATCTTCATCATAATCTGGAGTTCTAACTCTAGCTACAGTATATTTAACTCCTAACTTTTTAGATGCTAAAGAACAAAGCATGTTTAACTCATCACTATCTGTTACTGAAATTAATAAATCAGCACCTCTTATTCCCGCTTCGTCAAGAACCTTTAAACTAGTACAGTTTCCTTTAACACACATTACATCTAAATTATTATTAATTTGTTCTAAAGCTCCATCCTTATTATCTATAATAGTTATATTATCTCCGTCCATAGATAAGTATTTTGCTAAGGTATATCCTACTTTACCTGCACCGACTATAATAATGTTCATGTTAATTCTCCTTGTTACCTAATCTTAGTCATATGTGTAATAAATCAATTATACCTTACAAATAAAAATAATAATAGTGATTAAATCTAGTAAAAATAATATTTAAAAAAACTTTAAATTTAGGTGAGAATTATTTTTATTTTAATATTTTCTACAACATCACAAAGAAGCCACCTACAATAAAACATTATAGATAGCTTCTTTTTAAAAAGATAAAATATCTGTATATTTATAATATTACTTAGATTTCTTATTTTTTATATTTATATCAAAAAAATCTAAATCATTAATATCGTCAATTTGCCTTATTTCATCTAATATCCATCTCTTTTCATTTTTTATAAATTTCCAGTACTCTTCAAAATGAGTACGTCTATATTTATTACCTTCTATTACTTCATTTGTTTCCTCTTTTATTGTATAATCGATTGATTTTGCTTTTATATGAACCCATAAAGAATCTTCATTAGTTCCATCTTGATCCTGCAATGCAATAGGAATAGCGCTTATTAACTTCATTTTTTCTAGGATGTTTTTTTCTTTTCTTACTTTCATCCATTCTGTTTTTGATTTATGCCTTATGTATAACTTTTCACTCATATACTCTTTAGCTAAATCTTGATTCCTTTCCATCCAGGCAACTTGAACTTTATAAAAAGCTTCTTCTATATCATTCTTTATACTATTATAATCCCAATTATAATCATTCTTAGATAAATTCTTAATAGCCGAAATACTTTTTGCTTTCTTTTTACTAAGTCTTACCTTTAAAACAATTGTTCCTGCTGATCCAACAATAGCAAACATGCCAAGATTAATTATTGAAGTGATTGGATTACTTCTTCCTCTATAACTTCCACTTGGTGAACCTCCATGAGAGGAACTATGGCTTCCACCTCCACCGCCACCGCCACCGCCTCCACCACCGCCTCCTCCACCGCCAGCTCTAGCATAAGCAACTAATGGTCCATTAACAACCAAAATCACCATTATTATTGCTGAAAATCTTTTTAGAAAATTACTAACTTTAAATTTCTTCATTACTCTCTCCCCTTTAAGTGTTTAAATTTTATTAATTACTTTACATAAAAGGATTTAAAGCAAAACTTTAAATCCTTTTTAATCTAAGCGAAAACTTTATTTCTACTATATATCTTAAATCCAGTATCCTCTATTAATGTAAATATACTTGAAGTTATAAAGTAAATTCCAACTCCCACAGGTGCTTTTACAGTTATAGCTAATCCAAATATCAACATAGGAATAATAGATTTTATACTTATCGGTTCTTCATTAATATTAAAAATCTTAAAATAAGAAATTATACTTGGTAATATAGAAACTATTGTATAAATCAAAGGAACAATAAATTTATCATCTGTGCTACCAATATTCATAACCCAAGGAATTAACATTGTCATAGATTCAAATTGAAGCCTTGTTATAGACATATATAACCCAGATACTACTGGTAACTGCAATAATGAAAGAAAGCATCCAAACATTCCTTTAGAATTATTTAAATAAAGCTTATTTAATTCCTCATCTTGTCTTCTTTTATTATTTTTATACTTTTTCTTAACAATCTCTACTTGCTTAGAAAAATTTATTTGCTTTTTCATAGAAATTCTTTGCTTTATAGAAAAAGGTAACATCAATAGCTTTACAGTTACTGTTATCAATACTATAGCTATCCCCCAATCCCCTGTTATATTAAAAGCAAACTCTATCATAGATTTAAATATATTTATAATGATGTCCATAAAAATCCTCCTAATTATTTAAATAATTTGAAATTAATTTATAAGACATCCTTTTAAAATAAAGTACAGTACCGCCATATATCTATTTTCTCATAGGTCTTATATCCATCAGCATTTAAAATCTTGGAAAAATCTAATCTTTCTTTATTAATCAAATTATTGAAAATTGCTTTATTAAATTTCTCCTTATTTCTATAAACATAGCCTTTAAAACATATATATATGTAAGTTGCAATACTAAAAATAAAAACTAATTGAATCAGATATATCATATCAAATTTCATATATTCTCACCCCTATGAGTTATATTATAACTCATTATATGTTATCGCGTATCAACTGTCAATACATGGAACAAATTTAAATAACTTTTATTTACACTTTTTAATACCTTCTAAATAAAATAATAACTGGAATCATTTTTTTATTTTAAAATTGATTCCAGTTATTATTAGAAAATCTGCTGTTAGTATATAACAACAATACCTATGTGCTTCTAATTCTAATTATTGTTTCTTATTAAGTATTTTCTCTGATAAGTCTAGAAAGTATAGAAAAATGGAAATGGTGGGACAAAATAAGGATATCCTAATAGAGCCAATGCAGCTAAATTTCCAAGTGGAAAACCTTTCCTCCTAAAACGTCTAAATCTTCTTCTTGGACGACCGACACCTGGGAATTGTCGTTGTTGATTAGATTCATTTTCATCTTCTGGTTCCATAACATCTTCTCCAACTAACACTATAACACGATCTCTATCTACATCCTCAATAATTCCGTCAATTGTACTTCCATCTGTCAGTGTAATAATAACGTGAAAAGACATAAGCCTTTTACATTTATCGTGTAATGGTTGTAAGTCTCTGTAATAATCAATTCTTTCCAAAGACATTTTTTATCAACTCCTTTCATGACTATGATATTCACCTATAGGTGCAACTGTACCATAGTAGTCACCAAAAAGTGAGAATAATTCGAACATTTTAGAAGTTGCTATATGCTTCCACTTATCTGCATTCCAAGAAATAATATTTTCTGCACTATCAACTTTTTGTATGTCTTTATATGATAATATAAAAATAACTAATACCCTTATCAAATTAATAAGTTTATTAGTCATTTTTATACTATCATTTTTATCTATTTATTACCTTACCTTGTAATCCTTCTATTACATCTAAAGTCTTTTCATGCAATGATTCATCAAAGCTAGCACAAAGACTTCCATCAACTACTACTTCTGCATTTCTAAATTGTGATTGGAACATCACTACATTGCTTATTACACATATATTAGTAACTACTCCAACTATCTCTATTTCAGTAATATCCTCACCTATTTCGTTTGCAAGTTTAATCATATCACTTGGTGCCATTCCAAATCCGTATTTTTCGTAATGAATCGTATTTTCTCTATTTGAGAACTCTTTTAACCTACCATATAGTTCATGACCTTTAGTACCTTTTATACAATGAACAACTGGCAAGTTTTTTCCTTCTCTAGTATCTAAATAATTATCTAAATGAGTATCATATGTGAATAACACCTTGTTATTCTCCTTTATATATTCATTTACTTTATTATAAATTCCATTTTCTAAAGATATAGCTTTCTCAAATCCCAATGCCCCATCAACAAAATCCTTTTGATAATCAATAACTACTAATAATTTTTTCATCTTAAATTCCTCCCCAATTTTATTATTATTTTCAAGTGTTGTTATATCTATCCTTACTATTAATTTAATACTATTATTTTATCATAATAACTTAATAATAAATATATTTCTCTATTTCATTTTCAATCTCTTGAAGAATATTCTAAACTAAATTATAAAAAATATGGGGAGATTATTTGTGTAAAGCATTATTTATTCTAAAATCCATAAAGATTTTCACCTTAATTTTTTCATTCTTTCATTTCTTAATTATTTAATTAAAAATATTTCTATCTACTTTAAACTATTGATAGCCCACCATCTACCACAATATGTTGTCCTGTTACATAACTTGATGCATCAGAAGAAAAATATAAAATAGTTCCATTCAACTCACCTTTTTTTGCAGGTCTAGATGCTGGACAAAGTGTATTATAACTCTTTAAAAATTCTTGTGATTTAAATAAAGTATCTTCAGTCATTTCAGATTCAAATAACCCTGGGCAAACAGAATTCACTGTTATACCAAATTGAGCATAAGATGCAGCCATACCTTTTGACAATCCTAAAACTGCTGCTTTAGAAGCATTATAAGAATGTCTAATAAATACATCCGCTTTATCTGCTAATAACGCATTTATTGAACTAACGTTAACTACTTTTCCGTAATTTTGCTTTTTCATAACTGGAATAACATATTTACTAACTAAATAAATACCTTTCACGTTAGTATCCATACTCTTATCCCAATCTTCTTCGCTAAGGGTATCTACACCACCACGTACTGCGATTCCTGCATTATTTAATAATATATCAATTCTTCCAAATTTATTAATTACAGCTTCTATTGCAGCTTTCACTTCCTCTTCATTAGTGACATCACATTTAACTGCAATGGATTCTACTCCTAAAGCTTCTATTTCTTTTGCTAAACTTTCTATTTTTTCAACTCTTCTTGCTAAAACACAAACATTTGCACCTTCTTTAGCATATGCTATTGCGGCATCCCTTCCAAGTCCACTTGATGCACCTGTAACTACTGCAATTTTTCCCTTTAAATCAAACATATTTATACCTCCCATATTTTTAATGTACTAATTTATTTATACATTTAATTATAAAGTTCTTTATATAAAAGTATTCCTTATAGTTTATGTAAATATTTCTTTTTTTATTTAGTATCAATTCAATCAATACAGAAAGCAACTTACAAACAAATAAAATAAGAGCTGTTACAAACAGCCCTTTAATAAAAAACCTATAATGTTAAATTAAAACTAAACAACATCTCAATTTTAATCTTATTTATTAATAATATGTTTTAAATCTATAATAGCATTTATTTTAAGCCCATTTTCTTCTAAAGAAATTGATTTCAAATTAATTCCTTTAAAATTATCCTTATATACTATTGCATCTCCTTTATCGAACTCTACATTTACTTCTCCATCTTCAGGAAACCAATCTTTCACAAAACTTTTTAAAACTAAATTAACTATCCAATTTGATATTCTTAAATCTAAGCACTTTACTTCATCTATTGTTATTACCAAATCTTCATCACTATTAACACTTGGCTTAATCTTTACTTCAATTGGTGTTTTTAAGTCATTTGAAATTTCATAATTTACATAAATACTGATATAATCATCATCTATTCTTACATTAACATCTTTCATTTTTTCGTTATTAGTTTTTTCTAAAAAATAATCCATTCCATTTAATATAGTTTCTTCTGAAGCAAATAATTCTCCCTTAACTCCTATTGGATTATTTATCACTTCTATATTATTAGCTTGAAGTCCAGATATTGAACTTATAAAATTTAATATTTCATTTTCATTTTTATTTTCTGTTTCTGCCATATTATTTATCTCATTATTATCCTTATTAATATTTTCACTTTTGTTTTTATTGATTTTATTAAGGGATATAACTGTAACTATAAATATAATTAAAACAGAAACTATAGAAGCAATTATTATAGATAACTTCTTATTCATTTTTATCCTCCTTAAAACTATTTATATACTATATTATTTCTTTTGTGTTAATGCTTATTAACTTAGTAATACTGTTATTATATTTTGTATTAACTTAAGTATCCATATTATAAATAAAAATTATAGTAAATGAATCAAATTTATTTTTGATAAGTTACCTTATATTACTTGCTATAGCTTTTATATAAAAAATCTTTTATTTTTTTCTATATATTATATAATATTAACATGATATCTATTGAGAGGGGTTTAGTTTTATGAATAATACGCTAACTGAAGAAAATATAAAAAAATTAAGAGAAGAATTAGAATATAGAATGACAGTAAAAAGAGCTGAAATTGCAAAAGAAAAAGCAATAGCCGCTGCACATGGTGATAGATCAGAAAATGCAGAGTATAAAGAGGCTTGTGCAAACTATAGAGAAAATGATAATAGAATTCAATACTTATTAAACATGATTTCAACAGCAACTGTTATAGATGATGAAGAAATTGATAAATCTGCTTTAGGAATAAATAGTAAAGCTAAAATTAAGTTTATAGAAGACGATTTTGAAGATGTTATAACTTTAGTTACTGTTATGGATTCAGACCCTGAAAATATGTGCATAAGCATAGAATCAGATCTTGGGTTAGCTTTAAAAGGCAAGAAAGTTGGAGATATTGTTGAAGTTGAAGCTCCTGAAGATAAATATACAGTTGAAATATTAGAAATTTTATAATAGCAAAAGTGCCTGTAGCACAAATATAAAGGCTACGATAAATAGATATGTTCCATAAGCTAAATAGTTAAGCAAAACTAAGGCCTAGTAGTTCTTCCTTCGCCAAGTGCTTCTAATTGCTCGCTATATGCTTATTCCACAGTCTATTTATCTTCGCCAACTATATTCTGCCACTTTACACAGTTAAATTTAGAATTGTATTCGATATTATATAAAAATCGGAAAGTTAATACATATCATTATGTTTAAGTCGCAATTTATAACAATTATTCTTCATAAATCATCTTTTTTGTCATTCCACCATCTATGATAATATTTGCTCCATTTATAAAATCATTTTCTTCTTCACATAAAAACAAACATGTTCTTAATATATCACTTGGCTTTCCTACCCTACCTGATGGATGTTGTTTATGGTCTATTTCTCTAAGATATTCATAATTATCTACTTGTATCCATCCAGGGCTTATAGCATTTACAGTTATCGGTGTATTTGATAAAGATATAACTAAACTATTAGTTAAGGAAACAATTCCACCTTTTGATGCTCCATATGCTTCCCAATCTGATTCATTTTGATTATATCTAGTTGAAGCTATATTTATAATTCTTCCAAAGCTTTGACCCTTATTTGCTTTCACAAATTCTTTGCAACAAATAAAGCTTCCCCTTAAATTTGTATTTATAACATTATCGAATTCTTCTATGTTAATATTAAATATTGATTTACTATATGAACTTATCGCTCCATTATTTATCAATATATGAATAGCTCCATATTTTTCAATTGCTTTAGCAAAAACATCTTTTATTTCATTTTCATTTTTTAAATCTGCTTTATAAAATTCAATATTTTCATTATTATATTTAGCATCTAAAATATCTACTGCAATTACTTTAAATCCTTTATCAGCAAAACCTTCTGCTAAGTGGTATCCTATTCCTTTTGCTGCTCCTGTAATTAATGTAACTTTCATATAACCATACACCTCCATACTAACTTATAAGTTCACAACTTCAAAGCCATATATTCACATATTTATCTGAATGTATACTATAAAATTTAAAGTAAAAGATATCTTTAATCTAATGTATTTAAAGATATCTACAATTTATCTTACTTTAAATTCTTTATTCCCTCTTCTAATATTTTTAGTTGCAATAAAGTTTGCTCGTCTGTTATAGTTTTATTTTTATTATTTACTATTGCTTCATATAAATCATCATATACTCTTCCATAATCACCATTAACAGATTTAACTTTTTCCTCATGGATTGTTCCTTCATCATCCATATATGTTAATGTTCCATAATGATTAAAGGTATCAACTCCAAAGTCCTTATTTGTTGGCATATAAAACATCTTTAAATGCTCTTCTTGTCTATCTTTAGTTTCTTTTACAAAGCATCCTTTTTTGCCATATAAAACAAAGCTAGGTCTTTCTTTTATTCTAAAGTAACTAGATTTAACAGATACTTTTAATACTCCATAATATAAATCCAAATCAAAATAGTCATTCATTCTGCCTGTTCCTAGTAATTGTCTAACATCATAATTAATTTTATCTGGCTCTCCAAAATAACTTATAACTTGATCCAATGTATGACAAGCATGACCATATAAATATGAATCATAAGGTGAAAAACTATTAGTTGATTCTGGCACCTCTGGACGATAATAATCAAAATGCATCTCAAGCTCTAGCAAATCTCCAAGCTTACCTTCTTCTATTACCTTTTGAACTGTTAAAAAATCACTATCAAACCTTCTATTTTGATATGCTTGAACTATTAGCCCTTTTTCCTTTGCTAAGTCAAATATTTCTTTTGCTTCATCATAAGTTTTCATAAATGGCTTTTCAACTAAACAATGCTTGTTATGCTCCAATACTAATTTTGCGTAATTATAATGACTATCTTGCCTTGTACAAACTACGATTAATTGTATATCTTTATCATTTAATAATTCATCTAGGTCAGATGTATAATTTACTCCTTCTATTCTATCCCAAGCTTCATTTTTAGAATTTCTTTGATATATTGTCTTTACATTTATATTTTTTCTTTGTAAAACAAATGGTAAATGATATCTATTAGTACTTTTTCCATTTCCTATATAACCAATTGTAAGCATATTTCTCCTCCGTAAAATTTATATTTTATTGAAATTATATCATTTTATTTAGAAACTTCTATATTTTTATTATTTATTCTCTTGCTTTCTTAACTTCCTCAATATATTCCCATGTTATTCCACTATCCTTTGATTGATATAATGCACTAGAATTCCCATTATAATCTCCATCAGCACCTTGACCAACTAATACATTTAAAGGTCCATTTTCTTCATAAGGCATTTCAGGAAAATCAAATACAGAAATAACACTTCCATCATTAAGAGTTACATCTATCTTAGGAAGATTAATTACTTCAAAAGATAAACCTCCATCTTCAGTACGATATAGTTCACCATAACTACCACCACTATGCGATAAAGCTATAAATCCAAGCTTCTCATTTATAAAGGCTACTCCTGATGCTCCTCCACCTCTTCCCATAAATGGATCTTCATTTATAATATCCCATGTAGCTCCCCCATCCTTAGTTCCTTCTAAAGAATAAAATCTACTACCTGCTGCTGCCCCAACAACTCTTAATTTATATCCAGTACTGTCGGATAAATAGAATTCTTTATCTTCACTATTTGCTGTACTCACAGGTTTTCTATTTTCAGTTTTATTTAGCTTATCACCTTTTATATTATTTAAATCTTCTACTAAGTTATATCTAACAGGAGTATATATATCCTCTTTTCCTGGAACATATACTGAAACTGTATATCCTATTATTTCAGAATTTATTTCATATGGTAACTTTGTATTGCCCTCTTTATCTATATAAACAACCCCTTCTTTATTAAAACCAAAGCTTCTTTTCCCATAATAAAGAATTCCAAACTTATTTTCATTCCATTTACTTACTGTATCTTTAAGCGTAACAACCTTCAATGTATTAATTAATGGTTTTAGAAGCTTATCCTCATTAAAATCTGCATTAACATATCCATTTAAAGATATACTTATCTTTTTAGACTTATTACTGTCATACGAAATTAAATAACTTTCTAATTCATCTTTATCATTCTTTCCATAAAGAAAGCAATAAAAAGACTGAATTCTTCCTTCCGAATCAAACTCAAGACTAAAGTCATCAGAAAGATATAAAGTTTCTGGCATATGAAGCTTGTCATTAATATCATTAAATAGGCCTTCTATACCATCTTCATAAATATTATTATGTTCTAGTTTTATTTCTTTTTTATGACCTAAATCATATAAAACCCATGAAAGTTTTCCTCTAAAGTTGGTTGCACTATGATATATTTTTGCCCCATAAAATAATGTTGTAATAACTATAATAATTATTGCTATATATGTCCAAATTGTTTTTAAAGAAGATTTATTCAATGTACTTACATAATTATTTATAGAGTCCCTTATATTTTTTATTTCATAAGGAGTCTTATTCCTCATATTTAAAATTAAAATTTCTCTATTTTTAAATTCTATATAAGCATATTTATTGTTTATTTTAAACAATTTAATTTCTTCAAAATCAAATCTTATTTCTGTATCTTTTAAAATTATTATACTATCACTGTAAAATATATAATTATCTATAATACGCCCTGAAGAAATCATGTATCTCCGCCTAGTCATGTCAATTAAATAAATAATACAAGCCAAAAAGAATAACATACATATAAATAAAATTGTAATATTATGATCAACTCTTCCAAATCTACACAAAGTATAAAATTCATATAGTGATATCAAATATACTATTACAAATATTGGATTAATTATCATTGATAAAAATGTTCTAAACATTATTATTGCTTTATACTTTTTCATTTAAATTTTCCTCCTTCTTAAATATTGTTAATATAGACAAATTATACTCTATTATCTATAACTTAAATCAATTTTATATATTAAATCCATGCTTGTCTCCTTACTATCAACTTCAGATTGTAATTGCTTATCTTCAAAATACTGATAATATTAAAATAATCATATAATAATTAATCTTTCAAATTCATACTAATCATTAAATATTATAAAAATCAAAAAAGCTCCTTAAAACATATATTAAAATATGATTAAGGAGCTTTTATTACTATTTATTAGTTTTATAAATTATATTCTCTTGGTGGATTTCCTGAAAAATCTGATATTACAGCCTTAACTTCTTGAAGATAAAATATTTCGAAAATTGGATTTTCAGCATTTTTATATAAGGATTTAACAAGGCTGCTAGATTCTATAACTTCCCTTTTTATATCTAAATCATTTGAAAATACTACTTTCCCATTTAGTCTAAGCCACTCAAATTTAGGGCTAGATGCACATACTTCTACATAAGGATTATTCTTAATTTCATTAAACACATCCTTTTTATTATTTGTACAAAAATATAGCTTTCCTTCCTTTTCAAGCATAAATTGAAATGGACGTACTTTCGCCTTTCCATCTAAACCTACAGTTGCAAAATATTGAACTGCATTTTCTTTTAAAAATTCTACTACTTCATTCATCTTAAATTAACCCCCATTAATTTATTATAATTTTTCCTTGCAATATAATAATAAATTCAATAATATCAATTGTATAGTAAGCACTTGAAAGTGCTATAGTATCTATTTAGATACTATTGAAGGGGGATGTACATTATATGAATAAAGAACTACCGACTTGTCCTGTTGAAGTTACACTACAACTTATTGGAGATAAGTGGAAGGTATTGATTATACGTGATTTACTTACTGGAACAAAAAGATTTGGGGAATTAAAAAAATCTTTAGGTACTATAACCCAAAAAGTTCTAACTTCAAACCTCCGCTCAATGGAAGAAAGTGGGCTATTAATCAGAAAAGTTTACGCTGAAGTTCCACCAAGAGTTGAATATACTTTAACAGAACTTGGACATAGTTTAAAACCTATATTAGATTCTATGCTTGAATGGGGGGCTGACTATAAAATTAATTACTTTAAAAATGTGGATACCTAATAACTAGAAACGGGGTCGCGAAACGCGACTCCCTTTGCTTATTTAATCTCTATTTCTTTCTTATCGGTATCAAAACTTCAAATTTTGAATTTTCAAGATCATTATTTAAATAAACTTCTATTATGGCATACTATTAATATATAAACTTATTTTATGATTAACATTTAAAATACTTATTTCTAGTTTAAACAAGAAAGGTATATAATAACTATATTATTTTACTTAGGAAGAAGGTTTTATTATGAGTATTAAACTTATATGCATTGACATGGATGGAACACTTTTAATGGATCAACATAATGTTTCAGAGGAAGATAAAAATGCAATTAAATATGCCATAAACAAAGGTGTTCATGTTGCAATTACTACAGGAAGGGTTTATAACTGTGCTAAGCTTTATTCCGACTTAATAGGATTAACTACGCCTATTATTGCTTCTAATGGTGCATTTATTGGTGGTAGTGATGGAAAAGAAATATATAATAATCCTTTAAATATTGATGATGCTGAAAGTTTCCTAGAAATTTCTAAAAAATATAATTTATTTTCATATTTAACAGCTAATTTTGGAATTGTTTCTATGGAAGATTTACCTGAAAATAATATTTATAAAATATTAAATAAAACACTTAAAGATGAAGATAAAATTAAATTAGAGGTTTTAGATAATATTCATGATATTTATAAATTATATGATGGTCAAATTTTAAAAGGAGTCTGCATAGAAAAAAATGATACTGCTAAGCTATTAAAAGCTAAAGAGGAACTCAAAGAAAAATGTCCTAACTTAGAAATAGTTTCTTCTTGGAATGATAATTTTGAGATTATGAAAAAAGGTAGTTCTAAAGGAGAGGCTGTACAATATCTTACAAAATATTTAGACTTAGATAGAAGTGAAGTTATGTGTATTGGTGATAGTGAAAATGATCTTTCTATGATTGAGTTTGCTGAAGTTGGGGTTGCAATGGGAAATGCTATTGATAAAGTTAAAGAATCTGCAACATTTGTTACGGAATCTAATACAAATGCAGGTGTCGCTAAAGCAATAAGAAAATATGTATAATAATATTGCCTGATATTTAAAGTAAACCTATATCTACATTATTTATTAGTAATAATCTTACCAGTATGATAATATTAACTAGACTAAATAAATCTAAAATACAATTTAATTTATCCAAATGGATTAAGATGGAGGCAATAATGGCTGTAAACCAAAACACAAAAAGAAATTTTCATTATAATAATATAGAAAAGAAAGATAAGAACTTTATGTATCAAAATCTTGAAAAAAGTAATTGCTATAACTGTAATTTTGCTGGTTCAAACTTTGATTATGTAAATTTTAGAGGAGCACACTTTAAATCATCTAGCTTTATGAAATGTAGTTTTAAATGGTCTGAATTTATAGGAACAAATTTTAGAAAGAGTAATTTTAAAAATGCAATCTTTGAAAACACCATATTTGACTCCGTTAAATTACAAGATGTTGACTTTAAAGATGCAAAATTTATAAATACTATATTTGTATCAACAGATGTAAGTAAAGCTAAAAATTTAGATATTAATAATCCTGAAATAAGAATTTTTGATGAAATGCCTAAAATAGAAATAAGTGAAGAACTTAAAAATACAGCTTTTAATACTTTCAATAATAAATACATAAAAGCTTCAAGAATTCTAGACACAAAAGATGGGGATCTTAATTACTTAAACATTATGATTCTTTTAGAAAACTTTAATGAAGAAACATTAATTAAAGGGTTAAATTATATTACTAATGAATTAGATAGAGATTTTTATACTCTAAGTTATATAATAAAACTTATTAAAAATATGCCAGAATCGTAAAAATAATAAATCTTAAATAATAATTTTTTTTAAAAGGGGCTCACGTTTCGTTAGCCCCTTTGTGATTAATCTATAAATGTTACAACTTCTTCTAATGCTTTACGTGGTGGCTGTTTTGGAGTATTATCCTCAGGTACACCTAAAGCGACCATAGACATAAGCTCGTAACCATCTTTATTAAAGTTAATTAAACTTTCAATTTCACTTTTTGCATGTGTAGGTCCTGTCATGTAACAAGTTCCATATCCCATTTCTGTTGCTGCAAGCAATATATTTTCCACTGCTGCTCCTATTCCTTGAGCTGCTGATTGTGGTGATAATAATACATCTAAAACTTCTTTTGGTGCATTATTTTCTTTTAATATCTTATATTCTATCATTTTATATTCACTACCATATACTAATATCACAACAGGTGCATTTTTAAAACATGTATAATAGTTTATTACACTCATATGTCTTTTAAAATCTTTTTCATTTTTTGCAAGTTGTCCAATTCTTTCATGGCTTTTAGTAACTATATTAGCTACTTCATCTATTACTTCTTTATTCTGTAATACAACAAAGTGCCAGTTTTGTTGATGCTTTGGAGATGGTGCATAAGTCCCAGCCTTTATTATTTCTAATATATCTTCCTTTTTTACTGGTATGTCCTTAAACTGTCTTATACTTTTACGATTATAAATAAAATCCAAGTTTGTCATTAGCTATTTCTCCTTATAAACTTTAATACTACTGAAATTATAAATAAAAAGGCATTTCACGTCAACTTTTTAAAAATTTTCTCTGCATATTATAAATTTTAAATAATGAATTCAATTTATAACTTAGGCTTTTTTAAATTAATAGTGAAACTAAAGCTTTTTGTATATACATTTCAGAAACAGAATCTAAAGAAGATGTTGCTACATTTAAAATTATAATTTTAGGATTTTTTAAAATTACTCTAGCAATAGGTATAAGTTGCTTTTCTCTTTCTGATAACTTAATTCCACGATCTCCTACAATAGTATTTTATAATTCCATCTATAGTTATTTTTACTAAACTATAATAAATTTTCTTTTATCCATGATGATGGTGACATCTTCCTGCTCCACATTTTCTATGATTGCAACTATGTCCATGATGCCCCTCTCCACACTTGTCATCATCCTCACCTATATTATTTAGTGATTCAAGATTCTTATTTACTTTGTTTATAATACCTAACATTTTTTCTTTTTCTTCAACAGTTAAGCAATTAAATATTGAATTTGATAAATTATCATTTATATTTTCAACTTCTTCTAATGATGACTTTCCAGCTTCAGTTAAATAAACATGCATAATTCTACGATCCTTTTCATCTTGCTCACGTTTAATTAATGAATTCTTTTCTAAACTAGAAAGCATTTCTGTCATTGATGATGGTCTCATATCAATCATTTCTGCTAAATCTCTTTGTATAATTCCATCATTTTCTGAAATTAAAGCTAATAACATCATTTTCCCATGATGAATCCCATCTTTTGATTTCATTGCTTTATGTCTACTTCTGTGCATATATCTATTTAACTTTTGCATAGCATCATATAATTCACTTGAATTTTTATCTGTCATTTTAATTCCTCCAAACTATTTTAAATTACTTAGGTACCTAACTAATTTTAGTATATGCTACTATTTCCATAAATGTTAACAAAAATATTTAGGTTCCTAACTATTTTTGTATTTTTAATATGTCTTAAATAAAATATATGTTCAACAGATAAACAAAAATAATAATTATAAATTACGAATATAAATGCTACGATAACTTATATTCTGCCACTTTATACAGTTAAATTAGCAATTAGCCTCATAAATGATATGCATTAAATTGGAGATTTTATTATAATGAGAAACTACAATTCGATATTATATAAAAATCGGAAAGTTAATACATATCATTATATTTAATTCTCAATTTATAACTAATTTTAAAGTTTTTTAATCCATTCTACTGCTAAATTAAACCAAGTAGATACATGATCATTGATGTGTTCACTTTGCCCATTCATAGCAGTAAGTTCTTCACAAAGACTTAATCCATGTACACCGCTTGGATATATATGAAGTTCAAAAGGTACATTATTAGCTGCTAATGAATTTGCAAAAAATAAAGAATTTTGTACTGGAACTGCTCCATCGTCAAAAGTGTGCCATAAGAATGTTTTAGGTGTATTTTTTGATACTAATTTTTCTAAAGAAAGTTTTTCTCTTTCACCTTCACTTGTATTTTCTCCTAATAAATTATCAAAAGAACCTTTATGAGCAAATTCACCACTAGTTATAACTGGATAACAAAGTATCATTGCATTTGGTTTTATATCATCTTTGCTTAATCCTAAAGTTTCCTCTAAAATTTTATTATCCCATAAAACTCCTAAACTTCCTGCAAGATGTCCACCTGCTGAAAATCCACATACTATAATCTTATTATTATCAACATTCCACTCTTCACCTTTACTACGAATATAATTAACAGTAGCTGCAAGTTCTGTTAATGCTTTAGGAAATTTATTTGGAGCAACACTATATCTTAAGACAACCACATTGAACCCTTCTGCAATAAATTTAAATGCAACTGGTTCAGCTTCTCTATCAGATGTTCCTACATATCCCCCTCCTGGGCATATAATTATAGTTTCTCTTTTCTTATTTATATTAATTTCTTCACTATTTTCTGGAATATAATTACTCATTATAGCATTGCTATCTTTTAATTTACTTGAAATATCCCTTAGATTTATTTTCTCATATATCATCTCTAACTCCCCTTTTATAATATTTATTTTGTTTTCATATTAATTATATATCTTTTATTTTACTTTTTAAATCTATATACTCTGTATCAATTCCAAAATTTTATTAACTTTAAAATTTAAATTATGTAACTTTATACTTATTTCTTAAAGGAATGCTCCTACACAAAAATATTATAAGATTGCTGAAAATTATTTAAATAGTGCCAAAGAAAATGTTTTGTATATAAGCATATTTAGAGCTCTTTAATGAAAAACAAGCTAAGTGTACAACTTAGCTTGACAATTCCTTTTATGCTCCTTCATTTAAGAATTTATACTGTGTAATATACAAATCATAGTAACTACCTTTATTATTTAGTAATTCATTATGGTTACCTACTTCTTCTATTCTTCCGTCATTTATAACCATAATTTTGTCGCAATCTCTTATGGTAGATAATCTATGTGCTACAACAAAGGATGTTCTTCCATGAAGTAATTTTTCTATACCTTCTTGTACTAATTTTTCTGTTTCTGTATCTATATTAGATGTTGCTTCATCTAATATTAATATTCTAGGATTTGCAAGTAATGCTCTTGCAAATGATACTAACTGCCTTTGTCCTAAAGATAATCTTGTACCTCTTTCATTTACTTCTGTGTTATATCCATTTTCTAATTTTAAAATAAATTCATGAGCATTAACTGCCTTTGCTGCATTTATAACTTCTTCATCAGTTGCATCCAATCTTCCATATCTTATATTTTCCATTATAGTTGTTGAAAATAAAAATGTATCTTGAAGCATTATTCCCATTTGACTTCTTAAAGATTCTAAATCTACATTTTTTATATTCTTTCCATCCACTAAAACTTCTCCAGATGTAGGATCATAGAATCTACTTAATAAAGAAACTATAGTTGTTTTTCCTGCACCAGTTGCTCCAACTAATGCTATTTTTTCACCTTTATTAACTTTGAAGTTTATATCTTTTAAAACTTTTGTATTTTCATCATAAGAAAAATTAACATCTTTAAATTCTACAACACCTTGAATTTTCCCAATTTTCTTTGCATTTTCTTCATTTTTTATTACTGGCTTCATATCTAAAATATCAAATATTCTATCTGCTGCTGAAAAGTTTGTGATTAAAGTATTATAAAAACTTGAAAGATTCATTATAGGTCTCCAAAACATTCCTACATACATTGAAAATGCTATTAATGTTCCTATTTGTATTTCATTATTTATAACTAATTTATATCCAACTGCAAATACTATTAAAGTACCAGCTCCCCATGATAATTCTACAAGTGGCCAAAAGAAATCATTTAACATAACAGCTCTTACAAAAGAATTACTTAATTCCTTTACCATTGATTTAAAATTATTTTCTGTTCCTTTCTCTTTAGCAAACCCTTGAACTATTTTTATTCCTGAAAAATCCTCATGAGTAAAACCATTCAAGTTTGACCTCTTATTTCTATAAATTTCCCATCTTCTTCTTGAATATATTTCAATACAAAACATAGCTATACCAAGTACTGGTAGTAATGCTACTGAGGCTAAAGCTAGTTTATAGTTAAGAAAAAACATAATAATAGCTACACATAAAAGATTTAATAATTGTGGTATAAGAGATTGAATACTTTGAGAAAATAAATTTTTTAATGAATTAACATCTGAAACTACTCTTGAAAGTATTTTCCCAACTGGTCTTCCATCAAAAAAATCAAATGATAAGTATTGTATATGACTATATAATTCATGCCTTATATTAACTAAAATATTATTAGTTATTGAAGTTATCATATTCCATCTAATTTTTGATAAACCCCATGCAAGTAAATTTAATACTATTAGTATTATTCCTATTAAAATCAATCCTTTTACATCCTTATTTACTACATACTTATCTATTGCTATCTTTAAAAGCAATGGATTAACTATTGAAGATATCATAACAAATATCATAAGTAATATAACTATAAAGGATTTAAATTTATAAGGTTTAAGATATTCTAAAAGCTTTAC
Source organism: Clostridium sp. 1001275B_160808_H3 (assembly GCF_015550425.1). Taxonomy (GTDB): domain Bacteria; phylum Bacillota; class Clostridia; order Clostridiales; family Clostridiaceae; genus Clostridium. The sequence continues at coordinate 26,135 of NZ_JADNAT010000005.1, read as the reverse complement.
TGTTATTTCGCTTTTACTTCTTCTTATTACTTCTTCATCTTTTTTTATTAAATTTGTATTTTCCATCTTAAACCACCTCCTCTTCTATTTCATTAAAGTCTTTAAATTGGTTGCAATAAATATCAAAATACTTTCCCTTAAGCTTTAATAGTTCTTCATGGGTTCCCTTTTCTTTTATTTCACCATTTTCTAAATAGATTATTATATCTGCATTTTTTACAGCAGAAATTCTATGAGCTATAATAAAAGTTGTGCTCTTTACATCTCTTTTTGATAGATTTTTTAATAATTCATGTTCTGTTTCCATATCTAATGCAGATGTAGAATCATCTAATATTAATACTTTAGAGTTTCTTACTAATGCTCTAGCTATTGATATTCTTTGTTTTTGTCCTCCTGATAAACCAAGTCCTCTTTCTCCTATTTCTGTATATAAACCTTCTTCTAGTTCTTCTATAAAATCTAAGGCACATGCTAATGAAGCTGCTTTTTCAACTTCTTTTGTTTGTGCATTTTCATTACTAAATTTTATATTGTTAATTATTGAATCTGAAAATAAAAATGTATCTTGTGGAACTATAGACATATTTTTTCTTAAAAAGTCTAAATCATAATCTTTTATATCTACATTATCTATTTTTATATTTCCTTCACTTAAATCATAATATCTTCCTATCAAATTAATTAAAGTTGATTTACCTGAACCTGTAGTTCCCATTATAGCTACTGTATCTCCAGATTTAATATCTAAATTTATATTCTTTAAAACATATTCATCATTATATTTAAAGCTAACGTTATTAAAGGTTATATCTCCTTTTAAGTCATTATTTTTATAGCTTTTTTCTTTACTTTTAATTTCAGGTTCTCTATCCATTATTTCAAATATCTTTTTAGCTGAAGCACTATTTCTAGAAAGTAAATCTATTAATTCTCCTAACATTCTCATTGGCCATATAAGATTCCAAATATACCCACTAAATGCTACTAGAACTCCTATAGTAATATTTTCTTTCATAACAAGATATCCACCAAAAACTATCATTATAACCAATGATATATTTGTTAAAAATTCTATTGGTGGAAAAAAGTCACCGATTATTTTAGCTTGTTTCATGTTTAAATCATAGTAACTTCTATTCATCTTTAAAAATTTTGTTATTTCATATTTTTCCCTTGAAAATGCCTTTACTAATCTTACCCCTGCTATATTTTCTTGAGCTGTTGTATTAATCTTAGCCGTTTGATCACTTATCTCTTCATAAGATTTCCCAAATTTATTTTCTAACTTTATTGCTATAAAACCTATTGGTATCATTATGATAAAGCAAGCTAAAGCTAAGGTAAAATTTAATTTGAATAAGATAACTGTAGAAACTACAAAGTATATTATATTTTCTATAAACAATCTAAGTCCAAACCCTATAGTTTGCCATATATTTTCTACATCTTCTCCTATTCTTGACATTAGCTCACCAGTATTCATATTATCAAAATACTTAAATTCTAATTTTTGAATATGATTAAATAAATCATTTTTTATATCTTCATGAACTCTTACACTTAAAAGATCATAAAGAAATTCTTTTAAATATCCAAAAATAGCTTTTATTATTGTAATTAATAGCATTCCTAACAAAACTTTAATTATTATATTGTTGTTTCCTGCTATAACTCCATCATCTATAAAGATTTGTTGCAAGTATGGTATAAATAAATCTACCCCAATTACTGCAAGCATAGATAATGTTCCAATTATTAGCATCGACTTGTATTTTGAAACATATTTTAGTACTCTAGTCATAAAATTTTCCCCCTTTAATTCATTACTAATATTATTTTTGATTATTTGTTATACATACACCCCTCTCTCCTTCTTAAAAAGACAAAAAGGCCACAGTTACCCATGACCTTTTACTTATATGTTTTTATAATTTTAAACAAAATAAAAAGCCAGGAGTAATAACCCTTGGCCCTAATTATCTTTATATAAATTCAAGTAATATTCTTATATTTTTAACGAATATATACTTTTATAAAGTAATATTGTATAAATCACCTACATATAAACTTACACAATGAGATAGGATTATTAATATAGTTTTTAATATATTTACTTTTATTATCTTTAAATAACATTTCTAAATTAAACATAATGTTTGACATTTTCCTACCTCCTTTTTATATTTTTACTTTATTACTTTACCATCATATTCCTATTTGTAAATTTTGTCAATATATTTTGTTACTTTTAAATACTTTTTTGTTTGTTATAACTTTTTTATACTTAATTTAACTATAACTCAACCTTATCTTCATTAAGGTTTAAATACTTAAAAGAAAATATTAATCATTTCTTATTATACCACTGCAATCTATATTAAATATATTCTTTTATTATATCTTTCATTTCATTTTATATAAAATAAAAAAAGGCTATCATAATTAATGGTTTTATATCCGTTAATTATATAGCCTCTTTTATATTAATTTATATTTCTTAATCTAAACTATTAAAAATTTAAATATAATTTCTAATAGTTATTATTCTGTTTTACTAACCTTTGATTTCATAATTGGTACTGTAGTAGCTATAACTAAAATAACTAATAATATTATAGCCATCATATTACCAGAAGCAAATCCAACTGGAGTTTTAGGAGTTATTAAACCTGTTACTTGTAAGATTATTCCTACTAGTCCTATTATTGAACCTCCTGCAACAAGCCCTGAAGATAAGCTTATTCCATTTGCAACTTTAGCTTCTTTTTCTTTTTCGTTCTTACTCATCTTTTCAACAAACACACGAATTAATGCTCCAACTAATATTATTGAAGTTGTTGATATAGGTAAGTAGAATCCAATTGCTATTGTCATTATTGGTAGATTTAGTAAGAATAAGAATAATGCCATAACAATACCTACAAGTATCATAGGCCAAGGTAAATCACCTGACATAATACCTGATGTTAATGTAGCCATTAAATTAGCTTGTGGTAATGCAAATTGTGCATCTGCACCAGTAACTGCTAATTGTTCTGATAGTATCTTTATTGTTCCTGTAACAACAACAACACCTACTATACTTGAAATTAAAAAGCTATTTTGCATTTCTTTTTTACTTCCACCTATTATGTAAGATACTTTTTGAGATTGACTGTATCCTCCAGCTACAGATATTGCAACAACCATAAATGCTGCAAATAAAAGCAATGATTTATTATCCGCTTGGCTACTCCATCCCATTATAACAAAAACTAATGTTAATATAACTAATGAAGCAATTGTCATACCTGATACAGGAAGGTTTGATGTTCCTATTGTACCTGTTAAACGTCCAGAAACTATTACAAAAAGTAAAGATAATAATAAAGAAACAATAACAGCTATTATAGCCATCTTAATACTTTGAGATATCATAAATGCAGCTATAAATGCAATAATGCTACCTGCTAAAAGTATTATTATTTCACTTGAATTACTTTCTGAGTCACTATCTTTGCCTGATTTTGCTTTTAATGTTTCTTTAATTGAAACAACTATAGTTGGTATAAGTTTAATAGCTCCTATTAAACCTCCACAAAGCATCATTCCAGCACCTATGTACTTAACGTAACTTCCTGATATCGCATTTACATCCATTTGGTTAAGTAATAATGAAGCATCATTCCAAGAATGCATATTATTTGCTGCCATATCAGTAAAATATCCTATTAATGGTGAAACACCAAAATTAGCTAATATTGAACCTGCAAACATAGTTAGTGATACTTCTAATCCAACTATAAAGCCTATACCTAGTAAAAGTGGATTTACTTCAGTAGAAAACTTCCATTTATAAAATTTACTTCCTACATAAGTTATACTGTTGTTTATAATGTTTAAAAATGATCCTGTTAATACATTTATAATACCACTTATTACAAATCCAATTCCCATGAACTTTATAGCATCCCCATCACCTTCTGAAGCAATAAGTGTTTCAGATATAGCCATAGATTCTGGATACATAAGTTTTCCATGCTCTTCTACTATTAGATATTTATAAACTAAAGATAGACATCCCATTCCAAATAGAACTCCACCTACACCTACAATTAATCCTTCTAAGAATGTAATATTACTTCCTATTAAGATAATTGAAGGTAATACATAAATCATACCACTAGCTACAGACTCTCCACCACTTGCCATACCTTGTGTTATATTTTTTCCAAGAATACCTTTATTACGAGCAAAAGCTCCTATAAGCATTGAACCTATTATAGCCCCTGGTATTCCTGCCGCAACAGTTAATCCTGACTTCATTCCAGAATAAGCAGTTGATGCTGCAAATACAGCAGACAATACTATTCCTATTATTATAACAGATAGGTTTGTTCCACTCTTCGACTTATCTGTTATGTATGGTACATAATCTTTACCATGTACGCCACCATAAGCTTCTTTAGACAATTTTTTCTTCATACGTACTCTCCTTCTTTTTATTGTATTTATTATTATATAGTTAGTATATCCATTTTTCAGTTTAACATAATTAGACATATTTTTTTTATAAATACCTTTATATTATGCCAAAAATATATGAAAAAGGAAAGCATTTTTTTTGCATAATATAAAAATCTTAGAATAATATTACAGCTTATTTATTAAAAGTATATATAGTAATATTATTTTTATAAAAAATAGAAGCAGATTACAATAATCCACTTCTTCTAGGCCATATATATTTTTTAATAATGTTTAAATTTTTTAGAACTTAGGATCTATTTCATTAATTTGTATCCTTCTTAAATCCTTTTGTCTTAATCTTGTTTCTTCCATTATTTTATCCCAAGACTCTCCTGCTATTATCATTTCCTTTGCTTTTGCATAAACTTGATTTTTAGTTTCTCTGTTCATTTTTTCCTCCAAGGTTTTATTAAGCATTTATAGCTCAATTTATTTTTATTTACCTTTATATTATTGGGGAAAATTATATTAATTATTACATTTTAAAAGTAAATTTATAATATACCGATTTCTTATTTATTAGTTTTATATATCTAACTAACCTAAAAGGACACCATTTCGGTATCCTTTCTCTCTATCTTTATTATTTTATATTTAAAATAGTTTTCTAATCTTTAAATTAATCCTATATCATTTCTAAAATATTTATCTCTAAATTCTACTTTTTCTATAGTATTATAAGCATCTTCTCTTGCTTTTTCTATTGTTTCTCCAAATCCAACCACTGAAAGAACTCTTCCCCCATTAGTTTTTAAAATTCCATTTTCAAGTTTTGCACCTGCTAGAAAAACTTTATCTTTAATTTCATCATCTATAGTAATTTCATATCCCTTAGGAAAACTTCCCGGATATCCCTTTGATGCTAAAACTACATTTACACATGCTCCTTTTTCCCATTTAACTTCTGTATTTTTCAAATTCTCTATTAATGAAGCTTCTATAAGTTCTAGTAAATCGCCTTCCATTAAATTAAGTACTGATTGTGTTTCTGGATCTCCCATTCTCACATTATATTCTAAAAGATATGATCCTTTTTTAGTTATCATAAGACCAAAGAATATTATACCTTTATAATCAAATCCTTCTTCTCTTATTCCAACTAAAGTCCTATTCATTATATTTTCTTCAAAATCCTTTAAAACCTCTTCTGTTACATATGGATTAGGTGCTACAACTCCCATCCCTCCAGTATTTGGCCCCTTACCACCATCAAAAATTTGTTTATGATCCTTTGCAGATATAAATGGTATAATAGTTTTTCCATCTGTAATTGAAAGAATAGATGCCTCTACACCTTCTAAAAACTCTTCTATAACTATTTTTTGCCCTGCTCCATTAAATATGTCATCAACCATAAAAGATTTTACTGCATCTATGGCCTCTTCTTTATTTTCACAAATAGCAACACCTTTTCCAGCAGCTAATCCATCAGCCTTAACTACCGTAGGATATGGACAAGTTTCTAAATAATCTAAAGCTTTATTAACATCATGAAATACTTCATACTCTGCAGTTTTAACTCCATACTTTTTCATGAAATCCTTAGAAAAACTCTTACTACCTTCAAGCATTGCAGCTTTTCCACTAGGTCCAAAAATCTTAAGTCCATTCATTTTAAACTTATCAACGATCCCATTAGTTAAAGGATCTTCAGGTCCAACAACAGTTAAATCAATAGAATTATCTAAAGCAAATTTCAAAAGTTCATCTATATCAGTTATATTTATATTTTCACACTTATTTTCCCTAGCAGTTCCCCCATTACCAGGAGCAACAAATATTCTTTCTACCTTCTTACTCTTAGCAAGCTTCCAAGCCAAAGCATGCTCCCTACCACCAGATCCAATTAATAAAATCTTCATATACTAACCTCCAACAAATACTCTTTATTTTATTCCATTTCTATAACATTTACATTAAAAACGCCTAAACATTAATTTAACATCTAAGAAACAGAGAAAATCTTATGGAGGGATATATCGTAATGAACAGTTAGTATTTCCTGTTGTTAAAATAAAAATTGCGTTAAGAATTTCTGTTGTTTGACCGTAGGGAGTTACAGAAATTTAGTTATTTTTCTTTTACCAACAGTCGAAATACTCTGTGAAATTACTTAATATCCTGAAATAAGATTCTCTCTGTTCCTCTAGTTAATATTAATGCTTAAAGTGTCTAATACCCGTAAATACCATAGAAATTCCATGTTCATTACAAGCATCAATAGATTCTTGATCTCTTATTGATCCTCCAGGTTGTATTATTGCTTTAATACCATTTTTAGCACATTCATCTACTACATCTCTAAATGGGAAGAAGGCATCTGAAGCTAAAACCGTTGCACCTTTCCCTCTTTGGAGTGCTTCTTCTGTTGCCCAGATTCTATTAACTTGTCCTCCACCAATTCCGACTGCTACTCCATCTTTTATAGCAACAATTGCATTAGATTTTACGTATTTAACTACCTTCATACCAAATAATAAATCTTTCATTTCTTCTTCTGTTGGTGATTTTTCTGTTACTACTTTTAAATCATCAATTAAATTTTTATCTTCTTCTTGTAATAATATGCCACCATCAACTGTAACCATATATTTTTTATCCTTTGGAGTATTATTACATTTAATTACTCTTAAGTTCTTTTTAGTTCTTAGTACTTCTAAAGCATCTTCATCAAAATCTGGTGCAGCTACTACTTCTAAAAATATTTTAACCATTTCTTCAGCTGTAGCCTTATCTATTTTTCTGTTTATTGCAACTATTCCACCAAATATTGATGTTTCATCTGCATCATGTGCTTTTTTGTAAACTTCAAATGAAGTTTCTCCAATAGCTACTCCACAAGGGGTGTTATGTTTAAGTCCACAGCAAGCTACTTCATCAAATTCAGATGCAACCTTCCAAGCTATATCTAAATCTTTAATATTGTTGTAAGATAACTCTTTACCATTAAGTATTTCAAAACTATTCATAGCTCCATCAAATTCTGTTGAACCATAGTAAGCTGCACTTTGATGTGGATTTTCTCCATATCTTAGGCTTTGTTTTTTCTTATATGATATTGAAAGGTACTCTGGATATTCTTCATCTTCTAATAAGAAGTTAGATATTGCTGCATCATAAGCACTCATTAAATTAAATACTTTTCCTGCAAGCTTTTTTCTTAACTTTAATGAGACATCTCCATTTTCAGATATTTCTTCCATAACAGCTTTGTAGTCTTCCTTATCTGAAATCACTACTACATCTTTAAAATTCTTAGCTGCTGCTCTAAGCATTGTAGGTCCGCCAATATCTATAAACTCAATCTTTTCATCAAAGCTTAAATTTTCCCTAACCTTTTGGAAAAATGGATATAAATTAACTATAACCATATCTATAGGATTAATATTTCTTTCTCTAATAGTTTCCATATGTTCATCATTATTTCTTATAGCAAGTATTCCTGCATGAATAATAGGATGAAGAGTTTTAACCCTTCCATCTAACATCTCAGGAAAGTTAGTAACTTCATTAACTTCAATAACATTAACTCCATTATCCTTAAGATGTTTATAAGTACCACCTGTAGATATTATTTCAACACCCTTGCTTTCTAAAAAATTAGAGAATTCTAAAATACCATCTTTATCAAAAACACTAACTAAAGCTCTTTTTATCAACTTAAAAACCCCCTTAAATTAATGGACAATTGATAATTGATAATGTACAATTATCAATTGTATTTATTCTCGTTTTTCCATTTATAATTTCAACTTTATCTCTACTAATCAAGTCAATTGCTTTTGGCAATATTTCATGTTCTTTTTCTAATACTCTTTTTTGTAATGATTCTTTTGTATCTTCAAAATAAACTGGCACCACTTCTTGAAGTAGTATTGCTCCACCATCTACCTCTTCATTTACAAAGTGAACTGTGCATCCTGAATATCTTACTCCAGAATTTATAACTGCTTCATGAACTTTTAATCCATACATTCTTGGCCCACAAAAGCTTGGTATCAATGATGGATGTATATTTATTATTTTATCTTTAAATTCTTTTAGGATATTTCCTTGTAATATTGAAAGATATCCTGCAAGAACTATTAAATCAACTTTCCCCTTAGTTAATTCTAATATCTTATCACATGCAGTATCTTTATATTCTTTTTTAGATACTACATGAGTCTTTATTCCTTTTTTCTCCGCTCGCTCTAAAGCAAATATTCCCTCTTTACTTCCTATAACCATTTCTATCTTACAATTTAATTTTCCATCTTCTATTGAATCTATTATTGATTGAAGGTTTGTTCCTCCACCTGATGCAAGTACTGCTATTTTAAACAAACACCTTCACCTCCAGATGTTATATAACCTATATCATAAGCTTTTTCTCCCATTTCAATTAACGCTTTTATAACAGGCTTTGCATCTGCTTCATTAACACATAGTACAAACCCAATCCCCATATTGAAAGTATTGTACATATGCTCCTTATCTACACCTTTTTCTATTATCTTTTCAAATATTAGCGGCAATGGATAGCTATCTTTTTTTATTACTGCTGTAAAATTTTCTCCATTAAACATTCTTGGAATATTTTCTATAAATCCACCACCTGTAATATGTGCCATTCCTTTTATTTCAAAGCTTTCAAGTAATTCTAAAATTGGTTTAACATAAATTTTTGTTGGAGTTATTAAAGTTTTCCAAGCTTCTTTTCCACCTAAGTCTTCATTTAAATCTTCAAATAATTTTCTTACTAGTGAATAGCCATTAGAATGTAAACCTGAAGATGCAATACCTATAAGCTTGTCTCCTTCTTTAATATTCTTACCATTTATTATTTTATCTTTATCTACAATTCCTACAGCAAAACCTGCCATATCGTATTCACCATCTCTATAAAACCCTGGCATTTCAGCAGTTTCTCCACCAACTAAGGCACAGTCTCCTTGAAGACATCCTTCTGATACACCTTTTACTAAATCTGCTGCAACTTCAGCTTCTAACTTTCCGCAAGCTATATAGTCTAAGAAAAATAGTGGCTTTGCTCCATGGCATAAAATATCATTAACACACATTGCAACACAATCTATTCCAACTGTATCGTATTTTCTAGTTTTAAAAGCTACATCAAGTTTGGTTCCAACTCCATCTGTCCCAGAAACTAAAACTGGTTTCTTGTATCCTTCTGGAAGCTCAACCATTCCAGCAAAGCTTCCAAGTCCATTTAGTACATAATCACTCATTGTTCTACTTGCATATTCTTTTATAAGCTTTACTGATCTATATCCTTCTTCTATATTAACTCCAGCTTCTTTATAAGTTATCATTTAACACACTACCTTTCAGCTTTTATTTTGCTCCTTCTATAGGTGTTGCTACTGGATATATTCCATTAAAGCAACCAACACAATATCCACAGTTTTCTTTAAAGCAACTATACATACCTTCCATACTTAAATATCCTAAGCTATCGCATCCTATTGCTTCTCTTATTTCTTCAATTGATTTTTTAGCTCCTATAAGCTCACTTCTATATGGAGTATCTATTCCAAAGTAGCAAGGAAATTTAACTATTGGTGAAGCTACTAAAAAATGTACTTCTTCTGCTCCTGCCCTTCTTAAAGAATCAACTAAGTGCTTTGATGTTGTTCCTCTAACTATTGAATCATCAATTAGTACAACTCTCTTTCCACTTATATTTGCTTTAAGTGGATTTAATTTTACTGCTACAGCTCTTTCTCTAATTTCTTGAGAAGGTGTTATAAAGGTTCTGCCCACATATCTATTTTTTACAAATCCAGTATCATAAGGTATTCCTGAAGCCTTTGAATATCCTATTGCTGCTGGTATTCCTGAATCTGGAACTGCAACTACCACATCTGCATCTATTTTATATTCTCTAAATAATTGTTCTCCTGCCCTCACTCTTGATTCATGTACATCTAATCCATCAATTGTTGAATCTGGTCTTGCAAAATAAATATACTCAAAAGCACATGTCTGACATTGTGTATTTTCTGAATACTTATAGGATTTAATTCCATTATCATCTATAATAATTATCTCACCTGGATCTACATCTCTAACTAGTTCTGCTCCTATTGCATCTAAAGCACAACTTTCTGATGATAGTACATAACCTTCTTCTGTCTTTCCAAGACATAATGGTCTAATTCCATGTGGATCTCTAACTCCTATAAGCTTATCATTTGTCAAAATTACCATTGCGAAAGATCCCCTTATTGCTTGTATAGAATCAAATATCGCCTTTTCAAGACCTTTTTTAGCTCCTCTTGCTATAAGATTTGCTATAACTTCTGAATCTATTGATGTATGAAAGACATGTCCCCCATCTTCTAAAAGTTCTCTAATTACATCAGCATTTACTAAAGTACCATTATGAGCCATTGCTATTGAACCAAGCTTAGTTTGGCTAAGTAATGGCTGTGCATTTTCAATTCTAGTATCTCCGCATGTAGAATATCTAACATGCCCTATTGCTGCAAACCCTTTAAGTCTATTCAAATCATCTTTAGAAAAAGCTTCTGTAATAAGCCCCATTCCTTTATGAATATCAACACTTTCACCATTTGCCACAGCTATTCCTGCACTTTCTTGCCCTCTATGCTGAAGTGCATACAACCCATAATAAGTCATAGATGCAACATCCATAGGCTTATTTACATAAACACCAAAAACACCACATTCATCCTTAAATTTATCATTACTCGGATCCAAAATTAAATTTGAGTTCAAAAAAACACCCCCAATATTAATTGACAATTTATAATGGACAATGGATAATTATGGATAATTATTGATGCAATTTAGCTTAGCTGAATTGCTTATAATTTTAACTTTAATAACTCAGCTTGACTGAGTTATTACCTTAATTGCGCATTTTCCATTGTCCATTATCATTATTAATTATTTTTGTATTCTGTTTAATATTTCTATATAAGCATCTTTTACATTTCCAAGGTCTCTTCTGAATCTATCCTTATCTAGTTTTTCTCCTGTTGTTGCATCCCAGAATCTGCATGTATCTGGTGAAATTTCATCTGCTAATATAACTTCTCCATTGTATCTTCCAAATTCTAATTTAAAATCTATTAATCTTATATTTTGCTTTATGAAGAATTCTTTTAGTAAGTTATTAATTTTTGCAGTCATTTCATAAATCTTGTTTAGTTCCTCAAATGTAGTAGCTCCTATCCCTACTGCATGATAATCATTTATTAATGGATCTCCTAGTGAATCGTCTTTATATGATAATTCAAATACTGTAGTTTTAAGTTCAAATCCTTCTTCTAATCCTAATCTTTTAGCCATTGATCCAGCTGCTACATTTCTAACTATTACTTCTAAAGGTACTATTTCAACTTTTTTACAAAGTTGCTCTCTTTCATTTAATTTTTCTATAAAGTGTGTCTTTATTCCATTTTCATTTAGCATTTCAAAAATCATGGAAGTAATTGCATTATTTAAGGCTCCCTTATCTTCAATTTGCCCTTTCTTTTCTCCATTAAATGCTGTTGCATCGTCTTTATAGTACACAATAACTTCGTCTGCCTTTTCTGAAGCATATATTTTCTTTGCTTTTCCTTCATACATCATTTCTAATTTTTCCATTATAAATCTACCCCTTCTCCATTTTCTTCTATAAACTTACTTTTCATATCTAATCTAAATTCATTTAATTTTTCTCTTAACGAACTATCTTTTATTGCAAGCATTTGTACAGCAAGCATTCCTGCATTATAACTGTTATTAATTCCAACTGTTGCAACTGGAATTGATTTTGGCATTTGAACTATTGAAAATAAAGCATCTAACCCCTCCACTGCTCCTTTTATTGGAACTCCTATTACAGGCATAGTAGTTTGAGAAGCTATAACACCAGGCAGATGAGCTGCAAGCCCAGCTCCTGCAATAACAACTTCACACCCATTTTCTTCAGCTTCCTTTAAAGTTTCCGTTAACTTTTCAGGAACCCTATGAGCTGATAATACATAAGCTTTAAACTCTACTCCAAATTCTCTTAAGCAATTAGCTGCTCCCTTCATAACATCAGTATCAGATTTACTTCCAAAAAATATTGCTACCTTCATATAAAAACACCCCTTCAAATTAAGAATTAAAAATTAAGAATTAAAAATATAGAACATATCTAGTTATCGTAGCCTTTATATTCACAATTTATTATCTTTTTGAATTAAAGAAAATACTTCACTCCTGCTTTAAATATCTTTTGATCAAAGTTTCCTGGAACATTTTTATATAGGTTTTCTCCTATTCTTTCTGAATGTCCCATTTTACCAAGTACTCTTCCATCTGGACTTGTGATTCCTTCTATACCTAGCATTGAACCATTTGGATTAAAAGGCATATCGCTAGATATTTCACCATTTAAGTCAACATATTGAGTTGCTATTTGTCCATTTTTTCTTAACTTTTCTATTAACTCTTGTGGAGCAACAAATCTTCCTTCTCCATGAGAAATTGCAATCGAATGTATATCTCCTAGATTCACTTCGTTAAACCATGGTGACTTATTAGATACTATCTGGGTTCTAACTATTGAGCTCATATGTCTATTGATTTCATTGTAAGTTAAAGTTGCCATATCTTCTTTTATATCTACAATTTCACCATAAGGTACTAATCCTAGTTTTATCAGTGCTTGGAAGCCATTACATATACCAAGCATTAATCCATCTCTATTTTTTAATAGATCCATTACAGCATCTTTGATTCTTTCATTTCTAAATACCGTTGCTATGAACTTGCCTGATCCATCTGGTTCATCTCCAGCTGAAAATCCACCTGGTAACATAATTATTTGGCTTTCTCTTATTCTCTTTTCCATTTCTAAAATCGATTGGTTTAATAAATCCTTGTTCATATTATTTAAAACAAACTCTGAGACTTCTGCACCTTCATTCTGAAAAGCTCTTGCACAATCATATTCACAGTTTATTCCTGGGAAAACTGGAATAAATACTTTTGGTTTTGCAATCTTTATTAAAGGAGTATTTATTTCCTTAGATTCATATAGTATTGTTTCAATTTTTTCTTTTTTATTTTCTGTTTTTACCTTAAATACATCTGATAACTTTTCTTCTAGTATCTTTTCTAAAACTTCTATATCAAAATTAATGTCATATTCCTTTGAAACTATAGCCCTATTTTCTGTTGTATTACCTATTACTTTATAAGCGCAACCATTAAATTCTTTTTCTATTTCAACATCATTATTAACTTCTAAAACTAAGCTTCCATAATTAAGTTCAAATAGTTCCTCTTTATTTATCCCTTCAAATTCTACCCCAATCCTATTTCCTAAACTCATTTTAGTTAAAGCTTCTGCTACTCCGCCAAATTTTAATGATGAAGCAGAAATAACTTTTTTATCTAAAATAAGCTCATGTAACTTTTCTAAATTCTTCTTATATCCTTCTACTTTCAATGTCATATCTTCATTTTTTTCAGCTATTAAAAGCACTATTTTAGAATTACTATTTTTAAATTCTGGTGATATAATATCTTTAGCTTTAGCAACATCAACTGCAAAGGCTACTAATGATGGAGGTACATCTAAATCCCCAAATGTACCTGACATAGAATCCTTACCACCAATTGCTGGTATTCCTAAATCCATTTGTGCTTGATATGCTCCAAGTAATGCTGAAAAAGGTTTTCCCCATTTGTTCTTATCTTTTCCTAATCTCTCAAAATACTCTTGCAATGTAAGTCTTGCTTTCTTATAATCTCCACCCATAGCTGAAAGTTTTGTTACTGCTTCTATTACTGAATAATATGCCATATGATAAGGACTCCACATTCCCATATCTGGATTAAATCCATATGTCATTAATGTTGCATCTTTACTTTCTCCATTTAAAACTGGTATCTTAGCTGCCATACCTTCTGCTGGTGTTGTTTGATATTTTCCACCAAAAGGCATAAGCACAGTTCCTGCACCTATAGTTGCATCGAATCTTTCAACTAATCCCTTTTGCATTGATACATTTAATCTTCTTAGTGTATTAATCCACTCTTCTTTTATATCCACGTCTTTTATATTAAATGGATATTTCTTTGGAGATTTTACTTGTACTTCTATTGTTTGTCTTGCCCCATTTGTATCTAAGAATTCTCTTTTTAAATCTACAATATTTTTTCCTCTCCAGAACAATCTAAGTCTTTCTTTATCAGTTACTTCAGCTACCTTAACAGCCTCTAAATTTTCTTCTTCACATAAATTTATAAATTTTTTCTCATCTTCTTTATTAACTACAACTGCCATTCTTTCCTGTGATTCTGAAATAGCAATTTCCGTTCCATCTAAACCTTCATACTTTTTAGGCACTTTATCTAAATCTATATCTAACCCTCTTGTTAATTCCCCAATTGCAACTGAAACTCCACCAGCTCCAAAATCATTACACCTTTTTATCATCCTTGAAACTTTAGAGTTTCTAAATAGTCTTTGAATCTTTCTTTCAGTAGGAGGATTTCCTTTTTGAACTTCTGCTCCACACTCATTAATTGAATCTTCTGTATGTTCTTTAGATGATCCCGTTGCTCCACCTAATCCATCTCTTCCAGTTCTTCCACCTAAAAGAATTACAACATCTCCTGCTTTAGGCTCTTCTCTAACCACATTCTTCTTAGGTGCTGCTGCTATAACAGCTCCAATTTCCATTCTTTTAGCAACATAATTAGGATGATATATTTCTGCAACTTGTCCTGTAGCAAGACCTATTTGATTTCCATATGAACTGTATCCATGGGCTGCTCCTAAAGTTATAGTTCTTTGAGGAAGTTTTCCTTTTAATGTTTCTTCTATATTAACTGTTGGATCTGAGGCTCCTGTAACTCTCATTGCTTGATATACATAAGTTCTTCCTGATAATGGATCTCTAATTGCCCCACCAAGACATGTAGCTGCTCCTCCAAAAGGTTCTATTTCAGTTGGATGGTTATGTGTTTCATTTTTAAACATTACTAGATATTCTTCTATTCCATTATTAGTTTCTATATTCACATTTATTGAACAAGCATTTATTTCATCAGATACATCTAAATCTTCTAATAGACCTTTCTTTCTCATTTCCTTCATTGTTATAACTGCAATATCCATTAATGTTTCATCTCTATCAGTTTCACCATAAACAAAATTTCTTGACTTTAAATATGCTTCATAAGATTTAATTATTGGTTTTGTATAAAGTCCTTCTTCAATAACAACATTTTCTATTGCTGTTGAAAAAGTTGTATGTCTGCAGTGATCTGACCAGTATGTATCTATAACTTTTATCTCTGTAATACTTGGATCTCTATTTTCTTTTTTAAAATAATCTCTAATAAGTTTTATATCATCTAGGCTCATAGCAAGATTCATACTACTA
Source organism: Clostridium sp. 1001275B_160808_H3 (assembly GCF_015550425.1). Taxonomy (GTDB): domain Bacteria; phylum Bacillota; class Clostridia; order Clostridiales; family Clostridiaceae; genus Clostridium. Next base: position 10,221 of record NZ_JADNAT010000005.1, on the reverse strand, counting down.
TGAAAACTCTCTATTTCTTTATCATTTTTATCAATAAATCCATTTAATATCTCCACATTTCTTGGCTCTGGAAGTTTTGATGATAACTCTAAGTTATCTATATCTACCTCTCTTGAATCAACTGGATTTATATAATAATTTTTGATTTTTTCTACTTCATCTTTTGTTAAAGTACCTTTTAGTATTATTATTTTTGTCCATTTAACTTCTACTTTTTCTCCTGAAGTCAATAATTGATAACACTCCGCAGCCGAATCTGCTCTTTGATCATATTGCCCCGGTAGATATTCAACTCCAAAAGCTACTTCATTATCTTTTACTTCAAAATTATTTTCGTAAACATTATCTACAGTTCGTTCTGAAAATATTGTATAAAGAGCTTTTTTATAATCTTCTTCTTTCATTTCCCCTAAAGTATATTTATTTACAAGTCTAACTTCTTCTAAAGAATTAATTCCTAAGTTATTTTTATAATCTTCAAGCATACTTTTTCCTTCAACATCGAAGCATCTTTTTTTCTCTACAAATATACAACTCACCTTCAACCTTCATACCTCCAAGCTAGTATTTTCCAAAATTAAACATACGAATGTTTTTTTATAATATAAATATATATTTCGTTATTTATATCTAAAGATTACCACTCTGTTATATAATTGTCAACTTTATTAAATATATTTGCAATATAATTCGTATATTAACGAATTATATTGCAAATATATTTAATAATAATTCGACTTCATTTAAAGTTTATTTTATATCCATTTTATGTGAACTTATGTATTAATTATTTTTTTAAATTTGTTATTTAAATATCATTTTTACACAAACTAATATGGAGATAATTGAAGGTGGTGTTAATATGAAACATAACGCAAAAGAAAATTTAACAATAGCTTTAGATGAGCTTTGTTCATGTCAAAATCATCTAAACACTGCTTATTTACATGCAGAAGAAAATCATAATAGAAATGAAATTCATACTGCACTTGAAGCTATAGGTAGCGCTGTAGATTCCGCACAAACTGCTTTGAAAAATTATAAAGATTAGAAGGAGGTATTTAATATGGGACATAAGGCAAATGCAAAAGATGAATTAAAATGTGCTCTTTCTGATGTTACTCACGCTCAACAATTATTACATGATGCTATTAAATCTGTAGAGCAAGATGATAATAAGCAACTTATTCAAGATACTTTAGCAAATGTTAATGAAGCATTACATGCAACAAGAACTTCAACTTATGGATTTAAAGATTAATAAAATAAAAAGACTGTAGGAAAAACCTACAGTCTTCAGTTAACTATCTTCTGTTGTTTTGAGCTTTTCTTGCTCTTCTGCAATCAACGCATCTTACTGGTTCGTTGTCGAATCCTTTTTCTTTGTAGAATTCTTGTTCTCCTACTGTGAATACGAATTCCTTACCGCAGTCTTTACAAATTATTTTCTTATCTTCCATTTTAAATCCTCCATTCTAAAGACCAATATAATATCAACAAATCTCTACAATGGAGAAAGCTAATTTCTATTCAATCTTTAAACAAATATTTCGAAGTCTCATGACCTACTACTATATTTTATCATATATTTTTTTTTTTTGCTAGTAGTTTTTATTATATTAATCATAATTTAACACACTTTCTGTTAGTATATAATAGCATTTGTCAACATATTATATTCATTTCTTTTACATTTTATTTTTAATTTTTTACAAAAATAAAAGCTATAGGAAAACCTATAGCTTTTATTAATTACAACTATCTTCTGTTGTTTTGAGCTTTTCTTGCTCTTCTGCAATCCATACATCTTACTGGTTCGTTATCGAATCCTTTTTCTTTGTAGAATTCTTGTTCTCCTACTGTGAATACGAATTCTGAACCACAATCTTTACATACTAATTTCTTATCTTCCATTTTAAATCCTCCATTCTAAAGACTATTCAAGTAATTACTAATCTCTATAACGGAGAATATCATTATCTTTCAAAATCTTTAAACAAAATATTGTTAGTCTTATCGACTACTTATTCATAATAACATACTTAAATTAAAAAAGCTACTATTTTTTAATTTATTTTTCAAAAAAATACCGGTAGCTTTAACTACCGGCAAAGAAACCTACGTAACCCCGTGGGGTCATTTTTATTCTTATCATATTTATATGTTTATATTCTTAGTTTTATAATAATTTTATTTATATATTATGTGATTTTATTTTGATTCATGAACATTTTTACTATAAACCTTCTCTATCACATAATATTTCTAATAGTTCTTTTGGAGTTTTACCTCTAGAATTCATATGAAATTCAACTTCTTTTATTCTATTTTCCATTTTTTTAATAAAGTCATTTGTTTCTTTACTATTAAGTTCTTCATTATCAACTCTGGTATCATCTAAACTCAATTTAATTATATCTATAGCTTCAATTAATTCTTTTCTATAATCCTCATTACTTTTATTATCTTTATTGTTCGCTATTACTTCAATAGATGTTCTTTGATTATCATCCTTTATTTGATATATATAAAAATTATAATCATTCGGTTTCCCCATTAAATAATATCTGAGATTTCCATTCTTTTTAAAGTTCTCCATCGAATTAGAATGTTGACAAAAGTATATAGTTTTATTTTTATCTATTAAGTCAGTAATAGCTTGTGAATGAAACGTAATATTATTAGGTCTAGAATACTGAACTATATCTCCTGGCAATAAATTCAAATAAATTTCATCCCAATTTACTAATGCTTCTATTATTTTATATTCCTTGTATGAATGAGCTCTTTTATATTCTTCTCCAAAATGTAAATGAAAAGGCTGTGCAGCTGTCCACGTTGAACTCCTATTAGGTAAGTTAGGAGAATAGTAAAACCAAGATTTTATACTTGTTGCAGTTGATTTATCCCCAACAAACTCCATTCCTCCAGCCCTTAAAACTTGAGATACAAAATTAGTACAATCTCCACCATCATTTACGTAATTATAATATTTACTATTAGATGATGTTGCCCATTTTATTGCATATTCTCGAGCTAATTCTCTATTATAATTATCATTTTTAACTTCTGCTGATATAGATTGCATATCTATACTTGCTATAAATAATACTAACATTAAAAATAATAATAAAAATAAATTTACTTTTCTTTTGATTAAACTTTTCATATTTTATCTCTCCAGATTATTTTAAACTATATTATATCTTTTGAAATAAAAGCAATTTCAATACATATTAATTACTTAATAAAAATCATCAAAAATGCACATAATAAAACAGACGTTGCAACAGATATTCTCATCATCTTTGTATCCTTATTTAAATCTCTTGGTATAAATTTAAATTCTTTATCAATCACTCTTTTAGAAACTCTACTTCCTATTATAATTACAGTAAAAATATAACCTATGAGAGAAGTAAAAATATCTGCTATAATTGCAATTCCACCATATTGAATCATACAAAAAAAGCAAAAAAGTTAAGGATGTCTTGCTTCGCAAAGCTTAATTTAAACTTACACGAATCATTTTCTGTTCAAAAATCCTTAATGGATTTTTCACACCTTAACTCTTTCGCTTTTTTATTCTTTCATTATTTCACTTTATTCTTTGCTTCCTTTAAGCATTTCGCCTATAGCTGCAATGCTTCCAAGTGAAGATAAAGTTTCATTTGGTAATATAAGCTTATTAGCTGGGTTGTTAGCCATTTCTTTAAGAGCCTCAACTTGTTTTAAAGCAATAACTGTTTCGTTAGTACCTGACTCTATAATTGCTTGGTTCACCTTTCTTATAGCTTCAGCTTCTGCTGTAGCTATTTCTTCTATAGCTTTAGCTTTACCTTCTGCTTCAAGCAATTGAGATTCTTTTAAACCTTCAGCTCTTCTGATATTTGCTTCCTTTTCAGCTTCTGCTGCAAGTATCTTAGATCTCTTTTCACCTTCAGCCTTTTCAATTTGAGATTGTCTTTGACCTTCTGCTTCAAGAATCATAGCTCTCTTATTTCTTTCTGCTTTCATTTGCTTTTCCATAGCTTCTTGAATTTCTGTTGGAGGTATTATATTTTTAATTTCAACAGAAAGTATCTTTATACCATATGCATCTGTAACTTCATCTATAATACTTAAAAGATCTTGATTTATTTTATCTCTTCCTGATAAAATTTCATCTAAACTCATGTTACCTAAGATATTTCTCATATTAGTTGTTGCTGAATATACGATACCTGATCTATAGTCTTCAATATTATATACAGCATCTTTAGCATTTAATAGCTTATAAAATATAACATTATCTACAGATATTTTAACATTATCTTTAGTAATAACTGATTGTGGTGGTACATCTAAAATTTGTTGCTTTGTTGAAACTTTTTTTCTAACAAAGTCAGCAAAAGGAATTAAGAAGTGCCATCCTGGTTCTAAAGTTTTATGATATTGACCAAACCTTTCTACAACGTATAAGTATCCTGTGTTTACGATTTTAATTGATGATAAGATTACTATTAATACAAAAAGTATTACTACTCCTGTAATTATTAACCCTACTAAACCATTCATCTAAATTTCCTCCTCTTTTTTAATTATTAATTTAATACCCTCAATACCTGTGATTTTAAAACTTTCGTCTTTTCTTATCACTTCTCCTGAGTTTTGTACAGTCCAGTATATTCCGTCAACTTTAATTTTAGCCCTATCTATTATATCTTCTTCTGCTTTCATAACTCTTCCTATATAAGTTTCTTCCATTAAAGGTGTACGTTTAACACCTTCTTTAAATTTACGTTTTGCCCATGGATAACCTACTGAAACAGTTATTAGATTTACTACTAAGAAAAGTACTACTTGAACCCCAAATGTTACTCCTAGTAAATCAGCTATCATTGCAACAAATGCTCCTACAGCAAACCAAGCAAATAAAAAATTACTTGTTGCTATATCTATAGCAATTACTACAGCTGCAACTATAATCCAAAAAATTACCGCTCCCATTATTTCCCCCTCCTTTTTTCATTTAAGAATATTATATCATTTTTTAGTAAAAATTTGAATTCGATTAACTTATGAATTCATTATAATATATGCATTACTTTATTACAATATCTCTTTTATCTTTTTATAAGGTATTTTATAACCTTTTGTTTCGTTTAAAGACATCTTTCTTTTATTATCATTGATTTTCTATAGTTTTCCTTTTATTATTTAAATATATCATTTAATTAATACTTATATATTTAATACAAATAGTATATTTAATTATTAATATTCTTATTAAATAAATTTTTAAAATTATATTTGCTATTTAACTAAAGAAAATCATTAAGACATTTTTAAACAGAAATTACTTTACAAGGATGTTTTTAGTTTTGCAAATTAAAACCTCCTTAACTTTTCACTCTTAACTTTTCACTTATAAATTGCTAGGAGTTTTTTTATCACTGTGAATTTTAAATATAAAAAAGAGTTACAATACTTATATACTAAGTATTGTTTAATTTAATATGGATTGGAGAGATTTTATGGATTTTATAAAAGTTGCAGCTGCATGTCCTATCACTCGTGTAGCAGATATAGACTATAATTTAGAAAATATATTTATTTGTTTAGATGAAGCATATAAAAATGGGGCTAAATCAATAGTTTTTCCTGAATTAGCTATTACTTCATATACTTGTGGTGATTTATTTATGCAATACAGCTTATTAGAAAAAGCTAACTTGGCAATAGAAAAACTAATTAAAAAGAGCACTGGCCTAGATATGCTGATTGCTATAGGAGCTCCTTTAAGCTTTAAAAATGTATTGTTTAATTGTGCTTACATAATTTTCAACGGAAAACTTCTTGGAATAGTTCCAAAATCATATATTCCAAATTACAGTGAATTTTACGAAAAACGTTGGTTTAGTGAAGGTCTTGGAGTAATAGATGAAAAGGTAGATTTTGCTTTTCAAAAGGATGTTCCATTTGGAACTAATTTAATTTTCACTTCAGGAAGATATAGTTTTGGATTTGAAATTTGTGAAGACCTTTGGGTTACAATTCCTCCAAGTTCATATCTTTCACTTCTTGGTGCAAATATAATAGGAAATCTTTCAGCATCTAATGAACTTGTAAGCAAAAAAGATTATAGAGAAGCTCTTATATCTAACCAAAGTGCTAGATGTATGTCTGCTTATATTTATTCATCTGCTGGAGTTCATGAATCCACAACAGATCTTTTATTTAGTGGACATATGTTAATTGCCGAAAATGGTACTATTCTTAAAGAAAATGAAAGATTCCAAAGAGATAATGAAGTTATCTATTCATGTATAGATGTATTTAGATTAAACAGTGAAAGGCTTAAAAATATAAGCTTTAGAGATGCTTCAAGAATAGTACCATTTGAAGCTGAAATAATAAACTTCACTTATAATAATACTGAAATAAATAACTTCGATAGATTTATAGATAAGCATCCTTTCGTTCCAGCTAATATTAAATTACGTGAAGAAAGATGTAAGGAAATATTTAATATTCAAGCTGCTGCCTTAGCTAAGAGAATGGAACATACTAATTTGAAAAAAGCAGTTATAGGTATTTCAGGAGGACTTGATTCCACTTTAGCTTTACTTGTAGTGGTTAAAACCTTTGAACTTCTAGGTTTAGATAATAAAAATATTGTTACTATTACAATGCCTGGTTTTGGAACTACTGATAGAACTTATAATAATGCTTTAACATTATGTAAGGAATTAGGTTGTGATTTAAGAGAAATTAATATAGTAAAAGCTGCTCTTCAACACTTTGAAGATATTGGTCATGATAAAAATATTCATGATGTTACTTATGAAAATGTTCAAGCTAGAGAAAGAACTCAAATTCTTATGGATTTAGCCAATAAAGAAGGTGGATTATTAATTGGAACAGGAGATCTTTCTGAATTAGCTCTTGGATGGTGTACTTATAACGGAGATCATATGAGTATGTATTCTGTTAATCCATCAATTCCAAAAACTCTTGTTAGATATTTAGTTAGATATGTAGCAGAAAAGGAATCAACTACTGAAGTTTCAGATACACTTTTAGATATATTAGATACTCCAGTTAGTCCTGAACTTTTACCTAAGAGTGATAAGGGTGAAATTACTCAAAAAACTGAGGATATAGTTGGACCTTATGAACTGCATGACTTCTTCCTATATCACTTTATTAAACATGGTTCTTCAAAAGAAAGAATAAAGCTTCTTGCAGAACAAGCATTTAAAGATGATTATAGCAAAGAAGAAATTGCTAAATGGCTTGATAAATTTATTTATAGATTCTTTACACAACAATTTAAGAGAAGTGCTTTACCTGATGGACCTAAAGTTGGAAGCATATCATTGAGTCCACGTGGTGATTGGAGAATGCCTTCTGATGCTTCCTTTAACTCATTTAAGTAAATTATAAAAGAATCACATTATGCTCCGGCACTGCTAATATTACTTCGGTAAGAGTTTTTATAATTGATCTTATTTAAATTTTCTAAATTTCCATAACTCGCATTCGCTCAAACAATGGAAATTCTTAACGAAAATTTAAAACAATCAATTATAAAACTCTAATACCTTGTAATAATGCAGACCTCCACATAATGTGATTTTTTATAAACATAAATTGAGTTAATTAGTCAGTAAATTATATAAATTAATGCTTAGTTTTAGAACAGTAATTCTTAACGGTATTTTGAAACATAGAATTATAAAACTCCAACAGTTCATGATAATACTACTTTCCATACAATATCTTTCTTTTTATATAAAACTAGTTGCACTTCATCTAACTTTTATCACATTATCTTATTTAAATTTTCTAAATTTCCATAACTCGCATTCGCTCAAACAATGGAAATTCTTAACGAAAATTTAAAACAATCAATTATAAAACTCTAATACCTTGTAATAATGCAGACCTCCACATAATGTGATT
>NZ_JADNAT010000005.1:0-2177 GCF_015550425.1 Clostridium sp. 1001275B_160808_H3 | reverse complement strand
AATTCTTAACGAAAATTTAAAACAATCAATTATAAAACTCTAATACCTTGTAATAATGCAGACCTCCACATAATGTGATTCTTTTATAAATATAAATTGAGTTAAATATATTAGTAACTTTCCATAACTCGCATGCGCTCAAACAATGGAAATTCTTAACGAAAATTTAAAACACTAAGTTATAAAACTCTAATTCCTTGTAATAATGCAACTTTCCGCACAACAGATTCTTATTTTATAATTTAAATTGAGTTAAATATATTATTAAATTACTATAACTCGCATTCGCTCAAACAATAGTAATTCTTAACGGTATTTTGAAACATAGAATTATAAAACTCCATCAGTTCATGATAATACTACTTTCCATACAATATCTTTCTTTTTATATAAAACTAGTTATATTACATCTATAATTTAATAATATTAGCTTATTTAAATTTTCTAAATTTCTATAACTCGCATGCGCTCAAGCAATGGTAATTTCTAATGAAAAGTTAAAGTTCAATTAATGTTTCTAACGGTGAATTTTTAGTTAATTCAATGCTTCTTGAATCTGGTTGAGATATTCCAACGAATAGTTTAAATCTTTTGCTATTTAGAATTTTATTACCTTCATTATTTACAACTTCAAATTCTTTTTTTCTTAATTCAAAGTTTACGGTTTTGCTTTCACCTTTTCTTAGATTTACACGTTTGAATCCAACTAAGCTATGATGTAATACTGCATATTTTGATTCTAAGTCTTTTAAATAGCATTGAATTACTTCATCAGTATCGTAGTTTCCTACATTTTTAATATCTATACTTACCTTTACAGTTTCAAAATCATTTTTAATATCTTCTACCTTTAAGTTTGCTAATTCTACTTCTGAATAAGTTAGTCCATATCCAAATGGATATAAAACTTCTGATTCTACATATCTATAGGTTCTTCCCTTCATTGAGTAATCTGTGAAATCAGGAAGATCTTCTTCATTTTTATAGAAGGTTACTGGTAATTTTCCACTTGGTGAACATTCTCCAAATAATAAATCTGCAACTGCTTTTCCTCCTCTACTACCTGGATACCAAAGGTCTAATACTGCTGCACATTTTTCTTCTGCACCATTAAAAGTTAATGCACTTCCTGCTCCAATTAATAAAATAACCGGTGTTCCTGTTTCTAATAATCTCTCTAATAATTGTTGTTGTCTTCCTGGTAATTTCAAATTAGGTTTATCCCCTGCTGCATCACTATTTCCTGCATCACCTTGTTCTCCCTCAATAGTTGGATCTAGCCCCAAGCAAAGTATTGCAATATCAGCTCTTTCTGCCACTGTTATAGCTTCTGCTAATCTGTCATCAGCTTGAGATAGTCCTGAAATACTATTTTTATATAAATGACAGCCTTCCGAATAATATACTCTAATATCATCATCTGCTACTTCATGAATTCCTTCTAATATAGTGATATACTTTGAAGCAGTACCTGAATAATTCCCCTTAAGCATTATCTCACTATTTGCATTTGGTCCTATTACTGCAATAGATTTTATTTTTTCTTTATTTAATGGTAATATTCCATTATTTTTTAATAATACCACAGACTTTCTTGCTGCTTTTAATGATAATTCATTATGCTCCTTACAATCATTTACTTCATATGGTGTATCATTAAATTCACAGTTTTCATCAAACATTCCAAGTCTTATTCTTGTTGCCATTAATCTTTCTGCAGCTGTTGTTATATCTTCTTCTGTAACTAATCCTTCTTTATATGCTAGTAACATTTGAAGATATATATTCCCACAGTTTAAATCACAACCATTTTTTATAGCTAGTGCTGATGATTGTGTAGCAGTACTAGTTACATGATGATGTAAATGGAAATCTGCTATTGCCCAGCAATCAGAAACTACATGTCCTTTAAAGTTCCATTTTCCCCTTAATATATCCTTTAGCAAAGTTTTACTTCCACAGCAAGGTTCTCCATTAGTACGATTGTAAGCTCCCATTACAGATTCAACATTTGCTTCTTTTACTGCAGCTTCAAAAGCAGGTAAATAAGTTTCATATAAATCCTTTTCATTTACTACTGCATCAAATTCATGTCTTAACCCTTCTGGACCACTATGAACAGCAAAGTGTTTTGCACATGCTGCTGTCTTTAAATATTTTCCATCTCCTTGAAGTCC
>NZ_JADNAT010000056.1 GCF_015550425.1 Clostridium sp. 1001275B_160808_H3 | reverse complement strand
CTCAATAAAAAGTTTAATCTCTTCGCTCAAATTACTTTGAGTCTTAATTTTAAGACGTCTAAAAGAATTGCTGGTTTATTTTACTTAACTTATTTTCTGTTCAATTTTCAAAGACCATTTTCTCCATCGCTCTCAAGCGACTTCCTTATCTTATCACTTATGCATTTCATTGTCAACAGTTTTTTATTTTTTTAACTTGCTGATGTATTTGCCTTAGCGACATAAAATATAATATCATCAATATTAACATAATATTATCTTAAAAATAGTAATTATTCTATATTATATTTATTATACTCTATTTTTCTTATATTTTCTTAATTTATATTATATTGATATACAAGGTAATGTTTATTTACTTTTTCAGATTATTCAGAGTATATTTCAATATCAACATCAATAATTAATGCATATTCTAACCATTTTTAGATTATAAAATTCCTTTATATTAAAACTTTCTAATATCTTCATATACATTTAAAATCTGTGTAGTAAACATAAAAAATCTTATTCTAAGCTCTTTAAGGCTAGCTAAGTGCTATACACAAATAAATTATATGTCCAATAGATATAACTTTATTTTTTATAATCTAATATCTTTTACGTAAATTCTTCAAATTAATGAAAATCAATTATGTTGATAATTACTATTTATTAATATATAATGTTGTTTATATTGAGATATATAAAAAGGAGTGTATTAAATGAATTCACAAGAAAAAAATAATAATAAATCACAAGAGGTAGTAGCCCCTAAGAAAGTTAAATATCAATGCCTACACACAACAGAAGCTAAAGAATGTACTTGTATAAGAAGCAAAGGCTTAGTTTTAACAAAATAATTCGATAATTTAATATATAAAATTAAATTAAAATAAAATTATATAACAAAAAAAGACTTAAGAATAAATTCTTAAGTCTTTTTTAATGACCTGGCAACGTTCTACTCTCCCACACAGTCTCCCATGCAGTACCATCGACGCTGTAGAGCTTAACTTTCCTGTTCGGAATGGAAAGGAGTGTTTCCTCTACGCCATCATCACCAGATTTCAGAGTGTTCTCTGAAAATTGCACATGAATTAATTTTAAGCCTGTTTTTTATTGGTCAAGCCCTCGACCTATTAGTATCAGTCAGCTAAATATGTTACCACACTTACACCTCTGACCTATCA
>NZ_JADNAT010000055.1 GCF_015550425.1 Clostridium sp. 1001275B_160808_H3 | reverse complement strand
TAAACTGATACCTATGTCAAGGACATTATAAAAAAAGGGTTATGCACAAAGAAGATGATTTCTGTATTGAACAGGGGTCATCTTTTTTTGATCCCATTTATATCTGTAGTTATTATAATAAATTATATATTTATTAATTTTGCTTTTAAGTTCTTCATATGAATTACACTTCTTAGATTTAACAGAGTCCTTCAAATGACCAAAGAACGATTCCTGCGGGGCGTTATCCCAACAGTTTCCACGGCGAGACATAGATTGTCCTAAGTTGTTTTCCTTCAGTAAGGCTTGAAATATAGGACTTGTATAATGTGATCCTTGGTCAGAATGGATAAATGCATTAGCAGCTAACTTTACTTTCTTCTGTTTTTTTAGTTTTAATATTGTTTCTGTCGCTATATCCAGAGTGATTCGCTTAGACATATGATGAGTTAATATTTCACCTGTTGAGGCATCTAGAATGGTTGACAAATAAGCCATACCGTTTTCGCCGTATGGCAAATATGTAATATCAGTTAATAAAACTAAACCAGGAGTTTTTTGCTTGAAATTTCTTTCTAAAAGATTTGGCACAGTTCTATGTTCTTTAGTTGCTTTTGCTATTTTTTTATAAGGATTAGCTTTTCTATGTGGGCATATAATTTCATATTTTTTCATTATTCGTTGTATCTTTTTTAAGCTATAAATTGCATTATATTCATTTTCTAATATCATTTTAATAGACCTAGAACCTTTCTTGTATCCACGTCGGTTAAAAGCCTTTAAAATTAGATTTTTAGCAAATATGTCTTGGTTGTCACGTTGCTTTCGTATATCTGCTGAATTTATATAATTGTAATATCCCGAGCGTGAAACATCTAAAATCTTGCAAAAATATCCTGTTAACCTTTTAAAATTATTCATTTCAATTGTAGATTTTATTAATTCAAATTTAGTGCTAGTATTCAATTCTTTATTTTTCTTTATCAGCAACCTTTCTTTCTCGTCTAATTTTTTTAATAGTTCTACCTGTGCTTCAAGTAGCTTGATTTTAGCTTCTTGTCTTTCTATAATTTCTTCTTTCGTTAATTCGCGATTAACATTGCGGTAACGTGGAGTTCTTGTGGCTTTATCTAAAGCTAGAATACCGCCTTTATCATAGGCTTTCTTCCATCTAGCAGCTGATTCTTCAACTCTTTTAATTCCAATCATAGCTATATCAAATCCATTTTCAGCAAAAATTTTTCGTGCTGGTTTTCCAGAAATATATTCATCTATAAATAATCTTTTGAACTCAAATGTATAAGTTATTGTTGTTTCACTTACTTTAGCTACATATTTATTCTTCTTTAATTTTTCTATATCTTCTCTCGTTAATAAAAATCTACCCATTCAACAACCTCCATCTATTTATTTAATTATATAAAAAATACCTATAGCCATAAACCCTTTTATTTAAGTGTCTAGTCTATAGGTATCAGTTTA
>NZ_JADNAT010000054.1 GCF_015550425.1 Clostridium sp. 1001275B_160808_H3 | reverse complement strand
CTCAATAAAAAGTTTAATCTCTTCGCTCAAATTACTTTGAGTCTTAATTTTAAGACGTCTAAAAGAATTGCTGGTTTATTTTACTTAACTTATTTTCTGTTCAATTTTCAAAGACCATTTTCTTCATCGCTCTCAAGCGACTTTCTTATCTTATCATTTGTTTCATTACTTGTCAACAACTTTTTTCAAAGTTTTTTTGACTTGTTTCGTCACATCCCTTAGCGACGAGATTTATCTTAACATGTAAATGCAACCAAGTTTTAAACATTTATATTATTCTAATTAAATTATTCTTATTTTCCTTCTATTTTCTATATATATCTATCATTTTCTATTGATGATACGCCTGGCAATGTTATTATCAATTTTACATTTTATAATATTATTTTCTCTATTATTATTTTATATATACGTAATTTAAAATAATATTTTTTTGCAATGAGATATAATCATTTTTAATTTATTACTATTAAAATAATCTATCTATATTAAAATATATATTTAAATATTACTTTTAAGTATCATATAATTATAAATTTAATTTTAATAGCCACTTTTAATTTATGATACAATGACTTGTTGTAAAATGAAATTTAACTAATTGAAAACAAAAAAATCTATAATGGATTATATATGTTATTATTTAATCTCAAAATTAAATTCAAAACGTAAGATAATCGATATAGATCATAAAATTTACAATACAGAATCGAGTAAAAATAAATACTTAAATTTCTAAGAGCTATTTACTATTCAAATTCTTATTAATTATACCTTTAAACATATAAAATAGTAAAAAAATTATATAGGCCTATAAACAATATTATCAATAAAATATGTAATGGAACTAATACTAAGGTATATTTTGCTCATACTTTTTCATCTTTTGAAATAGAATCTAATGAGCGTTACAATAATATAATGCACCATCTCAAAATCAAAACTTATATCTGATTCTTCTTCTTCTGATATTTCCTTCATAGAACATTGGATGCACACTCTTCCAAGGATAATCCTTAACTATAAAATTCCTGAAGAGTTATTTTAAATACATCTAGATAAGATATATGCAATCTAAGAGACCATAGGTGCCTGAGTCGCAAACATAAACTAGTTCAATTTATTATTAAAATATATATTTATAATTTTATTATAAATATATATAATAAAAAAAGCTACGAATTACTTCGTAGCTTTTGGTGGAGGTAAAGGGATTCGAACCCTTGACCCCTTGCGTGCAAGGCAAGTGCTCTCCCAACTGAGCTATACCCCCAAATATGGTGGACCTTCAGGGACTCGAACCCCGGGCCGACCGGTTATGAGCCGGTTGCTCTAACCAACTGAGCTAAAGATCCATATAACCTGGCAACGTTCTACTCTCCCACACAGTCTCCCATGCAGTACCATCGACGCTGTAGAGCTTAACTTTCCTGTTCGGAATGGAAAGGAGTGTTTCCTCTACGCCATCATCACCAGATTTCAGAGTGTTCTCTGAAAATTGCACATGAATTAATTTTAAGCCTGTTTTTTATTGGTCAAGCCCTCGACCTATTAGTATCAGTCAGCTAAATATGTTACCACACTTACACCTCTGACCTATCA
>NZ_JADNAT010000052.1 GCF_015550425.1 Clostridium sp. 1001275B_160808_H3 | reverse complement strand
TCGTTGAATGAAAAAGTAACTTCCGTTTTAGCGTAAGCTATTGTAACTGCAAGAGTAAAGTCAGTTTTTAAATATAATTTTAATAGTAAAAAGCTATAAAACAAGTTATAATTTATATAATATATCAATTTTTAAGGTTTATAAGCAGGCTTAATAAGCCTACGGAAATCGTCTTGCAAAACTAAGTTCCGTTTGCTTCAACTTTGTATTATTAAGTTCCGCTGATACTTGCCCTAAATTTTTGATATATTATTTATTAAAAAGTGCAGGTTTTAGATGTACCTCATCTGAATGGATATGTTTTAATGATAGCTTGTCTAATAGTGAAACATCTAACAACATTTGGGCTAGTTTGAATGGTGTATTTCCGTTTAAACTAGCTCTTGCTGTACTATTAATATGGTTAATCATTAAAGTAATATCTTCTTGAGTCCTATCATTAAAGGATTTTCCTTTAGGCATTATATACCTTATGTATTCATGATTCTTTTCTACGTGAGGCTTCTGATAGGAAGCCATAGCATTACAGTAGAATATCTTAGTTCTTTGATTTCCCATAGAATCTAATTCTAAATCTTCTGGATTTTTAAATTCTGAACCGTTATCTGTTAGAATAACAGGAAAGCTACGCTTAAAAACTTCATGTCCTAAAACTTCATATAACTTATCTATAATATCTTTAACTGCTATCTGGCTACAGCTATCTATAATAAAAGCTAACATTAATGAGCAATTTCTAAACATAAAAGTGAGAAGTACTTTGCCACTTCGTGTGCCGTGGACAGTATCCATCTCTACTATGTTGGTATTAGGATTATCCTCAATAAACTTAACAAAGTTATCAAAAGTTCTTCCTATTCTATTAATAGACTTTTTAACTATAGGAAGTTTAGATTTTTTTCTAGGCTTATATTTGACTTTTCTAGGTAAATCAATATTTCTAGCTGTAAAAACATTTTTATCAAAATAATAATATAAAGTTCTTTCACAACAGTTTATCTCATTTTTATGATGAGTAAAAATATGTGATAATGATTGTCCTTTTAAAACGAGTGGTGAGATTATTTCATCTATATTTTTTAGCTGATCTGAAGTTATATTAAGTCCTTCTCTAGAAGATACTAATAGTTCCTTATATTTTGTATCCGCAACTTTAGCTTTATAATAGTTCTTTTCACCGGTACACGTAGTGACTTTGCTGCAACTGTTGCAAACATAAGGATAACGATTAAGTTTAGAACACTTCTTAGTTGAATATTCACTACAAGATCTATAACAATTTATAAACCTACATTTCTTACATTGCTTACCACAACTACTATTACATAAGTTTGTCTTAGTGCAACCTTTTCGGTGTTGGCACGGTTGGAGATCATTTTGTTTTAGTTTACTTACTTTAAGAAATCTATTTCGCTTAATCTCTTTAGAGATAGTTGTTGGATCTTTCTTAACTCTTTGAGCTATTTCTTTTAATGTATAATTTTGATCCAATCCGTATTCAATTACAAGTCTATCTTCTATCGTAAGGTGCTTTCCCTTGCATAAATTTCTATTTGACATAATTAATCCTCCTAATATGCTAAGGACAAATATCAAATTAATTATATCAGATACTTTGCAAGACTAACTTCTGTTTAAGTAAAAAAACGGAAGTTACTTTTTCAATTTACA
>NZ_JADNAT010000051.1 GCF_015550425.1 Clostridium sp. 1001275B_160808_H3 | reverse complement strand
GTTAGTGTAAAGTTTTTTTACACTACTTCTCTTTTAAAATCTTTATATATCAAGGTTTCGCAAGTTTTTTGTATAAAAAAACAACGACCCCCTAATTTCATGTTAAAATTGAATCACCACAACACAAATTTAACCATGAAAGGATGTCGTTATTATGGATTCAATTATAACTTATTTACTAGCATATAATCAATATTTAATTAAAACTATTTATCACCTTCTTATTTTTATCTCTAAATATATTCCACTTAAACAGATGGCATTTGATGATTCAAATAGTCCCGAGTATCAAAAATTCAAAGTGGATAAGCTACCTACTATCCTTAAATTTGAAAAAGTAGATTATAAACTTCTCCTAGCTTATTACAAACATAAATATAATAAATCCGTAAAACCCGTCCAAAGACGGAACGGTAAATCTATTCCCGAAAAAACTAAATGTCCTAAATGTGGAGCACCTCATGGATATATCTATGATAACAATGGTAGTAAAGGACAGTTTCAATGTAAAGTTTGTGGTCTTACATTTAAAGAAACTAATTACGTAACTAAGCCAATAGTATTTGTATGTCCTTACTGTGGTGCTACGCTTACGGAACAAAAGCAACGTAAGCACTTTAGAATACATAAATGCAATAATTCTAAATGTTCCTACTATCAAAAAAATCTTAGGAAGCTTCCGAAAGGTCTTAATCCTTCAGATAAATATAAATACAAGCTTCACTACATATATCGTGAATTTAATATTGATTTCTTTAAAATGGATTTATATCCAATATCAAAACATGCAACTGGATTTAGTTTTAAGAAGTTCAATTCTCATATAATGGGATTATGTCTTACTTATAACGTTAATTGTAAGATGTCTACACGACAAACAGCACATGTTTTAAAAGAAGTTCATGGAATAAAAATTTCACATAGAACTGTTGCTAATTATGCATTAACAGCAGCTGCCGTTATTAAACCATTTGTTGATACATTTGATTACAAACCAGCTAATATACTCTCTGCCGATGAAACTTATATAAAAGTTAAAGGCATTAAGCACTATGTTTGGATTGTAATGGATGCTTGTAAAAAGTCGATTCTAGGCTATCAAGTATCTGATACAAGAGCTACTGGCCCATGTATATTAGCAATGCGTATGGCTTTTGATAAGTTTAAGAACTTTCCTGGAAAAGCTTTGAACTTCGTTGCCGATGGTTATAGTGCTTACCCGTTAGCAAAGCAACAATTTGAACTTGAGGCAAATAAAGAATTTACCTTAACTCAAGTTATTGGTCTTACTAATGAGGATCCTATATCTGAAGAATTCCGTTGGGTTAAACAAGTTGTAGAGCGTTTAAACCGTACTTTTAAATCTTCCTATAGAGGTACATGTGGCTACGGAAGTGACGATGGTGCTCTTTACGGCTTCTCCCTTTGGGTTGCTTATTATAACTTTTTGCGCCCACATCCTTATAATTACTGGCGTCCATTAAATGAACTTAAGCAACTAGATGGCATTGATAATATGCCTGCAAAATGGCAGATTCTTATCAGTCTTGGGCAACAAACCATATTGCATATACAAGAATCTAAAAGTTCTTGATAAACTATAAAATTAAATACTGATTTTTATTTTGCCTCCGCAATCGAAGGCTTTTTTGTAGTGCTTAAATTTAGCATTTATTTTCAACATAAATCAATTTATTCAAATAATTACCTTTATGTTGATTTATCTATTTTTTTCATACGAAACTTTACACTATC
>NZ_JADNAT010000050.1 GCF_015550425.1 Clostridium sp. 1001275B_160808_H3 | reverse complement strand
AGAACTAAATCGCTAAAAGCGACGGCAGATGGCAGTGATTAAACTTAATTTTATATGGAAAAAATAAGAAGTGAAGTTTCTTTCTCAAGGAAGCTTCACTTCTCACATTTTATACACCTTTTAAGGAGTGATAAAATGTATCAAAAAATTGAAAAAATGATTAAGGATTTAGAACTTCGTGGTCGTAGTAAAGATACTATTAAAAATATGGTCTGTACTATGAGATGTTTTTCTAAATTCTATAATCAATCACCTGAAATGTTAGGTGAAAAGGAAATTATCCAATATCTAGATTATTGCATTAATGTTAGAAAATTATGCAGAGGGACTGTAAATTATATCAATAGTACTCTAAAATTCTTTTATGTTGTGACACTTGAAAGATCCTGGAGTGATTTAAGAGTTCCAAGACTTAGATATGATAAAAATTTACCTAATTATTTAACTAAGAAAGAAGTAAAACTTTTATTGGAATCTACTACTTATTTAAAGCATAAAGCAATATTATCAACCATATATTCTGCCGGCTTACGCGTTAGCGAAGTTATAAATTTAAGAATATCTGATATTATAAGTGCTGAAATGAAAATTAGAGTTAGAAATGGCAAACGAAACAAAGAAAGATATACTTTATTATCACAGAAAAACTTAGAGTTATTAAGACTGTATTGGAAGAAGTTTGGATATAAAAATTACTCTCCTAATGATTACTTATTTATATCAAGACAAACAAAGAAAAAGCTAACTAGTCGTGGAGTTCAAAGTGCAATTGAAAAAGCTGTGAAAAATTCAGGAATAAGTAAAAAAGCTACTCCACATACTTTAAGACATTCTTTCGCCACCCATCTAATGAATGATGGTGTTGATTTAGTAATTATCCAAGCGTTAATGGGACATTCAAATATGAAAACAACCTCAATATATTTACATGTAAGAGATTATAAAACATTAAATATAAAGAATCCATTAGATACATTGGAGTAGTTTCATGAATTCACTTCAACATATTATGGAATTACACGGTGAATCTTATACTAAATCAAAAAAATTACCATCTAATATTCTAAAAGCATTATATTCTATTAAAGATTGTAGAACTGCTGCGCTTGGCGGCCATGTATATGAGTGCGACCAGTGCGGAGAAACAAAGGTTTCCTATAATTCTTGTAGAAATCGTCATTGCCCTAAGTGTCAGTCTTATGCTAAAGAAATATGGATTTATGAGAGAAGTCAATCGTTGTTACCAACTCACTATTTTCATATTGTTTTTACTATACCAGAACAATTAAATTCTTTAACTTTATTTAATCAAAAAGAAATGTATTCTATCCTTTTTTCAGCTGTTTCCGAAACTTTGCTAGAATTAGCAAAGGATAAGAAATATTTAAATGCTGATATAGGATTTACAACAATTTTGCATACTTGGGGTCAAAACTTAATGTTTCATCCTCATATACATTGTATAGTACCCGGTGGGGGATTAAGTACAGACAACAGTAAATGGATAAAGTCAAAGAAGAAATTCTTTATTCCTGTGAAGGTGCTTTCAAGAAAATTTAGAGGAAAATATTTATTTTATTTAAATGAACTTTACAAAAATAATAAGATGAAATTTCCAAACAGTATTAAAGAATTTCAATTTAAAGAAGTCTTTAATGTATTTAAAGATAATTTATACAAAAAAGAATGGATTGTTTATAGTAAAGCACCTTTCAGTAGTGCGGAATATGTATTGCAATATTTAGGTAGATACACTCATAGAGTAGCAATATCAGATAATAGAATTATTAAAGTTGATGAAGAAAAAGTTATATTTAAGTGGAGAGATTATAGAGATAAAAATAAAGAAAAAGTAATGACCTTAAAACCAGAAGAATTTATCAGAAGATTTTCAATGCATGTATTACCAGATAGATTTGTAAAAATAAGACATTACGGTATTCTAGGAAATAGAAATAAAAAACTAAAATTTAAGCGCTGCATAGAGATCTTTAGGATTAAACCAAAAGATTTTGAGAATCTATCGTCAGCGGAGCTATTTTTTAAATTAACAGGAATAAATATAGGTAAGTGTAGTAAATGTGAGAATGGAAATTTAATAAAAATAGAGAAAATCATGCCCAGAAGTGCTTCCCCACCATAAATAAAAGTAAAAGTAAATAAGCACTTGATTATGGGGAGGGGGATGCTATATACTAAAATAAGATATAACCTTAATTTTCCAAATACGAACTACAGAATATTAAGTGAATTATATAAATTATAAATTTAAAACATGGTCGTGAATTTTTGAATCCCCATACGGGGCGGCAGCTTTTAGCGACTTCGTTCTAGTAATTGATTGCGATATTGAGATGCATATATTTAACTTTAACCAAGTTTAAACCACTTGTAAATGCTTATATATATGCTATTTTTTTAACTCAACATCGCAATCAAGCCAACTCA
>NZ_JADNAT010000004.1 GCF_015550425.1 Clostridium sp. 1001275B_160808_H3 | reverse complement strand
TCTATTGGTGCTGCATTATATGTTAATTGTGATGCCTTTTCTTGTAATGTCATTTTTGATACTAATTCTTTTGCTTTTTCTAAGGCCTCTTTATGAGTAATTCTATTACCTTTATTCATACCAGATCTCCTATTATTTAATATAATTCCTTTAAAGTGAAATTTTAATTTCCAACTAAATTTTCTTAGTAACTATTATTTAAGCTTTATTCTTTTTTCTATACTGTAATGGGGTCTTTCCTTTCAATTGTACAAATTTATTTATAAAATAATCTGTATTGTTATATCCTACTTGTTCTGCAATTTTATATATCTTCTCATTACTATTTATTAATAGCTCTTCTGCTACATCAACTCTATATGAATTTAAATAATCCTTAAATGACATGTTATATTGCTTTTTAAATACTTGTCCTAAATACGCACTGTTAATATAATATTTTTCGCCTAATGATTTTAAGCTTAACTTTTCCATATAATGCTCTGATATTTCCTTATTTATATGATCTAATATTCCTTGAGAATTACTTTGTCTAAGTTGAACTAAATAATTCGAAAATTCTAATGAAAACTTCTTTAAGTGCTTAGCACTTCCCCTACTCATATTTTCCTTAAATACTCCTAGACTTATATATTGAACTATCTTTTCTTGATCAACATTTTCATCAATGTTTTTTGCTATATTTATAAGGTTAAATAATAAATAATTAATATTAATTGTTATCATCTCTAAGTCTATAAAATGATTTTTAAAACTATTGTAAAACTTATCTATGCAACTCATAATTTCTTCTGTATCGTTTTCTTCAATTGCTTTAATTAAATCATCCATGTATCTTTTTTCAATAGTATACGTTTTCGGATTATTCATCACATCATCATAATATAATATTTTATTATCCATTGAAAAATTAGATAACATTTTTGCTATAATGGATGATTTATATGATATTTCAAGTTCTTCAATATTTTTAACCTTTTGTCCTATATAAATGAAAAAATCGTACTTATACCTGTCTTTTATATAATTTATAAACTCTGCTATATATTCTTTCTCAGTAATACATTTTTCTCTCGATAATCTATTCTCATAAATTAATCCAATATCATAACAATCCTTTTCATTCGTTACATCAAATATAACATTATAACAATCCTTACCTAGCCACTCTTTAACTCTTTTATATAAGTTATGTTGTCCAA
Organism: Clostridium sp. 1001275B_160808_H3; assembly: GCF_015550425.1. GTDB lineage: Bacteria > Bacillota > Clostridia > Clostridiales > Clostridiaceae > Clostridium. The sequence continues at coordinate 206,806 of NZ_JADNAT010000004.1, read as the reverse complement.
GTCTCTTTTCTTCATGTGAAATGTTTAAATACTTACCATAATTATAGTTAACTTCTATATTTATATATCTAAGCTCACTTCGAGGATTAAATCTTTTCTTTATATAATTCAAACTATTCTTATCATATCTTCCTGCAATTAACTCACTTATATATTTATCATAAATAAGCTTTTCATTATTTTCTTTTTCTTCTTTTTCAAGAAGTATCCTAACATATCTTTCCCTTATCTTCCCTAAAGAATTTATAAGCTCGTCTCTTTGTATTGGCTTTAAAATATAATCCTCTACATTATATTTTATTGCTTTTCTAGCATATTCAAACTCGCAAAATCCACTTAAAACTATAAAATTTATTTCTCTCTTTATATTTTTAGAGACATACTCTATAAGTTCAAGCCCGTCCATTTTAGGCATCTTTATATCTGTAATTACTAAATCTATTTCTTTTTCTTTTATTTTTTCTATAGCATTTAATCCATTTTCAGATTCATCTACAACTTCATATCCATATTTTGACCAATCAATTAAAACCCGTAGCCCTTGCCTTATAAATGGTTCATCATCTACTATTAAAGTTTTAATCATAAATTTTCTCTCCTCTTCAAAATTCCTCCATAGATATCTTTATTGTAATATCTGTTCCTTCTTGCTCTGCACTCTCTATCTCAAAATACATGTTATTATTAAAGTACATTTTCATTCTCATATATGCATTAAAAATACCTATACTCTTTTCTTCACTTAATAAATCAAATTTAAATTCTTCTATACGTTTTCTTATTCTTTGTAATAAATCTTCAGACATTCCCTCGCCAGTATCAGAAATTTCCATGTATAGATATTTCTCGTCTTTAAAAATAGAAACACTAACACCTGCATTATAAGATATTCTCTCTATTCCATGAACACATGAATTCTCAACAAATGTTAATAATGATAACTTTGGTATTTTATATTTCTTACAATCCTCCATAATATAGCAATTATAGGATAACTTTTCTCCAAATCTATATCTTTGAATGTCAATATAGTTATTAACAAACATCATTTCTTCTTCAATTGTAATATTATCATTACCCCAATTTATCGTTCTTCTAAGAAGCATAGAAAGCTTCTCAATTATCTCTGCAGTTTCATCTTCCTTTTTTATAAGGCTTCTCATTCTTATCGTTTCTAAAGTATTAAACATAAAATGAGGATTAATTTGACTTTGCAATGCATTAAGTTCAGCTTGCTTTTTAGCTAATTGTAGAATCTTTTTCTCCGCATCTTCTTTAAAAACTACTTCAATTAACTCCTTAATTTTCAAAACCATTAAGTTATAACTTTTTATTAAGCTTCCAATTTCATCGTTTCCTTCAACACTATCTATTACGTAAAACTCTTCATTTTTCACTTTACCTAAATAAGTATTTATCAATTTAACTCTATTTCCTAATGATTTTGATATTAAACTGATTATTATAGTTGGCAATACTAAATTAAATATAATTAAGCTAATAAATAATTTTCCTGAATCTTTTAAGTTTATGAATATAGATTCATCTTCTTCAGTAAAAATTATTTTCCAATCATTTTTTGATTCACTTAATTTTAATTTTTCATGTACTAAAATATCACTTGCATTTATTATACCCATTTTTTTGAAATCTTCTTTTGGAGAATATATTCCTTTATTAGATAATAGTATTAAATCATTATTTACTATATATAAACCTTCATTCATTTGCTCGTTTAATATATTACCTAGTAAAGCATCATAATTTATATCTATTTTTACTATTTTTTCTCTTCCATCTTTGAAATAATCTAACTTTCTTACAACACTTATATTTCTACAGGGGCTATTATCTGCAAATAATTTTCTATCTGCATCATATTCAACTGTAATAGTTGTACTTTCATTATTATTTCTATACTGTTTGTACCATTCTTTATTTTTTACTTCTGATGAAAGTTTAAAAATATTTGCACTATTAATGATACTATCATTTTCAACATAAATATTAATTCTATATATATGTTGAGGATTATAATAATCCTTTATTGCCGTATTTCTTAAAAGATCAAAATATTTATCATAGTAATCGACTGGTAACTTATATTCAGTTGATATTATAGTATTTAAATCTTCATCCGAATTTATATGATTACTAAGCATCATACATTCTGCTATAACACCATTTAAATTATAAGTTACTCTATCGATTACATGATCAATATTAATTTTCTGCTCCTTCTCTTCATTATTCCTAACTGTATATAACATTAAACTATTAGTAATAATAACAGGAATTAATACACAAAAAATATATATAATTAATAACTTAGATTTTATACTACAATAATTAAAAAAGTTTTTAACTTTCATCCCCGTACCCTTTACCATTGCAAAAATTTATAAGTAAATATTTCTTAATACTATTATAATATAAATAAATAATTAATAGTTATTTTCTGTAGTAAATGGTGATGCTGGTAATCCATCTTTATTATATAGATTTACATTATCCGGCCCATTTTCCCATGCATATCTTACATCTTTAGGTTCATACACCGCTTTACTCCAAACCTCTATATAATCTCCTTTTATATCAGCATTTGCTTTGTAATATCTTTTATCTTCTCCACATATTTCAAAGTTCTTCAAATCACCCTTTAAATTTAATAACTGACTTCCATCATTATTAAAATATATATTTATTTTATTTCCATTTAACTTTTTTTCCTTATATAAAGGGCCATTACATACTATATCTTCCCCATATAATTTGTTAATTGCTAATAATGCTAATCTTCTAGCTACTTCTTTTTTATTAAATGGATGTAGCTCATTATTTTCTCCAATATCTATTGAAACAGCCATTCCAGTATTTTTTATTTTTAGGGATCTTCTTTGTGCTTCTCTTAACCTTGCCCAATCATCGTGTTTTCCAACATCCGACGGCTCAGAATAATTTGCAAGTTGCACATATAAAAATGAGAAATCACCTATATTCCAATTATTTCTCCATTCTTTAACTAGTATTTCAAATAACTCTTCATAATCATCTGGATACCCTGTATTTGACTCTCCTTGGTACCATATTGCACCAGCTATTGCATAATTCTTTAAAGGATGAATAATCGAATTATATAATCCTATAGGCATATATTCAAAATGAGTTCTATCAGAAATACTATTCATTTCACATCCTATTTTATATTTCCATCCACCAGATAAGTCAATTTCTTCATGATCAAATACTAGTTTATAAGGTTTATCTTTTATAAAACCTCCTATACCTGTATTGCTTATGGCTCTTATGGATATAACATTTTTTCCTTCTTTAAGCACTTCATTATTTATTAAATATTTTCTAGGAGGATATCTGTACTCTGTTCTACCAACTAATACTCCATTTATATATACTTGATCACTATCTATGATAGTTCCTAGATATAGTTTAGAATCACAATTGCTTAAATGCTTAGGTAAAAAGAATTCTTTTCTAAACCAAACTGCTCCATTTACTTTATCTAAAGAGGTATCTCTCCACATACCTGGAATAACAAACTCTTCCCATAATGAATCATTCATATCTTTTGAATACCATTTATCTATTAATCCATTATCATTTAAATCTAAATCCTTGTACCACGCATTAATTCTCTCATCATCATCTTTTTGCTTACTTAATACATACTGTTTATTTTTGCAATTTGAAATTATTTCATCAAATCTATTTAAATTTTTTAAGCTTTCTTCACTAATCCACGATTCTATTGGAGTTCCACCAATCGCTGTTGCAATTAAACCTATAGGTACTTTGTATCTTTCATATAATTCTTTTGCAAAAAAATATCCAACAGCACTAAACTCTAGTGCTGTTTCTTGATTTAAAGTTTTCCAAGAACCATATTCTAAATCCTCTTGTGGTCCTTCAAAATTATAATTCTTACTTGCAAAGAATTGTCTTATATTACTATTAGAATATTCCAATATTTCATCTTCATATAGTTCTAATATTCTTTCTATTTGCAATTCCATATTAGATTGTCCACTACATAACCAGACATCTCCAATTAAAATATCTTTAATTATTAATTCTTCATTTCCTCTTATCGTCATATTATAAGGGCCGCCAGCTTCCAAATGCCCTAATAAAACTGACCAATTTCCCTCATTATCTGAAATTGTTTCATATATTTCATTTAAAAACTCTATTTTTATTTTTATATTTTTCTCTGCTTTCCCACAAACTTTAGTTTTATCTCCACGCTGAAGAACCATTCCATCGCTCAATATGCTAGATAATCTAATATCATTCATATCTATATATCCTTTCATAATTAAATATTATTATATTCAAACCATAAAAAATCAGCATAATTTTCGCTTTTAATTCCATTACTTGTAGCAAACATACCTATAGTACACCCAACGAACCCACCTGCTACTTCTGTACTTAAATATCTAATATCAAAGCCTTCTTCTAATAAATAATATTTAATGCCATCGTTGCTATAATAAAAATCTAATTTTAGGTCTCTACCAATGATTTTAAGAAACACATTCTCACTGTCTAAAAAAACTTGCTTAGCTACTTCTTCTTTCCCATCTTTAAGTGCAATGATTCTAAGTACTTTATCTTTATTTACTATAGAATACTCAAACCTCAAATTATAATTATTACTTTGAATTATTGCTAACCCTGCACTTTCATGTTCATTTTTAGGTTCAAATTCAATCATTGTTGATGCTAAAAACTTATACTCTTCTTGTCTTACTCCTATATATGCCAGATTTCCTAAATCATTTAGACTTTCTTCTTTTAAGTATAGTCTTAATGCACCTTTTCGTTCTGTTAAAGAATATAAATTATTGCTTGGATTTCTTAAAAATAAAAATCTATGATCTAACTTATCTCCATAAAAATGATAACACTTTTCTTTATCTTCTATTTTAAATTCATTTGTTGGAATTTCTTGCTCTAATTGTAGTATACCTTTTCCTTTATTAATAATTGGCCACCCATCTTCCCAATCTACTTTAGCCAAAAATGTTTCTCTTCCTATATTACAGTGCCCATCAACTTGTCTACTAGCAAGCATTACAATAAACCATTCATCATCTTTTGTTTTTACTAAATCTCCATGTCCAACATGTTTAATAGGATAATCTTTTCCTAAATGCCTATGAGTAATTATTGGGTTTCTAGGGTTATTTTCATATTCTCCATAGATAAATTTACTTCTTGCAATAGTAATACAATGATCTGGACCTGTTCCACCTTCTGCTATCATTAAATAATAATATCCATCTTTTTTATATAAGTGCGGTCCTTCAGGCCAGATAACATTTTTCATTGCCCCATTCCACACGTCGTGGCTTTCTCCAACTAACTTCATATTTATTAAATCTATTTCTTGAATCCATATATACCAGTCACCATTGTATTTTACACCGTCTCTATTAGGTCTAGTTCCAATATAATAGGCTCTTCCATCTTCATCAAAAAATAAACTCGGATCAATTCCCTCTGCCCCCTCAATTATATGTGGATCTGACCATGGACCACTTGGATTTTGAGAAGTTACAATAAAATTTCCTCCACGAGTAACATTAGTTGTTATTAAATAATATGTCCCTTTGTTATAACGTATTGTAGGAGCATAAATTCCTTGTGAATGCTCTATATTATTTAAGTTTACTTGCGAATTTCTATCAAGTACATTACCTATTTGATTCCAATTGACTAAATCCTTGCTATGAAAAATTGGAACTCCAGGGAAATAAGCAAAAGTAGAATTAACAAGATAAAAATCCTCTCCAACTACGCATATTGATGGATCTGGATAAAATCCTTTTAGTATTGGATTTTTCATTAATGTGCTCATTTCATAACCTCACTTTTATTTATCACCAAATTTTATAATTTCCACTTAAAGCTAAAAAGGCAAATAAATATAAACAATTATCATAATATCTTCTTTCTCCATTTCTTAATGGAGTATTCCAAAACTTATCTACACATTCTTTTTTATATTTACCTTTACTTGCTAAAGATGCCATTGCATTTGTTGCAATAATAGCAACTGGATGAAGTGCTTTTTCATTTATGATTGTTCCATCTATTTCATATATTAAATCTTCTTTTCCTTTTACTGTTTCACAAAAGAATCTTTGGATATTATCAGCACAATCACTTTCCCACTCTGATGCTTTAAACCATTCATAATCTAGACCTAAATTAGCAGCAACCCTATATGCATCACTATAATATCTTTCTCTATTATCTCTTCTAAATGGCTCACCATTATAATGAGCATATTCTGGTGCTAAACCAGTAACAGGATGGCATGCTTTTTTCAAATACTCTCTACTATTCTTTGCAGCTTCCTGCCAAAACTCTTTATCTTCTTCATAACACCAAAGGGAAAATAATTCATAAAAATGAGGTAAGTGATATGATGGATCTGTAAAATTACACCCTGGAACGAATTTTATTAATTTATTTTTTGGCTCCCACATAGGATATCCATCATTATTTTCACCTTTATGAATACAAGTATATAATAAATCTTTTGCTTCCTTTGAGTAATTATATATTCCTTCGCCATCTCCCCATCTATGAGAAGCAAAAAATAATGCCATTGCAAAATATTCTTCTCCATCGGGAGCTGGTCCATCTGAATATTTAATTCCTTCTGGACTTACTGACCATGCAAAGTACCCTGCATTGATACCTTCTTCAAGGTACATATATTTTTTAGAAAAATTCCATAATGAATCAAATTCTTTTTTCATATCTCTTTGAACACACATCATCATAGCATAGGACATGCCTTCTGTTCTTGCATCATTATTTCCAGTATCAATAAAACAAGCTGTATTCTCATCTAGAATATGATAAAATTTCTCTTCTTCATCATAAAAAATAGTTTCGTAAATATCATCTAATCTTTTTTCTATATCAGTTAAAGAATATCCATACTGTAAAAATAAATTTGTATATTCATTTTTAATATTCATTATTCCTTTACACCTCCAATAGTTAAACCAGATACAAAGTATTTTTGTAAAAATGGATATAAACATACTATTGGAAAGGCTGTAACAATTGTTATTGCAGCACGAAGAGATTTTGGTGTTACTAAATTACCTGCATTTTTCACCATTTCAGCTGTTCCAGCTCCACCTTGTTGGGTTGATGATGATAAAAGTTTCATTAATTCATATTGCAAGGTTGTAAGTTTAGGATTTCCAGATGCATATAACATAGCATCAAACCAAGAATTCCATTGACCTACTGCTATAAATAAAGCTACTGTTGCAAGAACTGGTTTACATAATGGAAGTATTATTTGCATAAAAATTCTAAGTTCTCCAGCTCCATCAATTTTTGCTGATTCTATTAAACTTTCAGGTAATCCGTTTATATATGTTCTAATTACTATCATATTAAAAGCACTAACAAGTCCAGGTAAAATATAAACTAAAAAGTTATTTAATAATCCTAATTCTTTAATTAAAATATAATTTGGAATCATTCCACCATTAACATACATAGTTAATACATAAATAAATGATATTTGCTTTTTAAATACAAAATCCTTTCTGCTTAAAACATAAGCTAACATAGCTGTTAAAAATACTTGTACAACAGTTGCAATTACTGTTCTTGAAACTGAAATGAAAGCTGCTTGCATTAAGTTGTTATTTCTAAAGACAGTTTGATAATTTTTTAGTGTAAACATTCTAGGCCATAGATATACACCACCTCTTACTGAGTCTATTCCATCATTAAAAGATATGGCTAGAGTATTTAATATTGGGTATAAAGTTATTACTACAAATAAAGCCATAAATATGAATAAAATCACATTAAAAACTATATCACTCTTACTTTTTCTCTTTAAATTTATATTTAACATATGTCCTCCCCCTTAGAATAATCTTTCTTCGCCCATTGATTTTGCAAACTTATTAGCTAAGAATATTAAGACTATACTTATTACACTTTTAAATATACCAGCTGCTGTTGCCAAAGAATAATTTCCGAGGCTTATTCCATATTTAAGCACAAAAATATCTATAGTTTGTGATACTTCTTGTATTAAGCCATTTCCTAATAAGTATTGAACTTCAAATCCAGCATTTAGTATATTTCCTATATTTATCAATAATAATATAAAAATCGTAGGCTTTATTCCTGGTAAGGTTACATGTAACATCTTTTGAAATCTTCCTGCTCCATCTATTTCTGCAGCTTCATACAAGTCTGGATTTATAGAAGTTATAGCAGCTAAGTAAATTATACTTCCCCAACCTACTTCCTTCCATACATTAGCTGCACCTACTATTCCCCAGAAATATTTAGTTTCTGCAAAGAAATTTATAGGCTTTTCTAGTACATTAAACCAAACTAATAATTGATTAATTATTCCTGTTTCAGGTGATAAAACTTCAGCAACAATTCCTGTTACTATTATCCATGATAAGAAATGTGGTAAATATGATACTGTTTGTACAAATTTTTTAGATAACATATTTTTTACTTCATTTAATAATAATGCAAATCCTATTGAGCAAACAAAACTTAAAGTTAAATTTATTAAGCTCATAGCCAAAGTATTTCTAATTACTTTTAAAAAAGTAGGGTCTGCAAATAAAAATTTAAATTGATCTAATCCCACCCATACTTGATTAAAAAGGCCTTTTGCAGGCTTAAAATTTTGAAATGCCATTACCCATCCTACAAGAGGAGCATAGCAAAAAATAAATACATATATTATAAATGGAATTGACATTAAAACTAGACTTTTCTGTTTCTTTATTGTATTCCATAAATTTTTGTTAGGTTTTTTTTCTACTTTTAAAGTTGGCTTATTAAGTTCTAATTGCATCCCAAAACTCTCCTTCTTAATTTTCTTAATTTCAAATAAGGGGGAAGCTTTTATACTTCCCCTATTTTTTATTTATTAAATAATTCTGCTCTTCTCTTAGCTTCTTTAAGTAAAGCTTCTTCATAAGCTTTTACATCAGCTTGAGTTGTTAAAGTAGTTTGATATTCATTCCAAGTTGATTCAAAATCACTTCCGCCACTCATAACTACCTTTGGAAGCCATTGTTTCTTTATTTCATCCATTTTTTGCATTGCTATTCCAGCAGGTGTTTCTGCTGTTAAAGTACCTGCAAAGGAGTAAATTGGGAACCAAGGTTGATTCTTTTCAGCAGGTTCTGGCATAAAGTCTGTAAACTTTGTAAATTTATAAGCATCTAATATTTCTTTATCTACTGGTTTTAAGCTATCATAGAATTCTTTTGGTTGTTCGCTTGGTATTACTGAATTTTTTCCATCCTCTAATAATCCTTTAAATTGTGGCATATATGTGTACATGCATAGATTTTCATTAACCCAGTCTTGATTTCTATTATTATTTCTTTGTTCTTCTGTTCTGTAGAATAAGCCGTCATCTCCAACCTTATAATCTACATCTTTTTCTCCCCAGTATCTTAATATCATTACTTCATCACTTAGTAAATCATTAACTACTTGTAAAGCACCTTCAACATCTTTACAATTTACTGATATTCCAAGTCCTCCACCAGCATTTATTGCTGATCTATTTCTGTAATTAGATGTTACGTTTGGATCTAAAGTTAATCCTAGAGGTACATAAGTTCTTTCGTCTAATCCTTGTTGTACTAATGATGCTTCAGCAGTTAGGAATTGCCATCCTTGATCTACCATTCCTAAAACTCTACCTGTTGAAAGTTTAGAAACATATTGGTCATAAGATGATGTAAATGTTTCTGGATCTATTATTCCTTTATTAAACATTTCATTAAGCTTTTCAAAATATTTTTTTGCTTCTGGTAAAGTATCATAACTCTTTACAGTTATTTTGTTTACATCTATAGATGTACCATCACCAGGTTTTGGATCTATAGCAGCTTTACCATCATTAGGATATCCTGCTAAGAATAGAGGTGGATTTTCTAAACAGAAATATCTCCAGTCGTCTGATAATATTTCAAATCCAATAGTAGGTTGTCCATTTATTTCTGGATTTGCTGCTTTATATTTTTCAATTAAATCAAAATACTCATCAACAGTCTTAATTGTAGGATAATTAGCCCACTTTAGCACTGCTTTTTGAATCCAGAAGGCTTCATCATTGTGCTTAGTTTGCATATCCTTTCCTTTTATATTACCAAATTGAGGTATATAATAAATATGTCCATCTTCTTTTCTTACTTTATCCCAGTCACTTTCTGACCATAGATTTTTTATATTAGGATATTTATCTATATATTCATCTAGAGCTATTAAAGCACCTGCATCAACTAAAGCTTGTGTTCCATCTCCACCATCAAGGAAATCTGGATAATCTCCACCAGCTATCATTACACCTATTCTTTCCTTTGCGGTTTGACCTGTAAGCCATGTTTCAGTAATTTTAGCTCCTATTTTTTCTGCTATAGCTTTTTTAAGTCTATTGTCAGGAACTTCTTTACCTGCTACTGCATAAAAAGCACTAAATTCCTTGATTCCATCCTTATTAACATTTGAATTTTCATCTGATCCTTTACTAGAACATCCAGTAAAAATACTTAAAGCTACCATTGAAGTTAAAACCAAACTTAATAACTTTTTTGTTCTCATTATTCAAATCCCCTCACATTGTTTTCGTTTACATTGCATGCATACAATTATTTTTAAGATTTAAATCTATTAATTAAATTTTAACATTTACACTTTAAATAACAACCTCCTAAATTATAGTAAAAAATACCACAAATTATAGATTAATATATTTTTCCATTTTCATCATCGCTTATTCCTGACATTCTATAAAAATAAGTATTAACTCTATCCCTCCATTCTCTAGCATTTTCTAATTGTTCATTAAGCTTCACTTTAAGATGCCTATATATATCTTCATTTATAAGCTCCTTTATTTCATCTAATTTATCTATAAATTTTTCTACTAAATCATATCCTTCGAAATGTGAATCATATATATGCTGAATTACTGTTTTTCCACTTTTCAATATATGAGTATATTTAACATTATGGAAAAATAATAATAATTCATCTGGACATCTATTTATATCTTCATATATTTCTTTTAATGGTGATTTATATTGTTCTATATATCTTGTTCCACTTTTTATCGTTCTATCTATTCCTATCCCATTACAATCTGCTCTATTATATGTTCCCCATGGAGAATATTCGTATCCATCAATATCAGGTCCATAATGATGCCCTGGTGAAACCATCCATCCAACTCCTAGAGGTGATGTATAATTTTCATAGCTTTTCCATGAATTTAGTAATATAAATTTAAGGTTGCTCAATACTATGTCATTATTTCCAAAAGTAAGCTTAATCCATTCATCTACTATTTCTTCGCTAGTTATTTTGCTATTCCATATTAATCTTCCATATCCATAAAGATTAGCTTGGGCTAAAAAATTTCCAGTCCAATTCAAGTCATTTCCAATATTAGATATTGCTGCTATCCCTTTAATTCTTTCTTTAACACTTGAATCATCACTACTTGAATAAATTTTAAAATCTAAAATTTCCTTCCACCATGGAATTAGAAAGCATACATCTTTTTGTTGTCCTGTATATTCTTGAGTTATTTGAAGCTCTAATATTTTATTTGTATTATCCATTCCTCCAAATAAAGGGGAAATAGGCTCTCTTACTTGAAAATCCATAGGACCATTTTTAATTTGTAAATATACATTATCTAAAAATTCTCCATCAAGTGGACTAAAACATTCAAAGGCTGCTTTAGCTCTATCTGTTGAATAATCGCGCCAATCCTGTTTGCAATTATAAACAAAGCATCTCCATATTAATATTCCTCCATATGGTTTTAAAGCTTTTGCTAACATATTTGCACCATCTGCATGATTTCTTCCATAAGTAAAAGGTCCTGGTCTTCCTTCTGAATCAGCTTTCACCATAAACCCGCCCAAGTTAGGTATATTATTATAAACCAATTTAACTCTTTCTTCCCACCATTTTATTACTTTTGCATCTAATGGGTCTGCTGTATCTAGCTCTTTCAAAGTTATAGGAGCTGCAAAATTTATACTAAGATATATTTTTATTCCCCATTTACTCATAATATCATTAATTGTTTTTACCATATCTATTTTATTATCAATAAAATAAGTTTCCTCTTTATGAACATTAGTATTATTTATAACTATTCCATTAACACCTATAGATGCTAAAACCCTAGCATAATCATTAATTCTATCTAAATCATCTGCAAGTTTATATTCATCATTAAATGCTTCTCTTATTAAATCACTGCTTGCAGGTATACCTATAACCTTCATTATTTCCTTCATTTTATTTTTATTTCTTACACTTTCATAAAATATAGAGCTACCAGCAAAGCCTCTTTCAACTGTTCCGTCTATATTATCCCATTGGTTTATAAGCCTTAGTTCATTTTCTGTATTTTCTATTATAGGATCTTCAGTAATTTCAATATTTTGTTCTAATAGTCTTAATAAATGAAAAACTCCATATAAAATTCCACTTTCATCTTGTGATGAAACACTTACAAAGCTCTTATCTTCTAAAAAGTTTTGTTTAATTTCATAGCCATTTTTTCTTAATGTATTAATATTTTTAATTTCTAGTTTTATATACTTACTAGCTTGTATATCATTTTTATTTACATATAAACTTTGAGTTACCTTTTCATCATAAGCATGCTTTAATGCTTTTTCTAACTCTAATAAAGAATTTTTTATAATATCACTTGATTTGTAATCTACAAATATACATTTTAAATATTCCTTATAATTAGAATTTTTAATTTCTCTATGACTAAGCCAAGCTAAATACATATCATTATTTTTATCTATCATCTCAAATCCCCCTCATCAAAATATAATTGTTAAAATTGTATTTATATCAAAATATCCCATTATAAACCAAAAAATAAGCAAATAAATTTGCTTATTTAGTTTATACAATAAAATTTTATCATTTATAAATTTTCTTAACAACAATACATATTATAGAAAAAAATACTAATAATTTTAGTTTTAAGTAAAATTATTAGTATTTTTCATTTTATATTCTCATTTCATTTTATATTCTCATTTAATTTTATATTTCCTCGATATCAACTAACTTTGCTTTTTCTTCTTCCATTGTTATAGCAATCAATTTTCTTTTATATGAAAGCACTGCTAATATCATTATTCCAGATGAAATTAAAAATATAATTGGCACACTTATTTTATCAAAAAGGTATCCATACATCATATTACTTAATGGCATTGCAATCATACAGCCAGTTCCCATAACTGTCGATACCCTTCCCATAAAATCTAATGGAACAATATATTGAAAATTTGTATTTAAAAATGTATTTGCAAGTGCTATAAATAAACATATAGTAAAAGTTACTATTAACATTAATAAATATAAATATATTTTACTACCACTTATTGAAACTAAAGAATCAAAAGCTACAACAGCATATCCTGATAAAGCTATGGACGATATCATCAAACTGCTGTAAATGTTCTTTCCAACAGAATTCTTTTTAGAAAGCCATCCTACAAAAAAAGTTGCAACTATCATTCCTATTACTCCAATAGAATCTACTATCCCGTATTGAAAATCTGAAACTTTAAGGATACTTTTACTGATATAAATACTTCCTATAGTAAAAGCACCAAAAGAAAAATTTAAAATCATTGCTAAACTAATTATATTTATAATATCTTTTCTTTTTTTAATAAAGCCTATTCCTTCTTTAAATTCTCTAGTAAAGCTCTTTAAAGAAAGCTTACCTTTTTCCTTAATATTTTTAGGAATAACTAAAAAGATTTCTGAAATCGCTGAAATCAAAAATGAAATTGAATTTACTATAAAAACAGCCTCTAATCCAAAACCTCCATAAACTACTGCAGCAATAGCAGGTGATACTACATTTCCAATAGACATTATGAGTGAATTCAACGCATTAGCTTCTACTAAATCTTCCTTTTTTGTTATGGTAGGAATTATTGTCTGAAGAGTTGGATTATCTATAGTAGAAATTAAAGAAAGTGTTATTACTAAAATATAAATATAACTTAATGGCATTTCCCCTGTAATAAAATACATGATAGCGAAAATTGTTACTACTGCTCCACTAACTAAATCTAAAATAATTAAAATTTTCTTTCTATCAAACCAATCAACTATTACTCCAGCAAATGGTGATAATATTAGCTCTGGAATTAAAGCAACAGAAAGTATAGATGCAAATTTAGATGCTGATCCCGTAGTGTTTAATACAAATAGTGATAATGCAAAACTTTGCATATATGACCCAATTAAAGATGTTATTTTTCCAAACATTAGAAGTGAAAAGTTTTTGTCTTTCAAAAGATTAATTTTCATTTTTCCCCCTTTTTATACTATAAAAATTCATATTAGTATTGTTTCCCCAAATTTATTAGTTATTTTTATAGAACACTGGTATATTCAAAATATTATTTTAATATCTATACCAAATATATTTACAAATAATTACTATAATACCATATTGCAGTAACATTATCTCGTTCGCAAACAACCTTTTCTAAATTTTAATACTTTTATATTCAAAAAGGTATAGAATACTTTTTCAATTCTATACCTTTCTACTATGTTTATAAATTCAATTAACTTAATGACTTCGATTTTTTATTTATAACTCTAAGTAATGTTAAAATAGCTCCAACTAAACAAATACATCCAATTCCAACGAATACAAATCTCATACCATATATAAAAGCATCTGCTCTTCCTTCTATATATCCTGTAACTTTATATCCAATTTTACTACTCATTCTACTATATAAGAGGCTTGTTGAAAGAGCTATTCCAGTTGTTGTTCCTAAATTTCTTACTAATCCATTTATACTTCCAGCAATACCAAGCTTATTTTTGTCTACTGTTGACATTATCAATGAATTATTTGGTGATTGGAAAATTCCACTTCCAAAAGATAATAATCCTACAAATATTGCAACAACTATAAGTGATGTGAATTCTGTAAATATAGTCAAACAAAATACACCTATTGTTAAAATACTTAACCCTAAAGCAGATATTTTTTCACTTCCAATTTTATCTGAAAGATGTCCACTTATAGGAGCTACAATAGCTAATATTATTGGTGAAACTGTCATCATAAATCCTGCTGCACTTGGACTAAGCTTTAATACATCTTGATAATAAAATGGTAAAATTATATTTATTGCACCTATGGCTACAAAAGATGTAAATCCACAAAATATACTTAATGAAAATAACTTATTTTTAAATATACTTATATCTAACATAGGGCTTTGTATCTTTTGCTCTATCTTTATAAACATTAACAATAATATTAAAGAAAGTATAAGAACTCCTATAATCATAGGGTTAGTATATCCTAAACTTTGACCAAAGTTTATAGATGTAAATAATAATATTACTGCAAGCATGAATAAAATAGTTCCTTTTATATCGAATGGAACTTTTTCTTTAACTTTTTCAAAGTTTAATACTTTTACTACACCAATATAAACTAAAATTCCTATAGGTATATTTATTAAAAATATGTATTCCCAAGGTGCTACTGATACTATAAGTCCACCTAATGTTGGTCCTACCATAGTTCCTAAAGCTACGGCTGTTCCTGTCATTCCAAGAGCTCTTCCTCTTTCTGTCGGAGGAAATGTTTCTGTAATTATTCCTTGATTAGTTGCCATTGCTGCCGCTGCCCCTATTGCTTGAATTATTCTAGATATAATAAGCATTATAAGGCTATTTGATAATCCACAAAGAAGTGAACCTAGAGTAAAAACTCCTATTCCAATTTTAAATACTTTACTTTTTCCAATTATATCTCCAAGTCTACCAAATAAAAGAATAGTTGCACATATAGTTATTAAATAACTTGTAACAACCCATTCAATACCAGCCATTGTCGTCCCAAGATCTCTAGCCATTGTTGGTAGCGCTACGTTTACTATACTACTATCAAGAGTAGTCATAAAAGTCATAGGTAATACTGTAAGCAGTATAGCCCACTCTTTTTTTATCTTCATATCGTTCATCTCCTAGTCTATCTATTACATTTAATCATTATATAATACTCCTATTTTTTTAAAATGAAAATGTATTAAAAAAAACGTAGGATTAAACCTACGTTAATTTCTTAAAATTATCTCTAAAATATTCATATTTTCATAAAATTTCTAATCTAATACTATTTTATTATAATAATCTTTGAAATCCTCTTCTTTTTTCAAAATTTCTTGTGCTTCTATGTAAGGTTTCATTATTACTTCTTTACTTTCTTCCAAATAAAATTTAGCATATCCACCTTCGCCATATTTTTCTACCAAATGTGAATAAACTCTTTTATATGTCTCTTCTTCATTTAAATCACTATAATTCTTTTTTGAAAAATTATAACATCTTTCTATCATATTATATATATCTGTTGTTCTATCAGCATCTGAAACTATATATCCATATATACTTCTTGGCTCATAATCGTTTGATGCCCTATGATCCTCACATGCTTCGCTCATTAATGTAAGTTCTTCTTTATTAAACCAATTTCTTAGGTTAACATCATTTATAAGCATATCTCTTGAATGTATTTGATGAGTTTTTCTATCTATAGTCATACCTAAATCATGATATATTGCAATAGTTAATACCATGTTTTTATTTACCGGGAAATATTTTGACAATTTAATTGATGAATCTACTACAGTTGCTATATGATTTACACCATGTCCCTTATCAAAAGCTTTATAATTCTCTAAAATATTCTCTGTTAGATACATTAATAAATCTCTAGATATTTCATTATTTATAACTTCGTAACTCTCTTTGCTTATTCTTTTCTCTATTTCATTTAGATTTCTCATAAACACTTTAATAATGATTTCAATATATAAATATATAAAAAATTCATTATTAATTTCCTCCTCATTAAACTTACTATTAATCCTATTAAAAACTATTCTCTTTATATAATCGCAAACTAATACAATTCTAACATAAAAATAGACTATCCAAGAAAGCTATTTACTGAAAAATTTAATTGATTATTTTTATAAAAGGACGTCGCGTTTCGCGACTTCCTTTTATACTTTCATATTATTATTCTAAAGCGATCCCCTTTTAAGCTATTAAATTTACTTAATAAAGTTTTTAAATAAATTTTTATCTATTACTTATATATGCATATATTAATAAATTAAAAGATAAAGTAATTAAAAACTACTCTATCTTTTATCTAAATTCATATTATGCAATTTCTTCAGAAGTTCTAACTTCTCTAAGTTTTTCTTCTACTAACTCTATAAGTTTTTCTTTATCAGCTTCATTATTCACTACATCCATATTATCCATATCTATTATTAAAACTTCTGATGCATTATAACAATTTTCTACCCATGCATCATAATCTTTCCATAAGAAATGGTAATATTCCTTTAAGCTTTCATCTATTTCAAATTCTCTACCTCTTAATGCTATTCTATTTAAAACTGTTTCAAAAGAACCTTTTAAATATACCATCACATCTGGAGCCTTCTTAGGAAGCTCCTCTAATTCTTCTAGCATGTTATGTAGAAGATCCTCATATATTTTCATTTCTAAGTCGTTAATTCTGCCAAGCTCCATATTTTTCTTAGCAAAGTACCAATCTTCATAAATTGATCTATCTAAAACATTATTATTATGTACTAATGCTTCTTTTATACTTTTAAATCTAGTATTTAAAAAATAAAGTTGTAATAAAAATGGATATCTTTTCTTTTGGATTTCTTCTTCATTTTCACTATAAAACAAAGGTAAAATCGGATTATCATCTACACTCTCATAAAATACATCCGATTTAAAGTGATCTCCTAAAATTTCAGCCACAGAGCTTTTTCCAAGCCCTATCATACCACCAACAACTATCAACATGCTTCACCTATCCTTTACTTTTTGTCTTTCTCTATATTACATAATTTAAAATTTACTTTCAAGACTTGACTTTTAATTTTATACCATATATAGTATTTATTCTATCCTTAAATACCGTATATAGTAGTTATGCTATTCTTAAAATCTATATATTCACATTTATTTGAATTATCAATAAGTTTTAATTTTATATGTAAATCATATTAAATTAAAGCTATTGGTTCATTAATGGACTATATTCAAGGAAAATATATTAAAATGTGCATTAAAAAAGCTGCTCTTACAAAGCAGCAAAAATAATCATCAAAACCATTAATAAAAATATTTATCACATTATAATAAATATAAGCATATGAATTTTAATAAACAAAAAGTACTACATTACTTTATATTTTAATCCATCTACTATTCATAATTCCACTATTAATTAAACCAATATCACAATTAAATACATTCCTAATGGCATCTGCTAATAAATTGGTTATAGGATTTTTCTCTACTACATCATGCCAAATATCTCTATCTATGCTATAAAGAGATGCTCCAATTTTATAACAATTCTCTTCTTAATTCTTCTCCTGATTTTGGAGATAAATAGCTAAATGGGATATCTAGCACTGTACGTGCTCCTGTTTGCCCTTCTTTATGTAATCTATACACAGCTCTTGCATAAGATAATAGCACACAAGAAGTAAACTCTGGATTACTATCAAGCTTTAAACTAAATTCCATTCTTTGTTTTGTACCATCTCCTGTAATCCCTGTACGAATAACAAATCCCCCATGAGGCATACCCTTATGATTTTTATTCATTTCTTCTTCAGTTATAAAATTTACTGTTGTGTTATACTCTGAAAAATAATCAGGCATATTTATAATTTCATTTTTAATATAATCTAAATCTGCATCATCTTCTGGTACAACATAACAAATTCTTTCATGCTTTTCTCTAGCTGAAAAAACTTTATTATTTTCTGTACGAATCATTTCAATAGTACTTTCAATTGGTACAGTATATTGAACTCCATCCTTAACACCTTTAACTCTCCTAATAGCATTTGAATGTCCTTGACTTACACCCTTACCCCAAAAGGTATAATCTTTTCCATTTTTAAGTACTACCTGACCTAGAAGACGATTTAATGAAAATAAACCTGGATCCCAACCAACTGATATAAGTGAAATAGTACCAGCATTTTTAGTTACATTATCTAAGACATTAAAATATTCTGGAATCTTTGCATGAGTATCAAAACTATCTACTGTATTAAACATTTTTGCTATCTCAGGTGTTTGCCTTGGTAAATCAGTAGCAGAACCCCCACAAAGAATCATAACATCTATTTTCCCCTTATAACTTTCAATCTCTGAAATATGTTCTACCTTTGAAGTAGTTACTAATTTCTTTGGATTTCTTCTTGTAAAAATAGCCTCTAATTGAATATCTGGATTTTGTTCTAAAGCTAATTCTACACCTTTACCAATATTTCCATAACCTACAATACCTATTCTAATCTTATTGCCCATATACTTCCTTGGCTCTAAAACCAAGCTCCCCCTTTTTATAGATTTTAAATTTACCTTTATAATAATATTACCATATCATTTAATTTTTTCCAAAAATTCTTTTCGTTTAATAATTTAGAATATTTGTAACATAAATTTCTTCTATGTACATTAATATCTACATTAATATCTACATTAATGATGATAATACTCTTTATATATAATTAGAGTATTTTAATAACCTAATAAAAAAAGATGCTGTATCATATCAATGTTACAAAATTTTAAATTAATAACATTAGTATAATACTGCATCTTTTTCTTTTTACATAAGCTTTAATATTTCTTTTTTTATAGCTACAAATTCATCACTAGTAACTATATCTTCATTTCTCTCTTTAGGTAAATTAACTTTTATTTCACCTTTTATACTTGCAGGTTTTTCTGATATTATATATATCCTGTTAGAAAGTAATATCGCTTCTTCTATATCATGAGTTATAAATAATATAGTTGAATTCATTTTTTTAGTTAAATCTAAAAGCCATTTTTGCATCTTTCTTCTCGTCATAGAATCTAATGCTCCAAATGGTTCATCTAAAAGCATTATATCGTTAGATGTTAAATAAGTTTTTAAAAAGTTGGCTCTTTGCTTCATTCCACCTGATAATTGCAATGGATATTTATATTCAAATCCCTTAAGCCCAAATTCATCTATATGTTTTTTTACTTCTTCTCTTGCGCTCTTTTTGCTATTTCCCTTAAATATAAGTGGAATACCTATATTATCTATAACCTTTTTCCAAGGTACCATCATATCCTTTTGATACATGTAGCTTAATTTTCCATTTACCTCTACTTCTCCACTATCACTATTTATTATGTTAGTTAAAATATTAAATATTGTACTTTTACCACTACCTGATGGTCCTAGAATAGATATAAGTTCTCCCTCTTTAACATCTATATTAATATCTCTTAATATTTCCATTTCATCAAAGGACTTAGATACATTTTTTAACACAATTTTATTTTGATAAGAACTCATTTGTATAAGCCTCACTTGCTTTCATTTCCTTATTGATTAATTTATTATCATATAAGAATTTTGTATAGTTATCCCACACGCTATCTTTCATTTCTCCCCAAATCTTAGTATCTTCCATATATTTATCTGCAAGATACTTTTGGCTTTCTATTGCAAGCTCTTCACTAATTTCAGGTACTTTACTTACTAATAGCTTTGCACTTTCTTCAGGATTTGCTATAGCCTCTTCATATCCCTTAGTAGTTGCCTCCATAAACTTCTTAGCTAAATCTTTTTTGTTATTAACAGTATCTTCAGTTGCTGCAATAATTGGTGTGTAATAATCTAAAGCTGGATCTAAATCTCTAGCTGGTATATAGTTTATATCAAAACCTCTTAGCTTAGCTTCTGTATTAGTCCAAGCTTCAAATGTCCACTCAAAATCTAAATTATTCTTAGTTGCAATAAAGAAATCCTCTGTTCCCGCATCTACAATTTTTAATTTACTAAAATCTGCTCCATTTTTCTCCATTACAGCCTTTAATATAGCTTGTTCTGATGGACTTCCCCATCCACCATAAACTTTATTTTCAAAATCCTTAACTGTTTCAATGCCCTTTTCTTTTGGAGACGCAAAGCCTGATGTATTATGTTGAATTATTGCTGCTATAGCTTTAACTGGAAGTGGACTATCTGATGTTCTTGCATATGTTAAATCTTCTTGATAACTTACTGCAAAATCTCCCTTACCAGCAGCTAAAAGTTGAAGTGATGATCCTTCTGATGGTTGTATTATTTCAACATCTAAGCCAAGTTCTTTATAATATCCTTTTTCCTGTGCAACATATAATCCAGTATGATTAGTATTTGGTGTCCAATCTAAAATTACAGTTACCTTTTCTAAACCTTCAGAACTCTTTACCCCTTCATCCTTTTTGCTACATCCAGTAAATATTGTTAGTGCTGTTACTGACGCTAATACTACTGATATAATTTTCTTTTTTAACATTACTATTTCACCTCTAAATTCATTGTTCTTAATTTTATTTCTTCATACTTAGTTTTTTATTATTCCATGGAGTAAATACCTTCTCCATTAAAGAAACTAAAAGGAATATTCCCATGCTTATAGCAACTATAATTACTATTGATGCAAACATCTTATCTAATGCATATGCGCTTCTTGCTCTTGTCATATATACCCCAAGACCTCTATCGCCTCCAAGCCACTCTCCAATTACAGCTCCCATAATGCTGTATGTTGCTGCAATTCTCATACCTGAAAAGAAATTTATCATTCCATAAGGTAATTTCAAATGTAAAAATACATTAAATTTTGATGCTCCCATCAATTTAAAATGATTTATTAAATCCTTATCTACACCTTCAAGTCCATCAACTATACTTATTACTATAGGGAAAAAACACACTATAACTACAACTATTATTTTAGGTAACGCCCCAAAACCAAACCAAATTATAAATAATGGTGCAAGAGCAACTGTTGGTATAGTTTGAGAAATAACAAGAACTGGATATAAAGCTCTTTTAATTAATGGAACCATATCCATAATTATTGCTAATATAATAGATAATGCTATTGCAATTAAAAATCCTACTAGACCTTCATATAGAGTTGCAAAAATATGTGGTATCATATTTTTGAAATCTTTAATTAATACTTCTATAACATCAGTTGGAGCAGGTAATATATACTTTTCTATTCCTCCAACATTAACTATAAGTTCCCATATAATTAACAAAATTAAAATAAAAACTATAGGTGCTATCTTATTTCCTATACTTCTTAATCTTTTCATCCATCGTCACGCCTTCTTTTTTATAATCTATTTTAACCATAGATACTACTCTTGATGCACCTTCTTCGGTACAAATTTCTTGAGATTTCTTTACTATCTCTAATAGTTCTTCAAACTCACCTTCCATTGTTGTTTCCATAGCCCCTACTTCATACTTAACTCCAGTAGATGCTATATATTCAATAACCTTGTCCACAACAGGATAAATTCTATCCTCACTTACTGTTGGTATAACTTGAAGACTTACATTACAAAGTGACATAGCCCTCTCCTCCTTCTTAATATATTTAAAAGTAAACAAATCCTATTTTGTCCATAGCGTAAAAAAATACAGTATCTCTGATTAGAAATACTGTTTTATAGTTTAATTTGTATATTTTTATTCAATAACAAATAATCTCCCTACGTTGGCATTATCCAAATCAGGTTCATGGGTCAAAATAGTAACAATTTTATCTCAGGCAGTTCGCTGCCCCCCCAGATTTCTATTTACTTTTTATAATTCCATTTTATTCATCTTTACTATAAATGTCAAGTTAATCAATAATCCTTATCAATTAAAGAAGCCTATTATCTAATAAATTTAAGAAATAAATTAATTATTATATACTTATTCTAATTATTACTTTTATTTGCTCCATATAGCACAATTATAAGTCCTAAAATTCCTACTATTATTTTTATAGTTGCCATTGAAATTAAAATAGAAAATAATATTACTGATATTCCAATTATCATAATATTTAAAGACGATGATTGATTTTGAATAACTTTATAAACATACATACCTAATAAAATTAAAACTGCTATCATAATTAGCATTGGTATCCCAACAAACATAAGATTCATCATTTAACTTCCCCCCTTTCCAAATCTAATGTATATCTCAACACAAGACTTTATTTATACACAGGAGTTATCAAACAATTTAATTAAATGTCTTTGCGATATCTCCTATAATTAAATTATTCTAATTAATGATTTTTGAATAATTTTTCTCTATAC
Organism: Clostridium sp. 1001275B_160808_H3; assembly: GCF_015550425.1. GTDB lineage: Bacteria > Bacillota > Clostridia > Clostridiales > Clostridiaceae > Clostridium. The sequence goes on along the minus strand of NZ_JADNAT010000004.1, from coordinate 183,466 downwards.
TTTTCAGTAATTCATTAAGATCTATCTTCTTATAATCTGCAACTTTTTTAGCTACATCTATTATTGCACTTGGATAACCATACTCTCCATTTACCCATTCTAATGCTGTTGGTCCATCAGTTTCTATAAGTATTTTATTTAATGGTATTTTATCTAAAACTTCATTAGTTTTATCTGAATAACCTATATCTACACTTATTGTAAAATAACAACCAAGCTCAATATATTTCTCTAATGTACTTATTTCCCCACTATACCAATGTATAATAGCCTTATTATAATTATACTTTTTAAGAGTATTATAAATTTCCTCTTCTGCACCTTTCGTATGAATACTTACAAACTTATTTCTTTTAATACTTTCGTTCAATATAAAATTAAAAATCCTTCTTTGCGCTTCATAAGTGCTTGTATCCTCTACCCAAACATAATCTAGGCCTATTTCACCTATTATTTCACATTCTTCTATATATGGTATAAGCTCTTCTAAACCTCCTTTATATTCTGCTGCTTTCCATGGGTGGATACCAAAGCATGGCTTAATAAATTTGCTTTGTTTGCTATATTCTTTATTCTTAATATAGCTTTCTACATCCATACTATTAGCTAAAGTTAATATTCCATTCTTATTTATATCTTCAATTGCTTTTTCTATATTTTCTTCAAAAAAATCTAAATGTGTGTGTGCATCTATATACATAATTCCCTCCAAAAGTTCTAATATAGAATATAATTAACTCATTAATTATATTCTATATTAGTAATTTCTTAATTATATCCTTTTCCTTTTAATATTAATGATATAATTGCACTTATATCTCTATCATCTTCTATAATTAATATATTTTCTCTCATATTTCTCCCCCAAATCTACTATCTAACTAAATTATATAGTATGAATATTAACATATATTAGCAACTTATTTCCAAGTTGTAAATTTTATAATTATATCAATTATATTATACATATAAACATGCTTACAAATAAATACATTTGCCTTATTAAATAATATAAAAAAGATGATTCCCTTAAATCTAGAATCATCTTTTTATATTATTATTTTAAATTTTCTCCGTTGCTTTCTATTACTTCCTTATACCAATAGAAACTTTTCTTTTTATAACGCTCTAAACTACCTGTGCCATCATCATTACGGTCAACATAGATAAATCCATATCTTTTCTTTAGTTCAGCTGTTGATGCACTTACTAAATCTATACATCCCCAACTAGTATATCCCATAACTTCTACTCCATCTTCAATAGCTTTACCTAGTTCTACAAGATGGTCATTTAAATATTGAATTCTATAATCATCAAGTACAGTTTTTTCACCATTAACTTCTACAAGTTTATCAATTGCCCCTAATCCATTTTCAACTACAAATAGTGGCTTTTGATATCTATCATAAAAGTAATTACAAATATATCTTAATCCTTGAGGATCTATTTGCCATCCCCATTCAGATTCTTTTAAATATGGATTTTTAACTCCTGAAGTTAAATTTCCTCTTCCTTTTTCATATTTATTTATATCTTTAGCTGTACATTTACTCATATAATAGCTAAATGAAATAAAATCTACAGTATTTCTTAAAATTTCTTCATCTCCATCTTCCATCTTTATGCTTATTCCAAGTTCTTTAAATAGCTTTTTAGTATAGGATGGATATTTTCCTCTTACATGAATATCTGTAAAGAACATTAAGTCCCTATCTCTCTCCATAGATGCTATCATATCATCTGGATTTGGTGTCATAGGATAATTAACTACTCCAAGTACCATACAACCAACCTTTGCATTTGGCATAATTTCATGAGCTAATTTAACAGCTAAAGCACTTGCAACTAATTCATGATGAGCAGCTTGATACAAATCTTGCTTTGTTAACTTATCTTTAGGCGTTAAAATTCCTGCTCCCATTAAAGGAAAATGTAATACTGAATTTATTTCATTAAATGTTAGCCAATACTTAACCTTTCCTTTATAACGCTCGAATACTACCCTACAATAGTTTTCAAAGAATTTTATTAATCGTCTATCCCTCCAACCATCATAAACTTTAGCTAAATGAAGTGGTGTTTCATAATGAGAAAGTGTTATAAGTGGTTCGATTCCATATTTTAAACATTCATCAATTACATTTTCATAAAACTCTAAGCCTTTTTCATTTGGTTCTGATTCGTCACCTTTTGGGAATATTCTTGACCATGCAATAGAAAATCTTAAAACTTTAAATCCCATCTCTGCAAATAACTTTATATCTTCTTTGTATCTATGGTAAAAATCTATACCTATTAACTTTAGATTGTCTTCTATCGGATCTTCTGAAATAGGACCCATTATTCCATTTGGCATAATATCTTGAATTGATAATCCTTTTCCATCTTCTAAGTACGCACCTTCGCATTGATTTGCTGCAATGGCACCTCCCCATAGAAAGTTATCATTAAACATTGATCTCACTTTATATCCCTTCCTTATTTAAGAATTCTTATTAAAGTTTCTTTTTTATTTATGAATGTTTTTTCTGTTGGAAGAACATCCATATAATCTGCTGTATTTGTTATTATAACAGGAGTTATTATATCATAACCTTCATTTTTTATTCCTTCTTTATCGAATTCTAATAATAAATCTCCAACTTTTACATTATTTCCTTGTTCTATATGAGAAGTAAAATACTTTCCATTTAATTGAACTGTATCAATTCCTATATGAATTAAAACTTCAACTCCACTTTTACTTCTTAATCCTATAGCATGCTTCGTCTTAAATATAGATTCCACAGTTCCTTCAATTGGTGAATAAACCTTTCCTTCTGTTGGTAAAATTGCTATTCCTTTTCCCATAAGTTCCTGAGAAAAAACATCATCTTTAACTTCTGATAAAGGAAGAACCTCACCCTTTATTGGACTATTTACTACTAATTCACCTACTACTGAAGCTGCACTATTTTCTTTTTTGTCACTTTTTTCTGTCTTATTATCTTCACTTTGTGCATCTTTAAATCCAAGTATTAAAGAAGCAATTATTGTTGCTACAATTGATATAACTATTGTAATACATGCATTTCTAACATTTGCTAAGTCATCTGAAATATAAACTGGTATAGCTGCTAAACCTGCTGTTGCAGATGCATAAGTTCTTATTCCTGTTAATCCTGCATAAAGCCCTGCTATTCCGCCACCTATCATTGATGCATAAAGTGGTGTCTTTAATTTGAAGTTAACACCATAAAGTGCTGGTTCAGTAATTCCCATATAAGCAGTCATACTACTTGATAAACTTAATTGCTTTAAGTCCTTATTTTTAGTCTTTAATCCAACTACTAATGCTGATGTTGCTTGTGCGATATTAGATGCTAACATACCTGGTCCTAAAATAGTCCCATAACCTAATGTAGCATATTGAATTTGCTGTATTGGTGCAAAACAATAGTGCATTCCTGTCATTACAAAGAATGGAGTAAATGTTCCCATTATTACTGGTATAAGCCATCCTGCTCTATCATTAATAAAGTTCATTCCTACTGCTAAACCATTACCTACAATGTTTCCTAATGGCCCTAAAATTGAAAATCCAATTATAGAAGTTAATAAAATAGTAATAAGCGGTACTAAGAATACTTTCACTGAATTAGGTGATATTTTTTTAGCAAATCTTTCTATATATGATTGCGCATATATGATCAATAATATTGGTACAACACTAGATGCATAAGAAATCATAGTTATTGGAATTCCAAAAAACTTTACTGGATCTCCTGTATTTAGAGCAGAAAAACTTGGATGAAGTAACGCTGCTCCTAATATAGCTGCAAAGTATGGGCTACATTTAAATCTTTTAGCGGCTGAAAATGCTAATATTACTGGTAAAAAATAAAATACAGTATCACTTATAAATGTTAAGAATATATAAGTTTGAGTACCTGCATCTACAAATCCAAAGGCCTTTAATATAGCTAATACAGCTTTTATCATACCTGAACCTGCAAGTGCTGGTATAACCGGAGTAAATATAGCAGTTATTGTTCCTAATATCTTATTTATTATTCCTGTCTCATTATCTTCTGAAGATGATTCATTCTCTCCAAAGTTACCAAGCTTATGAAATTCATCACAAACCTTACTTACATTAGTTCCTATTATAACTTGGAATTGTCCATTTTTATTTACTACACCTTGTACTCCTTGTAGTTTTTTAATTGCTTCAGCATCTGCCTTACTAATATCGTTTAAGTTAAATCTTAAACGTGTCATACAATTAGTAACACTTGCAACATTTTTTTCTCCTCCAACTAATTTCAATAAATCAGTTGCTAAATTCTTATAGTTCATATTTTCCTTCTCCTTTTCTATTATTTTTATTTATTAAAAAAGACCTAGAGTGTATGTAATAAATAATTAATAGTCCATTTATTACATACACTCTAGGTCTTGCCTGCTTAATCAGTAACAATCCTAGTAAAAATAATCTCATTTAATTTTCATTTATAGTTATTCTTTTTATATGAACAGTTAAATATACTAATTCATCACCTGATAATCTTCTATTATATTTGTTCTTTATTAAATCTGCAATTTTCAAACTGCATCCATACTCCTTAGGATATCTAACCTTTACTATTTCTTCAAAATCTTTATCTACTTCTTTTACTTCTTCACTATTATTCAATACCCTATAAGCAAAAAACTTTAAATGAGTAATAAATCTTGTATAATATAAATCATCTTCCTTAAAGTCTATTTTGTATTGATATCTTATTATATTTAACACATTTTGTATTAACTCTGTAACCTTGATTGTATCTCTATTACTTTCAGAACCCAACTCTGAGTTCACAACATGCATAGCAATAGATGCTGCCTCATCTTCAGGTAATTCTACATCAAATTCTTCATTTATTAATTCTAAAGCCTTTAGTCCTATGTTAAATTCATCTGGATAAAATCTTTTTACTTCCCATAGAAGTGCATTACTAAATTGCAACCCAGATTTTTGTCTGGAAACAGCGAAACTAATATGATCTGTTAATGTAAGGTAAACATTTTCATTAAGCTCATGATCTAACTTTTGTTGTGCATATTTTATGATATTTTCAGTAACTCTCATGTACTCCATTGGAATTTGGGTTAAGAGAGAATATAGTTTTCCTGCTACATTTTTTGATTTTAAGAAGAATTCCTTCTCTATTTTCTTTTTATCTACTTCATCGCCTTTTTTCTTCTGAAATCCTATTCCTGATCCTAAAAGAATCCTTTCTTGATTTCTTTCATTAACAGCGCATATTACATTATTGTTTATTATACGTGTAATCCTCATAGATGCCTCCTACTGTAATATTACAGAAAATAAAAATAAACCTAAACATTAAGTAAATATACACAAATATATACTTACTTAATGCTTAGGTCTTGCCTGCTTTCCAGTAACAATCCTAATTAAAACAAATAATATTTTATTTGATTACATTATATCACCACAATAATTTATTATCAATATCTTTTTTTAATTTTATTGTATAGTTATTTAATAAATGCCATATTACTCCAATCAATATGACATTTATTATTTTATAATTTATATATCACTTATATCTAATGATATATTTATATTTTTGTTTTTAGGCTCTAGTCTTCTCATCTTTACTCCAGCCGCATTTAATAATCTTTTAGATGCTTTAACATTATCAGAATCAGAATATTTATCTGAAAGATATACTACTTCTTTTATTCCAGCTTGTATTATTGCTTTTGCACATTCATTGCACGGAAATAAGGCAACATATATTTTAGAGCCATAAAGGTTAGTTCCTCTACTATTTAAGATAGCATTAAGTTCGGCATGTACTACATATGGATATTTTGTCTCAAGAACATCACCTTCTCTATTCCATGGGAACTCATCATCTGAACATCCTCTTGGTAATCCATTATACCCTTGACTTAAAATTTTATTATCATTATCAACTATACAAGCTCCAACTTGAGTGCTAGGATCCTTACTTCTCTTTCCAGCAAGAATTGCTACACCCATAAAATATTCATCCCAAGATATGTAATCATTTCTTTTCATTTAAATCCCCCCTACGATAGCTAAGAATTAAAGATAAAATTTATTATGTATAAATATATTAAACTTGGAATTTAGTTAATTAATTTTTATTATAAATTATACATTTTTATTACTTTTAAAATATATTTTTATTATAGCATTAATTTTAAAAGATTCTATATTATCCAACAAAAATAAATAATTTAGAACCTATAATAATACTGTTTTTGACATAATTATAAATATATGAATTAAATTAGAATTAGTGTTATAATTAAATCATTCTATTTATACCATAAATTATAAATAGAATAATTTTATCTATTTAAAAATAGTAAACTTTATTGTTATATATTATTAAAATATATATATGTATATAAATTAAAAGGAGAGTACCAATGAAAATTAAAAAAATCGCTTTTATTATGGTAATTTTATTATCAGCTGCTCCAATTACATCATGCTCAAAAAATAATAAAAATCCAATTGAAGAAAAGCAACAAATTGAAGAAAAGCAACAAATAAAAGATACTACTAATGAATTTGATAATGCTAATAACGCTGATTCATATTCTTCAACAAACAGCGGTTCTTCAACAAATAATGGACAAACAAATGAAAATACTCAAGAATCTAATTCACCAAGTCAAGTGACTAAACTAGAGGGACGAAGAAAAGAATTTATAGAAAAATTAGATAATATACAAAAAGAACTTGATTCCTTACCTGAAAAGAAAGATTCAGATGCTGGAGTAACAAATGCTATGAGAAGTTATTATGGAATATCCTATGATATGTATGATAAAGAATTAAACGAAATTTATGCTTTACTAAAAGATCAGTTATCACCAGAAACAATGCAAAACTTACAAAATGAACAAATAAAATGGATAGAAGACAAAGAAACTGTAGCAAATGAGGAAGCTGATAAATATAAAGGTGGAACATTTGAACTTGTTGCATATAATTTATCTTTATATGAATCAACAAAAAATAGATGTTATGAATTAGTTAATAGCTATATGACAGATTAAAGTTTATAAATAAAGGAGATATCTCAAAATTAAAAATGTAAAGTTTAGAATGAAAGTAAAACTACTGAAAGTAGTTTTTAATATAAATTTAAGCATTTCAGTATGAGATAGCACCTCAATTTTGCATTCTACATTTTACATTAAATAATTTTCTAAGACATCTCCTTATATATTAAATCTACATTATAGTCATTTTTATTAATATTAAATTACTTATTTAAACTTTCTAAATCTTAAATAACGTTCTTCTAAAAGTACCTCTTTAGATTTATTATTTAATATTTTAAATTCATTTATTAATTCTTCTTTTATAGAGCTTGCAACTAACTCTAGATTCTTATGAGCTCCTCCTCTAGGTTCCTTTATTATCTTTTCAATTATTCCTCTTTCTAAAAGCTCATATGAAGTTATTCCCATAATCTCCGAAACATCCTTTGATTTTGAAGGATCCTTTAAAAGTATTGATGCAAAGCCTTCTGGAGAAAGTATAGAATAAACAGAGTTTTCAAGCATCCAAACTCTATCTCCGCAAGCTAAAGCTAAAGCTCCACCGCTTCCACCTTCCCCTATTATTACGGAAATTATAGGCACTTTAATTTGTGCTATTTCTATTAAATTTCTTGCTATTGCTTCCCCTTGACCTCTTTCTTCTGCCCCAACACCACAGTATGCACCAGATGTATTTATAAAACAAACTATAGGTCTATTAAATTTCTCGGCTTGCTTCATCAACCTTAGAGCTTTTCTATATCCTTCTGGATGCGGAGATCCAAAATTTCTTTCCATATTTTCTTTTAAATCTTTTCCTTTTTGAATTCCTATTATAGTAATTGGATTTCCATTTAAAAGCCCAATTCCTCCTACTATAGATTTATCATCTTTATAACATCTATCTCCATGTAATTCAAAAAAGTTAGTAAATATTTTATCTATATAATCAAGTGTAGTTGGTCTTTCTACCATTCTTGCTATTAATAATCTATCATAAGCCTTGATTTTTTTATTCACAACTACACCTCCTTATTCCTATGAAATTTCAAAAGAGTTGAAAGAGCCTTTTTTAAATCTTCTCTTTTTATAATATTATCTATAAATCCATTTTCTAATAAAAATTCTGCACTTTGGAAATCTTCAGGCAATTTCTCTTTTATAGTTCCTTCTATTACTCTTCTTCCTGCAAAACCTATTAATGCATTAGGCTCTGCTAGTATAATATCTCCAAGCATAGCAAAACTTGCTGTAACTCCACCTGTTGTTGGATCAGTTAAAACAGTTATATAAAGAAGTCCTTCTTCACTATGTTTTGCAAGTGCACTACTTATTTTAGCCATTTGCATCAAAGAAAATATTCCTTCTTGCATTCTGGCTCCTCCAGAAGCTGTGAAGATTATAATAGGTAATTTTCTTTTAGTAGCTTCCTCTATTGCTAATGTTAATTTTTCTCCTACTACAGTTCCCATACTTCCCATTAGAAAGTTTGAATCCATAACTGCAATAATTGTTTTATTTCCACCAATTTGACATTCTCCTGTTACTACTGCTTCAGAATGACCACTCTTTTCTTCGTTAGCCTTTAATTTTTCTTCGTAATTTGGAAAATCCATTGGATTTTTAGACTTCATATATTTATTAAACTCTTTAAAAGTATCTTTATCACAAATATATGATAATCTTTCATAACTACCTAACCTAAAATAATGATTACAATTTGAACATATATTAAGATTTTCTTCTAAAGACTTTTTATATAAAATTTTGCCACATTTATTACATTTTACCCAAGTTCCATCTGGAACTATAGGTATATCTTTTTCATCTTCTTGTGGAGTTATGTTAATAACTCCGTATTGTCTCTTTTTAAAAATCCCCATAATTTTCACCAACTATAAATTATATTCTTTGCTTATAAAACTAGTATCAAAGTCCCCTAAGCGAAATTTCTCATTATTTAAAATATCCATTTGAAAATCTATATTATTATCAATACCTTCTATAACAAACTCATCTAGTGCTCTAAGCATTTTATTAATTGCTTCTTCTCTATTCTTTCCATAAGCTATAAGCTTAGCTATCATTGAGTCATAAGTTGGAGGAATAGTATATCCTGAATAAACTGCTGTATCTACTCTTATTCCATTACCTCCAGGTAAATTTAAAAATTCAATTTTTCCTGGTGAAGGTATAAATCCTTTTCTAGGATTTTCTGCATTTATTCTACACTCAATAGCATGCCCCTTTATCTCAACTTCACCTTGAGAAAAACTCAATCTTTCTCCATTAGCAATCTTTATTTGCTCCTTTACAATATCAGTTGATGTTATCATTTCTGTTATTGGATGCTCTACTTGAATTCTTGTATTCATCTCCATAAAATAAAAATTACTGTATTTATCTACTAAAAATTCTATTGTTCCTGCATTAAAATAATTTACTGCTTTAGCTGCATTAATTGCTGCCCTTCCCATCTCTTCTCTTAAATCATCACTTAAAATTGATGATGGTGCTTCTTCTAACACCTTTTGATTTCTTCTTTGTATAGTACAATCTCTTTCCCCTAGGTGAATAATATTTCCATATTCATCACCTAAGATTTGAAATTCTATATGTCTAGGATTTTCTATAAACTTTTCAATATATATTGTATCATCGCCAAAATTCACTTTAGCTTCTGATTTAGCTGTAAAGTATGCATTTTCAAGTTCATCTTCTTTATGAACTATTCTAATTCCTTTACCGCCACCCCCTAAAGCTGCTTTTATCATTACTGGATATCCTATTTCTTTAGCCTCTATATATGCTTCGTCGATACTTTTAACTATTCCATTGCTTCCAGGTATTACTGGAACATCTGCATTTTTCATAATTTCTCTGGCTCTAGCTTTATCTCCCATAATGCTTATAGTCTTGCTACTTGGTCCTATAAACTTTATATTACACTCTTCACAAATAGATGCAAATTCAGCATTTTCTGATAAGAATCCAAAGCCTGGATGAATTGCATTGCACTTAGTTATAACTGCTGCACTAACAATGTTGCTTTCATTTAAATATGAGTCCTTTGATTTAGGTTTTCCAACACAAATAGCTTCATCTGCAAGCTGAGTATGCATAGCATCTTTATCAGCTTCTGAGTAAATAGCTACTGTTTGTATTCCAAGCTCCTTGCAAGCTCTAATTATTCTTACTGCTATTTCTCCTCTGTTAGCTATTAATACCTTTCTAATCATAAAAACACCTCTTTACTATCCTACCATAAAGGTTAATTCTGCTTCGCAAACCTTTTTATCATTTACATATGCAATTCCTTTTCCTATCCCTGCTGATCCTCTTATTTTAGTAAGCTCTACTTCTAACCTTAATGTATCTCCAGGAACAACCTTTTTTCTAAACTTTGCGTTATTTATCCCCCCGAAGTATGCTATTTTCCCTTTAAATTCATCTCTTTTTAAAAGTGCAACTGCTCCAGCTTGTGCAAGTGCTTCAACTATTAACACTCCTGGCATAACTGGCTCTACTGGAAAATGTCCTTGAAAAAAATACTCATTCATTGTTACATTTTTTATTGCAACTATTTTATTATCCTCTAAACTTTCAACTCTATCTAATAATAAAAATGGGTATCTATGAGGGATTATCTCCATAATTTCTTTTATATCCAAATATTTCACCTACTTTATCTTAAATAATTCCATTCCAAACTCTACAATATCTTCATCAGTTCTTAAAACTTCTACTATTTCGCAATCCTCTTCTGCTGTTATTTCATTCATTATTTTCATTGCTTCAACAATACAAAGAACTTCACCTTTTTTTACCTTAGAGCCTACTTCTACATATGGTTTTCCTCCAGGTGTTCCAGAAGAATAAAATGTTCCAACTAAAGGTGACTTAATTGCCTTAAACTCATCTTTATTTAAATCGTCTCTCTCAATAGATTCTTCTTTTATTTCTGCTTTATTATTTATAACTATTGCATTATTTTCAGCTGAACTTATTGCCACACCATTTCTATTACCATCTTTTGATACTTCTTTAAAACTTTCTTCATTTTTACTAAGCTTTAATTTAATACCTTCACTTTCTAATTCAAATACTCTAAGAGAAGATGAATCTATTGACTTTATTAATTCTTTTATTTGTTCATAAGTTAACACTTCTATCTTCCCCTCCATTTTTTGAATATAACTGTTCCATTATGTCCGCCAAATCCTAATGAATTAGATAATGCATAATCTATTTCTTTATTTTTTCCAACATTAGCAACTAAATTTAAATCACATTCTTCATCTGAATTTAAGTAATTAATATTGGCAGGTATAAACCCATCCTCTAAAGCCTTTATAGATATTATTGCTTCAGCAGCTCCAGCAGCTCCAAGTAAATGTCCTGTCATAGATTTAGTTGAACTTACACAAACATCTTTTACTGAATCTTTAAAAGCCTTTTTTATTGCTAAAGTTTCTACTTTATCATTTATTTCAGTAGATGTACCATGAGCATTTATATATCCAATTTCATTTGGCATTACACCTGCATCATTCATAGCATCTCTCATTGCTCTATAAGCTCCATCTCCATCAAGTGTTGGTGAAGTTATGTGATAAGCATCACAAGTTGTTCCATATCCAACAACTTCTCCATAAATCTTTGCTCCTCTTTGAATTGCACTTTCTAATTCTTCTAGAATTAATGCTCCTGCTCCTTCTCCCATGACAAATCCATTTCTATCTTTATCAAATGGTATAGATGCCCTGTTTGGATCCTCACTTTTACTAAGTGCTGTTAAAGCTTGAAATCCTGCAATACCAAACTCATTAATTGATGCTTCTGCACCACCAACTATTGCTCTATCTAAATATCCATCTTTTATACTTCTATAAGCTTCACCAATACAATGAGTTGAAGTTGCACATGCTGTAGTAACACTTAAACATGATCCTAAAAGTCCAAACTCTATTGCTATACTTCCAGCTGCAATATTAGATATTGATGTTGGAATAGTTAATGGTGAAACTCTATTTGGCCCCTTTTCTACTAAAGTTCTTATTTGATTTTCTATAGTGATAAGTCCACCAATTCCTGAACCAAATATTACACCAAATCTTTCTCTATCTACATTATCTAAATCTATGTTACTATCTTTCATACACTCTTTTGCCGCAACTAACGCTAATTGTGTATATCTATCTAATCTTTTAGCATCTTTCTTTCCTAAATAGTCCTCTGCCTTAAAGTCCTTTACTTCTGCTGCTACCTTAACTTTAAAATCTGTTGTATCAAAGAATGTTATTTTATCTATACCATTTTTTCCTTCTTTAACAGCATTCCAAAAACTATCTATTGAATTTCCAATTGGTGTTATAGCTCCTAATCCTGTAACTACTACTCTTCTCTTCATAAACTACTCTCCTTTTAAAGCATAACCATTCCACCATCTACATTTATTACTTGACCAGTAATATAATCTGATGAATTAGATGATAAGAATAAAACTAAATTAGCTATTTCCTTAGGCTCTCCTATTTTTCTCATAGGAATTGTCTTTATTACTTCTTCTTTTACTCTATCTGGTAAAACACTTGTCATATCTGTATTTATATATCCAGGAGCAATAACATTAACATTTATATTTCTAGCTGCAAGCTCTCTTGCTACTGATTTTGAAAATCCTATTACACCAGCTTTAGATGCAGCATAATTGCATTGACCTGCATTCCCAGCTACTCCAACAACAGAAGATATATTTATTATCTTTCCGTATCTTTGCTTAACCATAATAGATGAAACTGCTTTAGTTGTATTGAAAGTCCCTTTCAAATTTACATCTATAACATCATCAAAATCTTTTTCACTCATTCTTATAATTAATCCATCTTTAGTTATTCCTGCGTTGTTAACTAAGATATCTATACTTTCAAATTTATCTTTTACTTCCTTTATAAAGTTAATCACTTCTTCTTCATTACTTACATCACATTTGCATGCTACTACTTTAACGCCAAAGCTCTTTAATTCTTCTATTAAACTTTCTACTTCTTCATTATATTTTCTATAATTTATAGCAATATTAGCTCCATTTTGCGCTAATGTCCTTGCTATTTCTCTACCTATACCTCTAGTTCCACCTGTAACTATTGCATTTTTATCCTTAACCATTTAAAATTCCTATCCCTTCTAATGTTTTATTTAAAGATTTCATATCTTCAACATTATAAATATTTACTTTTAAGCCTTTTTCTCTACTTATTTCCTTGATAAAGCTACTTAATACTCTGCCAGGTCCAAATTCAATAAATGTATCAACACCCATATTAAGCATTTTTTCTATGCTTTCACTCCATTTAACAGATGATTTTATTTGACTACAAAGTAATTCTTCTATATCTGCTTTATTATCTATAAATTCAGCCGTAACATTAGATATAATTTTTGTGCTAGGATCATTAAATTCTATATTTTTAAGTTCTTCTTTAAGTTTTACTGATGCTTCTTCTAGTAAGGATGTATGAAAAGGTCCAGATACTTTTAATTCAATAGCTCTTTTTGCTCCAGCTTCTAAACATAATTCTTTAGCTTTTTCTACTGCCTCTTTTTCTCCACCAATTACAATTTGATTATTGGTATTATAATTAGCAATTTCTACTATGCCTTTATCTTTTGAATTTTCTATCGCTAACTTTATCTTCTCTAAAGGTAATCCAATTATAGCAGCCATAGATCCAATTCCAATAGGAACTGCTTCTTGCATATATCTTCCTCTCTTTTTCACTAAAACAACTGCTTCTTCAAAGCTTAAAGCATTTGCACATACTAAAGCTGAATATTCGCCAAGACTTAGTCCTGCAACAACATCTGCTTTAATTCCACTTTCTTCAAATGCTTTTTTTGCTGCAATTGAGGTTATCAAAATAGCTGGTTGCGTATTTTCTGTAATATCTAAATCTTCTTTATTCCCATTAAATATTAGTTCTTTTATATCAAAACTTAATATATCATTTGCTTTATCAAAAATCTCTTTACATCTTGGAACATTTTCATATAAATCTTTTCCCATTCCTATATATTGAGATCCCTGACCTGCAAAAACAAAAGCTGTTTTCATACTACCTCCTCTTTAAAGGCTCTTTCTTATATTTTCATATTCATTAAACATTTCTTCTATAATTTCCTTAGCACTTTGCTTTTTTGTAATCATCCCTGAAATTTGACCTGCCATAAGAGATCCATTTTCTATATCTCCATCTTTTACAGCTTTTCTCAGTGCCCCTCTGCCTAATTCCTCTAACTCTTCTATTGAAGTATTTTTACCTTCAAGATTTAAATACTCTCTTGCAAGTTTATTCTTTATAACTTGAACTGGATGGCCTGTAACTCTACCAGTTACAACAGTATCTATATCTTTTGCTTTTACTACAGCATCCTTATAGTTTTCATGAATACTACATTCATTGGCAACTAGAAACCTCGTTCCAACTTGAACTCCACTTGCACCTAATATGAAAGCTGCACCTACACCTCTTCCATCACCTATTCCACCTGCTGCTATGACTGGAATATTTACTGCATCTACAACTTGAGGAAGCAAAACCATAGTAGTTAATTTACCAATATGTCCCCCAGCTTCACATCCTTCTGCTATAACAGCATCTGCTCCAGCTCTTTCCATTCTTTTTGCTAATGCAACTGATGCAACCACCGGAATAACCTTTACTCCAGCTTCCTTCCATTTTGCAATGTACTTTCCTGGATTTCCAGCTCCAGTTGTAACAACTTTTACCCCTTCTTCAATTACAATTTGTGCTATCTCATCTGCATTTTCAGAAAGTAACATTATATTAATACCAAAAGGTTTATCAGTTAGTTCTTTTGTCTTTCTAATTTCTTCCCTTATAAAACTTGCAGGAGCATTTGCTCCTGCTATTATTCCAAGTCCACCTGCATTAGAAACTGCAGCTGCTAAAGAACTATCTGAAACCCATGCCATCCCCCCTTGAAAAATAGGGTATTTAATATTTAACAATTTGCAAATATTATTGTTCATGAGATTTCCTCCACTCTCTACTCTATTTTTCTATAACACTTTCTATATACTTCACTGCATCTCCTACAGTCTTAATACTTTCAACGTTATCAACCTTTACGTTAAATGCATCTTCAAGGTCCATTACAACTTGGAATAAATCAAGTGAATCTGCACCTAAATCTTCTATAAAATTAGTTTCTAATTTTACTTCATCTCCATTAACACCTAATTGTTCTACTACTATGTCCTTAATCTTTTCAAATACCATTTTAAAATCCTCCTAAAATTTAATTAATGCTCCTGCCCAGGTTAATCCTCCACCAAAGGCAGCTAAAATTATTTTATCTCCTCTTTTTATAAGGCCTTTTTCAAACATTTCACTTAAAGCTACTGGTACACTTGCTGATGAAGTGTTTCCATACTTATCTAAATTAGTATAAAATTTATCTTTATCTACTTTTAATCTTCTAGCAGCATCATCTATTATTCTTGAATTAGCTTGATGAGGAACTATATATTTTATGTTTTCTAAATCCTCATTTGCTTTTTCTAACAATTCATTAACTATTTGAGGTACTATTGATACTGCAAATTTATAAACTTCTGCACCTTTCATTTCTATATATCTTTTTTCTAATTTTTTTTCTTTTGCAAAAGGTGTATTTAACTCTAATTCACCAGCAACTAAGCTTTTTTCTCCACGATTTCCATCAGATGAAAAACAAGTACTTATAATTCCTTCTTCATCATTTGATATCTCAATTACTGCAGCTCCAGCTCCATCTCCAAATAATACACAAGTACTTCTATCACTCCAGTCTATTATTCTAGATAAGACTTCTGATCCAATTACTAATGCTCTTTTTTTATCAGTTCCTCTAATTAAACTAGATGCTACTATCAAAGAATAAACAAAACCAGAGCATGCTGCTGATATATCAAATGCAGCTGCATTATTACATCCTAAAAGTCCTTGAACACTGCAAGCTGTAGATGGCATAATTTTATCTGGTGAAGTGGTAGCTACAACAATTAAATCTATATCATCCTTATCACAATTACTATTTTTCAAAGCAGACAATGCTGCTTTATATGCTAGTTCAACTGTGCCTTCTCCACTAGATATTCTTCTTTCTTTTATTCCGGTTCTTTTTACTATCCATTCGTCTGTAGTCTCAACTATATTTTCTAAATCCTTATTGCTTACTATATTATCTGGACAGTAATGACCAAATCCAACTACCTTTACTCCTTTCATTTAACGCCTCTTTCTAAAAATTCAACTTTTAAGTTACATTTAACTCAAATATCAAATATTTTTATTATCAAAATATTATTTTATATTAAGTTGTTATTTTGAATTTTTTAGTAGATGTACCTTTGACTTCTACATACTCAATCAATTACTTCGATGTCATACTATTTTATCAATAGATACTATTAAATAAATAAAAATACAGAAATATTAATTAAATTCCTCTTTTCAAATATTTTGACTATCAAAGCAATGTCATTATGATAATACCATTTTTTTAATTTGTCAACATTCGTAATATTTTTTTAATTATAAATTCAATCTATAATGTTCTTTTCATATATTTAATTTTATATTTTCCTTATGTACTACATAGCAAAACATCCTCAATTCATTTATTTTACAGCTTTCCCGTTCTCTTATTTTATTTTCCACAGCACAATTAATATCTATTAATATAAATTATTAATTAAACTATCTATTGTTTTTTTCAAAATTCTGAACTATACTATTAATAATATTTTGATTATCAAAGTATTATTCTTAAAATTTAAAGGAGTAAAATTATGAATATTAAACCATTAAAAATTGGTGATATAATAGCTAAAGTCCCTATAATTCAAGGGGGAATGGGTGTTGGAGTATCTCTATCAAATCTTGCAGGTAATGTTGCAAAGAATGGTGCTATTGGTGTTATTTCTGCTGCTCATGCAGGTTATATGGAGGAAGATTTTGAAAGTAATACATTAAAAGCTAATCTAAGAGGATTAGCTAATCATATAAAGAAAGCTAAGGAAATAAGTTCAAATGGAATAATAGGTGTTAACGTGATGGTTGCAATGAACAATTATGTTGAGCATGTAAAAGCAGCCATTGAAGCTGGAGCTGATTTAATTATATCTGGCGCTGGACTTCCATTAAACTTACCTGAAATTGTAAAGGAAAGTTCAATAAAGATAGCTCCTATAGTATCATCTTCAAAAGCTGTAAAAGTGATTCTAGGCTATTGGAAAAAACATTTTAATAGAACTGCTGATGCCATAATTGTTGAAGGTCCAATGGCTGGTGGACATCTTGGATTTAAAGCTAATAACCTAACTGATGAAATTAAGAATTTCGATAATAATGTTATAAACATAATTAAAGAAGTTAAAAACTTTGAAAATGAATTCAATACCGAAATCCCTGTTGTCGTTGCTGGTGGTGTATTTACTCATGATGATATGATTAAATACCTAAATCTTGGAGCTAATGGCGTACAAGTTGCAACAAGATTTGTAGCAACTCATGAATGTGATGCACATATTAATTTTAAAAATGCTTATGTTAATTGCAAAAAAGAAGATATTGAATTAACTATAAGCCCAGTAGGAATGCCAGGTAGAGCTATAAAAAATAAATTAACAGAAACATTAAAAAATCAAAAAGTAAAAATAACTAAATGTTATAATTGCTTGATTCCTTGTACCCCAGCAACAACACCATATTGTATAAGCTCAGCTTTAATCAACGCTGTAAAAGGCGATGTTGAAAATGGATTGGTTTTCTGTGGTGCAAATGCTCATCGAATAAATAAGATAATTTCCGTAAAGGAACTTATAGATGAATTAATAGGAAAGCTTTAATTTAAAATTTATAATTTATAATTTATAATTAATGCAAAAACTCAGATAGTTTTATATTTAATTAAATAGTAAAAAAATTAAAAAGTGAAAGAATTATGGAATTAGGCTCCTTAGGAGTTTAGATAAATTGTTTTTTAATTTAGCTATGCTAAATTACTTCCTTAATTCTTTCATTTTACATTTAATGCTTTAGTATTGAATTAAATTTTAACTCTTTAATTTTTTCATTTCATAACCTTCATTTCTTTATTCTTCACTAAATATTACCTTAACCCCCAAAATAAAAATAAATTTAAATAATCTACCTACTTGTATATACTTCACTAATATTTTACAATTAAACCATATAATTTTTTAGGAGCTGAATTTATGCCTTATATTGAAAAAAAGCCTATTAAGCGCAGTCAATTAAGATTATTTTTAGGACAAACCTACTATAAGATGAGAAAATATTTTTACTGGTGGTTTTCTAAAAATATATATAGTAAAAATATTCTTAAAGAAGATTTAGAGCATGTAATTTTTACTCACAGTACACCTCTTTATAGAAAGTTAAAAGATGTTGATATGTATTTGCAACGTAATAAAGTTGATAATTTAAGGTTAGCAATAAAAAAGCTAGATGGTGTTACTATTATGCCTGGTGAATACTTTTCTTATTGGAAACTAATTGGTAAACCTACCTATAGAAAAGGTTATAAAGATGGGTTGGTTCTTTGCCCTAATGGTGATTTTAAACCTGGAGTTGGTGGGGGCTTATGCCAATTATCTAATTTAATTTATTGGATTACTTTACATACTCCTCTAATTGTTACTGAACGATATAGACATAGTCATGATGTTTTTCCTGATGTAAATAGGACTCAACCTTTCGGTTCTGGTGCTACATGTTTTTTTAACTATTTAGATTTAGAAATTAAAAATACTACAAATAAACCTTATCAACTTAAATTGTATCTTACAAATGAAAACCTTGTAGGTGAATGGCGTTCAATAGAACCATGTAATTATAGATATGAAGTTTATGAAAAAGAACACTCAATGACTCCTGGATTTTATGGTCATTATATTAGAAATAATATTATACATAGAAAGGTTTTTAATCTTGTTGGTGATAAAATTAATGATGAATATGTCGCTGAAAATCATGCATTTATGATGTATCAACCATACTTAGACAATGGAAAAGTGACAATTGATAATTGATAATTGATAATTGATGGTAATTGATAATTATCAATTGAAAAACATTAAAGAGTTAAAGAATGAAATAGTGAAAGAGTTAAGGAAAAAATCCTTAAAAGATTTTTTAATGATTCCTGCTTTACAAAAATCTAATATAAGTTTTGCAAAGCAAAACAGCCTTAACTCTTTCAGCATTAACTATTCACTTTTCATTTTCAATTTAGCTATATGATTTTTTTAATGCTTTTAATAATACTTTTGGATCTTTCTTATAAGGTGTTACTGGTATTATCTTTTTATTTTTTACATTTAATAATGTGTAAACTGCTATTCTTGCTGCACGTACTGAGTATTCTTCTGTAAATACCATGTCTTCTGGAATTTCAACAAATTGACTTATCATTGCAAAGTTAGTTGAACCTTCTGGTACTACATTAGGTCTATCACTCATTTTACGTGGTTGGAATTGTGCATCAATGTATGGCATCATACATGGAATTACATTTACTACAGTTTCCATAATTTCATCTATTTTATCTTCAAAATGTAAGTGATGTAAAAGTTCAATTAATAACTCTTCACCAGTACATTCTCTCATAGGTTTCTTCACATAGTCTCCAATTTTATCTGTGTAAAGTCCATATCCCCAGAATATTGTCGTATCCATTGGTTGATTCTTAAAATGTGGTTGAGCTGCAACAACTATGCTCATTAACCAATTAGAGTCTTTAAATGTCATTAATGCTCCACTACCAGCTACATTACCTGAGAACTGTTCAATCAATTTTAATAATTTATTCCCTTTACATGTTACTGTAAAGCTTTCCCAGTTAGTTTCATCTGGATGGTTAAAAAATGGTTCTGGATTTCCAAGCCCAAATTTCTTTTTAGCAATCTTTGCCCAAAGTTCTCCTGAAATTGGTTTATTAGGATTATACTCAGGAGCTGTTTTAAAATCTCCTAATGTTGCACTATCAGTCATGCAAGCATTAGTAATTATACAAATATCTCCATCATTTAATTCTATTATTTTTTCACCCTCTTCATCTTCTATGTGCATTGCTGTTACTGTTATACCTTCACCTGGTTTAAAATCTAAATCTGTAACTGTTGCATTTATGCTAAAATCAACACCAAAACCATCTAAATAAGATTTTAATGGAAGTATAACTGATTCATATTGATTATATGGGGTACGTGTTACACCTTCTAATGTTTCAATACGTGAAAATTCAAATATCATACGTTCCATATAACGCTTAAATTCAAATAAACTTGACCATTTTTGGAATGCAAAAGTTGTTTGCCACATGTACCAGAAGTTTGTTGTAAAGAAGTGTGGAGTATCTTTAAACCAATCTTCAATTGTTAAATCATCAAGCTTTTCTTCTGGAGTAATCATTAATTTTCCAAGAGCTGTACGGTCAGCATTATTAAATCCCATACTCTCTACATCTTGTATCACACCATATTTATCTACCAAACGTGCTTGTGCATGTGTTGGATGTAAGTGGTCAAAATTCAATATTTCTTCTGTAACACTCATACCTGGCATTTCTAATGATGGTACACTCCTTAAAAGCTCCCAAAAGTTTTCATATGTTTCTTCATTCAACATTCTTCCACCACGGCATACAAATCCATTTATAGCATCTCCAGCTCCATCATTACTTCCACCTAATATATGCATTCCTTCTATAATATGAATATTTTCACCTTTAAAATTACAATCCCTTACTAGGTATGCAGCGCCCGCTAAAGATGCTAAACCACCACCAACAAAATATACTTGTCGTTCATTATTTTCATTAAAATTTTGAGTGAATGTTTCGAATGATGATTCTTTTTCTTCATTCTTCTTCATCTTCTTCGCTGCCAAAGCAGCAACTGCTGCTGCTCCCGCAATTGCACCAACTGCTAATAATGGATTTATATTACTTTTTGATTTCTTACCCATAAATATCCCTCAACTTTCCTTATATTTGATTCATCTATATACTTAATATTATAGTTTACCCAAATAATAAAGTATTTAGACAATATTTAGTATGTGTCTAATTTTATTCAATCTTTATAATTTATACATCTTTCCTTAACATTTTGTTCATATTTTCAAATAATATTAGCCTTTTTCTTAAGATATTTTTACAAAAAAATATACAGTACTTAAAACTAAGTACTGTATACTTTAATTTATTTTTTTGAAATTGTATCTAAATATTGAACTGCGCTAAGGGCAGCTACATTACCTTCGCCTGCAGATTTTATATATTGATATGGCTTACCTACACAATCACCAGCTGCAAAACATCCTGGTATATTAGTTTTCATAAGTCTATCAACAAAGATATGATTTTCTTCTATTTTTAAACCTGGAACTAGTTGACCTGGTGAAATTGAATCTTTTAATATAAAGACAGCATCAGTTGATATTTCTGTATTCTTTAAAATTAATTTATTTACCTTTAATTCACCAACTATCTCCTGTGGTTTATCTTCAACTACTTTTATATTATCTCTTAAATTATATTTATCTTTATACATAGGAACATAATATACTTCTCCAGCTAGTTCTGAAACATAATTTGTTTCTTCCTCAGCTTCCTTATTATGACCTATTATAGTTACTACTTTGCCTTTATATAAAGGTGCATCACATGTTGCACAGTATCCTACACCCTTACCTAGGTACTCTTCTTCACCTTTTATAGGTCTTGTATATTCTATACCTGTTGCTAAAATAACAGATTTTGCTTCAAAGGTTTTATCATTTGCCATTAAAGCAAAGTACTCACCCATTGCATAAATACTATTAATTCTTTCCTCTGTTATTTCTATATCCATAGCCTGTAGATGTTCTTGAAATCTTTCCTTAACGCCTTCTCCCGTTATTCCATAAAAGCCTAAATAGTTATTGATCTTCGGCGCTTTAACAAGCTTATTAGTTAAGTTCTTATTTCCAAAGATAATAAATTTCTTATTTCTTATCTTTGCATTTAGAGCTGCTGATAAACCAGCTGGACCACTACCTACTATTGCAATATCATATCTTTCGCTCACTTTTCTACCTCTTTATTTTATAGATGCTTAACTACAGCTTCTTTTAAAGAATCTTTAGGCATAAAACCAACTAAAGTTTCTACTGGAGCACCATTCTTAAATATCATTAAAGTTGGAATACTTGCTATTTGATATTTATTAGCTAAATTTGGATTTGCATCTACATCAATTTTTACAAATCTTGCATTATTTATTTCATTAGATACTTCCTCTAATACAGGCGCTATCATTTTACAAGGACCACACCAAGTTGCCCAAAAGTCTACTAATACAACTCCTTCATGTTTTAGTACTACTTCATTAAAATCTGTTTCTGATACATGCTGAACCATATAAATTTACCTCCTAATATACCCCTAAGGGGTATCCTTTGTATTTATTTTACACAATTATTTGTTTATAGTCAATAGATTATAGGGTTATTTTCCCTATTTATTCTCCCCAATAAAAACTATTTTATTTGCTATTTTTTTAAATGTAAAAACTGAGATTCATATAATTCTTTATATAATCCCTCTTCTTTTAGTAAGACTTCATGACTTCCTTTTTCTTCAATTCCCTTATCTGTTAATACTATGATTTCATCTGCATTTTTTATTGTTGATAATCTATGTGCTACAACTATTGTAGTTCTTCCTGCACATAATTCTTCTAAAGACTTCTGTATCATGTATTCTGTTGTATTATCTAATGCTGATGTTGCTTCATCTAAAATTAATATAGGTGGATTTTTCAAGAAGACTCTTGCAATTGAAATTCTTTGCTTTTGTCCACCAGAAAGTTTAACGCCTCTTTCTCCTACATAAGTATCATAACCCTCTGGTAATGACATAATAAATTGATGTATATTAGCTCTTTTAGCTGCTATTACTACTTCTTCATCAGTAGCATCATGCCTTCCATATAATATATTATCTTTTATTGTTCCAGTGAATAGGAAGACATCTTGTTGAACTATTCCTATATTTCTTCTTAAAGATTCTAATTTAGCATCATATATACTTATATTATCAATAGTTATATTCCCTTCAGTTACATCGTAAAATCTAGGAATCAAATTACAGAAAGTTGTTTTACCACCACCTGATGGTCCTACTAATGCAAGCATTTTTCCTTGTTCTATATCTAAATCTATTCCCTCTAAAATGCTTTTTTCATCATAGCTGAAGTGAACATTTTCAAATTTAATATGACCCTCAACATTCTTTAGTTCTATACTTCCATCTTTCTCAATCTTTTCGTCTACTATAGATATAAATCTCTTAAATCCAGTCATTCCATTTTGATATTGTTCCATAAAGTTAACTAACTTTTTAATTGGTTGCGTAAATAGTTTTATATATAAAAGATATGCAAAGAAATCTCCTATATTTATTATATCAAAATATGTGAATATTCCACCTGCTATTAGTACAACATAATCTAAAATATCTATTCCAAAGCCAACACCTGCAAAATATTCTGCCATTACCTTATATGCTCTTGATCTAGCATTCTTAAATTTATTATTTCCATTTTCAAATTTATCTATTTCATGATCATGTGATACAAAGGCCTTTGTTATTCTTATGCCAGAAAGCGAGTTTTCCAAATTTGAATTTACAGCTGATGTTTCTACTCTAGTTTCCATAAAAGCATTCATCATTTTATTTTTTTGTTTCCAAGTAAATAACACAATGAAAGGTATAAATGCAAATATAATAAGAGTTAATGGTATATTAATTGTACATAATACAGTAAATGAACCAATTAACATAACAAGAGAAATAAATAAATCTTCCGGACCATGGTGAGCAAGCTCTGATACTTCCATAAGGTCATTTATCATTCTACTCATTAAATCACCAGTTTTATTATTATCAAAATATGAATTCGGTAGTTTTTGTAGATGTAAAAACATGTCCTTTCTCATATCTCCTTGCATATGTACACCCATAACATGTCCATAATATTGCATGAAATAGCCACAAGCTGCTTTTATTAAATATATAATTAATAAAGTAACTCCAAATACTACTAGCATTCTTAGATTTTTATTTGGAATGCTGTCATTTACTAATGTTCTTGTCATCATAGGATATACAAGATCACATGCTGCTGCTATAAATGCCGCAAACATATCTAAGAAAAATAATTTTTTGTATGGTTTATAGTAACTAATAAATCTTTTTACCATAACTAACCTCCTTTTATTAGTACATTTTATTTTGTTATTATTTAATAATAGACTTATTGATAATAATTTTCAAGGAATCTTTATTATTTCGAGATAATTTATCTATTTATTAAACAAATTAAATGCATATTAATTTATAAGTATAGTTATTTTTAATTATTTCTATCTATATATATCAACTATTAATCCTTGAATTTCATCAATTGAAGCAGCTATATTTAAATTATCTTCTTCCCCCACTAAAAGTGATTTAGTAAGCTCTTCAAGCTTTTGATCTATGGTATCTACTGTTATAAAATATTGTGTTTGCCAAAAGCTTATATCCTTTTTGGTATCATACATAAACTTTAAAATAGACTCTAAATATTCTTTTATTATTTTCTTATAAGCTATAACATCACCATATGTTTTAGTAATTACTAATCTATTACCTTTTTTATGTATTTCTTCAATCATTTGATTCAATTGCTCTTCAGACTTTCTTTCTCTAGCCTGATTAAAACTTTGTGAAAAATCTTTTTTTTCAGAGACAACTCTCTTATCTTGCTTAATTGGACTCTTCCTATTTATTCTACTAATTTCCATAATACCCACCTTTTTTTTATAATATATAGTTTAAGTTTTCTATTTAGATTAAATATATATATATTAGCCCTTTACTTCAAATTTAATATAATTACATAAATTATTAATTAAAACATATATATTATATCATTAAAAAATATCTTTTCTCACTTTTTTTTCCATGTATTAATATTAATAAAAGTAAATATGCTATACTTATATAAAAAGTTTAATTTTACAAATATTAGAAAGTTTGGAGGTATTTTAATGTGGTTTAATAAAAGTCCTGAGGAAATAGTTAAAGAGTTATCATCAAATGTAATTAATGGACTTTCCTCAAGTGAAGCAAAAGCAAGGTTAGAAAAAAATGGTCTAAATAAACTTCAAGGGAAAAAGAAAAAATCAACTTTTCAGCTTTTTTTATCTCAAATTAATGATGCTATGATTTATATTTTAATAGTTGCGGCAATAATATCAGCAATTGTAGGTGAAGTAAGCGATGCAATCATTATTTTAATAGTAATATTTGTTAATGCAATCATTGGAGTCATCCAAGAGTCTAAAGCTGAAAAAGCTCTAGAAGCACTGAAAAATATGTCAACTCCCAAAGCTCTTGTTAAAAGGGATGGATCAATTATTGAAATTCCATCCGAAGAAGTCGTTGTTGGTGATATAGTAATAATAGATGCAGGAAGATATATTCCAGCTGATTTAAGACTAATTGAATCTGCTAACTTAAAAATTGAAGAATCTGCTTTTACAGGTGAATCTGTTCCTGCTGAAAAAAACTCAAATATCATAGAAGAAGAAAAAGATGTTCCTATTGGAGATCAGCATAACATGGCATTCATGTCTACCCTAGCAACCTATGGTAGAGGAACAGGTATAGTAATAGCTACAGCAATGGATACTCAAATAGGTAAGATTGCTAAAATGCTAGATGAAGAAGACGAAAACACTACCCCTCTTCAAAAGAAATTAGCTCAATTAGGTAAGATTCTTGGATTTGCTGCTGTTGGAATTTCCATAATTATGTTTATAGTCTCCATGTTCCAAGGAAGAGATTTTTTAGAAATGTTTATGACTTCTATTAGTTTAGCTGTTGCAGCTATTCCTGAAGGCTTACCAGCTATAGTAGCAATAGTTCTAGCTCTTGGAGTTCAAAGAATGATAAAGGAAAATGCTATTATTAGAAAGCTTCCTTCAGTAGAAACCTTAGGCTCTGTTAATATAATTTGTTCAGATAAAACTGGTACTTTAACTATTAATAGAATGACAGTAAAAAAGTTCTATGTTAATGGAAATACTAAACCACTTGAAGAAATAGATATAAAAAATAATGAAAGTAAATTACTAATTGATGGTATGATTTTATGTAATGATGCCACCTCAAAAGATGGAGTTCAAACTGGTGATCCTACAGAAGTTGCATTAATTGATGTAGGTAATAAGATTAACATATTTAAGGAAGAACTTAATAATATCCATAGAAGAGTAAATGAAATTCCATTTGATTCTGACAGAAAACTTATGACCACTGTAAATGCTTATGATAAAAAATTTAATGTTTTTACTAAAGGTGCTATAGATAGTATTTTAAAAATATCAAATAAAATATTAATCAATGGAGAAATTAAAGAGTTTACCAAAGAAGAAAAGGAAAAAGTTCTAGATGCTTCAAATTTAATGTCTGATGATGCATTGAGAGTTTTAGCATTAGGATATAAAGTTATAGATAATGAACATGTTTCTATCGATGAACTTGAACAAGACTTAATTTTTGTTGGCCTTATGGGCATGATAGACCCTCCAAGAGAAGAAGTCAAAGGTTCAATTCAAAAGAGTAAAAATGCAGGAATTAGAACGATAATGATAACTGGTGACCATAAAAATACTGCTGTAGCTATTGCTAAAGAGCTTGGAATTGCAAGCGATATTTCAGAAGCTATGTCTGGTAGTGAAATAGATACTTATTCAGATGAAGAGTTTACTAAAATAGTTAATAATTATAGAGTTTTTGCCCGTGTATCACCTGAGCATAAAGTTAAAATTGTTAAAGCCTTTAAAGCTCATGGTAACATTGTGTCTATGACTGGTGATGGCGTTAATGATGCCCCATCATTAAAAGCAGCTGATATAGGAGTTGCTATGGGTATTACAGGAACAGATGTAGCAAAAGGAGCTGCAGATATGGTATTAACTGATGATAATTTTACAACTATAGTTAGTGCTGTAGAAGAAGGTAGGAATATCTTTAATAATATAAAGAAATCCATCTTATTCTTATTAAGTTGTAACTTAGGTGAAATTGTTGCCTTATTTGTAGCTATATTATTAAATTGGGCTGCACCACTACTACCAATACACATTCTTTGGGTGAATTTAATTACTGATAGCTTTCCTGCTCTTTCTCTTGGTGTTGATCCTGGAGATAAGGGAGTTATGGATCTTCCACCAAGAAATCCAAAAGAAAGCTTATTTGCAGGAAAAATGGGTAAATTATTAATATTAAATGGTATTTTAATAGGTGCAACTACACTATTTGCCTTTGTACTTGGAGAATATTTATATCCAGATTCACTAAGACATGCTCAAACTATGGCATTTGTTGTACTTAGTGTTTCACAATTATTCTATTCCTTAGCAATGAGAAATGAAACCAAATCCCTATTCCAAGTTGGAGTGTTTAAAAACAAATGGTTAATTGGATCAATAGTATTTGGTATCTTATTACAATTTGCTATAATAACTATACCATTTACTGCATCAGTCTTTAAGGTTTATAGATTAGCCTTTAAGGATTGGGGAATAGTAATATTAATATCTTTAATTCCATTTGTTATAAATGAAATAATAAAAATATTCTTTAGAATGAATGAAAGAAAAAAATAATTTAGAATTAAAAACTTAATATTTAATTTGATACTTTAGTATTAAATATAAAATGAAAGAATTAAGGAAATAATTTAGCATGCTAAATTAAGAAAATAAATTTTTCTAAACTTCTGAGAAGTTTATTCCACAATTCTTTCATTTTTTAATTCTTTCATTCTTTCATTAATTATCAATTATCCCTTGTCCATTATCCATTAAAATATGTTTCCTTCTTTAAGCTTTCCATTATCCATTGAATAAATTTTATCTGCTACTTTTTCTGCAAAAGCCATGTCATGTGTTATTATAAGCATACTCATCCCTTCTTTTGCAAGGCTTCTTATTAAGCTTGCTACTTCAACAGTTAGCCCTGGATCTAATGCAGAAGTAGGTTCATCAAAACACATTAACTTTGGATTGAGTGCCAATGCTCTTCCTATTGCAACTC
Source organism: Clostridium sp. 1001275B_160808_H3 (assembly GCF_015550425.1). Lineage (GTDB taxonomy): Bacteria > Bacillota > Clostridia > Clostridiales > Clostridiaceae > Clostridium. Next base: position 155,164 of record NZ_JADNAT010000004.1, on the reverse strand, counting down.
TTTGCTTTTGTCCGCCTGATAATTCATATGGATAGCTGTCTAATTTGTCTTTTAGTCCTAAAAACCCTAAAACTTCTGCTGCATTTTTCCTTGCTAATTCATCTGATTCTCCTAAAACTCTTTTTGGTGCTTCAATTAAATTTTCTAATACACTCATATGTGGAAATAGATTAAAGTTTTGAAATACTAAACCAATTTCTCTTCGTGCTTCATTAAATTCTTGCTTTTCTTTATAGTCCCCTTCTTTACATAAAAATTTATTATCTATTTCTATAGTCCCTTCATCACAAAACTCTAATCCATTTACACACCTTAACAAAGTTGTTTTACCACCACCTGAAGGTCCAACTATAACTGCTATTTCTCCATTTTTTACTTCTAAATCTATTCCTTTTAAAACTTCTGATTTACCAAAGTTCTTCCTTAATCCTTGAATTTTTAGCATTAGCAATCCCTCCTACTGATAGTAACTAAATCTTTTTTCAATACTCTCTAACACTTTTGTTATTATCCCATTAAATACTAGATACACAACTGCTATTACTACAAATGGCATTATAGATGAAAGTCTATTTGAAGCTATCTTTGCTATTTTTAATAATTCATCTAACCCTACAACATAAACTAAAGCTGTATCTTTAACTAGAGTAACAATTTCATTTGCAACTGGTGGAAATATTCTTTTTAATGCTTGTGGCATTATAATTCTAAAGAAAGTATCTTTTTTGCTTAATCCTAATACCTCTGCCCCCTCAAATTGTCCTTTATCTATAGATATAATTCCTGCCCTAAATATCTCTCCAAAATATGCTCCATAATTTAATACCATTGCTAATATTGCTGCTGGAAATCTTGGAATGCTTATATTTATTAATGGTAATCCAAAAAATATAAATAGAATTTGTAATAAAAGAGGTGTTCCTCTTAAAATTAATACATATATTCCTGTTATTGATTTTAATATCTTTATTTTAGATATTCTTCCAAGTGCAATTATGGCACCTAATGGTATAGATAAAATCAAAGTAATTATAAATATTTCTATTGTAACTTTTAATCCTTCTAAAACTTGTGGAATAAAAGCTATTATTTCGTTCATTAATTCCAAAGAAAACACCTCGTCTTAAATTAATTTAGTTATTTATAAGTTTATTTAGCTATTATATCTTCTCCAAACCATTTTTCTGATATATCTCCAGCTTTACCTTCATTTACTAGTTCATCAAAAGCATTATTAAAGGCTTCAACTAATTCATTATCATCTTTTCTCATTCCTACTGCATATGATTCTTTACCAAAGTCTTCTTTTAAAACCTTATACTTTTCAGCACCTCTTTGATTTATATAATACTTAGCTAATATTTCATCGGCAACAACTGCATCTACTCTACCTGCCTCTAAGTCCATCAAAGCTTCATTATTAGTTTCAAATGTAACTATTTTTCCATCTTTAAAGCTATTAACTATATCCTCCCCATCAGATTCTATTGCATCTACTGCACTTGATTGATTTTGTGCAGCAACTACTGCATTTTTTAAGTCTTTCTTTGAATTAATTTTTGAATTAGCTAATGTTATAATAACTTGTCTATTATTTAAATATTCTTTTGAAAATGCAACCTTTTCTTTTCTTTCTTCAGTTACACTATATCCATTCCAAATAAAATCTATATTGCCATTGTTAAGTTCTGTTTCTTTCATACTCCAATCTATAGGTTGAAATATAATTTTTTTATTTAATTTTTTACTAATTTCTTTTGCAAGTTCTATATCAAATCCTGTATATTCACCATTATCGTCCTTAAATCCCATTGGAACAAAAGTATCATCAAACCCCAATACTAATTCTTCTTTATCCATAGAATTTTCAACTTTCTTTTCTCCGCAAGATACTAATGCTAATGCCATTACTCCTAATAATGAACTAATTAATAATCTTTTTAATATTTTCATGATTAAATCCCCCTTTATTTTGCTTATCTCTTTATTTATTTATTACTTTATCACAGTAAAGTAATAAAGTCAATAAAAAATACAATAATTTATTTCTATTACTGCATTTTTATTGCTAACTTTTAATTATTTTTCTTAAATTATATATAATAATAGTTGTAATTGGAATTATTAATATCCAATAAAAGGTACCTAATTGTAATTCTTCTAATTTTACTAAATGTCTGTATAAAATTATGCTTGAATAAATAAAATCTATGAAGATAATAAATATAATTGAACTTTCTATAGTTATAAAATAAGTTATTAAAGAAGTTAAATATATAACTCCAAGCATAATAAAATTTTCATATTTAAAATTAGTACTAATAATATTTGAAAAAATAGCTAAAAAGCAATTATATATTATAAATACCGAAATTATTATATCTATATTTTTATTTTTCTTAGTCATTAAAATCTAGCTCCTTTTTATATACATTACTAGTATTAACACTTTAAAAACTACCTATTCTTATTATTTTTAACTTTAGCATATATTTTATTTAGTTCTTATTTCTTTATTTTTATACTACTCACTATTATAGACGTTATAATAAACATAAGATAAATAATTATTCGTAGAAGGCGCAGTCTCAGAAATCCATTTAATATCTTTTTCATTTTGTATATATTTTTTCCTGATAAATCAGCCTATAAAAAAAAGACAGTACAAACTGTCTCTTTTAAAAATTATTTTAATCTTGTTCCTTCTTTTTCTTGAACTATTTTTCCACTCTTCATCAGACCACCTAAAGCCATCTTAAAGTAATTTTTACTTGTATTAAAAGTAGCCTTGATATCTTCTGGATTTGATTTATCATTAAATGGCATAAAACCACCATTTTTATTTAAATATTTAAGTATATCTTCTTGAATTTGTTCTCTTTCATTTAATCTTGTTTTTCTTGGAGTTAAACCTATAATTCCATCTTCATATATTCTTTTTATCCTTAACTTCATTTCAGTTCCCGGATAAATTTCAGTATAATATTCATTTGGTAATACTATACCTTTATACTTTGAATCTATAGCCACATGGACAGTTCCACCTTCACTCTTAGAGTATACTTGAGCTATAACCTCGTCTCCAACTTTAAATTCTTTTTCTTCTTCTTGTGCATTTAATAAGTAATTTTCTACATCTGTAGTTGCTGCAAGTCTTCCTGTTTTATCTACATATATGTAAAATAAATATTTGCTTCCTGTATGTAATTTGAATCTTTGTTCTTTTATTGGAACAAAAATATCTCTATCTAGCCCAAAATCAACAAATGCCCCAAATTCTGTTTGGAATACTACTTTTAAATAAGCAACTTCTCCAACAGTAACCAAAGGTTTTTTAAAAGTTGCTATTGGTCTATCTTTTGAATCTCTATATACAAATACCTCTATTTTATCTCCTACTTGTATTTGTTTATCCTCTGTCATAGATTTAGGAAGTAAAACATCTATCTTCCCTTCATCTCCTAAATAAAATCCAAATTCTTTTTCTCTCTTAACTTCTAAAACATTATATTTTCCTATATTAATCATTTTTCCTCCTGATTTTATAAGTATTTTTTACTTAACTCAACATAATTATTAGCAGATTTTTTTATATTTTCAATTTCATCTTCTGTAAGTTTTCTTATAACCTTTGCTGGACTTCCAAGAATAAGAACTCCATCTTCATATTCTTTACCTTGAGGTACTAAAGAGCCAGCTCCTATTATAGTATTCTTCCCTATTTTAGCTCCATTTAATATTATTGAACCCATTCCAACTAAAACATTTTCAGAAATTGTACATCCATGAATTATAGCACCATGACCTACAGTTACATTTTTACCTATAATAGTTTCATAATCAAAATCAACATGAACAACTGAATTTTCTTGAATATTGGTATTTTCACCTATATATATTTTGTTCATATCACCTCTTAATCGTGTTCCAAACCAAATATTAACATTCTTCTCAATAACGACTTCTCCTATTATATCAACACTCTCAGATATATAGCAAGTCTTATCTATTACAGGTTTTATTCCATTAAATTCTTTTATCATTTTTACTTCCTCCAATCTAGTAAGTAATCCTTAAAGTTATTTTATCATTACTGAATATTGTTGTCATTATTTATAGTTATTCAATACTATATATAGATAAGTAATAATTTATTGAGGAGCTTATTTTGGGAAGAAAAAAACATAAACAATCAAAAGAATTTGATCAAAGTAACATAAAATTTTATTATGGTATTCCGCATTGTCATACTGAATTTTCAACTGGTAAAGGTTCTCCCATCGAAGCTTATGAGTACGGTTATAGATCTGGTCTAGATTTCATGTTTATAACAGATCATAACTCTTATTTATCTAATGAAATAACTATTAAAGATGATAAATACTCTAAGTTCCAAGGAACTAAGGTTTATGCCTCTAAAATAAAAAAGAAATATGATAGTTTTTTACCCCTAGTTGGTTTTGAATGTAAGACCTATCTCTATGGAGATTTGAATATAATGAATTCTTCAAACTTTTTTACTGGAGCCGTAAGAGATTTAAAAGTCTTGGCATTATGGATGCTAAATAATCCTGATTCATTTATTTCTATAAATCATCCACATAAAAATATAAAAGCTCTACCTTATAATTCAGTATTAAATAAATTAATAACATCTATAGAAGTTGGAAATGGAAATCCTGCTAGTAAATATACAAGGCATGATCGCTACTACTTTAGCCTCCTAGATGATGGGTGGAAACTTGGTGCTATTAATGGTCAAGATAACCATAAAATTAATTTTGGTGATTCTGAAAACTTGACAGTTTGCATATGTAATAGTCTTTCCACTAATGATATTATATCTTCTTTTAGGGAAAGAAGGACATATTCTACTGAATCACGATATTTAAAATTATATTTTACTATAAATGATAGTTTTATGGGTGAAGAAATTACTATTTCTGATGATAAGCTTAGATTTATGATATTTACAGAAGATATCAAATATAAAATAAAAGAAATTCAAATAATAACTAATAAAGGTACTATAATAAGAACAATCGAAAATATTAATTTAAGTAGCATTAAGTATCTTTATGAGCATAAAAGAGAACCCCATGAAAATTGGTATATAATAAAAGTTATTGAGGAAAATAATAAAATTGCTTTTAGCTCTCCTATTTTCATAAATAATAATGATGATATAGTTTAATAAGTTTTAAAATAAATATAAAAATAAATATGGCATACATTATGTTTACTTCATAATTGTATGCCATATTTATATCCAAAATTTTAATTATCTTTTTGATTTTGCATATGTTTAACTCTATTAGGCTTAGCTTTAGGTCTTATTTCAATTTTCTTTTCTTTCTTCTTTGGTCCACCTGTACTTTGAATATCAAAGAACCATAAGAAGAACCAAACTATTACTAAAGTAAGCCCCATATTTATCCACATATTATTTGGTTTTATAAAAAATTGGGCTAAAAATAGAACTAGTGCTATGGCTAATGGAATCCATTTATTTATTCTTACCTTTGAAAATACATATTTTTTACCTAAAGTAAATAGCAGGATCATTAACCCGATAGTTACTGCAAAATATGCTATAGTAATTAATATCTGCATGGTATTATTCCTCCTTTAAAAAGCTTCTATATACTATATTAAAAGAAATAGTAGATATTTTCAAGATATATGCCTTTAAATATTTACAACATTATATATTTTTATACCATATTACAGCTAATAAAATCTTTGATACATTTTAAACACCTATGTTTTACTAATTATTACTAATATATTAATATTTTTAGTTAAATTTATTAAATTTATTATAATTCCCTTCTATTTTAATAAATTTTTTGATAGAATAAAGAAAGAAATTATAAAATGTTAATATGAGGTGATTCTATGAGTTTAAATTTGCCCTATCAATTAGATGAATTAGATCTACAAATACTAGATTTATTGATAAAAGATTGTAGAACTCCTTACTTAGAAATAGCAAGAATTTGCCATGTAAGTGGGGGAACGATACATGTTAGAATGAAAAAAATGGAGGAACTTGGAATAATAAAAGGAACTAGAATTCTTTTAAATTTACCTAAGTTAGGTTATGATGTATGTTGTTTCGTTGGAATATACGTTGATAAAACTTCTTCTTTTGATTCAGTTTTTGATGAATTATCTAGAATTAAAGAAGTTGTCGAGTTACACTTAACAACTGGAAATTATTCCATTTTTGCTAAGGTAGTTTGTAGAAATATTACTGACCTACAAGATATATTATTAAATAAAATTAATACTATCAATGGAATACAAAGAACAGATACAATAATTTCTTTAGACCAACCTATTGATAGAAATATATCTATATAAAAATACATAAAATAATTCCTTTTGGTTACACTATTTATTGTAAACCTATTTTAAAAGGAGTGTTTTTTATGAAAGTTTTAGATTCAATAGCACTTATTTTAGTTATAATTGGAGCTGTTAACTGGGGATTAATTGGATTCTTTCAATTTAACTTAGTTGATACACTATTTGGAACAATGACTGCATTTAGCAGAATAATTTATGCTTTAGTCGGAATAGCAGGTCTATATTCTCTATCATTCTTTGCTAAAGATAGATTTATGGGTTCTAACTAAGCAATTTAATTAAAGTTTATTTAATTAAATTAAGAGAGTGTGGTTTTTCACACTCTCTTAATTTTAACAGACATTTATATTCTTACAAATCTAATTTATATAATATATTATTATATATTTTTAATATCTTTTATTGAAAATTTGAATTCTTTATTTCAATTTTTTTATAATATTAAATAATTCTATTGCTGCTTTCCTTGGTCCTTCTTTTTCTTGGCCTTCTAAAGCTAAACAGGTTTTTATTTGCCCAACTTTTACAGTTCCGTTAAACATATCTTCAAAGTATTTTTCTATTAATATGTCCGTTTCTTGTTGCTTTTGGGCTGGTCCAAATGGATTTGCAAAATAGCTTTCAACTAACCCCTTTTCTGATGTTGTTCCTTTAGCCATTCTTGCGCCTGACTTAAATACCTTTATAGCCTCCTCTGGAGTTTTAAAGTATTCGATTGAATTTTCTCCTTCTTTAACTTCTGTATAATTATTTGCGTAAAGGAATAAATCAACTTCATATCCCTTTACTATTTCTTTATATGGTGCCACTGGCATTACCAGTCTAGCATTTATCTTATCTGGATTCATGAAAATACTTCTATCAATTTCTTTAAAAGCATATCCTTGATCCAAATCGTCTAATCTAACAAATGCTCCTATTTCTGTTCCATATCCAATTATTTTGCCATCTACTTCTTTAAATGTTCCCATATCATCAAATATAATAGTCATGTTGCTAATATAATCTTCACTTAAAGTTCTAAATGCCTCTAAACTTTCTGATTTTCCTGCTCCACTATCTCCCATTATAACAACATTTGCTGTATTCCCATCTTTAAGTTCGATATTAACCATTGCCCCATGTATAGGTAAATATCCTCTCTTTATCATTACTAGATTGTGTAATGTAAGTGTCATTTTCTTCATATATCCAAAGTAATCAATATCTACAGAATGGTTAACGTAACCAACCATAATATCATTTTCTTTATCATCATAGAATACTGTTTTCTTTTCATTTTCATCGTCTGTTGCTCCAAATACATAGACTAAATCTGGTTTTTTCCCTCTATATTCTTCGCACCTAGCCATTTCAAATAAATTACATAAAGTTATCCCGTGCTGCATGAAATCCCTATGGAAATATATAAATGCCATAAGCTCACCTACTTTAGCTGGATAACAGAACCAATGATCTTTATTTAAAGATGCATATTTTAATGGGTTACTATCAGTTTCGGTGAACATTCCACTTCTAGTATTTTTCTTTGGGTATGTTATAAATGGAGTCTCTAATAAAATACTATCAATAAATTCTATATCTTCTAAAGCTTCATATCCTTTTGGTAGTGGCCATAGAATTTTATTAATTATGATTGATGCATTTCCCCCAACAGGTATTTGTCTAAATACATTTGGCCTATATCCTAATACATTTTTTTCAACTTTTCTATATAATTTTAATATTAAATTAGATAATGCTGAATTAGCTTGCGTAAAGTTTACTACGGATAATCCTGCTTGACGTCTATTACTATGAATGATTGTATATCTTTCTAATCTTCTCCAAAATAAATATAAATCCTCCACAAAAGCTATGAATTTATCTTTATCTGAAAATAAATCGCAATAATTAGGATTAGCTTCTACAATTTCATTTACATTTAAAACTGTACAATATTTAAATATTTTAGATAAATCTTCTGATATTTGTGAAACATCTTCTGTTTTTAAGCCAGACTTTAAATATCTCCAACTTAATGTAACTTTCTTTTTAGCCTTTTTTAAATAAGTTTCAATTACCCTTCTAAATCCTTCACTTTCAACTAATTCCTCAAATGTACTACAATATTTAGCTGTAAAATTAATTAATACCTTATCATTACTTATTGAAAACTCTTTACGCATACAATTGCCCCCTTTTTGAAATATATATAAATTGAAAATTTCATTTTTGCACTATTTTTTTATATTATAACATATATTTTGCAAGTTTAGGAAGAAGTCTTTTTCAATTTTCAAAAATTATTACGACTTTTTTATATTTTTTAACAAGGAAAACGTAATCATATTAAGTTTCCTTAGATATTTTTATAAATTTATCAAATTCGCGAATACTTTTCTAATAATAATCATATATATTCATAACATATCCGAATTATTTTAGAGATATTTTTTTTATAATATGATTATTTCTTGAAAATAAAAAAATAAACTATACCTTTAATTTTCTTTTAACGGTATAGTTTATATATTATTCTTACTATGATTTTATTGTCCTAAATTTTTTGCAATTACTTCTCTGACCTTTTCCATTAACCCTTTTTCTTCTTCTCTAGTTAAATTTTCAGTATATATAGGCTTATCAAATGTAACAGTTATATCTATTGATTTAAATTTTCCATCTATTTCATAAGCTCTATATGCCCCATCAATAGAAACTGGCACTACAGGAGCCTTAGCCATTGTAGCTAATTTTAAGCTTCCCTTTTTAAATTCTTTTAACTTTCCATCCTTGCTTCTTGTTCCCTCAGGAAATATAGCCATACTGTAGCCTTTTTTTATATTCTCTGCACCTTCTCTTATAACTTTAATTGCTTCTCTTGCATTTTCTCTATCTAAAGGAACACAATTATACTTTTTCATCCAATATCCTAAGACAGGAGCCTTTATCATTTCCTTCTTAGCAACAAATCCCATACATTTTCCTACTGAGTTTATTAAAAGAGGAATATCTAGAATACTAGTATGATTTCCTATATAACAGCATGGAACATCTGGAATATTCTCTTTACCTTTTATAGTAACATTCATATTAAGAGTATTATGTATTGTATATCTTGCCCAATCTTCTCCAACCTTCCCACTATAATCTACTGCAGCTTTTTCTCCCTTTGTAATTTCTAAAAACCAACGTTTTATAGCTTTAAATTGCATGAATATCATATATATACCATAATTAATAATTTTAAAAATACTCATTATTCTTCACCACCATATTTTATTTCTTACTTTATTATAAATGCTTATATTTTTTTCTTCAATTATATTTTTATTACTATATGTCTATAATATATATATATTATTAAGAACTTGAACTTAAAATTAAACTAGAATATATCATTAAAAAATTTATTACATCTCTTATATATAATACTCTACTTAAATATCTAATAATTAAATTTTATATTATTCAAGGAGACAGGAATTGATTAAGAAACTATTCTATATGTTTGTAAACTTTATTCTCATAATTTTGCTTTTCCAATGCAGCATTAATATCAAAGAAAATAATTTAGAAACTAATAAAAATACTATGCTAGTACATTTTATTGATGTTGGTCAAGGTGATTCTATATTAATCCAAGTAAATAAAAAGAACTTACTTATTGATTCTGGACCTAATGAATCTGAAGATAAGTTAAAAAAGTATCTTAAGAAATTAAATATATCTAAGTTTGATTATGTAATTGCAACTCACCCCCATGAAGATCATATAGGAAATATGAGCTATATAATTAATAATTTTGAAGTTATAAATTTCTATTCACCTAAGGTTGAAAATTCTACAAAGGCTTTTGAAACAATGGCAGAATCTCTTATTCGAAAAGATTTAAAAATCAAAATACTAAAGGCAAATATGAAATCAATAGATCTTGGTAATAATGTGATAATAGATGTTTTTTCTCCTCTCTCTAACAGATATGAGGATTTAAACAATTATTCTCCTATTATAAAAATATCTTATAAAAATACTTCGTTTTTATTTACTGGTGATGCTGAAGAGCTTGCTGAAAATGAAGTTTTAAATGCTGGCTTTGATTTGAAATGCGATGTGTTAAAAATAGGTCATCATGGATCTTCTAGTTCGACTTCTGAAAAATTCTTAAATGCAAGTAATCCTTCTATCGCAGTAATTTCCGTAGGAGAAGATAATACTTATGGACATCCAACCGATGTTGTTCTATCAAGATTAAAGGAAGCTGAAATTTATAGAACAGATATAAATGGAAACATCGTAATAACATCAGATGGTTTATCCTTAAAATGATAGATGCTCCTAAAATTATTAGGAGCATCTATCATTTAAGATTTTAATCTTAAATTAATATTTTAACTTTCTTTTCTTTCCTTTAATGCATCCTATTATTTATCTATGCAAGTTTTTTCTTTCGTTTTGTTTATATCTTTTAAATTTTTATTTTGTATATTAAAAAAGTTATTTTCTAATTCTTTATTTTCATCTATTTTTTCTATATCTTCTATATATTCATCTTCTTCAATTTCCTCTTCTTCGATTTCCTCTTCTTTCTTTAGATATGCTGTCCATCTCATATAAATGTTATATAAATTGGTGACATCCTGTTCATTATATAGAAGTATAGTTTCTATTTTCTCTTTTGGCATTCTTAGTATATACTCTCTATCTTTTAATACTTTATTAAAAGTTTTTGCCAAATTAGATCCACTAATTAAATCTCCCTCTCTATGAATATCAAACTCTTTTTCAAGATTCTTCAAACCTATAGAGTGCCCATTTTCTTTTTCATATTCTCTTTGAATATCTATATCCTCAAATTCCTTAGAAAAATTAAATTCTATTCCATATTTTTTAAACAAATAATTTATAACTGTATAGTCATTATTTCCTGAGAAAGTAACAATTGCTTTCTTCCCTTTTCTCTTCATATTAACAAAATATTTTTTAGCTAAATCAAGAATTTGGATTACTTCACCTTTATTTTCAATCATATATTGAGTTACATACAATTTATTTTTTTCAAAAATACAAGCTCCAAAGACTCCTATACATTTTGGCTTCTTATATACATAATGCTCTAAATCAAAAAATATTAGTTCTTCCGGAGGCCTATTGATTGTATCCGTTTTTAGCATAAAATCTCTTGCTAAATAATCCACCTCTATTATATTCTCTCTTATAATCACATTACCACTCTTTCTTCCTTATCATTTATCACCTTTTAAGTCCTTAGTTTATCTTATAATATTATATCATCTTTTATAACAATATAAAAATAAATATAATTAAATCTTCCTACCTTAATATAATATTATGTAATTTATTATATGTTCAACAAAAATATAACTAAGTTTAAATATAAAAAACATTTTATAATTGATAATATTTATCAGTTATACACTTAAAAATATTGACTACATTTTAACATTTTGGTATTATAATAATATGATAATGATTTTCAATACGAGGTGATGATATGAGTCTATGTGAATTAAATTTAGGGGAAAAAGCTATAATAAAATACATCAATGGTGATGATAAACTTACAAAAAGATTATTAGCTCTTGGTTGCATTGAAGGAACTGAAATTGAACTTAAAAGGGTAGCTCCTTTAGGTGATCCAATAATAGTTAATCTTAGGGGATTTGATTTAGCAATTAGAAAAAAGGATGCTAAAAATATATTTTTAGCTGTATAGGGGGAATAACAAATGAAAACAGTAGCATTGCTTGGAAATCCAAATGTAGGTAAAACTACACTTTTTAATTACCTAACTGGTTCAAACCAAAGAATTGGGAACTGGGCTGGAGTTACAGTAGATAAGAAGGAAGGATTTTTCGGAAATACTAGAATAGTCGATTTACCTGGTATATATGCAATGGATACTTATTCTAATGAAGAAAAAATATCTAAAGCATTTTTAGAAAATGACGATGTTGATGTTATATTAAATATAATAGACGCCTCAAATATTGATAGAAATCTTTATTTGACTACTCAATTAAAACAATTTAAAAAACCTATTATTTTAGCTGTAAACATGATTGATATTGCTGAGAAAAAAGGAATTAATTTAGATTATACTAAATTATCAGAACTTATGAATGTTACAGTAATTCCAATTGTTGCTTCTAAAGGACAAGGCATTGATAAAATTAAAGATGTTATTGAGAAAGATAATTATTTATCTAAAATAGATAAATATAATTATGAATTTAATAGCGAAAAAGAAACTTATGAATTTATAGAATCAATTCTTAATAAATGTAATAAAACAATAGATAAGTCTAAAACTACATTAAAAGATAAATTAGATAACTTTTTATTAAACCCATGGCTTGCATATCCAATATTTATAATAATAATGGCATTAATGTTTCAAATTACATTTGCATGGATTGGACAACCATTATCTGATTTGTTAGATGGACTTTTAAATGATTCATTTTTACCTTATTTATCAGATTTACTTTCTAATACCGCTCCATGGTTTCAATCTTTGATAGTTGATGGTATTGTAGCTGGTGTTGGAGGAATTATTGTTTTATTACCTATAATACTTGCACTATTTGCATGTATATCAATACTTGAAGATAGTGGATATATGGCTAGAGTTGCATTTATCATGGACAAGTTAATGAGAAAGATGGGACTTTCAGGTAAAGCTTTTATACCTATGATTGTCGGATTTGGTTGTACAGTTCCTGCAATAATGTCTGCCAGAACATTAGAAAGCGAAAAAGATAGAAAACTTACTGCTTTATTAGTTCCACTAATGAGTTGTAACGCTAGATTACCTGTTTATGCTGTATTTGCAGCAGTATTTTTCCCAAACTATACAGGATTAGTAGTTGCACTTTTATATTTATTAGGTGTAATATTAGCATTTATTTTAGGAATAATATTTAAGAATACTTTATTTAAAAAAGATGAAGAACCATTTATTATAGAACTACCAGAATATAAGGCTCCTTCTATAAAAAATGTTGGTAAACAAGTTTATGAAAAAGCTAAAAGCTTCTTAGTAAAAGCTGGAACTATAATATTTGCTATGAGTGTTGTTATTTGGTTCTTATCGAACTTCAGTTTCTCAGGTATGGTAGATGTTAATGATAGTATTTTAGCATCAATCGGAAACTTAATAGCTCCAATATTTAGTCCTTTAGGATTTGGTAACTGGCAAAGTTCAGTTTCTTTATTAACTGGATTACTAGCTAAAGAAACTGTTGTCGCATCAATGGGAATCATATTTGCAGGTGACTTATCAGTAGTGTTACCAATTTATTTTACTACAGCATCAGCAATATCTTTCTTAGTTTTTGTACTTTTGTATACTCCTTGTATATCAGTTTTAGGTGCAATGAAGAAAGAATATGGTACTAAGTTCACTTTATTTGCAAGTTCATATCAACTTATATTGGCTTGGATAGTTTCATTTATAATTTTTAACATAACTAAATTATTTATATAAAAGAAGGTGTTTCTATGGAAATATTAATTACATTAGTTATTGTTGCTTTTGCTGGCTTTACAATATATAAGAACATAAGAAAATCTTCTAAAGGTGAATGTAATTGTGGAAGCTGTTCAAATCATTGTTCAGCCTATAAAGAAGAAGAAAATGGAATTAAACTTGAGAAGAAAAACTAAAAGTAAAATGGCTTAATAAAATCAATGATATTTTATTAAGCCATTTTTTATTACTACTAACTGTTTTCTGCAGTTTTTACTAAAGCTTCATTCTTTTTCATTATTCTTTCATAATATACTTTTAAAGTTGCAGCTGTTGGTGATGCTAAAAGCATCCCTAAAGCTCCATAAAATCCTCCGCCTATTAATACTGCTACTATTATAAATAAAGGTCTTACTCCTACTTTATTTCCTATTAATTTAGGATCTAGATACCAGCCATCAAATAATTGAAGCGCCAATAATACTAAAAATACAATTAATCCTTTAGTTGGTGATACAAAAACATTAAATAAAAATCCCACTATTTCTCCTATAAATGGTCCAAAGTATGGAATCATATTAGTTATTCCAACTATAACAGCTAATAAAAAAGCATATTCTGACTTAACTATGGTTAGTAAAACTAATGCCATAGCTGCAATAATTGAAGAATCCACTGCTTTTATTCCTATATAAGCACCTATCATATTATGATATATTCTAACAGCTTCTATTAATTTTTTCCCTCTCTTTTCTTTAAGTATTAAGAATGTTACTTTTTTACTTTCTTTTATTAACCTATCCTTATCTACCAGAACATATATAGATATTAATAATCCTAAAAATAGTTTAAGTAACTGACTAGAAATAGTAAATATATATGATATTGAACCTTCTAATAAAGTTACTGCCATTGTTCCAAATTGAGCTATGATATGATTAATATTATCCGTAGTTCCTGTAGTATTTATAAATTCTTTTACAGATTGATTATTTAAAATTTTATCTAACCATTCTTGAGTTTCTTGGATATAGGAAGGCATTTTTGTTGTTATGTCAACAGCACTATCTATTATACTAGGTATTAAGTATAAAGATGCTAATATTATTATTGCTAATACCAATAAATAAGTACTTAATATTGCAACACCTTCTTTTACATTAAACCTTCTTTTTATAAGCTTAACTAAAGGATTTAAAATATATCCAAATACTAACCCATATAAAACTGGCAACATTAAGGACCAAAACTTCTTCAATATACTAAAAAAATACGGATAATTTTCTATAATCTTAAATCCAACTATCCCAACTAATATTGCTATAACAATAGTAATTAACAAATCCTTATTTTTTATATTATTAAAAATAATTATCTACTCCTCTCTTAGATTTCTATAGATTATATCATAATAGTATTATTTAGTCTTTCATATTATTGTTAATTTTTTATAAAAATTAGATGCAAATAGGGATGCGAATTCTCGCATCCCTAAACAATTATGTTACATCTTATCTACAACTTCAATTCCTAATAAAGCTAAAGAGTTTTTGATAACTTGACATGTTGCTTTTACTAAACTCAATCTAGCTTCTTTTAATTCTTCATCTTCTAAGTTTAATACTGAATGTGCATTATAGAATTTATTAAATGATTTTGCAACTTCTATTGCATATCTTGTAATAATTGATGGCTCTAACTTTTCTGTTGCTAAATGTATTTGTTTTGCAAATCCTTCTAATGTCTTTACTAATTCAAACTCTTCCTTTGAAGAAAGCTTAGAATAATTAGCATTTCCTTTAAGCTCTCCTGCTCTTGTTAATATACTGTTTGCTCTTGCATATGAATATTGAACATAAGGACCTGTTTCGCCATCAAATGAAAGCATTTCCTTCCAATCAAATACTATATCCTTTTCTCTAGAATTTTTTAGATAAGTAAATACTACTGCACCAACACCTATCTTTTTAGCCACTTCCTCTTTATTTTCTAAGTTTGGATTTTTTTCATTTATTACTTCTAATGTTTTATCTATAGATTCTTTTATTAAGTCATCTAATAAAATAACTTCACCTTTTCTAGTTGAAAGTTTTCTATCTGCAAATTTTACAAGTCCGAAGCCTACATGAACACAATCTTTTGCCCATTCATGGCCTGCAAGCTCTAATACCTTAAATACTTGTTTAAAGTGTAGTGCTTGTGGTGTTCCTACTACATATATGCTCTTATAGAAATCATATTTCTTCTTTCTATACATTGCAGCAGCTAAGTCTCTTGTTGCATATATTGATGCTCCATCACCTTTAAGTACTATACATGGAGGCATATTGTATTCATCAAGCATAACTACTTGTGCACCATTACTTTCAACTAACAAATTCTTTTCCTTTAATTCATTTACTACAACATCCATTTTATCATTATAGAATGCTTCACCTGCATATGAATCAAATTTAACATCAAAAATTTCATATATTCTTTCAAATTCTTTTAAGCTTAAATCTCTAAATCTCTTCCATAAAGCTTCTACTTCTTTATCTCCATCTTCTAATGCTTTAAAGTAAGCTCTTCCTTCATCTTCAAGTGCAGGATCCTTTTCTGCTTCATCATGGAACTTAACATATATTCTTAATAATTCATCTATAGCATTCTTTTCTAATGCCTCTTCATTTCCCCATCTTTTATATGCAGATATAAGCTTTCCAAATTGAGTTCCCCAGTCACCTAAATGATTTATTCCCTCAACATTATATCCTTCTTTCTTAAATATCTTATATAATGAATTTCCTATTGCTGTTGTAAATAAATGTCCAACATGGAATGGCTTTGCTATATTAGGTGATGAATATTCAACACAAATAGTTTTTCCTTCTCCTACATTAGATGAACCATATTCATCGCCTTCTGTTAATACTTTTTCTATTGTATTTTTAGTAAAGATACTTTTATCTGCAAAGAAATTAACATATGGCCCAACATTAATTATCTTTTCGAATCCATCATTGTCTATTTTACCAGCTAACTCCTCTGATATCATATTAGGAGCTTTTCTAAAAGTTTTTGCTAATTGAAAGCATGGAAATGCATAATCTCCCATATCACTCTTTGGTGGAATTTCTATTAATTTTTCTATGTTTTCAATATCCATATCAACATATTTACTTATTGCTTCTGCAACTTTTTTCTTGTAATCCATTATGTATCCTCCTTAATTTTTACTAATAATTTGAAAAATAAAAAATCCGTCTCTTAAATAAATAAGAGACGGAAAAAATCCCGCGGTACCACTCTGATTGCATAAAATGCCACTCAATGCTTTAACGCAGCAATACGAACTATCCTACTAATAAAATTTCAGTAGCTATCTCCAAGGCTCTCTTCCTAATATTCTATCTTATAAGGCTTACACCACCCCTTACTCGCTTAAAGAATCAAATATAGTACTCTCCTCTTCATAGATATTAATACTTATTCTAATTTAATATAAACATTATACATAAACAAAACTTTTATTGTCAATAAAAAAGGTATACTTATATAAATATATTTAACTCTTACCTATACTTTATTAATTAAAGTGATATAATATCTATAACAAAAATAATTTTCATAATATTTACTTAAGGAGTCAATATGGATAGAGTTGGTATTATCGATATAGGTCCAAGTTCTCTTAGACTTATGTTAACGGAAGTTAATGAAAATGGATATTTTAAAATAATAGATGAATTAAAAACATCTATCAGATTATGTCATGATTTAGTTACTGATTACGGAATATGTAACGAAAACTCTAAAACTATACTTTCTACACTTAGAGCATATAAATCACTTTGTACTGTTTCAGGTGCAAATAAAATATTTGCTGTTGCTACTGAATCTTTAAGGGAAGCTAAAAATAAAGATATTCTTCTTCCTCTTATTAAAAAAGAATTAGATATTGATATTAGAGTTTTAAGTTGCGACGAAGAAATTTATTATAACTTTTTTGGAATAAGAAGAAGCATTTATATAGGCAATTCTTTAATGATTGAAGTTGCTGGTACAGATACTCATTTAGCTTGGGTTCAAGGGGATAAAATAATAAAAAGTGTTACCTTACCTATAGGAAGTGTAAATCTAACATATAAATTTAATTTAAAAGATAGAATATTACCTAAAGATTTAACTGATGCACTTAATTTCATATCTGAAAAGTTAAATGATATAAGCTGGCTTATGGAAACTAAATTTGACTCAATAATAGGTATTGCATCTATAGTTAGAAATATTGGTAAAATAGATAGAGTTAGAAAAAGATATCCTTTTGATATTCCTCATAACTACGAGCTTTCTGATATTGATGTTCAAGAAATATTTAATTTATTAAAATGTAAGGACTTTAAGCAAAGACAAAAATTAGATGGAATCGACCCAGAGCTTGCAGATATAATAGTTGGAGGAACCGCTATCTTTAAGAAAATAGCTAATATGGTTCAATGTAATAAGATAATAATTTCAGGAAGAGGCCTTAGAGAAGGCTTAATGTATGAATATCTTAATAATAAATATACAATACCAGAAGACATGCTAGATTATAGTATAAATGGAATATTAGAAACGTTAAATAGTGACAAGAGCCATGCACTAAATGTATTTAAAATAGCTTATAATTTATTTAATTCTTTAAAACCACTACATCATTTAGGAGATGAATATTTAAATATTATAAAAACATCTTCTATGCTACATGATTGTGGTATTAGTATTAACTATTATGGACATCATAAACATTCATTTTATATAATATTAAATTCTTATATAAATGGGTTAACACATAAGGAACTTCTTATGAGTGCTGCTATTGCAGCTTCACATAGGTTTAATAACTATCAAACACCTTTAGCTCCATTTTCATCAGTTATTAGTCAATTAGATTTACGCTCTGCAAAACTTATTGGAGTACTTGTTAAAATAGCTGAAGGTTTAGATAGAAGCCTTGTTGGTGCAGTTAAAGAACTTAACGTATCATTTGATAGTAATACAGTAACAATTAAAGTTTCTTCAGATATAGATGTTGACTTTGAAATTCGCCAAGCCTTAAGAGCAGGTGAAAAATTTAAAGAAATATATGGGAAAGAGCTTATTATAACAGCTATTTAAATTATTAACTTAATAGAATTTGATTATAATTTACCCATATTCAAGAAAATTGCTAAAATAATAAAAAAGTAGATTCATTTAAGTGTAGTTAAGAACTTAGTAAATCTGGCTTTTAATTACACTTCTTTCTATTGAATCTACTTTTATATTAAAATATTATTCCTAAAACTCCAAAAGCTATTTTACTAAATAGATTAATGATTAAATTTGATGGAATTGTCAAGATAAATTGACCTACTACAACAATTGCTAAAAGAATAACCATTTGATATTGATAAAGCTTATCTGCAACTTTATAAAAGCTTCTAGGGTTTAACTCCCTAAACAATTCAAATCCTGCAAGTCCTGGAAGTGGAATTAAATTAAATACAAATAAGTTTATATTTATAGCTGATATAAGATATAGGGCAATACCAACTATACTATAAGTTGATGATGGTAAAATGCTATATGCTATATAAGACCATAATGCATATATGAACATTCCTACAAATCCAACTAATAAATTTGCAAGAGGAGCTGCCATAGTTACCTTTATTGCATCCTTCTGACCTCTCTTATATGCACTTGGATTAGTATCCACTGGTTTAGTCCACCCAAATCCTACTAATAAAATCATAATAAATCCAATAATATCTATATGAGCTGTCGGATTTAATGTTAATCTTCCCTGAAATCTTGGCGTTTTATCTCCTAACTTATCTGCCACTTTAGCTTTTGCATATCCTTGAGCAACAAAAGCTATCAAAATTGCAGGCACTGTTAATATCTTAGTTAATAAATAGTTTGATCCTAACATCCTAGTCCTCCTTATTCTTTTTTATGATTATACCATATTTATTAAACTTAATACTCTTGTTTATATTTTTTTAATAAAAAGGGACTCTACTAATAGTAAAGCCCTTTAAAATTTTATTGATTTGGTTTTTCGCCTTGAGGTTTTTCATGATTATTTTCTCCATTTGCTGGTGGCGTTGTTTCATTTCCTCCGCTTGCTGGTGGATTAGTTGTTTCGTTTCCTCCATTTACTGGCGGTTTTGTTGTTTCATTTCCCCCATTTGCTGGTGGATTAGTTGTACCGTTTCCTCCACCTGCTGGTGAATTAACTGTTCCATTTCCTCCACTTGCTGGTGGATTACTTGTTCCTCCTGTCGGTGGATTAGTTGTTCCTCCACTTGCTGGTGGTTTTACAACATCCCTATCTGGAGTTGGCTCTGGAATAGCATCTGTATTTTTATCATTATATTCTTCTGGTTTGATGTTGTATAAAGAATTATATCTAGCTTCTTCTGCATTATAAGCTGCAGCAACATTTTCAACTGATAATAAATCAAATTCTTCTGGATTAGGTAGTTTATTATTAAAAATAAAGTCATGCAGAACCTTAGAATTTTGTTCTAAATCTATTAATAAACACCATCCTCTATCCTTATATAGATTGTCCCTTGCAATAAGCTCTGTTTGTGGTATTTGTAATTGCTCAAAGTCTAAGCTTGGTAACTTATAAATTGTATAAGCTAAATTTAAAGCTTCTGGTATATCTATGTTAGTTTTAACATGCTCTGATAAAGTATTAGCTATGCTTACATATTTTAAAGGATTTACTTCCTTTAAATTTTTAGCAACTTCATGTAATACTTTACTTTGCCTTTGTCCTCTTTCAAAATCTCCATTTCCAACATATCTTATTCTTGCATAAGATAGAGCTTGTTGTCCATTTACTTTTTGAAGTCCTGTTTCAGTAATTGGAGGAGAATTCACTCCTGTTGATTCACCTATATATTTATTAACTTCATCTATTTCATAATCTTTTATATCTACTTCAATTCCGCCAATTTCATCTATTATAGCTTCAAACCCCCAAAAGTTTACTATAATATATTTATCTAAATGTAAATTGAAGTTTTCTTCTATAGTCTCCATTACTAAGGCTGCTCCACCTTCAGCTCCTTTAAGTTTTCCATTTTCATCTTCTTCAGAACTTCCAAATGCAAATGCAGCATTAATTTTATTTTCTCCATATTCAGGTATGTTAACTACTGTATCTCTCATTATTGATGTTAACTTAACTTTTTTATTGTTATTATCTAATGTAGCTACAATAATTGAGTCCGATCTTGCTGGCTCATCTAAGGTTCTTCCATCAGTTCCTATTAATAAAACATTTGTAATTCCATCTACCTCATTGTAGCTAGTTTCATTCTTATTTTCCGGCTTATATTCTACATAAATTTTATTTCTAATATGATTATAATACCCCCAACCTGTCGCTATAAGTATTGCTACTACTGCTAATATGCTTATGATAGATATTAATATAATTTTCTTTTTATTTCTTTTTTTAATTTTCTTTTTACTATTAGAACTTTTTCTTTTCACTGAATCATTTTCGCTCATCCTAATTCCTCCCTCTACTCTATTATTATATAACCAAGACCTCTATTTTTACAACAATATCCATTACATTATACTAAATTTATTTGTCATCTTTGTTACAAATATATAACAAACTATATTATTCTTCATATTTATATTATTTATATCATTTATTTACATCATTCATACGAAAATGTATCTTTTTTTAAAGATTAATTCCTCTTCTAACCTCTATATTAGCATTTGCTATATTACGAAATTTAATCTTAATCATAAATATCTATATAAAATAATATACTTTTTTTATTTTATGCAGTTTAAATTTATACTTATTTGTCAATAATAGGAACAAGGGGTGATAAATATGGATAATTTAAATAATAAATCAAACTTCAAATCCACTAAAAAGAATATTAGTAAAAAACAAAAAGCTGCTATGTTGGTTTCATTTGTTTCATTATTAGCAATTTGCTTTTGCTTAAGTTACTTTATAACCGATTATGTAACTAATCCAAATAGAGATATAAATAATGCAGAAGCTCAAAATGAAACTGTATATAGTGAAAATAATAAATATTTAGATGATAATATTTATATAATGCTAAAAACAAATGATAATATAGATATGGCTGAAAATCTAATTAATTTAAAAAGCAAATTAAATTTAAATGAAAATCTTACAAAAGAAGATTTGAGCGAAGAACTATCAGTTCAGGGATATGTTCTTTCCGAATGGGATAGTAATAAATTAGTTTATACAAGAGATACCGCTATAAATACAAGTAAATTTGAATCTAATAAATACTATTTAGGCGAAGAAAATGGATTTATAAGCTTATTCAAAACAGATTCTAATGGTAATATAATTGAATCTGAAAAAAAGGTTTACTCTGATTCTAAGCCATTATCAAATTTACCAGAAATAGATCAAAACTATATTAAAGATAATAAATTTTCTTTTGATACAAGAGAAGAAGCACTACAAAAGTTAAGTGAAATGATATCATAATAAATACCTTCATTAACATAAAAAGGGGCATATGCTCCTTTTTTATTTGCTTATAGATAAAGAATAACAAATCTCAATAAGGGAATAAATAAATTATAAACTAATTTATTTAAGAAACACTCTTATTAATTTATAAGCATACATTCTAAATTTTATTCATAATCCTAAATAATAGTGGAAATGCTGGGGCTTTACAAATCAAATACTATCTAAATTATATGTAAAGATATATTATGAATAATAATTATATAGTATATTGATAAAATAATTATATATCTTTCCCCTAATTTTTAGATATATTAAATACTATATGAATAAATAGAATTTTTATATAAGTCAAAATAGAATTTATAATTTTTTTCTTTCTATTTTGATTTTTTTTCACATTTTAAGACAAAAAAGTATAATTATAATATGTATTTAGTTAATATTTTCATAATATATTTAAAAATTGTGTAATTGTAATATTTTTTTCACATTTTTTTATTTACATATCGATTTGAAGCTATTAATATATATTTATTGCCCTAAAAAAATTATTCCAAATCGGAGGTTTGTTTTATGAATATTAGTATTATTGATATGCCTATATTCTATGGATGTGATAATCCTGGAGTTGAAAATGGGCCAAAAATTTTAAGAGAGAACAACCTTCTAGATATCTTTAATAAAAGCCACCAAGTCTGTGATATGGGCGAAGTTCATGTAAAAAATGTTTCTTCAAATGATAAATACGCAGCTAACGCAAAAATGAAGTATTTAGATGAAGTTGTGAGATCAAATGTTGGACTAGCTGATAAAGTTTATGAGTCATTAAGTAAGTCATATCTTCCTTTAGTTATAGGTGGAGATCATTCACTTGCTATAGGTAGTGTTGCTGGCTCAAGTAAATTTTTTGATGAAGATCTTGCAGTAGTTTGGGTGGATGCTCATGGTGATATAAATACACACGAGACTTCCCCATCTGGAAACATTCACGGAATGCCTTTAGCTAGTTCCATGGGAATAGGCCATGAAATTTTGACTAACCTTTATTCTTCTAGCAAAAAGGTTAAACCTGAAAATGTATTTTTATTAGGTTGCAGAGACTTAGATTTAGGTGAACTTGAATTAATCAAGGAATATAATCTTAACGTATGGACCATGAAAGATATTAAAACTAAGGGCATAGACATTGTATTAAAAGAACTTTTAGAAGCTTTAAAAATGAGAAATGTAAAAAATATTCATTTTAGCTTTGATATTGATAGCCTAGATCCTTCTTATGTTCCAGGAACAGGAACTCCAGTAGAAGATGGATTAACCTTCTCAGAAGGAAAACAAGTAATTGAAACTATAATAAACACTTCATTAGTTAGAGCTATGGATTTTGTAGAATTTAATCCAGCCTTAGATGATAATAAAAAGACATTAGAAACTTGTCTTGAATTATTAAAGGTAATTTCTAAAGCTTTTGAAGGAAAATAAATAAGAAAAATAGCTAATAGATTTCTATTAGTTATTTTTTTATTATTAAATATATCTCTTAGTTCCATAATTATGTTTTAGGACTTTCTTTAAATTTATGTTATTATATAATAAGAAACTTAATCTTAGGAGGATAAAATGAAACTACTATTTTTTGATACAGAAACAACTAGCATAAAGCCAGGTAATATATGTCAGTTAAGTTATATAGTTATAGATGCTTCAGTTAAACCACAAAAAACTACAGGAAAAAACTTTTTCTTCACAGTTGATAGTATGGATGAAGGTGCTGAAGCTATTCATGGATTTTCACTTGAAAAACTATATGACCTTTCAGAAGGTAAAGAATTTTTAGATTGTGTCCATGAGTTTATGCCAGATTTCTTTGATGCAGATTTTATAATAGGACATAATGTTCAATTCGATATAAAATTTTTAAAACATGAATTACAACAACTTTGGGAAGCAGGTCTTATAGATACAACTTGGGAGCCTAAAAATACATTTTGTACTATGGCATATTATAAGTCTCTTTGCAATTTACCAAGTCCATCTGGAAATATAAAAAATCCTAAACTTGCAGAAGTTATAGATTTTCTTCAAATTTCTGAGGATCAAATAGCAAATAAGGCAAATGAACTATTTGAGGGTAGTGGAAACTATCATGATGCTAGATTTGATACAGCAGCTACTTATTTGACAGTTATACAAGGTATGAAAAAAGGATTGATTCCTGCAGGATATTTTTCAAATCTATTAAAAAAATAATTTTTTAATAATAAATCCCTAGAAAAATTTCTAGGGATTTATTATTACTTAAAATAAGCTTTAAAATTCACTAAAAAACTTTTCTTTAAGTAATTTACACTTTTCTTTATCCATAGCTGGCGTTCCATCCAATCTATATTTTAATCCTAATGTTTCGTATTTATTTACACCTAATAAATGATATGGCAATAATTCTACCTTTTCAACATTTTTTAATGAATTAACAAACTCTTTAAGTTCTTGCATGTACTCTTCACTATCTGTCTTTCCTGGTACAACTACTTGTCTTATCCAAAGCTTAGTACCAGCATTTTTGCATGCTTCTAAAAATTTATTTGTTTCATCTATTTTAAAACCTGTCATGTCTTTATATCCAACTTCTGATAAATGCTTGACATCATATAATACTAAATCAGTATATTTTAAAATTTCATCATATTCTCCGAATCCTACACCTGATGTATCTAAACACGTATGTATTCCTTCTCCCTTACATTCCTTAAGAACATCTAATAAAAACTCTGATTGTCTTAATGGGTCTCCACCTGAAAAAGTAACTCCTCCTCCTGAAGTCGTAAAATAACTTTTAAATCTTTTTATTTTTTTAACTAATTCTTCTGAAGTATACTCATCACCTTCATTTTCACTCCATGTATCTGGGTTATGACAATAAAGACATCTTAATTTACACCCTTGAAAAAATACTACTACTCTAATCCCTGGTCCATCAACTAGCCCCATACTTTCAATTGAATGAATTCTACCTTTTAGCATATTTATCTTCTCCTCTTTTGGACAACTAACAACAAAATCATATTGTCTTATTTATTATAATTTTTATACAACAAATTGTCTATTATTTAAAGCGGATGTCTAAGACTCTCCTGTTTCATTAAAAATTATCTGAATTCATTTGCTTTTTTTAGTTACTATATTTTTAATAGAAAAGATATATCTACATCTAATAAATATATCTCATATGATTCCATATATTCTATTAAATTTCATAAATAACTTTCTATATTATATAGCTCCAAGATCCTTATATAGCTCCTAATTCTTTATATAGTTCCTTGCTTATATCTTCACCAGCAAACTTTTTAACAATTTCTACACAAAGTTCTATAATTCCAACCATATTTGAAGCAAACATTAATTTACCGTTATCAACAAATGATTTCTTAATTTCTATTGCACCTTCTATTTTCCATTTAGATTCAGGAATTGCAACTCCATTTATATCATTAAACTTATCGAGAAAATAGATTCCGTTAGAAAAAGTAGTTATATAATCACACTCATTATATCTTTCTCTTATATAATTCATCAATACACTATCATTAGTAGCACTAGCTACCCCTACGCCCCCAGGAATTATAACTATATTAGGATTATACATATCTTTACTTACTATTTTATCAACTGCTATATCTATATTATTTGATTTAATTTTTGCTTTACTTGATACGGAATGTATTTCAAAGTAATCATCTTCCAAAAGTTCATTTATCTTATTGAATATACTAAATGCAATTGAATATTCCATTATCTCTATATCATCGTAAACTAAAAGAGCAATCTTTTTCTTATTATTTATTTTACAATTTAAAAAATTATTCTTAGTTAATTTATATGTGTATTGCTTTCTAAAATTATTTATTTCTTCAAATCCAACTTTTTTCAATAAAGATTTAGCTTCACTTGTTTTTACTGTATCTATTATTGCTTCTCCACCGAACTCTAAAAAATAATACTCTAAAAGTAATCTTAATGCTTCTTCTCCATATCCCATTCTTCTATATTCATAATGTATTTTTATATTTATTCTTGCCACCTTAGTTGCAGAATTATATCCATGAAAACTTACTTCCCCAATGGCCTTATCATCAGTAGTATACACCAAACAATAAAAGTTTTTTCCATCGGTAGGTTGCACCATTTTCTTGTAAAACATTTCCCATTTTTCTCTTGGAAATGAATATGCTTCACCAACCTCCCCCATATTCTCTTTGTTTCCCCATAATTCCTTAACAAAAGATAGCTCTTCAAAGCTAGGTTTCCTTATATACGCTATCTTTCCATTTCTTCTATATAAACTTAACTTTTCATTCATTATCTCACCTATAAATATTTACTTTATTCTTCCAGTTAATATATAGTCTACTATCTCATAAAATCAACGTTTTATCAAGATATATAGACTTAATATAAGAACTAAGTAATTTAAATTTAATATTTTTTTAATAATACTAATTAATCTTATTAGAGGTAATAATTTGAAAATATTGATTTCTTCTGCATTTTAAAGATATAATAATTTTCAGTAATTTCAAACACCTTATTTTTTATTTAGTATTTCTAAACTTTTAGTGTTGTTTTATTAAACTAAATTTTTAAGCAATCTAATATACTTTAATAGAATCAACACTTCTAGAAAAATTTTAGAGGAAATTTTTTATATGTTTTTTTATAAAAAATATTGATTTATATCAAATTAAAATATATAATATCTATTGTTTGTTTAGTAATTTTAAACCTAAGGTTTAGTATTATAAAATTTATTAAAGTAGAGGTGTAGTTGTGGAAATCGGAGAAAAAATACGTAGATTACGTATTGAAAAGCAATTAACTCAAGAAGAACTTGCTAATAGATGTGAATTATCTAAAGGATTTATATCACAAGTAGAAAATGATTTAACTTCTCCATCAATAGCAACATTAATAGATATATTAGAAATACTAGGAACTAATCTTACAGAGTTCTTTAGTGATGCTAGCGAGGAAAAGGTTACATATACATATGAAGATATGTTTGAAACTGAAAATGAAGATTTAAGATATAAGCTAATGTGGCTTATACCAAATGCTCAAAAAAATGAAATGGAACCAATTATGATAACTTTAGAACCAGGTGGGCAATATATAGAAGAAGAGCCTCATGAGGGTGAAGAATTTGGTTTTGTTTTATCTGGAACTATAATATTACATTTAGGCAAAAAGAAGTTCAAAGTTAAAAAGGGCGAAAGCTTCTATTTTAAGCCTAGGTCTAATCACTATATTTCAAATGGGGGAAAAACACAAGCCAAAGTTATTTGGGTAAGTACTCCACCATCATTTTAAATCTATAGAAAGAGGTGTTTATTTTGAAACAAAATATAATTGAAATGAAAGGTGTTTCTAAAACTTTTGAAAATAATTGTGTTTTAGACAACCTTTCATTAAACATTAAAAAGAATGAATTTTTAACATTACTTGGCCCTAGTGGATGTGGAAAAACAACAACATTAAAAATAATTGCTGGATTTGAAGATGCAGATAAAGGTGAAGTTTTATTTAATGGAACTGATATTTCAACTTTACCTCCATATAAAAGGCAAGTAAACACCGTATTCCAAAAATATGCTTTATTTCCTCATATGAATGTATATGAAAATGTAGCTTTTGGATTAAAAATTAAAAAGACTCCTAAAAATGAAATAGATTCAAAAGTTAAAGAAATGCTTAAATTAGTTTCTTTAGAAGGATTTGAAAAAAGAAGCGTTGATTCTTTAAGTGGTGGACAACAACAAAGAGTTGCCATTGCAAGAGCTCTAATTAATGAACCTGAAATTCTTCTTTTAGATGAACCTCTTGGTGCACTTGATTTAAAACTTAGAAAAGAAATGCAAATTGAGCTTAAAAGAATACAACAAAGACTTGGAATTACTTTCATATTTGTAACACATGATCAAGAAGAAGCATTAACTATGTCTGATACTATCATTGTTATGAATAAAGGTAAAATTCAACAAATGGGTTCTCCTGAAGATATTTATAATGAGCCTGCTAATGCTTTTGTTGCTGACTTTATAGGTGAAAGTAACATTTTAGATGGTACTATGTTAGAAGATTTTAAAGTAGAATTTTGTAATACAACTTTCGAATGTGTTGATAAAGGATTTGACCAAAACGAATTAATTGATGTAGTTATAAGACCAGAGGATATAAAAATCGTATCTCCTGATAAAGGAATGCTAAAAGGAATTGTTAAATCTATAATTTTTAAAGGTGTTCATTATGAAATAGAAGTTGAAGAAGGAAACAATACATGGATAATCCATAATACTAAATTTGCAGAAGTAAATTCTGTTATAGGATTAGATATTTATCCAGAAGATATTCATATTATGAGAAAGGTTGCAAATAATGAGTAAAGCAAAAAAAGCTAATAGAAACTTTGCTGCATCTCCTTTCATAATCTGGAGTGCATTATTTATTGTAATTCCTTTATTAATAGTTTTATTCTTCGGCTTTACTGTAACAACACCTGAAGGAGATTATGCATTCTCCCTAGAAAACTTTACAAGACTACTTCAACCTCAATACATAAAAGTTTTCGGAAGAAGCTTATGGCTTGCTTTATTATCTACTATCTGGTGCCTAGTTTTAGGATATCCTGTTGCATATATTATATCTAAAATGAAGCCTTCTAAAGGTAACATTTTAATAATGCTTTTTATAGTACCTATGTGGATGAATTTCTTACTTAGAACTTATGCTTGGTTACCTATCTTAGGTAAAAACGGATTTATAAATAATATTCTTGGCTATTTCGGAGTTGGTCCTTTTACCTTCTTATATAATGATGGCGCTGTAATTCTTGGTATGATTTATAATTTCTTACCATTCATGGTACTTCCAATATATACTGTTTTATCAAAAATGGATAAGGACTTATTAAATGCAGCTGCTGATTTAGGTGCAAATAGAAGTGAAGTATTTAGAAAGATAGTACTTCCATTGAGCATGCCTGGAGTAGTTTCAGGAATAACTATGGTATTTATGCCTGCTGTTTCTACATTTGTAATTTCAAGATTACTTGGTGGTGGACAATATATGCTTTTAGGTAACTTAATAGAGCAACAATTTACTATGATGGGTGATTGGAACTTTGGTTCATCTATTTCAATATTTATGATGATAATAATATTAATTTCTATGGCTATAATGAGTAAATTTGATAATTCTGATTCTAAAGAAGGAGGCGGTCAATTATGGTAAAAAAGTTTGAAAATTTTATTAAGAAATTTTATTTATTACTTGTATTCATATTTTTATATACGCCTATAGTTGCCTTAATAGTCTTCTCCTTCAATGATTCTAAGACTATGGGAAAATGGTCTGGATTTACATTGAAATGGTATGGCGAGCTTTTTAAGAACGAAAGAATTATGCAAGCTTTATTCTTTACAGTTGTTATAGCTATAATTTCTTCTGTAGTGGCCACAGTAATTGGTACATTAGCAGCTATTGGTATAAATAAAATGAAAGGACCTAAGAAGGCTCTTTTATTAAATATAAATTATTTACCTGTATTAAATCCTGATATAGTAACCGGTATTGCCTTAATGAGCTTATTTATATTCATAAGACCACTTACAAAATTAGATTTTGGATTTACTACTATGCTGCTAGCTCATATTACATTTAATATTCCATATGTAATCTTAGCTGTTTTACCAAAGCTTAGACAATTACCTGAGAATGTTGAAGAAGCTGCATTAGACTTAGGTGCTACACCATCTTATACATTAAGAAAAATAATATTACCTCAAATTAAGCCTGGTATCTTTGCTGGTATGCTAATGGCATTTACAATGTCTATTGATGATTTTGTTATTAGTTTCTTTACAGCTGGTCCAGGAGTTACAAACCTTTCTATAGAAATATTTGCTATGGCAAGAAGAGGTATTAAACCTGAAATTAATGCTCTTTCTACTTTAATGTTTGTGACTGTTCTAACTCTTCTATTAATTGCTAATAGAAAAGAATTTACATCAAGAGGTGATAAAATTGAAGAAGCTTAAAAAGTCTATTGCTATTTTATCTTCATTATTTTTAATATCTTCATCTTTTGTAGGATGTTCTAAAAATGAAGATAGTTCTAAAAGCACAAGAACTCTTAATGTATTTAATTATGGAGATTACATAAATGAAGATTTAATTGCAAAATTTGAAGAAGAAACTGGTATAGATGTAATTTATGATACTTATGAGTCTAATGAAATTATGTATCAAAAGGTGAAAAATAGCCCTGGAACATATGATTTAATTTTCCCTTCTGATTATATGGTTGAAAAAATGATAAATGAAGATATGTTAGAAAAAATTGATTTTAATAACATACCTAACTATGTGAATATTGGTGAAGACTTTAAAAACCTTCCTTATGATCCTAACAATGAATACTCTGTTCCTTATATGTGGGGAACAATAGGAATAATATATGATGCTGATAAAGTTGATGATCCTGTAGATAGCTGGGATATTTTATGGAATCCTAAATATAAAGGTGAAATATTTATGTTTGATTCAATAAGAGATACGCTTGCTATTTCCTTAGTTAAACTTGGTTATTCTTTAAATTCAGTTGATAAAGATGAATTAGATGAAGCTGCAAATGAATTAATTAAACAAAAGCCTTTAGTTCAATCGTATGTCATGGATGAAGTTAAGGATAAAATGATTAATGGAGAAGCTACTTTTGCTACTGTTTATTCTGGCGATGCTATTTTTATTCAAGAAGAAGCTCCTGATTTAAACCTTCAATATATAGTTCCAAAAGAAGGTTCTAATAAATGGTTTGATGTTATGGTTATACCAAAAGGCGCTAAGCATAAATCAGAAGCTGAAGAATTTATAAACTTCTTATCAGATCCTGAAAATGCAAAAGAAAATGTTGAATATATAGGTTATGCAACACCTAATACAGCTGCCTATAAATTGTTAGATGAAGAAACTCAAGAAGATGAAACTGTTTATCCAGCTGAAGAAGTTCTTGATAAATGTGAAATATTTAAAGATTTAGGAAATAAAATAAAACTATATGATGATGCATGGTTAAAAGTAAAGATAGACTAAAAACTTTTAACAGTAGTTTTTTAAATAACAAAAACATGGTAGCCTTTCATTAAGAAATGCTACCATATTTTTTAAAATTTTATATACTAAATTAAGTATTCTCTACAATATATTTTTTAAGTTTATAAATTTGAATTTCCAAACCATAATTTAATCTCTCTTTTAGCACTTTCTATGCTATCAGAAGCATGAACACAATTTTCTCTATTGTTTGCTGCATATAATTGTCTTATAGTTCCTTCTTTAGCTTCTTCCGGGTTGGTACTTCCATTAATTTTTCTTATTTTTTCAATTGCATTGTCTCCCTCTAATATTAATGCACATAGTGGTCCTTTAGTAATAAAAACTATCAATGGTTCAAAAAAACTTTTTCCAATATGTTCTTCATAATGTCTACACGCAAATTCCTTAGATATCGTTTCCATTTTCAGCGCAGTTACTTTGAGATCATTTTCCTCATATTTACTAATAATCTTTCCTATTAGGTTTTTCTCTACAGCATCTGGCTTTATAAGTACTAATGACTTTTCCATAAAACTCCCCCTCTTTTTTTAAATTCTCATCTAAATTATACCATTTTTTATATAAAATAATAATCCTCTCTTCATAATAATATTGTAGATATGTTATAATTTTTATAACTATTCTAATAAAGGAGTGAGATTATGGTCAGATATTATATTATTGTTAAAGGTAGGGTTCAAGGCGTTGGATTTAGATATTTTTGTCAAATGAATGCAACTAACCTTAACTTAACAGGATGGGTTCGTAATATGGATAATGGTATGGTAGAAATGGAAGTTCAAGGTGATGATAAGATATTAGTGAAATTTATTAGTATAATAAGTAAAGGAAATTATTTTATAAGAATAGATACAATATCTAAGAAAGAAATTGATTTAGTTCCATCAGAAACTAAATTTAAAATAAAATAGAGCATTAGTTTTCCAATGCTCTATTTTTGCTTTCTTTGTACCTCAGTATCATATAACATTAAATTATTTTCTTGAATAACTCTTATTAATTTATCTCCATAAATTAAATTCCCTTCTTCATCTTTTGCAGTACTATAGCCGGCATTTTCTAAAGCTTGTGCTTGTTCTTTATAACTTTTAGCTTCAAATAATCCATTTGCAGAATATCTTTCATTTTCCCATAAAAATTTACCATGATCTTTTATAGATGATTTTATATCTTTATATGATCTAAATGCTCCAACAATAACATCATCATAATTTTCTTTAGTTTCAAGATCAACACTATCTCCGCTCCATCTTTCGTCAGCTTTTATACCAAAAAGATTATTATACTGCGATGATAATTTAGACTCTCCCCATCCTGATTCTAAAATAGCTTGAGCAATCGTAACTGAAGGTAGTATCCCATAGCTTTCATAATTATCAAAAGCAATCTCTGATATATTATCTATGAATTCAAGTTTAGAATTATCTTTTACTAACTCTCTATTAATATAATTATTTTTTAGTCCTTCAAGATATTTATTCGCTTTTTCTTCTTCCTCATTATTTAATTTTAAGGATTTAACTACTGATTTAAAGCTATTTAAGTCAGCAACATTCCCGTTATTATCCTTTTTATAAAATGAATTTACTATTTTACTTATAACATCATTATCTATCTCAAAATTCCCATTATTTATGGCTCCACTTATTGAAGCTATTTCTTGCCAATTTAATTGAAATCCTCCACTACTTGCGTCATCACATATATTTATATATTTAATTATATCATCATTTGAAAGTAACGTTTCTTCACTACCATTATTAATAAATTTAGATGTTATAAATACTAATGTGCTTATAAATGTAACAATAAAAATTATCATTAATAATATTTTCTTTATACCACCTTTAATATAATTCTCCTTATAATCACCTATACCTTTATATGTACCTTTATACTCCAAAAACTCACCTCCAAAATAGTTTTCTTTATAAATATATACATCCATTATAAACAATATTTTATTTATATAAAGTTTATTATAAAAATTTAATTAATATTTAATAAACTAATATTATATTTACTTAAATTTATGCTAATTTACTAAAATATGTTTATTAACTCTTGAAAATTCTACTAATTCTATTTATATAGATTATTAATCAAACCATATAAAATTCAATATCTATAAATTACTACTTAGCTTTCTAAGTTAATCACTCTTTTATTTATATAAAAAAGGTGGATTTCTCCACCTTAAACTGTCATTTTCTCTTCAACTGCTGAATTATCTTTTTCTTTTAAATCATGAAAAAATCTTTCTGTCTCTGAAATTATCACATGTCTTAATCCTATCAATCCAATTAGATTGGGAAATGCCATAAGTCCATTAACTATATCTGCTATAATAAAAATCATCTCTAATGGTAAAAAAGGTCCTACTGCTACAAAGGCTATAAAAATAACTTTATAAGGTTTTATTCCCTTTACACCAAATAGATATTCTATACATCTTTCACCATAATAATTCCATCCTAATATAGTTGTAAATGCAAAGAACATCAGTCCTATATTAACTATATACTTTCCTAATAAAGCTATTGGTAATCCATTTTCAAAAGCTGCTGTAGTTAAAGCGGCACCTTCCAAATTTCCACTAAAGCTTCCTGTAACAACTATAACTAGCCCTGTCATTGTACAAATTATTATCGTATCAATAAATGTTCCTGTCATTGAAATTAATCCTTGTTTAACAGGGGACTTTGTTTTTGCTGCCGCAGCTGCTATAGGAGCACTACCAAGCCCTGCTTCATTTGAAAATACTCCTCTTCCAATTCCTCTTTGCATAGCAATTGAAATTGTTATTCCTACAGCTCCACCTAAGGCTGCTTCAGGATTGAATGCACTCCTTATTATTAAACTAATAGCTGATGGTATTTTTGTAAAATTGAAACCTAAAACCAATATAACTCCTACTATATATAGTATAGCCATGAAAGGCACAACTTTTTCTGATACACTTGAAATTCTTTTTATTCCTCCTAGAGTAACTAAAGCAACTAACATAGTAACTACTATTGCTGTTACTGCTAATGGAATATTAAATCCTATTTGTGCAGCATCAGCAATTGACTTTACTTGTCCAAATGTCCCTATTCCAAGTAGAGCAACTCCTACCCCAAATATTGCAAATAATTTAGCTAACCAATTTAATCCTAAACCATTTTTTATATAATACATTGGTCCACCAGACATTTGTCCATTCTCATCTACTTCTCTATATTTTATAGCAAGTAATCCTTCTGCATATTTAGTTGCCATACCAAAAAATGCTGCTATCCACATCCAAAATAATGCCCCTGGTCCTCCAGCTTTAATTGCAGTAGCGACTCCAACTATATTCCCTGTTCCTATAGTTGCTGATAAAGCGGTGCATAATGCTCCATAACTAGATACATCACCTTTTGCATCTTGATCATTATCTTCCTCTTTTGAAAATATATATCTTAGTGCTAAAGGTAATTTAAATATTTGCAGAAGCTTTAATCTCCATGTCAAATATATTCCTGTCCCTACTAGCAGTATTAATAAAGGTGGTCCCCATATTATACTATCAATAGTACTTAAAATTGATTGAATTTGATTTAACATAAAAAAATCCCCCTTAAATTGAAATTTACGGAGGAGAATAGATAGGTAAATAAGCCCTAAAAAATAATAAAACTTTATAGACCTATCTTATCCCCTGTCCTTTTACCTGAGAGTTTCAATAATTTAAAATTTAAATTATCTTGCTCCTTCGGTGCTCATCTCTGAGTCTCTCCAGAGGTTCGTCCAATAGCGGTCCTAATACCTGAAAGATTTACTTCTTCGGTGGATTTATCTAAAAATCTCTCTCCCACTACCTTCAACCGAACATTATTAAATTGTATTATAATTATATACGCTTATACTAAAAATTTCAACTATTCTTTGTATTAATTATAAAATATCCACTTAATAATTTTTAATTTTATAATTATTAACATTTAACATATTAATAATTTTATATCTTTTATGACTTATATATTTTAATAAATTAGCATTTTTTGCATCTTTTATTTCAGTAATTATATTTTTTGCAAGAATTCCTTGATTTTTTAGAATATGGCTATATACTATTTAGTAGGAATTAATAGTATATTTGAAAAGGAGTACCCATAATGGATATAACATTAACAAAGGATTACTTATCAAACCTTTATGGTAAAATAAGCCCTTTCGAATTTAAAGATAAATTAATAAAATTAGCTAACCTTAATAAAGAAAAATTTAATGGAAATATTTTAGATGCTGGTAGAGGTAATCCTAACTGGACTTCTTCAACACCTAGACAAGCCTTCTTCACTCTTGGGCAATTCGCAGTATTAGAATGCCAAAGAAACTTATGTATGGATGATTTAGCAGGTATGGTTAGCAAATCTGGTATTTATGAAAGATTTTTAGATTATTATAATAAGAATACTAATTTACCAGGAATTCATTTATTAAAAGAAATAATAAACTATTGTATTGATGAACTTAATTTTATTCCAGATGATTTTCTATTTGAAATTACTGATGGAATTATTGGTGATAACTATCCAGTTCCAGATAGAATGCTTATGCATATGGAAAAGATAGTTAATAAATACTTACTAAAGGAATTATGTGGTGATACTAAATTTAATAATAAATTTGATGTTTTTGCTGTAGAAGGTGGAACTGCTGCAATGTGTTATATTTTTGATTCTCTAACAGCAAACAAGCTGTTAAATAAAGGTGATAAAATTGCTTTAATGACACCTATATTTACACCATACTTAGAAATTCCTCACTTACCTAATTATAATTTTGAAGTTGTAAGAATTCATGCAAATGAATTAGATGAAAATAATAATCCAACTTGGCAGTATCCAATTGAAGAATTAGAAAAACTTAAAGATACTGGCATAAAAGCATTATTTATTGTTAATCCAAATAATCCTGCTTCAATAGCATTAAGTGATGAATGTAAAAACAACTTAGTTAATGTAGTTAAAAACTACAATCCAAATTTAATGATAATAACTGATGATGTTTATTGTACATTTATAGATAATTTCAAATCTATAATTGCACATTTACCATACAATACATTAGGAGTGTACTCTTTATCAAAATACTTTGGTGTTACAGGTTGGAGACTTGGTACAATATTATTAAGTGAAAATAATGTATTTAATAATCTTTTATTAAATCTTTCTTCTGATGATAAAATTGAAATAAATAAAAGATATAAACATATGTCATCTAATCCTAATGATATAAAATTCATTGACAGATTAGTTGCAGATAGTAGACAAGTTGCCTTAAATCATACTGCTGGTTTATCAACTCCACAGCAAGTTCAAATGGCATTATTTTGTGCATTTGCTCTTGTTGATTCTAATAATAGGTATAAAAATCTCACTATTGAGATATGCAAAAAACGTAAAGCTTTATTATTTGAAGGTATGGAATTAGACCTAGTAGAAAATCCTAATGATGCTTCTTATTATACTGAATTAAACATAATTGATTGGGCAAGAAGTAAATTTAATGAAGATTTTGCTAACTATATATTATCAAATTATACGCCATTTGATATATTATATGATTTAGCTAAAAATTACTCTGTGATTCTATTAAATGGAGATGGATTTGCTTCTTCTGAATGGTCTCTAAGAGTTTCACTAGCTAATCTAAATGATAATTGCTACTATATCATAGGTAAAGTTTTAAGAAAAATTCTTGATGATTTACTTAAAGAATGGCAAGAAAATCAATGGTCAGAAGAAAAAGCTGAAAATTTATAAAACTATTTAATACTTTAATATATAATAAAAATCACAAAAATAAAGGTCGGGTTTATGCTCGACCTTTTCTAGTTCATAATAAATTTGTTCAATAACAAATTTATTATATTAATTTAGCAGTATTTACGTTCAATATAGTCTTATGTATCATCTTTAATAATCCATACCCAATTAAGCATCCTACTATTCCTATAATTATATAATCTATACATACAATTCCATGTCCAAGT
The DNA here is from genome assembly GCF_015550425.1 of Clostridium sp. 1001275B_160808_H3. Taxonomy (GTDB): domain Bacteria; phylum Bacillota; class Clostridia; order Clostridiales; family Clostridiaceae; genus Clostridium. The sequence goes on along the minus strand of NZ_JADNAT010000004.1, from coordinate 117,607 downwards.
GGAATCTTAATAAGTTGTAACGTTATTGATATAAATAAATATATTTTAAAGTTGTCAGCAAAGGAGTTATACTTAGAAATTATAATTGGGATGAAAGTTCCAAGTGGAATAAAAGCTATAAAAAACAATAGTTGTGCTTTTAAAAACTCAATACTCATATTATTATTTTGAAAAGATTCTGTTAAGTGAAATAATGTGCGTTTAAATGGAATTAGCCAGTTTATATTAATCCTTGTATGAAAGAAATCAAATCTAAAGGATGCATAGAAATATATTAAAGCAAATCCAACACAATATAATCCAAAAATAAAATATAAAAGCTTATTTATTTTTTTACTATTATCAATTACTTTAAAATTATCTTTCTTAAAAGTGTTTATTGACTTTATAGTAGCGTCTTCTTCAGAATAACCTTCATCTTTATAATTATTATAAATTTCAGTCATGTGATCAATAAATTCAAGTTCTAATTCTCTTCTTTCTTTTAATGTCATATCCAATTTTCTTACTGATTTTTTAGCATATTTACATATTTTATTCATGTTAACTTCCCCTATCTACACAATATTTTCTATTAATGACTTAATTTTGTCATATTCATTCTTTTTATACGTAAGATAGTCTACCCCTTTTGTTGTCAGCCTATAGTATTTTCTTTTAACTGAGTTATTATCTCTTTGAATCCAGTAAAATTCCAAGTACCCATTATCACAAAATCTTTTTAATGCAGGATATAGTGTACCTTCTCCTATAATTATTGAGCTATTTGAATACTCCATAATAACCTTAGATATTTCATAAGCGTACATATCCTTTTTACTTAATAAAGATAATATTAATATATCTAAAAATCCTTTAAGTAACTCTTTATCCAAATATTTACTCACCCCCATTAAAATTGTACTGAACTTTACCTCGTAATGCAAGGTATTTTTCTAATTTAGTCTGTAAATAAAAAAGAGGTCGTAACAACCTCTTAATACTTAATCTATTAACAACTAACTCGCATAATAATACTATTACTAAATATTTATTTGATACTACAACAACACTATTTTTTAGTATATTCCATTTACATTTAATAACATAATTAAGAAATGAAAGAATGAAAAGTTCAGATAAAAAATCCTTAAGGATTTTCGAATAAACAGTGCTTTGCATAATTAAATTTAAGATTTATAAAACAAAACTCCCTTCATTCTTTCATTTTTTCATTTAAATAATACTTCTATCCTAATTTTAATTTCTATACAGTCTATTTATTGCACTAAATACTGCTTTTATCGATGCTATAGTTATATTACTATCTACTCCTACTCCAAAAGTAACCTTAGAATTATCTAACCTTTTCATCTCAACATAAGCTGCTGCTTTAGCTTCTGAACCTTCTCCTAAAGAATGTTCTGCATAATCTAGTATTGTAGTTTTAATTAAATTACTTTTAATTAATGCTTTCTTTAATGAATCTATTGGTCCATTTCCTTCTGCTATAAAACTCTTTTCTTCTCCATTGAATAAGAATGTAACATCTATTTTAGTATTTTGTGATTCAATATTTAAACTATCACTATCTTCTATCTTAAATTTTAATAATTTAAATGGTCCTTCAACATCTAAATACTCTTCTTTAAATTTCTCTATAATTACCTTTGGTGATATTTCTCCACGTTTTTCTGTTATCTTTTGTATTATATCTCCAAACTCCTTATGCATGCTCTTTGGCATCTTATATCCAAAATGACTTTCTAATACAAAGGCTACTCCACCTTTTCCAGATTGACTATTTATCCTCACTAAAGCTTCATATTCTCTTCCTAAATCACTAGGATCTATCGGTAAATATGGAACTTCCCAAATATCACTATTTCTCTCTATATATTTCTTCATACCTTTATTTATTGCATCTTGATGAGAACCTGAAAATGCAGTAAATACAAGTTCGCCAGCATAAGGATGTCTTATATGAACAGGTATTTTGCAACACTTTTCATATATATCTATTATTTTGTTTATATTGTCTAATTTTAGCTCAGGATCTATGCCATGAGAAAACATATTGTATGCTAAATTTAATATATCAACATTTCCTGTTCGTTCTCCATTTCCAAATAAAGTTCCTTCAACTCTATCTGCACCTGCCAACATTGCAAGCTCTGCAGTTGCAACTCCTGTTCCTCTGTCATTATGTGGATGTACACTTAATATTAATCTATTTCTATTACTAAAATTTCTAGACATCCATTCTATTTGATCTGCAAATACATTAGGTGTATCCATTTCTACTGTAGATGGAAGATTTATTATTACTTTATTATCATTACTAGCTCCCCATGTATCTAATACAGCTTCACATACTTCAAGTGCATAGTCAACCTCTGTTCCTGTAAAACTTTCTGGTGAATATTCTAAGTATAACTTTCCATTAAAAGAGTTTGCATACTCTTTTACTAATTTTGTTCCCTCTACTGCTATAGACTTTATTTCATCTTTGCTCATATTAAATACAACATCTCTTTGTAATATAGATGTGGAATTATATATATGAACTATAGCTTCTTTTACTCCTTCTAAAGCTTCAAAAGTCTTTTGTATTAAATGTGGCCTAGCTTGTGTTAAAACTTGAACCTTTACCCCTTCAGGAATCAAGTTATTTTCTACTAAAGTTCTTAAAAAATCAAACTCTATTTGAGATGCTGATGGAAATCCAACTTCTATTTCTTTAAATCCTAATTCTATTAAAAGATTAAACATTTTTATTTTTTCTTCTACTGTCATAGGATTAATTAATGCTTGATTTCCGTCTCTTAAATCAACACTACACCATATAGGCGCTTTTTTAATTTCATTATCTGGCCATGTTCTTTCCTTTAACTTGATTGTTTGAAACCTTTTATACTTTTGATAATTCATTTTAATGCCCCCTTATTTATAAATACGGAAAGTTAAAAACCGCATAAACACACTCCTAATTGGAGCGATTTACGCGGTACCATCCAAGTTTTAACTTAATTGAAATAACGGCATAACAATGCCGACAAAACCTACTTCCCCATTCAGTCTTGTAGCTCCTGAGCGAGTTCAAAAGCGATAATATGCGGGCTCTCACCATCTCCCTACTCTCTTTAACATCTCTTACTTTCTACTATTCTCATTCTAAGCCTTTCAATATTGAGTTAATTAGTAATATACTATAATTTTATTTTTTTGTCAAATATTTCTAACTATAATTCTATTATATTTATAGTTCTACTCTTCCTCTTATTTCATCATTATAGAAAGCTCTAATATTTTTAATCACTTCTTCAAACAATCTTTCTCTTGCTTCTACACTTGCCCAAGCAATATGTGGTGTTAAAACTAAATTTTCTTTATTTTTCATAGATATTAATGGATTATCTTCTTTAATAGGTTCTACTTCAAATACATCTAAAGCAGCACCAGCAATAAACTCTTCATCCATTGCCTTTGCTAAATCTGCCTCAACCACTATTGGACCTCTCCCCATATTAACTAATATAGCCGACTTTTTCATTTTTTTAAGAGCATCATAGTTAATTAAACCTTGAGTATCTTTATTTAGTGGCGCATGAACAGAAACTATATCAGACTTATCTAATAATTCATCAAAGCTTACTCTATTATACTCACTATTTGAATTTTTTCCTGAAGTAGAATAGTAAATTACATTAACTCCAAAAGCTTCTGCTATCTTTGCTACTCTTTTTCCTATTGCTCCAAAACCTATAATTCCCCATGTTTTACCTTCTAATTCATAAAATGGCTTACTAACATTAGTGAAAAGACCAGACTTTGCATAATCTCCAGATTTAACATAATTATCATAATAAGATAATTTATCATATAAAGATAAAACTGTTGCAAAAGTATGTTGAGCTACTGTATTTGTTGAATATCCTGCAACATTTGTAACTGCAATATCATTCTTCTTTGCATATACTATATCAATATTATTAAAGCCTGTAGCAGTCTCACATATAAGTTCTAGGTTCTTAGCTTCTTTTAGATTATTTTCATTCAATACTACTTTATTAGTTAAAATTATATTAGCATCTTTTATTCTTTCTACTACCTCTTCTGGTCTCGTAGTATCATAATAAGCTAATTCTCCAAATTCTCTTAATTTAGTAAAATCTAGTTCCCCTAAAGTTTTTCCATCTAAAATTACTATTTTTTTCATTTTACCCTCCTAATTATAATAAAGTTAAAATCTCCATTGGCTTATCTATAAAATAATCTGGCTCAGATTCTTCTAATTTATCTATTCCTATAAAAGTATAATTTACTGCACACGTCTTGCATCCTGCTGATTTTCCACAATATATATCATAATGACTATCTCCAACCATAATAGCTTCATTTGGTTCTATCCCTAATTCACTACATGCTTTAAGTGCTGGATCTGGATTTGGTTTGTGAAGCTCTGTTGATTCTGGAGTTATAATTATATCCATAAAATCATATATTCCTGCTATCTTCATTCCTCTTATAGCAAGCTCAGCTCTTTTTGATGTTACTATACCTATCTTAATTTTCTTTTCCTTAAGACTAGTTAAAAGTTCTTTAACTCCATCAAAAGCAAAACACATAGTATCATGTATTGCTTCATTATACTCTCTATAATAAGCTACTAAATCTGCAACATCTTCTTCTTTAGCATGCTTTTTAAATGGCTCTCCTAGAGGCCTTCCAAAAAAGTCTACTATTTCTTCTCTTTTTAATTCTATTCCTAATCTATCTTTAAAAGTTTTATCAAATGAATTATATATTAATTCGTTTGTATCTAATAATGTTCCATCTAAATCAAATAATACTGCTTTAATCATGTTTATCCTCCTAAATTTAACCTTTATCATATGCTAATAAACTTTATAATTATAATAACATATAAAAGATGCTTGTACAAAATTAACTATATTAATTGAAATAAAAAGATGGACATATGTAAATTGGCTTATTACCTAGTGACTTAAACTAAGTACAAATTTACATATATCCACCCAAATATGAAGTAATGAAATTATAAATAAGGAATACATAATTAAAATACTTAAACCTTATATTTAAATATTAAATAAGCTTAATTGCTCATTATTATATTCCCTTTTATAGACATAAATTATATCCTCCATATTATAAAGTAACCCCAATCTTCTACATTCATTTGTAAAAACTTTATATAAGTTTCTAGCATTAGGGCTACTACATCTATACTCATTCCCAAAATTTCTTATATATTTGTCTTTAACTCCTGGGAAAGATTTATCTATCATATCAAAAAAGTAGTTTCTTTGATTAGATCTTAAAGTTACACCAAATGCAGGATATATAAATTTAGCTCCGTTTTCTTTTGCTAGCCTTACAATATTAATTATATTTTCTTCTCTATCATTAATAAATGGTAAAATCGGCATTAATAAAATTCCAGTATAAATGCCTTCTTGTGATAATTTTTTTATTGCTTCAAATCTCTTAGATGTAACTACTACATTAGGTTCAATTTTTCTGCACAAGTCATCATCTGCTGTTGTAATTGTAATTTTACAAAGCACAGGTGAATGCTTTTTAATTCTTTTTAAAACATCAATATCTCTTGTAATTAAATCACTTTTTGTTGCAATTGCTATCCCAAATCCATTATTATCAATGCTTTCTAATGCACTGCGTGTTAAAGAAAGCTTCTTTTCAAAAGGATTGTAAGGATCACTCATAGCCCCTGTTCCAACAACTCCTTTTTTCCTTTTAGATTTTAATTCTCTTCTTATTATTTCTGAAGAATTTTCTTTAATTCTAACAATATCAAAATTTTCTATTCCATAGCATTCACTTCTACTATCACAGTATATACATCCATGACTGCATCCCTTGTATATATTCATGTTATAATTAATCCCAAACCAATTATTACTTTCCCTATATCCTGATATAATACTTTTTGAAGCTATATAATCCATATAAATCTCTCCTAAACAAGCCCTTTCTCTATAATAAATTTATTAAACTTGCTTTCTGATAATATTTCATTTGTTATAAATTCTCCATTATAAAATAAGCTATAAGTTGTAGATAGACATGGAGAATTTTGTGCCTGTTCTTTAGTTTCAAACTTAATTACCTTTATATCAATTCCATTTTCTCTTGAAATCTTCTTTATTAAATCAACATATTTGCTTGTATAAGGACATTGATCCGAATAATATACTATTAGTCCATTCTCATCACATATTCCATACTTTGCATAACTTTTAAATTTAGGTACATTATATTCATCTGAAAATGGTAAATATAATAACTCATAATAAGGATTAGCTATATCACATACTTTAAAACCTTTATACTTTAGGTATTCTGGATCTGATAAAAATGGCATTTTCTTTTTTGATGAAAGAGTTATAATACCATTCTTTCCTTTTCTTTTTGAATCGTCAATGCATTCATTTAATAATCTGTTAGCATACCCTTTGCCCTTAAATTTTCCAGATATCCAAAAACAATTTATATACATATAATTATCGCCTTCAATAGGTACCCATGCATTTTCTATTGTAATATATTCAATAAATGCTTTACCCCTCACATTTATTTTATTAAATATCAATCCATCATTAAATCTTTCTTTTAACCATTCCTTCTTTAAATATACTCCACATTCACCTTTTTTATCTGATAAAGAGCAGCAAATATGTTCACAATCAATATTGTTATAACTTAATGTTATAATTTCCTCCATTACTTCCTCCTAACAGGATGTCTTATAATAGTTTTCATCTTTTCTTTATTAACTTTTCTTGGATCTGATAAATAAATTTCGTGGTGTCTTCTAATTTTACCCTCTCCGTCAATTCCACAAATATCATTAATTAAGTTATTTTCTTCAATATATTTATCAATTTTTTCAGTAGTTATGTGCTCTTGGTCAAATGGTCCAATATGCATACATTGAACACATAATCCTTCATTAAATATTTCTAATCTAGCTTTCGATACATCAATATTAGACTTTTTCTTTTTAAGTTCTTCACAAGCAAGATTAAATATTTCCTTTGTTACAAAATCCGGTTGTCTTATCATAGAAGTCCAAATATATTTATCCTTTTTACTAAAATCCATATCATCATCTTTTAACCACCATAGTCCTTCAAGAGGTAGTACAACATAATCGAAATAGTTCTCTATTTTATTTCTTATGTCTTTATTCATCTTTATTGTATAAGACAAAGAATATAATAATTCAATGGCAGCTTGGTATTCTCCATCTTTATCATTCGGATTTCCCTTTCCATCTACTATTATAAATGTCATTGCAGGTACAGTTATTTCCATAGGTTGTGTTTTAGGTAAGTATAAATCCTTAAAAGCTTTTTTATAATCTAATTTTTCCATTTCTATTCCCCCTAGCTTATCTTTTATAATATATCTAAGTATCAATTGATAAAGTAATTTTAGTAACTATAGTTATATTATATAAGCTTTAATATGACACCATTCTGTCATATTAATATTTATTTAAAGCAGATATTAGCCTTTTTTTTATTTCTTCTCTTATATGTAAAGGCTCAAGAACTTCTATATTTTCTCCAAAAGACATTAGATATCCAAATAGCCAATCCCCTGATGGATAATCTAAATCAACTATAAACTCACCATTATCATCTAAAGAATGATTTTGAAATTCATCATATATCCTAAAGCCTAGCTTCTTATTTACTCTTAATTTAAGATGTATTAATTTATTAGAATATCCTATATCTTCTTCTGAAAATAATTTATTAGGAGCAGTTCTAGTAAACTTCTCTGAACTAATCTTTACATTATTCATTCTTGTAAGCTTAAAGAATCTATTATCTTTTCTTTGCTTACAATAAGCATATAAATACCATCCTTGGCCTTTAAAAACTAATTTCAAAGGTTCAACACTTCGTTCTAGTGATTCTCCCTTTGAATTAAAATACTCAAAGGATATTAAATTTTTATTTATTATAGAATTCTTTATAGATGTGAATTTATCTCCTAAATCATTATTTTTATCCCAATTTGAAAAATCAACTTCTATCCAATTTTCATTATTACCGCCTAAAAATGAACTTAATTTAGATAATGCTCCATTAAACTCATTTTGGTTAACAGCATTAAGACCTTGCATAGCTGCTAATATCTCTTTCTTTTCTTCATGTGATAAAACTGTTTTATTTAATATAAAGTCAGATAAAAGACTTATTCCTCCACCTTTACCTTTAGCCATATAAATAGGAACCCCAGCCTGAGATAAATCTTCTATATCTCTATAAATAGTTCTTTGTGATACTTCAAAATACTCTGCTAACTCTTTTGCCTTAACATTCTTCTTATCTAGTAAAATATATATTATTTCAAATAGCCTATTTCCCTTCATATTATCACCCAAACACAATTTATTAATAATATATAGGTTCTATCCTTTCCCATATATTAAAAAGACTACACTCTATAATTAATTATTAGAAATGTAGTCTATAAAATTCATTTTTTATTTTTTCCATATTAAATATTATATTATAAATATAGTAATGTTCATATTATAAACTCTTAATATTTATAATATTTTAAAAATTATTATTAGATTTTACTACTGGTATCCAAATTTCACTTTTAAAATCCTTCTTACTTTTGTCTGGACCTCGTTCCAAAGAATTTTAGGACCGCCTGCTGATTCATAACCTTAAATATCAATCACTAAATAAATTATAGTATAAGTGATATAATTTGGAAATATATTTATATTTAATAATATATTTATATTAATTACTAATTAAAAAATTAATTTAACGTGGAGTTGTATTTGAGTGAAAAAAAAGATTTTAAAAGTTATTTTAATATTATTAGGAATAGTTGTTTTAATCGGAATAATAATATTTATCAACAAAATGTATCAATTAAGTCGGCTAGAAAAAATGAGTTCGAAGGATATGATAAAATATGTAACTAAAGATGATGATAATAGTAAAATTTCTGTTGCTATAATAAAAGATGGAACAATAGATTATGAAATTTATAATAAAGATGGAAAACAAGAAAAATATACAAAATATGATTATGAAATTGGCTCAATTAGTAAAACTTTCGTATCTCTAATTCTTTCAAATGCTATGAGTGAAAACAAAATAGACATTAACGATTCTATTAATGAATATTTAGAACTTGACAAAGATAAGTATTATCCTTCAATAAAAAGACTTATAACCCATACATCTGGCTATAAATCCTATTATTTTGATAAACAAATGATAAATAATCAGTTTAATGAAGATAACGACTTTTATGGTATTGGCAAAGAAAAAATACTAAACAAAGTAAAAAATATTGATTTAGAGGATAAAGATTATAAATTTCAATATTCAAACTTTGGCATATCTGTTATAGGACTTGTTTTAGAAAAAGTCTATAACAAAGACTTTGTAACTCTAATGAATGAATTTATTACCAACGAATTAAATCTTGAAAATACAAAAGTTGCTACTTGTACTGGAAATTTAAAAGGTTATTGGAATTGGAAGCAAGATGATGGATATATTCCAGCTGGAGCGATTATATCTGATATAGAAGATATGGCAAAATACTTGGAATTATATATGAATTCTGATACAGATTATATAAATAATACTAGTAAAGAATTAAAAGAAATAAATGCTAATAATTTTATGTATGAAAAAATGAATATAAAAATGGATAAGATAGGAATGGCTTGGATTATTGACACAAAAAATGATATTATTTGGCATAATGGAGGAACGAGTAATTTTAATAGTTATATTGCATTTAATAAAGAAAAAAATACTGGAGTAGTTATTTTATCTAATACGTCTCCAATGAAAAAAATACCTATGACTGCTATAGGTGCAAAAATAATGAACGAACTAAATTGCATTTACTAATTTAGGATAAAATTTTATGATTATCTGTTAAATTTATTATAGAAAGGTAGGGAGAATTTATAAAAATAAACATTTTATTTTTTATAATGTTTTTTATTGATGGGTTAGTTTTTTTATTGTTAGCACTAATTTTTAAGAATAGAGATACAAATATTCTTAAAAGATGTACTCAAGTTGCGAAAGGAAAAGTTGTTAAATATACATTATGGAGTAATAATGGAGTATATTTTCCTATTGTTGAATACATTGTAAATAATATAACCTATAATCAACGTTTAAGATATAGCTTCGTTATTAGCAAATCATCATCTTTTAAAAATGTGAATTCAGAGGTTGAAAATAACATTTCAGATACTAATTTAGTTATTAGTAAAAATGTTCACACTTCTACAAATGTATTAAAAGATAAATTTCCAATAGGAACTGAATTAGATGTTTACTATAATCCAAGCAATCCAAAAGAAAGTTATGTATTAAGATTTCTAAAAAGTCCTTGTATAAAAATATTTTTAATAGTAAGTATATTATTTATTGTCTTGTCATTTATTGGTTTAGTGTTTTTACCAACTGCTTTAATAAAGTAATACTAGTACAGAAAATAAAAAACTAGACGATAACGTCTAGTTTTTTATTAATCTCGAATAGAAAGTTCGAGCTTCCTATAAATCTGGTGCAGATGGCGGGACTTGAACCCGCACGAGGAATTCCCCGTCACCCCCTCAAGATGATGCGTCTGCCATTCCGCCACATCTGCATAATAATTACTTTACTTAAATACTATCAATTATAAATATAGTAAAGATAAATGTAGAATATTTACTACAACTTATATAGTCTATTTTAATTTATCTAATACAACTTTTCAATCATTTATTAAATTATTTAACTTATAAAATCCTTATATAAAAAATATAACAACCATGTATAAGAAAGATTAATATACTTTTTCATACATGGTTGTTCATTTATAAATATGTTTAAAACAACACTTATTTATTTAAAGAAACCACTATGCATCCATAAGGTGCTAAAAATATCTTATCTTCAACAATTTTATTCTCGTCTGAATTATTTAACATTACAGTAGTTTTTATATTTTCTATCTCCTTTAAAGATGCCATAGTCTTTTCTCCATAAAAATTACATGCAACTAAGATTTTCTCACCTTCATACTCTCTAATATAAGCCAGTATCTTTGAATGGTCCTCTAATACAGGGAGAAAACTTCCTTCAGATATTATTTCATTATTCTTTCTTAAATCTATTAAAGATTTATAATAATTTTATATCAAATCACTTCTAAAATTATTAATTGATATGTTCTACTAAACTCTAATAGAAATATAAGGAATTCAGATATTCTGAATTCCTTATATTTCTTTATTATTACTAATTATTAATGACCTACTAATCCACTTTCATTTAATTTTTCAATAAACTTTTTACTTATCTTATTTATAGGTCCCTTTAGGAATAATCCTATTATTACAGATATTACTCCATAAATAACTATCATAGTTATATCTCTAGTTAAATTTGACCTTACAATTCCTGCTACAGACTCCCTCATAGCTGAAATTGAATATGTAAATGGTAAAAATGGATTTACCTTTTTGAAAAAGCTAGGCATAACTTCAACTGGGAAAGTTCCTCCTGCTCCAGCAACTTGAATAACTAATAGTATAACTGCTATTGCCTTACCTACATTTCCAAATATAGAAACTAGAGTATAAACTATTAATATAAATACTAAGCTACTTAAAATACTTATTCCTATAAATAACCACTTATTTAACACATAACATTTTAACAAATATATATCTCCTAAGCTTAATATTAAAGATTGGCATATTCCTATAAATGCAAAAGTTAAAAACTTTCCAAAATATTTTTCGTAAGGTTTAAAATTTATTTCTTCATTAAATCCATGCGGATTTGTTGTTAATAAAGAAACTAAAATTAAGGCCCCCACCCATAAAGCAAGTGTTGAGTAAAACGGAGACATTGCAGAACCATAATTAGGAATAGAAAATAATATTTCTTCTTTTATTTCTACTGGACTACCTAAAAAATCACTTATCGCTTGCCAATCATTCTTCATTAAACTTAATATTTTATTTATTTCTTCTTCATTATTTATAGAAGACAATTTTGAAGATATATTAGCTAAACTTGATTTTATAGTTGGCATTTCTTCTTTTAGCTTTCCTATATCTTCTCTTCCTACTTTAAGTCCTTTATCTAACTTTTCTAATAAACTTGCTATATCAGGAATAGAAGTAGTAGCTTCTCCAACTAGTTTAATACTGTTATCAGCAATTGTATTCATTTGATCAATTGCTTTATTAATAGCAGGAATATATTGTGAATCATAATTATTTAAAATATTAGAAATTATATTTTTATTGCTTGTCACTAAATCCTTAATTTGCTGAAGTTTATTTTTATCAATCGGGTTATTGTTACCTACTGAGTTTTGAATTTCACCTATAATACTATTAATTGATTGCAATTTTGAGCTTGCTAAATTTAAATCATTTATCACAGCTTTTAAGTTATCATTAAATTTTGATAACGGCTCTAAAACCTTTATTATATTACTAATCTTATCGCTAACCTCTGTAATATGTAGACTCACATTATCAAGTCTCCTTATTATAGCATCCTTATCAATATTAATATTCATAAGACCATCAATACCAGCTTCTATTCCACTTAACGCATTATTTATAAATTCCAGATCTTCTTTTATTACTGGTGCAACTTCTTTTAAACCTTCTTTAGACTTTTCTAATGCATTTTTAGTGTCAGCTAATAAATCATTACTAGTCTTTAATGTATCTTGTAGCAAAGGCAAAGTATCCTTTACTTTATTAACTAAATCATCAGCTTTAGCACTGCCATCATAAGCTTGATTTATTATATTTTCTATTTCTGGCATTCTGCTATTAATATTTATTACACCATTTATTAGCTTTAATATTTTATCTCTTGATCCTTCAAGACTAACCCCAGCTTCATTTAATATTTTAAAGATAGTTCCATCTACAGTTTCAATTATATTACTATCAACTTGAGATTTAATTGTAGTTATACCTTTATCAGTTATCTTAGGTGCGATAGCATTACTTTTTTGATTTACCTTATATATTAAAGTAGGCCTTTTAATCTCTTTACTAATTATAGATAATGTTTCTTCTGTAAAGTTTTCAGGTATTATTATCGTTGCATAATACTTTCCTTTTTCTACGCCTTGATTCCCCTCTTCTTCGCTAACAAAATTCCATCCAAGACTACCATTTTCTTTAAGTTTATTTACTAATTCATCTCCTACATTTAAATTTTTTTCCTGAAGACTACCACCTTTATCTTTATTTACTATAGCTACTTTTATTCCTCCTGTATTTCCATAAGGATCCCAACTAGCTCTAATATTAAACCATGCATATAAAGATGGTAATATCATAAGTCCAACAATAATTATTAATGCAACCCAATTAGTTGCTATGCTTTTTATATCTCTTGAAAATATTCTAAATATGTTCTTCATTTGTAATCCTCCAATAATGTTATCTGCAACCAGTACTATTTTTCTCATTTTGCATTTAAATTATTATATAAGTACAAATAAAGATTTTTTATTTTGCTAAAATTTCTTTAGAAAATAAAAATTTCTCTAGACAATAATATATTAATAAAGTTATCTTCTTAATAAATAATATGAAAATTAAATAATATTATGGATTTATAATTAAAATTTTTTTACTTTTTATTTATTAAATTTTCTTCTAAATGCTAATAAAGCATTTAAATTATCATAAGAATAAACATCTTCTGTTTGTTCATTACCAAATGCTCCATATATATTACTTTTTTCATTTATTACTTGAAAATTTTTCATTTTGTTAATTGCCATATCATAAAGTTCTTCATCATTTATAACTTTTGCTATTTGCGCTATATTTGCATAAATTGATGTAGATTCTATTCTGCTTTCATCCATAGTATTTACATTATAAGATGTTGATATATAACCAATATACTTCAATCTTTCTTTAATCCAAGCAACACTTTTACTTATATCTTCATTAGCCTCAGCCTTATTAAGAATAACTAAAATTGATAGTAAAGTATCGATATTTTCTTCATTATCAAAACTTTCTACATTACCATCATAGTACTTTCTATATAGAGGTAATTTATCGCTTATATATCCCTCATTTATAATCTGAATTGATTTATTGTACACATCATTCCATTTATCATCAAATAAAGAAAATAACTTTAATGCATATAAATCTAAATAGCATAGTGTAGTTACATTACTTTTCCCATATCCATCATGAAAATCTATTAATCTATTTTCTTGAATTAAATTTTTATAAATTCCATTTGATATTTTTATTCCATAATATCTATATTTTAAATTGTCAAACTCCTCTGCTCCAATTATTAATGCTCTTGCTATTCTTAAATCATCTATAGTTGCAGATACTTCTGAACTTTTATTATTTTCTATTCTCCAACTAATAAGTCCATTTTTTAAAAACATATTTTCCTTTATGTATTTAAATGAATCATAAAACTCATCTTTATTATTTTTATATAAATAATAATTTAATATAAGTCCTTGAGATTCAGATAAAATATCATGGCCTTTAGTTAAATCTCCTTCTGTAGAAATATTATTATAATTAGTGTATATACCACCTAATTCACTCATTAACTTTTTGCTTATAAACTCATTTAATATATTTTCTTCTTTACTTACTTCTTCTCTTGATATAACTGAGTTTATTTCAATATTTTTTATATATTTAAATAAATATATATAACTTAAATAGATGCAGATTGTTACAAATAGTAATATTACTGCTACTATACTAATTAATTTGTTAGTTTTTTTCATATATCTTTTTCTCCTTATAAATGTTATTCTAATTAGTTCTTTTTATCTGATTTTAAAGTCTTTAATGTTTTATATATATTATCAAGTTCAGAGTCAGATAAAGAATCTAGGTTATCTATTTTGTATTTAATAAAATCTATAGTTTCAGTCTTAAAATCTTTTTTTCTCTTCTTTTTTCCATCATTATTTATTATATAGGCAGCTATGGTACTTGTCGTTACCCCTATAAACCCAATTCCAAAAACCATTAAAAAAATTGCAACTACTCTACCTAAATTGGTTGTAAGCAAAACATCCCCATATCCAACAGTTGTAAATGTAACAAAGCTCCACCAAATAGCATCAGCAAAACTCATATTTTCTAATAAGGAAATAATTACAGCTGCCAGTACTATTATAATAGTTGTTAGAATTAACATATGATTAAACTTATTTAATCTTATAGATTCCCTTATTTTATTTTTAAACTTAATTATTAGAATTATCAACATTATAACTTTTAATAACTTTAATAATAATTTTAAGTCTATGGCTCCTCCTATATTTAAAGCATAAATAAATTTACCTACTCCAATAATAGGTATTATAGAAATTAAATCTATGAAATTATTAACTATAAACTTAGTCTTATTCATAGATAAAACTAATCTTAATACATAATCTATAAAAAATATACAGCAAATTATTAAATTTATATAATAAAAGGTTTCTATTACACTAATTGGAAGCTTATACATAAGATCTAATATTATCATTATTGCACTCATTAGCGATAGTAAACCAATAAATATATCATAAGCTAATCTCTTTTGCATATAAATACCTCTCCCACAGTTATATACTTATATTTTATATAGTAACTTTAGAAAAAATGATATTTAACAAAAATATAACTAAAAAAATTAAGTAAACCACTATAGATTAAATTATTTTTTTCTTAATACCAAATATTTCTCTTTATAAAAAAAGACAATACTTTAATAGTACTGCCTTTTATCTTATTATATATTACAGTTTATATAATAGAGAATTTATATATTGTTTCTTTATTATATTCTTCACCTTTTCTTAAAATAGAGTATTTAGCAAAAGTATTATCTTCTCCTATAGGTGGACATTGAGTTTCTATAGCCAATGCACCTCTTCTACCTGGCTTTTTCCCACAATCTAAAAGCTCATTGTCAGGGAAGTTAAGTGAATATAGCACTACACTATTTTGATTTGTATAAACGTCCATTTGTCTACCAGATGCTTTATGATATAATCTAAGCTTTATATCATCTCCTCCATTTAAAACCCATGGATGATCGTATCCTTGTCCAATTTCAAGTTGATAATCATCATCTTCTATATCTCTTCCTATTGTCTTAGGGTTTGTAAAGTCAAATGGAGTTCCTTCAATATTTATAATTTCTCCAGTTGGAACTGAATTTTTATTAAGCTCAATTAAGAAATCACTATCTATATATAAATAATGACTTAGTATATCTTCCTTGCAATTTCCACTTAAATTAAAATAGCTGTGATTTGTTAAATTAACTAGCGTATCTGCATCACTTTTTGCTTTATATGATATTTTAAATTCATTATTTTCTGTAATAGTATATCTTACAGTTAAATTTAAATTTCCTGGATACCCTTCTTCACCAGATGGACTTAAGTAATAAAGTTCAACATATGCTTCATTTTCATTTGCATATGTTTCAATTTCAAAAAACTTCTTACTAAATCCTATATTTCCTCCATGCCCTTGATTTACTCCATAATTTTTATTAAAGTATAAAACGTTGTCATTTAGATGAACTTTTCCATTTGCTATTCTTCCAGCAGTCCTACCTATTAAAGCTCCATAATATGAAGGATTTTCCTCATACTTATTTAAATCTTGATATTTTAAAACTACATTTTCTATTACTCCATTTTTATCTGGCACCAATAAATCAGTTAATATCGCTCCATAATTCAATACATTTATGCCAAATCCTTTTGAGTTCCTTAGATTATAGCTTTCAACAGCTCTTCCATTAAATTCTCCAATTGATACCTTTAAAATTTCCATAGTTTCACTCCTAAAACTTAAACTTTTTAAATATTTTATTAAACTATATTCGATTTCTTACTCTTCATCTTTAATACTAAATTTGAAGGATTTATAATTTATTTCTATACCTAATTTTATTACCATATCCATAATATATACCCATAAAATAGAAGAGTCAATTAGTTAATTAATTTTTCAGTAAAGTTACTATATTCTCTTATTACTTTTTACTTCTTTCATAATAATTTAATTATCTACTATAGATATATTTTCTATATAGTAAATTATTACTATATTTTATATTATGTATATCAAATCCATATTTTAAATTAAATTATATAAAAATTTATTATATATTACTAATTTATCCTAATTTATAACTTCTTTGTTATGTTCTTCTTTTATCATTGTGTATTTAATTTGCACATATTATAATAAATTTGTAAATTATTTAAGCTATACTAATATTATAAACTTTTACTAAACATTTAGTATACACTTAAATGATTAACATAAAAAATAAAATATATGTTTCAATTTTGCACACTATTTAAATGCTATAATTTTTTATAATTTAAAATTAAACTTTATATCATTTTAAAATTGAATCATATATATTATACTGGGGGGTATAATAATATGGGATCTTGGTCCGAAAATTTTTCTGTAAACATAGAGGTTATCGATAGTCAACATAAAGAATTATTCGATATCCTTGATAATTGCTATGAACTATTACTTAAGAATCATGACGATGATAAATATGATAAGATAATAGCAATTTTAGAGCAACTAAAAGATTATACTATTTATCATTTTAAAACTGAGGAAGAATTTATGCTAAAAAATGGGTATTCCAAATTTTTATCTCATAAATTTGCTCATGATTCATTTATAGAACAAATTAATTCTTTTGATATTTATTCAATAGATATCGCTCAAAAACAGTATATTAATAATATACTAGATGTTGTTTCTAACTGGATAAAAGTACATATACTAGAGACAGATAAAAATATACATAAATATTTGAGTTTGTAACAAAAAATAGCTGATAGTAATCTTATTACAAGTACTATCAGCTATTTTTAATTAATATCTAAATAATTCAAATCTATACTCTTGATCTACATTTGGATATTTTTTTCTATCTACTTCACTTAAAAACATTTCAATAGGTCTTGCATATATTCCCTTATCATCATAAAGTGCTTTATATAATACCAATTCTTTTGAGTAATTTTCTAAGTGAAAATATAAATTTCCTTTTTTATAAATATCTATCGTTGAATTTAATTCGGTATGAAAAGCTTGAAGTATCTCACTATCATTAAGAATATTTTTATCTTCTTGAATATTACTAATTCCCATAACGGCATAATAATTATTTTTAAAATGCTTATAAATAGCTGGATATTTTAAATCTCTCATATCATTCTCCTTATTTATTTTGAATGCTTCTTGGAAAGCCTAACTCATATTGTTTAGGTAAATCAGTTTTCTTATTTAGTTTAACTGCTGCTTGCAATGCCCAATATGGATTTCTAAACATAGCTCTTCCAACTGCTACAAGATCTGCTTCTTCATTACCTATTACAGCATTTGCAAGATCTGGCTCGTCTAACTTTCCAACTGCAATTACTTCTGCGTTTAACGCTTCTTTTATGGCTCTTGCATATGGAACTTGATAAGCTGCATGAGTACCTGGTCTTCCTGCTGCTGCTATTGGACCTTCTCCACCTGCACTTATATGGAACATATCTGCTCCTGCTTTTTGATATGCTCTTGCAAGTTCTATTCCTGTTTCTATTCCATATCCACCTTCAACATACTCTCTTCCTGAAATACGCATTATTAGAGGCATGTTTTCTGGCATTTCACTTTTAGCTGCTTTTATAACTTCTGAACCAAACTTTGTTAAATCTTTTCCATATTCATCATTTCTTTTATTTGTTAATGGAGAATGGAATTGATGTATTAAGTACCCATGTGCTCCATGAATTTCTATAGCATCAAATCCAGCTTTAACAGCACGTCTAACAGCTAGTCTAAACTTTTCTACCATTTCCTTTACTTCCTCTGTAGATAATTCCCTTGGAGTTTTACAAGTATCATCAAATGGTATTGGTGAAGGTGCTACAGGGATTTCAGCATCTTCTGCTTTTCTTCCAGCATGAGCAATTTGAACTGCAACCTTTGCTCCGTATTTATGACATTCATCTATAATTCTCTTTAATGGTTCTATTTGCTCATCGCACCATAATCCTAAATCATAATCTGTAATACGTCCATCTGGTTCAACATCTGTCATTTCTACTATTATTAAACCAGTTCCACCTATTGCTCTGCTTACATAATGCATATAATGCCATTCTGTTGCTATTCCATCTTTCTTTTCAACTGAGTATTGACACATTGGTGGCATAACTATTCTATTTTTTAATTCTAAACCCATTATCTTATAGGGTGTAAATAAATCCTTCATCTCTAATCACCTTTCTTTATAAGTTTAATCTATATTTAGTATAAGAAATATACTTTTACAAATCAAGTACGCACTTTTAAGTTAGTATACTTCTAAAGTAATAGAACTCTCACTTAGAGAGTTCTATTACTTTAGAATTTTATAATAATTAAACTAATTAAATCTACATAACTCTTGATGGGAATATAGCATCTAATACTCCTATTACTACTGCAGCTATTAACGCTCCAATTATTGATACTCTCATATTTGGTACCAAAAATTGTGCTAAATATAAAATCACAGCTGCAATTACAAACCCTTTTACTCCTTTTCCAAATGGAGATGCATCTACACCCATAAATGCCTCTACTAAATAATCTAACACAGTTATAACAACTGCTGCTAATAAATAAGACCATAATCCATGAATACTAAATCCAGGAGTTAAAAATGATGTTATTCCTAAAATAACTGCTACTAATATTAATCTTCCAATCCATCCCAAGATGCTACTATTATTCTTTTCTTTTACATTATTATTTTGTCCCATAATAATTCCTCCTTCGTAAGATTTTATTAGTTATTTATAGTATTAACTAAATTAAAAAAATTATTTCTTAAATAAAAAACTTAAAATCTAATTTTAATATAAATTTATTAATATATATTTTTATTATTTAAATACACTTAATATAATAATTAAATTTGTTACTATATTTAATTCTAGATACTACTCCAAAAAAATTATTAAACTTCATATTATTCCTTATATAAAACTAGCTTCCATTTTTATTTATCTTTACTGTTCCTATAGTAACTAAAAGATCGTGTATAAAATTTGATCCTCTGCTTATTAATATTCCAGTCAGTATTATTCCCAGATATGGTATACTTGACTTTATAGTTAAAAGCTCTAACAAGTCTAATTTAGTTGAAAAAGTTATTACTAAAGCTATACAAAGCGCTCCTATTTTATCTATGGATAATTTACCATTTTGCCATATCATTTTTAAAGTTTCCCAAACACTTTCTGCTAATAAAGAAACAAAAATTAATATTATCAAATTTTCCATATTAAACTCACCTCTTTTTATATTCTTTAACTTATTTAATATTGCGAGTTATATTCTAATATTAGGTACCCTTCCTTTATAATTTATATATATTATTTAATACTATTTAAATGCACTTTTTATAACCATAATTTATTATTATTAAAACTAAAATTTCTTAATTTATTAAAGTTCTAATTGACATAAAACTTGTCTTTGATTTATTATCTATATCAAGTAGTTAATTATTTTCCAGGTAGATTTTTTTCATACTGCTTTCTACCTGGTATTCTAAGATACTTAAAGTTCAACTAAAAATAGCACCTAGGATATCAATCCTAAGTGCTATTTATTTTTATCAAGTCAAAATTAAATTTATATGCTAAATATTCACTTTTTCAACTGTCTATTTAAAAGAAAAATATTTTCTATTTCATTACCATTCTCATCATAATATTTCACATTTGCTCCTGCTATGTATCCTACTGTATCTCTATCAAGTACACTGCCTTGAATTTTTAATAATATATCTTCATTCATAGGCAAATCCACTTCTTTTGTTTCATTATCCCTATCACATACAATCTTTACTTTCACAAATATCATTCTCCTTTACATATCTCGTGTACAATTTTAATATGCTTAAACAAAAAACTAATATATTTCTAATAACGATAAATATTATGCTAGTAAAAATATACTCATTAATACTCTTAAGCGAATTAACACTTATCCTAATATAGCCTATGTAATTTGATATTTTTTTAATAAAAAAATATTATTTTTCTCTATTATTTTTATTAAAAATGAGATATCTAAAAATATAGATATCTCATAAAAATTGTTTAAACTATTATACTATCTCCTTAATACCTTTAAAGCTTCTGCAACCTTTCTAGCAAAATCCAATGGTCTATCTATTGATTCAAAATGAATATACATAAGTCTAGGATTATCAAATAGCCAATGATTATGCAATGCAGTTACTAGTATTCCTCTCGCTCTTAACGCAGATATAAAATCATTTATTTCACTTTGAAGTATAACTGTTTCTCCTAAATTAAGAGTTCTACCATTATTATCTGGAGACTCAAAAGAAAATAATGCTGACAAAGCTAATGGTGATCGTGTTCTTCTTCCTAATATTTCTGCTCTTATATTTCTCATAAATGTTACTGTACAGACATTATTATCTTTACTTAAAATATTAGCACCAAGTATCCTAGCAAATTCATTACAAGTTCTACAAAAATTCATCATAAGTTTCCCTCCATAATTAGATAAACTCCTTAATAACTAGAAGGATTCATCTATATAAACATAATATGATATTATGCTTATATTTGTTAAACATTATGGTGCATAAAAAAAGAAAAACACTAGACATCAACCTAGTGTTTTTCATGTTACGAGATAAGCCGTAAGCGGAGTTCTGTATTAAGCAATCATCTATCTAGGCTTATTGTTGCCAATAAGCTCAAGCGGTACACCCGGAAACGGAGCGGGCAACTCCTAATTGTTTCCCTATTCGACCTTGCTCCAGGTGGGGTTTACATAGCCATCATGTCACCATGATGCTGGTGAGCTCTTACCTCGCCTTTCCACCCTTACCTAAAAATTTAGGCGGTATCTCTCTGTTGCACTTTCCTTCAAGTCGCCTTGACTGGACGTTATCCAGCACCCTGCCCTATGGAGCTCCGACTTTCCTCTCCTAGATCTAGTCTAGCAGCGATTGCATGTCTTACTCGCGAAGATTATCTTAACATAATTTAATTAATAATGCAAATGATATTTTTTACAATTTACACAAATTGTAGTATTAATACTAACATAATTAATATAACCCAAGAGTAAAATCCTATTCCAGAAAGTAATAAAGTTAATAATATAAGTATGAATATACATAACCTAGCGCCTGGATTTACGCAGTTTTTAAAAAAGACTCCACCCTTTCCAATATTTTTACCTATACCATCACATATATCTTTAAAACCATCTTGAAATACTTTTGTCCATGATTTGTTTTTCTTTTTATAATATGATTTACTCATAGTTCATCTCCCAATAATATTCTTATTATTAATATTATGCTTAACCTCAAAATTTTGTGTATAAAAAAAGACCTTACACAAATGTGTAAGGATCTTCACTTTTAGTAGATATTAATATTTCTAAGTCTTGTAATTTATCTTTTATTTTGTTTATAACTTCTAAGAAAACAATCCATTCAGATGAAAAATGACCTGTATCTATTATAGATACTCCCATTTCTTTATAATCAGATGCATAATGATAAGTTGTGTCACCAGTTATTATGCAATCTGCTCCTTTTTGGTATGCTCTTTCAAAAAAGTCACTGCCACTTCCATTTATAACTGCAATATTTTTTACTTTTTCGCTACCTCTAACAACCTTTAAAGATTTTATGTTTAACTTTTCTTTAATATCTTTAATTAAATCTTCCAATTGAATATAATCTTCTAATCTAATAATTCTTCCTAGACCTTCATTACTATTTCTAGCCCTCTTATTAACCTCTAGAAGTTCTTTAGATTCATACCCTAATATATTTACTATAGTTTCATTCAACCCCTTCTCAGCTGAGTCTAGGTTAGTATGACTAGAATATAAACTGATATCATTTTTAATAAGTTCTATTATTTTTCTACCTATTAAAGTATCAGTAGTTATACTATTAGGTTTTCTAAATATAAGAGGATGATGAGTTATTATTAAATCTATCTTTTTTTCCTTCGCTTCTTCTATAACATCTAAGGTACAATCTAAAGCTAAAAGTATTTTTTCTACCTTCTTTTCTTTATCCCCTACCATTAATCCTACATTATCAAAATCTTCTTTTAATGTTTTAGGAGCAAAATCTTCCATTATCTTAATAATATCTTTAACGTTTTTCATAAGCATCTTCCTTATAGAAAATTAATCATATTAGTAATAACATCTATTTTTTCTTGTATAGATTTTCTTCTTTCACTTGCATTAACAGTACTTTCTGTAATAAAACTAATAATTCTTTTATAGTTTTCAACTTTTGAAATTAAGTATTCCTTCATTAAAGGATGTTTTTGCATTAAAAGTTTTGGACTTACTTCATAATATATTGAATCTAAACTAGTAGCTTCGCCCTCTTTTCGTCTTACCTTAAAAAGTTCATAATATATGTTTTCATCTAAACAAAGATCTTCACTTATTATTTCATAATTATTATTATAAAGATACTCTCTCAACACTTCCGGATTTTGTGCTGGTTGAAGTATTAAGTATTTCATAGAGTCAACTTTTTCAATTTGTGATTCAAGTATATCTCTAATCAAATTCCCACCCATACCTGCAATTACAGTTACTTCAACTTCATCTTTTTCTAATGCTTTAAGCCCATCACCTAGCCTAAACTCTAATTCATCTCCCATGCCTTCTAATATAGCATTTAATCTTGCTTTATCTAAAGGCTCCTTATTTATGTCTACTGCAATTGCTTTACTACAAATTCCATTTTTCAGTGCATATAAAGGAATATATCCATGATCTGTTCCTATATCTGCTAATACTGATGTGTTTTCAATGTGTTTAATTATAAAATTTAATCTTTCGCTTAGTTCCATAATTCTTCTCCTTGCTAAATTAAAATTAGCACCTTTTGGTGCTAATCTAAATAATCCTTTAATTTTTTACTTCTTGAAGGATGTCTTAACTTTCTAAGAGCTTTCGCTTCTATTTGTCTTATTCTTTCTCTTGTTACATTAAACTCTTTACCAACTTCTTCTAGAGTTCTTGCTCTTCCATCATCTAACCCAAATCTCAGTCTTAATACTTTCTCCTCTCTAGGAGTTAAAGTATCTAATACATTTATTAATTGTTCTTTAAGCATTGTAAATGCAGCTGCTTCTGCTGGTGCTAAAGCATCGTCATCTGGTATAAAGTCTCCAAGATGTGAATCTTCTTCCTCACCTATAGGAGTTTCTAGAGATACTGGTTCTTGAGCTATCTTTTGAATTTCTCTTACTTTATCTACTGGTAAATCCATAACCTTTGATATTTCTTCTGGGAATGGATCTCTTCCAAGTTCTTGTAACAATTGTCTTTGAACTCTTATTAGCTTATTTATAGTTTCTACCATATGTACAGGTATTCTAATAGTTCTTGCTTGGTCAGCAATAGCTCTTGTAATTGCCTGTCTTATCCACCATGTAGCATAAGTAGAAAATTTAAAGCCCTTTCTATAATCGAACTTTTCTACTGCTTTTATAAGCCCTAGATTTCCTTCTTGTATAAGGTCCAAAAATAGCATTCCTCTTCCAACATATCTTTTAGCAATACTTACAACAAGTCTTAAATTTGCTTCAGCTAATTTTTTCTTAGCTCTTTGGTCCCCTTGTTCTATTCTATTTGCTAATTCTATTTCTTCTTCAGAAGATAATAAAGGAACTTTTCCAATTTCTTTTAAGTACATTCTTACTGGGTCATCTATTGCAATTCCTTCTGGAATAGTTAAGTCTAAGTCTAATTCTTCTTCAACTTCATCTGCTCCATTAGGCTCACCTATAACTTCAATTCCCATTGATTCTAGCACTTCATAAATTTTTTCTATTTGTTCTGGACTTAAGTCAATATGCTCAACCTCATCCATTATTTCCTTATATGTTAAAGTACCACTTTTCCTTCCTTTATCTAGTAGATTTTTAACTATAGTCATTTTGCTATTTTTGTCCTCATTCTCTTTTTTGCCTTGTTTAGCTTTTGTTTTTTCATCTACCATTTTGTTACCTCCTTCCGTTATTGCCACCTACTACTTTGCACCTCTCTTTAACTGATCATTAACACTTTTTAATTCAATTGCGATTTGTATAGATTCTTCAATTTTCCCCTGTGATTCCAATACTTTTTGCTTGCGTTTTAATTCATTTAGTTTTTGATTCAATTTATAATTATCCAATTGCTTGATAAAATCCTGTATTAATTTTTTATTATCTTTACCTGTTAGTACATGATGTTCTTTTATTTTTACAATTTCTTCGATTGTCTTTACATTTGTACATTTTGATTCTAAAAAAGTAATTATATTATTTATATTTCCCTTTTTAGCTTCTTTAATAATAGAAAAAATCTCCTTATGTTCTGGAAGAATTAACTCATCTTGGCTTATTAATTGACTAATATAATCAAAATACTCCTCGTTTAAACATAATTTCATTAAAGATCTCTCAGCTTTTATAAACGCTGGCTCTAAATATAATTTTGTTCCATTTTCTTCCTTATTATTCATAAAATTATTTTCTTTTATATTTTTTGTCATTTCTTTTGATAATAAATCATATAATGTTTGCTCTCTTATACCTGTATTTTCAGATATTTTTTTAATATAAACATCCTTTTCTATAGAATTAACACTTGCTAATATCTCTGTAACTCTTTTTCCATATTTAATTAAATCGTTACTATCTTTAATGTTAATCCCTTCTTCTGCCTTCTTAAGCCTATAATCAATTAAGCCTTCAGCATTATTTATTAATTTTATAAATGCATCTTTTCCATTACTTCTTACATATTCGTCTGGATCTTTTCCCTGTGGAATACTTAAAACTCTAACGTCAAATCCTGCTTCTTTTAATATATCTAGACCTCTCATAGTTGCTGCTTGCCCTGCTATATCCGCATCATATGAGATTATTACCTTATCTGCATACCGTCTTAATAATCTTGCTTGATTTGTAGTTAAAGCTGTACCTAATGAAGCCACCACATTTGTTATTCCATACTGATGCAAAGTTATTAAGTCCATATATCCTTCGACAATAATGAAATATCTTTCTTGCATCTTGCTTTTTATTGCAAAGTTTAGTCCATAAAGATTAGTTCCTTTTTGAAAGACCAAGGTTTCAGGAGAATTTAAATATTTAGGTTTTGAATCATCTAAAACCCTTCCTCCAAAACCTATTACCTTCCCCCTGTAATCAAATACGGGAAATATAACCCGGTTTCTAAACCTATCATATTTATTGCCTGTTCTCTCAGATGTTGATATTAATCCAGCTTCAAGCAGTAAATCATCTTTAAAACCTAACTTTCTTAAATGAAACAATAAATTATTCCAACTATCCTTTGCAAATCCTAATCCAAATCTTTTTATTGTCTCTTCCTTAATACCCCTATTTAAAAAATATTCCTTTGCTTCTTTTGTTAATCTTAAGTTTGAATAAAAGAACCTTGCTGCTTCAACATTAACTTTATAGAGTAATTCTCTCTTTTTAGCAGCCGGACTTATTCTCCCTTTATCACTTTCTATTGTAATATTAACTCTATCAGCTAAATACTTAACTGCTTCAACAAAAGGCATATTTTTATTTTTCATAACAAAAGTAATTACATTTCCTGATTCTCCACACCCAAAACATTTATATATTTGTTTATCTTGTGATACTGAAAATGAAGGTGATTTTTCATTATGAAATGGACATAGTCCTGAAAAGTTTCTTCCAGATCGCTTTAGTCTAACCGACTCAGATATTACATCTACTATATCATTTTGTTCTTTTACCTTTTCTAGAATCTCTTCAGAAATCTGCAAGGAGATTCACCTCCTTACTAATAATTTTCGTCAACTTATATTCATTTCGACATTTTTTCTCTATTTCCTTCTTTAAAGGAAATTTTTTATGAAAATTTATTAAATCTTCTTTATTTATATTCTTTATCAAATTCAAAATTCCTTTTAAATCTACACTTTTTATTGTACCCATTTATTTAATATATTACTAATTTTGGTACAAATAGAGAGTTAAATTTATTTAAACAATAATCATCACTCATTCCAGCTATATAATCTGCAACTGCTCTTTTTAATCCTTCTTCTTTAGCTATTTCTTTATATATAGTTGGTAATTCATCCACATGAGTATAGTAATAATTTATAATATTTTCTAAAATAAATTTTGCTTTATTTCTCTCTACTTTTAAAATATCCCCTAAGTAAATATTTTTAAACATAAATCTTCTAAGCTCTGTCATAGCCTCCCAAACCTCAGTACTAAATTTTATATCAACTTCATTGTTATTTAACGCCTGTGTAGTATTTTCTATTACGTCTGTAACTAAGGTTTCAATCCTTTGAGAATGAGTTTTACCTAATACCTTTATTACTTCCTTTGGCAATACATCTTCACTTAAAAGTCCAGCCCTTATCGAATCATCGATATCATGATTTAGATATGCTATTTTATCACTTACCTTTACTACTCTTCCTTCTAATGTTTTAGCTTTATTATTTCCATTATCAAGACCACTATGATGTAATATTCCATCTATAACTTCTGTTGTTAAATTTAATCCTAAGCCGTTTTTTTCAAGTTTTTCAACTACTCTAACACTTTGTTCATTGTGTCTGAATCCACCTTCCAAAAACTCATTCAATACTTCTTCACCATTGTGTGCAAATGCTACATGCCCTAAATCATGTCCTAATGATATAGCTTCAATCAAATATTCATTTAAGCCAATTCCACTGCCTATTGTTCTTGCAATTTGAGATACTTCTAATGTATGGGTTAACCTTGTTCTATAATGATCACCAAAAGTCTTTATATAAACCTGAGTCTTGTGTTTCAATCTTCTAAAAGACTTGCTATGAATGATTCTATCTCTATCAACCATAAAGCAGGTTCTTATAGCATCACTTTTTTCATCTCTTTTTCTTCCTAAAGTTGAGGTACTAAAAGTAGCATGAGGAACTAATGTCAACCTTTCGAAATTCTCTATTTTTTCTCTTACATTCATATATCTCACCTCTATATTACATATTCTATATTTTTCTCTTTTTTCCTCTATTTAAACATATTTTATAATAATATATTTAATACCAATTATATTTTCTTTATATCAAGTATATTTTCCTTTTTTTACTAATATCTTAATAATGAATAATTATATAAGGAGATAGTAATGGAAAACCTATTATCAGATTTAAGAGAAGAACTGCTTCCTGTTAATGAAATAAAGAATAATATTTTATCTCATTATAACCTTCAGAAAGCATCTATATTCAGTATTAAATTTAAAGATACAGAAAAACAAAGGGCTGTATATAGAATAGATTTTAATAACAAAAGTTATTGTTTGAAAAAAGTTTATTATAATGAAGCAAATCTTTTATATGTATATTCTGCTATGGAATGGTGCTATAGGAATGGAATCAATGTTCCTAAATTATTACCTACTATTGATGGAAATAGATATGTTAAATATAAAGATATGCTATTTATATTGACACCTTGGCTTAAGGGTGAAAAATGTGATTTTGATAACTTAGACCATGTTTTATTATCATCGAAAACATTAGGCAAACTACATATAGCTTCTAAAAACTTTTCTCCAATAGCTGGCAGTAGCTTAAGAGAAGGTTTTGAAAATTATAACGAAACTATATCAAAACATTTTAACCAACTACTATTAAGCATTAATAATGCTCACAAATACAACGATAGATTTTCAAAAATATTCCTAGAAAATATTAATGAAAACTTAGAACTTGCCAAAATTTCATTTGAAGTATCATCATCAATTATTCCTAATGAACTTTCAAAATCTCTTTGTCATGGAGATTACGTAAATAAAAATATACTAATAGACAACAATAAAATATCTCTTATTGATTTTGATAAGTGTAAAATGGATTATTGTTCTAGAGATATATCATATTTTTTAAGAAGATTATTGAAAAGAGAAAGTACTAATTGGCAAATAAATTTAACTTTAGAAGTTCTTGATAAATATATGGAGGAAAATACTTTAACTAGTTCAGACCTAAAATATATCTTAGCCTATATTGCTTTTCCTCAAAAATTTTGGAAATTATCAAGAGATTATTATAAAAATATAAGGAAATGCAATAAAAATGCTTTTATTCAGCTTCTTGAAAAAGGTTTAGATAGGACAGCTAATCAATTAGAATTTATTTATGAGCTTATGAATTCATTTGAAAAACATTATAATGTAAAATTTTAAAGAGGAGGTTTAACACCTCCTCTTTTATAAATTATCTTTTATTTCTAACTTGTGCTTGTGCAGCTGCTAGTCTTGCTAATGGAACTCTAAATGGTGAGCATGATACATAATCTAATCCAATATTATGACAGAACTCTACTGATGATGGATCTCCACCATGTTCTCCACATATTCCAAGTTTAATATTTGGTCTAGTTGATTTACCCTTTTCAACTGCAATCTTAACTAATTCTCCAACTCCAGTTTGATCTAGCTTAGCAAATGGATCTTGTTCGTAAATTTTCTTTTCATAGTAATCCTTTAAGAATTTAGCAGCATCATCTCTTGAGAATCCAAATGTCATTTGAGTTAAATCATTTGTTCCAAATGAGAAGAACTCTGCTTCCTTAGCAATTGAATCAGCAGTTAATGCAGCTCTTGGTATTTCTATCATAGTACCAACTTTATACTCTAATTCAACACCTTTTTCTGCCATAACTTCTTTTGCTGTCTTAACAACTATATCTTTAACATATTTTAATTCCTTTATTTCTCCAACAAGTGGAATCATTATTTCTGGAACAATATCAAAGCCTTTTGAGTTTTTAACTTCTATTGCTGCTTCAATTACAGCTCTAGTTTGCATTTCAGCTATTTCTGGATAAGAAACTGCTAATCTACATCCTCTATGACCCATCATAGGATTAAACTCATGTAATTCTTGAACAGTTGATTTTAACTCTTCAAATGTTAATCCCATTTCCTTAGCTAATGATGTTATGTCTTCATCGTTATGTGGTAAGAATTCATGTAGTGGTGGATCTAAGAATCTTATAGTTGCTGGCATTCCACCTAAAGCTTCATATATTCCAATAAAGTCTTCTCTTTGCATTGGAAGTAATTTTTCAAGAGCTTTTCTTCTTTGCTCTTCATTCTTAGCAACAATCATTTCTCTAACTGCCATTATTCTATCTTCTGCAAAGAACATATGCTCAGTTCTACATAAACCTATACCTTCTGCTCCAAACTCTACTGCTTGCTTAGTATCTCTTGGAGTATCAGCGTTAGTTCTAACCTTTAATTTTCTAATTTCATCTGCCCATCCCATGAATGTAGCAAAATGTCCTGATATTTCTGGTGTAACTGTCTTAACAGCTTCTCCATATATATTTCCTGTTGAACCATCTATTGAAATATAATCATTATCAGTATAAACTTTTCCGTTAACCTCTAAAGTCTTAGCTTCTTCATCAACTTTTAAAGTTCCACAACCTGCAACACAGCAAGTTCCCATTCCTCTAGCAACAACCGCTGCATGAGATGTCATACCACCTCTAACAGTTAATATACCTTCTGCTGCTATCATACCTTCTATATCTTCTGGTGAAGTTTCTAATCTAACTAAAACAACATTTTCACCTTTTTCTTTTCTTTCCTTAGCTTCTTCAGCTGTGAAAGCTATTTTACCACAAGCAGCTCCTGGAGATGCAGGAAGTCCTTTTGCAATTGGTGTAGCTTTCTTTAAATCTTCTGTATGGAAAGCTGGGTGAAGTAAAGAATCTAATTGATTTGGCTCAACCTTTAATATTGCTTGTTCTTTAGTTAACATTCCTTCTTCAACTAAATCAACAGCTATCTTTAAAGCTGCTTGAGCTGTTCTCTTACCATTTCTAGTTTGTAAGAAATATAACTTTCCTTCTTCTATAGTTATTTCCATGTCTTGCATGTCTCTATAGTGATTTTCTAATGTATGAACTATATCAGTAAATTGTTTATATATTGCTGGATTTTGCTCTTCTAATTTAGCTATTGGAAGTGGTGTTCTTATACCTGCAACAACGTCTTCACCTTGTGCGTTCATTAAGTACTCACCATATATTTTGTTTTCTCCAGTAGCTGGGTCTCTTGAGAATACAACTCCTGTACCTGAAGTTTCTCCTTTATTACCAAATACCATTTCTTGTACGTTAACTGCTGTACCCCATTCCCCTGGAATATCGTTTAATCTTCTATAAACTATCGCTCTTGGATTATCCCATGATCTAAATACTGCTGTAATAGCTTCAATTAATTGAGTTTTTGGATCTTGTGGGAACTCTTCTCCCATTTCTTTTTTATAAAGCTCTTTATATCTTCCAACCAATACCTTTAAGTCATCAGCTGTTAAATCAGTGTCAAATTCAACACCTTTTTCTTCTTTTATCTCATCTATTAGATTTTCAAATAATCTCTTTTCAATACCCATAACAACATCTGAGAACATTTGAATGAATCTTCTATATGAATCATATGCAAATCTTGGGTTATTAGTTAAATCAGCCATTGCAACTACTGATTGATCATTTAGTCCAAGATTTAATACTGTATCCATCATACCTGGCATTGATACTCTTGCACCTGATCTTACAGATACTAATAATGGTTTTGTTAAACTACCAAACTCTTTTCCTGTTAGCTTTTCTAGTTCTGTAATTTTTTCGTGGATTTCTTCAATAACTTCTTGTGATATTATTTTTCCATCCTCGTAATATTTATTACAAGCCTCTGTTGTAACTGTGAATCCTTGTGGTACTGGAATTCCTAGTAAAATCATTTCTGATAAATTTGCCCCTTTACCTCCTAGAAGGTTCTTCATTGAACCATTTCCTTCACTAAAAAGGTAAACGTACTTCTTTTTCTCCATCTCAATACTCCTCCGTTCAATCAAATTGAATATATATACTAACAGTACTTTTGCACTGTAGTTACCCTAATAAATTACCCATAGTCTTCTCTTAATTGCCTTCTCCAAGCTTAACAAAAAGCTTTGTTATGTTAGTTTTTGATATTTTCCCAATTATTTTAAATTGACTTTTCTCATTAGCTGTTGTTTCTATTTTCTCTACTATTGGGATACTATCGATCTCATGCTCAATAATTTTCTTTGCTAAGCTATAAGCACTATCTTCCGCATATCCACATATGATATTTGGCATTCTAGTCATTATAACTCCAACAGGAACTTTATGAATATCGGTTCCCCCTATAGCATTTTTCAAGAAATCTTTTCTAGAAACTGCACCAACTAAAACTCCGTTACTTTCTACAAACAATGTTCCTACATCATTTAAGAATAAGAATACGATTGCATCATACACTGTAGTTTCTTCACTTACTGTAACCGGTTTAGACATAATTTCCCCAACTAAAACCTTAGAAATATTCTCTAATATTCTAGTATTTTGTGCCTCTCCTAAATATACATAACCAACCTTAGGTCTAGCATCAAGTATCCCTATCATTGTTAAAATAGCTAAATCTGCTCTTAACGCTGCTCTAGTTACACCAAGATGCTCTGCTAAAGATTCACTTGTAACAGGCTGTCCTTCTTTTACTATCCTTATGATTTCCTCTTGCCTTTGTGATAATTTCAAATTTATCCCTCTTTCTGCATTTACAAGGAATATTCAGATAATTTTGATTTGTTTGATTAGTGTGATATTTACACTATAATTATAACATTTTATAAAACTTTGACTATAGTTAATTTCCCGAAAAATTAGTCATATTAGCTGAATATTCCTTTTCTGTTTATTTTATTCTACTGTATCTCCTGTTTATCTCAATTTTGCTTCAATTTAGTCCTCATCTTCGAAATTTACAGTATATGTAAATACATTTTCATCTACTTGTTTATTTTTATCGTATTGCTTTTTCTCATTATTATTGTCACTAGCCTTATTAAATTTTTCATTTTTAACTTCACTTACTTTATCTTTAACCATACAAGCAACATCTGTAGCAGCATCCTTTATTTCATTTGCAGCCTTACTTATATATTTATTAACAACTTCAACACTACCATCAGCTTTAGTTATTTCTATAGTTATTTGCGTTACAACTGCTGCAATAACAACAAAAGCTAATATAGGTGGAATAATAATAGCAATTACCCCTGCTGCTATCCCTGCATTAACAGGAACATCTACAAGTTCTTTTCCGTCCTTGCTAACTCTAATTCTAGTGACATTTCCCTTATTTATTAAGTCTTTTAACCACTTTTTAAGTTCATCTATAGTTTCATATTTTTCTTTTCCTGGATTATCTTCTATATAATCCGGCTTAATTCCCTTTATTCCTTCAATATATATTATCGCTTCTAGTACATCTCCATTGCTTACTTCAAGAGCATATTTTGCCTCTGCATAGCTTACACCAGTTCTCTCTTTAACTTGATCTACCTTTTCTAAAGTTATTCCCATATTTATTCACTCCTTTATATAATTTAACATTTCTAAGCTTTTTGGCTTTTTAGAATAGTTTGAAGATATAATAAATGTCGTGACCTTACTTATATCCCTCTTTACGTCTGCATTTACATTTAATTTATATATTTTATCCATAGGAGTCTTCATCAAAAACCTTATAGCATTATATGCAGGCTTTGAAATATAAATTCCATGTTCTCTTGAACATTCCTCACAAACCCCACCATAATGTGATAAAGATATATAATTTGATACCGATATTTTTTTCCTACAACTTATACAACTTTCTAAGTTTAACCCATACCCAGTTGCTTTTAATAATTTAAGTTCAAAGGATCTAATAAGCATTTCATAATCTAATGCATCTGTATTAAGTAGATACATACAAGTTAGAAAATCTCTAAATAACTCTTCATTAGTTTCTCCTTCTTCTACACATATATCTATTAACTCACATATGTAGGATGAATAAGTCAATTTATCTAAATTATCTAATAAACCTTGAAAAGAATTAATTATTTTACCTTCTTGAAGATTAAATAAACTTTTTCCTTTAAATAAAACATATTCCCCATAGCATAGAGGTAAAGTAAGAGATAAAAGCTTACTCTTACTTTTTCTTGATCCTTTTGCTATAGCTGTTATTTTTCCCAATTTATTTGTATATAACCATACTAGTTTATCATTTTCTTTAAATTCTTTAGTTTTTATTACTACTGCATTTAACTTATGTAGTGACAGAAACACCATCCCCTTATTTTATTTAACCTTTTTATATCCTAATTCTTTTAATAGGTTTTGATTATCTCTCCACTCTTTTCTTACCTTTACCCAAATTTTCAGATTAACCTTAGCACCTAAAAATTTCTCTATCTCATATCTTGCACTTTCGCCTATTTTCTTTAAGCATTGACCATTCTTACCTATAATTATTCCTTTATGTGAATCCTTCTCACAAAGCATATCTACTTCAATATGCCATGTTCCACTTGGACTTTGTTTCATTTGAATTATATCAACTGCAATTCCATGTGGAATTTCTTCTCTTAATGTTCTTAAAGCCTTTTCTCTTACTATCTCTGATACAACAAACCTCTCTTGTACATCTGTTATCATATCATCCGGATAGTATTTAGGTCCTTCTGGCATTGTTTCAATCATTAACTCAACTAATTTATCAACATTCTTCCCTCTAAGTGCTGAAATAGGAATTATTTCTTTAAAATCTAATTCTGATGAATACATTTGAAGAGTCTTTGCAACTCTCTCTTGAGTAAATTCATCAATTTTATTTACTACTAAAAATACAGGAGCTTTTTGATTCTTTAAAGTCTCTATTATAAATTTATCTCCTCTTCCTATCTCCTCTTCAGGATTTATTAAGAATAATACAAGATCTACTTCTTTTATAGAATCTTTTGCTGAGTTAACCATGTATTCTCCTAATTTATGCTTAGGTTTATGTATTCCTGGTGTATCTACGAATACTAATTGATGATCTTTCCCTGTTAATATTGTTTGTATATTATTTCTAGTAGTTTGTGGTTTATTTGATACTATGGATAGTTTTTCTCCCATTATATGATTTAATAAAGTTGATTTTCCTACATTGGGTCTACCTACTATTGTTACAAATCCTGATTTAAACATTTTTCCTCCTAATTATCTAATTCTTTTAATCAATGCTTTTAGCATTACTTTTCAAAAGTTTTAATTAGATATTTATCCTTATTTTTATTAATATTATTTGCTCTTTGTATTTTCAAAATTATTGTATCTTTTATTATATCATTACTTTTACAAAATTAAAGCATTGTTAATAAGATTTATATAAGTACCGAGATACTATATTATATCTTAAATATAACAAATATCAATAATGTTAATAAAGTTCCAAATAGAGCACCAACAATAACCTCCCAGATAGAGTGAATGTTAGAATCTACTCTACTTTGCGCTGTTATTAATGCCATTAAATAACTTAATACTATACATATAGGTTCTTCTGTTATCAACGAAATTGCTGTTGCTATTGAAAATGAAAGAGCACTATGTCCACTAGGCATTCCACCTCTTAACGGCGTTCCTTCTCCAAAAATAGATTTTATTATTAAAGTAGCTAAAATTACGAATACTAATGCTATAAATATCATATAAGGTTCTGATTGCTTTACTTTGTGTATTACATCATAAGACAAATCAGATATCTTATCCCAAAATATTATATATCCTACAAGCAAAGCATTTATAGCCGTGACTAATACTGCTCCTGCTGATGCATTTTTTGCTATCTTTGCTAAAGGATGATAATGATTTGTAGACATATCTATAGTTGCTTCTATTGCTGTATTAATTATTTCAGCTCCGAGTACTAATGTGATTGTGATTGCTAAAATAAGAAATTCTATCTTCGATACATCGAATAAAAAACATGATAAAAGTACGCATAATGCTGCAAATATATGAATTTTCATATTCCTTTGTGTTCTCACAGTTTCTATAATCCCATTTATCGCATAGTTAAAGCTCTCCACCATCTTCTTTATTTTCATAAGCTACCCCCACTTATAGTATTATCTTCTAATTTGCAATTTATTTAATATTTCTTCCTCTCTTTTTCTCATTCTTTTTTTATCATCCTCTTCCATATGATCATAACCTAATAAGTGAAGAATTGAATGTACTACTAAATAGCCAACTTCTCTTTCATATGAATGACCATATTCCTCACTTTGTTCTAAAGCTCTTTCCAAAGATAAAACCATATCTCCTAAAATTAATTCATCTCCATCTTTGAAAGTCTCATCAAAATCATAGTTTAAATACATTTCATTAAAAACTTTCTTATCTTCAAAATCTAACATAGGAAAAGATAGTACATCTGTTGCTCTATCAATATTTCTTGTTTCATTATTAATTTCTCTTATTTCTTCATTATCAACAAACAATAAAGAAATTTGATATTGACATTCTACCCCTTCTTCTTTTAATGCAAAATCACATACATCACTTAATCTTTCTATAAAATCTTCTGTAACCTCTAATTTATCTTGTCTATTTTCAGTATATAACATTTTTATCTCCTTTATTATTTTCTAAAATTAAAGGGAAAGGTATGATACCCTCCCCTATCAAATCCCTTATAAAATTTAATTACTTAGTTATTTAACTTTCTTTTCAGTTGGATATTCAATTCTATGATGATATATTCCATCTAATGTCTTAAGAAAAGTCTTTCTTATTATCTCTATATCTTTTAATGTTAAATCACAATTCACAAGCTGTCTAGAGTTAAGTTTATCATTTATTATATTATTTACCATCTCTTCTATTTTACCCTTTGTAGGCTCATTAATGGACCTTACAGCAGCTTCTACACTATCTGAAAGCATCAAAATCCCTGATTCTTTAAAAGATGGAATCGGACCTGGATATCTAAAATCCTCTTCCTTGATCTCATCGGGCTTATCTGATGAATTCTTAAGTTTATAATAAAAGTATTTAACTAACGTAGTTCCATGATGCTGTTCTATCATATCCTGAATTACCTTAGGAATTTTATGCTCCCTAGCCATTTCTAAACCATCTTTTGTATGAGATAAGATAATTAATGTACTTAAATTAGGTGTTATCTTATTATGTGGATTTTCTTTTCCCATTTGATTTTCCCCAAAAAAGTATGGTCTTTTCGTTTTTCCAATATCATGATAATAAGCACCTACTCTAGCAACAACTGGGTTTCCTCCAACAGCCTCCGCAGCAGCTTCTGCTAAATTAGCAACCATCATACTATGGTGATATGTGCCTGGTGCCTCCATTAATAGTTTTTTCATTAATGGCTGATTTGGATTTGATAATTCTAATAACTTTATATTAGTAACTACATCAAATATTGACTCAAAGAAAGGTAATAATCCAACTGCTAGAATTCCTGAAAGCAAAATTCCTATTGCTGTATATCCAGTTTGAATCAATATCTCTTTTATATTATTGGATGAAATCATCCCTAAAGTAAATGAGAATAAGGCTAATATACCAGTTATATAAACAGTCGAATATATAATATCATTTCTTTGTTGAACTTTTTTAAGACCAGTTGATCCAAGAACAACACTTAATATAGATAAAACAACTACCGATGGATTAAATCCAACTATTATAGCTATAAATATTATGTTTAATAAGTTTATAACTAAAGATATCTTATAATCAATTAATATTGTCATAAGCATAGCACTACAAACTAATGGTATTAAATATGGAGAAATTACATTTAATCCAATTGAAATCAAAATTATTATAAGATTTATACTACTTATAAGTATTATCATTTTAGTATTTTTAAATACTTCAGGCTTTTCCTTAAAGATATATCTATACTGAATAGCTAATACTAAAGCAACTAATATTCCTAAAGAAATAAATGAAAATAAATAACTTTTTGTTGTACCATTATTTAAAAGACCTAATTCTTTTAAAACTTCTATTTGTCTTTCAGTTACAGGTTCACCTTCTTTTACTATTATTTGATTTTTCTTTATTATTTCTTTTGGAACGCTCTTTTGAGCTTCTTTAACAGCTTCCTCCATTTTATCATTATCAACAAACTTATTTGGTTTTATTTGCGTATGGCATATATTCTTCAAAACATCTTCTAATTCTCTGTCTATATTACTATTAAATAATTGGTTATCTGCTATTGATTTTGCTTCTAATAAATCTTCATATTTATTTTCTTCTATTTCTTCCTTATAAACTGTCTCTAGTACATCTACTACTAAATGTTGTATTTCAGATGCTTTTTCCTTTAATTCAACTAATATTTTATACTCATCATCAGTTAAACTAAATTCTTCGATTTTTTTTATTTCAGCTATCTTATCCTTTTCTTCCTTGTTAGAAGAATTTTCAGATACAATCTTATTGAATAGTTTATTAACATTTTCAATTGCTTGAGTCTTTACCTCACTTTTAACTATATACTGCTTATCTTCTCTCGCTTTGGCCATAGCCTCTTCTTCTTTTTGCTTAGTTGCAATTTCATCAACAGTATCAATAGGTGCTTTTATATCTACAGTTGCTATATCTCCTACTGAAAGATTATGCCTTTTAGGTGCAATCACTGTTAATAAAAGTAAGTATATTGCTAAGAATACAGTTAGATAAGTAAATCCTCTTTTGTATTTTATATCATCTTTT
Source organism: Clostridium sp. 1001275B_160808_H3 (assembly GCF_015550425.1). GTDB lineage: Bacteria > Bacillota > Clostridia > Clostridiales > Clostridiaceae > Clostridium. The sequence continues at coordinate 78,769 of NZ_JADNAT010000004.1, read as the reverse complement.
CTCTTTTCTTTATTCCAAAACAAGTCCATCACCCTCTAATCCCTTTTGTTTTTAATAATCTACTGGCTCATTATTTACTATATTTTGTTCTACAACAAATACTACATTTACTATTATATTCCCATCAGAACTGTCCTTTGTGCTTATTATTCTATCGACCACTTTAGCCTCTCTAGTTAAATTATTATAAAGAGATTCCTCTAATTGCTTTACTGCATTATCAATTGCCTCTTCTTTTGTGTATGTAACCGGAAACTCTTTCTTTTCAAAATAATTGTCCTTCTTTATAATTTTTCCACTCTCTTCTATTTTATCATACTCTTCAAAATCTTTTATAGCTTTTTTCAGATAAATTTTTTTTCCTAATATTTCTATATATATATCACTATCTTTCTCACCACTTCTTTTTAGTTCTGTTCCCTCTACTTTAGTAGTCATACTCTTTTCATAAAAAGTATTTGCCATCACTACACCTTCTGGTACAACTTCATATGGATCTTCCTCTTTACCGTTAATTCCTTCTATAACGACATCCCCAGCTTTAACCATATCTCCAACATGAACTGCTGATCTACCAGAAAAAGCGTAAACCCTACTTACTTCCCCATCCATCTTTGCAACTAAATTCCCTTGTTTTGCTTCTTTAACTTCTGGCGGATTTACCTTCTCTTCTATAAATATCTTAAGTGTTGAACCTTCTATTCTGGCTCTTAACCATAAAATATCTGAATTCACGTCCTCTAGTTTCTTCTCTACATCTTTAACATCTATTTTATCTTTGCTTATTCCTGGCTTTATTCCTATTTCATATAATTGTTGTCTTAACTCATAAGGTGATACATTCTTTTTAGTAGTTATTTCTATACTCCATACATAAGTAGAAAGATATAATAACATTACTATAAATATTCCTCCTCCTATGGCTAAAAACAATTTACTCTTTAATTTTCCTATAAAAAATAAGATACCAGTACTTCCTACAACTCTACTTTTTCCATTCAATCTTTTTACAGCATCCATTAAAACACTATAATCATTATAATCAATTGTTACTCTAATCGTTGCTATATCTATCCTCTTAACATTTATAACATTTATATTTTCGCTCCACAATATGTTTAAAAGTCTTTCTGGTTTTAATATGTTAACTTCAACTACTACTTTTCCACTATCAAAAACTCCTGTTGCCATATTACACCTCGTATGATATAGATTTAAATTTTCCGCTAATTGTTATTGTAGAGTCTCCAATATAAAGTATTTCAAAATTCTCACCTTCAATATTAATTGTCTTTACTTTTGTATTTACTTTTATAATATTTCTCTCAAATAGTATTATTCCTTTATGATTTTCTATTGTTATTTCATCATTTCCTATAATAGTTATTTTAGGAACATTTAAAACTATATCTTTAGGTAAGTCAAAAGTTTCTGCTATTATTTCTCTGCTCTTCTCCATTTTTCTTTGCATAATCTTCTCTCCTTATATCTTTCCTAATAGTACTTTATGATAAAGATATACAGAAAATTACTTATAATTTATTTGAGTTTATAAAGTCAGAATTTCAATGCCTTATAAAATATATTTCTGAATAAAAAAAAAGCAAAAGGAACTAAATAAGTTCCTTTTGCTTTATTTATTAGTTAATATTCTTATTATAAATTGACTTTAATTTGTCATAACTAAGCTAATTAAAACCTAGCTATATCTTAAATGTTATTAACACCTATGGTGTAGCCGTTCCTTTAATAATTTTATTTTTTCTTTTATAACTGCTGAGGAAGGTACTATAACAAGATCTACTTCTTTAGAATATCCAATTAATTAAATCCTGTTTATTCCCTTTAATTCAAGTATAATAATTCTTACACTTATTTTTGCTAAAATATATAACTATAGTCCTCAACCTTAATGTATTATAAATAATACATTCAGAGTTATTGGATAAATTGTAGCCTCCAATAATAGCTTCTAATTAAGTTCTATTAAAATTTCAAACCAAAATAGTTCCTACTTGAATTTTCTCTTTCTAGCAGCTTCTGATTTTTTCTTTCTCTTCACGCTTGGCTTTTCATAGTGTTCTCTCTTTCTAACTTCTGAAAGAACTCCAGCTCTAGCGCATTTTCTCTTGAATCTTCTTAATGCACTTTCAAGTGTTTCGTTTTCTCCAACTTTTATTTCTGACATCTATTATCCCTCCCTCCGCTAGCTCAAATTAATTAATTTAACTCAGCTACGGGCTTAATAACACACGCTATATTATACAATAGGCACATCTTAAAGTCAACCTCTGAGATAAAAAACTCTTTAGCCTGGTGGCCATTTTAATTCTCTTTGTCCTAGCACATGAAAATGAATATGGTCAACTGTCTGACCACCATCTTTTCCACAGTTATTAACAATTCTATATCCTGATTCAGCTATATTTAGCTCCTTTACTAGTTTATTAATAACTAAGAAAATGTGTGAAATAATATTTGAATTTTCTTCATTTAATTCATTTACACTTTGTATATGCTTCTTAGGTATAACTAAAAAATGCATAGGAGCTTCAGGACTTATATCATGAAAAGCTATGACCTTTTCATCCTCATAAATCTTTTTACTTGGTATTTCCCCATTTATAATTTTGCAAAAAATGCAATCCATAAATTCACCCCTTTCTTTAATTGATAATGATTAATTGACAATTGATAATTAATAATTTCGATATAATTTGATTATAAACTTATTTTTATATAAAATATAATAATTATTCCAATAATTTAACAAAGTTAAATTATCACCTTAATTATCCATTATGCATTGTAACCTATCAATTCTATAACAGTTTTGCTATTCCTATTTCATTTTCTACTTCTATAATTTCTATATCAACTATTTTACCAGTAACATCTGCACATGTACATGGTACTTGAACCTTTATATAGTTTCTTGTATATCCTTCATAGATACCATCTTTACCTTTTACTTCTGTTTCTATAAGTGCATCCATTTCTTTTCCTATGAATTTTTCTATGAATTCTTTTTCATTTTTATTGCTTAATTCTATTAATAACTTACTTCTTTTTTCCTTTATACTTCCATCAACTTGATCTTGCATATCTGCAGCTTTAGTCCCTTTTCTTGGGCTATATTTAAATACGTGAGTTTTAGTAAGCTTAATATTTTTTAAGAATTCATATGTTTCATTAAATTCCTCTTCTGTTTCTCCTGGGAACCCAACTATTACATCTGTTGTTATAGATACATCAGGCATAGTTTCTCTTAATAAATTTACTGAATCAGCATATTCTTGTGCTGTATATCTTCTATTCATTCTCTTAAGTGTAGCATCACATCCACTTTGTAGTGATAAATGGAAATGTGGGCATAACTTCTTAAACTTCTTTATCTTTTCTATAACTTCAGGAGTAAAGAATGCAGGCTCAATTGATCCTATTCTTATTCTTTCTATTCCTTCTACTTTTTCTATCTCTTCTATTATGTCTATTAAGTTTACACTTCCTTCTAAATCTAATCCATAAGAAGCTGTATGTATTCCAGATAATATTATTTCTTTAAATCCATGCTCCGCTAATTTATTAACTTCTTCTAATACTTTCTTAGGATCTTTTGAACATACTGATCCTCTTGAATATGGAATGATACAATATGTACAAAATCTATTACATCCATCTTGTATTTTTAAGAATGCTCTTGTTTTATCTTGATATTCTTCTATATTTAATTCTTCAAACTTTCTATTTTTAAGCACACCTTCAACATGAACTTGTGACTTTCCTTCATCTCTAGCCTTATTTACATAGTAAACAACATCGCCTTTATTTCTTGTTCCAAGAACTACATCTACTCCTGGTATTTCTGAAACTTCTTTAGGTGCAATTTGTGAATAACATCCTACAACTGCTACTGTAGCATTCTCATTCAATCTTCTTGCTCTACTTATAATTTGTCTTGATTTTTTATCACCCATATTAGTAACAGTACAAGTATTTATTACATATACATCAGCTGCTTCACTAGCATCCACAACTTCATAGCCTTCTCTTATAAACTTTTCAGCCATTGCTTCTGATTCATATACGTTAACTCTACATCCTAATGTAGAAAATGCAACTTTCATTATTAATTTCCTCCTAAATCTCCTAGCTCATATTGAACTAAAGAAGTAGCTACAAAACCTGCTGTCTCTGTTCTAAGGATTCTACTTCCTAAAGTTACTATATAAGCACCATTTTCTTTTAGTTTATTTATTTCATCTTCTTCAAATCCACCTTCAGGACCAACTAGTATTCCAACAGTTTTTATTTTAGTCTTATCAATATCAGTGCTATTAAATAAAGTTTTAATTCCAAAGTTTTCTGCGTTTTCATATGGAACTATAACTAAATCTAAATTCTTCATTTTATCTAAAGCTTCATTAAAAGTTATTGGCTCCACTACATTTGGAATTAAACTTCTTTTACTTTGCTTAGCTGCTTCTAAAGCTATTCTATTTAGTCTATCTAACTTTTTAAAATCGCCTTTTAGCTTTATATCAACTCTTTCTGTTAAAGTTGGTATAAACTCAGTAATTCCAAGCTCTGTACCTTTTTGTACTATTAAATCCATCTTTTGCGCCTTTGGCAATCCTTGAAATAAATATATCTTTACACTACTTTCATTGTTTATTTGAAGTTTTTCTTCTATTTCAACAAGTACTTCTTGCTTTGTTATAGATGAAATAGTAGCTAAAAATTCTTCACCAGCACAATTATTTAAGACTATTTTATCCCCTTCATTTAGCCTTAATACTTTATATAAATGTTTTACATCATCACCTAAGATTTTGGCTTTATTGTCTATAAAATTTTCTTTAGGAGTAAAAAATTTATGCATTGTTCATTCTCCTTAAAACTATTTTACTTTGGCAACTATACAGTTCCATTCCCCATCTTTATTTATCTCTACTACTTCAAAGCCAGTTTCTTCAAGCTTTTTAGTAACCATATCTACCCTATCATGTATTATTCCAGAAGTAATAAAGTATCCATTATCCTTTAAAACTCTTTTTACATCTTCTGTTAATATACATATAACTTCTGCAATTATATTAGCAACAACTATGTCTGCTTTCCCATCAATTACTTCTACTAAATTACCATATAGTATTTGTATATTATCTAAATTATTATATCCAACATTTTCTTTAGCAGATTCAACTGCAACTGGATCTAAATCAACTCCAACAGCCATTTTAGCACCAAGTTTTGCTGCTGCTATAGCAAGAATTCCTGATCCACATCCAACATCAAAAACAGTACTATCTTCCTTTACATACTTTTCTAAAGATTGCATACACATTCTTGTTGTTTCATGTGTACCTGTTCCAAATGCCATACCAGGATCAAGCTCTATTACTAGTTCCTCCCCCTTGGCATCATATTCTTCCCATATAGGCTTTACAACTATCTTTTCTCCAACCTTAGTTGGCTTATAATACTTTTTCCATGTATTAGCCCAGTCTTCTTCAAACATTTTTTCACTTTCTACTTTAGCTACTCCTGTATCAATTCCAAGTTCCTTAATTTCACTCATTTTTTCATTTACATAATTTATTATCTCATCTATATTATCTTCTTCTGAAAAATAAGCTTTAACTACTGCAACTTTTCCTTTATGTTCTAATACATTGATATCTGCAAAATCCCAAGTTAATGGTCCTTGTTCTCTTTCTAATATGTCATTTGGATCTTCAATTGCAACTCCTTTACAATCTAATCCATAAAATATTCCAGAAACAGGTTCTAGCGCCTCACTTTTAGTTATAACTCTAACCTCTATCCAAGTTCCTTGCATTTATTAAATCAGTCCTTTCAAACATACTTTGACTAATTTATTATTTTACACTTATGTTAACTTTCTGTCTATATTTAAAACTAAAGTAATTAATTCCTTTTAAATAAAATATAAAAATTAAAAGTATTTGGTAAACCCAAATACTTTTAATTTTTAATATATATTATTTTGCTGCTTTAGCTGCTTCTAAAACTTTATCATAACTTGGTTCACTTGTTATTTCATCAAGATATTCAACAAAAGTTACAATACCATTTGAATCTACAACAAATGATGCTCTTGTTAATAAACCTAATTCCTTAGCATAAGTTCCAGTAGCCTTAGCAAAGCTTCTATCCTTATAATCTGATAAAGTCTTAACTTTTTCTACTCCTTCTGATCCACACCATCTAGCTTGAGCAAATGGTAAATCCATTGAAACAGTATAACATGTTACTCCATCTAAACTATCTACTTCTTTATTAAATCTTTTTACTTCCATATCACAAACTGGTGTATCTATTGAAGGTACTGTTAAAAATACCCTAACACCATTTGTATCTTTAAGAGTAAATTCTCCTAAATCATTTGTTGTAACTGAAAAATCCGGTAGCTTATCTCCAACACTTAATGTGTTTCCTTCTAATGTTATTGGTGATCCTTGAAATTTTACTTGTTTCATTTTACCCTTCTCCTTACTTTAAGATTTCTATTTTATCTTTTCCAAAATCTCATATAATTATATATTTAAATTATACTCGATAATAATTATTTGTAAATATTTATTATCATAATTATTTTCTACTATAAGGCGAAGGTAGTTAATTAAATATCTATACTGCGTATTTATTTACTATTTCTTTAAAACTTTCTTCTTTTTCTTCTAGATATTCTTCAAATTTTAAATTGCTAGCTTCTATTTCTTTAGAAAGTTCATATAAAAGTTCTGGAATCCTATTTGCTGGAATATCACCATAAGGATTTCCTAAGTTTGTTTTTCCTACACCAAATGATCCACCAGCAGACATAGCAAAACACTCTTCTATCTTTTCTCCAACTCTCTTTTTCTTTCCTGTAAATCCTATAGCCCCAATTTGATGAACTCCACAAGAATTACCGCATCCTGATATGTAAACTTTTGGTAATACATCTGATTTGTATTCTTTTTCTTTAAAGTATTCCATTATTGAGTTTAAAGTTCCTTGGCTATTGCATATACCAATTTGACATGTTGGAACCCCTATGCAAGATACACTTTGTTCGAAATCAGTTTTAGCACCCATGTTTTCAGTTAATTCTAATAACTCTTTTGCTTCATTGCCGTTTAAGTTTCTAAAATAAACTCCTTCTGTCATAGCTAATCTAATTTCTACATCTTCAAAGTTTTTTATAGTATCTAAAATTGCTTTTAAATCACTAACAGGTAATTGTCCTCCAATTGGATGAAGATAAACACTATATAATCCTGTTTGTTTTTGTTTGATAATTCTTGGATTATTAATTGCTACTTCTATTCCTTCTTTATTATAAACCTTATCTTCAACTTGTATTTCTAAATTACCCTTTTCCATAACTTCTTCGATATGCTTTTTATAACATTCTAAGAAATCCTTTTCGCCCATTCTATCTAAAATATATCTAACACGCGCTTTATTTCTATTTTCATAATTTCCTTCAGCTTTAAATAAGCTTACCATTGCTTCTACATAATAAAGTACATCTTTTGCTTCAACTAAATCATAATATTTAACTGCTTTTCTAGGATTTTGTCCTAATCCTCCACCTAAATATATTTGAAAATATTTTTTTCCATCCTTATTTACCGCAACAAAACCTAAATCTTGAACTGTACAATGTGCTGCATCATATTCACTGCTTGAAAATGAAACCTTTAGTTTTCTAGGAAGCTTATAAGTATATATTCTTTCTAAAAAATAATTTCCTACAGCTATAGCATAAGGAGTTACATCAAATTCCTCTTCTGGATCAACACCTGATAATGGTGACATAGCAACATTTCTTGGATAATTACCACCTGCACCTCTAGTATATATATCATTATCTAAAGCTTCCTTCATTAAATCGCAAACTTCATCTATACTTAGTCCGTGTAATTGAATTGCTTGTCGTGTTGTAAAATGTATTTTATCTAATCCATACTTTTCCGCAAAGCCATAGACTTTATACATCTCATCAACATTAGTTATACCTGAAGGAATTCTAAGCCTTATCATAAATTCCTTACCACCCCTATGTGCATATACACCAAATCCTCCAGATGCATGTTTAAATTGCATTACATTTAATTCCCCATTTAAAAATTTGTGTCCTTCTTTTCTAAATTCTTCTATTTCTCCATATAGAACTTCTTTTAGTTTATTCATTTTTTACCACCTCTTTATTAAATTCATACTATTGTTAATTATATCACTAAATATAATCTGCATTTATTAGATATTCCTATAGTAATGATAGGGAAAACTTATAATGTAAGTATATCACTTTTAGTATTGTGTGCATATATTATAGATTTTATAAAAAAAGATTAGCATCACGCTAATCCTTTTATTTAAATAAATCTTTAAGTCCTTTTTTATGAGGAGTTACATCACCAACATTTTCTCCACATGCTTCCATAAATGCCTTTAACGCATCTTTTTGCTTGTCATTTAGGTTCTTAGGGATATCAACAATTACCTTAACGTATTGATCTCCTCTACCTGATGAATTTACTCTTGGAACACCTTTTCCTTTTAATCTAAATAAAGTACCTGATTGTGTTCCTGCTGGGATTGTATATTTTACATCTCCATCCACAGTTGCAACAGTTATTTCAGTTCCTAATGCTGCTTTTCCCATAGATATATGAGTATCTATATATATATCAGTTCCCTTTCTTGTAAATTTCTTAGATGGAGCAACATTTATTCTTACATATAAATCTCCTGGAGTGCCATCATTAGTTCCATGATCTCCTTGTCCTCTAAGCGGCATAACATTTCCTGTATCTACTCCAGCTGGAATATTAACAGTTATTTTTCTATTCTTTCTAACATTTCCTTTTCCATGACATGTATTACATGGTTCATCTATTACTTTACCACTACCACCACATGTATTACATGTTGAAGTACTAACAAAACTTCCTAAAGGTGTTTGTCTTTGTACTCTTACTTGACCTTGCCCATTACATGTTGGACAAGTCTTTGCTGAAGTTCCAGCTTTAGCTCCACTACCTTTACATGAATCACAAGTTTCACTTCTATTTATAGAAATTTCCTTTTCTACTCCAAATATTGCCTCTTCAAACGTTAAATTAACTGTATATTCTAAATCAGCACCTCTTTGTGGTCCATTTCGTCTTCTGCTGCCACCGCCGCCACCACCAAAGAAGCTATCAAATATATCTCCAAAACCTCCCATATCTGAGAAGTCAAAGCCACCAAATCCACCTGATCCAAATCCACTTCCATCAAAATCAGCCGTTCCAAACTGATCATATCTTGCTTTTTTCTCAGGATCTGAAAGCACTTGATAAGCTTCATTTATTTCTTTAAACTTATCCTCTGCTTCTTTGTCTCCTTGGTTTTTATCAGGATGATATTTTATAGCTAGCTTTCTAAAGGCCTTTTTTATTTCTTCATCTGAAGCTCCCTTTTCAAGCCCAAGGGATGCATAATAGTCTTTATTTGCCATCTATTTTCACCACCATTTTTTTACTTTATAAAAGGGAAGACGACTCTTGCCTTCCCTCATATATTATATCTATTAGACTAATAGGTTACAACTATTTATTGTCTCAAAGTATTATTTATCTTCTTTAACTTCAAAATCTGCATCTACAACATTATCATCGTGTGGAGTTTGGCTTGCACCTGCTCCTCCCATGTTGTTTGGATCAAATCCTGCTCCTGCTGCACCATTTGCATTAGCATCAGCATATATCTTAGATGATATTGCATAGAATTCTTGATTTAATTCATCCATTGCTTTCTTGATAGCTTCTAAATCTTCGCCATCTTTAACTTTATTTAATTCATCAAGTTTAGCTTCGATCTTAGCTTTATCGTCAGCTGTTACCTTATCACCAAGTTCTTCTAAAGTTTTAGTTGTTTGATATGCAACTTGATCTGCATTATTCTTAACTTCTATTTTTTCTTTTCTCTTCTTATCTTCTTCAGCAAATCTTTCTGCTTCTTTTACTGCTGCTTCTACTTCAGATTCGCTTAAGTTAGTTGAAGCTGTAATAGTTATATTAGCTTCTTTATTAGTTGCCTTATCAACTGCTGACACTTTAACTAATCCATTTGCATCTATATCAAATGTAACTTCAATTTGAGGAATTCCTCTTGGAGCTGGTGCAATACCTGATAATGTAAATCTACCTAAAGTCTTATTGTCAGCTGCCATTTGTCTTTCACCTTGAACCACGTGAATTTCAACTGATGTTTGACCATCTGCTGCAGTTGAGAATGTTTGACTCTTCTTAGCTGGAATTGTAGTATTTCTTTCAATAAGTGGTGTAGCAACTCCGCCTAATGTTTCAATTCCTAATGTTAATGGAGTAACATCTAGTAATAATACATCTTTAACTTCTCCAGTTAATACACCTGCTTGAATAGCTGCTCCAACTGCAACACATTCATCTGGGTTTACTCCCTTTGAAGGTTCTTTTCCTGTAAAGTTTTTAACTGCTTCTACAACAGCTGGAATTCTTGTTGATCCACCAACTAATATTACTTTATTGATGTCGCTTAATGAAAGGTTAGCATCTGATAAAGCTTTCTTCATTGGCTCAATTGATCTTTGAACTAAATCATGTGTAATTTCATTGAATTTAGCTCTAGTTAAGTTCATATCAATATGCTTTGGACCTGTTGCATCAGCTGTTATAAATGGTAAGTTAATGTTTGTTTGCATTGATGATGATAATTCAATCTTAGCTTTTTCAGCAGCTTCTTTTAATCTTTGAAGTGCCATTTTATCATTTCTTAAATCTATTCCATTTTCAGCTTTAAATGTTTCAGCTATATGATCCATTATTCTTTGGTCAAAGTCATCTCCACCTAATTTAGTATCTCCATTTGTTGATAAAACTTCGAATACTCCATCACCAAGTTCTAGGATAGATACGTCGAATGTACCACCACCTAAGTCATAAACAAAGATTTTTTGGTTTGTATCCATTTTATCTAAACCATAAGCTAAAGCTGCAGCTGTAGGTTCATTTATTATTCTTAATACTTCTAATCCAGCTATTTTACCAGCATCTTTAGTCGCTTGTCTTTCTGAATCATTAAAATATGCAGGAACTGTTATAACTGCTTGAGTTACTGATTCACCTAAATAAGCTTCTGCATCAGCCTTTATTTTTTGAAGTACCATTGCTGATATTTCTTGTGGTGAATGATCTTTACCATCTATATTAACTTTATAATTTGTACCCATATGTCTCTTTATTGATATTATTGTTTTATCTGGGTTTGTAATCGCTTGTCTTTTAGCTACTTGCCCTACTAATCTTTCTCCATTTGCTTGGAATGAAACTACTGAAGGAGTAGTTCTTGCCCCTTCTGAATTGCTGATTACTACTGGTTCTCCACCTTCCATAACAGCTACACATGAGTTAGTTGTTCCTAAATCAATTCCTATTATTTTTCCCATAATATATTTCCTCCTAAAAACTATCTTTTTAATATAAGTTTAGTTAATATCAATAATTAATTAGCTACTTTTACCATTGTATGTCTAATTATCTTTTCGCCTCTTTTATATCCCTTTTGGAATACTTCAACTACTGAGTTAGTACCAAGTGATTCATCTTGAACGTGCATGACTGCTTGATGAAGATTTGGATCAAATTCACCAGTTGCATCTATTTCTTCAACTCCTAATTTTTCAAAAGAGCCTTTAAATCCTTTTATAGTCATGTCTATTCCTTTTTTAAAGTCTTCCACACTTCCTTCAACAGCTATTGCTCTTTCTAATGTATCTAGTACTGGTATCATTTCTTTTAATACATCTGTACATGCATCTGTATAAATGCCTTCTTTTTCTTTAGTTGTTCTTTTTCTGTAATTGTCATATTCTGCTGATATTCTAAGTAATCTTTCTTTCAAAGCTTCAACTTCATTATTTAGCTTCTTATTTTCATCTTTTAATTTTCTCATAATATCTAGATCATTTTCCTTATCATTATTTTCTTCAACTATATCATCTGAAGATTGATCTGTTTCTTGTTCTACTTCTTCTGTAGTAGAATTTATATCTTCAACATTTTCTGCTTCAATTGTTTCTTCTAAGTCTTCTATTACTTCTTTGTTATCTTCCACAACAACACCTCATCTCTTTTATTCTATAATTTGATTTCTTAAGCTCTTATTTAACTCCTTCATAACTTGCCCCATAATAGCTATAACCTTAGAGTAATTTATCCTCTTTGGTCCAATTAATCCAATCTTACCAATCGGTCTTCCATCTAATGAATATTCCGCCGATATAATTGAGCACTCCTTAGCCTCTGGAAAATAATTTTCATCGCCTATTTTTATGGTTATATCACTACTAGGTTCTATCAAATCTATCAAATTGTCCTTATCATTAATTAAAGAAAGAATTTCCTTAGCCTTTTCGATATTATTATACTCAGGATAATTAAAAATATTTGTAGCACCTTCAACAAACACTTCTGTATTGTTAGCTTCTTTTAATGTTTCATATAGAGCTGGTAATATTCCATTAAATAGTTCATCATAGCCATTTAATTCTACTTTGAGCTTATTAATTACTTCCAAGTTAATTTCTTCAATCGTTAAATTTCTTAGCCTCATATTTAAGACTTCATTTATCATTTGAATAGTTTCAGGCTTTGGCATATTGTTTACTCTTATTCTATGATTCTTAATAATTCCACTATCTGCTACTATTACTGAAACCAAATTATGACTATCAATAGCGAGCAATTGAATAGATCTTATATAGCTACTTCTCACAGATGGAGTCTGTACTACAGTCGTTAAATTAGTAAGCTCTGATAACAATGAACAAGCTTGCTTTACTATCTTATCAACCTCATACATTGCTGAATTTATAATGTACTCCCTTATTTTGAGTTCCTCTTCTCGAGTTAATCTTCCAGTTTCCATTAACTTATCTACATATAGCCTATATCCTTTATTAGAAGGTATTCTACCTGCGGATGTATGTGGTTGTTCTAGATAACCCATTTCCTCTAGATCAGCCATTTCATTTCTTATTGTTGCTGATCCAACTCCTAAATCATATTTCTTAGCTATTGTTCTTGAACCTACTGGTTCCCCTGTCATGATATAGTCATTAATGATAGCCTGAAGTATTTTTATTTTTCTTTCATCAATAGCCATTACATCACCTCTATCTGTTAGCACTCATTATCGTCGAGTGCTAATGACTACAATATCAATATATTCCTTATTACCTTTTTTGTCAATTGGAATAACTGATAAATTAAATAATCTCATTTAATTTTATTAATTTATTTTTATTTTTCTTTTGTTTTCTAAAACACGCTCTCGTTTTCTACGTACCACATTTTACAGTATGAAGTCACTCATAACTAAATTAGATAACTCAATTCCCTTGTCAGTTAACCTTAAATTATCTTTTTCTAATACGAGTAATTTTTTATTTATATTTTTCTCTATAATATCTTTATATATACTATTTATATCTATTCCAAATCTTTTTTTGAATTCATTAAGGCTTATCCCCTTATTCATTCTAAGTCCCATAAATATAAACTCTTCTATATTATCTTCTTTAGAGTTTTTAATTATTTCTTCTATAATACTTTCATTATTATTAATTTTTTCTATATAGAGTTTCACATTTTCTATATTTTTTATTCTTTTACCATCAATAAACGAACTTGAAGCAGATCCAACTCCTAAATAATCATCACATTGCCAATAAACCTTATTATGATAGCATTCATATCCTGATTTCGCATAATTAGATATTTCATACTGCTCGTATCCATGCTCCTTAAGTATTTCCTTAGTAATTGAATACATCTCTCTTTCTTCATCTTCTGACGGTAATATTAGTTTATTTCTTTCCCATAATTTATAAAATGCCGTTCCTTCCTCTATTATTAGGCTATAAGCAGAAATATGCTCTGGATTTAACTTTGCAATTACTTCTAAAGATTCTTTCCATTCATCTACTTTTTGATTTGGTAATCCAAACATCAAATCAACATTTATATTTTTAAATCCAACCTCCCTAGCTAAATTGAAATTTTCTTCAAATTGCTTAAAACTATGTATTCTTCCTATATCTTTTAAAAGTGAATTTTGTACTGCTTGAAGTCCCATGCTTATTCTATTTACTCCACCTCTTAGCATAGTTTCTAATTTCTCTTTTTCCAAGGCTCCAGGATTACATTCCATTGTAAATTCCATATTTTCTGTTAAATTAAGTTTACTTATAGTTTTCAATAATTTATATATTTGATTAGTCTCTAAATATGATGGAGTTCCTCCACCTATAAATATGCTTTTAATTTTATAATCTATTACTTTTTCTTCTATCTCCTTACATAACGCATCCACATAATCATCTTTAAGATGATCTAATGAGGCATAAGATGGGAAATCACAATAAAAACATTTTTGCTTGCAAAATGGTATATGTATATAAAGTGCTACTTCTTTTAAATTTTTCATTTCTATAATCACTCTTTCTATCATTTAAATTTCTCTTTATTGCTATTATACAGAAATGCATTAAAATGAAAAGATAAAAATAGGAGAATAAATTATATAATATAATTTATTCTCCTATTTTTATACTTCTATAAGATCTATATTAATAATATTGTGTAACACTACATCCTTCTGAGCTCTTTCAATAATTGTGTCAATTATATCACCTTCAAAATTTATTTTCATTCTTGTTTTTAATCCATTTCTTGAAATATATGTTTCTAATTTATAACCAACCATTGATATTAATGATATTTCTCCATTTTTTCTTTTAATAGTTCCAGTTACTAAACCTAAATTTCTTAATACCTTTCCCTTCTTATTCACGTCTCTCAATTTTGCCTCTAACATAATATACACCCCACTTAAATATTTTATACAATTTAAGTATATTTTCCTTTATTAACTTTAATTACTAATATATTTGTTAAACAGCTAAATTTTAATGACTACTTATACTTTAGTTAAATATTAAATTTTTATTTTACTTTATATATCAATAACTCTTTTGTTGAATATATTATTTATAGATTACCACTAAAAATAGTTTATATAAGGAGATGTTTATTTTGAAAACATTTAAAATACTCGCCTTTGATGGTGGTGGAATTAAGGGTGCCTTAAGTGTAGAAATTTTAAGTAGAATTTGTTGTAAATATCCAAACTTTTTAGATAAAGTTGACTTATTTACTGGTACTTCAACTGGTTCAATAATTGCTTCCTTATTAGCAACAGAGGTTTCTATTAATGAAATAAATAATTTATATAGTAATCCTACTGCAAAAAAAATTTTTTCTCCCTCTCATTTTAATCTATTTCGTCCGAAGTTTAATAATATTAATTTAAAGAATATTATCTCGAATTATTTCGATGATAATCTAAAAATTGGAGACTTAAAAAAATTTATTTTTATTCCTGCATTTCATGTAAAGGGATTAACCGGAAATTCTTGGGAACCAGTATTTTTTAATAATTTATCTAAAAATTCAACATGTGATTTTAGTGTAAAAGATACTATTTTATCAAGTTCAGCTGCTCCTACATACTTTCCATCATATAAGGGTTTTATAGATGGTGGCGTTATTGCTAATTCTCCTACTGCTATTTCATTATTAACTGCTTTGGCCTCTCTTGGCCCCTCTTATAGCCTAGACCAAATAAGACTACTTTCAATAGGTACTGGTGATAGTCCTGAAAAAATCAATGGCAAAACGGAAAAATGGGGAATATTTCAATGGTCATTCCACCCATTAGCTAAAATGAAATCCCCATTATTAGCTCTTTTAATGGATGGGATGTCAGATTTAGAAGACATGTACTGCAAAGAAATTCTAAAATCTAAATATTTTAGAATAAATCCAAAAATATCTAAGTTTATTGAAATGGATGATTATAAATTTATTCCTTATTTAAAGTTAGTAGCTGATACCTATGACTTATCATCTTTATACAATTACATCGAAAACATTTATTTAAAATAATTCGCATTCACAATTTTAGATAAACTTGAATATAATAAACTATAATATTACCACCTTACTCTTACAGTTATCTATCAAAAAGGCTAAGTCTCCTTATGAAACTTAGCCTTTTTGATATTTAAATTTATTTATCTACTTTAAGAACTGCCATGAATGCTTCTTGTGGTATTTCAACTGATCCCACTTGTCTCATTCTCTTCTTTCCTTCTTTTTGCTTTTCTAACAGCTTCTTCTTTCTTGATATATCTCCACCATAACATTTAGCAAGAACGTCTTTTCTCATAGCCTTAACTGTTTCTCTTGCTATTATCTTTGAACCAACTGCTGCTTGAATTGGAACTTCAAACATTTGTCTAGGAATTATTTCTTTTAGCTTTTCAGCAATTCCTCTTCCTTTTTCGTAAGCTTTTTCTCTTGGTACTATCATAGATAAAGCATCTACAACATCTCCATTTAACATTATATCAAGCTTAACTAGCTCAGTTTGAGTATATCCCTTAAATTCATAATCTAATGATGCATATCCTCTTGTTCTAGATTTTAATGTATCAAAGAAATCATATACTATTTCATTTAATGGAATATCATAATTTATAGAAACTCTTGTTTCCTCTAAATATTGCATGTCAATAAAGGTTCCTCTTCTTTCTTGACATAATTCCATTACAGCTCCAACATAGTCAGAAGGTGCTATTATACTTGCCTTAACTATTGGCTCCTCCATATACTCTATCTCTGTTGCTTCTGGAAGGTTTGTAGGATTTGTAAGTTCTATTATATCACCATTAGTTTTTATTACCTTGTATATAACTGATGGTGCAGTTGTAATTATATCTAAATTAAATTCTCTTTCAATTCTTTCTTGAATTATTTCCATATGTAATAATCCTAAGAATCCACATCTAAATCCAAACCCTAAAGCTATAGATGTTTCTGGCTCAAAACTTAAAGCAGCATCGTTTATTTGAAGCTTTTCTAAAGCATCTTTAAGCTCTTGGTATTTTGCTCCATCTACAGGATAAATTCCTGAATATACCATTGGTACTGCTGGCTTATATCCTGGCATAGCTTCAGCTGTTGGTCTATCTGCTTCAGTTATAGTATCACCAACTCTTGCATCTCTTACATTTTTAATAGATGCAGCGATATATCCTACATCTCCTGCACGTAATTCACCTATCGGTAGTGTCTTAGGAGTAAATACACCTACTTCTGTAACTTCGCATACCTTATTTGTAGCCATTAACTTAATTTTAGTTCCTGGCTTAACTACACCATCGAATATTCTTACATATGAAACAACACCCTTATAACTATCATAATATGAATCAAATATTAAAGCTTTAAGAGGTGCATCTTCATCTCCATCTGGCGCAGGTATATTTTCTACTACTGTTTCTAAAACATCTCCTATATTTAACCCTGTTTTAGCAGAAATCATTGGAGCATCTTGTGCCTCTATTCCTATTATATCTTCTATTTCTTGTTTAACTTCATCTGGTCTTGCAGATTGTAAGTCAACTTTATTTATTACTGGAGCTATTTCCAAATCATTGTTTAATGCTAAATAACAATTAGCTAAAGTTTGTGCTTGAACACCTTGTGTAGCATCTACAACTAATATTGCACCTTCACATGCAGCTAAGCTTCTTGAAACTTCATATGTAAAATCTACGTGACCAGGAGTATCTATTAAGTTTAATATATACTCTTCTCCATCTGATCTTCTATATATAAGTCTTGCTGCTTGAGACTTAATAGTTATTCCTCTTTCTCTTTCTATTTCCATATTGTCAAGGATTTGCTCTTCCATTTCTCTTTGTGTTAGAGTTCCTGTGGCTTCTAATAATCTATCCGCTAGGGTTGACTTCCCATGATCTATATGGGCAACTATTGAAAAATTTCTAATATGTTTTTGTCTATTACTACTCATATATAAAACTACAACCGGATTTTTGGTTAATAGTCACTTCACCCCCATTATAATTAAATCAAAGTAAATTATATCACAATGCCTAGGATACATGTCAATATAAATATGAAGTTGTTAAACCCTGTAAAATACTATATTTAATTAGATTTCTCTAAAAAGTCATCAACTATTTTGTCTAATTTATCATTAGTTGTATTAGAGTTTGTATTTTTATCCTTATCACTAGATTCACTTTCTTTATCATTTACACCTTCTGTATCATTTGAACCTTCTTTACTATCTCCATTTTCTTCATTGCTTTCATTTATAGAGTTTATTTCTTCATCTTTATAATCACTCTTTATTTTCTCATTAATTTTATTCTTTATACTATTAAACCCATTATATATATTACTTCCTAACATATAAATTTTTTCTGTTATTGGATTATTAGCATTTATCATAAACTCTTTATCTGATACTTTTATAGTTGTATTTTCATTATTTTCATCAGTAGTATAAATTTTAACTTCTGCATTATCTCTTATAAATTCCTCAAAATCTTCTCCAAATTCTTCTTTTACTAATTGATAGTTATCTTCACCATTACCAATTGGTGATAATGCTCTAGTATTTACAATATTAATTTGGACAAAGCCAATGAAAACTAACAAGGAAAAAATTATTGTTCCTATTAAGACTTTTTTATTAAACAAAAAAGCACCCCCTAGTTTTTTTATTATCTAAAAGGATGCTCATAAATATCAACTTTTATTCAATTTAATTCCTATTTAAATGTTCTGCCAATACTCTTGCTATATATTTTGCAGTTAATTTTGCTTCTTGAGCAGTATTTACATTTGCTCCTACTTCTATAAGTACAAAATTATCACTTAAACTATAATTAATAGAAGTTGCTGCAATTTCATATTCATAAGTATTTCTAATTATTCCTGGAAATAGGGTATTAGCTGTATTATACAATTCATCAACTAAAGCTTTATTAGCTGAATATCTTGTACTGTTTTGTCCTGTAACAAACATCATCTTAGCTAAATTTTGGTTATTTAAATTAACTGTAACTGCATCTTTATTAGATACACTGTCTCTATGCAAATCTATGATTATTTTAAAATCTCCATATTTATCCAAGTACTTTCTTAAAGTTTCATTAGATCTTGTATAACTATCATTATAAGAAACACTATGATTTGTTTTATCATGCATTACTGATATTCCATATCCTTCTTCAAGCTCTTTTGCTAAAACATCACCAACACCTACAACGTTAAAATTACTATCTGTAGTATCTTTTCCCGCTTCAGCATAGTTTTCCGTTGTATGTGTATGGAATATAAGAATTTCTGGCTTTGAGTTATCTAATACTTTCTTTAAACTTGGATCATATGCTGCACTTACTTTATTTAATTCCGCAATATCCTCTGAAGTCATTTTAGCTATACTATCATTTTTTAATGAAAATGGTGTTAATTTTTTTATTGCTGATCCTAAAATAGAATCCCCTAAAGTACTATCTTTAAATAAACTTATTTCTCTTCCAACTATTCCATAAGTACTAAACCCTCTAAGACCTAAAGCTTCTAAAACTACATTTTTTACTGAAAGGTTATTTTCTACATATTCGCCTTCATCATATACTTGAGTTTTCACAACTGGCATAGTAAAGTTTAACATTTGAACATATGCATAACCACCTCGTTCATTGTACTTATTTATAACTCCCATTGCTCTTATAAAAAACACAATAACAGCAAGTATAATTATTGCATATCCAACATTAAAATTAGGTTTAGCAGAAGCTGGTTTTCCTCTAACACCTCTTGATTTTTGTTTAGGTATAGTTTGTCTTAATGAATACAACGGCAACTCCCCCTTCTCTCTATTATTTATATTAAGGGAGTTACATAATTATTAATACTTTTATCAAAATTTATTTGATTAATTCATAAATTTATTTATGTCTTCCATATCTAAGTTTGGTTGTACTGCCATATTTATTCCATTAGCAATTATTTTAGCTAAAGACTCTATAACTGCATCCACATCTTTAGGTGTTACCATTAAATCTCCAACAAAAGGATCTAGTATTTCCTTTATTAAAGCGCTTTTTTCTACTTTATCTACTGATTTTAGCATATTATAAAATTCTTTTCCACTTTCAGCCTTACTTATAAGTTCATCAAGTAGTAAATCAATAGTATCATTTGCTATTGTTGATGCATGAACCACAGTTGGAACTCCAATTGCAATAACCTTTACTCCTAATACTTCTTCGTTTATTTTCATCCTATGATTACCAACACCTGCTCCTGGAGAAATTCCAGTATCACTTATTTGAATAGTTCTATTAACTCTTTCTAACTTTCTAGAGCCTAATGCATCTATACATATAACTAAATCTGGTTTTATTCTATCTACTAAAGATTTCACTATTTCTCCTGTTTCTATTCCAGTAACACCTAGAACGCCTGGAGATATACAACAAACTGGTCTCACTGAATCATCTATCGCATCTGGCATAACTTGTTTTAAATGTCTAGTTACCATAATTTTTTCTGTTACCTTTGGACCAAGTGCATCAGGAGTTACATTCCAGTTTCCAAGTCCAACTACTAAAGCTGTCTTATCTTCTGATATATCAACCAATCTTTTTAATACATTGTCAACAACCTTAGAAACTTTATCCATAGATTCTCCATCATAATGTGTGAATTCCGGGAAATCTATAGTAATATAATTCCCTTTAGGTTTTCCAAGCTCCTTTCCTGCTTCGTCACTTTCTATAGTTACTGTAGTTATTTTTATATCATCTTCCTTCTCTTCTTCTACAATAACTCCATCAAGATCTCTTTTATTTTCTTTTGTATACATATCTCGTGCTTCTATAGCTAAATCTGTTCTTACATTTATCATAAAAATACCTCCTAAAAATCTTCCATCCCTCTTATTTTTCCTTAATGTTATAATTTAATACTTGAACTTATAAACTTTCAATGATATAATCTAGTATGTTAAAAACGAACTCGAACGCAGATTTCCCCAAAACTGCAAAGAGACCCTATAAAATTATTAAGGGGGTGAATTTAGAATGGCAAATATTAAATCAGCAAAAAAGAGAATTAAAGTTACAGAAGCTAAAACTGCTCAAAACAGAATGATAAAATCAGCTTTAAAGACTGCTATAAAGAAGTTTGAAACTGCTGTTGCTGCAAATAATGCAGAAGAAGCTAACGTTCTTTTCCCTAAGGCTGTTAAAGCTTTAGACATGGCAGCTCAAAAAGGAGTATGTCACAAGAACATGGTAGCTAGAAAGAAATCAAGATTAGCTGCAAAGTTAAACGCTATGGCGTAATCAAATAAGAAGCCGGTCCATTGGACCGGCTATTATTTTTTATGATTACTTTACCATAAATATATTAAAAAGCATTAGTTCCATCTCCATAGTTTTATCTACACCAGATGTTTTCAGCTTTTTTTCAGTTTCTAAACAAATTTCCATTAATTTTTGCAATTGCTTTATAGTAAATTTATTACATTGGTTAACAAGCTTTTCGCATATGAAAGTTGGTAGCCTATACTTACTTGCAAGATCATTTATATTAACTCCATTTTGACTAAGAACTTTAATTTCATATAGTCTTTTGAAATTATTTTCTATATTGCTTATTATCAGCATATGTTGATCGCTTTTAAATAATAATTCATCTAATAAATCAATTGCTCTTTCTACTTTTCTTTGAGATATTAAATCAATTAAATCGAATATATCATCTTCACTAGAATTAGCTATAAGCTTATCTATGTCTCTTTTAGTTATTTGAGCTCCATTAGTATAGGATATAATCTTATCTGCTTCCCTCTTAATTATATCAAAATTATTTTGGACCTTTTCAGCAAAATATCGTGCTTCTATCTTTCCTATTTCTTTTCCATTAGCTTTAAATACTTCCTCTACTTTTTTATAATACCTATCTTTTTTAAGCCTATCAAAATAAACTACTTTAGAAACTTTATCTAAGGATTTTATTTTATTATTCTTTTTAGGAGTATCTCTTTTATCATTAAATAAATAATACATTATTAGTACTGTATAAGGTGGTAAATCCTTTAGATATTTTAATACTTCATTATAAGTTTTAGTGTTTGCACTATCTGTTTTATCTTTTAAAAACGCTGCTCTATATACAACTACAACTTTTTTATCCCCCATAAAAGGCATTGTTTCACAAGCATTCATAATTTCATCAAGATTTGTAGTTAATCCATCTAACCTTATATAATTTAAATCTAGTAAAGATTTATCTACAGTATCATTTACAATTAAGTTTATTCCTTCTTTTATAAGTTCCTCATCTAAACCACAAAAAATATAAGAATTTTCTATTTTACTCTTTTTAACTTCACCTTCTAGTGCATCAAAATCTATCAACTTAATCTACCTTTCTTTAATTAAATACTAAAATATTATTTTCAAGCAAAATTATCTTACCATAATTACTTGACTTAAAATCTATTATATCATAATTAAAATCATTTTTCCCTTTTGATATCTTAAGTACATAATTCTTATTTCTACCTTTTAATATAATATCTTTATTATCTTTTAACATTTGATAACCATCACTTATTCTTATAGTATTAAAATTATTATATGAATTTTGTGATAAAGTTACTATTTTATATTTTTCTAAATCCACACTTTTTTTCAAAGCAACTACACTACGCTCTCCTTTAAAACTTATTGATATTATTCCATCTTTATAATATTCTATCTTAGGAAATGGGCTATATACTAGTATGTAATAATAGAAAACTAGTATTAGAGGGAAATAAATAACCCTTCCATAGCCTTTATAATAAAAGTAACATGTAATCCACATAACAATATAGCATATAATTACTATTTCATTTAAATATAAAGAATTTGGTGTTATATTTAGTAGCCACTCTGTTGATATATCTATAAATAAAGTTACATAATAAGTTATAAATGATATATAGTTAAACAGAAGGTTAACTTTAACTAAAATAGCTAATAAATTTCCTAGCACAACTACTATATTTATTAAAGGTAAGAGTATTAAATTTCCCATAAGAAACCCCAAAGAGAACTCTTTAAAATATATTATTAAAATTGGAAATGTAAAAATTTGTGATGATAAACAAATAGATACACCTTCCCTTAAAAACTTAGGAAATCTATATAACTTTTTATTTATTGTTTTATTAAATATTATTATTCCAAGAGTAGCTAAAAAACTTAATTGAAAGCCTACTTCAAATATGCTATATGGCTTATATAAAACCAATACAATACCAGCCATAGATAATGATGCAAGTGGATTGTAATTTCTTTTTAAAGGAGTTGCTAATCCCATAAATAACATCATTATATAGGACCTTACAGTTGATAAAGCAGCACCTGTAAATATTACATAGATTATAGAAACTATAGGAGCAAGTTTGCTTCCAAATATCTTTTTTAATATAGAGTAAACTAAAACCATATGAAGGCCTGATACAGAAATTGCATGAAGTACCCCCAGATTTTTCATATCTTCTTCATCATCTTTATCTAAAAAATCTGAATATCCAAATGATATAGATGTAACTATTGCCGCTCTTCTATATCCTAACTTTTCCTTTAAGGTATCAAATATATACTCTCTGATCCTATATATTTTACCTTTTAAATCAACATTTAATTTCTTAAATTCATCTACTTTAAACTCTCCTATTACCCCTTTTTCTTTATTTATTTCTTTAGTAAACTCTCCAGTTATTATAAGCCTTTCTCCTAATTTAACATTTTTTAAATTGCCAGTTAAATATATCTTTCTTTTTGATACCTCAGCAGTTGCTCCATAAGAATTAAGCGATATTATTCGCACATTTTCCTTTTCGTGAACCTCAAAATTATAATAATAAATATTATTAATTATAGGTATAAAAAAGAAAGCTATAAGAATAATAGTTAACCTCAAATTCATTTTGAATATTAGCATTATAAAAAAACAGCTAGCAATAAGTATTGCTAGCCAAATATTTTTATTTGAAATTATGAATATATAACTTGATAATATAAAAGTAATAAATATATATGGTAATATATTTATTTTTTCTTCATAGTCCAAATGGCAACACCTCATTAATAATTTTTACCATTTTTTTATAATTAAATCTCCTAATAAAAAAATAAATATTAACCAAGATATCACAATAACAAATATCATAGAGTAAGTAAATTTAGTTATCATAATTAATATAAATAAAGATATTATATAAATGAATATAGTTAATACTAATAACTTTAATCCTTTTAAATTTCCTCTTTTAAATATTCGACAATTAATTAGAGTATCTATAATCAGCATTAATCCCATTAAAGAAAATCCTATTATGTCATAATTATCTTTTATAAAATAAAGTGCAACTACAGGTATAATACAAAATAATATACATCTTAAAGCTACTTTTTTACCTTTATAAACATCATTCCCATATATCATATTTATGATTATTATAGGTGAAAGCATAAAAAAATTCATTAATATAATAAAATACTCGTCTACTACTAGTCCACTTGTTATATAATATTTTAAATTTAAAAATACAATTTCACATAGCATAGCTATGGTGTATATGCTTATTCCTCTTTTTATCCCCTCTTCTACTTCAGCATGTTTTTCTTTTAATTTAAAGAAAGCCTTAATACTACTTTTATAAGTATATATATCTCCTATTTTTTTGAGTAACATGGATAGCTTTCCTTTAACTATTCCAACTCTTGCTAAGCTTATAAGAGAAATATCACCTAATGTTTCGCCTTCAATAGAAAATTTATATCCATCGGTATTATATAATGATATAATTTTATTCTTTTGCTCAGGGTTTAGCTTACAATAAATCCTTGTTTTAGAAACAACTCTAAGCATTTCCTCTTCACTTAAAGATTCTAATTCAACACCTGTAGTTATTTGTTCTAGTGATGATATAAGACCTATTTTTTTGCCAAGAACTTCAGAAGCTATTTTATTATCCTCAGTAAATATAATTGGTAACACACCTTGATCCATAATACTTCCAATATCATCAACTACATCATCAATCAAAGGATTTTCTAGAGCCATAATTCCAACAAACACCAAATTGCTTTCTATATTTTCAAATTCTGAAGGCTCATAATTAAAGCTTCTATATGCAAATGCTTCTGTTATTAATCCTTCTTTTGAAAAATTCAAATCTGCAAGTTTAATCTTCATTATATCTTCTGAAGACATTTCTCTTTCTATTCCATTAATAAGTATATGAGTACAACTATTTAATATTGCTTCTAAACTTCCTCTAGAATTTGCTCTATATCCATTTCTATTTTTATTCACTGTAGTTATCATATTTTCATTAGAGCCTCTATCAATTTGGAATTTCCTTTTATTTTTACTTTCTAAATTGCCTTTAAAAATAGAATTCTCAACTCCATATTTTACATATGCTACTTCAAGCATGTTTCCTTTTGACCAATTATTATCATTATTGTATTTTGCATTATTACATAGTATTGATATATCTAAAAGTCTTTTTATATTTATATCATTAATATCTATTGTATTAGATTTATAAATTTGTTCATTTGTGTATAATTTATCTAAAAACAATTCTTTTTTAGTTATTGTCCCAAGCTTGTCCAAGAAAAATATTTTTATGTCATTTACTAAATCTAAGGCTGAAAAATTTGTTAGTTCAATATCATCTTCCCTTAAAATCTTTTCTTTTATGTATTTTCCATAATACGTTATTATAATCGGAACAAAAATACAAATTGTTGCAAATACCCCTTGTATAAATAGTTGTTTTTTGTCAATTAATTTCCCAGGAAATACAACTATAAAAATTGCTTGTACAATAATTAGGCATAATACAAGTTTAAATAAAATTTCCTCCATCTTATTTATAGCAATATCCTTTTTACCCTTTGAATTATCTATTATTCTTATTAACTTTCCTAGTTGTGTATTATTTCCAACTCCTATAACTATCCCTTTTCCTGAACCTTCTTTTACTAAAGAACCTCTAAAAAGAATGTTACTCATTTCGCCAATAGATGATATTTCATTATCAAGCTTTGTTGAAAATTTATCTTTTAAAA
This sequence comes from Clostridium sp. 1001275B_160808_H3, assembly GCF_015550425.1. Taxonomy (GTDB): domain Bacteria; phylum Bacillota; class Clostridia; order Clostridiales; family Clostridiaceae; genus Clostridium. Next base: position 52,644 of record NZ_JADNAT010000004.1, on the reverse strand, counting down.
ATCGATCTCCAGTTACACTACTTTCATCTACTTTAAGATTTTCACTCTCTATAATTCGAATATCAGCTGCAATTATAGAATTTTTTCTAAAATAAACTATATCTCCTTTTACTAAATCTTCTGCTTCCACTAATTTCTCTATTCCTTCTCGTAAAACTAGTACTTGGGAAGTATTTAAATTTTGTAAAATTTCTATTTCTTTTTCCTTAGAAATCTCATGATATAATTTAAACCCTAAATTAAATAATAGTAAAAATATTGTTAGTAAACTAACTATGTAAAATTTATTTAATAAAAAAATAGTTATAAGTAATAAATATAAGTACAAGTATTTTTCTTTTAAAATATCTAATATTAATTTAAATACCCCTCTAGAATATGGAAGCGAAATTTTATTATCCCCATCCTCTTCTTTTCTTAAGTTACAATCATACTCGTAAAGCCCTTTATTGACATTGCTTCCAAGTGAATCTACTACCTTCGTCCAGCTATTTCCATAATAACTTTTCATTTTCCTCCTCCTACCTCTAATAATTCGCCATTTATTACTATTATTTTTAAAGTTATTTTAATTGTATCATTTTTTAAATTTAACTAAAAAAAGAAAAACCTAACACTTATAGTATAAGTTGTTAGGCCATTTTTTTAAAGTATTAATTTCTAATATTTACTATAATCTATTAAGATTTTGTTTTAGGATTAAATATTAACGCCATTATGTATCCAAAGAAAATTGCAGCTGTTATTCCTGCAGCTGTTCCTGTTATCCCACCTGTAAAAGCACCTATTAATCCTTTTTCTTCAACAGCTTTTATTGCACCTTTAGCAAGAGAATTTCCAAACCCAGGTAAAGGAACTGTTGCACCCGCTCCACCTATTTCAACTAATTTATCATATATTCCAAAGGCACCTAATATTACCCCTAATGTTACAAAGATTACTAGAATTCTTGCTGGTGTCAATTTAGTAGTGTCCATAAGAATTTGTCCTATTACACATATTATTCCACCTACTATAAAGGCACTTAAATATTCCATACTAGTCTCCCCTTTCTACTTTTCTTTAAATTCTATTGCTACAGCATGTGCTATGCCCGGAATACTTTCACCTTGTAAAGATGAGGTTGTACTCATAAGAGCTCCTGTAGAAATTAATAAAAGATTTTTTATTTCTTTTCTCATTAATTTTTTGTAGAAGCATCCTGATGCTACCACAGCTGAGCACCCACACCCACTTCCTCCTGAGTCTGTATTTTGAACTACATCATCAAATATCATATCTCCACAATCAAAGTAATTTTCTCTTATATCATATCCATATTCTAATAGTAATTTACATGTTATTTCTTTACCTACTTTACCCAAATCCCCTGTTGCAATTACATCATAAAACTTAGGGTCTCTACCTGTATCCTTGAAATGCCTTGCTAAGGTATCTACTGCTGCTGGTGCCATAGCTGCACCCATGTTATTTGGGTCTTTTATTCCATAATCTTTTACAACTCCTGTTGTTATATAAGTAACTTCTGGAAAGTTACCCTCTTTTCCAAGAACCATAGCTCCTGAACCAGTTACAGTCCATTGAGCCAATGGACTTCTTTGTGACCCATATTCCAAAGGAAATCTAAATTGCCTTTCTGCTGAACTAAAATGTGATGAAGTAGAGGCAACAACATAATTAGCAAATCCTCCATCTATCATCATAGAAGCCACACTTAATGATTCTGACATAGTGGAGCAAGCTCCATATAATCCAAAGAACGGTATATTTAATTTTCTAGCTGCAAAAGATGAAGATGTTATTTGATTTAATAAATCTCCAGCAAATAAATAATCTATATCCTCTTCTTTTAATCCAGCGCGATTTATTGCACTTGTTATTGCTGTATACATCATTTCGCTCTCAGCTTTTTCATAGCTTTCTTTTCCAAACATATCATCATTTAATATTTCATCAAAATATTCCTTTAATGGTCCTTCACCCTCTTTTGGTCCAACAATAGAATATGTTGCTATTATTTTAGGAGGATTTTGAAGTTTTACAGTTTGCTTTCCAACTTTTTTTACATTTAAATTATTAGTATTCATATTATTCCTTCCTCCTTTTTATTTTAATACTTGTATAAAATAATAAATAATACCTATTATTACGGAGCTTCCTATACCATATACTAATACTGGTCCTGCTATGGTAAACATTTTAGCTGCTACTCCAAACACGAAACCTTCTTTTTTAAATTCTATGGCTGGAGCAACAACAGCATTTGAAAAACCTGTTATCGGAACTACCGTTCCAGCGCCTCCGAAAGATGCTATTTTATCGTATATTCCTACTCCAGTTAAAAGAGCTCCTAAAAATACCATAATTATTGGTAACAACATTTTAACCTCTTCTTCTTGAAATCCATATTTAACTAGAAGTGTTTGAAAAATTTGACCTAATGTACAAATTGCCCCTCCAACTAAAAAAGCCCTTGCACAATTTCTAACTATTTTAGGCTTTGGATTTGTCTGATCTGTAATAGTTTGAAATTTATTTAATATTTGTTGTTCACTTGGTGTCTTTTTTTTAGCCATAATATTACTCCTTTCTAAATATGTATAATTTTATTATCCCAATTATAATAAATATAACACTGGAATATACTTCAAAATTTTTTCAACAAAAAAAAAATCTTTTGATATAATTTCAAAAGATTTTTATTATAACTTATTCATTTTTTTCTTTCCCTTTGTTATCATTTGTAATTTAATATTTTTTCTTTATTCTTGTAGTTTTTGTTTCATTAATACTAATACTTTCTTTTCAATTCTAGATACTTGCACCTGACTTATACCTAGCATCTTAGCAACTTGAACTTGTGTTTTATCCTTAAAGTATCTAAGCATTATTATTTGTCTTGACTTACTATCGAGGCTTCTTAGTGCTTCTTTTAATGCAATTTTATTTATCATATCACTATCGTCTTCACCTTTTTCACTTAGTTTGTCTATAAGTAAAACAGGGGCTCCATCATCTTGATGAATAGTATCATATAGATATTGCATACTAGCAGCAGATTCTATAGCAAACAGTATTTCTTCTTTGTCTACGCCTGAAAACTCAGATAGCTCTTCAATAGTTGGTTCCCTATCTAATTTTTTAGTTAGTTGTTCTTTGTCAAAATGTAACTTCCTAGCTAAACTTTTTACATTTCTACTTACCTTTATTATTCCGTCATCTCTAATAAACCTCTTTATTTCCCCTATTATCATAGGAACTGCATAGGTAGAAAACTTAACATTAAATTTATCATCGAAATTATTTATAGCTTTAACTAACCCTATGGAACCTATTTGAAATATGTCTTCGTAATCATACCCTCTATTAAGGAATTTTTTACTAATGGATGATACAAGAGGTAAATTCATCTCAATGACTTTATTCATGGCATCTTGATTACCTGCTTTTGCTAGAGGTATTAATTGTGAGTTTTCTTCATAATTATACGCCTCTTTTCTTACACTTCCATTTTCCATATACTTCACCTAACTTACTGTGTTGAATTTCTTCTTCATTACAACTTTAGTTCCTTTACCTTCTTCGCTCTTTACTTCTAAGCTATCCATAAATGTTTCCATAACTGTAAATCCCATTCCGGATCTTTCTAGCTCTGGCTTTGAAGTATATAGTGGTTCCATTGCTTGCTCAACATTTGTAATTCCTCTGCCAAAATCTTCAATACTTATAGTTATTTCATCCCCACTTATAGTAGCTTCTATTTTGATTATACCCTCTTTTTTGTTTTCATAACCATGTATTATAGAATTTGTTACGGCTTCTGATACCGCTGTCTTTACATCTGTTAGTTCTTCTACTGTTGGGTCTAATTGGGAAACAAATGCAGCAACTGCAACCCTTGCAAACCCTTCGTTTTGGGATTTACTCATTAATTCTATACTTACTTTATTATCTACCATTTTAAACCCCTCCATTAAATATTGACTACAGCTTCATCTATATTGCTATATACATCAATAATTTTATACATACCTGATATTTCAAAAACTTTATTAACAGTTTTATTTATTTCTGCTACACAAAGTTTCCCATCTCTATTTTGCATTTTCTTATATCTACCTATAACTACACCAATTCCAGAGCTATCCATAAATGTTACTCCATTAAAGTTTAATATAACTTTTTTTATGTTATCTCTATCTATCCTATCATCTATTTTAACTCTTACCTCTTCAGCACTATGATGATCTAACTCACCCATTAAGCTAACAACTAGTTTGTCTTCATTTTTATCGAATTTTAGATACATACAAACTGGGGCTGCCGCAGAAAGCCATTTAATTGTGCGACCAGCACCACCCACCTCCTCAATAGTTATTTAAAAATTATTTTCCTTCTTTTTCCATAATTTTAACATACTATTTTATTCATAGTCAAATAAAATAATAACTTTTTTATCTTATTATATTTAAATTAATAGAAATTTTAATATTTAATTTATTACTCAATATAAATTTATGTAATATATGTTATAAATTTTTATTAAAAATTAAAAATACTTAGTTTTATGCATATTTAAATAGTAGATAAAAAAATTCTATTTAAAACCTATCTTAAGTAAGTAAAATCAATAGCTTAAGAGGATATAACGTTTCGTTATACCCTTTAGAAGAAAAAATTAATGTGTAAGCCTAAAAGGGGGTCGCGAAACGCGACCCCCTTTATAAAAATAAGAGATTAACTTTGTAAAAGTAGTCAAGATTACTTGAAATTGAATAAACTAAATTCTACATTAAAATAAATTTCTAAGACTATGTCTTTTAGTTATATTACTATTCTTGTTTTTCTTTTTTAACTTTTTTATATTTTTTTATTTCTGATCGTAAGCTTGTATAAAAATCTTCTAATGATTCACCTTCTTCTAATATTAAAGTTTCTATTGCATCATCTAGATTATCCATAGTATATATATGGAAATCCCCATTTTCTATAGACTTCTCAATTTCTGGTATTAATATTAATTCATCCTTATTTGAAGAAGGAATTAAAACTCCTTTATTTTTAACTGTATCTAAAAAGTCACATACCCTATAGAAACCTTCAATTTTTTCATTAACACCTCCAATTGCTTGTACCTCCCCTAATTGATTTATAGAGCCAGTTACTGCAATTGTTTGCTTTATAGGTCTTTTACTTAATGAAGATAAAATACATATAATCTCTGCTACTGATGCACTATCTCCATCAAGTAAACCATAAATTTGCTCAAAACTTAAATAAAAATCTACTGGAATTTCTTCATATGGATTAATTATATTATTTAGTAATCCTTTTAATATATTTATTGATTTTTCATGTATTTTTCCGCTTAATCTACTTTCTTTATGAATATCTATTATTCTTCCTGATCCTTTGTGAGATACACATGTTATCCTCATAGGCTTTCCAAAAGAATGATATCCAGTATCCAAAACAGCTAGTGCATTTATAACTCCTACTCTTTTTCCTATAACAGATATTAAAATTTTGTTTTCTTTATACATTTTATCATATTCATCTTCTATTCTTTCTTTAGCATATGCAATATCTACTATATCTTTAGATTCTATCATTAATGACTTTCTCTTTTTTGCATTATCATTTGCTAAAATCATTAATTTTTCTATTTCAGTAGTATCTATATTTACTTTAGTCTTACTATTAGCAGTTCTTGATAGATATTTGATTATTTCATTTATTCCATCTTCTGTAATAGGCATAAGATTATTTTGCTTTACTTTATTTTTTATAGATTTATTTATATAAGATGTAACATTATCATTTGCCTCTACAATAGGATTAAATTCAGCCCTTAAAGGGAATAACTTTCTAAAATCTTCATCTAAGCTATACAGTGTATCATAAGTTTCTTGATCACCTATTAAAATCACTTTTACATTTATAGGTATTGGTTGTGGCTTTAATCCACTTATTGATATTACTTCTACATATGATTTTGAATTATCATATGTTATTTTATTAGTTATAAGAGCCTTCTTCAAATGGTAGTAAGAATATGAATTAGTAGCTAGTGAGCTCATTCTAACAATTAAACATCCACCATTTGCTTTTAGTAAAGTTCCTGGATTTATTAAGGATATATCTGTCGTATATACACCATTATGATTCTCATACTCTATAAAACCCATTAAATTGTTTATATTTGGATCTTCTTCATAAATAACAGGTGGTGTAGACCTTGAACTATTGTCAACAAGTAAATGCATATCATACTTATTTATAACTTGATAAAGTTGTTCTTCATCTTCATCAATATCCATTGTATAGCAATTTATAATTTCCTTTTCAATTGATATAAATAATCTTTCTAAATATTCATAAGCTGCATCATCATCTATAAATTCAAGTAAAACCTCGTCCTTATATCCTTCCATTTCCTTGGCTAAGAAATCACTATATATTTCCTTTAACTTTTTTATTGATTTAGTTTCTATATCTTTTAATTTTCCTAAAACTACTTCTGCTTTTTTCTTTAAAATAGATGCTTTTGCTACAATAGCTTCTTTCTTATTTTTTTCTAATTTATCATATTCACTTTCGCTAATTACCTTGCCATTTATTAATGGAATAAAAGCAAAACCCTTATTAGTGACTTTCACTTCAAAATCTTCTTTTTTTGCCATCTCCATCAATTCACTTATATAATCATTTCTCTTACTTTGTATTTCTTCTATAAGCTCATCCTTTTCATCTTCAGATGAAGTATTATAGAACTCCTCTACTATTTCTATATAATTATTTCTTATTTCTTCAACTGCGTCCTTCAACTTTTTACCATTACCATTACTAACAAATAATACTTCTGGCTTTTTATCATCCTCTAATGAAACATAGCAAATGTCTTTTGGAGGTTCCAGATATTTATACTGCTCCTCTATATAACCTTGCAGTTTCTTTAGTTTTTCCTTAGAAAATGAATCAATTAAATAAAGATTATAGCCTTCTTTATTTATATTAAGAGCTCTTCCAATCTTTTCATACTCACTATCTATTTCAGGAATTTTTGTTACACTGCCTTTCAAATCACTTTCTTTGAATTTAAAATTAAATTTTACTTCTTGTGAAGTTAACTCTTTTCTCATATATTTTCCACTTTAAAATTGCTTTAGCAATTATTAAGAAGCAGTTTCCCCCCTTTTTTAGTATTTACTATATAGATATTCCTAAGATGCTTTTTTAGGGAATAATTTTTAAAATTTAATTATTTTTATCTATATCATATTAAATATATATGAAAGTTTATTATGACTAATACTTTCTTTTTCATAATTATATATTTTTAGTTAATATTTTGTTGTAAAATAATAAAAGACCTGTGTTTTTTTATTCACAGATCTTTCTTTTACTAGTGTTTTTTAACTACATCAGTTCTATAAACTTATTTACCATTTCTTCTGCATTCTTATAATCTTGATCTGAAGGCACAAAACAGAATGATAATCCTGGCTCAACTACTTTAAGCTTTAAATCTTTAAGTCTTGATGTTAGCATTCTTACTCCTTCTCCACTCCATCCATAAGAACCAAATGCTAATGCAGGTTTTCCTCTATTTATTATAGGATTAACTAATGATAATAAATCCCAAGATGGTTTAACTGCATCTTGATTTATTGTTGGAGATCCAACCATAAATCCTCTTGCTCTTTCTATTTTTGCTATACTTTCTTCTAAAGGAATAGTTGTTATTTCTGTTACATCTGCATTAAATCCCTTTTCTTCTAGCATTTCCTTCATAAAGTTAGCCATATTTTCTGTATTTCCATATGCAGAAATGTAAAATATTTCTACCTTATTTTTATCTACTTCTGCTTCTGTTGCCCATTCTTTATAAAGATTTAAAATCTTATCTATATTAGCAACATGAACTGGTCCATGACTAGGTGCAATACATTCTATATTTAAGTCTTTTATCTTCTCTAAACCCATTAGTACAAACTTTTTAAATGGTCCCATTATGCAATTAAAGTAGTATTCCATTTCTACAAAATAATCTTGGTTCAAACTTTCTGTAATTCCGCCTTCTGGACAATAATGAGAACCAGTAAAATCACATGTAAATAGTAAATTTCTTTCTTTTACATATGTGAAAATAGTATCTGGCCAGTGTAAATTAGGTGCGCTTATAAATTTAAGACTTGTTTCTCCAAGTGAAATCTCTTCTTTAGCTTCTACGGCATTAAAATCTCTATTTAATATATTCTTTAAATAATTTAATGCAGCTTTAGATGCTACTACTTTTATTTCAGGATAATCTTCAATTAATTTTATTAATGATCCACTATGATCTAATTCAGTATGCTGAACTATAACATAGTCTACTTTCCTATCACCAATTACTTCTTTTAAATTATTTTTAAACTCATCATAAAATCCAGTTTTAACAGTATCTACTACAGCTACTTTTTCGTCATTTATTACGTAAGAGTTATAGGTTGTTCCTTTTTTAGTTTCCATTATTATATCAAATATTTTTAAATCCGGGTCTTTAACCCCTACCCAATATATATTATTCTTTAGCTCTTCCTGTAACATATCCCTACCTCCAACTTTAATCTTTTACTATATATATTTTAGTAATATTTTACCATAAATACTTTTGTCAAACAATTATGCAATTCGACTTTTTTTGTGTATTTATCATCTATATTTTAATTCTTCTATAACTTTTTATTTAATTTTTCTATAACTTTTATATTTTTATCATATCTGTTATATTATCAACTTCTATTATATATTCATAGTGCAAAGCCCTTGTTAATGATACATATAAAAGCCTTTGATCTAATAAATTATTTTTAAAATTAGACTTACTCGGATTATAAATAATTGTTGCATCGAATTCTAATCCCTTTGTTAAATAGGATGGTATTATCAATATATCATCATTATGCTCTTTTTCATTCCCTTTTATTAATGTTGCTTTAAATTGCGAATTCTTTTTTATAAGCTTTTCTAAAGTTTTTCCTTCTTCTATACCTTTAGTTATTATTGCAATACTACTTTTCCCTTTATCCATAACTTCAGTAATTATATCATTTATATTTTTTACTGCATCTTTGCTATTATTACATTTTATTATTTTAGGTAATTCTCCATGTCTTAATACAGGTTTTGCTCTTTTTAAGTCTAACTCTTGTGCATCTAGCGCACCATTAGCAAAATCTATAATCTCAACTGTAGATCTATAGCTTTGAGTAAGCTGCATATAAGTTGCCTTTCCATCAAAGACCTTATCTACTATATCACTCCAATTCTTTATCCCTTTATAATAATATATTCCTTGAGCAATGTCTCCAACTAAAGTAAGAGAATTTCCTCTTGTTAATCTATTTACTAAATAAATTTGGAATGGATTATAATCTTGTGCTTCATCCACCACTATATGAGAGTATTTTTCTTTTTCTTCAACACCTTCTAAAAGAATATTAATATATAAAAGTGGTGCTAAATCATCTTCATCTATAATTCCTTTGTTATAGTTTGAAATAATTTCTTCCTTCATGAATTGTGATAATTCTTTTGGTATTTTATTTAAAGTAGCAAGTTCAAAAAAATCTTCATTTTTAAATAAATCCACATATATGTCCTTAGAAGTTATTCCTCTCCAGCTTTTAAAATACTCATTCATTTCTTTTTTCGAGTTATTTTTTATATTATTTTTTATTTCATCTCTTTCTGAATAAGTTTGTATTAACTGCTTTCTTCTATCTTCACAATCTTCTTGTTTAATTTTTATTTCTTTAATCTTTATATCCCATTCTAAATCTACTTGCAGACAAAGGACTTCTATTCTCTCTTTAAGCTTTAATCCTAAATATCTTTTTATTTCATCTTTTCTTTTATTTATTGGAAAATTCTTTAAGTCTTTAAGATAAAGCCTCATTATTTCTCTTTTATTGAATAATAAATAATCTCCAATCATTATATCTGTTATATCAACAGAGTCACTTTCTAATAATGCAATGTATCTATCAATAATAGATTTAAATGCTAATGTTCCTTTTATTTTAGATGAATTTATTATTAATTTGCATTTTTCTGCATCGTCAGATTCAATTAACTCCTTAAGTTTTTCATCTTTTCCCTTTACCTTACTTCTAATTTTCAGATGCTTAAGTACTAAATCCTGAAAAGTAGTTTGATTAACTTCATCAACACCTAAATTAGGTAATATATCTGAGATATAATCCAAAAACAACTTATTAGGAGCTAAAACTAAAATATCTTTTCCTTTCATAGTTTCTGAATATCTATAAATCAAATAGGCAAGTCTATGTAAGGCTATAGTAGTTTTCCCAGAACCAGCTGAACCTTGAACTATAATAGGTAAATTCTTAGGCCATCTTATAATATCATTTTGTTCCTTTTGGATAGTTGCTACTACTTCTTTTAATTTTTTTCCTCTACTTTCCTCAAGATTTATTTTTAAAAATTCATCAACTAAGTCATTTCCTTCATCGCCTGTTTTTACTATAATTTCGTTTATCCCCTCATCAAATATTTCATTTAAAGAATCTTCCTTAAATAAAAATTTTCTTTTTAGAGATAGGTTTCCTTCTATTATTCCTAGTGGAGATTTATAATATGCATATCCTCCAGTTCCACTATAATATAAATCAGCTACTGGAGTTCTCCAATCTACTACTATTTCTTCTCCATCTATAGTTGAACTAACTGATTGTTTGCCTATATATATACTTTCGTCTTGGCCTCTCAGTTCCCTAAAATCAACCCTACCAAAATAAGGAACCTTAATAGCCTCCTCATAATTCTTTATATCTTTTTTTAATACAGAATATATTTTTTCTGTTGTTTCTTTTTCTTCGTTATAATTTCCCTTTGATTCTTTTGTTAAAGCTTTTAACTTGCCTTCTATAACTTCATAGCTCTTTTTCTTCTCTAAAAGTTCATTATCTATCTTTTTCCTTTTTTCCTTTAATATTTCTTGTTCTAATTTCAAATTATTATTCATATCATTACCTCTAAATTCAACTAATGCCTTAATTATAGGCTAATTAAAATCTAAATTCAATTATAAAGCACATAACTAAACAATTAAAAATTATTAGTTAACATTAATATATAACCTTCTTATATTCCAATTATTTACTTCAAACAATACATTTATTCCTTATATTACCTCATTTATAGATTATATATTTCAATAGGTATTTTACTTTCCAATATTGTATGTTAGAATCTTAACGTAAAGGAGATGTTAATATTGTCTAAGCAAACAAAAACCCCTAATTATATAAAAATAGCTATTGATATAGCTCATAGAATAATAAATAATGAATTTTTAGAAGGAAGTAAAATAACAGGAAGAACTACTTTAGTTAGTATATATAATGTATCTCCTGAAACTATTAGAAGATCCTTAGCATTATTAAAAGATATGAATGTTGTTACTATTAATGAAAAAAGTGGAATCATAATAAATAATAAAACTTATGCAAAAGAATTTTTAAATAAATTCAAAACAAAATCAGATTTTACTCATTTAAATAGCGACACTTTTGATTTAATAAAGAAAAGAAAAGATATCGATAATAAGCTTGAAAAAAATATTAATGCAATAATTGAATTTGCTACTCAGCTAAGAAATGTTGGTTCTATTATCCCTTTTGAAAGTATAGTAGAAGAAAATAGTATTGCTGTAGATAAAAGTATTGGTGAACTTAACTTTTGGCATAATACAAAAGCTACTATAATTGCTGTTAAGAGAGATGGCGATTTATTCTTATCACCTGGCCCGTACTTCAAAATACATTCACAAGATATAATAGTTTATGTTGGAGAAGATTCTGTTCTAGAAACAGTTAAAAACTATATTTCTTTACCATCATCTGATAAAGAATTAAAATAACGGGGCATGTTTAATTTAGAATTTAAAAATTTAAAATGAATGTTGTATTTCATACTGAAATACTTTTAAATTTATATTATCTTAAACTATGTTATACTAATTTATTAATTTATGACATAAATTTAAGGTAGTTCATTTTGAACTACCTTAATATATAATTTATAAATATTATTCTATTTATAATGTTAAAATTAACTTACTCGGTAATTTTAATCACTTAAATATTCAGTGAAAATGCTACTTTTTTCTTTTAATATAGACACCTCATCAATAATAGAAGTATTATCTTTCATCACTTTAAAAACCATATAATCTGTCATATCTATTGACTTATCATCTGTTTTTAATTTATAAGACACTTCATATTCATAATGTATAAATTCATAATTTGTATAAGTATCATTTTCTGATTCTTTAGTTTTTACTATTTTAATATCTGTTATATCCTTTACATTATTCTCATTTATAACAGTATAATAAAAATGAAGAATTCTATTAGTCATTAAAGTGTCAAATCCGTTTTCTGTAAAGTATTCCCCAAAATTTGCTTTTGACTCCTCTGCGTATTTATCCAAATCCTCCCCAAATGTAATACCTTCATATGTCTTTACAGATAGTAACTTGTTAATGAAATTATCTATAGTTTTTTCTTGTTCTTTAGAATTACATCCTATTAGCAAAAGTAATGATATACCCATAAGTAAAATTATTTTAATAAAATTTTTCATTTACATACCCCTTTGCATTATATAGATAACAATTACTATGAATTAGTTATCTATTTATTATACTCAATCAAAACCTCAGTATGAAATACCACCTTAATTTTACATTTTACATTTTTAATTATGTTACAGCTCCGTTATTTTTATTAATTTTCCAATATATAATTAACTGCATCTTCAAACTCTATTTTTCTAATTTTTTTTCTAATCTTAAAATTTATATTTTCAATATATTTTATAGAAAAGGGCAGATATTCATTTATTATTTTTATATATTCACTTGAAAAAAACTCCTTACTTAATACTACTGAAAACAATATAAGCATTATGCAATTTGTTTTTATAAGTTCTTTTAATTCAGGTATATTTTTCCCTTTAAAACAACTGTCTTTTTCCAAAAATAAAGTTGTAAAATTTATTAATTTGTTTACTATTTTATCTAAATTATATTTAGGAGCTAATTGTGACATTATAGTTATATGATTATTATTTATATCAGATTTAATATCTTGTAAATCATCTGCCAGTTGAAGCAAGAAACCATAAAAAATACAAAAAGATATTTCATCTTTATTCAGCTTTCCCTTTGTTAAAAATCCATCTACTAGTACTGATGATCCACCTTTTTCAATAGATATTCCTAAAATATCCTCTTCATAAGGAATAGTAACGATATCTTGTTGTTTTAAACTTCTTATTTGACCTTTATGAATGGAAAGTAAAGATTTATATAACTCACTATAATCATTTCTTTTAAAGTCTTCTTCGATATAACTAACTAATTTATAAACATCTTCTTCATGCGAATCATTCCCCTCAATGTTCTCTCCATTTAATCTCTTTTTCAATTTATTATTAAATATTTTCTTATCTGCATCATTTATCTTTGTATTATCTAAATAATTATCTGTATATGGATATAACATACTATATCCAAATATAGCCTTAGACAACTGTACTTTTTCTCCAAATGCTGCTTGAAGAATATTTATAATCCAGACATTTCTCATAGCTTGCCCTATATCACTATAACTTAAATTATCATCAAATTGTTTTGCTTCTTTTATAAACCTTTTAGTGCTATTAAAAAAGTCATTCTTAAGATTTTTATTAATTATTCCGAGCTTAAAAGTTTCTTCTTCACTTTCTATAAAATCGTCTATAATTTTATTAAAATCCTTTTGCCACTCTTTCTTCTTACTATCTTCACTTGGAAATTCACTTATTTTTTTAATTATTAAATCTATATAATTATCTAAGTTCTTTTCTTTATTTTTCTTTTCGATATTAGTATATTTTTTCATATCCAATTTGAAATATCTATCTGATTTCCACCATTGGTCACTACATTCTAAATATATAGAGTTTATTAAGTCCATTATTAATCCCCCAAGTCTAATCTTATAATCACACTAACTTTCTACTTTGCCGCCCATTAATTTATAAGTAGCATTCCCTATTGCTCTTTTTAAAACTCCAATTTTAATATCAGGATGATAAACAAATTTTGCAAGCCCTGAATTCTTCCAATATATATAATCTGCATCTCCTTCTTTAAAAGGTGTTTCTCCTGATTTTCTCCATAAATTATACATAAATATAGATTTTACTTTTGGTTTGTGTATTTTTCTAGATATCAAATCTTCACTAAACTTACTAGATATACATTTTATTTTTTCCACATTTTTATCATTTAATTCTGTTGCTCTATATGCTATTGGTATCATTTCCACAAAATTAAATCCCCAATAATATAAGACATCCCTAATATACTTTGCTGAAGATGTATGACCTGCCCCTGCAGTAGTAGTAATTACTAATGCCTTTTTTGTAAAAAATTTTGGCCTATGAAAATTATATGACATATGGTCTATAAATATTTTTAAAAGCCCACTAACTTGCATTGAATAAACAGGTGAAGTGATTATAATAGCATCTGAATTTTCAATTTCATTAACTATATAACTTATCTTTTCATTGTGTGGGCATTTATCTTCACCTTTATAAATGCATAAAAAACATCCATTACAATAAGGTATGCTTTCTTTACGTAATTCAATATCTACAAATTCAATTTCACCATGTTTTTTCATTTCCTCTTTTGCAATATTTAATACATCCCAAGTATTACCCCTTCTTGGACTTCCATGTATTACAACACATCTCATAATTTCTCCCCCTAAAATAACAAAAGAGAAAGCACTTTATTTTGCCTTCTCTCTTGTGATTACTCTATTATATTATACACGATATTTATAAATTGCGAATTAAACTTAATGATATGTATTAACTTTCCGATTTTTATATAATATCTCCAATTTAATGGATATCATTAATGAGCCTAGTACTTCTTTGCGTAAGCTATTAGCTTATGGAACATATCTAGTTATCGTAGCCTTTATATTCACAATTTATGACTAATTCTTAAATGAATGGATTGGTGCTGGTATTCTTCCGCCTCTTTGTATAAATAATGAAGATGAATATTTATTTACAGGCATTACTGGAGCTGTTCCAAGTAATCCTCCAAACTCAACTAAGTCTCCTACCTTACAGCCAGGAGCTGGTATAACTCTTACTGCTGTAGTTTTATTATTAATCATTCCTATTGCTGATTCATCTGCAATCATAGCTGCTATTGTTTCTGCTGGGGTATCTCCTGGAACTGCAATCATATCTAATCCAACTGAACATATAGCAGTCATAGCTTCTAGTTTTTCTAAATTTAATGAACCATTTAATACAGCATCAATCATTCCTGCATCTTCTGAAACTGGTATAAATGCCCCACTTAATCCTCCTACATGACTACATGCCATAACTCCACCTTTTTTAACAGCATCATTTAATAATGCAAGAGCTGCTGTTGTACCATGAGTTCCAACTACTTCAAGTCCCATTTCTTCTAGTATATGTGCAACAGAATCTCCTACTGCTGGAGTTGGAGCCAATGATAAATCTACTATTCCAAATGGAACACCTAATCTTTCTGAGGCTTCTTTTGCAACTAATTGTCCCATTCTTGTAATCTTAAATGCAGTTTTCTTTATAGTTTCTGCAACTACATCAAAAGATTCTCCTTTTACTTTTTCTAATGCCCTTTGCACAACACCAGGTCCACTAACTCCAACGCTTATAACTTTATCAGCTTCTCCAACTCCATGGAAGGCTCCTGCCATAAAAGGATTATCTTCAACTGCATTACAGAACACAACTAGCTTAGCACAACCAAATCCCTTTGTATCCTTTGTATATTCAGCAGTTTTTTTAATTACTTCTCCCATTTCTCTAACTGCATCCATATTTATTCCAGCTCTAGTTGAACCTACATTTACAGATGAACATACTTTGCTAGTTTTAGCTAATGCTTCTGGTATTGAATTTATTAGTATTTTATCGCCTTTAGTATATCCCTTTTGTACTAAAGCTGAAAAACCACCTATAAAATCTATACCTAGAGTTTCAGCTGCTTTATCTAAAGTTTGTGCAAACTTAACATAATCTGTTTCATCTGTAGCTCCAGCAATTATTGATATAGGAGTTACAGCTACTCTTTTATTTACTATTGGAACCCCAAATTCATTTTCAATTTCTTTTCCTACTTTTACTAAGTCCTTAGCACTACTAACTATTTTATTATATATCTTTTCTCTTGCCTTATCTCCATCTGAATCTATACAATCCAATAATGAAATACCCATAGTTATAGTTCTTATATCAAGTTTTTCTTCTTCTATCATCTTTATGGTTTCTAATATATTATTACTATTCATCTCTAACCTCCAATTATAAAGTGTGCATTGAATTAAATATTTCTTCTCTTTGGATTTTAACCTCTACTCCAAGTTCTTCGCCTTTTGTTACTAATGCACTTTTAATATCATCAAAGGTAGAATTAGATTCTTTTAAATCTAACATCATTATCATTGTAAAGTATTTGTCCATTATAGTTTGATTAACATCTAAGATGTTTATGTTTAATCTTAATAATTCGTTACTAACGCCTGCAACTATTCCTACTTTATCTTTTCCTATTACTGTTAAAATTGCTTTCATAAATATTCAACTCCTATTTTTATTGTATTTTTCTAAATAATCTGAAAAGTTATTATAATTTTATCTCTAGTCCGTAAGTTTGTCAATTTTTAACTTCCATCATTCGTGGTTCTAGCAAACTTTATTCTTTTCAAATAAAAAATTAGGCTCTGTATTAATTAAGTGTTGATTTATCATACTATTGTGAAGGAATTTAAAGATATAATGTTAATATTTTTATTTTCATGTAATTATAACCATATTTAATGTATAATAAAAATATAAAATTAAAAGGATGGTAAGTATGATGAGCGTTATTAATATACGAAGAGTAAAAGCTGGTGATGCTAATACATTGGCTTACATTCAAACAGAATCATGGAAAAATGCATTTAACAAAATTTTGTCTAAAGAAAATTTAGATAAATATACTAACATTAATGAAGCTATAGAGTTATATAATATGTTACTTAGCAAAAATATTGGAAATGGATTCATATTGTCCATTAATGAAAATCCTCATTGTATTGCATATTGGGATAAAGCAAGGGATGAA
This sequence comes from Clostridium sp. 1001275B_160808_H3, assembly GCF_015550425.1. GTDB lineage: Bacteria > Bacillota > Clostridia > Clostridiales > Clostridiaceae > Clostridium. The sequence continues at coordinate 35,399 of NZ_JADNAT010000004.1, read as the reverse complement.
GAAATGAAGGGATATTCAGAGATTATTTGTATTCATAGTTTATGTGATAATTGGGGAAAAGGATACGGAACAGTAATGATGGATTATATTTTAAGAGATATAAAAAATGCTGGATTTAGCAAAGTTATGCTATGGGTATTTAAAGAAAATATTAGAGCACGTAAATTTTATGAAAATCATGGATTTGTTCTAACAGATAAATCTAAAAAATTTTGTGATGCTGTTGAGGTAATGTATTGCAAAGATTTATAGATGTTACGTATACAATTCTATTCAAAATCAATTTTAAGTAAGTAAAATCAATGACTTAAAAGGATATAAGGTTTCGTTATACCCTTAGGAAAAATTAATATTGAAGTTATATTTACTAATACCTAGTTTTTTAGGAGGAGCTTTCCATGAGAAAAAAAATAATAATAAGTATATGTGCTACGGTATTAATCCTTTTTTCATTATCTCTTTATAAATATTTTCAGTTAAACAATAATAAATTAAATACCTATGCTGATAGAGTTCTATGGTTAGCTATTAATACACAAAACTCTATTTATGCAATTACGGAAGCTTCCCCAACAGAAGAAGATTTTAACCGCAATGTAGAAGACCTAATTATTAATGTCTATGCATTACAAAATGTGTTAGAGAGTGGTGAAATATTACTTTCAGGAAATGGCGTGAACGGTAGTGCACTTTATAATTCTTTAGATAATCTTGAATCAGTATTGAAATACGATAATAGTAACCTAAAAAATATTGAACTAGATGCTATAAATAGTGCTAGTGATGTATTAATTCAAAGATTACAGCCTCATTATGGTAGTGAAAAAAATATAAGTAAAAAGGAAATACTTGAAGCTATTCAATTAGCTTTAATGAAAATGAAAATAATCGAGCTACTTCATTAATTACTAATATGTAATTAACTATTATAAAATTGGCAGATAAATTTTAATTTGTACATATATTTATGTTAAATAAGATGACTGGCTATTAATAGCCAGTCATCTTTAATCATTTTTCTTCCTTTATACTTCTATTTTAAATTTAATATTATTTAAGCTTTAATGCTTTTTATATCTCTACAACTTACAATATCAATTCCTGTTCCTAATATATCTTTAAGAATTATTTCACCTACAGAAACAGGCGCAACTACTTCAAGTTTTTTAAGCTGTTCCATACATTTAAAGTTAAGCTCTTTTGGAATAGCTCCCTTTGTTTTTACTGGAAGCACTGGAAGTTCACCATCTTTTATCTTAACAGTTGTAGTTATTACTCTAACAGGATTTGTTATTTCACTAATCCCATAATCAATACCTCTCTTGCATCCATTTCCACTTACTTTGTTTTCTTCAATGTTGACCTTTAAATGACATCCCATAGGACAACATATACAAATCAAATTCTTTTCCATTTTATTCACCATCCTCTAAAGAAATAATTAAATCTTCTTCTATATTGCTTAATAGCTTCTTACTTAAGACTACTCTCTCCATTTCTGATGGTGCTAAATGCCTTTTCTTTAGCCTTGTAACTTCTTTATTTCCAGATTTAACAACAAGCACTTTATCCTTATAGACATTATTTACTCTCATAAATACAGTCAATTTTTCATCTATATCTTCTATACAAATCTTTTGAGGAACAGTATAATTTATAGCATTACCATTTTTTATATTTATATAATTTTCCTTCTTTAATATGTTTTTCAAATACTTTGCAGCTGATTTTCCAGCATGTTTAGCCTCTTCAGTAACAAAATCCACTAAATCATGTACATGAACTACATTTCCACAAGCAAAAATTCCATCAACATTAGTTTCCATGCTTTCTGTTACAACAAGTCCATTAGTTCTTCTATCTAATTCTATTCCTACTTTATCTGATAACTCATTTTCTGGAATTAATCCAACTGATAATAGCAATGTATCACATTCAAATTCTAACTCTGTTCCTTTTATAGGTCTCTTATTTTCATCAACCTTTGAAATTATAACTTTTTCTAGTCTTTTATCTCCAATTATATCTACAACTGTATGTGATAAATATAATGGTATATTATAATCTTCTAAGCATTGAACTATATTTCTATTAAGTCCATTTGAATATGGCATAAGCTCTACAACTGCTTTTACCTTAGCACCTTCTAATGTCATTCTTCTAGCCATTATAAGTCCTATATCACCTGAGCCTAAGATTACCACTTCTTTGCCCGGCATATATCCTTCCATATTTATATATCTTTGAGCTGCTCCTGCAGTATATACCCCTGAAGGTCTATCCCCTGGAATATTTATAGCTCCTCTTGTTCTCTCCCTGCATCCCATTGCCAATATAATTGCCTTTGTTTCCAAAATCATATAGCCATCATTAGAATTTATTGCATGTATTTTTTTATCTTCTTCTATTTCTAGAACCATTGTATCAAGTTTAATATCTATTTCACTACTTTGAACTAACTTTATAAACTTGTCTGCGTACTCTGGACCTGTAAGCTCCTCTTTAAAAGTATGAAGTCCAAATCCATTATGAATACATTGGTTTAGTATCCCTCCAAGCTCTCTATCTCTTTCAATTATTAAGATATTTCTTACTCCATTTAAATAAGCTTCATATGCAGCTGCAAGACCTGCAGGACCTCCACCTATTACAATTAAATCATAACTCATAATTATCCCCCTATCTTGACTTTCCAGTTAAAATATATGAACCATCTTTTTCTAAAACTATATTTTCTAACGGTATATTAAGCTCTCTAGATATAATTTCTTGAACACGTGGTCCACAAAATCCCCCTTGGCATCTTCCCATTCCTGGTCTACATCTTCTCTTTACTCCATCTAATGAAATAGTTCCAAAGGATCTTTTTATAGCATCTACTATTTCTCCTTCAGTTATTTGTTCACATCTACATATGATTCTTCCATATCTACTATCCTTTTTTATTACCTCAGCTCTTTCTTCTAATGAAAGTTCCATAAATCTGATTTGCTCTCTATATGGATTAAATTTATCATTTTTATCCATCTTAAGTCCTGCATTTTTTAATATATCTAATATATCTATAGCTATTGCTGGAGCAGCAGATAATCCTGGTGACTTCATACCAGCTACATCTATAAATCCTTTAACATCTTCATTTTCTTCTATAATAAAATCTCCATTATCAGAATGTGCTCTTAAGCCTGAAAAATTTCTAATTGAATTTCTAAAATTTATTTTATTTGTTGTCTTTGAAGCAGTTTCTTTTATATATTCTAAACCTTTACTTGTTGTTTTTACTGAATCTTTATCTTCAATAGTTTCTGCATTCGGTCCTACTATCAAGTTTCCATGAACAGTTGGAGTAACTAGTACACCTTTTCCAAGCTTTGTAGGACATTGAAATATAGTGTGTTCAAACATCTTACCTTCATTCTTATCAATTACATAATATTCTCCTCTAATTGGAGTTATCTCAAATTTCTCTTCACATATCATGTTATGAATCTTATCGCAATAAACACCAGCTGCATTTATTACGTATTTTGCTTCTACTGTTTCTTTATCTTTTATGTTAATTTTAAAAATATCATCTTTTTCTATTCCTATAACTTCACTACTTAATTTGATTTCTCCCCCATTTTCTATACCATTTTCAATTAAAGCTATTGTATATTCAAATGGTCCTACTATTCCTCCTGTTGGAGCATATAATGCACCTAATATATCATCATTTAAATTAGGCTCTTTTAATAAAACTTCTTCTTTATTTAAGAGTTCTAATCCCTTTACTTTATTTTTAATACCATTTTCATATAAAACTTTTAATAATTCTAACTCTTCTTCATTAAAAGCTATTACTAATGAACCATTTCTTTTAAAGGGTACAGATAGCTCTTTGCATAAGTCTTCAAACATTTCATTACCCTTTACATTGTATTTTGCCATTAGCGTTCCATACTCCGGATCATACCCAGAATGAATTATAGCTGAATTTGCTTTTGTAGTTCCCATGGCTACATCATTTTCTTTTTCTAAAATTACAACTTTTAAATTAAATTTAGTTAGTTCTCTAAAAATAGAAGCTCCTATAACACCAGCTCCTATTATGGCAACATCATACATATATATACCCCCATTAATATTATTTAAATTTAGTTTAACCAATTTTTTATAATTTAAATTATCACTGTAATCTGTGTTTAGATAACAAAAAAAGCACAAAAATAAGACTTAAATCTTATTTTTATGCTTAACTCTAACTTCTCTTAGCACATTAAATAATTATGACCCCATTATATCATATATTTTTCCAATGGTACATATAGTTTTCAGAATTTTATCTATATAATATTTTTCATATAGAATTTATACAAAGATTATTAAACTTTTTTGGCAATTATGCTAAATTCTCTAAATTCTATTTAATTTATTAAAATATTCCATTATAATATATTTGTTGCACGGGTTAATTTAAGTTATCCCTTTACAATTTATATATACCAAATAATAGGCAGACTTCTTTCATAGGGTCTGCCTATTTATTTTTATTACTAAATAAAAAATTCATCTTCTAGCCCTTCAAGATCTAATATAGTTATTTCTTTTAAAGTAAACTCTATAAGCCCCATATCTCTCATATTTATTAGTTCTCTTGAAAGAGATGGCCTTGGTATTCCAAGTTCTTCAGCTAAATCCTTTTTAGATGATATTTTTAATGAAAATGTATTATTTCTTTTATAATTATCAAGTAAAAGCTTACATATCTTCCTTCTTATTGAATCTAATTCTATTAAATTTATTTTTCTATTTAATATAACTATTTTTTGAGATAAAAGTTCTAATATGTTTTCTGTAAATTTTGTATTTTTTTGAATTATTCCTAAAACACTTTTTTTAGGAAGAGATAATACCTTACAATTTTCAAAAGCCATAACTGTTGCAGGATATTCCTTCTCTTTAGAGAATAATAGTGCTTCTGCAAATACATCACTTACATTAAAATAGGATAATGTTAATACTTTTCCATTTTCATATATAGTTTGTATTACAGCCTTTCCTTCAATTACAACAGATAAACTATTACACTTTTCTCCTTGGTTTGCTATTACTTCACCCTTTTTATAAGATTTTATTATATATGATTCGCTTTTTAAAATTTCTCCTATTTCATCTTCAGAAATCCCTTTAAAAAAGCAAGTATTCTTTAATATATCTATCATACGAACTCTCCTTTGTATAAAAATGCGAACATTTTTATAATTGATAATTGATAATGCATAATGGACAATTAAGAAAAAACCCCAGGGATTTTTAAATAAAAGGTGCTGCGCACCAATTTAATTTAAGTTTTGCTGTGCAAAACCTCCTTAATTATCCACTATCAATTGTCCATTATCAATTTAAATTGCTTTGTAATTTATTAATATTATACTATCATAAATTATACATAAAAAAAATAAAAAGCTATTGTAAAACTAATCGACTCCCGTTTTGAGGCTCAAAGATATAATTTCTGTATAATTATTTGTCAGTAGTTCAATAAAAATAGCTATTATCAAGTTATAAAAATCAACTTGATAATAGCCTTATAATTTATTAATTAAGCATTGCTTTATCAATAAATTCACCAACACTATGTGTCATATTAAATGGTTCGTATTCTTTCCACATCTCTAAGTTAGATAATAATACAACCTGTTTCTCTTTTCCATCCAATTTATAATTCAATAAATCATCTATCATATCAACTTCTTTAGAATCATTTGATCCATATACAATTGATCCTACAGAATTAAAATTCTTAACTAATATATAATACATTTATCTAATTCCTCCTTAAAATCATCTTCATTTTGGATTATTCCTTTATCATATAAATCCTTTAATTTAATACCTATCATATTTTCTTTATATTTATAAACATATTTATGCAACCACATATTAAAGATATAATCTCTTTGGGTAAAAAACTGTACTTCAATTGGATAATGATAATTACTCTTCTTATAGTAAATATGATATCCTCTATATCCATCATCATTTTTCTTGCCACTTGACATATCTACATGTTTTATATTTTCATTATTCAAATTAATATCATAATCTAGAACTATCACTCTAATACCTAATATATCATTGAAACATGCTCCAATTTCTTTGGTAGGATAATATCTATCATACTTCAAATTTATAGATTGTAATGACTTTATTCTGTAAGTATATTCATCTAATAATCTTCTTCTTTTCTTTAAAAACAACCTATAGTCATTAAGTTCTTCCATTAAAATCTCTTTATCTACTTTTCTAAGAGTATTCTTTAAGTTTTTTCCGAGTTTAGTTTCATAACTTATTGCATCTAAAGTCCTAATTAACTTTTTAGTATCCACGTTGTTTCCCCTCTACAAACAAATAGTATAAATTGATATTATTTCTATACTTCATTATAACATAAGGCAATAATACTTTTAATATTATTGCCTTGATTTTTTACTATTAATAAATATCTAATGGAAAACTTGGAATCTTTATCTCTAATGCTTCTTTATTAAATAGATAAATTATATTTTTGCTATTAATAAAATCATTTTATATTAACTTCCTTTTCAAATAGTAACTTATCTTTAGAAGAATTGTTGTAAATATTAATTATTAATTCATCACCTTTTAAATTAATTTTATTAAATATAGTATCAGATGATGTTCCTCCCCATCTTCCTTCCTTTGGATTAAGGCTATTGCCATATTTATCAGTGACACTTACATCATATGAACCATGTGATGTACCGTCTTGATGTAAAGTTGTTACAGTTACTTCAAAAGGAGTCACAACAATCTCCCCAATGCCAATTCCCTCACTATTAGTAGAGTTTATTTCAATCTTCTTAGATAAATTTTCTTCTCTATTTATTTTAGCTTTAAATCCCCAATCCCCTACTCTCATTAATTCAGCTCTATCATCGCCAACATTAGGAAAACATCTAAATAAGTTAATTAATATTTCAAACTCAAAATCATCTGGTATTGGAGCTTTTAATAAACTTAAATCATATCTTTCTACACCTTCAAATGTATTATCATCCGTAAATACACCTTCAAGACCAGAGATTCCTGAAGAATCAAGTTTCTCATCGGTGAAGCTTAACTTTTCATTACCTTGATATAAAAGCTGTCTTTCACTAATTGGTATTTCTTCTGTTTTAAAAGGAGTATCACTTTTCACAATATATGATGCGTATAAATATCTACCATCAAATATAGCATCTGTTAGCGTTACCTCAACACCGTTATTCTTTATTGATTCATTTACAGTTGCATAATCAACACCTTTTCCCCCGTTAATTAATCTATCATTCAACTGCTCAAATACTTTTTCAAGTGGTGGTATTACACTTGCAATAGTTGGTCTGGTGACACCTAACATAATAAAACAGATTAATCCAGCAGCTATTATAGTTGAAATCCTCTTAGTTCTTTTTTTATTTTTTAATTTATATGCATTATTGAATGAATCTTCTATAAAATCATCTATATTTTCAGGAATTTTTATATCATTAAAATCACTTTTATTCATTTAAATAATCCTCCTTTAATATCTTCCTTAATGAAGCTTTTGCTCTAGTAAGATATGTTTTAACTGTATTTTCAGGAAGACTCATTATCTCAGAAATATCCCTAATCTTCATATCATTAAAATACTTCATTATTATTACAGTTTTATAATTATCTTTAAGCAAATCAACTGCATTATATAAATCTATTTTTTCTTCTATTGAAACACCTGAGATATATTGTATTACATTATGCTCTTCTCCTAATTGGTCCGTTTTAGAATTTGTTTTGTTCATATCAATAGCTACGTTTATTAATACTCTAGTTATCCACGTTTTAAAGTAACTCGGATTTTTTAGCTTATGAATATTAAAAACTCCTTTTACTATTGTCTCTTGCAGTATTTCTAATGCCTTTTCATCATCTTTTACATACATATATGCAATTTTATATAAATAAACTTTATATTTTTTTAAAATGCAAATAAAAGAATTTTTATCTCCATTAATAGCCTTTTTTACAAGCATATTTTCATCAAATGTGGTAATTACATTATCCTTTAAATTTAGAATATTATCCATATTTCCCTCCTTAGCATCGATGCTTTCACTTATTAGACTTTTAAAAACTAATTAATGTTTCAAAAACTTTACTAATTATCCATATAAAATAAATATTTTTTTTTGAAATTTAATAGCAAATAAATACTTATTCTAAAAATAACAAAAAATAGAGCCAAATGGCTCCATTCAATCATTGTTGGATCACTAGTTGCTACCTTAACCTTCATGCAGATCAGAGCAAAACAACCTTAATTTTTTACTATTAACTCTTCACTAATAAATTGCTTCACAATTTATTACTATAATACTATCATAAATTATAGGTAAAAAAAATAAAAAGCTATGATATAAAGTGTACATCTAAAAACTACAAATATTGTTTATTGCGAAGTCTCTGCTTTAAACTAATATTGATATTATACATTTTTAATTTACAATATACTAATATTTAGAAGCAGAATGGTACAAACTGAGTTCTACTTTTTTATAGAGTTGTGTATTACTTATTTATTTTAACATCTTGCCAGTTAGCGTTTGTAAGTATCTCCGAATCCTCCTCAAAGAATACACCACCAGCTTGTAAATCATCTTTTAGCCAATACATAAACCAAGCTGTCATATATCCATCTGCTTTTTGATATGTCGCTCCGTGGTCTACATTCACTAATCTTCCCATAACTTTATATTCAGTAGTTAATTTACTATAAATATCCTTCATCGCATATAATGGGCATATTCCTTGACCTGTTGTTTCTTCTATGCTTATTGCTTCTCCTGCATCAAAATATTCTGTTCCTGCAATAAAGAAATAAGGTATATTTATTTTTGTTACATCATAAGCCCAGTCAGTACCAAGATGGCCTTCTTGTCCAAAAAATGGTGATGTTGCACTTGCTGTATACATTGCTTTATATAATTTACCATTGCCCCAGTTATTTACAGCATTAATTGTTCCAACTCCACCTTGTGAGTGTCCACCAATACCAATATTATCAGTATCTATTTTATTATAGAAAATACTATTTTTATCTTGATTTAATTTTAAAACATAGTCTAAAGATTTTGAAGAAGATTCACCACTTCTTGAATTTTCATCTTCATTTCCAATTACTACAAATCCCCAAGATGCCAAATGTTTGAAAAAGGCTTTATATTTTGATGCCGTTATCCCAGTACCATTTGCAACAACAATTAATGGGTATTTTTTATTACTATTCTCTAAATCAGTTGGATACCATATTTCATATTTTTTAAATACATCACTATCAGCATCAAAGGATTTAAATGATACTTCATACTCTCCAAACTCGGAATACTTCTTTTCTAAATTTTTTTCAGTTTCTAAATAATTATAGTAATGATTCACTCTGTATTCTATTACTTTTAATAAAATAAACACTCCTCCAATTATTATTAATAATATAACTCCAATAATTTCTAAGAATTTTTGCATTTTTACCTCACTTTTATTTTTCTACTGGCATATATTTATCTAAATAGCTAATAACTGTATCCATAAATTCTTCATATAGCTTAGAATCATTTTGAAGTCCATGTCCTGAATGTTGTGCTTCAAAATATTTATAATCTACATTATTATCTTTTAATGCATTAACTAGATGTCTTGCAGTTTTAAATGGACATATTTTATCGTATTTTCCATAAGCAATTACAGATGGAACTGATTTTTCATTTACCCATGCATAAGCTGATATTGGTTTAATTATTTCTTGAAGTCTATCTGTTCCAATAATATCTTTATCTATTTCACTACCAAGCATTACTCCAAATAGTCCCGCAGCTGCTTCATTGCTTTTATCTAGTCCATAAACATCCCAATCTTCAGCAAAGAAACTTGATGGCCCAACCATCTCAAACATCATTTTAACCGGTATAGGAGATTCCTCAGCATCCCTATAAGCATATAACATAGCAAGTGTTCCACCTGCTGAGCCACCACTTATAACCATTTCATTTAAATTATACCCGAGTTTTTTGGCTTCTTCTACAACAACTGGCATAGCCTCTTTTATTTCCATAGATTGAGAATAAACACTAGCCCCATTTTCATCAGTACGAAGTGTATAATTTATACCTGCAGTTACATATCCTTTAGAACATAACCATTCAAGTATTGCTGCATCGCCACTTTTATCTCCAGTTGTAAAACCTCCTGCATGAAGATAGACAATCAATCCATAATTTTCTTTTGAATTATCCTTTGGAACATATAAATCAAATTTATTAGATTCTTTATCACCGTAAGAAATATCTTTATAAATTGTACCTATAGAGTTATCCCAATCTACAGAATATTTTTTAGCCCACTTAGGTTGATAGGTTATTTTAAATATAGCTGAGCCAACAAATGAAATAATAAATGCTAATATGCATATAAATATAAACATTCTTTTTCCTTTCTTCATTTTATTTTTCATAGTAAATTACCTCCAAACATTGTGCCACCTAACATAAGATTCATAATAGCTCTTACAGCCAATCTACCTAATACAGCAGCAACAAGAATAACAGTAATAAGAATAACTACTCGTTTTGTTGTAAATATCATAATACTTTCCTCCTAACTCTACTTGACATCTCAATGTAACAAGTGTAACATCAACATGTAACAAGTGTAACATCTCACTTTTGCTCAATCAATGGATTTTAAAAAATGATACAAAGAAGGGAGAAATGTAACATCGTGGATAATGTTGAAAAAACCAGTTATGTAAAAAAGCAGATTACCAGTGCTTTACTTAAATTATTGAAAGAAAAAGAGCTGAAGGATATTTCTATAAGTGAAATTACTACAGCTGCTCAAGTCAGTCGTATTTCTTTTTATCGCAACTTTGACGATAAAGACACTATCATTAAAGAGTACATGTCTTTGACATTAAATGAATGGAATAAAAAGTACCCCAAAAATAGTGAACATACCGATGATGATATTCTTGGGGATATATTTGCCTATATTACAGAATATAAAGATTTTTATTTGTTGCTAAGAGATAGAGGCATTTTCTATTTTCTTAAAGATATTATTATGGATGCTTTAGGACCCAAGGCGGAGTATCCAAACTTTGGTGCCTACACTGCTGCTTTTATTGCAAATGGTATTTATGGATGGATTGAAGAATGGTTTTTAAGAGGAATGCAAGAATCAGGCGAAGAAATGACAAAGCTACTTAAAAATAGAAATCTGTAAAAAATATTTAGTGTTGTCTTTTAAGGTTACAGTTTATTGTAAAGCTAATGAACATTCAACAAAAAAATAAATATTAATTTCTAAACTAAGCCCTGCTTCTGATGATCTTAAATATTAGATTATTTTATCTATGAAAAATACATATTTACAGATTTAAAATTAAGTAAAAATCATCTTTACATACTATATATTTCTCTTACTTATAAAAATTAATATCATAAATTTTAATAAACATAATTTCCCAAATAAAAAAAAGATGACTTCTGCTAAGTACAGAAATCATCTTCTTAATATTTTTAGATGTCATTAATAAAATTCACTTTAATAATCAGTTTTTAATCTTCTTATTATGCTAAGAACATATTTAAATCATCTTCAACATTAGTGATTCCACCGATACCAAAGTTTTCAACAAGTACTTTAGCTACATTTGGTGATAGGAATGCTGGTAATGTTGGTCCTAAGTGGATATTCTTAACTCCAAGATATAATAATGATAATAATACTATTACAGCTTTTTGTTCATACCATGCAATATTAAATGCTATTGGTAATTCATTAATATCTTGTAATTCAAATACTTCTTTAAGTTTTAATGCTATTAATGCTAATGAGTATGAATCATTACATTGTCCTGCATCTAAAACTCTTGGAATTCCACCGATATCTCCTAAATCTAATTTATTGTATTTATATTTTGCACAACCTGCTGTTAATATAACAGTATCATTTGGTAAAGCTTTTGCAAAATCTGTGTAGTAATTTCTTGACTTAGCTCTTCCATCGCATCCTGCCATTACGAAGAACTTCTTAATTGCTCCTGACTTAACAGCATCTACAATTTTATCTGCAAGTTGCATTACTTGATTATGAGCAAATCCTCCAATTATTTCTCCTTTTTCTATTTCTGTTGGAGCCTTACATTTCTTTGCAAGTTCAATCATTTCTGAGAAATCTTTAGCTTGTCCATCTATACCATCTATATGCTTACATCCTGGGAATCCTGCTGCTCCAGTTGTGAAAACTCTGTCTTTATAGCTATCCTTTGGTGGTACTATACAGTTAGTTGTCATTAGTATTGGTCCATTGAAGCTTTCAAATTCTTCTTTTTGCTTCCACCATGCATTTCCATAGTTTCCTACAAAGTGACCATATTTCTTAAATGCTGGATAGTAGTGAGCTGGTAACATTTCTGAGTGAGTATAAACGTCTACTCCTGTACCTTCTGTTTGCTTTAATAATTGTTCTAAGTCTTTTAAATCATGACCTGAAACTAATATTGCTGGGTTATTTCTAACACCTATATTAACTTTTGTCATTTCTGGGTGTCCATAAGTTCCAGTATTAGCACTATCAAGTAAAGCCATACCGTCTACCCCAACCTTACCAGTTTCTAAAGTTAAAGCAACTAATTCATCTACTGTTAAATTATCATTTAATAATTTAGCTAAAGTTTCTTGCATAAATGCACTTACTTCTTCATTATCATAACTTAATTCGTTAGCATGTTTCATGTAAGCTGATAATCCCTTTAATCCATAAGTTATAAGTTCTCTTAAACTTCTTATATCTTCATCCTTAGTTGCTAATACACCAACTTCTCTTGATTTTGCATCATATTCTTCTCTTGTAGTCGCTGTCCATAATGCAGCTTCTGATAAACCATCTTTGTTTGATAACTTATTTAATAATTCTTCTTTTATTTCTAAAACTCTTTTAACTCTTTCATAGAATATTTCATCGTCAAAGTTAGCATTAGTTATAGTTGTAAAAAGGTTTAATGTTATAAAGTGATTAATTTCAGCTGAAATTTCTTTTCCTTCTTTTCTTAATCTTGTTGTAACTTCTGATAATCCTTTTGTTGTATATACTAATAGATCTTGCATTCTTGCTAAATCTGGTGATTTACCACAAACTCCAAATTGTGTACATCCAGTACATCCTGCTGTTTCTTGACATTGGAAACAAAACATCTTATTTTCCATCGAAAAAATCCCCCTTGATAATCTAAATCTTAATTTGTTTCTTCTATGTTTACATTATATGAGGATTTTATATTCAATTCGGTAACACTCGTTACAAAATAATTAAAAATTAAAAAAATTTATAATTTAATTTATCTAAGCTTACTTAATAAAGAACTTCTACTTCTGACCCCGAAAGAATTTATTCCTTAATTATCAATTATGAATTATCAATTGTTAATTGTTCACAAATCCTTTTCCCTTCCACTTTCCTGTTTTCCATCTAATTAATACTAATATCCCTCTGAACCATTCATCTACTGCAAAAGCTATCCATACTCCTGCAAGACCAAGATTTAATTTTATTCCAAGTAAATACGCTAGTCCAACTCCAAATGTCCACATTGAAAATATTCCTATGTATACTGGAAATCTAACATCCCCTGTTGCTCTTAATCCATTAATACCTACTATATTTATACATCTTCCAGGTTCTAATACTATTTCTATTATAAATACTATTACTGCTATTGATAATATATCTTGGCTATTTGTTAAGAATCCTAAAATACCCTTGCCTGAAATAGCAATCAAAATACTCATAACTATTGATACTATTACTGCCTTTTTTATTGTATAAATACATAATTTATAAGCTTTGTTATCTTCTTTATTTCCTACTAAATTTCCTATTAATATACTTCCGCCTTGTCCTACAGCTAATGCAAATATATAACTAAAGCAAACTATCGTCCCAACATAACTTTTTGCAGCCATGCTACTTACCCCTATAAGATTTATAAAACTCGTTATAACTAATTGAGATAAATTATATGAAATTTGCTCAGCAGCTGATGGAACCCCAATCTTAAGTATATTTATAAGATGATCTTTAGGAAATGGCATAAACATAGATATCCTAAACTTATTTAAAAGTAAATCATAAGTAGATTTTCCTAAAATTATCAATCCCACAACTTTACTTAAAGTAGTTGCTAAAGCTGCTCCTGCAACTCCCATACTAGGAAATCCAAGTTTCCCAAATATAAGTATATAATTTAGTATTACGTTTACAATGTTCATAATAATAGTTGCATTCATACATATCTTTGTTAAACTATGAGCCCTTAATATAGCTGTAAAAGTCATAGTTATTGCTTGAATAAATATAAATCCACCAACTATCTTTAAATATTGATTTCCTAAATTTATTAACTCTGGCGGGCTATTTAATAATTTCATCATTCCAGTTCCACAAAAAAACATTAATAAACTTATAATTACCCCTATAATTGTATTTACACCAATAGATATTCCTGCAACCTGAATTATAGTTTTTTGCTCACTTTTTGCTCCTAAATATTGAGCAATTAAAATAGATGTACCAGCTGTTATTATTCCAAACATAAGATTTAGCATCCATATTATTTGATTAGATACACCTACAGCTGCAACAGCATTATCAGAATATCTTCCTAACATTATTGTATCAACACTACCCAATAAAGAAAAAAGCGCGCTTTCTATAAATAATGGCCAAGTTATACTTTTTAAGTCTCTCTTTAATCTTCCTTCAACCTCCATAATCTCCTCCACCATCATAAAGATGTTAATATAATGAAATTTATTTCTTTTTGTATTATACTGTTATTAGAATTACTTTTCTCGTTGAAAACTGCTTATAGCTATAACAATTCTGCTATTTTTTTTATTTAAAGGAGATATTATGGATAATAAAAGTTATTTACAACTTAAAGAACAAGTTAACCATGGAAATATTCAATTGCCTCTAGAAGTCTATAATGTAGAATTTAGAAACTCAGCCGATTTCTATTCACATTGGCATGATGAAATGGAGTTTATATACATACTTGATGGTTCAGCAGAAATTTGTATAGATTTTAAAATATTTAGCGTAACTACTGGAGATTTCATTATTATTCCTAGTGGAGCTATTCATTATATGATAGGTAAAGAAAATACTAAAATATCTTATATAGCTCTTGTATTTAATTTATCTTTAATAGAGGGGTGTACTTTAGATTATTCTCAAATTAACTTTGTAAATCCTATAATGAAAAACAAATTATTTTTTACAAATATAATAAGATCTTCAAATGTTGGACATGCTAAAATAATTAATTCTTTTAATAACTTAATAGAAAGCTACAATACTAAATTTCATGGATTTCAACTAGAAATTAAAGGATCTTTATTTTTAATTTTTTCTACTATTTTTAGAGAAGGTTATGTAAAGCTAAATGTAAGTTCCGAAAACTATAGTGATTTAATTAAAGTTGAAAAATTAAAAGAAGTTATTAAATATATTCAAACCAATTATAAAAACCCTATATCAATTAAAGAATTAGCAGATATAGCGCAATATAGTGAATATCATTTCTTAAGATTCTTCAAAGCTCAAACTGGAAAAACTTGTACTCAATACATTAATTATTTTAGAATTCAAAAAGCAACATTACTTTTATTTAATACTAATTTATCTATAACAGAAATTGCTTATGAAGTTGGATTTGGCGATGTGTCATATTTTATTAAAACCTTTAAGAAGTTTTTATCAATATCTCCT
The DNA here is from genome assembly GCF_015550425.1 of Clostridium sp. 1001275B_160808_H3. Taxonomy (GTDB): domain Bacteria; phylum Bacillota; class Clostridia; order Clostridiales; family Clostridiaceae; genus Clostridium. The sequence goes on along the minus strand of NZ_JADNAT010000004.1, from coordinate 19,544 downwards.
ACCAAATATAGAAAAACAAATTTATAGACTGAGAATTAAACTTAATGATATGTATTAACTTTTCGATTTTCGTATAATTTCGAATACAATTCTTTAATTTGATGGTCACATATAGATTTTACACGACCTAATGTCACATTTCAAGTCGTCCATACCTTTAAACTTACTCTTTTTAAACTACTCATTAACTTCCAATTTATGCAATAATTATATACTATATTTTTAGAAATAAAAAAGGAAACCGCTAGGTCTCCAATAATATAATCTTATCAAATTTTTATCTTAAGAATTTCTTCTTTACTTAATTTTGTATATTTCATTATTTTTTCAATAGGTTCATTGTCTTTAAGCATTTCTTTAGCAACATCAAATGCCTTTTCTTCATAACCTTCTTCTCTTCCTTCTTCTAACTTTTCTCTATCACGCTCTAAAAGTGTCATAAATTCCACCTCCACATTAGGATTATTTTTAACTTCAATTACTCTTTTATGAATATTTTTAACTAAAGTTCCTGTAGTTTTTTCAGCTGTTTTATCATCTGAATGTTCAACATACTCTAAAAAATCAATAAGTTCATCATCTAGATCTTTCATAATCCCTTTAGTATTTAATATTATCTTATTTGTATCATCTTTTAATTTTATAGTATTATCTTCAATACATACTGTTTCAAAAGTATACTTATGCCTACCTGCTCCAAATAAATCAAAAGTACAAATAAATATAATATAACTTTTAGAAAGTTTTATATAGTCCTCACCTTTACTTATTAAGTCTAAGTCAATATTTCCTTGATAATATCTTAATCTTTTGGGAATATTTTTATGTTTCCCACGTTGCATTTCTACATTATAAACAGTATTATTTTCATCTTTTACATATATATCTAATCTAATACCTTTACTTTCTAAAAGTAATTCTATAGTTTTTTGATTTTCTGGCATTTCTATCTTTTCAATTTTAATCTCTAAAAGTTTCTCTAGAAACTCTTTACAAATTTCCTTATCACTCATTACTTTCGCAAACAAAAAATCATCTTCTAAATTTAAATCTTTTAATCTTTTTGCCATTATACCGCCCTTTACACTTCTCTCATTTTATCTTTTGTTTAAGTTCTTGCCATTATTATATTAAATTATTCCTTCAATCTCAATGACAAATTCCTATTTATAGAGTGCTTTATTAAACAACTAACTCACCTTATTAACTTATGTCTAAACTTTGAAGACAGCTTTACTTCCCTTATTTGTTGAGCTTACTTCTAGTTTAGTTTCTATTCTATCTTTTAGTTCTTGAACGTGGGAAATTACTCCAACTATTCTTCCATCGTCTTGTAGGTCTATTAAGCATTCGATGGCTGAATCAAGGGATTCTGGATCTAGGGTTCCGAAGCCTTCATCTATAAACATAGTATCTAATTGTATTCCACCTGAATAACTTTGAACCACATCTGCAAGGCCTAATGCCATAGATAATGATGCTTTAAAAGATTCTCCTCCTGATAAAGTCTTTACATCTCTAGATTTACCTGTATAGTTATCAAACACTTCTAAATCTAATCCTTGCCCTTTTCTCTTATCTCCTAATTCTTCTTTTCTTAAAAGCTCAAATCTATTGCAAGTCATTTGGGCAAATCTAATATTAGCAGCTTCAATTATATCTTCAAAATATGCTGCTAAAACATATCTTTCAAAACTTATTTTTCTTGGATTATCTCCATTTATCACTTTTGCAAGCTTACCTACAGTCTTATATTTTTCTTCATCTGCCTCTATTAATTTACTGTAATTAATACATTCTCCAATGATTCTTTTATTTTGGCTTATTCTTAAGTAAATTTCCTTTTCAGTTTTTTCTAAATTAATCTTTTCATTATTCTTAGCTTCTAAAGCTTCTTCTATATTTCTTATATCGACTTTATTTAAGTCCTTACACTCTTCTAAAGATAAATTATAGACCTTTTGTGCATTAGATATATCCATATTAAACTTATTTATATCTCTTTCTAATGCATTAATTTCCACCTCTGTCATTCTACTTGAAGAATAGTCATTGTAATTTTCAAATCCTAATTCTAGAACCTTTTCTTTAAACATATTCAAAGCATCATCAAGCTCTGACTTTGCATTTTCAGTAACTTTCTCCAAGGAACTTCTATTACCATTTTCTTTATCATAAATAGTTTTTATATTATTAAAGTCTTTTTCTGCTTTTATATAATCCTCTTTTAGCTTTTCAAGAGTACTATTTACTTTTAATTGTTCCTCTTCTAACTCTTTAAGGCTTCTTATAGTTCCTTTAAATTCACTAACTATATTTTGTAAATTTGCTTCTTGTGTTTTTAATTCTCCCTCTTTTGCTAATAGTTCTTTATTTTTATTTTCTAGCTCAACTCGTAACTGTTCAGTATATTTTTCTATTTCTTGCTTTTGCTTTAATTTACTTGATTCTAAAGACACTACTTTTTCAATTTCTTTTTTCCTATTAGTTATTTTATCTAAATTGCTACAATTATTTTTTAGTTCAAAATTGGTCTTTTCTATAGACCCTTCAATATCATATTTGAAATTTTCTTTATTAAATATTTCTATAATTATAGGTTTTATCGTTTCTTCTTTAAGTGAATTTATCTCTGCTTGTATCTTAGTTAATTCTCTATAATAAGATTCTCTTTTTTCATAAAACTTGTCAGCTAATGCTTTAGCTTCTTTTACTGTTACTTCATTTATACTTTCAGCTTCTATAACTGCAAGCTTTGGATGATGAGTAGAACCACAAACTGGGCAATTTTCTCCTTCTATTAAGTCTTTAGCTAATATTCCTGCTTGATTTCTTCTAAAGGCATCTTCTAGCTTTTCATAATTATTTTTCTTTTCATTATATTCTTTATCTGCACTTTCATAAAATGCTGTTCCTTTTACATGTCTTTGACTTTCTAACTTACATTTTTCTAAAGCACCTAAAAGCTTATTAAGTTTTTCTTGCTTAGATATATAATTTATTTCTTCTATATCTAAGCTACTCTTTTCATCTTTTAACTTATTTATATTTTCTAGTTCTTCTGATAATAATTTTATTAAGTCGTTCTTATTATTCCTATCTAAGTCTATTTGCTTTATTCTTTCAAGAATATATTGAGATTCTTTATTTATCTTATCAAGCTTTTCTTTATTGCTTTGATAATTTGATGCCTTTTCTTTTAATTTCTCTATTTCATCAAGCTGTTTTCTTAAATTGTTTTTTATATCTTCTTTTTCATTTTCTATTTTTAGTTTTCTTTCTGCATCTTCAAATTCTTTTTTATATTTCTCTAAATTTTCTATACTTTTTCTTAAACTTTCTTCTGCCTTTAATAAGGATAATTTCTTCTCCTTATATTTGTCTTCAAAGCCTAAAGCTGTTACAGCTTTTTTTCCACTTTCTAATTTCACATTTTTGACTTCATATTCATGCTTTAATAAATTTAATTTCTCTAAATCGCATTTATATTTTTCTAGATTATCTATCTTCTTATTTATATCATTGGCTAAAACTAATTCTTTTGATATATTATTAATTTCTATATTAATTTCTTTAAGATTTTCCTTTATTATATCTTCTTCTACTTCATCTTTATCTATAGCATCTTTAAATTTTGAAAGTATTAATTCTATATTTAAGTCCTTAGCATTTATATTTCTTCTTAACTCTTCGTCATCTTCTTTACATGAAAATGCCTTAATTCTATTTTCTCTATCTCTTTGTATTTGCTCTATAGACTTTTTAAGATTATTTGCTTCTGATTTTATATTTTGTTGTATATCTGAAAAAACCTTAGTTCCAAAAATCTTTCTAAAAATTTCTTCTTTCTTGTCACTATCTGAATTTAATAACTTCTTAAATTCACCTTGTGGAATCATAACAAGTTGTTTAAATTGTTCGCATGTAATTCCTAGTATTTCTTCAACTAATCTAGTAACTTCTTTTGGTCCTGATACTGTTTTATCTCCTATTTTTATTTCAGCAGAAGGCTTACTTTCTGTAAATCCATCACCTCTTTGCTTAGCTCTAAAATATTGTGGTGACCTCTTTATATAATAATCTTTATTTCTAAGTGAAAACCAAAGCTCTACTTCAGTTGGAGTTGATTTATCAGCAAAGTCACTTCTTAAATTTTTACCCTCTCTTTCACTACCACTTGCTTCTCCATATAAAGCAAAGTTTATAGCATCAAAAATTGTAGTTTTTCCAGCACCTGTATTTCCTGTTATAACAAACATATTTTTCCCATCAAGACTTGCTTCAAAATCTAACTCTTGTCTTTCAGCATATGGTCCAAAACCTGTTATTATTAGCTTTCTTATCTTCACCTTACTCTCCCCCCTTCTCTGCGCCTTCTATTATTTTTTCCATGATTATCATTTCATCTTCGCTACAAACTTCATCCATTATATCTTCATAAAAATTTTTAAATAAAGTTATTTTAGATTTTTCTTTTATATTAGTTGCTACATTTCTACTACTATTTCTTGAAACTCTTTCTTCTCTGGTAAGTTCCATAACATTTGGATATATACTTCTAAGCTTTGCCATTGGATCTAAAAGCTCACCTTTATCTTTTAATATTACTTTTATGTAATCCTCATAATTCTCTGATGAATTATCAAAGCCTTTAATGATTTCATCTAATGTTCCAGTCTTAATTCTAAAATCTCTTCTTGGCTTTAAATCATAAATTTTTATATCTACATCTCCATTTTCATCTATATCTACAATGGTGATCCCTTTTTTTTGCTTTACTTCTGAAAATGAATATTTCATAAGTGAACCTGAATATCTTATTCTATCACTTCCAACCTTTTGAGGACCATGTAAATGTCCAAGAGCTGTATAATTAAATCTTTCAAAGTGCTTTGAATTAATATATTCAGTTCCACCTATAGAAAGAGGCTTTTCTGAATCACTCTCTTCTAAAACTTCAAAGTTATCTTCCTTCATTTGAGTTACATAACCATGAGCTATAGCAATATTTCTTTCATCTTCATTAAAATCACTTAATGCTTCAGAAATTATTTTTTGCATAGCTAAATCATGTGTTTTTATATTTTCATCTTCAAATAAATCCCTAACAACTGGTACATCTGCATATGGTATTGGGTAAAAATTGATTTTTCCATATTCATCTTCCAAAACTATTCTATCTATTTTTCTTTTTAAGTTTCCAACTATGTATAACCCACTATCACTTAATAATGAGCTTGCAAATTCCACTCTTTCATTACTGTCATGATTTCCTGCTAAAGCTATTACCTTAGTATTTAAATCCTTAACTATTTTTTTCATGGTTTTATTTAATAATTCAACAGCATGAACCGGTGGAACTGATCTATCATATAAATCACCTGCAATTAAAACAACATCTGGTTTTTCTTTTTCAATTGCCTCATAAATTTGCTCTATTATAAATTCTTGATCTTCTGTCATATAAAATCCATTGACAAGCTTTCCTATATGCCAATCACCCATATGAAAAATCTTCATAAAATCACCTCAAAATATTTTACTTAATATATGATAATTATATCATAGCAAAATAATTTTATATTACATAAGTTATAATAATGATATTACATTTAACTAAATATATAAGAAATTGATAGTATTTAAATTAAGTAAGTATACAAAAAAAAAGGAAGTAATTTTTTTCCAAAATCACTTCCCTTTTTATCTACTTATAAAACTATTTATTAATAAATTTTATTAAATCCTCTGATATAGCCTTTGCATCCTCATATCCCTTATTATAAATAGATTCTAATTTATTTTTATCTCTTTCAAATCTACTAACATCTAATGGGCTACTTGGCCTTATAACAAAACACTTTCCCTCTTCTTCTAATCTATCTAATTGATCTAATGTTTCATTATATATTTTATATCTATTTTCCATAGCATTAATAAGACCTTGATGTTTTTTATACTTTCTTTTTATTATAGGCATTATTTTTGTTTTACTCTTTCTATAACCCTTATGTTGAGTTAAAACTACAATATGCTTTTCTATTCCATCATCTATAGCTTTTTGTATTGGTATTGGTGCAGCTATTCCACCATCCATTAATTTTTTATTGTCAAAATCAACTATCTTTGCAACTAATGGTAACGAAATAGAAGCTTTTAATGCCCCATATCCATATCCATCATTAAAATCTTTAATATTATAAAATTCTGCTTTGCCAGTTTCACAATTTGTTGCTCCAACAATAAATTGTGCTCCTGAACTTTCAAACCCTTTATGATCGAAAGGCTCTAATTCATTTGGTATAATATTAAAAAGCATATCCATTCCAAAAGCTGAACCAGTTTTAATTAAATTACTGAAACTTAAATATCTCTTATCATTTATGTAATTTATATTTACCCTATAATTTCTTTTATGCTGTTTTGAAATATATGAAACACAATTGCAAGCTCCAGCTGATACTCCTATACAATATTTTATATCTATATCTTTATCTAATAGTAAGTCTAGCACACCTGCAGTATAAACTCCTCTCATTCCTCCACCTTCTAGAATAAGTGATGTACTTTCCATGTTAATTCCTCCAAACTATATAATTATATCGTAACTATTTCCATTAATTTTAAATTATATCACTTTATATAAAATAAAAAAATATAAACTTAACAATAATGTGAATTTAAATTAATTATAATTTTTCATAATAAAAAGTCTGTTAATACTTCAACAGACTTTTTATAAGTAATAATATTAAGTATTTTAAGCAGCTTCACTTGAAAATACATCATATATATTTTTTCTTCTTGCTTTAGCTAATGATTTTACTAATGCATATGATATTGCTCCATCAACAAAATGATGAAGAATAGTACCTATTGCTACTACTACTATAAATTGATAAACTGAAAAACCAAATGGTATAACTATAAGCCCTTCTAAAATACCATGAATAGGTGCTGTTATAGCAATTGCTTTCTTAAAGTTCCTATCCTTATTTATTATTAACGCACCTACAAATCCAACTATTATATGCATAGATGCTCTTGCTGCAACTACTAATGGAGTTGTTATAAAAAATCCAAGTGCAGATCCTACTCCAACAAATATTGCTACAGCTGGTGATATCAACATTGCTAAAAACATAGGTACATGTGATGCTATAGTTGCTGTAAAAGGTCCTACTACTATTTTTAAAAAGCCAAATTGAGTTGGAATTATAATTGCAATTGCAGTCAACACAGCTGCAAAAACCATTTTTCTAATTTTTTCTCTACTTTCCATATAAAATCCCCCTTAAACACTAGTGTATATACACCAGTATATTATTAATATATCTATTTGTAAATATTTTTTTCGCAAATAAAAAACTCATTAAATAAATTAATGAGTTTTCTTATTCATATATTTATATTTTTTAATAGATTTTTTCCCAGTATCTATACTTATATTAACCGGATAAAATATTCCATCATACACGCTATTAATCTTTTTTCTGGATAAAAGGAAAATTATAATAAAAGGACTTACTAAAATTAAAACATTCTGTAACATGCTAATATTCCATCTAGGTATAAAGAAATATACTAGCATAACTAAATAAATATGAAAAACATATATATTCATAGTTGCTTTTCCTATTCTAGAGTAGAATTGTTCTTTACTTGGAACTAAATTTATTACACAAACACTAAATATTATTGCTCCAAAATAAAGGAAAATCCTAAAGACAATCCCCTCCAGTAATGAAACTCCCAAAGCATCATATGAATATGAATTGTATAAAAATTTATAATCAAATAAATTATTTTTAACTATATACATAGCCACTAATAAAAATGCTAGTATTCCCGTAAGAGCATATTCTCTTTTTAAAGATTTAACTTTTTCTAAATTCTCTTCCTTCGTATAGTATCCAAGTAAGAAAAATGGTAAAAACACAATAGTTCTAGAAATTGATAAAGTACTTCCTATGCTAGGTATTAATCCAACTAAAACACCTATTATAAAACTAACTAATAAAATATGTTTAAATTTTATTAAATATTTTAATGTCATTCTCCAAAAAAACAAACTTAATAAATACCATAAAGTCCACCCAGGATAAAGTACAGAAAACATCGCTCTTTTTGTACCTATATATACAGCAGTATACCAAATCATATTAAATATTATATATGGTATTAATAAATTTCTAATTGCCTTTCTTTTCATTCTGTAAAAATTCTTAGATAAGTATCCTGAAATAAATATGAAAAGAGGCATATGAAAAATATATATGAAAATATATATAGTTCTAAGGGTACTATTATCCTTTATATAATATTCAATTACATGCCCAAACACTACAAAGAATATTAATATAACTTTCAGATTATCTAATAAATAATTTCTTGTTTTTAACTTCTCCATATATCTTCTATAAAATCTAAAATTATTTTAGATTCTTTTTCTCCTTTGTTTATTACTAGAGATATTATATCCGAATGATGCTTTTTATCTAAAATTTTTAATTTAGCATTCCCATTTAGACTATTTACCTTATCAACAAAGCTAATAGAATTTTCTAAGTTGATTAATGGATCCTTATTACCATGTAAACATAGTGTAGGAATATTATTGCTTTCTTTTAGCAAGTTTATAGGATTCATTTCTTTAAAAGAATTATCCTTACCAATATAATTTTCAATTAATGTTATAGAGTGTTTAGATTTACATTTTTCAAAATCTAATACTCCAGCTAATGTAATTAGCCCTTTAAAAATATCACTATTTATACCAAATTCCTTTTGTTTATTTACATTGAAAACTATATTAGCTGCAAGCTCTCCACCTGCTGAAAATCCTATAACTATGATTTTCTTGTTTTCAATATCATTTTCTTTTAATAAATAATCTTTTAAAGACATAAAAACATCATCTATTTGAGTTGGATATTTATATAAAGGTACAAGCCTATAAGCTGGAAGAACTACATTATATCCTAAATCATTAAAAAACTTTCCAATGCAACTAGATGTCTTAGGGCTTCCATGCCACCATCCACCTCCATGAATGAAAAATATTATAGGTTTATTTTTATCACCTTTATAAGTTCTATAATACTGTTTTATATTCTCCCCATATTTAAAATTTTCAAAATCATTTTTTCTACTTTGTATATTTTCATGTAAAATCTTATAAATTATAGGTATCATTGCTATCTTTTCTTCTATTTTATTATTTATCATACTACCTCTCCTAAAATTTAAAATACTAGCTTCGTAATTATATATAGTTAGATTAGTATTATGTAATATCACTTTAATAATATTATTATTTATAAATCAACTATACATTATATATTACATTTCCTTCCTAATAATACAATTACATAAATTATATTATAAAATTTTCTATAAATTGCATAGTATATTTTCTTTTCTAATATATTTATTAATATATTTGTTACAATAAATATTTAACATTTAACTAAACTACAAGTATTTAATAGTTTTGATAATATAGATTATTTATTGAAAACATAATTCAAAATACTAATAACTTTGTGAGGTACTTTTATGTTAAACAATCAATCTTTTATTCCCTTATTACTTTCTTTAATGGCAGGTCTATCTACAGTAATTGGGGCTTTTATTGTGTTTTTTTCTAAGTCTCAAAATAAAAAGCTAATTACATTTGCACTAGCTTTTTCTGCTGGAGTAATGATAACAGTATCCTTTACTGATCTATTCATTTCTGCTGAAGAGACCCTTAGTAAGTATAATGGCAAATTAAATGGAGTCCTTTTATCACTTTTATTTTTGTTAGCAGGTGCATTTGTAGCATTACTAATAGATAAGTTTATTCCTGATGAACCTAAAGTGAACCCTTCAGCTCCATCAGGAAAACTATATAGAGTTGGATTTGTATCAATGATAGCTTTAATGATACATAACTTTCCAGAAGGCATCGCTACTTTTGTTTCTGGGTATGAAAATACTACACTTGGTATATCTATAGCTTTAGCCATAGCACTTCATAACATTCCAGAAGGTATTTCAGTAGCCATGCCTATATATTACTCTACTAAAAGTAAGTATCAAGCATTTAAATACACACTTTTTTCTGGACTTGCTGAACCAGTTGGCGCTTTATTAGCTTTCTTATTTTTAAGGCCTTATATAAATGAAATAATACTTGCTATAATATTTGCTATGGTTTCGGGAATAATGCTTTATATTTCCTTTGCTGAGCTTATACCTGCTTCTAGACAATATGGATATCATAAAACTTATTTATTTTCAATTTTTTTAGGAATATGTATAATTCCATTAAGCCATATTTATGTACATTAAAAAATGACTGTATCTTGAAAGATACAGTCATTTTTTAATCTCTTCCGTCTTCAACCATAAGATATCCAATTTGTGGGTGCCTATTTAATAAACCTATTATATATATTGTGTAATATCTTCCATTTCGTAATGTCTTCTCATTTATATACTTTTCTAATCCAGCTATAGCTGAAAAAGTAACTTTAAAATCATAAATCGCTGGAGATAAAGGATAATATCCTGTAGTTTCCAAATACTCGACATTCCCAAATAAATTTATATCATTTGGCAATGATAAAGATATTAAAGGAGCATTAGGTGATAAATTAATAAACCTCAAAAAAGTGAGTGTCATATTACCTTTCACATTAACATCATTCAAAACTAATATATTAATTGCACTACCGCTAGATACTATATTAACTGTTAAAGTCGTATCAGGTAAAACATCAATATTTCTTGTAAATATTGGATCATCATACGTTCCTGTTACATATAACTGAAGCTCATGATTTCCTGGAGGTATATTTTCATAGCATGATATATCCGAAAAAGCTATGTTTTCTCCAAGTAAATTTCCATCTAAATAAATATCTACAGCAGGTGCCAAAGGGATAGCATGTAAAAATCTTATTTTACTTTGTAAGTTAGGTAAGTTCTGACGGAATAACATATTTTTCACCTCACTCTTTATTAGAATGCTCTAAAGTTATTTTTATTATCTTTTTAACTAATAAGCTTATTATTGGGTGTGGAACTCTATACGCCTTTAAAGTTGATATTATAGCTCCATGATTTTCTTCTATTTTCTTAAATATACTGTCTATTTCTTTACTCTTATCATCTCTATATATGCTTTCATATTCACTTCCCAAATCTAAATCTCTTAATATTCGCATATGAGGAGGTTCTTCTATCTCCTTATCTTCTCTTATAACTCCACTTTTTTCATAATTCTTCATATAATCATTTAACTTCTCAAATGAATTATATGAATTATCTATTTTAGGATTTGTCGCAGTTAAAGTTTCTATTTGATTACTAGTATCATTTATATCAAAGCCTTCTGGTACGGTATAACTTGGTCCCATATTTAAAGGATTCATATTGGGAATATTAGTTAATGTGTAATTAGGTTCAGAATCATTATAATTTATATCCATGCTATTTGGTAAAGTATTAGTAGCTACTCCAGTTACACTACCTGTATATAAATTATTTGCATTTTCCCCCATGCTTATATTCTCATTATTTTCTTCCATGGATTGGATATTTGGAGTTGATTTAAGATTATTGTAATTAGTAAATGGAACATATCCTTCATCCATGCTTCCTTGATAATCATCATCCCATATATTATTTATATTATCATTTACTCCTGAAACTCCATTATTCATATTCCACATGTTGTTATTCATTCCTGTAAATCCAGCATTCATATTCCACATGTTATTATTCATTCCTGCAGCCCCAGTACTCATATTTCCTATGCCACTATTCATTCCTGTAAATCCAGTGTTCATATTTCCCATTCCACTATTCATTCCTGCAGTTCCAGTATTCATATTTCCCATTCCGCTATTCATTCCTGCAGTTCCAGTGTTCATATTTCCCATTCCACTATTCATTCCTGCTGCTCCAGTATTCATATTTCCCATTCCGCTATTCATTCCTGCAGTTCCAGTGTTCATATTTCCCATTCCACTATTCATTCCTGCAGTTCCAGTATTCATATTTCCCATTCCGCTATTCATTCCTGCAGTTCCAGTGTTCATATTTCCCATTCCACTATTCATTCCTGCAGTTCCAGTGTTCATATTTCCCATTCCACTATTCATTCCTGCAGTTCCAGTGTTCATATTTCCCATTCCACTATTCATTCCTGCAGTTCCAGTGTTCATATTTCCCATTCCACTATTCATTCCTGCAGTTCCAGTGTTCATATTTCCCATGTTGTTATTTATTCCTGCAGCTCCAGTATTCATATTTCCTGTACCATCACTCATCCCCATATTCCCAGCATTAATATTCGATGTATTACCATAACCTAAAGTTGCACCATTACAGTTTTTTTCCTTATTATATGAATATAAAGCTTCTGATTGAGTTTCTGACGGATATTCTAAATTAAAGTTATTACTAAAGCTAGTACCACTTTGATTATTCATTCCACTAGTGTTGGTATTAGTTAACATATTACTAGACAAATATCCACTTTCTTGAGAAAAGCCTTGATTATAGTTATTCCCTGACATATTTCCTGCCATGGTACCTTGCATGTTACCTGTCATACTACCTAGCATGCCACCTTGCATATTACCTTGCATGCTACCTGACATATTACTTGGCAAATTACCTTCATCGTAAGTATTAAAGTAATTTTCATCTGCATAACCATATTTAACGTTTGGTACATAATCTATTGTTTTTAAAAAGTTTTCATCTAATATTTCACCATCTGACGGATTAGAAAATCCTAATATAAAATTATTAGTCATATGGCTTATATTTGGTGAATTCATGTTTACAATTGGAAACCAGCTAGAATCCTTCTCTGAAAAAGGCTCTTTTATATTTAAAGGAATAAATTTTAAATCATCATCTTCATTCTCTTCTTGCTGTCTATTTAAATCATTATAATACATATATTTCCTCCAAAAAATATTTCATTATATTTATATGTTATATATTTATATATGTTCCCTCATATATCATTAGAACTCCCCACTTTTAACTTTCATAGCACAATACATGAAGTAAGTGAATAGAATATATGGGAGGTAATGCTATGTGTAATTCAACAGATAATTCTTTAAGAGATTTATTTATAGGTCTTAATAAAAGAGTTCCTATATTAGATGATAATAAAATAATACCAATAAATTTTGATAACGCTGCAACAACACCAGTTTTTAATAGTGTTATAAATAAAATAACAGAAGCATGTGAATTATATGGATCAATTGGTCGTGGCCTTGGACAAAAGTCAGAATACTCAACAAAACAATATTGTGACTGTAGGGATTATATATTGGATTTTTTTAATGCTTCAAAGGATAGATATACTGTTATATTTGTAAATAACACTACTGAGGGAATTAATAGACTATCTAATATATTAATAGAAAATAAGAATGATATAATTATCACTACAAGAATGGAACATCATTCTAATGACCTCCCTTGGAGAGGAAAATGTGATTTAAAATATATTGAAGTAGATGAAAATGGCAGACTAAAGCTAGATGAGTTACAATACTTACTAGACAAATATAGTGGATTAGTTAAATATGTTACAATTACTGCTGCTTCAAATGTAACAGGATATATGAATGATTTATCTTATATTTCTGAACTTGTTCATAACTATAACGCCAAGCTAATAGTAGATGGTGCTCAAATAGTGGCTCATAAAAAAATTGATATAACTGCTGATTCAATAGATTTTTTAGTTTTTTCTGCTCATAAAATGTATGCTCCATTTGGAAGTGGTGCTATTGTTGGACTAAAAGAAGACTTTGAAAGACTATATCCCGATTTTAAAGGTGGAGGAACTGTAGAAGCTGTGTTAGATAACTCCGAAGTTTTATTACCACCTCCTGAAAAAGATGAAGCTGGTAGTCCTAATTTTTTTGGTGCTATTGCATTAGTTCAAGCAATGAAAGAATTAAAAAATATAGGATTTGATACCATTGAAGAAAACGAAAAAACACTATTAAAAAGAACAATTGATGGTTTAAACTGTATTAATGGCGTTATATCTTATGGTGATAATGAAAATATATCGGATAGATTAGGTATAGTAGTTTTTAATATAGATGGAATGTATAATGCTGAGGTAGCTAGATTACTAGCAAATCTTAGAGCAATAGCTGTAAGGCAAGGTGCTTTCTGTGCTCATCCTTATGTAAAAAGATTATTAGGATTAACGGATTTGGAAGCAAGTAGACATTTAGTGGATTCAACTTGTAAAATGCCTGGTATGGTAAGAGCAAGCTTTGGATTATATAACTCAATAAAAGAAGTTGATATATTCTTAAATATCATTGATTTAATATGTAAACTAAGAAATTAAAAAACTTTATAATAAAAAGAGTTAAGTAAAAGTTGTGTAATTAAACTATAAATTACACTGCCTCTCATAATGAGGCTTTTTACTTAACTTTTTATTATTTTCTATCTACTTGCAATTAAAAACTTAATCTTTATTCCTTGTTCACTAAACATATTTTCATGTTCTGTTCTAACATTACCCACAAAACCACTTTTATGTAAATCATATGTAATATAGTCAATATTAAACCCTGACTCTTTAAAATATTCTATAGACTCATCAAATAACTCATCATCGTCTGTCTTAAAGTATATTTCTCCATCTTCTGCTAAGAAGTTTTTGTAGTTTTCTAACTGTCTTGTATGAGTAAGTCTTCTTTTTTTATGTCTTTCCTTTGGCCATGGATTACAGAAGTTTATGTATATTCTATCTACTACATCTTCTTCACTAAAAATATCATTAATTAAGGCAATTTCTTGAGCCATTAATTTCAAATTATTTATTTCTTTATTTTTATCTTCGTATGCTTTTTCTATATTTCTTTTTGCTAATACCAATACTTCATCTTTGATATCAATAGCAATATAATTTATATCTTCATTTTCTGATCCATGAACAGCTATAAACGTTCCCTTTCCACATCCTAGTTCTAAGTATATAGGATTATCATTAACAAATGATTGTTTCCATTTTCCTTTATTTTCACTTGGATTAGTTATAAAAAAATTACATGCTTCTAATTCTGGTCTAGCCCATGGCTTTTTTCTTAATCTCATGTTCTTCACTCCATCTATTATAATTCATAATCATTATACAGATTTTATATATCATATACAACATATAAATATCCTTCGTTTGAATTTAAAGATGTTGAATAGACAGGCACTATTTATTAAAATTCAATTTATTTATATCTTATTAAAATTATTAAATGAAGATTTAGTCATATTAACTTTACTTATAATTTGTAACTATTTCAAACTACAGGAAAATTTGATTTAAAAAATTCAATGCTACGGGATATTTGCCCAAATATAACATAATTATTTTGTAATAGTAAAAAGAGGTGAAATAAATGAATAGTAAGAAAATGAAATCTATTCTAACAAAGATTTCATTTATAATTGGGACTATATTATTGGTATGCTTTGTGGGAGGTTTAGTTTATTTACGTTATGATTACTATACTAATGCTAGTCCTTACGCTTCAACGCCATTATCTGTTTATAACATAATTCATGGCGTAATATTTTTAATTCCAAGTATTATATTTTTTGTTATAGCAATATTATTAAATTCAGAAGTAAAAAAATAAAATCATTCTAGGTTAATTAGGATTCTTATATTATAAAAACAAAATAAAAACAAATTTATATAAATACCGTATTATTCAAAAAGAATATACGGTATTTTTTAGTTTACAATTCAGAAACAATAATTAGTTTATATAATTTGTTCTTTGAAAATTGAATAGTACGCATTAAAATATATAAAAATTATTCTTTATTTGATATATAATTGAATTATATGAGTTAGTTGAATATTAAACTACTCGATAAATTGGAATTTGGAGTGTAATCATTAAAAAATGGTATGATGAGGAATATAAATTTGAGATTTAGGTAACAAGATTTCTTCTTAGCGACAACACAGAGCGGTATTGCCGAAATGGTGAGGACGTCGGAGATAAGTATGTATCTCTGTACCTATGGCTCTCCTGTAAATACAGATGGACAAGGGATTTGCTCTAAGTAATGATGATTATGTTCCCAATTATGGAGGCTGTCAGAAGTGGCGAAGATTTAGAGAGCATCGGCGGCAATAGCAAATATAGCAAGGATATTGTATGTCCAGATGGTTGCGTTATGTTCAGGCTGACGGCAAAGAAACTTGGAAATGAGAATTTTTACAAGGGTAAGTTTTTCGATTGATTTTAGTTTTTATTGCGTTTAGTTTGAAAAAAGTGAAAAATTTGATGTCTACTTTTATTTATGTTTATTAATCACCATCAGTTTAAAATAAAGCCTTTAATTAATAAAAGGCTGTCATAGACAGCCCTTCAATTTGAAATATTAAATTAAAAATTACTTTTTATAGTCTTTAATCCCATTTTATACTTTTAACCGTGCCTCAGCACATTATCAATTATTTCTATTTACTTTTTAGTAACCTTAACCTTGATTATATTAACTGATGCATATTTACCTACTTCATCTTTATATGAATCTAAATTTATTGCCGCTTTTTCTGAATCATCATCTTTAAATTTTACTAATCCAATTAATGTAATTTCTTCATCTAAATTCTTGCCTATTTGACTTACTTCTGACTTTGAATCAAAATCTATGCTTTCTCCATAAGTTTTAGTTATCTTATATTCTGGATTTTTAGCATCCTTTGTATTTTCTTTATCTACTTCTGCAATAGAATATATAGATTTGTCAGCTTCTCCATCATTTGATTTTGCTGTATTCATTATTATATGTACTATTGAGTCTTTTTCTATAGTTTCAGTTGTATATTTAGTTAATTCTTTTGTTTCACTCAACTCACCATTACTGTATTTTTCCACATATAAACTCACATCATATTGAGAATCCTTTGGTAATACCATTGATGCCACTGTACTTTTATCTTCACCATAATTTGCAGATTCTAATAATAGTTCAACAACCCCTTGAACTTGTTGATTAACTATTTTAACATCCCCTTCTGGTAATTTAGCTCCACCTGCTGTACATCCTGCTAAGCTTGCTGTTATAGCTACTGCTGCTACTATTGCTGATAACTTTTTTATTTTCATGTGTTTTCCCTCGCTTTTAATAATTATGATATGATAATTTAATTATATCATATGTAAATTTGCTAATATATATGTTTCAACTAATAATTAACATAATTAACAATAATATAATATTTAAATGATTAATAAGCTTATTTAAGTAAAACATATCACCAAAATACTGAATGTGATTCATTCTTTATATAAGTTTATAAAATATATATTTAATTATATATAAATCCTTTATTTCAGCTTAAATACAAATTTTATAAAGTATCTCTTAATAAAAAAAATTATTCATCAGCTATATATATCTGCTGCTAATTCTTCTAGCTTTTTATAATCTATAACAATGTAATAATCTTCTTCCTTTTTTAAAATATTTTTATTACATAATCTATTTAATGTTCTTGATAAATGTCTATAACTTGTACCTAACAATTCAGATATTACAGTTAAAGTTTCATCAAATTTAATAAATTTGCTATTTTTATCTGTACCTATAGAAATTATATAGCTTGCAACCCTACTTTCTAATGGATACATTAAATTTATAGATGCATTTTTAGATGATCTTTTAAGTTTTCTCCCTAATGAATTGCATAAGAAATTTAATAAATTTGTATCATTATAATAAATATTTCTCAATACTTTTAATGGAATGCCTATACAAATACAAGGCTCTATAGCTTCAACATTACAGCTTGATAAATCATTAGTAATTAACTCTAAATCCCCTAATGTATCTAACTCTTTATAAAAATCCAATAACAATAGTTTACCATTCTTTAATGTTGTATAAACTTTTGCCTTTCCTTCTACAAAGAACATTAGATACCTTATTTCTTCCCCCTCTTTAAAAATTAATTCCCTCTTATTAAAAAATAAAACTTCAGAATTATTCTTAATATCATCATTAAATAAACTTTCAATATTATTTAATTTTATATATTTCTCTATTAAATTAATGTCAGTTACCCTCTTCATTTTTTCTCCCTAGCTTATAAGATATTATTTTTTTAATATTTTATTTAAATATCAAATCTTTATTGTAAACTATATATTCATTATGACATATGTCCTAATAAAATATAATTTTTTTATGTTAAATTTATAAAAAAAGCATAAGGAGAATTAATATGTATAATTTTTTATCTTTATTTACAGGAATATTAATTACTATAATGGTTAGCTTTAATGGCATTTTATCACAAGCCATAGGTAATTATTCATCCTCTTTAATTATTCATCTAACTGGATTTATTATAGTACTAGTAATTCTATTGCTAAAGAAATATAAAATATCCTTTAAGAAAAAACTTCCTATTATATTATATAGCGCTGGAGTAATTGGAGTTTTTACAGTAATTTTTAATAATATAAGTTTTAAGGAATTAGGGGCTTCTTTGACTATATCATTAGCTCTTCTTGGACAAGTTGTATCTTCTTTTATAATAGATAGTTATGGTTTAATGGGAATGAAAAAAGTAAGATTTGAAAATAAAAAAATATTTGGATTTTTAATTATAACATCTGGAATAATTATTATGACATTTTTTTAGGAGGGTTTTATGTTATATATTTTACTTGCAATTTTATCTGGAGTCTCTGTTGTTTTATCAAGAATTGTTAATTTTAAGTTAGCTGAAGAAATAGGAACTTTCCAAGGAACCTTTTTTAATTATTTAACAGGTTTCTTAACATCATTAATATTTTTCTTTCTTACTAAAGACTATATTAATATCAACAATTTGAATGAATTATCTATTCCATTTTATGCATACCTAGGAGGAACAATTGGTATTTTAGTAGTTTTACTATTTAATTATATTACACCTAAAGTATCATCTTTTTCTCTATCACTTTTAGTTTTTATAGGTCAGCTATCTATTGGTATTATTATAGATTACTTTTCTAGTAATATTATCTCTATAGGTAAAATACTCGGTGGATTATTAATTTTATTAGGATTAAGTTATAATATATTTATTGATAAAAAAGCTCAAGAAACAAAAAGTTTAAATATAATTAAATGATAAAAAGACTCAGGCTCAGAAATCTATTTAATATAAAATTTATTCAATTTCAAGTAATCTTTATTTTTCAAAAAAGTTAATCTCTTATTTTTGCAAAGGACCTCGCGAAACGCGAGCCCCTTTTAAACCATTTATTTTACTTACTTGAATACATTTTTAAATTTAAATAGAAATTTTTATATATTATTTATATATGCACAAAAATGGAAGCTCTAATTAGAACTTCCATTTTTATTGGCTAATATCAAAATTTATTTTGATACAGCTCCTTTTTTATTTATAATTAGTTTTGTCCGAAATATCTGTCTAATAATCCCTTGAATGCTTGTCCGTGTCTAGCTTCATCTTTACACATTTC
>NZ_JADNAT010000049.1 GCF_015550425.1 Clostridium sp. 1001275B_160808_H3 | reverse complement strand
AGGTCAAGCTACAAAGGGCGCATGGTGAATGCCTTGGCATCAGGAGCCGATGAAGGACGTGATAAGCTGCGATAAGCTTCGGGTAGGCGCACATAGCCAGTGATCCGAAGATTTCCGAATGAGGGAACTCACATGGGAAACCCCATGTATCCTGTAGTGAATAAATAGCTGCAGGAAGGTAAACCTAGGGAACTGAAACATCTAAGTACCTAGAGGAAGAGAAAGAAAAATCGATTTTCTTAGTAGCGGCGAGCGAAAGGGAAAGAGCCCAAACCAGAGATTTATCTCTGGGGTTGCGGACAGAACATTAAATAAACTAATTTGTAACCGAAGACAACTGGAAAGTTGTGCCGTAGAGTGTAATAGCCACGTAGGTGAAACGAAGAGGTTTAGAGTTCTGATCCAGAGTACCACGAGACACGTGAAACCTTGTGGGAAGCAGGGAGGACCACCTCCCAAGGCTAAATACTACCTGATGACCGATAGTGAAGCAGTACCGTGAGGGAAAGGTGAAAAGAACCCCGGGAGGGGAGTGAAATAGAACCTGAAACCGTGTGCCTACAACCGGTCAAAGCCCCTTATGAGGGTGATGACGTGCTTTTTGTAGAACGAGCCAACGAGTTACGGTATGTAGCAAGGTTAAGTACTTAAGGTACGGAGCCTAAGGGAAACCGAGTCTTAATAGGGCGACTAGTTGCATGCCGTAGACCCGAAACCGGGTGACCTATCCATGGCCAGGTTGAAGCGGGGGTAAAACCCCGTGGAGGACCGAACCACGTTGCTGTTGAAAAAGCATGGGATGAGCTGTGGATAGCGGAGAAATTCCAATCGAACTCGGAGATAGCTGGTTCTCCTCGAAATAGCTTTAGGGCTAGCGTCGGATATGAGTAATGGAGGTAGAGCACTGAATGGGCTAGGGGGCATATCGCTTACCGAACCTTATCAAACTCCGAATGCCATATACTATGAGTCCGGCAGTCAGACTACGAATGATAAGATCCGTGGTCAAAAGGGAAAAAGCCCAGATCGTCAGCTAAGGTCCCAAAGTGTAAGTTAAGTGGTAAAGGATGTGGGATTTCTAAGACAACTAGGATGTTGGCTTAGAAGCAGCCACTCATTTAAAGAGTGCGTAATAGCTCACTAGTCGAGAGATCCTGCGCCGAAAATGTCCGGGGCTCAAACTTACCACCGAAGCTACGGGCTCAAGTTTACTTGAGCGGTAGAGGAGCGTCGTAATCGGGCTGAAGTCGTACCGTAAGGAGCGGTGGACTGATTACGAGTGAGAATGTTGGCATTAGTAGCGAGATGTAAGTGAGAATCTTACAGGCCGAAAATCTAAGGTTTCCTGGGGAAGGCTCGTCCGCCCAGGGTTAGTCGGGACCTAAGCCGAGGCCGAAAGGCGTAGGTGATGGACAATTGGTTGATATTCCAATACCACTATTATCGTTATTATCGATGGTGTGACGGAGAAGGATAGGATGTGCTAGCGATTGGAAATGCTAGTCTAAGCATTTAGGGAGTTAAAGTAGGCAAATCCGCTTTAACAATTCTGAGGTGTGATGGGGAAGGTCATTTAGACCGAAGTATCTGATTCCATGCTTCCAAGAAAAGCATCTAGAGAGAGAAGTAGTGCCCGTACCGCAAACCGACACAGGTAGATGAGGAGAGAATCCTAAGGCCATCGGAAGAATTGCAGTTAAGGAACTAGGCAAATTGACCCCGTAAGTTCGCGAGAAGGGGTGCCTGTGAGAGCAGGCCGCAGAGAATAGGCCCAAGCAACTGTTTAGCAAAAACACAGGTCTCTGCTAAAGCGTAAGCTGATGTATAGGGGCTGACGCCTGCCCGGTGCTGGAAGGTTAAGGGGAACACTTAGCGCAAGCGAAGGTGTGAACTTAAGCCCCAGTAAACGGCGGCCGTAACTATAACGGTCCTAAGGTAGCGAAATTCCTTGTCAGGTAAGTTCTGACCCGCACGAATGGCGTAATGACTTGGGCACTGTCTCAACTGCAAATCCGGCGAAGTTGTAGTGCGAGTGAAGATGCTCGCTACCCGCGATTGGACGGAAAGACCCCGTAGAGCTTTACTGTAGCTTAGCATTGAGTTTCGATATTGTCTGTACAGGATAGGTGGGAGACTGAGAAGCTAGGGCGTCAGCCTTAGTGGAGTCACCCTTGGGATACCACCCTGACAGTATTGGGATTCTAACCGGACGCCATGAATCTGGTGACGGGACATTGTTAGGTGGGCAGTTTGACTGGGGCGGTCGCCTCCTAAAAAGTAACGGAGGCGCCCAAAGGTTCCCTCAGAACGGTCGGAAATCGTTCGAAGAGTGCAAAGGCAGAAGGGAGCCTGACTGCGACACCCACAAGTGGAGCAGGGACGAAAGTCGGGCTTAGTGATCCGGTGGTACCTCGTGGGAGGGCCATCGCTCAACGGATAAAAGCTACCTCGGGGATAACAGGCTGATCTCCCCCAAGAGTCCACATCGACGGGGAGGTTTGGCACCTCGATGTCGGCTCGTCGCATCCTGGGGCTGTAGTAGGTCCCAAGGGTTGGGCTGTTCGCCCATTAAAGCGGCACGCGAGCTGGGTTCAGAACGTCGTGAGACAGTTCGGTCCCTATCCGTCGCGGGCGTAGGAAATTTGAGAGGAGCTGTCCTTAGTACGAGAGGACCGGGATGGACTGACCTCTGGTGCACCAGTTGTTCCGCCAGGAGCATAGCTGGGTAGCTAAGTCGGGAAGGGATAAACGCTGAAAGCATCTAAGCGTGAAGCCCCCCTCAAGATGAGATTTCCCATAGCATAAGCTAGTAAGACCCCTTGAAGAACACAAGGTTGATAGGTCAGAGGTGTAAGTGTGGTAACATATTTAGCTGACTGATACTAATAGGTCGAGGGCTTGACCAATAAAAA
>NZ_JADNAT010000048.1 GCF_015550425.1 Clostridium sp. 1001275B_160808_H3 | reverse complement strand
AAATAATTATATATAAATAATATATTCATTATTTATATATAATTGAATAACAAAATAAATTATATTATCATCTACAACACCGTATTATTCAATTTTCAAAGAACATTTAGTTCTTAATAATATCAAATCTCTAATTTAACACATATAATTAATGTTTATAGTAGTGAACTATAAATATCGAACGTACACACCTAAGAATAATAACATTTTATAATTTTTTAACAAAGAATTTGATATAGCAAAAGCCAATAAGATAACTTTAAACTTATCTCATTGGCTTTATTAATATGTATTAATTTAAGGCTTTATTTAGTTTTACTGCAAGATACGAACTTAAAATACACTTAAATATATCTCCAACTATAAATGGAAATACAGTTAACGACAATGCAGACATAATACTAATTTTTTGTATTATGCTCATATATATTGCTCCAAAACAATATAGTACAATCATTCCAATAAATACTGTTACTAATAGATATCTTTTAAAGTTATTATTCTTACCTTTTAAGTAGCTCATTAATGGAGCTATAACTAAAAATCCTAATATAAATCCACCTGTTGGTCCAAATAATCTTCCAAATCCACTTGTTCCTCCTGAAAAAATAGGCAATCCAAAGGCTCCTAAAAATATATATAATAAAACAACTAAAAATGATTGCTTAGGTGTAAGTATTAATGCTACTAAATTAATTGCAATTGTTTGTGCAGTTATCATTGTAGGCGTGAATGGTAGTGGAAAAGATATATATGCAGATATACAAATTATTGCTATACAAATTGACATTTTTGTTAATTCTTTTATTTTCATATTAATCCCCCAATCTCTGTTGTTTCTATGAATTCATATTTGAAACATAATATATTGTTTACCTCTTTGTTTCTTTCTTTACTTACTTTAGTAAATGATTTTGCAAAATCTTCTGTAAAGTAATCTAACATATTCTATATAATACTTTTTATTTTCATAATAGTCAACTTTTTTATATTTTTAGGTGACAATATTTATGTTATAATATACTAATAAGATAACAATACTGAAAATGAAATAGGTGAAAACATGAGTGTAAAAGATAAGACTTTAAGTGTACTTGAAAATAATAAGGGGAACTATATATCTGGTGCTGATCTTGCCAAAGAACTTTCAGTAAGTAGAAATGCAATTTGGAAAGCAATTAAATCATTACAAAATGAAGGTTATAATATTTATGCTGTAACTAATAAAGGCTATTGCCTTTCTACTGATACAGACATTTTATCATCTCAAAGTATTTCTAAATATTTGAATAAAACTGATAATAACTTCAATATTAATGTTTATAAAACAATTAGTTCAACTAATAGTGCAATAAAGGAACTTGCAATTAATGGTGAAAAAGAAGGTACTGTAATTATTTCAGAAGAACAAACTGAAGGACGAGGAAGATTTGGTAGGAAGTTTCACTCTCCTAAAGGTACAGGAATTTATATGAGCATTCTTTTACGACCACAAATGCATGCTTCAAAGGCATTTCTTATTACTGCTGCTACTGCTGTTGCTGTTGCTGAAGCTATAGAAGCTATTTCTAATAAGGAAGCTAAAATAAAATGGGTTAATGATATATATTGTGATAATAAAAAGGTATGTGGAATATTAACAGAAGCATCTTTTGATTTTGAAAGCGGTATAATTGATTATGCTGTTTTAGGTATTGGAATTAATGTAATAATACCTAAAGAAGGCTTCACTGAAGAAATTAAAGATATTGCAACTGGAATTTTTGAAGATAACTCTTCTGCATCTATTGATATTAGAAGTAAACTTATAGCTGAAGTTTTAGAAGGCTTTTGGAACTACTACAAACATATTGAAGATAAATCCTTCCTGGAATCTTATAAAAGAAGATCCCTATTAATTAATAAAGAAGTAAGTATCCTTTCAAGTAAATCTTCAGAAAAAGCTACAGTTCTTGAAATTGATGATGAATGTAGACTTAAAGTTAAAATGGAAGATGGATCTATTAGGTTATTATCTTCTGGTGATGTAAGCATTAGAATGTAAGGATCTGTTGCAGAAAATCATACAATGTAAAATGTAGAATGTATAATTTAAAATTAAGGTGGTATTTCATACTGAAACACTTAAAATTATATTATTTAAAAACTACTTTCAGTAGTTTTCACCTTAATTCTACATTCTAAATTTTACATTTTTAATTATGTAATAGCTCCTTTATAATCATTAAATAATATATCTAATCTAATTTAATTAATAATATTTATAATACTAACTTCATTAAATTATCTGTTTGTTCATCATCACCAAGTTTGAAAACATGTGTATCAAATTTTACAAATCCCTGTTTTTCATAAAATTTTATAGCACTTATGTTGTTTTCCCATACACCTAACCAAATATAACTTAAGTTATTTTCTTTTCCAATTTCTATAGCTTTTTGCATTAACATTTTACCTATGCTCTTACCCTTATATCCTTGTAGAACATAAATCCTTTGAACTTCTAATGTATTATCATGACCTTTTTCTGTTTGTGCATTATCAAAATTAACTTTCATATATGCAACTACACCTTTATCATTTTCTACAATATAAAACTTTGAGTAATTATTTTTTACTTCACTCTCTACTTTTTCGTATGAAAAATTTTCTTTTAAATAATTTTCCATATCTTCTTTTGTATTCTCATTAGCAAATGTTTCATAGAATGTTTTTTCACTTATGTTTTTAATTTTTTCTACCTCTTTTAAACTACATTCTTTAATTAAAAATTTTTCCATAAACTGCATTCCTTTCATTTGTAATTTTTTAGATTATGTAATATAAAATAAAAAAAACGTTATAACTTCATATCTTCTATGGCCTAATGATATAAAGCATAACGTTAATTTATTTACCCGGCGGCAAATTTAATATTTATTTCACTATTTTTGCACAATTATAACACAAAATAATATTATTTTCAACATACCCATAATAAAATATCTTAACACTAAGAAAAACTATTTATTTTTTATAAGCCTTATATTAATTTATTTTTATGATTTTGTACTATTTTCGTTATTTAACCTTACATTTTATATCATAGCTTTTATAAGCATATTTGGCATTATGAGTTGGCTTGATTGCGATGTTGAGTTAAAAAAATAGCATATATATAAGCATTTACAAGTGGTTTAAACTTGGTTA
>NZ_JADNAT010000047.1 GCF_015550425.1 Clostridium sp. 1001275B_160808_H3 | reverse complement strand
CTCAATAAAAAGTTTAATCTCTTCGCTCAAATTACTTTGAGTCTTAATTTTAAGACGTCTAAAAGAATTGCTGGTTTATTTTACTTAACTTATTTTCTGTTCAATTTTCAAAGATCTTGTCGAACAAGCGACTTCTATATCTTAACATCCTTAGGAGTTATTGTCAACATTTTTTTTATTGTTGTTAATAACTTGTTTTCCTCAAGAACATTGACTATTCTATCATAGCTTTCAGTACACAAATATAAATATATGCTATATTTCTTAAATTATTCATTATTTCCTTATAATTTTAAACTTTTTCTTTATTTTATATATATTGATACTCCAGGATAAGTTTAAGAATACTTACATCACATTATATTGTATATTAGTATTTTACTTCCATTAATTATATTCTTCCATTAATTATATTATTGCTTATTATATATTATGTATTTCTAAATATCTTTTTATTTTACTATATAATATTTGTAATATTTGAATTTCAAAATAACTAAACTATAGAAATTTTAAAATATTAGTATTATAATATACTAGCAAAATGAATTTATCTATGCATCTATAGCTCAGTTGGATAGAGCGTTGGACTTCGAATCCAAGCGTCGGGGGTTCGAGCCCCTCTAGGTGCACCATTGTTACATTTTGTTAAATAAAATAGTGAAAGAATAAAAAATGAAAGAGTGAAAAAATTAAGGAAGAAATCCTTCGTATAACTTAAATTTAGTTTTGCAAAACAAAACACCTTTAACTTTTCACTCTTCACTCTTCACTAAAAAACCACTTTTCAATTTATATATATTTCATTATCATTGTAGAAATAGGCTCAACCTTAACTTTATTACCTTCTATATTATAAAGTCCATCCTCATTTATATTATTCTTATCTACTATTACCCTTAATTTATTATGATTTAATTTTACTTCTACTGGGTACTTATTAGAATTAAATATAATTACTATTTTCCCAATAGAGTCTCCTACTTTATTTCCATCAGCTATATAACCAACTATATTTTTTTCTGTAAAATTTTCTCCCATTTTTAAAAATTGGATACTTTCCTCTATCTCTTTTGATGAGTTCATTTTAAATACTTTGTGATCTTTCCTTAATTGAATTAAGCTTTTATAGTATTCGAATATATCTATATAAATTTCTTTTCTACTCCAATCGAATTTATTAACACTATCTGGTGATTTATAACTATTTTCTATTAAGTGTCCATTAGCATCTACTTTTGTCCTTAATATTTCATCTCCTGAATGTATAAAAGGAATCCCTTGAGATGTTAATACTATCGCTGCTGCCATTTTATTCATAGCAATTCTTTCTTTCTTTGTTGATAATGGCTTAGCTAAGGATAATTTATCCCATAACGTATAATTGTCATGAGCTGATGTATATGTTATAACTTGATATGGTTCATTAGCCCAATAGTCATTTGAATAAATTACTCTATCATAATCTATGTCTTTATGTTTTACTGAAGCAACTATACCAAACTTTAAGCTCTCTTCAAAATCTATTCCACCATTTATAAAGCCACCTTTTTCTTTTTCGAAAACATCACCTTTTATCGCATCTCTTATGTCATCACTAAAAGCTCCTATTTGTAGATTTCCAAATTTTCTTATATTATTCTTAAGAGATAGCCTTTCATTAGATAATGGTGAATCACTAGCCTTCCATCCCTCACCATATATTAATATACCTCTATCTATTTTATTAAGCTCTTCCCTAATTACCTTCATTGTCTCAATATCATGAAGTCCCATTAAATCAAATCTAAATCCATCTATTTTATATTCATTTACCCAGTATTTTAATGAATCAACAATGAATTTCCTTACCATAATTCTTTCTGACGCAATTTCATTACCACATCCTGATCCATTTGAGAAACCACCATCATTATTTTGACGATAATAGTATTTAGGTACTATAGAATTAAAATTAGAATTTTCTGTATCTGCTGTATGATTATAAACTACATCCATAACTACTTTAAATCCAGACTCATGTAACTTCATTATTAATTCTTTAAATTCCTTTATTCTGACTTCACCTAAATAAGGATTAGTTGAATATGATCCTTCAGGAACATTATAATTTAATGGATCATAGCCCCAATTATATTCATTTTCATTAAATCGTCTCTCATCTACTGTTTTATAATCAAAGCTAGGTAGTAATTGTATAACATTCACTCCTAGTTCTTTTAAGTGGCTTAGCCCTGTTTTAATTTCAGTTCCTTTTATAGCAGAGTTATCCTGACAAATCCCTTTAAACTTTCCCCTTATTTCATTATCTATTCCTGAATTACTGTCTATAGTAAAATCCCTAACGTTCATTTCGTAAATTACTGCATCTAGTGAATTCTCTAAAACTGGCTTTTTATGATTTTCCCATCCATCAGGATTTGTTTTATTTAAGTCTATAATCATTCCCCTTTTTCCATTTACACCAACTGCTTTTGCATATGGATCTACAGCCTCATACTCTTTTCCATCTATATTTACTAAATAGTTATAGAATTCGCCGTCTAGATTTCCACTTATTTCAATTTCCCAAATTCCTTTTTCTCTGAGATCCATATTAACAGTTTTATTTGCTTTTGATTCATAATCATAGCCATCTTTTCCATACAAATTTATCTTTACATTCGCTGCTAAAGGTGCCCATAATCTAAACTTTGTTTTTGTAGATGAATATATAGCTCCAAGTTCACCATCATATCTATATAAGTCTTCAAATTCTATAGAGTCATAATTTTTATAGTTAAAATACATTATATCGCCTCCTTATTAGCTAATTATATTACAAAGTAATATTCTTTTTTATTTTTAGAAGTATGTTTGTATTTAAATACAAACTTAATATTAATTTCTTATGACTTTGTCTTATATTATATGATTTAAATATTAAACCCTTATATAAAAATAAGCCTTATATCTTGTAAATATGATATAAGGCTTATTTTTATATATTATACGATTTTTGTTCCATGTATTTCTTTAGCTTTCGTTTTTTCTATTACTAAATCCCTATTTTCCTTATTAATTCCAGCTCCTGGGACTATAATTATTCTATTATTAGCATACTCAATTAACTCTTTTAAGGTATCTAAATTATTTAATGCAGATATATTTCCACCCTTAGTTAATATTCTATCTACACCTAATTCAACTAATTCATCAATAGCTAATTTTTTATCCACTATTTCATCAAATGCCATGTGAAAAGTTATATTTAAATCTCCGCTAACTTCTTTTACCCTTTTCATAAAACTTGCATCAACTTTCCCATCCTCTGTTAATGCACCTATTACAATAGCATTTGCTCCTAAACTCCTACAAACTTCTATATCAGTATACATTATTTCCTTTTCTATACTGTTATAAATAAAATTACCACCCCTTGGTCTAATTATCACATTTATAGGTAAATTTATATTTTCTATCGTCTTTTTTATAGTCCCATAGCTAGGTGTTGTCCCACCTTCAAGTAAATTATCACATAGTTCTATTCTATTTGCCCCATTTGCTTCTGCTCTAACTGCATCTTCATAGCAACCCGTACATGCTTCAAATATCATAAACTCCTCCTAATCCCATTGAAATAATTAATAATAAATCCATCCACAGTACATTAAAATTTATCCACATATTTAGTCATATTTCATGCTACACTTGTGGATTTTACATATTAATATATATTAATCAAGAAAAAAAATAAAGACAACTAACTTAAGTTGTCTTTTCTTTTGGAGCGGGTGATGAGAATCGAACTCACGTAACTTGCTTGGAAGGCAAGGGCTCTACCATTGAGCTACACCCGCATATTA
>NZ_JADNAT010000046.1 GCF_015550425.1 Clostridium sp. 1001275B_160808_H3 | reverse complement strand
TGATAGGTCAGAGGTGTAAGTGTGGTAACATATTTAGCTGACTGATACTAATAGGTCGAGGGCTTGACCAATAAAAAAACAGGCTTAAAATTAATTCATGTGCAATTTTCAGAGAACACTCTGAAATCTGGTGATGATGGCGTAGAGGAAACACTCCTTTCCATTCCGAACAGGAAAGTTAAGCTCTACAGCGTCGATGGTACTGCATGGGAGACTGTGTGGGAGAGTAGAACATTGCCAGGTTATCATGCGTTATTAGCTCAGTTGGTAGAGCACCTGACTCTTAATCAGGGTGTCCCGGGTTCGATCCCCTGATAACGCACCAAAATCCTAAACATTTGTTTAGGATTTTTTTATTTTGAAAATTATTTTTTGGAAATTTCTTTGAAATTTATTAGAATATGAAATTTTATTAATATTGATTGGTTAATTTATAATAAATAATATCTATAATTTAGGGTATACAAAAAATAAAAATAACTTTTAGATAATATGATTTTAAATTATTTTTACATGATGAAAAGATGCTATATAATTTAAAAAAGAGAAATTTAGACTGGAGGGAATATATATGTTTTCAAAAACAAGGAAAGTAGCTATAGTAGGAACAGGATTAGTTGGATCCAGTACAGCATTTAGTTTAATAACACAAGGGGTTTGTGATGAAGTATTAATGATAGATATTAATAGAGAAAAAGCTCTTGGAGAAGTGATGGACTTAAAGCATTGTATAGAATATTTAAATAGAAATACAAAGATAAGAGTTGGATCATATGAAGAATGTGGTGATGTAGATATAGTTGTAATAACTGCTGGAGCGCCACCAAAGCCAGGGCAAACGAGATTGGATTCACTGGATTTATCAGCTAAGATAGTAGAATCAATAGTAGACCCTATTATGGAAAGTGGATTTAATGGGCATTTTATAATAATATCAAATCCGGTAGACATAATAGCTAATCATGTATATAAGATATCTGGATTACCTAAAAGTCACGTCATAGGAACAGGAACATCAGTTGATTCTGCAAGATTAAAGAATTTTATAGGAGATTTATTTAATGTTGATCCTAGAAGTGTTCAAGCTTATTCTATGGGTGAACATGGAGATTCTCAAATGGTTCCATGGTCTCATGTTTATATAGGAGGAAAGCCTTTTAATAAGGTTATACAAGATAATAAAGATAGAGTCGGAGATGTAGATTTAGATAAATTAGTTTTAGAAACTGCTCAAGCTGGATGGGAAGTATACAATAGAAAAGGAACAACCTATTATGCTATAGCAGCTGCTACTGTAGGTATAATAAAAGCGATTATAAATGATGAGAATAAAATAATACCAGTATCTACATTATTAGACGGTGAATATGGTGAATATAATGTATTTAGTGGTGTGCCAGCAGTTCTTAATAGCGAAGGTGTGAAGGAAGTAGTAGAAATAGATATGACGGATGAAGAACTTAAAAGATTTAAAAAATCTAATGACGTTATAAGGGAGTATATAGAAAAATTAAATAAATAATTTAAGTGCTGTTTATAAGAATAACGATATTTTTATAAATGGCACTATTTAATTCTTGAGATAAAGTATAAAATAAATTATATAAGTAACGTGTTATAAATTATTTCCTCTAGTTTTCAAGTGCATGTATGTAGAGGTTAGTTGATTTTAGGCAAATTTAATTTTAGAAGAATAACTCAATAAGTAAATATGTATATGCTATCGGTAATGAATAAAAGCTTTGAGATTGGATAAAATAGAATCGAATTAAAGTCGCATATTTACATATAAAATTGAATTAATTTATATTAATAAGAAAAAATAAAATAATTTTTAAAAAATATGTTGACATATGGACAATATGTCTATATAATAAATTCTTGTTGAGAGAAAAATATCTGGTGATGATGGCGTAAAGGAAACACTCCTTCCCATTCCGAACAGGAAAGTTAAGCTTTATAGCGCCGATGGTACTGCATGGGAGACTGTGTGGAAGAGTAGGACGTTGCCAGGTTCATACGGTTTACTAGCTCAATCGGTAGAGCACTTGACTTTTAATCAAGGTGTACCGGGTTCGATTCCCGGGTAAGCCACCAAAAATCACTTCAGTAATGAAGTGATTTTTTAATAAGAACTTGCTTAGCATTATATATAAAAAGAAAGGATTTTATTCCTTTCTTTTTTATTTTCTCAATATATCATTTTTCATAAATTTTAAAAATTTCTTTATAGATTGTAGATCATCTTTTAATGTTGAAGAATCTTCTTCTTTGAAATAGCCATTAATATAAATTAGCATTATAAAGAATAATATTCCTAAATTAATATACATATCTTTTATATCTGCTATGAATAGATTGCTAATTCCTATAAAGTCCAGGCTACCTCCATAAAAGATTTTATCTATCAATGAACATAGGGCTCCAGATAGAATAAATAAAAATGCCATGTCTGACCAGAACTCTTTATTTCCTTTAGATAAATAATATCTATATACTTCTATAAATAGTATTACTGCTAGCGCATTTAATATTATCAAAGCAGAAAATCCCACTCCAAGGCCAAATCTTGCATTAAGCCAAGATCCATCTGTATTAATTATAGGATCAAAGGAAAGAAACTTTGGTATGATTTCAAAATAGTTATCGAAATAGAAAAGTTTTATTATAAGTTTTATTCCTTGATCTATTAACATAAGTATAAGGAAAATTACAAAAACTATTTTGCTACTAAATCCATTATAATATTTTTTGGATGTAATGTATATTATCCAGCCTGTAAATGCAAATATGATAGTTAATAATAAATTCATACCTAAAGTATAAAAACTATCTACTCTGCCAGTGATAATTTCAAATGCAAAGTATAATAACCACATTATAGGGAGCAATCCTATTGTTAGCCATTTATCTTTATTAAATTTGTTAGTCATTTTATCCTCCTACAGAAAACTTAAGATATTAAGATTTTATCATACATAGGTATAAATTACATATAAGGATAACAAATTATTTTAAATACTGATATAATTAAAGTGAAAATACTGAATATTTACGTTATTTAGATAAATAATAAAATAACGGCATACAACATAGGAGGGGATTGAAGTGTTAAAAATTTTTGCAGTATCAGATTCAATAGGGGAAACAGCTCAGCAAGTTGCACTGGCAGCATCAAGTCAATTCAAAGGAGAAGTAGAGGTAAAAAGAGTTCCCTATATTAAAGGATTAGAAGATATAGAAGATTTAATGAGAGAGGTTAGTAGTTGCGAAAAGTGTATGATAGTTTCAACTATAATAACTGTAAATGTAAGAGAATATCTAACACAAAAGTGTTTAGAGAAAAATATATCAGTAGTAAATGTACTTGGACCAATAATAAATGTAGCTTCATCTATATTAAATAAAATGCCTGATAATAACCCAGGTGCAATGTGGAAAACCGATGAAGTTTACTTTAAGAGAATTGAGGCAATGGAATTTGCTATGCAATATGATGATAGTAAAGACTACAGAGGACTTAAAAATGCAGATGTTGTACTTATAGGATTATCAAGAACATCAAAAACACCATTATGTATGTATTTAGCTAATAAAGGAATAAAAGCTATAAATATACCCCTTATGCCAGAAGTAGAAATACCAGCGGAACTTTTTGAAGTAGATAAGAAAAAGATCTTTGGATTAGTAATAAATCCTCTACAATTAATAGAAATACGAAAAAGAAGATTAGATAAATTTCATAGAATGCCTACAGGAATTGAATATGCAAGTGATGCTAGAATTTTAGAAGAATTTGATTTTGCAGATAGAATAATGAGACGATTAGGATGTAAAACTATAGATGTTACTCAAAGAGCGATAGAAGATACTGCGTTAATAATACTAGAAGCATTGGGGCACCAAAAGTAAAATACTAGACATATAATCTGTTATCTATAGCTGCATTAGAGTTTTGGATAACAGATTATTAATTATATTTATATTAACCTATAAAAAGACAAAAACACCTATAAAATAATTGTTTTCAAAATAAATCTATAATTTTATTAAAAAATATGATTAAATATGTTGACAATAGTTTTTTTTAATGATAATATTTATTCATCGCCTAAGGCAAGTCAAGTATTTTAAAAAACAATAAAAAATATGTTGACATAAACGACTTAGGATGATAAGATAAGAAAGTCGCTTGAGAGCGATGAAGAAAATGGTCTTTGAAAATTGAACAGAAAATAAGTTAAGTAAAATAAACCAGCAATTCTTTTAGACGTCTTAAAATTAAGACTCAAAGTAATTTGAGCGAAGAGATTAAACTTTTTATTGAG
>NZ_JADNAT010000045.1 GCF_015550425.1 Clostridium sp. 1001275B_160808_H3 | reverse complement strand
ACTTCACTTCTTATTTTTTCCATATAAAATTAAGTTTAATCACTGCCATCTGCCGTCGCTTTTAGCGATTTAGTTCTATGATACTATTGAGAACTAATTAAGAAAGTTTGATCTTTGAAAATTGAATAGTACGTTATTACTAAAAATGATATAATTGGGTATGAAAAATATTCAATTATGGAGGAAATTATGGACAAAATAAATAACTATAAAGAATGTAATAAAGGAATTATTTCATTAATATTTTCTATTTTAGGTGTTATATTTTCTTTTACTAGCATAGGAGGAAAATCAATAGGACAGCATATACTTAATATATTAGAAGTAAAATTTCCGTATATATTTATTTCTATAATATTATTTATTTTATCAATTTTCATTGGATATAGACACAAAAATGATCCTTATTCAAAACAAGGAATAGGAGTATCTATAGGTTCTTTAATTATTTGTGGAATTTTTACATTAATATCTATGTTCTTTTATTAAATTTATTATATTATGAATATCCAATTAAATATAAAATAATAAAAATGCAGTACTATTCCAGAAGAATATTCGGTATTTTTTTAGTGTGCAATTCAGGAATAATACAAAATAAGTGTTAGATATATAAGAAATTTTAATGAGAAGAGTAAATTTAAATTGGTTATTAAGTAAAGGGCAGAGAAATTATTTTTATAAAAATAATTGCTAGTATTATGCTACTAATTAATATATTTAATCCTAGATTATCATGGAAAATGTCAGAGGGATGGAAATATAAAGATGTAGAACCAAGTGATTTTTATCTTATTGTAAATACAATAAGCAGTGTAATTATATAGGTGGTAATTTGGTTTACAATTCCTAATTGGATATAAATACATAGTTCTATAATATTGATAATATAAAAAATAATTTTTAAAATTAAGCGTAATGTATAAAGATAATAGATGTAAAGATAGATTGAATATTTTATAATTAAGGGGGAATTTGAATGAATACTATTTTAAAAGGGATAGGGGCAGTTGTATTATTTTATATATTTAATATGTTTATAATGCAAATTATAGGACAATTTATATTTGTAGGAGATGCTGTTACTATATCTTATCATATGTTTACATATACAGGATTAATGACATTATGTGGAGTTATTGTAGTATGTACATGCATAATTATTAAAAAATTAAATGAAGTTAAAGACGCAATTGATAACAAGAAGCAAATTTAAATTACTTTAAATACTATCAATGTTACTTAAAATAATATAGGGGATTTGATTTATGTATTAATGGAAACTGATAAGTAAATTTTATTTACTGCATATAAATAGTATATGGAATATGTTTCATAAAAAATGGTATAATTGAGTTGAATATATAAAGTAAATTTTGGAGGAAATTCTATGTTAGGACATTTAGGATTTTCATATATAGGATTAATTTATTTGTTGATGCTATTTATACCTAATATTATATGGACAAAGCATCAGCCAGAAAATTATGATTATAGCAATGAAAATAAAATATTGTTAATATTTGAGCGAGTTGGACAAGTAGCGGTGACAGGTTGTGCTTTAATTTTTTCAGATTTCAATATTACTACATTTTCTTTGTGGAGTTTATGGCTTATTATATCATTAATTTTGATGATTCTATATGAAATATATTGGGTTAGGTATTTCACAGGAGAGCATACTTTAATGGTTTTCTATCGTAGTTTTTGTGGTATTCCTGTTCCTGGAGCAACGCTTCCTGTTATTGCATTTTTGCTACTTGGTATATATGGAAAAGTAATTTGGATGATTATATCTGTAATAATGCTTGGAATTGGTCATATAGGAATACATCTTCAGCACTTAAAAGAGATAAAATAGAATTAATAAATATAGTATTTTCAAGATGCTCTTTTAAGTGTATATAATTTGAAAAATATGTTATAATCTATTCATAATATAAGAAGGTAATATTTTTACCTATCTAATATATAAATTGAAATTGAAGTTTAAAAGGAGAATAAAATATGCTAGAATATAAATTTGATACTCAGTTATTAATTGAAGGGCATGATCTTTCAGAAGATGCAATTAATGAATATATAACTAAAAATATTGAAGGAGATTGTTTACTAGCAGTTGGTGATGAAGACTTAGTAAAGGTTCATTTCCATACAAACACTCCATGGAAAGTACTTGAATATTGTGCCTCTTTAGGAGATATATATGATGTAGTTATTGAGAACATGGAACGCCAAGAAAATGGACTACAAGGTTAAAGAATACAAAATAAATTATATAAATAAAATATAGTTTTATATAATTGATTTTATTTGCTAAAAAGTAAATATAAACTTTATTTTATGAAATACCGTATTATTCAAATGTGAATATACGGTATTTTTTATATTGAAATGAGAATTTGGAGATTATATAAGAAATCTATTGAATATAAGAAGAGTAATTTAAAGTTGATAATAGATAATTAGTAAAATATTTTATTTAAAATTTAATAGGTAGATATTAAGGAAAATATATGTAATTATATGGTTAATTAGTTTATAATTGTATTAAGTAATTGATAAATGGGGAATAATAAGTGGAAAAATTGACAAGTAATAGATTGGTATTAAGACAATGGCATGAAAGTGATAGTAAAGATTTATATGAATATGCTAAAAGTAATTTAGTAGGGCCAAATGCTGGTTGGACACCTCATAAAGACGAAAATGAAAGTAAAGAAAAAATAAAAATGTTCATGCGTAATAATGAAACTTATGCTATAGTTTTGAAATCTGAAAATAAAGTTATTGGTAGCATTGGATTGCA
This sequence comes from Clostridium sp. 1001275B_160808_H3, assembly GCF_015550425.1. Taxonomy (GTDB): domain Bacteria; phylum Bacillota; class Clostridia; order Clostridiales; family Clostridiaceae; genus Clostridium. The sequence continues at coordinate 3,380 of NZ_JADNAT010000045.1, read as the reverse complement.
TAGGAGAAAGCCTGATATTAATTTAGCTGATTTATTTCAAAGGGAAATAGGATACGTTTTAAATCCTAAATATTGGGGTAATGCCTATGTTCCTGAAGCTGTAAATTGCTTAGTTGATTATGGCTTTAAAAAATTGAATTTAGATTTAATTTGGTGTGCTCATTATGATTTTAACAATAATTCTAAAAGAGTAAATGAAAAGTGCGGATTTAAATATAGGTTTACAAGAAAAGAAAAATTGAGATTGTTAGATAATAGAGAAGTTAGTATTCTTTATTACAGTATTTTAAAATCAGAGTATTTTGCTTAACCTTTTATCATATTTTTGAAACATTAAGATAAGTAAATAAAATTTAATTGCACTTTCTTCTTTTAAATCTATAGCTATAATTTATTATAAAAAATTAAAGATTAAATGGAAAGTTGGATATTTATAATATGAATAGTATTGAAGATTTAATTTTTAAACTAGAAAATGACTTATTAAAACCTGAAGTTAGAAAAGATAAAGAAAGAATAAAAGAATTACTATCAGAAGATTTTTTTGAATTTTGTAGTACTGGAGAAATATATAAATATAAAGCAGGTGATACCTTTTATGAAGAAAATGTATCCTTTGAAATTAGTAATTTTAATTTAAAAAAATTATCGGATGATTGTTTATTAGCAACTTATATGGTGTTAAAGAAATATGAAGTAAATAATTGTGAAAAGTCATCAATTCGTAGCTCAGTATGGAGATATATTGATGGAAATTGGAAAATGATTTTTCATCAGGGTACTTTTGTAGTTACTAAATAATTATTTAAAGTAACTACAATAATGGTAGATTTGTAGGAATAACTAATGTAGCTATGGTACTTGTGGTTTGATGAGCAAAGAAAACCATTAAATAAAATTCATATTGTAAAAAGATTTGAGTATATAAGAGAGGGTTTTATAAAATTTTTAAGTGGGGATTATATATGAATATAATAATAAAGCAGGTTACTGATAGTGAGGCAAGAAAGATTTCTAAATGGATTTATAAAGAACCTTATTCAATTTATAGTTTGGATGGAAATAATAACTGTATAAGGGAACTTCTTAATGGGGATTATTATTCAGCAGTAGATATGAGAAATAGTATAGTTGGATACTATTGCTTTGGTAGATCTGCTCAAGTTCCAATTGGACATAAATATGGTGTTTACGATAACAAAAATATTATGGATATAGGGCTAGGAATAAATCCAGAGTTTTGTGGACAAGGACTTGGAGAGGAATTCTTAAAAATAGGGTTAGATTTTGCTAGAAAGGAATTTCATGTGAAAGAATTTCGTTTAACAGTAGCAAGTTTCAATAAACGTGCAATAAAAGTATATGAAAGAGTAGGATTTAGAAAAGTCTATTCTTTTATGAGAATTTCTCATATTAATGCAATTGAATTTGATGTTATGATCTTAAATGAGTAATAAATTTAGTGGTTAAGTTTTAATTATTATTTATAGTATAACTAATATAGTAAAACTGATAGGTTGAGGTAATGAGAGATAAAGATATAAATAGGATTTTTAGAAAAAATAAATGAGATTAATGACTATTCAGGAATTGTATCAATTAAAGAAAACAAAAATATGCTTTTAAAAGAATCATTTGGGCTTGCAGATATAAGTAATAATATTAAAAATACAATTGATACACGCTTTGGAATAGCATCTGGAGCTAAACTATTTACAGCAATAGATATATGTAAATTAATTGATAGTAAAGTAATAACTTTTGATACATTATTAAAAGATTACTTAGATATAGAACTACCATATTTCGATAAAAGAGTAACTATACATCACTTACTAACACACACTTCAGGAACCCCAGATTATTTTGATGAAAATACAATAAGTAATTTTCATGAGCTGTGGGAAAAAACTCCTATGTATCTTCTTAGAGAACCTAAAGATTTTATTCTAATGTTTAAAAATTCAGATATGATGTTTATTATTGGTATGGAGTATGGATTATAAAAAGGGAAGATAAGATACTAAAGTATTATATTACTGGTAGTGATCCAGGTGTAGCTTTTATGTCGTCATTTTACCCAGATACTCAAATAGAAGTTACATCTTTATCAAACAAAGTATTTGGACCTGATGATATATCAATGTTTGTTGAATCAATTATTGAGAATGCAGAGAAGTGATTATATTGAGTTAAATAAATAATTATATTTAAAAGGAATATGAAATTATGAGAGAAACAATGAGTATTAAAAGAGTAGGTATAGGTACTATATCATTAATATTGAGCATATTTGGAATAGCCTTTTCATTCACTTATTTAGGAAGTAATTCTATAGGTGAAGAAATACTTCATGCAATTGGAGTATCATTTCCAACAATGATAGTTTCAATAATATTATTTTTAATATCTATAGTTATAGGGCGTAAATTTAAAAATAATTTTGGATCTAATCTTGGAGTTGGATTAGCTATATGTTTTACAGTATTAATAGTTACATTATCTATAAATAGTGCATTTTTTAGTATATTTTAAAATCAATATAAATTTCTATTCTAAAACGCTATTATTTTAAATTACATGATATAAAATAATAGATTTTTAGTTAGTTAAAAATTTGAGATTATTGCGAACTAATTAAGAAAATCTGATCTTTGAAAGTTGAATAGTTGGGCATTAAAACATATAAGAATTATTGTTTATTTGATATATAATTGAATTATATGAGTTAGTTGAATATTAAACTACTCGATAAATTAGAATTTGGAGGGTAACCATGAAAAAATGGTATGATGAGGAATATGAATTTGAGATTGAGGTAACAGGATTTCTTCGTAGCGACCACACAGAGCGGTATTGCCGAAATGGTGAGGAAGTCGGAGATAAGTATACCTGTACTTATGGCTGTCCTGTAAATACAGAGGGGCAGGGGATTTGCTCCAAAGTAATGATTATTATGTTTCCAATTATGGAGGCTGTCAGAAGTGGTGGAGATTTAGAGAACATCGGTGGCAATGGAAAATATACCAAGGATATTGTGTGTCCAGATGGTTGCGTTATGTTCAGATTGACAGCAAAGAAACTTGGAAATGAGAATTTTTACAAGGGGAAGTTTTTCGATTGATTTTAGTTTTTATTGTGTTTAGTTTGAAAATAGGCTGAAATATATAAATTTCAGTTTATCTATTAAATTAAATAACTAATTTATAAATATTACTAATATAAAATTAAATATTAAATTAATGAAAATGCCGTATAATTCAAAATGGATATGCGGTATTTTTTAGTGCGTAATTTAGAAATAGAACTAAATCGCTAAAAGCGACGGCAGATGGCAGTGATTAAACTTAATTTTATATGGAAAAAATAAGAAGTGAAGT
>NZ_JADNAT010000044.1 GCF_015550425.1 Clostridium sp. 1001275B_160808_H3 | reverse complement strand
TGATAGGTCAGAGGTGTAAGTGTGGTAACATATTTAGCTGACTGATACTAATAGGTCGAGGGCTTGACCAATAAAAAACAGGCTTAAAATTAATTCATGTGCAATTTTCAGAGAACACTCTGAAATCTGGTGATGATGGCGTAGAGGAAACACTCCTTTCCATTCCGAACAGGAAAGTTAAGCTCTACAGCGTCGATGGTACTGCATGGGAGACTGTGTGGGAGAGTAGAACGTTGCCAGGTCGTTAAAAAAGACTTAAGAATTTATTCTTAAGTCTTTTTTGTTATATAATTTTATTTTGAATTTTATTATTTATCAACAGATATTATAAATTTTCATCAAAAACTGTTTATAAAATAAAATAGTTGTGGAAAAGTTGTAACATAATATAGTATAAAAAATCTCTAGTGTAATCATTTACTAAGTTTCTTTATTATATTATTTACATAAAAATGGTTTTTAATAAGAATACTCTTCAATAAATTTCATACATTTAAATATATTATAAATTTTAAATTTATTGGGGGAGTACTGTATGAGAGTATTAATGGTAGCATCTGAGGCACATCCTTTTATTAAAACAGGGGGATTAGGAGATGTAATGGGAGCATTGCCTCAAGCATTAAATAAGGAAAATGTAGAAGTAAAAGTTATATTACCTAAATATAAAAATATATCAAGTAAATATATTAATAATTTGGAGTTTATAAAGTATTTTTATGTTAATGTAGGTTGGAGAAAGCAGTATTGTGGACTTTTTAGATATATATACAATGGGGTAGAGTATTATTTTATAGATAATGAATATTACTTTAAAAGAGATAATCTTTATGGATATTATGATGATGCAGAAAGATTCATTTTCTTTGATAAAGCAGTACTAGAATTTATTAATGAGATGAATTGGAGACCAGATATAATTCATTGTAATGATTGGCAAACAGGAATGGTTCCTGTAATTTATAGATTAGAATACGAAAAAAGAAATATGTATAGAAATATAAAAACATTTTTTTCAATACACAACTTACTTTTCCAAGGAACATTTTCTCCAGAAATTTTGCCAGAATTACTTGGATATAATTATGAAGCATATTTCAATAGAAGTATAGAGTTACATGGCGGGGTAAGTTTTATGAAAGGAGGAATTAATTACTCTGATCAAGTTACTACAGTAAGTAATACTTATGCACAAGAAATTCAGACATCTCAATATGGTGAAAGACTTGAAGGACTTTTAAGACATAGAAGTTATGCGTTGAAGGGAATTTTGAATGGAATAGATTATGATGAATATAACCCTGAAACTGATCAATATATATACAAAAACTATTCATTAGGTAATATATATGACAAGAAAGTAAATAAAGAATGTTTACAAAGAGAATTAGGATTACCAATAAATGGTGATATTCCTATTATAGGAATGGTATCTAGATTGACACATCAAAAAGGATGTGATTTGATTATAAATTCTTTAGATAGATTACTACAAAAGAATATACAAGTAGTTATATTAGGAACTGGAGATAGAGCTTATGAAGAAACACTAAGGAAATTTAACTATATATATCATGATAAGGTTTCAGTAAATATTAAATTTAGTAATGAACTAGCTCATAAAATATATGCAGGATCAGATTTCTTTTTAATGCCATCATTATTTGAACCTTGTGGATTAGGTCAGTTGATTGCATTAAGGTATGGAACAATTCCGATTGTAAGAGAAACTGGAGGATTAAAAGATACAGTCATTCCATATAATCAATACACTGGCTTAGGAAATGGATTTGGATTTAGAAATTATAATTGTCATGAGCTAACACATGTATCAGAATATGCTTTAAATGTCTATAATAATAAACAGATATGGAATTCACTTATAAGACAAGCGATGAAATCAGATAATAGCTGGGAAAAATCAGCAAGAGAATACAAAAAATTATATATAGGTGTAATAAATAAGTAATATTGCTTTAACAGGAGGAGAATTTATGCTAGATGTAGATAAGAATTCCTTAAAGAGGGATTACAAACGAAAATTCCTCGAGATGACGGGAAAGGGATTGGAAGACGGAACTAAGAAACAACAGTATGAAGCTTTAGGAAGTTTAGTTAGAGATTATGTTGCTGAAGAATGGCTTAACACAAATAACAGATATAAAGAAACTGGAGAAAAGCAAGTATATTATTTTTCGATGGAGTTTTTACTTGGAAGATTATTAGGGGATGCTTTAATGAATCTAGGTATAAGAGAAACTTGTAGAGAAGCTCTTGCGGATTTAAATATAAATTTAGATGAACTTGAAAACTTAGAACAGGATCAAGGACTTGGTAATGGTGGTTTAGGTAGATTAGCTGCATGTTTTTTAGATTCTATGGCATCCTTAAATATACCAGGGCATGGGTGTGGAATAAGATATAAATATGGCTTTTTTGAGCAAAAAATAATAGATGGAAAGCAGGTAGAAGTTCCTGATAATTGGTTAAGATCAGGTAATGTATGGGAAATACCTAAAAGAGATAAAGCTGAAATAGTAAAGTTTGGTGGAGAAGTAAAAGTAGAAACTGTAAATGGAAGATTAGCTTTTACCCACGTTAATTACGAACCAGTATTAGCAGTTCCTTATGATACTCCAGTAGTTGGATATCAAAATGAAGTAGTTAATACTTTAAGATTATGGACAGCAGAGCCTGTAAGCAATGAATTTGATTTTTCATCTTTTAGTAGAGGGGAATTTTTAAAAGCAATTGAATATAAAAATTCTGTTGAATCAATATCATTAGTATTATATCCAGAAGATTCATTTTACGAGGGAAAAATGTTAAGGCTGAAGCAACAATACTTTTTTGTATCTGCCGGCTTGCAAAGTATTATAAGACATTATAAAAAATATAATAATAATATACATGAATTAGATGAAAAAGTAGCAATTCATATAAATGATACGCATCCAACGTTAGCTATACCAGAGCTTATGAGAATATTAATTGACGAAGAAGAATTATCATGGGAAGAAGCGTGGAGAATTACCCAAAATACAATTTCATATACAAATCATACTATACTTGCAGAAGCATTAGAAAAATGGCCGATAAATATGTTCAAGAAGGTATTACCTAGAATATATATGATAGTAGAAGAAATAAACGAGAGATATTGTAAGGAATTGTGGGATAAATATACAGCGCAATGGGATAAGATTTCTAGAATGGCTATCATTGGAGATAATTTTGTTAGAATGGCTAATCTAGCTATAGTAGGAAGCCATAGTGTAAATGGAGTTGCAAAGCTTCATACAGAAATACTTAAGAAAAAAGAAATGTCAGATTTTTATTATCTATATCCAAATAAGTTTAATAATAAAACTAATGGAATAACTCATAGAAGATGGCTATTAAAGAGTAATCCAGAACTAACAAATCTATTGAAGGAAACTATAGGTGATAGTTTTATTAGACATCCAATAGATCTAGTTAATTTTGAAAAACATTTAAATGATAATAATGTATTAAATAAACTTAGTAATATAAAGTTAAATAATAAAGTTAAGTTATCTAATGAGATTTATAATTCAACTGGTATAAAAGTAAACCCTGAATCTATATTTGATGTTCAAGTAAAGAGGATTCATGCATATAAGAGGCAAACTTTGAATTGCTTAAGAATTATGGATCTATACAATAAATTAATAGAAAATCCAAATATAGATATAAATCCAAGAACATTTATTTTTGCTGGAAAGGCAGCTCCAGGATATCGTTTAGCTAAAAATACAATAGAGCTTATAACATCAATAGCCAATAAAGTAAATAATGATCCAAGAGTTAATGAAAAAATAAAAGTTGTTATGATGGAGAATTATAGGGTTTCACTAGCAGAAAAAATAATTCCAGCAACTGATTTAAGTGAGCAAATATCAACAACTACAAAGGAAGCATCAGGCACATCTAATATGAAGTTTATGATGAATGGAGCTGTTACAATAGCCACATTAGATGGAGCCAATATAGAAATAAAAGATGAAGTTAAAGATGATAATATAGTTATATTTGGATTAACTGCAAATGAAGTTTTAGATTATTATAAGAATGGTGGATATTCATCATGGGATATATATAATAATGATAATAGAGTTAAAAGGGTTATAGATGGGTTAATAGATGGAACTTATTCTTCTGATAAAGATAAGTTTAGAGTAATATATGATAGTTTATTAATGTATAATGATGAATTTTTCGTTTTGAAGGATTTTGACAGTTATATAAAAGCTCAAATAAAAGTAAATGAACTATATAACAATAAGTACAATTGGCAAAGAATGTGTGGAGTAAACATAGCACATTCAGGAATTTTTTCATCTGATAGAACAATAAAAGAATATGCAACTGGTATCTGGGGATCAGGAGTATTATATAAAAATTTATAAGATTATTAAAACACCTAAAAATCAATTAGGTGTTTTTTTTATAAAAAATAGTGTTACTTAACATATAATTAATGCCTTACTCATATTTATATCTTAAAGAGATACTTTGAGATTTTAATAAATATTTATATATAAACTAAGGTAAGGAGAGTAGGATAGATGGGTAAAAAAGAAATTGTAGCAATGATTTTAGCTGGAGGACAGGGATCACGTTTAGGAGTATTAACAAAAAGATTAGCAAAGCCAGCAGTACCTTTTGGTGGAAAGTATAGGATTATTGATTTCCCATTAAGTAATTGTTCTAATTCAGGTATATACACTGTCGGAGTATTAACACAATATAAGCCATTGGAATTAAATGCACATATAGGTATAGGGGCACCATGGGACTTAGATAGGAGAGATGGTGGAGTAAGAATATTACCACCATATCAAGAAGAAAAGGGCGGGAAATGGTATAAAGGAACAGCAAATGCCATTTATCAAAATATTGAATATGTAGATAGATATAATCCAGAGTATATATTAATACTATCAGGTGATCATATTTATAAAATGAATTATGATAAAATGTTAGAATTTCATAAGGAAAAAGAAGCTGATGCTACAATAGCTGTAATAGATGTACCTATAGAAGAGGCAAGTAGATTCGGAATTATGAATACAAGAGATGATTTATCAGTATATGAATTTGAAGAAAAGCCTAAAAAGCCTAAAAGTACAAAGGCATCCATGGGAATATATATATTTAATTGGAGTGTATTAAAAAGTTTTTTAATTGAAGATGAAAATGATATATACTCTAGTAACGATTTTGGGAAAAATATTATCCCAAATATGCTAAATAAAAGAATGAGATTAGTAGCTTATCCATTTGAAGGTTATTGGAAAGATGTTGGAACTATAAGAAGCTTATGGGAAGCTAATATGGATTTATTAAATACAGATAATAAGTTAAGTTTATATGATAATGAATGGAAGATATACTCAGAGAATATAGCAAGACCAGCTCAGTATATAGGAAGTAACTTAAATGTTAATGAGTCTCTTGTAGTAGAGGGATGTATAGTTGAAGGTGATGTAGAACATTCGGTAATATTTCAGGGGGTAAGTATCGGGAAAAATTCAGTAATAAAAGATTCAGTAATAATGCCAGATACTAAGATTGAAGATAATGTAGTAATAAATAAAGCCATAGTTGGAAGCAATGCAATAATTAGAAGCGGATGTAAAATTGGTGACGGTAAAAAAATAGCAGTTATAGCATCTAAAGAGGAGCTGAAAAGTGGTACAACATTAGAGCCTGCTGAAGCACTATAAATTAGGGGGAAATTAAATGAAGGATTGTATAGGAATAATAAATTTAGATGAAAAGGAAGATTATTTAAAAAATTTAATAGGTTCTAATACAATATCTGCAATGCCAATAGCAGGAAGATATAGAATAATAGATTTCATATTATCAAACTTAACTAATTCAGGGGTAGAGTGTATTGGTATATTTACAAAAAGAAAATCCTATTCTCTTATGAAGCACTTAAGTAATGGAAGACCGTGGGACCTTCATAGGAAGCATGATGCTTTAAAAGTATTCAATTATAGTGAATATGATCCAAGATATGATGATATTCATGGTTTTATAGAAAATATTGAATTTATAAAATACAGTAGAAAAGAGTATATAATTATATCGCCATCATACATGATATGTAATATAAATTATAAGGAAGCTTTAGAAAAGCATAAAACCTCAGGTGATGATATTACAGTAATATATAAGAATGAAGATAACTATAGTAATAAATTTATAAATTGTGAAGAAATAATAATGGACGACAATAATAAAGTAAAAAGCATAAAGGGTATTTCAGAAGGAAGAGGCAATACTAATGTAAATATGGAAATGTATATAATGAAGACAAGTTTATTTATAGATATAATAAAAGATAGTATAACTACTGGACTATATAAGAAAGTAAAAGAATATATAGTAGACAACTTGGAAAATTTAAATGTTGGAACTTTTGAATTTAAAGGCTATCTAGCTTGCATAAACTCAGTGGAATCATATTTTAATACTAATAAGGAATTGTTAAATGTAGAAATAAGCAGAGAGCTATTCTACAATAATAATCCAATATATACGAAACAAAAGGATGAATCTCCAACATACTATTCAAAGGAAAGTAAAGTCGATAATTCTATAATAGCAAATGGATCATATATAGAAGGTAAGGTTGAGAATTGTATAATTGGAAGAAAGGTGAAAATAGCAAAGGATGCTATAGTCAGAAATAGTATAGTAATGGAAAATTGTATAATAGAAAATAATACAATAATAAATAATGCTATATTAAATTCAGGAAATAGAATATCAGAAAATAATGTTATAAATGGTTCTAGTAATTATCCAATTATAATATAGTAAATAGAATAATATATTATAAAATAATAGAATAAGATAAGAAAAGGTGCTTAATAATTTATTCAATAAAAGAATATAATATATTAAGCACCATTTACATATAAAAATAGTATATTTTTATTAATGACGTATAATTCAAATAACAACTAATCCACACGTATCAATATGAGAAAAAAAGAGAAAAATAAAGATATTTGGCGAATTTATAATTATAATTATTATATTTAATAAATTAAAGTATAATTTATTAAAAGAAAGCATGATATCATACTTTATGTCCTAAGGGACAAGAGGTCTTACAAAAAGGATTTAACAGTCAAAAAAAAGATGTTGACAAATAAATCTAAAGATAGTAAGATAAGAAAGTCGCTTGAGAGCGATGAAGAAAATGGTCTTTGAAAATTGAACAGAAAATAAGTTAAGTAAAATAAACCAGCAATTCTTTTAGACGTCTTAAAATTAAGACTCAAAGTAATTTGAGCGAAGAGATTAAACTTTTTATTGAG
>NZ_JADNAT010000043.1 GCF_015550425.1 Clostridium sp. 1001275B_160808_H3 | reverse complement strand
CTCAATAAAAAGTTTAATCTCTTCGCTCAAATTACTTTGAGTCTTAATTTTAAGACGTCTAAAAGAATTGCTGGTTTATTTTACTTAACTTATTTTCTGTTCAATTTTCAAAGACCATTTTCTTCATCGCCCTCAAGCGACTTTATTATCTTATCACTTAAAGTTATCATTGTCAACATATTTTTTATTGTTTTAATGATTTCTTTAATATGTTTTGTTCCTCGCTTGGAACGAGATTAATCTTACCACTTATATTAATACTTATTTCTACAAAATACGATATTTACATCGAATTATATTACTTATACTTAATAAATCTCTTTTTTTCTAATATATAATACTATTGATACACCCGGAACATTTGTTATTATATTTCACCTATATAGTAACTATTAGATTTATTTCAATAGCTACTATATAGATTTATATATTTATTATTTCTTGTTATATTTCTATCTTAAACAACTTTTGCTCTTTGAATAGTTACAGGATAATTATTTGTACCTTTAATTATTTGACTTTCATTCACTACAGTTCCCTTATCAGCTATAACCCTATCCATTACAGCATCAGGACCAATTACTGTGTTTTGCATTATAACACAATTTTCAAGCTTTGCTCCTTTTCCAACAACTACTCTTCTACCAATTATACAGTTCTTTACTTCTCCTTCTATATATGATCCATTAGCAATTATAGAGTTTGATACTAAACTCATATCTGTATATTGTGTTGGAGGTTCATCTTGTGACTTAGTAAATATAGGCTTTTTATTATAAAATAACTCTTTGTTTATATTTTGATCTAGAATATCTAAATTAGTATCAAAATATGCTTTAATTGAATTTATACAAGATAAATATCCATCAAATTCATATGCTCCCACTTTAAACTTATTAAGATTTGAAGCTATATAGCCTTTTATTTTTCTATGAATTCCAGTTTTTATGCACTCATGAATAATATCAGTAAATAACTCCCTCTTCATAATATACATTTCCATGTTTATATTTGCGATTTTCTCTCTACCTATATTTTCACCAATGCTAATTACTCTATTATCACTGCCTATATTTAAAACTTCACATTCCAAAAACTTTTTATCTGCATTTTCTACTTCTTTATATACTATTGTTATATCATTTTTAGACTTCTTATGATATTTTAATACTTCATTATAATCTATATTACATATCATATATGATGGACTTATTAGTACATATTCTTTTCTACTTTGTTCAATGAACTCAATATTATCTATAAAGTTATGAACATCATCATAGTCAGGATCATAATCTCCAAAATTAAATACTCTAAGACCATCTTTTTTTCTATGCAAATCCCATGGTCTACCATTGGTTAGATGATTTATTAATGATCTTGATTTATTAGCTGTGAATATTCCTATTCCTTCTATTCCTGAATTAGCCATATTAGATAATACAAAATCAATAACTCTATATCTTGCAGAAAGAGGTACTGATGCCAAAGTTCTATTTCTTACTAATTCTCCCATTCTGCTTTGGTTTTCATCTAAATTTATTATTCCTAAACAATTATTCATTCTTCCAGCCCCCTTAAACATTAACTACTTCATCATCTAAACAAATCTCTTTTAACTTTATATTTGATTCATTAACTATATATTGATAAGCTCCAACAACTTCTATTGAATCTCCATTACCAATGCTACAGCCATGATTTATTATTGCATTACTTCCAACTATAGCTTTATCTATTACAACATTATCTCCAATTTCTACATTTGGCATTATCACTGAATCTCTTATCACTGTATTTTTACCAACATATACACCTTGAGATACTACGGAATTTTCTATTTTACCATTGATTATACAACCTTCTACTATTAAAGAATTTACTATCTTAGCCTCATCCCCTACATATTGAGCTGGTCTTACTTGATTTTGTGAATATATTTTCCATTCGCTATCATATAAATTCAAATCATTATCTATTTTCAATAAATCCATATTAGCTTCCCATAAGCTATCTATAGTTCCAACATCTTTCCAATATCCCTTAAATGGATATGCCATTAACTTTCTTCCTTCATTAAGCATTTTAGGTATTATATTTTTACCAAAATCATTGCTTGAAGATGGATCATTTTCGTCTTCTCTTAGGAACTTCTTTAATACTGCCCAGTTAAATATATATATTCCCATTGATGCATTAGTACTCTTTGGTTCACTAGGCTTTTCTTCAAATTCATATATTGTATTATCTTCTCTAGTATTCATTATTCCAAATCTACTAGCCTCTTCTAGCGGAACATCTATAACTGCAATTGTTGCATCTGCTCCATTTTCTTTATGGAACTCTAACATTTTATCGTAATTCATCTTATATATATGGTCACCAGAAAGTATTAAAACATATTCAGGATCATATCTATCTACATACTCTATATTTTGATAAATTGCATTAGCAGTCCCCTTATACCAATCTCCACCTTTTTCTTCTTGGTATGGTGGTAATATTGATACTCCTCCATCTCTTCTATCTAAATCCCAGGGATCCCCTATTCCTATATGGGAATTTAAATCTAATGGTTTATATTGAGTTAGTACACCTACTGTATATATGCCTGAATTCGAACAATTGCTTAAAGGAAAATCTATAATCCTATACTTTCCTCCAAACGGTACTGCAGGTTTTGCTATATTCTTAGTTAATATTCCTAATCTGGATCCTTGTCCACCAGCTAAAATCATCGCTACAATTTCTTTTTTTCCCATATTCTCTTCCCTCTCTCCTATACTCATATCTTAGTCTTTTAAAATTTATTTATTATCATTGCTAGAAATTACTTCATTATATAATTCAATATATTCTTTCGCAGATTTTTCCCAACTATTATCTGCACTCATAGCTTGTCTAACAATGCTATTCCATTTATTTTTGTCTTTATAAATACTTAGGGCATATTTTGTTGTATTAAGAAGCTCATCAAATCTATAATTCTTAAATCCAAATCCATTGCCTGTTTCATCATACTCATTATAAGGAATTACTGTATCTTTTAGACCCCCAGTTTCTCTAACTATAGGGACACTTCCATATCTAAGTGCAATTAATTGTCCAAGTCCACAAGGTTCAAATAATGACGGCATTAAAAACATATCTGATGCAGCATAAATCTTATGTGCTAATTCATTACTAAATTTTATATTTGAACTAACCTTTTTAGGATGTCTACTTTGGAAGCTTTTAAAACTTTCTTCATACATATAATCTCCAGTACCTAATATCACAACTTGAACATCTTCCTTAAGTAATTCTTCTAATATATTAATTATTAGATCACAACCCTTTTGATGCGTTAATCTAGATACTAATCCAATCATTGGAACATCCTTATTTACTGGTAACCCTAATTCTTTTTGTAATTCTTCTTTATTAATTTTTTTATTTTCAAAATCATTAGCACTATAAGTAGAATATATATACTTATCCTCTTCTGGGTTATATTCTTTATAATCTATACCATTTACTATTCCTTGTAATGCAGAACCCCTATATCTAAGTAATCCATCTAACTGTTCTCCATACTCTGGAGTCTTAATTTCTTCTGCATAACTCTTACTTACTGTAGAAACTTTATCTGCATAATTAATTCCACCCTTTAAGAAACTAACAGCCCCATAATGCTCTAAGCTTCCATTGTTAAATGCTTCATAGTCATATCCAAATAACTCTGGTAAAACTTGTGGATTAAACATACCTTTAAAGAATAAATTGTGAATTGAAAGTACTGTTTTCATATTTTTAAATTTTTCTTCTTTGCTATACTCCAATTTAAGTAACACTGGCACCATTCCAGTTTGCCAATCATTACAATGTAATATATCAGGTACCCAATCTATATGCTTTACAAATTCTAAAACTGCTCTATCAAAAAAAGCAAATTTTTCTCCATCATCATAATATCCGTACAATCCATCTCTCTTAAAGTAATACTCATTGTCTAAAAGATAAAACTTAACTCCATCATGTTCATATTCTAAGATTCCACAATATTGACTTCTCCATCCTACATTTACAGTAAAATTATCTATATACTTTAAGTCTTCCTTTATTTCTTTTTTTATATCTCTATAATTAGGAATCACAACTCTTACATCTGCGCCTAATTCCTTTAATGCAACTGGTAAAGCACCAATAACATCTCCCAATCCACCAGTTTTAATAAAAGGATGTGCTTCTGACGCTACTATCAAAATATTCAATTTTATATCCCCCCACTCAATCTTATGTTATTTTTTAATTTTCTATTATCTCTTTGCTTTCTATAGTATTTGTTTCAGGTTCCTTAATAAGCTTATTAACAGACCATACAGAAACAGCCATAGGCGGTACTTTTAACGTAATAGAGTATGGCTTGTTATGATATTGTATTTTCTCTGATAATATAGCATCCTCATTTAATTGATTAGACCCTCCAAATTCCTTTTTATCAGAATTAAATATCTCGCTATATTCTGCATTATAAGGTACTCCAATTCTGAAATCATGATAAACAACAGGAGTAAAGTTGAAAACAAATATTAATGTATCTTTAGCTTTATTTCCTTTTCTTATGAATGCAAATATACTTTGATTAGCATTATCCGCATCTATCCACTCAAATCCATTAACATCATAGTCTAATTCCCAAAGAGCATTATGTTCTTTATAAAAACTATTTAGACTTTTACAATAATCCTGAGTTAATTTGTGCATTTCAAAATTATCAATTAACTTCCACTCTAACTGTTCATACTCTCTCCATTCTATAAATTGAGCAAACTCGTATCCCATGAATGTTAATTTCTTCCCTGGATGCCCCATCATATAGGCTAAATATAACCTTAATCCAGCAAACTTATTCCAATAATCGCCCCACATTTTATCTACTAAGGACTTTTTACCATGAACAACTTCATCATGTGATATTGGTAGTATAAAGTTTTCTGAGTAGTTGTACATCATGGAAAAAGTCATATTATTATGATGATATTTTCTATATACAGGATCCATTTCTACATACTCTAAAGTATCATTCATCCATCCCATATTCCATTTAAAATTAAAACCTAATCCACCATTTTCAATCGGCATACATACATTTGGCCATGATGTTGATTCTTCTGCAACCATAAGAACATTTTTAAACTCACCAAATACAGCTGTATTTAACTCTTTTAAAAACTCTATCCCTTCTAAACAGCCATCTCCACCAAATTTATTTGGCCTCCATTCACCCTCATTTCTTCCATAATTCAGGTAAAGCATATTAGATACAGCATCTACCCTCAATCCATCTATATGAAACTCTCTCATCCAAAATAGTGCATTAGAAATTAAAAAGCTCTTTACTTCTGGTCTACCTAAATCAAAATTAGCTGTACCCCATCCTTTATTTTCAGCCTTCCAGCCTTCTTGATATTCATAAGTTGGGCTACCATCAAAGTGATATAATCCATGCTCGTCCTTACAAAAATGTCCTGGTACCCAATCAAGGATAACCCCTATATCATTTTTATGAAGTATATTTACTAATTCTTTTAAATCCTCTGGATTACCATATCTACTTGTAACGGAATAGTAACCTATTCCTTGATATCCCCAAGAAGCATCTAATGGATGTTCTACTAATGGCATAAATTCTACATGAGTATATCCCATTTCAATTAAATACTTAGGTAGCTCATCACATAATTCTTTATATGTAAGAAATTCGCCATCCTTAGTTTTCCATGATCCTAAATGCATCTCATAAATATTTATTGGAGATTTTAGTATATCCATTTTTTCTCTTTTATTTGTCCATTTCTTATCTGACCATCTAAACTTACATTCATCTTTAACTATTGATGCAGTATTAGGTCTAAGCTCTGAAAAGGTTGCATAAGGATCCGCTTTATATACTCCCTTTAAGCTATTCTTATTTATAATATAGTACTTATATTTAGTTCCTTCCTTTAAGCCTGGAATAAATATTGACCATACTCCTCTTTTATTAACCTTCTCCATTTTAAACTCTTCTTCCGGTTTAAAATCACAAAAGTCTCCTACAACATAGATTTCACTTGCATTCGGTGCCCAAGTTGTAAATCTTACTCCCTTTTTCCTTTTTTCACTTACTAAATGAGCTCCCATAAATCTATAACTACTATAATTTTTCCCTTTATGAAATAAATCGATGTCTATATCTACAAGTTGTCCATTTTTAACCTTACCCTTTACCACCTGTGTCATACAAATCTCTCCCTTGAACTTAACATAATTCTCATGTTGATAATTATACCATCGCGTTACATTAATTTCCATTGAATCCGTAATACGATAATCCTTAATATCCTATGTTTTTCATCATATATTTACATATGATTATTTATTAACTTTTTAAAACCTACATCAATCGACTTTTTACCATAAATTCTATAAAAATATTACAATTATATATCGAAATTTAACTATAAATATATCTTAAGACTATATTAAGGTTTTATTAAGGTTTTATATCCCTTTAAATTAAGATTTTAACTCTAAAATTATTAATAGATAACTTAAGGGAGGTAATAAATTGAAGGTTTTAGAGGTAAAAGGACTTAAAAAGAAGCTGGGCAAAAGAGAAATAATAAAGGATATCTCTTTTTCCATAGAAGAAGGAGAAATATTTGGATTCTTAGGACCAAATGGAGCTGGAAAAACAACAACTATAAGGATGTTAGTTGGACTTATAAATCCAAATGGAGGTAGCATCAGTATCTGTGGCCATGATTTAAAAAATGATACAGAAAATGCCTTAAATGAAGTTGGTGCTGTAGTTGAAAATCCTGAATTATATAAATATCTATCAGGAAGAGAAAATTTAATGCAAATTGCTAGAATTAGAAATATTCCTAAAACTCAAGTAGATGAAACTATAAAATTAGTAGGACTTGAAGATAGAATAGATGATAAAGTTAGAAAATACTCACTAGGTATGAAACAACGCTTAGGCTTGGCTGCTTCACTTCTATCTAATCCAAAACTTCTTATTTTAGATGAGCCTACTAATGGATTAGATCCATCCGGAATATTAGATTTTAGAGAAGTAGTTAAGAAAGCTGCTAAAGAAAGAGGAATGGCTGTATTTATATCTTCACATATCCTTTCAGAAGTTCAACATCTTTGTGATAGAGTAGCATTTATTAATCATGGGACTATAAAATCAGT
The DNA here is from genome assembly GCF_015550425.1 of Clostridium sp. 1001275B_160808_H3. Lineage (GTDB taxonomy): Bacteria > Bacillota > Clostridia > Clostridiales > Clostridiaceae > Clostridium. Next base: position 2,357 of record NZ_JADNAT010000043.1, on the reverse strand, counting down.
AGAAAATGTAATAAATGAATCTATGGAAACTGATACCGATATAATTTGCTTAAGATTATTGCAAGAAATAGATACTAACAAATTATTATCTATTGACTATATAAATTCTGCTAGAAAAACTGATGATGGAATAGAAATAATATTATTATCAAATAAAACTCCTGAATTAATTAAGTATCTTGTTAACAACAACTATGATATACAAGAGATATTTAAGATACGTAAAGGCTTAGAACAAAGATATATGGAATTAGTTGAAGGAGGAATTAGATAATGTTATTTACTCTTATAAAAAATGAATTTATTAAAATCTTTAAAAGATCTAAGACTTGGATTGTCTTTGGATTGTTTATAGTGTTTATTGGAATAACTGCTTTTGGTACATGGATGAACGATAAGCATATGAAAGAATGGACTTCTCCTGAGTATCAAATAGACCAAGCTGAAGAACAATTAGTTCATATAAGAAATGATATAAAAAGAGCTGAAGCTGATGGAGACCCACAATGGATCCAAAGTTCTAAAGAAATAGAAACTAGTCTTTTAAAGCAAATAGAAGATAATAAGGAAATACTTAAAAACGGAATCTCTGAAGATGCGTGGAAAAAACAATTAGATGAATCAATAGAAACTACTGAAAATACTATCAAACAATATGAAGAAGATGGTCTAAATGAATGGAATAAAAAATGGTATGCTGAATCAAAACAGCAATTAGATGACTTAAAATACTTAAAGAATAATAATATAAAGCCTTTACAAGGTTGGGAATACCATGCATTTAATTTTTTAAAAACTCTTAATAAATTCTTTGGCTTAGGAGTATTAATAGCAGGAATTGCTGTATTTATGAGTGATATGGTTTCAGGCGAATGTACTCCAGCAACATTAAAATTCTTACTTGTGCAACCAGTTAAAAGAGGAAAAATTTTATTATCTAAATTTATTGTTTCAGTTATTACAATATTATCATTAATATTAATACCTCAATTAGTTGGTATGACGGTTGTTAATATGACAAGTGATGTTAATGCATCAGATTATCCTGTTAGAATTGAACAAAAGTATGAAAAAGTGTTTGATCAATCTTCAGGAGAAATGTTAATGCAACAAGTTCCCGATACTTCTAAAATGGTTACTAATACCGAAAGTGCTATAAGAACATTAGGCTTTCAATCACTATTTATTTTATCAGCTTGTTCAGTTATTTTTATGATATCTACTATATTTAAAAGTAGTATGACATCAATGGCTGTTTCAGTAATATCAACTATATTCTTGGCAATAGGAACTCAAGCAATTAGTTCCCTAAGAGATATTAGTCATATACTTTTTACAACTTATGCCGATGCTGGTAGTTTAGTAAATTCCAAGTTAGCATTAATGTATCAAAACCCTAAATTAACAACAACTAACGGAATAATATGTATGATTATAACTGCAATAATAGCGTATGTGATAGCACATATTAACTTTACTAAAAAAGATATTTTAATATAGTAAATCTAAGTATAAAAAAATCATAATATAGATTGTAATATAGATTGTAATATAGATTGTAATATAGATTGTAATATAGAAGCATAAAGGGGCTCGCGAAACGCGAGCCCCTTTATGTTTTATTAATCTTACTACTATAACAACATTCTAATATTAAAATATACGTTATAGAAATAATTTTAATATATTTTTTAGTAAAGAAAATATTTATAAAACATGTTAAAACAATACCACTTTATATAAGTTTGTAATTAAAGCTAAAAGTTATAAATAGATTATTAAGTAGATATTTCTTCAAATTTCATATTACTACTATCTTCACTTTACTTGTCCTCTGTTAACTAATAATATAGTCCACAACTAACAAATTATTATCCACAAATATATCTAGTTATCAACATTAATTACTTTATTATTTCTTTACACTGTTGATAACTTTTCATATATATAATAAAACTTTATATAATTTTCTATAGATCTCTAACATCTCTATCTATATTTATCCCCATCTCTAGATCTTAATCCTTAAATCTTTAATTAAACATACTTTCATAACGAATAAGACCTACATAAAATAAAAAAGACTTAAGAATTTATTCTTAAGTCTTTTTAATGACCTGGCAACGTTCTACTCTCCCACACAGTCTCCCATGCAGTACCATCGACGCTGTAGAGCTTAACTTTCCTGTTCGGAATGGAAAGGAGTGTTTCCTCTACGCCATCATCACCAGATTTCAGAGTATTCTCTGAAAATTGCACATGAATTAATTTTAAGCCTGTTTTTTATTGGTCAAGCCCTCGACCTATTAGTATCAGTCAGCTAAATATGTTACCACACTTACACCTCTGACCTATCA
>NZ_JADNAT010000042.1 GCF_015550425.1 Clostridium sp. 1001275B_160808_H3 | reverse complement strand
TTTATACAAAAAACTTGCGAAACCTTGATATATAAAGATTTTAAAAGAGAAGTAGTGTAAAAAAACTTTACACTAACTGTTTAACTAAGGAGGAATTTTTATGAAAAATGCTTTAGTATTTCAATCAGATTTTGGGATCGGAGATGGCGCAGTTAGTGCGATGTATGGAGTTGCTTATAACGTAGATAATACACTTCAATTATTTGATTTAACACATGAAATACCACAATATAATATTTGGGAGGCTTCATATAGACTAATTCAAACAGTTGTTTATTGGCCAAAAGATACTGTGTTCGTATCTGTAGTTGATCCTGGAGTTGGATCAAATAGAAAGAGTATAGGAGTTAAGACTGCAAGTGGACAATATATAATTACTCCAGATAACGGAACACTTACTCATATTAAAAGAATATGTGGGATAATTGAGGCTAGAGAAATCGATGAAACTATAAATAGATTACCTAATTCTGGTGCATCTTATACTTTTCATGGAAGAGATATATATGCCTATACAGGAGCAAGACTTGCAGCTGGAGTTATAGATTTTGAACATGTAGGACCAAAAATTCCAGTTGATGAAATAGTAGAATTACCAGTTGTTGAATCTACAAAAGAAAATGATTTAGTAACAGGAACTATAGATGTTTTAGATGTAAGATTTGGTAGTTTGTGGACAAATATTGGAAGAGAATTATTTACTAGCTTAGGTATTAACTATGGAGATAAAGTTGAAGTTTCTATTAGAAATAATACGAGAGAAGTTTATAGAAATATAATGGTTTATGCAAAGTCATTTGCTGATGTTTATGTAGGTGAAACTTTGGTTTATGTTAACTCATTAGATAATTTAGCTGTTGCTATAAATCAAGGATCATTCTCAAAAGCTTATAATATACAAACGGGAACAAATTGGATAATATCTATCAGAAAAGCTCCTAGAGTAATATATGATTAGAAATTAATTTAAAACACGAATATTATTGATTTACTATATATGAAATGAGGAGGAATTATAATGGAAAATAAAATGTCTATTAAAACAATAGTTGCAATTGGTATAGGTGCAGCTGTATTTATGATACTAGGACGTTTTGGAGCTATTCCATCAGGTATCCCAAATACTAATATAGAAACAAGTTATGCATTTTTAGCATTAATGTCAGTATTATATGGTCCTATTGCAGGAATATCTATAGGTCTTATAGGCCATGCTTTAAAGGATTTGGTGTTTTTTGGTTCTCCTTGGTTTAGTTGGGTTATAGCTTCAGCTGTTGTTGGTCTTATAATAGGATTATCATGGAAGAAGTTAAAAGTTAATGACGGTGAATTTAACAAAAAAGAAATTATTGTTTTTAATATATATCAAGTAATTGCTAATTTAATTGCATGGCTTTTAGTTGCTCCTACATTAGATATACTTATATATGCAGAGCCAGCTAATAAAGTTTATTTACAAGGTATAGTTGCTGCAATTTCTAATTCAATTACAGTTGGAATATTAGGTACTATTTTACTTTATACTTATGCAAAGACTAGAGTTAAAAAAGGAAGTTTAGATAGAGAGTAATATCTAATTAAAATACTGGGGGCTTTAGGTCTCTGGTATTTTTTACTTATATATTACAAACAATATACTATTATTTTTAATCATAAATAACGTTTTCGAGGAACATATAATTTTTATATAAAGGGAGATTTGCTATGAAAAAACCTGTAATTGAGTTCAATAATTTTACATTCCAATACAGAGCTCAAGCAAAGCCAACATTAAATAATATAAATTTAACTATATATGAAGGTGAAAAAGTTCTTATTGTTGGTCCTTCTGGATCAGGTAAGAGTACTATTTCAAGTTGTATAAATGGCCTTATTCCGTTTTCATATAAAGGGGATATTTCAGGAAGTTTAAAGGTTAAAGGCAAAGAAACTAGTAAGATGAGCGTATTTGAATTATCCAATTCAGTTGGTACTGTACTTCAAGATCCAGATAGCCAGTTTATTGGATTAACCGTAGGAGAAGATATTGCTTTTAAGCTAGAAAATGATTGTATTTCTCAAGATGAAATGAAAAAGAAAGTAGAAATTGTTTCTGAAATTGTTGGAATAGATAAGCATTTAGAATCAGCTCCATATAGTTTATCAGGTGGTCAAAAACAACGAGTAACATTAGCAGGAGTTATGGTTGGAGATGTAGACATACTTTTATTTGATGAACCACTTGCAAGTTTAGATCCTGCAACTGGTAAAAGTGCAATTGAATTAATTGACAAAATACAACAAGAAACAAATAAAACTATAGTAATTATAGAGCATAGGTTAGAAGATGTACTACATTGTCCTGTGGATAGAATTATAGTAGTAGATAATGGTGAAATTGCTGCTGATATAACTCCAGAAGAACTTCTAAGTTCAAATATATTATCTGAAACAGGTATACGTGAACCATTATATATTACTGCTTTAAAATATGCAGGTTGTAAAGTTACTCCAGAAATTAATCCACAACATATTGATACATTAAATTTACATACATGTAGTGAAAAACTTAAAGAATGGTATTATGAAACTGTTGAAAAGAGTACTAATGTAAATTCTGAAACTATACTTGAATTAAAAGATATAAAGTTTGGTTATGAAGAAAATAGAGAAATATTAAAAGGAGTTTCTTTTAATATTAGAAAAGGTGAAATGGTTAGTATAGTTGGAAGGAATGGTGCAGGGAAGTCTACTATATCAAAGCTTATATGTGGTTTTTATAAGCCAACAGAAGGACAAATATTGTTTAATGGTAAAAATTTAGTTAACGATACAATTAAAGAGCGTGCGGATAAAATTGGTATTGTTATGCAAAATCCTAATCAAATGATATCTAAAACTATGATTTTTGATGAAGTAGCATTAGGACTTAGAGTTAGAGGAATTAGTGAAAAAGAAATTAAAGAAAGAGTACTTGATACATTAAAAATTTGTGGCTTATATGAGTTTCGTAATTGGCCAATTTCTGCACTTAGCTTCGGGCAAAAGAAGCGTGTAACTATTGCATCTATATTAGTATTAAATCCAGAAGTTATAATCTTAGATGAACCAACAGCTGGGCAAGATTTTAAGCATTATACTGAAATTATGGAATTCTTACAAGAATTAAATAGAAAAGGTGTTACTATAATCATGATAACTCATGATATGCATTTGATGCTTGAGTACACAAATCGAGCAATAGTATTATCTAATGGATTAAAATTAGCAGATGATATGGCAGCTAATGTTCTTACAGATGAGGAAGTGATATCTAAAGCTAATTTAAAAGAGACATCTTTATATGAGTTAGCAATAAAAGCTAAATTAGATAATCCAAGAGATTTTGTTAAAAAGTTTATTGACTATGATAGGAGGATTAGAGGCATATGAGTAAAATGCTTGAATATACAAATTTAAATTCACCTATTCATAAACTGACAGGTGCATCTAAGTTAATTGCTTTGATAATATGGGCATTAGCTTCAATGATTACATATGATACACGTGTACTTATACTTATGTTTATTATAAGCATATTTGTATTTAAAATTTCAAAAGTAGAATTTAAGCAAGTATCATTTGTTCTATATTTCATATTAATATTTTTATTGTTAAATAATTTAGCAATATTTATTTTTTCTCCATATGAAGGAGTTCATATTTATGGGAGTAGAACTGATTTATTTAAAATTGCAGGGCCATATACACTAACATTAGAGCAATTATTTTATCAGTTTAATATAACTTTAAAGTATTTTTCTATAATACCAATGGCATTATTATTTATGGTTGCAACTAATCCAAGTGAATTTGCAGCATCATTAAATAAAATTGGTGTTAGTTATAAGGTTGCTTATTCTGTTGCTATAGCTTTAAGATATATTCCAGATGTTCAACGTGATTATCAAGATATATCATTTGCACAACAAGCTAGAGGAATTGATATGTCTAAAAAGGAGAAATTGACAAAAAGAATTAAAAATTCTGCTTCAATATTGATGCCATTAATTTTTTCAAGTTTAGATAGAATAGATACTATAAGTTCAGCAATGGAGCTAAGGGCTTTTGGGAAAAATAAAAAACGTACTTGGTATAGTGGAAGAAAATTTGAAAAAAGAGATTATATAACAATAGCTATAGTCAGTGCAATATTTATTATAGCTATAGCTGCTACTATACTTAATCATGGACGTTTCTATAATCCTTTTATATAAGCTTTAATAAAATTTCATTTAAATTGCTTCAAAAATATTTTTAGTGATAGATTTAAATAAAGAACCTATAAAATAGACACTTGTAAAGGAGAAAAATTTTATAGGTTCTTTTTTGCACATATGTATTATATTTTGGTATGTAAATAAGTTATTTATACTTAGATTAAATACGTTTATTAATTATATATAATAGTGATTTTTTGATATTGGTAATTTGACATAAAGTATTATAAAATATATTATTAAAATACGGAAAAACATAAGATAGATTTAAGGTGGTGAAAGTATGGAACTTTCGAAAGTTCAAAATAGATTTATAAACCATAAGAGCTCTGGATATCAGCTTTTGAAAGGTAAAGAAGGAACAGGGAAAAGTACTGCATCAATATATAAGGCTATAAATTTAGAAAATAATTATTGTATTTATGAAGAAGATAAAATTTTATTTGTAACATCAAATTATACTAAGACATACGAAGCAAGGGAGCTTTATAAAAAAGAAAGTAAAGAGGACTATTTTTATTCATTATTTTCATTAGAAAAAGATAGATTAAACATAGTAACGCTAGAAGAGATTATTGAAACATATTCAAAAGCTTTCAGAAGAGAAAAGGGACTAGCTATGCAAGTTATAGATAAAGTTAAGGGCATAGAGATATTAAAAGAGTTGGAAAATGAAATATCATTATTTTATAAAAAATCTAAGTTCCTTCAAAAGGCAACAATTGAATTTTTATTAGAAGAAATTTTATGGATTAAAGCAAGTAATTTTTCTAAGGAATACTATCTTGAAGTTGATAGAAAGGGACGAGGAGGAAGAATTAAGAAAGATTCGTATACAAGGGAATCTATCTATAAAATAAAGGACTTATATAATGAAAGTTTAATAAACAAAGGATTTATGGATGAGTATGATCATGTTATATATGCTACTTCATATATAAATAATCATGGTGGAATATATAGTCATGTTATTTTAGATGATATGGAGAAGTTTACTAAAGGGGAAATAGAGTTTATAAAAGCTATTTATAAAAATAAGCCTCATTCTTCATTTATTTTCATATTAAATAGTGAGCTTAACAATAAAAAGAATTCTTGGATGATAAAAGGGAGAAAAGTAAATACCTTAGGAATAGATGTAAAAGGAAAGAGTTTTAACTTTAAAATTAAATATAACGCTAAGAAGAAAAAACAAGTAAACACAGTTGAAAAGTATAAATATATAAACTTAAAAAATAAAGGCGTTGTTGAATTTAATATAGATACAGCTTCAAATAAAAAAGAAGTATTTGAAGAAAATAGTGTTTATTATAATGAAAATGAATTAGAAGATATCCCTATGTTCAATAATATAGCAGCGGGAACACCTATAGAAATGAATGATAATATAGAGGGAAGCTTTTATCTACCTAAATATTGGTTAGAAAGAGGAAAGGATTCATTTATATTAAGAGTAAAGGGTGACTCTATGGTAGAAAAAGATATTTGTGATGGTGATTTAGTTGTTATTAAAAAGCAAGCTACTGCAAATCACAATGAAATAGTAGCTGCAAGCTTAAATGGTGAAGCGACATTAAAAACACTAAACTTAAATGGAGATTCACCAAAATTAATGCCAGCAAATTCTTTGTATGCTCCAATTAGTTTAGAAAACAAGGAAGTTAATATACTAGGAGTTGCAATTGGTGTAATAAAACAGGAGATAAACTAGATGTTTATCTCCATTCCATCATAAGCAAAATATATATTATGCTTTTTTAAAGAAGCTTCAAGCCTTAAGTAATCATCGTAGCTCTTACCCCAGTTTTCTTCAAGATGAGTTAGTATAACTTTTTTTAGATTATATTTATTTTTTATTTCTATAATTTCATCAATTGTAAACATTGCACTATATATTTCATTTCCCATTGGAATATATATGTTATTTTTAAAGTATTCGTTTGGAATATATCCACCTAAAATTGCGATATCTGCATTCATAAATATATTTGAATTAGGAAATGGTTTATTATCACAAGGGGCATATATAATTTTTTTATCTAAGTGCTCAAAGACAAATGCTGTTGAAGTACAATTTGATACTATAGGGATAAATGTTATTTTTATATTATCTAAATTAACATAGCCATTGGAAGGTATTTCATTTATACTGCAAAGATTTAGTTTAGAATAATAATCTAAATAAGATCCAAATTTATTTTTTATAGCTTTTATTTCAGAAAAAACGTCATTCAATGCATATATATTAATTGATTTTGAACAATCAATGTTTCTAAAATAATCAAGCCAGTTAAGCCTAAGTTGTTCAATTATTCTCATGCCTAATGTATGATCTGGATCCCAATGAGAATATAGGATATTATCTACATTATCTATAGAATCTCTATTTAATTGATAATTTACATCTTCAGGAGTGTCTATAAGCATATTTAAATTATATAAATAAAGAGAACAGCCTGTTCTTTTATATGGCTCGCCTTTTAATCTTGCTTCAGTACATATATTACAATTACAACAGGCTCTAGGTATAGAAGTACATCCTCCAGAACCTAAAATTTTAAACCTTAAAAAATTATTCATGATATCATCTCCTTTTTATAGGATTATACATATTTAAATGGCTTGTGTAAATATTTCCCAGGGAAATAAAAGAAATTAACATAATAGTGAGTTATAATGAATACATATTTATAATGAATAAAAATAAATAGGAGGATATTTATGAATTTAGAGTTTATAAATGATCAAAAAAGAAAAATATTAGATAATATAAATTATGCCAAGGAGTCTAGTATAAATAAGGTCTCAGCAATACTTATGTGTAATGATGATGAAGTACAAAAAGAATTATTAACTTGGCTTGTTATTGAAGGGTATAAAGTATCATTAATAAAAGATGAAGTTAATATTTTAACAATTGAATGGTAAGAAATAGCTAATAATAATATTGACAGTATTATTAAAAGTGTTATAATTAACCATATAAGATGAAGTTATAACTTTGTTTTGTAGAAATATTTAGATTAGAGGCATGTCATGGGATTCATAATATTTATTTCTATTATTTGCATGATATTTATAATATTAGGAATAGCTATTAGTAAGTATAAATGCTACTGGCTAATATCTGGATATAATACACAATCTAAAAAGGAAAAAGAGAGAGTAGATATTGAAAAAGTAGCAAAACATATGGGAAGAATGTGCTACTTAATATCTTTTGTAATATTTGTAGGAGTTATAGTTTCAAATTACTTTGAAATTTCTATACTACCTTTTGTAATTACTTTATTAATTATTATATTTGGATATTTAATATATATTCAAAGATTTGATCATAATAAAAAGAGCAAAGTAGAAATAATAGTAATGGTAGTTATAGGATTTATAGCATTATCTTTTGTAATTATAATTTTTTCATATGGAAATGAACCAAATAATATTATAGTTAAAGATGAAACTATAGTTATAGATGGAATGTATGGAACTACTTTAAAAAGAAAAGATATAAAATCAATAGAGCTTGTAGATAATACTCCAGAAATAGAATTTAAGAGTAATGGATATAGTGATGGTGGTACCATTAAAAAGGGTGATTTTAAGTTGAAGGATGGAGAAGAAGTTAAGCTCTATATCCAAAGTGATAAAGGACCTTACATTAAAATTTCTACTATAAATTTTGATGTATATATAAATTATAAAGATTTATCTTTAACAAAACAGTCATTTAATAATTTAAAATAGCAAAGATAGAGAAGTTTTATTTGGCTTCTCTATCTTTTTTGTTTTTAGAAGGATTTTCAGATTTCATTTCCCAATGAATGATTAATGTTAAGAATCCTCTTAATAAAGTTATTGAGCCTAGAATTATTAGTTCGCTCATATTTCTAATAATAACTGTTTTTAATATTTCTGCTGCTAGTTTAAACTCAAGTGCAGTAGCCATAGAGTTAGCATATTCCCATTTTAGTGGATAAGGTTTTTTAGTTATTAATGTATATAGATAATGATAAAAGGCTTTAATAGAACTAATACATATAACCAAAATTCCTATTAATTCTAAAATATTTACTAAAGTGGGAATAATTGATTTTATAAAATTTTCTAACATATAAATCTCCTGATTAATAGTTTTTTATAATATTTATTATGTCTATTTATAAAAAAAACATAAGTAATAATTATGAAATATTTAAGGAATAAATATAGTAGTATAATAAATAATAAAGTTATAGAAATAATGAAATTATAAATTTAAATTGGAGATTTATTATGATAATTGAAAAAGAGTTTTATAACCAGGGAGCTATTGAAGTTGCAAAAAGTATTTTAGGTCATTACTTAGTAAGAGAAGTGAATGGAATAAAGGTTAGAACGAAAATAGTGGAAACAGAAAGTTACATAGGAGCTACTGATAAAGCATGCCATGCTTATAATTATAAAAGAACTGAACGTACGAAGCCTTTATACGAGGAAGGCGGAATAGCATATGTTTACTTTATTTATGGGTTATATCATTGTTTTAATATAGTGACCAATATTAAAGATGAACCAGAAGCAGTTTTGATAAGAGCTGTAGAACCCATTGATAATTTTGAGTATTTATCTAATATTAGATTTAACAAAAATTATAATGAGTTAACTAATGCACAAAAAAAGAATTTAACTAATGGTCCATCTAAGTTATGTTCGGCTTTAAGTATAACAAGGGAGGATAATTATAAAAAACTATATATAGATAGTGGATTATACTTAGAATATAATTATGAAAAGAATATAGAAATTGTAGAAACTACTAGAATAGGTATAGATTATGCTGAAGAAGCTAAAGATTTTAAATGGCGGTTCTATATTAAAAATAATCCTTATGTTTCGAAAAAATAAATTGGATTTAGTCTATGAATATTTATAAAAAATAGAACAAAACTATTAGTGAATATAAATTAAGGAGGAATTAGTATGAAATTTAAAAAATCAATATTAGCACTTTGTTCACTAATTATTTTTTCAGGAATTTTAATTGGAGCAACCCCTGAAAAAGGAATGTCAACCAAAAGTCCTGTTGTTATAGGAGAAGTAACAGAAGTAAAAAAATCAGAGGATGGAAATTCAACTATGATAACTGTACAAGGGTACATGAAAGGAAAAGAAGTTAGTAAAATAACAGTTGTTGGAATTATAGATAATGAAACGAAAGTTATGAATTCAGCAAATGATAAAAAAGAAAATATAGTAATTGAAAATGGAGATTTAGTATATATGAGAGTAAGCGAAGCTATGACTAAATCAAATCCACCACAAACTGTTATAAAAAGAATATTTATTACTAAGAATAAATAGAAATTTTACATAAATGGCTTTATAATATAGATAGTGTAAAGTTTCGTATGAAAAAAATAGATAAATCAACATAAAGGTAATTATTTGAATAAATTGATTTATGTTG
>NZ_JADNAT010000041.1 GCF_015550425.1 Clostridium sp. 1001275B_160808_H3 | reverse complement strand
TTTAAAAACGTCTTTAAGTAAGTAAAATCAATGGTTTAAAAGGGGCTCGCGTTTCGCGAGCCCCTTTATAAAAATAATAGATTAACTTTTTAAGGCAATAAAGCTTACTTGAAATTGAATAAATTTTATATTAAATAGATTTCTGAGACTACACCTTTAGCTTTATATCTTAAACCTATCAATAGATTTTAAAACTTCAATACTTCTATATGCTAAATCCTCAGAATCCTCAGCTACATTTTCACTAAATTTATTTAAATCATTTGATGATGCCGTTATTTCTTCAGATGCACTAGATATCTCCCTTGATGCTTTTGCCACATTTATAATTTTCTCTAGTATATTCTTCTTTCTTTCATCTATTTCTATAAATGAAGTATTTATATTACTTATTCTAGGTGTTATACTCTTTACCTCTTTAGCTATATCATTAAATGAATTAATTGAATTATTTATAATACTTCTTTGTAAGTGAAGCTTTTTATTAATTTCTACAGTATCTTCTGCTATTGCCTTTGTATTTTTAAATACATTATTTAGTATAATATGAATATTATTTGATGCATTATTTGAATTTTCCGCAAGCTTCCTTATTTCATCAGCTACTACAGCAAAACCCTTTCCAGCTTCCCCAACTCTAGCTGCTTCTATAGCTGCATTTAAAGCTAATAAGTTTGTTTGATCCGAAATATCATTTATTAAAACTAGTATATCTTTTACTGTGCTTATATCATTAAGCATATTATCCATATTATCACTAAATTCACTAAATCTATTATCAAAATCCTCAGCCGTCACTATTAAAGTATTCATTTCACTACTATTCTTTATTGATTTAATTTCGATATCTTTTGCCATATCATCTATCTTTACAATATTCCTTGAAATTTCATCTATTTCTTCACTAAAGACATTAATTACACCTATTGTATTTTCTAATTCCCCTTTTTGAGTATTACTAAATGCTGCTACTTCAAAAATAGAAGTAGATATATCACTTGCTAATTTATTTAATTCTTTAGAAACAACAGCAAGAGAAGTTGATTTTTCTGAGACATCTTTTGAAGATATTTTTATTTTAGATATAATATCCTTTACTGAACTTCTAGTAGTTTCTATAGACTTACATATATCCCCTATTTCATCTTTTCTATTTAGATGATTTTCTGCAAAACTAACTGTTAAATCTCCGTTAGAAATATGTATCATATTAGTTTTTATATTTTCTAAAACTTTTGTTATTCCCCTAGTAATAATATATATTAATAAAATACTAAAAATTAATATAGAAGAAACTATTAGTAATGTAGTATTTCTAAATTCTTTCAATGATTTAAGCAAGTCATCACTATCTACAGTTATTCCTATAGACCAACCAGTACTTGCTATAGGAGAATAAGCAATATAAGATTTATTACCATTTTGATTATACTCTGAGGAACCACTTTTTCCAGAAATCATATCTTTTTGTACATTTATAACATCCTTATAATTCTCATCATTTCCATATTGATTAATTAAATTGCTTTTTTCCATAACAAAATAAAAATCATCATGGGCTATAACAGTTCCTTCAGAGTTTAAAATAAAAGCTGAGCCAGTATCTAAAAATTCAATATCATTTGATAATTTACTAAAATCTTCTGTTGATTTTAATCCTAGTATGGCTCCAACTATTTTATTATCCTTTTTTAGTGGTACAGTATATGCAGTTACTCTACTTTTATCAATAGATGATATAAATGGATCTGATATTACCTCACTACCATTTATTGTCTTCTTGAAATAATCCTTATCTTGTATACGTTCCATTCCATCCTTATAATAAACAACTCCATCTAATCCACATATTCCTATATTATCAAAGTTCCTCTTTTCAATCTCATTTTTCAGTATATCTCTTTTTTCTTTTATTGATATTTCATCACTGGAAAGTCTTTTATCCATAGCTATTTCTTCTAAATTTTTAGTACTTTCTAAAAACTTATCATTTATTCTCATTGAGGCTTGTTTGGACATTTCCTCCATTATAATTAGGCTATTTTTTACTAATGTATTTTTCGCAGTATAATATGATATAGTTGAGTTGCTAATAGTTCCTATAGCTATTACTGGAATAAAAAATAGTAGCATCTTTACTAATAGCTTTTTAAAATTCATCATAATCCCCCATATACTTATTTTTCTTGGCAACGTTTCCAAAACTTTATATTACAATTCATTTGATTGATATAATATAAGATAAGTAAACATTTACTTCTATATTTCAATTATATCTCCTAAATTTATACTGATACAATAGTATATTTGCATAAGTATTTTGTAATATTTTGGATTCTTATACAATTTAAAAATAATAAAGGGCTAAACATTAGCCCTTTTAAATTATAGTCATTGATAATAAGGTGATAACTATTCCTATTATAATTGTTAAATAATAAAAGTTATATATCTCTTCATTACTGTATATCTTAAGCTTTTCTACTTTTCCTTTTGGATATATTACTTCTAATTCATCACCCTTTTCCAAATTAAACTTTTCATTTAAATATGATATAGCAACTCTTACCTTCTTATTATCTTCCTCAACTTCTAAAATCGGATAAATACTAGCATTATAAACTGCATGATATTCAGCTCTTGGCATAAAGTAAGTATAGCTTTCAAACCCTATTACTTTAGCCTTTTTTATTATAGATTTTTTCTTTACTTCAATACTTCTTATTAAATTAAAAGCCGTAAATATAGTTAATATTATCCCAATGATCGCAAATAAAATTCCCACTTTAATTCCCCCAACTAAATTTTATCTTCTTCACTATATAGTATGCTGTATATATTTAAAAGATATATGATATAAGTTTTTTCATACTTTTCTAGTTTTTTCTCTAAATATCTGCTATTTTCTTTCATAAATTTTATTATTAATAATAATTTATTAGTTTTTTTAGGCATTTTATGAAATTTTTTAAATTTAACTTTTGTTGATAATAGACATTAATTTCGTTTACTATTTTCTTCTAATAAGATATTATTTAAATATAGCTATTAATAGGGGGTCTATTCAATATATGAATTACACAAAAGTTAAGTTTGAAATATTTATTCCTTTTGAATTTGTAGATAAATTGAGGGAAGCAATAAATAGAACTGGTGCTTTGACTATAGGAAACTATGATAATTGTATGTCTATAAGCGAAGTTAATGGTTACTTCAGACCATTAAAAGGATCTAATCCTCATATTGGGAAAGAAGGTAACTTATCTATTGAGAAAGAGGCTAAAATAGAATTTAGATGTGATAAAGATTTAGCCTTTGAAGTTATTAACGTTATAAAAAAACTTCATCCATATGAAGAGCCTGTTTATAACATATTTCCTGTAATAAATTAATTTATAAAGATAATTATGACGACTTTATTTTAAAGTCGTCATTTCCGTTTTAATAGCTATGTAATAAAAACCAAATTATAGTATCATTTTAATGACCATAGAATAGTTTATTATTAACATTAATATTTGAGGTATAATATAATGAAAATTATTATAATAGGTGGTGGTTTTGCTGGTTGTCAAGCTGCTATACAAGCAAGAAAAATGGGCGCAGAAGTTCATATAATTGAAAGAACTGATATGCTTTTAGGTGTTGGTAATGTCGGTGGAATAATGAGAAACAATGGTAGATTTACAGCTGCAGAAGAACTTTCATTATTAGGTGCTAATGAGTTAATAGATATTATCGATTCTCTTGCTATTCATAAAAATATAGAATTTTCTGGCCATAAACATGCTAATTTAACTGACATAGCTAAAGCAGAACCAGAGATAAGAAGATACATTTTATCTTTAGGAATTAATATTCATTTTAAGAGCAGAGCAATCAACGTATCTTTGGCAAACAACTCTATAACTAAAATCAAATTGGCCGATGGATCTTTTATAGATGGTGATGTATTTATAGAAACTACTGGTTCAACAGGTCCTATGACTAATTGTAACAGGTATGGAAATGGTTGTTCCATGTGCATATTAAGGTGTCCTTCATTTGGTGGAAGAGAAAGCCTAAGTGCTAAAGCTGGTATAAAAGATATCATAGGAGAAAGAGCAAATGGTACTCCTGGAGCTATGAGTGGATCCTGTGAACTCCCTCGAGAATCACTATCTAAAGATATACTAGATATACTTAATCAATATGGGGTTGCTACTCTACCAATTCCACAAGAAGATATAAATCTAGATAAACTAAGTCAAAAAGTTTGCCAGCAATATGCTTTAAAAGAATTTGCTGAAAATGTTATTTTATTGGATACTGGACATATTAAACTTATGACTTCATACTATCCATTAGATAAGCTTAGAAAAATACCCGGACTTGAGAATGCAAGATATATCGATCCATTGTCTGGTGGTCAATCAAATTCTATTAGATATTTAGCTTCAAGTCCTAGAGATAATTCAATGAAAATATTAGGGTTAAATAATATGTTTTGTGCTGGTGAAAAATCTGGATTTTTTGTAGGTCATACAGAAGTTATTGTAACAGGGGCTTTAGCAGGATATAATGCTGTTAAATTTACATTAAATGAGCCATTATTAGTTTTACCTAGAGATTTAGCAATAGGTGATATAATTGCCTTTGCAAATGAAGCTTTAGATATGGAAGATGGTAAAAGCCTAAGACATACATTTTCTGGTGGAGAATACTTTGAAAGAATGAAAGAACTTAATTTATATACTACAGATAAAGATATTATTTATGAAAGAGTTAAATCTTTATCATTATTAGATATATTTAATAAGTAATATAAGAAAGAGATATAAACTTTAATTTGTCAATAAAGCTTATATCTCTTTTTATTCTTTAATTAATCTTATTTTAAGCTAATTATATTAAATATGTCCATTATTTTAATAATAATGCTAGAGATAAAGACATTGAATAATTTGCATCAATCCCTCCCAAACTCTCTCCATTTATACCTCTTAATTGGACTATTTCCGAAGATATCCCTGTAACAGTGTTCCTACATACCAGCTGGAAAGCTTTCATAACATAAATCTATATTCTAGAATATAGTAGGAACCATCCCGCCATCAATACGAAGTGCTGCTCCAGAAAGAGATGAAGCAAATGGACTTGCAACAAAGGCTGCAAAACGCCCAATTTCTTCTGGTCTAATTAATCGCTGTATCTGAGAAAGTGGTCTATGATTCTTCATGAAATCAGCTTCCCATTCCTCTGGTGCTATAGAGCTATCACGATACATATTCTCAAGCATATCCTGCACTCCTTCTGTTAGTGTAGAACCAGGCATAATGGTATTCACTGTAACCTGTGTTCCCTTTGTCAATTTTGACAGACTTTTCGCAAGTGATAGATTCATAGTTTTTGTCATGCTGTACTGTGGCATTTCCCCAGATGGCATTAATGCTTCCTCACTTGCAACAAAAATGATCCTACCAAAATTCTGCTCCAACATATGCGGCATATAAAATTTTACTAGGGCATTTCCTGCCATAACATTAACTTGGAAAAACCTTTCCCAAATCTCATCAGTTATATCCCAATATTCCATTGGCTGAAAAATCCCCATATTATTAATTAAAATATCAACTCTTGGAAACTTCTGAAACAACCTTTCCCTTTCTGAATAATTTGCTAAATCCGCGGAAGCACTCTGAGGTTTTGTATCTGGAAACTTCTCCTTAATTTCCTCTACAACCTTCAATACATCATCTTCTTTTCTACCATTTATTATAACATTCGCTCCTTCTTTTGCCAGCTCAATGGCAATTGCCTTTCCAATGCCTTTCGTTGAACCAGTAACAAGTGCAAGCTTATTCCTTAATCCTAATTCCAAAATAAACACTCCTTTCAACTCATTGAGATTATGATATTATATTAAATTATATGAAATGAAAACTTGCTGGATCTGGTCCTACATATAAACAATATATCTAATTATCTCTTCTTTTATAGTTTCATTTGTTTCATTATAGTTTAATTTAAATAATTCAAAACCAAATCCATTTATTTCAACTCCATTTTCCAATATCATTCTCGTTTCTAATGTATAAATAATTTATATATCCTCTTTTTATTATTACCAACATCAATATATAATATATAATTTTTAAAGATAATTTGTCTAGTACCTACTTTTTTGTGTTATACTTACCTAAAAGTAAATCTTGTTAAAATAAAAGAATCTGTTAAGCCGTTATGAAAAAAACTCTTAATAAATCTTAGAATTTCTCATTCTTTGAAAACTATCTAAGTTTGGATATTTTTTGCATAGCAAATAAGCCTGCAATAAAATTAGATTTTCAGGTTAATCAAAGATATTAAAGCTAATTATGCAGATAATAAACAAGAGTTTTTAGTAAAGCTATCGATAGCGAAAATGAATTAAATCCTTTTTTGTGTTTATACCGCGCTTTAAAAATTTTGCTAGAAGATTCTATATTATTAATGTTTATATCATTAGACATTTGTTCTCCTTAGGGGTGTTTTGTATCTGGCAATAACATAGCTATTGCTTTCTTATATGCTTACCATCTATCTGAAATTAAATTTAATGGTGAACCATATTTTTTAGCTTTATTTTTTTATTAAATTTATGCGATTATAATGTTTGTATGAATGCTGTAAGTAAGTTCCTTTCAAACTTATTGTATTTCCTTGAGTAGAGAAGATCAATGTTCATATAACTTAACAGATCGAACTAAGAAATTTGGAGGTAATTATGGAGAAAAAAATTTATAACATTGGTGTTGAGGCCACAATGGACGTCATTGGCGGCAAATGGAAACCTATCATTTTGTGCAATCTACGTTATTCTTCATTAAGACCAAGTGATCTACAAAGAAATATTCCAAGAATTAGCCAAAAGATGTTAATACAACAACTTAGGGAACTAGAGGCTGACAATATCATTACTCGTACTGTCTATAATCAAGTTCCGCCAAAGGTAGAATATTCATTGAGTGAATATGGAAAATCATTGGGTGATGTACTTGATGTGTTATGCAATTGGGGAGAATCACATGTAAATCACCTAATAACACAAGGAAAAGATGTCGCCTTACGCTGTAAAAAATAAATCTTAAACAACTAATGCCCATGAGCTTGATTTCCTTCTAAATGATTATACATTTTAAATTTCATTCTTATAAAAAAATGAGGATGTAGAAAGATTTGTGTAAAAGCAAATCTACTACATCCTTTTTTATATTTTAAGTGGTAGATGATGTTTATCCTATAGTATATATGGATGCTATTCATTTCAAGGTTAGAGATGCCATAGAATAGCAACTAAAGCAGCCTATATATGCTTATGAATTGATATGAATAGATATGAAGATATCCTTGGAATTTGGATTGATGAAGCAGAAGGTGCAAAATTTTGGCTAAGTGTATGCAATGGCTTAAATAATAGAAACGTTAAAAATATATGGAATGACAAGTACTCAAATGTAATTGATTCTTGTTATATAAATTGGGATAAATTATCAACATTCTTTGCTTTTAATGAACAAATAAGAAAAATGATATATACTACAAATATTTTAGAATGGATAAATAGACAGATAAGAAAATTCACAAAAACAAGAACCATCTTACCAACAGACGATCCTTTAAGAAAATCATTATATTTAGCTACCGAAGTTATTATGCAAAAATTGACGTCACCAATTTCTAATTTGGTGTTAATCATATCTCAATTTATGATAATATCTTGGGATAGATTAAATAAGAATGAAATAATTTAAAGCTTCTACTTTTTAAGTTCTAATGAATATTAAATCATTTTATCAGAAACTAAAGGTATAGAAAAACTCAGTATTATTATTTCAATAAAAGGATAAAAATATAACTGGAAATAAAATTTCCAGTTATATTAGTAAATTAAATTTATTATTTACACAAATTTTTAGATATTCTCTTAAAATATTAATAAAACCTATATCTCTTTTATTTTTTTCTATAAATATTCTATAAAATTATTTAATTACTTAATCTAATTATATTTAATTGTGCTCCGACTGCTGGTGATAATGCTAAAGTTAAAGGCGTTGCAGAATTATTACGCAATGTCACTACAGCATTTGCTGCTAAAGTTAACATAGCTGTTCCACTTATTTCTCCTGTAGTTATTAATGCTGAAATATTAGTTGATGTTTGAACTGTTCCACCTACAGCAATTGCAAGTGCTGCACCTACTCCAGCTGTAATAAAGATATTATAGGTTATTTCATATACTCCACCAAGCGGAACTGTTATACTTGTTGCTCCTGCTGTATGAACTATTCCTGATAAAGGACCGTTATTACTAAAAGGAACATCAGCACCTCCTGCAACAACAGATGTTAACGCAGATGCTAAATGATATACATAACCATAAGTTGATATTCCTGAGCCTGTGGCTCCTGTCACACCTGTTGCTCCTGTTATTCCAGTTGCTCCGGTTGCCCCAGTTACTCCTGTTGTCCCAGTGACTCCAGTTGAGCCAGTTACTCCCGTTGCCCCAGTTACTCCAGTTACCCCAGTTACTCCAGTTGATCCAGTTGCTCCTGTTATTCCTGTTATTCCTGTTGCTCCTGTTGCTCCTGTTATTCCAGTCACTCCCGTTGATCCTGTTATTCCAGTCACTCCCGTTGCTCCTGTTACTCCAGTTGATCCAGTTACTCCAGTTGTTCCTGTTGCTCCTGTTGTTCCTGTTATTCCAGTTACTCCTGTTACTCCAGTTACTCCTGTTGTTCCTGTTGCCCCGGTTTCTCCTGTTACTCCAGTTGTTCCAGTTACTCCGGTTATTCCAGTTACTCCTGTTGTTCCCGTTGTTCCCGTTGATCCAGTTACTCCAGTTGTTCCTGTTAGCCCGGTTGCTCCTGTTGTTCCTGTTATTCCAGTTACTCCTGTTGCCCCGGTTACTCCAGTTGATCCTGTTGTTCCCGTTATTCCTGTTGCTCCGGTTTCTCCTGTTATTCCAGTCTCTCCTGTTATTCCAGTTGCTCCAGTCGCTCCCGTTGCTCCAGTTACTCCAGTTACTCCAGTTGTTCCAGTTACCCCGGTTGCTCCTGTTATTCCGGTTACACCAGTTGTTCCAGTTACCCCAGTTGCTCCAGTTGCTCCTGTTATTCCAGTTGCTCCGGTTATTCCTGTTGCCCCGGTTACTCCTGTCACACCTGTTGCTCCGGTTACTCCTGTTACTCCAGTTGAGCCAGTTACTCCGGTTGCTCCTGTTGTTCCTGTTTCTCCAGTCGTTCCAGTCGCTCCGGTTGATCCCGTTACTCCTGTTATTCCAGTTGATCCTGTTGCTCCAGTTATTCCAGTCACTCCCGTTGCTCCCGTTATTCCTGTTGTTCCAGTTACTCCTGTTTCTCCTGTTACTCCCGTTGCTCCTGTTACTCCCGTTGCTCCGGTTATTCCTGTTGTTCCAGTTACTCCAGTTGATCCAGTTACTCCTGCTGTTCCTGTTTCTCCTGTTACCCCGGTAACTCCAGTTACTCCTGTTGTTCCCGTTGATCCAGTTATTCCAGTTGCTCCGGTTGCTCCAGTTATTCCTGTTGCTCCAGTCGTTCCAGTCGCTCCGGTTTCTCCTGTTATTCCAGTTGTTCCAGTTACCCCGGTTACTCCGGTTATTCCAGTTACTCCTGTTGCCCCAGTTACTCCTGTTGCTCCTGTCGTTCCTGTTATTCCAGTTACTCCTGTTACTCCTGTTGTTCCTGTTGCCCCAGTTACTCCTGTTGCTCCTGTTTCTCCTGTTATTCCAGTTGCTCCTGTTTCTCCTGTTACCCCGGTAACTCCTGTCACTCCAGTTATTCCTGTTGCTCCTGTTGATCCTGTTACCCCAGTTACTCCCGTTGCTCCGGTTATTCCTGTTGTTCCAGTTACTCCAGTTGCTCCTGTTGCCCCAGTTACTCCTGTTGTTCCCGTTGTTCCCGTTGATCCAGTTGCTCCAGTTGTTCCTGTTATTCCAGTTACCCCAGTTACTCCAGTTACTCCAGTTATTCCTGTTTCTCCAGTCGTTCCAGTCGCTCCGGTTTCTCCGGTTGCTCCAGTTTCTCCTGTTATTCCAGTTGCTCCAGTTTCTCCTGTTATTCCTGTTGTTCCCGTTATTCCAGTTGCTCCGGTTATTCCTGTTGCCCCGGTTACTCCTGTCACACCTGTTGCTCCGGTTACTCCTGTTACTCCAGTTGAGCCAGTTACTCCGGTTGCTCCGGTTGCTCCCGTTGCTCCTGTTTCTCCTGTTGTCCCAGTGACTCCTGTTTCTCCAGTCGTTCCAGTCGCTCCGGTTGATCCCGTTACTCCTGTTATTCCAGTTGATCCTGTTGCTCCAGTTATTCCAGTCACTCCCGTTGCTCCCGTTACTCCAGTTGTTCCTGTTATTCCTGTTACTCCTGTTGTTCCTGTTGCCCCGGTTTCTCCTGTCACACCTGTTGTCCCAGTAACTCCAGTTGAGCCAGTTAC
>NZ_JADNAT010000040.1 GCF_015550425.1 Clostridium sp. 1001275B_160808_H3 | reverse complement strand
CTCAATAAAAAGTTTAATCTCTTCGCTCAAATTACTTTGAGTCTTAATTTTAAGACGTCTAAAAGAATTGCTGGTTTATTTTACTTAACTTATTTTCTGTTCAATTTTCAAAGACCATTTTCTTCATCGCCCTCAAGCGACTTTCTCATCTTATCACTTATGCACCTCATTGTCAACAATGTTTTTCAACTTTTTTCAACTTTTTTCAAGTTGTTTTGTTGGAAATCAACGTGTTCATAAGGAACGATTTACATAATATCATCTTTCACTCCTTAGTATCTATAATATTATCTATTTTATTCATATTTATATTATATTTTCTTTATTATTCTTTATTTTAATCTAATTTACTTATAAAGATATCCTAGGTAGCGTTTGTGTCTATTTAATCTTAATATATTCCAAAAATGTAATATATATATTATTATTAGATAGAATTCTTTTTTTATTTATTACATGTTTTAAATATAAAATATCTTTTTGAGTTAAAAATAATTATTAATAGTATTAAATTAATAACTAAATACTATATATGGAGGTGATACTTTGAAAAATATATTAAATAATGATTGGCAACAATTATTGCAAGATGAATTTGAAAAGGATTATTATCAAAACCTTAGACAATTTTTAATATCAGAGTATAAATCAAAAACTATCTATCCTGATATGAGTGATATTTTTAATGCATTAAAATTTACTGCATACAAAGATGTTAAGGTTGTTATACTTGGCCAAGATCCTTATCATGGTCCAAATCAAGCTCATGGTCTTTCTTTTTCTGTTAATAAGGGAGTTAAAGTCCCCCCTTCTTTAGTTAATATTTATAAAGAATTACACGATGATCTAGGATGCTACATACCTAATAACGGATTTTTAAAAAGTTGGACTGATCAAGGAGTTTTATTATTAAATACAGTTTTAACTGTTAGAGCTCATGAAGCAAATTCTCATAAGAATATGGGATGGGAAATACTAACCGATAAAATTATTTCACTACTTAATAAAAGAGAAGATCCTATTGTTTTTATTTTATGGGGCAATCCTGCAATAGCTAAAAGTAAGCTTATAACAAATAAAAATCATTTTATAATTACTTCTCCCCATCCAAGCCCACTTTCAGCTTTTAGAGGTTTCTTTGGAAGTAAACCATTTTCTAAAACGAATGAGTTTTTAAAATCTATTGACAAGACACCTATAAACTGGCAAATAAAAAATATATAAAAAAAAGGCACTAACTGTGCCTTTTTTAATTAATTTTACTTTTTGACTTCTTATAAAATGAATAACCTAGTGATGAAATTATTGCTATAACTGAGCATCCTGAAAATGTTAATATTATATTATCGATAAAAAAGCCTAGAAATATACCAATTCCAGCTCCCACAGCTATCCCCTTTGCTAAATAATCATAATCTTGATCAGATAAAATTAACTTTTCCACCACTAACACTCCTTATATGTTAAACATCTTATAAATCTAATATCTATACATTTATTTTAATACTTACTTCTTAAATATTTCTTAACTAAAACTTAAAGCATAATTAATTATAATTAATTATTATTCTTTCATAGTAATTTACCTTAATAATACAATAAAAAACATATAAATTTGCCAACTACGTCACTTTTCTTATTATCACCGCAAGTTTATATATCTAAAACTAAAAAATAATATATATAGCTAACGCACTTTTTTGAAGTTTAAATACCAAGCTCCTATTTAGCCATACTTTCAAAGTCTTTTATATTTTTCAGTACATAAAAAAAGCTAACTAATTAATTAGTTAGCTTTCCTGGTGGCTCGACCAGGAATCGAACCAGGGACACGAGGATTTTCAGTCCTCTGCTCTACCGACTGAGCTATCGAGCCTTAACGATTTATATTTTATATAATTTTTTATAATATGTCAACGTTTTTATTTTATATTTTTTAATTTAGTAAGAATATAAATTTTAAGTTATTTTTATAGAAGCATATAAATATAATAAAATATAGTATTAATAGGAGTGATTTATGAAATATATATTATTTATTATACTAATACTATCATTAGTAGTACTTTATTTTTATTATGAGAAAAAATTAGAATTAATGAAAAAACAATTAATGATTACTTCACATCAATATAATAATATAAGAAAGAAATATGATACACCTAAAAAAAACAATAATAATTTATCTATTAGATTTATTACACCCACCTATAAGACCGGAATAATAAATACTGATTCTAAATTATATATAGCGCCACTGGATTCATCTCAGGTAATTAGAAAAACAAACATACGCATGGAGGTAACAGTTCTAGATTCAGCTGAACTAAATAATCAAACTTGGTATTATGTTAATCTTCCAATTGATAACTGTATAAATTGTAGAGGATGGATTAATTCAAAAGATGTATCAATGTTTTATAGTGACTCATCCTATATATCCAAATCAAATTAAGTAAAAAAAGTTAGGAGTATTGCTCTCCTAACTTTTTTATAATGAAATAGTTCTAATCATAAAGAAAATATATATTCCTATTGATAGTACAAATGGAATATTTATTATTCTATCCTTTTTCCCCACTATTCCTGATACTTCACTTGTTCTATAATTATAATTTTGAATTCTTCTTTTTGAATTAATTTTTTCCAATCCATATATTATAAGAAAAACAAATATTGAAAATATTACTGCTATAGCTCCATATATTATAAATAAAATTAATTTTTCTGATGATTCTATATTTTTGAGTGTTAATTCTGCATTTTGATTTGCATTTGATAATCCTTTAGTAATATAATCTGCTAATTTTGCCATAGTTACTGATGTTCCATTTATAATAAAGTGCATTATCATTGATGAAAATATACTATTTGTTGCTTGCACCACTAAAGCTAATATAAATCCTAATACAGCTGCATATAAAAATTGTTGAGGATCTAAGTGAAGAATACCAAAGAATAATCCTGTTACTATAGCTGATACATATTTATTTTTGTTCTCATAGCCTGAAAGCACTATCCCTCTTATTGTTACTTCTTCTGTTATTGATGGAAGTAATGCAACTAATGCTAATAAAAGTATATATGGAGTTGAAGTTATTTCTGATATAAACGATCCAATTTCATTATTAAAGAAAAATGTTCCAATCAATGAAAAAAAGGTCATTATTGGTTGAACCACAAATGCTAATAAGACAATTAAAAGAGTATCTTGCCAATGTAATTTGTTTAATTTGAGAGTTTCTTTAAAAGAAGACTTTGTAACAATTATATATATAATTGCAGGTAATAAAAATAATATCACATGATTTAAAAACAGTATAACTCTTGTATCACTTAATCCGAGTACAAGATAAAATGGCCTTAATAGTAATGGACCAAATATTTCTATTATTAATATAATTAAAAAATACATATTCGCTTTAAAAACTTTTGTCATATCTCTATCCTTTCTTTTAGTTTGTAGCGTTTCATTCTTTTACTACAAATTTATTTTAACGAATGTATAACTTATTAATTTAATGGACATAATTATAATGAAGCGAGAAGGCTTCCACAGTTAATCGCCTCTCCCCCATTTTATTTATATACAAAAATAATCCCCAACTTACTTTATAGTATGGAAGGGGATTATTTTACTCCCCTTTTTAATTTAAACTTCTAATAACTCTTTTCTTAAAATATTTAGCGCATTAAGTGTAGCTTTTCTTCTAATTCTTTCTCTATCGCCAGTAAAATTAAATTTATTTACAACAACTTTTCCTTTAATAAATACTCCTATATAAACTAATCCAACTGGTTTTTCATCAGTTCCACCACCTGGTCCTGCTATTCCTGTGGTAGAAATTGAAATATCAGTATCAGCCTGTTTAGCTATCCCTATTGCCATTTCTCTAGCTGTTTCTTCGCTTACTGCTCCATATCTATCTAAAGTTTCTTTTCTAACCCCAAGCCTCTTCATTTTAGCTTCATTTGAATAAGTTATAGCCCCTTCCTTAAATACATCTGATATTCCAGGATATGAAATTAAACTCGCTGCAACCATACCACCTGTGCATGATTCCGCAGTTGATATACTTAGTTTACTACTACATAGCATTTCTGAAACAACATTTTCTAAAGAAGTTTCCCCTTCTCCATATATATACTCTCCAAGTGTACTTTTTATTTCTTTATCAACAGGATTTATTAAATCATCACATTCTTTTTCATTACTTCCCTTAGCTGTAATTCTTAATGTAACATCATTGTCCTTTGCATATGGTGCCACTGTAGGATTTTTACTACTTTGAATTAAATTATTTAATTTTTGTGCCATAAGACTTTCACCTATTCCAAATAATCTTAAAGTCTTAGATTTTATAATCTTTCCTGTTATCCCTTCTAAGTATTTTTTAACATGATCATTAAACATCGGTTTCATTTCCCTTGGAGGGCCTGGTAAAATTATTAAAGTCTTATTATTTTCTGATATTATAGATCCCGGCGCTGTTCCATTAGGATTAGGTAATATAATAGATCCTTCTGGAAAATATGCTTGCTTTTTATTTGCTTCTACGATAGCCTCATCTTTCATATCTAGATATGTTTTAATCCAGTCTAAAGAAGGTTTATGAAGCTCTAACTTTTTCTTAAAATATTTTGCTCCTAACTCTTTAGTTAAGTCATCTTGTGTTGGACCCAACCCTCCTGTTGTAATAACTAAATCACATCTTTGAAAAGCTTTTTCAAATGATTCTATTATTCTATCTTCATTATCACCAATAACACTTTGATGATATACATCTATTCCTAAAGCAGCTAATTCTTTAGCTAAAAATTGTGCATTTGTATTAACTATATCGCCTAAAAGTATTTCTGTTCCAATTGCTATTATTTCTGCTTTCATTTTACTCCTCCTACATACTTTATTTATATAAGCTACAATAAAAATTCAACACTTCTATGATATACCTTAGTAATTGATATTATTTAAATTTAGTTATTATTTTTGTAACTTATATATAAATTTAAATAATATATGCTTTCGTTTTCACTAGTTTACTTAAATAAGATATTAAGCATTAAATATACTACTTACTTCAGCTGTGTAGATTATTACCTAAAACTTATATACTAAATATTTTACCATAAATTATAAAAGACTACTAATCAATAGATTAATAGCCTTTTATTTACTTTTGCTTATTAGCATTTATATAATATTTGCCAGTTGGATTAATTCCTTCATCTAATATCGAGAAATTGCTGTCTTTAAGCATGGATGTAATGATATTGATATCATTTTTGTCAACGCTACCTAAGGTTATTGTAAAATTATCATTTCTATCTACAACTCCCATATAGTCAAATATATTGCTATATTCACTAAGACCTAATCCCCCATTTATATCCATCCTATAATCTGGCATAGTATCCCTCCAATACTTTTTCTTTTGTATAAGATTTTATCTATAGCATTTATTTTATTTTATCTCACTAATTCATTATTTATTCACTATACCAAAATTTAATTTTTTTTAGCTTCCTCTATTATTTTTTTAGCTTCTATTTCAGGAACTTCTTCATATCTTGCAAGTTCACTTGTAAAGCTTCCTCTAGCTTGAGTCATTGACCTTAAATCAGTAGAGTACTTAAACATTTCTGATAGTGGAACTTCTACAATGATTTTTTGTAAGTTCCCATCTGGTTCCATTCCCAAAACTCTTCCTCTTCTCTTATTTATATCTCCAATGATATCACCCATATATTCATCTGGCACAAATATTTCTACATGCATAATAGGCTCTAATAAAATAGCTTTTGCTTGTTCTAGCCCCTTCTTATATGCAATAGAAGTAGCCATTTTGAATGCCATTTCTGAAGAATCCACTGGATGATAAGATCCATCGTGCAGTGTTGCTTTTAATCCAACTACTGGATAACCAGCTAAAACACCCTTTTCAATACATTCTCTAAGACCTTTTTCTACTGCAGGTATAAAGTTTCTCGGAACAACTCCTCCTACAACATTATCTACAAACTCTAGATCACTTTCTCCATCTTTTCTTGGCTCAAATTTTATTTTTACATCTCCGTATTGTCCATGCCCTCCTGATTGCTTTTTATGTTTACCTTGAACATCAGCAACTCCTTTTATTGTTTCTCTATATGGTATCTTAGGAAGCCTTAATATTACTTCGGCTCCAAACTTATTTCTCAACCTACTAGCTATTACATCTAAATGAGTTTCACCAACTCCAGATATTATTGTTTCTGCATTTTCCGTATCTCGTGTTATTGTAAATGTTGGATCCTCTTCTAATAATCTTTGTAGAGCTGCTGATATTTTATCTTCATCACCCTTAGCCTTCGGTAATACCGCCATTGATATTGCTGGTTTAGGGAAATTCATTTTATCATATATAACTTTATTATTTATATCGCATAAAGTATCTCCCGTTTCGGTGTATTGTAACTTTGCAACAGCCGCTATATCTCCGGCTACTACTTCCTTAGTAGGTATTTGATTTTTACCTCTCATGAAAAATACATTTGCTAATTTTTCTGCTTTATCCTTATTACTATTAATAACAGTAACCTCATTTGAAAGTTTTCCTGTTATAACTCTAAATAATGATATTTTGCCAACAAAAGGGTCTGCTATCGTCTTAAAAACTAATGCTGAAAACGGCTTATTTTCATCTAATCTTATGAAAACCTCTTCATCATTTTGTGTATTTATTGCTTTCTGAGGAATTGAATATTTAGGTGATGGAAAACATTCTACTACATCTTCTAAGAAACATCTCATACCTATAACCTTTGAAGCACTTCCACACATTACTGGTGCTATTTCGCCACTTGCACATCCTTCTATAAGTCCATTATATATTTCTTCATCACTTAATTCGCCTTCATTAAAATATTTATCTAAAAGTTCTTCATTAGTTTCAGCTACTGCCTCCATAATCATTCTTTTACATTCATCTATTTTCCCTAACAGTTCTTCTGGAGCATCCATTTCTTGAATTTTATTAGTTTTTGGATCGTGTATTCTAACTCTTTTTGATATAACATTAACTACTCCTTTAAAATTCTCTTCTGTTCCTATAGGATACTGAATTGGAACTACGCTAATTCCAAACTTTTCTTTTAATTGAGCTAATGTTTTATCATAACTTGAATTTTCTCTATCTAATTTATTAATAAAAAATGTTCTTGGTAATTTTATTTTATTACAATAATCCCATGCCTTTTCTGTTCCTACCTGAACTCCTGATACACCACATACAACTATAGTAGCTACATCTACGGCTCTCATTCCTTGAATAAGTTCTCCTGAAAAATCAAAATATCCTGGTATATCTACTAAATTTATTTTTGTTTCATTTACTTCTATCGGAGCAATAGAAACTGATAATGAAATCCCTCTCTTTTTTTCCTCTTGATCAAAATCTGTAACTGTTGTTCCATCTTCTACTTTTCCTAACCTATCAGTATTGCCAGTATTAAAAAGTAATGCTTCTACTAAAGATGTTTTTCCTGATGCTCCATGACCTATAAGTCCAATATTTCTCAAATTTTTTATTGTGTAATTTTTCATACTATCTCATAATATTTAATATAATATTATGATTACACCTACCTTTCATTTAAAATCTAAATAATTTTTGAATTAGTTCTCTCATCAAATTCCTGTGTTTATAAATTTTAAATCTCTGGTTTATAATTTGTTCTAATAAAACATCCTAAGTTCGGGTAATTTCTTTATTGCATCTTACTAATTATAGAATACCATAAAGGTTTTTCCTTTTCCAGAATATTCAGATTATTTATCATCAGTCTAATCTATATTTATTTTTATGCTTTGCATATAAGATTAAGTACAAAAAAGTGCACCTATAATTTATACTATAGCTACACCTTCTGTTATCTTAATTTTTGACATATTTTTTATGTTTATTCAGCTTTACATAATTATTTTTCATTAATTAAATATCTATATTTTATCAGGAAGAAAATTAATAATCATATTAAATTTTATTACTATTATTTGAAATATAGTATCGTTATAGCATAGTTAGAATATTATAGAAAGAACCATATTAAAAGAAACAATTTCTAAATATAGTTCCTTGATGCGGTAGCTTATTACCGACTCTCTCTATAGCTACTAAAATACTATTATTTGAGTTAGTGCTATTATCTTTTGATTTCATTCGTTATCCCCCTTAAATAGTAAATACACAACAATAAATTTTTCTACTTTTTTAAATTTTATTTTACACGTTTTTCACTCCATTTTATAACTATTATATAGGCATATTAATCTTTTTCAAGATTTTATTAGTATTTCATAAAAATTTATGAAAAATGTTATATTAACATTATCAAACTCTTATAAAATATATGATTAATTTTAAAAATGTAATTGCTATATAATCATCTTTATATTAGTTTCTAATTAATTAAAATCTATATTTTAGTCAAGAATATTATTATAGATAATTATTTTTTGAAGGAGGTTTTTAATATGATTGCAATTAATATAATTTTTTATCTATCATTCATAATAAATCTCTTTATAATATTTATAATAATTATATTTGGGAAAAAACGCCATGAGAAAACTTTATCATGGATTCTAATATTAATTATATTCCCTCCCCTTGGACTAATTCTCTTTATACTGTTAGGTAGGAACTGGAAGATACATACATTAGATAAAAAATCAAAGCAAAAAGTCAGTAGCTTAATTACTCCTTCACTATTAAATAAATCTCATATATCTAATGAATTTCAGCATATTGTAAACTTATTAGTATCAAATTCATATTCTCCACTCTTTATAAATAATAGTGTTACTATTTTAGATGGAGGAATTAATAAGTTCGAAGCTCTAAAAAGTAAACTACTAGAAGCAAAAGACCATATTCATTTAGAATACTATATTGTTAAAGATGATAATATAGGAAATGAAATAAAAGATATATTGATAAGAAAATCTAAAGAAGGCGTAAAAGTTAAATTTATAATCGATAAAATGGGTTCTATAAAATTAAGCACTAGATATATTAACGATTTAAAAAATTCTGGGGTTGATGTTGTTTTTTATTCTTATGTATTAGCACCTTTTTTTAGATTCATTAATACCCAAGTGAATTATAGAAATCATAGAAAAATAGTTGTTATAGATGGTACTACAGCATTCCTAGGAGGAATTAATATAGGAGACGAATATTTGGGGTTAGGCAAATTAGGTGATTGGAAGGATTGTCATATAATGATTGAAGGTGATTGTGTACTTGGCTTGCAATCAATTTTCTTAGATGATTTTTCAAGTATAAAAAAATATAATAATGAACAAATTTCAACCTTAGCCAATATCGAAGACTATTTTAAAAATAAAGAATTTGATGGTAATATACCAATGCAACTAATAAAAAGTGGACCAGATTCTGAATACCCTAGCATACTTCAATGCTTTATAAAAATGATTAGCACTGCTAAAGAAAGTATTAATATAATAACTCCTTATTTTATCCCATCTGAAGGTTTAATGGATTCATTAAAAATAGCTGCATTAAGTGGCATTAAAATTTCAGTAATTTTTCCTAAAAAAGCCGATCATTTTACTGTGAATAAAGCGTCACAAACTTATTTAGCTGAATTAGTGAGATCTGGAGTTAAAGTTTATTTATATAATGATTCCGGATTTATTCATTCTAAAATTTTAACTGTAGATAAAAAAATATGCACAATAGGAACAGCAAATATGGATATACGAAGCTTTGAATTAAATTATGAAATCAATGCATTAATATATGATGAAGGAATAACTTGTGAATTTAATAAAATATTCGATAACTTATTAGAATATTGTACGGAGTTTAATTTAACAGAATATGAATCTAGATCTTTAACTAGCAAATTTCTAGATGGAATCTCTAGACTATTTTCTTCAATACTATAAAAGGATATTCAAATATTATTGAATATCCTTTTATAGTATTGAAAATTATATTTTACTTATTTAATTTTACTATTTCTACTATCCTCGTTATTAAATAACCAATAGCACCTCCTGAAGTGTCAATCAATACATCTTTAAACGCCATATTTCTTCCCGGAATAAAATATTGATGAAATTCATCTGTACTTGCATATAAAAACACAAAAATTATTGAATATAATCTAGCTCTTTTAGTAGTAAAATAGAACTTGCTTACGTTATATGCAAATAAAAATAATATTAGATATTCTGAAAAGTGTGCAGTCTTTCTAACTACTAAAGTAGCTAACTCACCAAAATATTGATTTAATTCTATTCCAAAAAAGCTAAATATTTTCAAAACTAATTCACTTTGGCTACTAGAAACTTCACCTGGTTGATGTGACATAAAAAATATAATCCCCATCCAAACTATTAGCATAGCCCACGATATTATCTTTTTGTTTTTATTCATTATTCTCTCCCTATGTTAATTTAATATATTTTCCTTTTTATATAATAAATATTTTATCCTTTGATATCAATCTTTTTCAACTAAATATCTATTAATATACGCTAACGATTGTTCTAGCATACCTTGACCTCTCTCTAAATCTTTAACATTAACTTCTAAGTTATATATTCTTTGTTCTACTAAATTCATTATTTGCTTTATATCGTTTAATAATTTAGCTTCATATGAAACTTGTACTCCATCAGAATCTATATATATTTTTTCTGGAACAGATCCACATTTAGAGCACTTAGCATATATTCCCTTCTTCTCAACATCTCTAAATATTTTGAATGTATCATTATTACAGTTAGAACAATTAGGCAACATTATAAAATCTTGATCACTTACATCAATATCATATTTAGACTTACACTGAGCACAAATTAAATGCAACTTATCTTCTTCACTTTCTAAAAAAAATCTATTCCCACTACAGCCATCTTTTTCACATACAAAAGTTCTTATCATTTCCTAATCCCCCTCCTTATTTAGAAAGAATACCCTTCTACAATTTAATATGCTAGACTAAATAAATTTATTCTTATTATTTATATTAGTTTTAACTACATATATTGTAAAAAGTAAAATAGACCTAAACTTATAAGTTAGGTCTATCAAATATTTTTATTATTACAAAATTCATCTGATTCCTTTAATGCTACTTCTACTTCTTTTATAAGATCATCTATCCTGCTTGTATTTTTACCTGCTAATACTAGCTCTCGCTTTTCTAATTTTAATTTTATTAATTTTTGCTCTAACTCATCCTTCTTACCCATACCAACACTCCCCATCTAAGGATAAGACCTTAAAACTTTTACATTAAAAATTAAATAGTTTATTATATATTAATTATATATTATTTTTCTCTCTATTCCTAATTAAAATTTTAGAAATTTTTAAAACTTTTTCGACATTTGGAAATCCCATACATGTATTATATTACTATTAAATAACTTAAAATATTCCTTCTAATTTTAAGTTATAAAAAAAGAAGTTATGATAACATAACTTCTTTTGGTGGAGGTAAAGGGATTCGAACCCTTGACCCCTTGCGTGCAAGGCAAGTGCTCTCCCAACTGAGCTATACCCCCAAATATGGTGGACCTTCAGGGACTCGAACCCCGGACCTACCGGTTATGAGCCGGTTGCTCTAACCAACTGAGCTAAAGATCCATAATACCTGGCAACGTTCTACTCTCCCACACAGTCTCCCATGCAGTACCATCGACGCTGTAGAGCTTAACTTTCCTGTTCGGAATGGAAAGGAGTGTTTCCTCTACGCCATCATCACCAGATTACATTAACATTATATTGTAAAATCAATATCTTGTCAATACTTTTTTCAGAAATATTCTCTGAAAATTGCACATGAATTAATTTTAAGCCTGTTTTTTATTGGTCAAGCCCTCGACCTATTAGTATCAGTCAGCTAAATATGTTACCACACTTACACCTCTGACCTATCA
>NZ_JADNAT010000003.1 GCF_015550425.1 Clostridium sp. 1001275B_160808_H3 | reverse complement strand
TTTATACAAAAAACTTGCGAAACCTTGATATATAAAGATTTTAAAAGAGAAGTAGTGTAAAAAAACTTTACACTAACATATTGTAGAGGAGGAAATGAAAATGAAAAAAAGTATAATTCAAATTAAAGATATAAAAAAATCTTATAAAAATGTAGAAGTTTTAAAAGGAGTAGATTTTGAAGTAGAAGAGGGAGGTATCTTTGCATTACTAGGTTCAAATGGCGCTGGAAAAACAACTATGATTAAAATCATGGCAACTTTACTTAAAGCAGATGCTGGAAGTGTTGTAATTAATGGTTTTGATATTAAAAAAAATCCAGGAGGCATTAGAGCTTCTATTAGTCTTACTGGGCAGTTTGCTGCCATTGATGAAATTTTGACTGGTCGTGAAAATCTTCAAATGATAGCAAAACTTAGACATCTTAAAAATCCAAATGAAGTAGCAGATGAATTAATTAAGAGATTTGGTATGTCAGAGGCAGCAGATCGCAGAGTTGGTACTTACTCTGGAGGTATGAAAAGAAGAATTGATATTGCAATGAGTTTAGTTGGAAATCCAAAGATTATATTCTTAGATGAGCCAACTACAGGCCTAGATCCAGAAGCACGTTTAGAAGTTTGGAAAATTGTAAAAGAGCTAACAGCTTCAGGAACTACAGTATTTTTAACCACTCAATATTTAGAGGAAGCAGAACAACTTGCAGACAAAATTGCTATTCTTCATGGAGGAAAAATCATTGCTTTAGATACACTTGAAGGATTAAAAAAATTATTTCCACCTGCAAAAGTAGAATATGTTGAAAAACAACCTACATTAGAAGAAATATTCCTAACAATTATCGGTAAAAAGGAGGAGAAATAAATGGAGTCTACAAATAAATATTTTTTCAAAGATATGAGTGTTATGTTTGGGCGTTCTATGCGCCATATTTTTAGAAGTATAGATACAATTATTACAGTTTGTATCACACCAATTGCAATGATGTTATTATTTGTTTATGTATTTGGTGGTGCAATTGAGACAGGTACAGAAAATTATGTTAATTACCTACTGCCAGGTATAATGTTAATGGCTATTGGTAGTGGGATTGCATATGTAGCTTATCGTTTGTTTATAGATAAAGAACGTGGTATCTTTGAACGTTTTCACTCAATGCCTATATCTCGCTCTACAGTGTTATGGGGACATGTATTAACCTCATTAATTTCTAATGGAATTTCTGTAGTAGTAATTATACTTGTTGCATTATTAATGGGCTTCCGTTCTTCAGCAGGAATCTTACAATGGTTAGCTGTATTTGGAATCCTTGGGATATTTACACTTGCTTTAACTTGGATTGCTGTAATTGCAGGACTTGCTGCAAAAACACCAGATGGTGCAGGTGCATTTTCTTACCCAATTATCTTTCTACCATTTATAAGTTCTGCCTTTGTGCCAACAGATACTATGCCTTCAGTAGTACGTGTCTTTGCAGAAAATCAACCTGTAACTCCTATAGTAGAAGCTATTCGTAATTTATTAGCAAATAATCCAGTAGAAAATGATATTTGGATTGCTCTTGCTTGGTGCATTGCAATAACAGTTGTTGCTTATATATTTGCAATGAAAGTCTATAAGAAAATATAAATTATGTATTATAATATAATAAACAGACAATCCTACTAAGAATATAATTGAATTTTATCACATTAATTATGAAGTTATGAGGGGTGAATTATATGAGTGAAAATGATGATAAAAAGAAAAACAATTACTACTTTCCACTTTTTACAGGAATGGGACTTGTATTTGGTATGATCTTTGACAAATTAGCAATAGGGTTAAGTTTAGGTGTTGCTATTGGTCTTGTATTGGATAGTAGAAAGAAAAAATAAGTTTAATTTGAATATGAATAGAAAAGTTAAGTTTTTTGATATTGCACAAATTAAAAACTAAAGTGGACAATCAATTGATATCCTCCTAGCAGACAGATTGAATAATAAAATTGTTCAGTAATGGGAGCAGTTCAAATAATGAGAGCTGTTCAAATATGTCCACTTTTAATAACTAGAAAACTAGTAAAAAAGTTACAAAAAATATATAATTGTAATAAAAGGGGTGATATTTTGAGAGAAAATATATTGATAATTGAAGATGATGAAGATATAAGCCAAATATTAATGTTTTCATTAAATAGAGAAGGATATACAGTTAAGATAAATGATAATGGATTAAGAGTAGAAGATGATATACAAACTTTCAAGCCAGATTTAATACTTTTGGATATTATGTTAGGTGATATAGATGGATTTTCTATTTGCAAAGAAA
The DNA here is from genome assembly GCF_015550425.1 of Clostridium sp. 1001275B_160808_H3. GTDB lineage: Bacteria > Bacillota > Clostridia > Clostridiales > Clostridiaceae > Clostridium. Next base: position 220,914 of record NZ_JADNAT010000003.1, on the reverse strand, counting down.
TTACAAATTATAAAATACCTATAATTATGCTCACAGCAAGAATTGATATTACAGATAAAATTCTTGGTCTTGAATTAGGTGCAGATGATTATATTACAAAGCCTTTTGATATTAGGGAAGTAATAACAAGAATTAGAGTAGCTTTAAGAAGAAAAAAAGAAATAGCAAATCAAGAAAAACAAGATAATACTAAAAAAGATATTTCTATCGGCAATATCAGTATTTCTGAATACAGTAGAATTGTAAAATGTAACGATGAAGAAATAAAACTTAAGCCAAAGGAATTTGATCTTTTATTATTTTTAACAAAAAACAAAAATAGAGTTTATTCAAGGGATGAGTTATTAAATTTAGTTTGGGGATATGATTTTATTGGAGATGCAAGGACTATAGATGTACATATAACAAGATTACGTCAAAAGCTAAAAAAAGAAGTTAACATAGAAACCATTTTTGGAGTTGGTTATATGTTAAAGGAAAGCAATGCTAACAATAAGACGTAAATATGGAATATTATTAACCATAATCTTCATTGTATCTATAATTATATCCAATATAATATTAAATAAATTTTTTTATAGAAATTTTAAAGAGTATATTACAAATGATATGGAGAAAAATTATGAGGTTTCATTTAGCAGTTTAAATGATTATTTAGCCATAAATAATATTGATAAAAGTGAAATGACAGCAAGTGATTTAAATGATAATGTAATTAACTTTATTTTAAACAGAGTTTATTGCCAAGGAGCATTATATGATTTAAATGGTAATTTATTATTAAAAGGAACGATTGATGAAAACGAATTAGATTTAAATGTATATGGGATATCAGAAGAAACTCTTAATATAGTTAAAGATAATAAGGCTATTATAGATATTGAAAGAAGGTCTAATAGTATTATTGGAAAAGTAAGTTACTTAGTATATGGTAAGAATAAACAAGCTGTAGGGGTTATGATGTTAGCCAACAACTATGAAAAGGAGTATATAAGAAATCAAAATATCAATAAGTTAGTTAATTATATTTTTACTGGACTTTTCTTGATTATATTAATTTCTATATATTTTTTATCATCAAAGATAGTTAATCCTTTAATACTTCTTAAAAATAAAGTTTCAGAAGTAGGAAAAGGTAGTTATCCTTCCAGAATTGATATCACTTCAAATGATGAAGTGGGAATTTTGGTAGATTCTTTTAATTTAATGAGTGAAAAGTTAAGAAGGAAAGATGAACAAGAAAAAAATATATTTAGAAATATAACTCATGAATTAAAGTCACCAATTACTAGCATTTCAGGATATGCACAAATATTAAGTGAAGATAACTTTCAAGATGAGGAATTTAAAGCTCTCGCTATAAAAAGAATTGTTTTTGAGTGTAAAAGAATGAATGAGTTAGTTGGAACACTTTTAGATATTTCAAAGCAAATAAGTGATTTAGAAGATTACTCCTTTGAAAATGTTGATTTAAAATATATTTTAAATGATATAATTCAAGCTAATTTAATAAGTATAAAGGAAAAATCATTACAAATAATTGATGAAACAAATGATATTAGTATAAAAGGTAATAAACAATATTTATATATATTAGTAAATAACTTAGTAGAAAATGCAATAAAGTATTCAAATAATAATAGTAAAATAGTGATTGAATTAAAAAATCTTAACGAACATACGATTTTTTCAATTTTATCAGAAGGAAAGGTTATTCCAATTGAGAAAAAGGAAAGAATATTTGAGCCCTTTGTTAAAGTTGATGATAGTAGGAAAAACAAAAAAAATTCTCATGGATTAGGCTTATATATTTGCAAAAATATCGCAGAAGCACATAATGCAACAATCGAAGTAGAGATAGATGAAAATAAATCTAAATTCATTGTCAAATTTATAAATTTTAATACTTTGGAAACATCTTAATATTATTCCAATAACAACTAAGTATTATACTAAGAATATAAGGTGATTGGAGGGGTTAATATGAAAAAAAAGTATTTAGCATTATTAATTGTTATAGTAACAACAATGATGCCAGTAGGATGTTCAAAGGAAAGTAGTGAAAATGTAGTACTCGGAACAGAAAAAGTTGTTATTGATGATAACACAAAAGACAAGAAAAATGAAGATTTTCAAATTAAAAAGGTGGCAGAAATAGAACTTCCGGATACTGGAGCTATTTATAGAATGCCTTATGTAAAGGAAAATATTATTCAACTTATTTACCAAAACCAAAATGATGTTATTAGAGAAGTAAGTATTGGTAAGTTAGAAAGTGATAATAAAGTAAATTGGACTTATAAAAATGTTGACGGGAAATTATACGCATCTGATTCTTATAATGGAATTTACTCAAATAAGATAAAAAAGGATAACAAAGTGTACACTATTAATAAGGATGGAGAATTAGAAGAATTAGATGTATATACTAAATTAGTTGAAGAGCAAGGTAACTTAATTTATGATGGTCATGATTCCTATAGAAATGGTACTATAGATGTAGTACTCGTTGGAAGTGAGCAAGATCCCAAATCAGTTTTAATAGATATCCAAAATGAAAATTATTATGTTATTCCAAAGGAATTAAGACATAACGATAAAGATGGAGGATTAAGAGAAATATTAGGAATAGAGGGAGATAGAATTTATGTCAACTATCAGTATTTAGAAGGGTATTATTCAGATGATTTCGACCCAACTGAAGAGCATGATACAAAAAATACTATAGGATATATTGAAAATAATAAATTTACTAAGATATTATCAGATTATGATGGTATTGAAATTGATACTAGAGGAGAAATGCTTTATGAAAATGGTAGAATATTATTTTCAGGTTTAGCAGAAGGTAAAAATGGAATTTGGAATTATGATATAGATAATAAGAAGCTTACAAAAATTGTAGATGTAGAAAGTGGTACATTCTTTGAATTTCATATAAGTGAAAATAAAGATAAAGTTATTATAAGTAGTTTGAAACCTGATTTAGAAAAGGATGAAAAACAAAATAATACTTTAAGTATTGCAAATATAAATGATAAATTAGAAATTACAAACATAACTAATATAGTTACTAATACAGAAGAAAGACATCATAAAATATTTGAAGGTTGGGAAAGTGATGGAAAAACATTTTATATAAGATCAATTGTAGCTGATGAAAATTATAATGCAACTAATAAATTAGAGGTTTATAATATAATAGAATAAAAGTAATTAGATACAAACATCTACAATACTAAATAGTATAATTTTTACTTAAATAAAGTGTTATAAAAAATGTGTAAACTAAATAAAGTCAAATAAGCTCCTTATTGGCAATAATTTATAAAATAGATTATTACCAATAAGGAATTTTTCTATTAAAATATAAAATTGTTTTAGTATTATAGATTGTTTTAAATGCTATAAATTGTTTTAATATATACGTGAAAAATCAAATTATAATATATCTAAGCACATTTAAGAAAAAAAACTTGTATTATAATGAAAAAAGTGTAATATATAATGTAGATTTAATATTCAACAAAAAAATACTTTTAATTTAGTTCAGAGAGACTAAGAAGGGAGATAATAATATGAAAAAAAATTCTGAAAATGAAGTATTAATGGTAGATGTCAACGAAAAAGTTCCAATGGGGAGGGCAATTCCATTAAGCATACAACATCTATTTGCAATGTTTGGTTCATCTGTTTTAGTTCCTATCTTATTTAAAATTGATCCCACAACAGTATTGTTTTTCAACGGAATAGGTACTTTGCTTTATGCAATAATAACAAAGAAAAGTATACCAGCCTATTTAGGATCAAGTTTTGCCTTTTTAGCACCAACATTTTTATTATTTAGTGAAGGGTATAGTTTTCAAACTGTACAAGGAGGCTTTGTAGCTTCAGGACTTGTTTTTTCAATAGTAGCAATTATTGTAGGTTATACAGGGACAGGCTGGATTAATAAATTATTTCCACCAGCAGCAATGGGTGCAATAGTTACAATAATAGGATTAGAACTTGCTAGTACAGCAGCTGATATGGCAGGTTTTCCAGTTGGAGGATCAAACTCACCTGAACTTAATACAACTTGGGTTATAGTATCAATGGTTACTCTTGGAACAGTTATATTAAGTAATGTATTATTAAGAGGTTTCTTAAAGGTAATACCTATTTTAATAGGAGTTGTTGTTGGTTATATAACAGCTTGCTTTATAGGACTTGTAGATTTTAATTCAATAAGTAATGCAGCTTTCTTTACAGTACCACAATTTAGGATAGCTAAATTTGATATGACAGCTATATTAACTATAGTTCCTGCCACTTTTGTAGTAATAGCAGAGCACATAGGACACTTAAAGGTTACTAGTAGCATAGTAGGAAAAGATTTATCAAAAAATCCAGGACTTCATAGATCACTTTTAGGAGATGGATTATCAACTATGATTTCAGGTATGTTTGGATCAGTTCCAACTACTACTTATGGTGAAAACATAGGAGTTATGGCATTAACAAAAGTATACAGTGTATATGTAATATGTGGTGCAGGAATAATATCAATTATATTAGGATTTTCAGGTAAGCTTTCAGCTATTATTAATACAATACCAACTCCAGTAGTAGGTGGCGTTAGTCTATTATTATTTGGATCTATAGCAACATCAGGACTTAGAACTTTTATAGAGGAAAAAGTAGACTTTTCAAAATCAAGAAATTTAATACTTACATCAGTTATATTTATGATAGGATTAAGTGGTATAAAACTAAGCATAGGCGTTATAGAGTTAAAAGGAATGGGACTAGCAGCTGTAGTTGGAATTGCTTTAAACTTAACATTCCTTATATTTGATAAACTAGGAATTATGAATGAAGAACCTTAAATAGATATATTTAGAGAAAATTATATAAATAATAATGAGTTTAGTAAAGCTATGTGAAACTGTGATGGTTGAGCATAGCTTTTTTAGTTAAATTGCTAGCTAAAAATGAATATTATTTTTTACATAGAAAGAATTCTTAAAGATATTTGAACTAATGAAAATATTTAAGAGTGGGTAAGTGATGTTTTTGATAAAATTGCAAGGCAGAGAATAATACAAGTAATAAAATAATTAACAATAAAGCGTGTAAATTATACTTATACGCTTTATTGTTAATTCTAAGAACTAATGTTATGGTTACTTTAATTACATTAAACTTAATATAAATTAAAAATACTTTTTCAAATCCTCAATAGTATCAATATCAAATATATCAGTAGCAATATTTTCTATTATATTTTCAGGTAAAGATTTGATTTTTTCTATATATTCGTCAGGTAAGGACTTAAATTTTTTTGAAAGCAATTTAATCAAAATTTCTGTCTTACCTTGAAGCTTACCTTCAATTTTACCTTCGATTTTACCATCTTCTTTTAATTTTTCTAATCCCTTTGAAATATTAGAAGTCATATTAAGAACCTCCTGTCTATCAGCATTAAATATTTTTTCAATATTATCTTTAAAATTATTTTCTTCTGTATTTATATTAACTAGCCAGTGCTTAAGATGCATTTTTTCTTCTATAGATAAGTTATTAAATCCAATTATAATATCTTTAAGTCGATTATAAAACTCAATTCTATTTATATTTTGATCCAGCAAAAATATAGCAGAAGAAATATTTTGTTTATTGTAAAGTTCTTCTTTTTCATAGCTATTAATATCAATAAATTCATATTTAAAATTTAATATATTATCTCCAAAAACATCACTATTACTTATAACATGCTTTAATTCTTTAGCAGCTGTCCACTTCTTCTTGCCATTATAAAGAACAATAGGAACTATAGAAGGCTATGTCAGATTCTTGTTCTTCATAATCAGATAATATATATGACTTATTAACTAATACAAGATTATCCTTGGTTAATTTATTCCCCCAAGTATTACTAACAAAACTCTGTATTAAGTTTAAAAAGGTCTCTTTGTTAGAAAACAGATCTTTATAACTTTTGTCGTGGATGTTGACCCTATTAATTTCATTCATCGTACACCTCTATTTTATCATCTGATATAGATATTTGAAATAATTCTAGTTATAATTATTGATATAAAGGAGAACAAACATTCTTATAATACATTATTTTTATAAAATATTTAAAATAATATACTATTAAACAATATACTCGTAAATGATATAAACAATAAATAAAAATAATCAAAATTCAAAAATATTAATAAATAAAAAAATTTTATAGAAATAAAATGTAAAATAAATTTAGTTTTTATATATTGTAACAATAAGAAGTTTTTAAAATACAAGTTCCTATGTAGTATTTGTCTTAGCTTTAAGTAAAAGAATTGGATTGGCTAATATACATATGCTAACTTTTTTATGTTATATTATTAATATATCTATAAGATAGGTAGGTGATTAAAATTAAAAAACTTTATAATTACAATAAAATAACTTTAGATGAGTTAGCGAATATATATAAAATAGAAAATTATAGTGAATTAAAAGATATTGTTTTAGAGTTAATTAAAGAGGGAAAAATTAAGATAATAAAGTCTAGTGGAACTAATGGCAAAAAGCCAGCTTTATATAATAAATATACTGTAATAAAAGAAAAAGAAGATAATAGTATTTATTTTGAAGAACTAAATTATACGATAATACCAGAAATTGATACATCTTATTTTAAAAATAATATAGAAAAGTATAAAGAAAATAGAAAGTATATTTTAAAACTAAATGAATTTTTACTAAATAATAAAGAAGATTTAAATAATAGGATTTCACAAAAGGAAAGATCTTTTCAAATCTGGCAGGAGGAAAAGTATTTACAAAACAAAGGTAGAGCACTTCTAAAAAAACTTGATATTAGTATAGATAAATTAAACTTCTATGAAACTAATGAGCCATTAGCATACTATTCAATTGGAAATAATGTACCTCATAATATTCTTATAATAGAGAACATGGATACCTTTTATACCTTTAGAAAGCATCTTATGAATAATTCTAATAATTTTTTTGGTATTAATATTGAAACTGTTATTTATGGCAAAGGTAAAGGAATAGAGAAATCTATAAAGGATTTTGATATTGTTGTAGATGAAAAGGTATCAAATATTAGAAATACAATATATTATCTTGGAGATTTAGATTTTGAAGGAATAATAATATATGAAAACTTAGAACTAGCTGTAAGAGAAAAATATTGTATAAAGCCTTTTGTTGAAGGATATAAAAAGATGATAGATAAAGCATTAGAAAATAATTATGAATTGCAACCTACAAAAGAAAATCAAAATAAGAATATCAAAGATATATTTCTAAATAATTTTGATGATGATAATAAAAAGAAAATTTTAAATATATTAAACAATAACCTATACATACCTCAGGAGATTTTAAATATAGGAGATTTACAAGATGGTATTTGATTACTTAAATAATTTTAACCTTAGAATGAAAAAGATAGGATATTATTCATTACTTTTAAGAAGTAGTGTTATGAAAAACAACTGGCAAAAGTACGGCTTTGATGATTATGATGAAAGAGAAAATTTAATTTTTACAATTTTATTATACATAATGGAGCAATCCTTAAAAGAAGAAATATGTACTTTAGATGATATAGCAATCTTTATAGATGAAATTGATAATTTATATTTTAAGAAAAAGCTTACATATGAAGAAGAGAAAGATTTAGCAGAATTTATAATAAATAGTGTTATATGTAATGATGGAAATGTTAGATATTATAATGGTTTTAATTATGAAAAGGGTAAATACGAAGAAATTAATATCAATTATATTTCGACAAAAATAATTGATTTAGATGGAGTCCGTAGAGTTAATTATTCAGTTACTGAAGAAGGTTATAATATGCTTCTTGGAACTTTAGAAATTGAAGAAAATTTAAAAATAAGTATTCAAGAAATGATATTTAAATTGCATTTAGGTAAAGCAGAATATAATAAGGCGGTCAATGATATAAAGAGTATATTTAATCTTTTTAGAATTAGAGTTCAAAGGATGGAAGAGGATATTCAAAAAATAAAAGATAATCCCTTAAGTTATTCAAATTCAGATTATGAAAAAGTAACAAAGGGTAATTTAGAATTAATGCAAGAAAGTAAAGAAAAGTACAAGTTGCATAAAGAAGTAGTTGAAAGTAGAATTAAAGAATTTTTAGAGAAAGAAATTAATTTAAGAGAATTAACAGATCAAGAAGAAAAGAATCTTGAAAGCTTAAGAACTATAAAGAAATATCTAAGTAAAACAATAGATGAAGATCAGAGAATACTTAAAAAGCATTTTGAGCTTAAAGAAATCTATTCAAAGGAATTAGAAGATATATCTAAGATATCTATAATAAAGAGGTTTAATTTAAATAATGAGGTATATGAAAAAATACTTAATGATATAAACAAACTTAATAACATTGAGGTGTTTTTAAGACCTTTATTTAGAAACAATATAAATAAAACATATAATATAAATAAGGCTCTTTCATATCAATCAGCAATAAGAAAAACAAAAGAAGATAATGATATTGAAATTTTAGGTCTTGATGAAAATGACATTGAAAAAGAAAGAGAAAGAAGAAAGCTTGAAAAATTAGAAAAATATAAAAATGTAATAAGAATAATATTAGAAAAAGCAAATATAAATCAAGAACTTTATTTATCAGATTTAAATAACTTAATAGATTCTAATGAAGATATCAAAAAAATACTTATTCCAACAGTAGAGATATTTAGAGAAGTACTTATTGAATTTTTAAAAATAAGAGAAATAGATATACGCTTAATTTCAGAAGAAAGAAAAAATAGTACCGAAATGGGAGAGTTAGATTTTCAACTTAACAAATCTATTATTGAAGTAATTGAAAATGATAAAAGTTTTTCAAATATAAAGAAAATACATATATCAAAAGCGCTAGATAAAGATGACTTAAAAATAAAATCTGTTGTTAATGAGCTTGGAGAGATTAAGAACTTTGTTTGCTCAGAAGTTTACTTTAAAATAAATTAAAGGAGCATTTTACATGTCATATGAAATAAATAATATAAAGATTGCTAATAAAATATTTTATGAATTGTTAAAAAAGGGTGAAATAAAAGAAGACGAAAATGAAGAGTTATATAGGGCTTATTCAGAAAATGAAGATATAATGAATTTAGTTAAGACCCAAGGTGAAGAATGTGAATGTGATATAGAAAAATATATGGGTGTAATATACTTAATTCCAAAGGAAGAAAATGATTTTTTAGGTTATTCTAAAAAAGATTTAAAATCTGAGCTATGTAAATCAGGAGCTACAGATAAAGATTACTATTTATCTCAATTTGTTATTTTAACTTTATTAGTTCAATTCTACAATTCTAATGGGTATTCAAGCCTTAGCAAAAATTTCATAAAAATAGGTGAGTTTATAAACATACTTGAGTCCAAGCTAAAAGAAGGAGCTTCTAGATCAAAAGAAGAGGAAGATAATGGTGGAATAGCTTTTTCAAATATACTAGAAAAATACCAAGCTTTAAAAGTTACAGAAAAACAATCAGCAGCCAAAACAACTAAAGAAGGATTTATAAGAGGTATATTAGACTTTTTAGATAAACAAGGACTAATTTATTATATTAAAGATGATGATATGATAAAAACCACAAAAAAACTTGATAATTTTATGGATTGGAATTTACTTAATAGAAATAATTACTATAGAGTTTTAAAAGCTTTGGGGGAAGAGGTAAATGAGTAAAATAAATAATTTAAGATTTATAAACGTCAATTATAATAACAATAATATGATTATAGATGATGAAATATTTTATTTAGGTGGGAAAAATACATTATTAAACCTAAGAAATGGTGGAGGAAAATCAGTTTTAGTTCAAATGACTATGGCTCCATTTATGGGAAAAAGAAATAGAAGTATTGGAGATAGATCTTTTGATACATATTTTACAACAACTAATCCCACATACATATTAATTGAATGGCTTTTAGATGATAATGCAGGATATCTTCTTACAGGAATGATGGTAAGAAAAAGACAAATTGCTTCTGATGAAGATTCAAAAGATAAGTTAGAAATAATAAATTTTACACACGAATATAAAACAAAGAATAAATATGATATAAAGAGCTTCCCTTTTATAGAAATTCAAGATAGTAAACGTAAATTAAAAACCTTCACAAGTAGCAAAAATCTTTTTGAAGAATTAAAGAAGAGTGATAAATATAAGTTTAATTATTATGATATGAATACACAAGGGAAAAGATATTTTGATAAGCTTAGAGAATATAAAATAGATAATAAAGAGTGGGAAAACATAATAAGAAAAATAAACTTAAAAGAGTCTGGATTATCAGAACTTTTTAATAGTTCTAAAAATGAAAGTGGTCTTTTAAAGGAATGGTTTATTCCAGCTATCGAAGATAAATTAAATAAAGATGAAGACAGAATAAAGAAATATAATGATTTAATTTATAGTTATATAAAGCAATATAAAGGAAATAAAGATAAATTTGATATAAAGAAAAATATAGAAAGCTTTATAGAGTTATCAAAAGGAATAGAAGATAAGGCAAATAATTATAAAAGTTCTTTAGATTATAAAGAAGATATAGAAAATAACATAGCAAATTTAATAAGAAAACTAGAAGATGAATATAAGATAAATGAAGAAAGCTTAGAATTATTAGATTTAAAAGAAGTAAATTTAAAAGAAGCCTTAGATAGACTTGTTTATGAGGAAATATCAAGAGAAATTTATTTAAAAGAAGAAGAAAAACATGAAAAAGATAAACTGTTAAATGAGAAGAAAGAATATTTAAATGAGGAAGAAGAAAAATTATCTTTATTAAAAAGAAAGAAAAAGATATTAGATTGTGCAAAACTTTATATAGATTATACAGAAGCATCTCAAGAAACTCAAGGTATAGAAAATGAACTTGAAGCTTTAAATAAAACTAATGATGAAAAGAAGCCTAGAATAAATGATTTAGGTTATAGTATAAGACAAATATTAGATGAAGAAGAAAAACATAATGAAGAAGATTTATCAATCTATGAGTATGATAAGGAAAATTTAGAAAAAGAAGAAGAAAACCTTGAAAAGTCTATAAAATTTTTAAATAATGATTTAAATGCTTTAAATTTTAAAGTTGCTGCTTTAGAAGAAAGAATTAAAATCTATAATGAGCATGAGGATAAGTATAATAAAAGCTATAAATTTAATATTAGTAGAAATATTGAAGGATATTATAAGGAAGAAGATTTATTATCTTTTGAGGAAAATATAATAAAAGAAATTGATAAAAACTCTAAGGATATTAAAGGAAATACTCAAAAAATAATAGATACAGAAGATAACATAAAAGCTATAGAAAATGAAAAAGAAACTATTTTAATAAAAGAAAATGAAGTATCTATAAATTTGAAAAATAATAAAGCTTTACTACAAAGCTTAGAAGATAAAATAAAGAAAAGAAAAGATATTATAAAGCTTATAGATTTTAGTGAAAATAAATTATTTAATACAAAAGAAATAATAGAAGCTTTTAATAAAAAGATAGATGAGTTAAAAATACATGAAAAGAATAATACTAAAAAATTAGAAGACTTAAATAAAGAGTTAGAAAGATTAGAAAGCGGAAAAGTATTAGAACTTCCCACTGAAATAGAAAGGGCATTTAATAAAAAAGGAATAAACATTGTATATGGAATGCAGTGGTTAAAAAACAATGGTTATAGCGAAGAAAAAAATAAAAACTTAGTTGAAAAAAATACTTTCATCCCATACTCATTAATAATGGATGATAAGGATATAGAAGTATTAAAAAATGAAAGTTTAGAAGTTTTCACTAATTTCCCTATTCCAATAATAAGGAGAAAATCTTTAGAAGATGAAATAAAATCTAATAAATCTCTTATAGATATTGAAAATATAAGTTTTTATATTGATTTTAATATAGGTCTTTTAGATGAAGTACAATTAAAGGAATTAATAAATAATCTTAAAATAAAAATAGAAAATATAAATAAAACAATTAATAATATTCAAGAAGAAATTAATTTATATACAAAAAAGAAAAATGAAATTGAATATTCCAATTTAGATGAAAATGAATATATAAAACTTAAAGAAAAAATAACTTTAGATGAAGAAGATCATAAAAACATTATATCTAAGAAAAATGAAATTCAAGAAGCTTTAATAAATTTGAAATCCCTTAAAGAAAAGTTAGATAAAAAAATAAATACAGTAAAAAGAGATTTTGAAGTTTTAAATTCAAAATACAATGACTTTATAAATCTTAAAGAAGAATATAACAAATATGTAGAAAATAAAAGAGAAATTGAAGCTTCAAATGAGCTAATAAATCAAAAAATATCTAATATACTGAAGGAAGAAAAAGCTTTAAAAGATATAAAACGCAGCATAAGTGATAAAATCCCTGTGATTCAGAACTTGAAAAATACAATAAAAGAAATTAAAAACGAAAAAATATCTTATGAAGAATATAAAGAGGGAAATAGAATTATTAAAGATAAAGAAGACTTAGTTTCAGAATTTAAGGCTTTAATTAAAAATATAAGTGAAAATGAAAAGAATTTAAAAGAAAGATTGAATATAGTAAAGCAAAGATACAGCAAGATAGAAAATGAACTAACAGAAAAAGCAAAGCATTACAAGATAAACGATAATGAATATATGAATGAAACTTATAGTTTTGAAAAAGAACAAGAGCTAGATAATAATGAAAAGCATAAAGAAATAAAAATAAAAGAAATTTCAAAGGAAATAAGCCAGTTAGAAGGAGATATTAAAGTTTTAAATAACAATATCGAATTACTTTATACAGATTTAAAGAAGAAATTAAATGAAGAAGCTCCTTTAAATAAAAATGAAGTTTTTGAAAGAGACTTTGAATTAGAAAAAGCCAAAATAGCTAATGAAACTAAAAGATTAAAAGAAGATAAAAACATTATTATAAAAAATATAAGAATTTTAGAGCGTAATAAGAGTTCTTTAGCAAGTTATACAAATCTTAAAATTAATAAAGAAATAGATATAAAAATAGATTTTAAAACCTTAGACGAAGATAGAGGAAAGTTAGAAAGAGATTTAAGAAATATAAAAGACGAAATAGATAAAAAAAGTAGAAACTTAACTTCTAAAATAAATGATATAGAAAATATAGAGGAATTTAGAGAAGGAAATATGTTTAAAGATCCTTTAAACACAATGAAAAAATTAGTTGATAATCCTTTAGATTTTCTAGAATACTTAAATATGCTTGTACAATCTTATAACATACAATTACAAAAGCTTAGCACAGATATAGCGATAATTGGAGAAGAAGAAAAGAACTTATTAATAAGCATTCTTGAGTATATTGAAGATATCCATAATAATATAAAGATGATAGACGAAAATTCATCAATACATATAGATGGAAAACGAAGAAAAATGCTAGAAATAATAGCAGATGACTTTGATGAAAATAAAGAATTATATAAAATAAGACTAAAAGACTATATAGAATCAATAAGAGATAGTGGACTTAAAATTTTAGAAGAAAATAAAAATATAGAAGAATTTATAAGCAAGAACATAACAACAATTAAATTATATGATGAAGTTGTAAAGATTGATTCTATAATAATAAAACTATATAAAGTAGAAGAAAATAAACAAATAAAAATAAGCTGGAGTGAAGTTGCTAAAAACTCAGGGGGAGAAGGTTTCCTTTCAGCCTTTGTAATACTTTCTAGTCTTTTATCTTATACAAGAAAAGATGAAAGTGATATATTTAGTAATAATGAAGGTGGAAAAGTATTAATTATGGATAATCCATTTGCTCAAACAAATGCTGTACACCTTTTAAAGCCTCTTATGGATATAGCTAAAAAATCAAATACTCAGTTAATTTGTCTATCAGGATTAGGTGGAGATTCTATATACGGAAGATTTGAAAATATATATGTTTTAAATCTAATAAAATCAAGTTTAAACATAAGCAAATCCTATCTAAAAGGAGAACATAAAAAAGGAGCAGAAGATGCAGAAAAAGAAAGCCTAATAGCAGCGAGATTTGATATAGAAGAAGTAGATCAAGTTAGATTATTCTAAAATTCAATAATTATAGGTGTCTATTAATTTTAGTAGGCACTTTTTTATTTAATTAATATTATGTTTATTAATAAGAAATTTATATTTAATACAACCTTGATTTGTAAATGTTTTCGATATAATATGATATTATTAAAATCTATAGGGATGGAGAGTGTTTAATATGCCAATGTTAAAGTTTAAAGGAATAGAAACAGAAAAGGTCTGTGCAATAAGTAAGAGTTTAATAGATGAATTACAAGAATTAATTGAATGTCCAAGAGATTATTTTAGTCTTTCAGTTGATAAATCTGTATATATAAAAGATGGGGAAATTGTTAAAGGTGAACCAGTAGTAGAAGTTTCATGGTTTGATAGGGGACAAGAAGCTCAGGATAAAGCTGCAAAGATAATAACTAAATACATACATTTATTAGAGTATCCTAATGTAGATGTAATATTCTTTGCATTAGATGAAAATAAGTATTATGAAAATGGGGAGCATTTTTAATAACTTAAATAAATATGTTGCTATTTATTATATTTAATGAAAGGGATAATATAGTACATTATAATATAATACATTGTTTTTTTCCTCTGCTAATATAAAATAAAATTATATAAATTAAATGGGAGGTTAAAAGAATGAATTATCATGTTAAAAAGACAGGTAGTAATTTAAATCCTGGAACAGAGAAGGAACCTTTTTTGACTATTGGTAAGGCAGCTTATGTTGCAAAACCAGGTGATATTATTACTGTGCACGAAGGAATTTATAGAGAATGGGTCAGTCCTAAGAGTGGTGGAACTTCTGCACAGAGAATAACCTATGAGGCAGCTGAAGGTGAAAATGTAATTATTACAGGTGCTGAGGTTGTCACTGAATGGGAAAGATATGGAGACATATGGAAAATTGTTATTGACAACAAGTTTTTTGGTGATTTAAACCCATTTGCTGAAGCTATATTTGGGGATTGGTTATTTACAACAGATAGAGTCTTTCACTTAGGAGATGTTTATCTTGATGGACACTCTATGTATGAAGTAACTTCTATCGATGCAGTACGCAATCCTAAAAAGTTAGAAACATCTTTGGAGCCAGAATTTTCGCTATATACTTGGTATGTTGATGTAGACGATTGTAACACTACCATTTATGCAAACTTCCAAGGAGAAGACCCAAGAAAAGGAAACGTTGAGATAAATGTACGTCGTTTCTGCTTTTGGCCTGAAAATCCAGGACGAAACTACATAACAGTTCGTGGTTTTACAATGAAACAAGCTGCTACTCAGTGGGCACCACCAACTGCTTTACAGGAAGGTCTTATCGGTCCTCACTGGAGTAAGGGCTGGATAATTGAAAATAATATCATTAGTGATTCTCGTTGCAGTGGCATAAGTCTTGGAAAAGAAGAGAGCACTGGTCAAAACGAATGGACTAATATTCACACTAAAATGGGTCATCAGCGAGAACAGGAAGTTATCTTTAGAGCAGTTAACAATGGTTGGAACAAGGACAATATAGGTAGCCATGTTGTTCGTAATAACCTTATATACAATTGTGGACAGGCAGGTATTGTGGGACATCTGGGTTGTGTTTTCAGTCTCATTGAAAACAATCATATCCACCATATAAGACACAAAAGAGAATTTGAAGGTGCAGAGGTTGGAGGAATCAAGCTTCATGCAGCTATTGATACAATTATTAAAAACAATGTAATCCACGACTCATTTAGGGGAGTTTGGCTAGATTGGCAGGCTCAGGGAACTCGTGTTTGTAATAATGTGATGTTTGGAAATGACAGTGAAGATATATTAGTTGAAGTTAGCCATGGACCAACAATGATAGACCATAATATTCTACTTTCTGGTCATGCCTTTAAAACCCTTAGTCATAGCTGTGCCCTTGTTCATAACCTACTTGCAGGAACAATATCTATCGGAAATGAATTGAACAGGCATACACCTTACCACGTTCCACACAGCACCTCTATTGCTGGTATGACTAGATTTACAGGTGGGGACGACCGTTATTATAATAATCTTTTCCTTAGAGAAAAAGATGATAAACGTTCAGATGAGCCTTATCTTGAAGCATTTTTTGGAAATAATATTTTAAGTCCTGAAGAAATAACGCCATTTACTAACCCAGTTTTAACATATCCAGTAGGAACTGCTGTTTATAATAATTGTCCAGGGCCAGATGATATGAAGCCATGGGATAAAATTCAAAGAATGCTTGCATCCAACAGTCAGCCTCCAAAACAGCAAGAAAAGGAAGCTGATAATAACGATGAAGAAGGAAAGCCGGCATATGCAAGCCTTTCAAATCCAGACCCACTTGCAGTTTATATTGAAAACAATGTTTACTTCAATAGAGCACTTGCATACAAAAAGGAAAAGGGTTCAAAGTTATACGAAAATTCAGGAATTGAATATACAATTGACAGGGAAGCAAAAATGGTCATTATTGATGTAACAAACCCTGAAATGCTTATAGAAAATGCTGCGGATATTATCACCACAAATATACTTGGTTACGGATTCCAGACAGAGCAGCTTTTTGAAAAGCCTGATGGAACACCATATTATTTTGATACAGACTTCTTTGGAAATTCACGTGGTAAAGGGGCAGTTCCTGGGCCATTCCAAGTAACAGGCAAGCAAAAATTTGAATTTTCGTTTAAATAAATGTTTATAGATTGCTATAACTATAATTGTACGATTTAGTGTATTTAAAATGATAAAATAACAAATTTATGTATTTTATATATGCCTGACAAATTTATTACACAAAAGGAGATTAAAAAAATGAAAAAGCAAGGCTTTAATCCTTATCTACCATCATGGGAATATATCCCTGATGGAGAACCATATGTTTTTGATAATAGAGTTTATGTATATGGATCTCATGATCGTTTTAACGGATATGCATATTGTTTAAATGATTATGTGTGCTGGTCTGCACCAGTTAATAATCTTGCAGATTGGCGTTATGAAGGTGTTATCTTAAAAGCTACTGATGTAGAAAATAATGAAGATCGTGATAGCTGTTTATATGCTCCGGATGTTGCAGTAGGACCGGACGGTAGATATTATTTATATTATGTTGACAGCAAGCGTTCTATTGTTTCTGTTGCGGTATGTGACACACCAGCAGGTAAATATGAATTTTATGGATATGTTCATTATGCTGATGGTACATACCTTGGAAATAAGAAGGGAGACGAACCTCAATTTGACCCAGGGGTACTTAGAGAGGGAGACAGGACTTATTTATATACTGGCTTTTGCTCAAGAGGTGACAAATCAAGAAGTGGAGCTATGGCCACAGTACTTGGTCCAGATATGATGACAATCATTGAAGATCCAGTAATTATTGTACCAAGTGATTCTTATAGTAAAGGCTCTGGCTTTGAAGGTTTTGAATTTTTCGAAGCTCCTTCAATTAGAAAACATGGAGATACTTATTATTTTATATATTCTTCTATCTCCATGCACGAGTTATGCTATGCTACAAGTAAATATCCAACTAAGGACTTTAAATACGGAGGAGTTATTATAAGTAATAGTGACCTTCATATTAGTTCTTACAAGCCTGCTGAAAAACCAATGTTTTACGGTGGCAATAATCATGGAAGCATAATTGAAATTAATGGACAATGGTATATTTTCTACCATAGACATACTAATGGAACCAATTTTAGCAGACAGGGATGCATGGAGAAAATTGAAATTTTGCCTGATGGAACAATTCAACAGGTAGAAATGACTTCCTGTGGTGCAAATGATGGACCATTAGAGGGACATGGAGAATATCCTGCTTATTTAGCTTGCAATCTATTCTGTAAAGAAGAATCTCTCTATACTGATTTTACAGCTTCATGGATGAATAACCAATTTCCTAAGATAACTCAAGATGGAAAAGATGGTGATGAAGAAATGGGATATATTGCTAATATGAAAGAGTCTGCCACAGCTGGTTTTAAATATTTTAATTGCAGTGGTATCAAAAAAGTTAAGATTAAAGCCCGTGGATATGCTTCAGGAGACTTTGAAGTAAAAACATCCTGGAATGGTCCAGCCCTTGGAAAAATATCCATTGGTTTTTCAAATGTCTGGAAGGAATATTCATCTGATATTATAATTCCAGATGGAATTCAAGCACTATATTTCACATATACAGGTCAGGGCAGTGCAAATCTTGCATCTTTTACTTTGGAATAGGGGGCTAATACTGATAATCTGAGGAATTTAGAAATATATCAAAGGACATATATTCTCTGTTAAGAGTGTGTATGTCTTTTTTATTGTAAATAAATTTAAAACTATATTTATTAATAAAAATACTATGATAAGATATTAAATATAAAATAATGAAAAGGATTAAGAAAAGTTTTAAGAAGAAAACAAGAATACTTATAGAAAATTAATTATAAGAGGTAAAAAGGATGAAAATATACAATAAATTAGTAAGAGATAGAATACCAGAAATAATCATGGAAGATGGTAAAACATGTGAAATAGAAATAGTTAGTGGAATAGAAAAGCAAGAACTTTTAGAAATAAAATTATTAGAAGAAGTAAATGAATACTTAGAAGATAGAAACCTAGAAGAACTTTCAGATGTTATGGAAGTACTATTTGGAATTGCAAATGAACTTGGATATAGTGAAGATGATTTAATAAAGAAAAGAAATCAAAAATTAGAAGAGCGTGGTGGATTTAAAGAGGGGATAGTATTAAAAGGAGTGAAATAAATTAATTACTATTTTCAGAATATACGGAGGTATAAAAATGGGATTACCAAAATACTATGAAATGCACAAGCCTTTTTTAGAATATTTAAAAGATGGCAAATTACATACTTTGAAAGAATTAAAGCAATTTATAAGTAAATATTTCAATTTAACAGAAGAGGAGCTTTTAGATCTACTTCCCAGTGGAAGGCAAACAGTATTTATTAATCGTATCGGATGGGCAAGAACTTATCTAAAGAAAGCTGGTTTAATTGATAGCCCTGCAAGAGCTTCATTTATTATTACTAATGATGGATTAGAAGTTCTTAACGATAATCCAGATGTAATTGATAGTAATTACTTAATGAAATTCGAGAGTTTTAGGGAGTTTCAAGGTGGAGTTATATATACAAAAAATAATAATGGGCCCTCAAATGATATTAATAATACACCAGATGATACTTTTGAAGATTCATTTAGAAAGATTAATAAAAGTTTGGCAGAAGATCTTCTTGCAGAAGTAATAAAACTTTCGCCAACAGCATTTGAACAAATGGTTATTGATTTACTTTCAAAAATGGGATATGGTTCTTTTGAAAATGCTGGAAAGACAACGTCTACTACTGGAGATGAAGGTATTGATGGTATTATAATGGAAGATAAACTTGGATTTAATTTAATTTATATTCAAGCAAAGAAATGGGATTTGAACAGTAAAGTAGGGAGACCAGATGTACAAAGTTTTGTTGGGGCTATATCTGGTAAAGGCGGTAAAGGCCTTTTTGTTACAACTGCAAAATTTTCAAAACAAGCCATTGAGTATGCTAAAAATCAGCATATTATACTAATTGATGGTGAGAAGTTATCAAATTTGATGATTGAGCATAATTTTGGGGTAACAGTAAAAAAGGTATTTGAAATTAAAGCAATTGATACTGATGTGTTTAATGATTATTTAGAGTAACAAGCTTTTTAGTAATATACAATTATTAATGAAGCAAAAAATGATATTAAATAGGGTATCTGATAAATGATTTTAAAATAATTTATGGGATAACCCTTATATATTTCATCTAAAATAGTAACTCTTCATTATTGTATAAAGTGATAAGAGAGAATTACAATAGAAATAAAATTTTAATTTAAATAAAAACATTTTTTATAAGTATTTAATAAAATAGTGAATAAATATAGGAATTTTAAACGAACATTTAAAAATATTACAGAAATAGGTTATAATATATAATATATACTTATTATAAAAGGGGAAAGCATAATGCAGTTAAATATTGAACAAAAAAAGATAATCAATGGTAAACCAAATGGACATGTTCTTGTTAAAGGGGTAGCAGGTTCAGGTAAAACTACTGTAGCTGTTAATAAAATATCTATTCTTTTAGATAATTATTGTAACGATAAAGATGATAGAATACTTATGGTTACATATAATAAATCTTTAGTTAAGTACGTGAAATACATATATGATAATATTCAAAATGAGAAGGAGCTAGAACAATTAACATTTATTGATTCAAATAATGATGATAAGTTAGATATAAAGACCATAGATTCTCTTATGTATAGATATTTTATGATTTATAAGAATAGAGTTAAAAATAAGAATTTAGAAATTGCTAGTCAAGAAGAAGTAAACAATATACTACTTGAATCAATAGCTAGTATTAGCAAAAAATATATAAATGTAAAATTAGTATCACCACAAAACTTATCTTTTATAAGGGAAGAAATAATATGGATAAAATCCTGTGATTATACGGATTTAGAAGTCTATCAAAATATTGATAGATTGGGTAGGATTTCCAAGAAAACATCAGATGCTCCTCAAAAGTTAAGAAAAAATTCGGAACAAAGAGAAGCCATATTTAAAATTTTAGAAATATATAATCAGAAGTTAAAAAGTATAAACAAAATAGATTTTCAAGATATGGCAATAATTGCGCTAAATACAGTAAAGCAAGAAAGAACAGCAAAATATACTCATATTTTAATAGATGAAAGTCAAGATTTAACAAGAATACAATTAGAATTTATTAAGGCATTATATAATGAAAAATCATATTCAAGTATAACTTTTGTAGCAGACGTAGCACAAAGTATCTATCCTCAAGCCTGGCTTACAAAAAATAGATCATTTACATCAATTGGATTTGATATGAAAGGAAAATCAACATCTTTGAGTAAGAACTATAGAACTACAACAGAAATTGCACAAGCTGCTTATAGTCTTATTGAAAACGATGTAGAAATTATAGAAGATGATAACTTTGTTAAGCCGTCTCTTATTGATAAAAAAGGGAGTTATCCTGTATGTAGAATATTTAAAACTAAAAAAGAAGAGGCTGAATATATTGCTACAACTATAAATGAAGATTTAATTAAAGAATATAATTTAAAGGATATTGCTATAATAGCAAGAAAGAAGGAACAACTATTTGAAATTAAATCTTTTCTAGAAAGGTTAAATATCAAATCAACTTTATTTGATACGAAAGATGATTTTGATTTTGAAGAAAACTCAGTTAAATTACTGACAATGCATTCTATTAAAGGATTAGAGTTTAAAGTTGTAATGATAATTGGTTTAAATAATAGGATTATGCCTTTAAATACTATTGCTAATGAAATAGAGGACGAAGATATTATTGAATCAAGAGATAGAAAATTATTATATGTTGGTATGACAAGAGCAACTGAAAAATTGTTTATAACTTCAGATGGAAAGCCTTCAAAATTTATAGGAGAAATAAGTTATAAATATTTAAAGCCTTCTCTAAATACAAGCTTTAGAAGAATTCATAGAATTAATATAGAAGATTATAAATTTAAAGATAAAATATTTGACTTATATTCAGAAGAAGAGAAAGTAAGACAATGGTTAATTAAAGAGTTAATAGATGTATATAAATATAAAGAAGATCTAATAGAGATAGAAAAACCTATTAATATAGGATCTATGCCTGGTTTTGTAGATATTGTAGTAAATATATATAGGAATAAAATTAAAGATTCCTATGTAATGATTGAAGTAAAAAGATGGGGAGTAGGAATCGAAAGAGCTCTTACTCAGCTTAAAAGTTATATGGCTACTTCACAAACAGTTCAATACGGCATTGCTACAGATGGAAATGAAATAATTATAATTAATAAACAAGGTGAAATTATAAGTGATATACCAGAGTTTAATTCATCTATGCTTCCTTCCTCTTTAGTATCTTATGAATACATAAATCTAAAATATAATAATAAGATTGAATTTATAAGCGATTCAAATAATCCAAGTGAAATTTATGTGACTAATGAAAATTCAGAGGAAATAGAAGATGATATAAGAAGTGTGCCAATTTATAATGAAATTGCCGCTGGGCAACCTATATTAATCAATGATGCAATAGAAGGCAACTTTTTTATACCAAATTTATGGACTAAATCATTACAAGATATATTTATACTTAAAATTAGAGGCGATAGTATGATAAATAAAAATATTAATAATGGAGACTATATTCTTATTAATAAGCAATCAACTGCAAACATAGGGGATGTAGTAGCTGTTGATATTGATGGAAATACAACATTAAAAACTTATAAAACAATGGGCGGCAAGATATTACTTATTCCAGAAAACGATAATTATGAACCAATGATTTTAGATGAAGATCAGTTAAGGATAATTGGTGTAGCTATAGGAGTTATAAAAAAATAAAAATATATAATTCTTTTTATAATTTTATCTAAAATTATATTAATCTATAGTAGTTGAATATAACTAAAAAGTTGTATCAAATTAATTCTTATCTGATACAACTTTTTAATTTCTTCACCGAAGGGAATCTTACATATTTTTAATATTATTCCTTATATTTTATATTATAATAATTTATGTAATTAGTAAGTTTTAATATTAAAACAGATTTAAATGGAGATAGAATCGATGTATATAAATAAAGTACCACATGAATTAAATAAACATACTCATATAGAAGAAAAAGGTATTATTTTAAATGACAATGAAATGATTTTATATAATTTACCTAGTTCTAACAATGTAGAAACAAGAATATTTGCTAGGTTATTAGAGGATAGCAGAGTAGTAGCAAGTTACAAAATGTATTGGCTATTAGGAATTTTAGAAGAAGTGAGTTTAGGCAATCTTCAAATATCTTTTAAGAGATTAGTTGCACGAATGATAACAGCAGCATGGTACCCAACCATGCAGTACAAATTATATTTTGGACAATTTGATAATTTAAAAAAGTCTATAGATCATATATCAAGTACTTACAAAGTACTTACTAATATTAATAATAATGAATTATTAGAATTTATTTGTAATCTTGATGATAAGATTTTAAATAAGCAAATGAAGGACTTAACAAATCAAGTTCCTTATATGCTTTTATCTCCTTTTTTTGATGATAAAATAAGAGGAATATCTGGTACAAAAAGAAGTAGCAAGATAACAGAGTTATCTTTAAGTGAGCTAGGTGTTTTATATAAGATAATTAAAGATGATAATTATATAATTATAGATGAAGAATGGGCAAGCTACATGAGAGGAAATTATAAGATAATAAAATCTTGGATATATTATAAACTAAGTTGTTTCTTACAAAAAAGAAATCCCAATGTACCAGCAATTATATTCAAATTAGATCCACCAATAAGCAGAAATTTATCTAAAGCAACAAGAATATGGACAAGTGTTATTGAAAGCAGAAATATAAAAGATGTTTATACAGGAAGAGAGTTTTCACAGCAAAATTATGATGAATTAGGTGTTTTAAGTATAGATCACTTTATTCCTTGGAGCTTTGTAATGCATGATGAAATGTGGAACTTAGTGCCTACTTTTAAAAATATAAATAGTAAGAAAAATGATAAACTTTTAAGATATGAAAATTATATAAATGATTTTTGTAATATACAGTATGCAGCATTTTCTTTTATGTGTGATAATAACAGAAAGAAAGACTTAGAACAGTATGTAGATATTCTAAGATTAGAAAATCCATTAGATTTTTATAAGCATAAAGGAAAAGAAGGTTTTTCAGAAAAACTAAAATTAAGCATAGCTCCAATATATCAAATAGCTTTAAATCAAGGATTTAGTGTTATTGATAAGTTATAGATTATAAGATTAACATAAAGTAAGAATCAATTAATAATACAAGTTAATGCATAATCAATATATATTTTTAATTATTTTATCTCGAAAACAAGTTAATTATTAAAAATTCAAATAAAATATTTGAATTTCTATAAGTTAATTTAATAACACATAATAAATAAAATGAATCTTTATAAAATTACCTGATATCAATATAATACTATATTTAAAGATTAAATAAAAAGTTGTATCAGA
The DNA here is from genome assembly GCF_015550425.1 of Clostridium sp. 1001275B_160808_H3. Lineage (GTDB taxonomy): Bacteria > Bacillota > Clostridia > Clostridiales > Clostridiaceae > Clostridium. The sequence goes on along the minus strand of NZ_JADNAT010000003.1, from coordinate 196,690 downwards.
TTATTCATTCAATCTGATACAACTCCCTCTATTTCTCAATCAAAGGAACAATCCCAAGCTTATCCTTCAACAACTCATATATAAAAACTCGTCCTTTTTCAGTCCAGTGGGTCACTATTATATATTTCCCATCAGAGATATTTAATGTTTTAGAACTTGTATATCCCTGTGGTGCGTATTCTTGATATAAAACCCATTTATCTGAAATTTTATATTGTACTCTTAATGAATTAAGAATTTTATTCATTTTAACTCCAGACATCCCGTAGTCCTTTGCAATAATTGTTATAGGTATTAATAATTTACTATTTAGAACTTTATCGTGATAATTTACCTTTTCTTTAGATTCTTCAAGTTCGAACATTAATTGTTCTCTTTCTTCTTTTAATTCAGTAAGTATCCCTTTAATACTTGTTGAATCCTTTAGTCCCTCTTCTATTACTTTATCTGTAGCATACATTCCTTTAGATCTTATAGTCGGAAGCACTTCATCAAAAACCCAACTTTCGAATTTTTTAGCATAAGGTAATTTAGAATGAATGATAAGTCTAAATAAATCATTTTCTGGTATGAAAATGGCTTCTTGAACTCCTCCTGAAGTTTTTACTTTATGTTTAAATGCATATTTCGTATGTCTCTTTAGTGCTGCTCGTGGATTTGAATAGCCAAGTATTAAAGCACATTGAACAGCCTGAAAATAATCCTTCTCATCAATTTCTAGTAGTCTTATTTCTCCAAAGACATCATTTTTAAATATTTCTAATTTCTCCATTTTATCAAACCTCTCTTTATATAAAATTTATTTTTTTAGGGGAGTCGCGTTACGCGACGTCCTTTAGAAGTATTGTTTTATAGATTAATAGATATGTAGATAAAATTTTATCTACTTATTAAATATGCAGAAGTTAGAAAATTTTAGAGAAACTTATAAATTTATTTTTTTCACTATGTATTATCTCATCAAATCAATTTGTAAGTTATCACAATAAACATATAGTAACTTATTATACATAACGCAGTATAATAAATTAGCAGTCATAAAAATGTACCTATGTTTAATACACCCTATATTTATATGTAGGGTTTTTATGAATTCATTATCAAGAATTCAGTTTAAAGATGATTTGAATTATAAATGTACAAGATATGCTAAAAATGATATAAATTCAATAATAATATCTAATGATACTATAGCCGAAACATCTTATATTATTTCTTCTATTAATGCAAATAGCATAAAAAGTAAGATATTAGAATTTACTTATTTATTTTATAGGTAAAAATAACCTTCTTAATGTCAGTGGCAGCATAAATATAATAGGAGTATTTGTTGCTATATCTCAATTAGTAAAAACTGTCTTTATAATAATTTTACGAATAATATGGTGAAAGAATTAGAAAATCAGAAATTAGGAAAGGTCTTATTTGCTCATTATATAGATATTTTAAAATTAGAAATACGCACCAAAATGTGCATTTTATATATTATATAATATAAGGTTTAACTAACGATATTAACGAGATATAAAATGGAGGAAGTGTTATTATGAATGATAACAAAATAAATACAAATGAAATTGCACCTGAAAATACAGCTGTAGTACAGCACTGTGCGGAAGTTAAAACTCTACAACAATCTTTAACTGAACAAGTTCCTGTAACTCCTGCTGTTATTGCACCAGGACCAGTAGTTGTTAAGGTTCCAGTTGTAATAGCTGAAACTAATATAACAATACCAGTTGAAGCTACTATTAAATTAGATCATCCAGCAATAGAAATTAAGAGAATTAGAAAGAATGTATTTTTAAATCAATCTAGAGTTATTCCATTTTCTCAAGATGGTGCCTTTGGTACTGGAATATTATTTATAGCTGGTTTTATAAGAAAGAATATCGAATATGCAACTAAAACTTGTAATAGACCAGGATCTACTAGTATTTGTGGCGATATAAGACATTGTACAGTTGAAGTACCTTTTAACTTTACAACAAGGATTACTTTCCGTAGACCACCAATATTTATTACAAATTTTGCTCCACTAGAAGTAGAGTTCTTCACAGATAAGAATAAGAGTTGCGATAATTGTGTAGATCCAGTTATTGGACGTAATGTTTGTGATCAAAGCTTTTTCAATGTAGAATTCTTTAATGAGAAACCATTTACTGAATTAGTAAGAGCAGATATTGCTGAAGTTGATATTCACACAGATCCATATAAGGACTGCGATATCCCTACAGAACAACTTTTCACTAAGCTTACAGAAAAAGTTGTAGTTAATCTAACATTGAAAGTATTACAAAATCAACAAGTAAATGTTACAGCATTAGGACTATAAAAACTATATATCTATAAAGTAAATTAAGAAATTAATCCTATAAAATTTAATTTATTCAAGATAAAGGTCATATTTATTAAGCATATTCCTGACAATACTTAATATAAGTTTTGTCAGGAATTTTTTTAGTTATAAGAGGATTATATTAAGAGTAATTAATTTAATCAATTTATTAAAAGAAGAAAAGCTTTTGTTTATTTATGTACAATAAATTAGAAATTTGTATATTATACATTAGATATCTAATTAATTAATTTAAACTGCACATTTTTTTCAAAACAAAGCATTACAAAACAACAATTAAGGATAATTGCATTATAATTATTAATTTCTTAAGTGGAGGAGATATTATGGAAAGGAGATACTATTCAAGGCAAAATTATAATCAACTTAAGATAAGACAATATGAAGAATATATTAAAAAACTGAATAAGTATTATTTATATATGAAAAGGAATTATGAGGATTATATAAAAAAGCAAAATCAGCAATATATTAATACAAAAAAGTACTATGAAGAATATATTAAAATGCAGAAAAAACAGTATTTATATATGCAAAATAATTATGAAGAATATATTAAAAAGCAAAATAGCTATTATTTATATAATAAAAAATATGATGAAGAAAATTATAAAAGAAATAATGATATTGTTGATACTACACAAAATGAATTTTTTGACTTTTTTAAAACTCTTAACATAGAAGATAATAATATAAATGATGATAGAATAAAAAGAAGTATCTCCGAAATTTCAGAAGTTAATAATAAAGAGAATAATTTAGAATATAAAGATGATGATTTATCTACGAATGAGTACTTAGATAATAAAAGTAATAATATTAATACTAATATTACAGATTCACCTAAGGGAAAATTATTAGAAAAAATTTATGATGAATTATGTGAAGAAAATGATAAAAAATTCATAGAAGAAGGTTATAAAGAAGACGATAAAAAATACTCAAATGAAAGTTATGAAAAGTTATTAAAAGTGGATGATAAAAAACTTATAAATGAAAACTATAATAATGTTGTAAAAAATGAGATATCTAAAAAAAATAACATTCAATCAGAAGCTTTATATGCTAATTTACCTGTCCTATTAGCAGAAACAAATATAACAATTTCCGTAGAAGATACTATTTCATTAGATGAAGAAGTTAGTGAAATTAAGCGAATTAAAATGAATGTACTTTTAACTAAATCCAACCTTATTCCATTTCAATCAAATACTCACGATACTAATTCTGGAGTATTATTTGTTACAGGTTTTATAAGAAATAACATTGAATATCTAGCTAAAACTTCTAATGAAGAGAAATCAGAGGGTAGGTTAGAAAATAGCTATGGAAATATAAAATACTGTATAGTTGAAGTACCTTTTAATTTTACTACTAGAATTACTTACATTAGGAAACCAATTTTTACTGAAAAAGCTAATATAAATGATTTTGAATTTTTTAATAATCACCCTAAAGAAGGTGATGTTTACGAAAATTCAATTATTAAATATGATACCTATGAACAAAGTATTGGATTTACAGAAGTATTTAATGAAAAACCTTTTGCTGAACTAATAAAAGCAACATTTATTGATGTTAATATTAATAAAAAACAAAGTTTAGTTAATGATGATAAAGAAGAGCAAGAGTTTACTAAAATTGAAGAAAGAATAATTGTAAATTTAGTTCTAAGAGTGTTACAAAAACAACAGATAAGAGTAGAAATAGAATAGGATTTATCTTAAGCTGTTATTTTAGAAATTCTCTAAGTTCTATAGTTTCCTCCAAAATTTATATAGTATATTACTTCAAAACTACCAGCTATTTATGCAAAAACAGTCGGTAGTTTTGTTTTTACCACAAAACTACCGATCATCACTCTCCACCATTATTTCTATTTTAACGCAGTACTTACTTACATCTTTAGTTGAAAGTTCGTTTAGGGGATATTCCTCATAGGCATCACTACAAATACGCAAATTATTTTCTTTAATAAATTTATATAATTTTTCATAAAGATCATCAGATTCTCCATAAGCGCATCTTCCATAAAAAACTGCATACTTACCTTCAGGCTTATAGGATTTTTCGTCATCTATGACTTTAAAATAATATCGAATTGCATATAAAGGATTTCCTAATTCAATATCTTCTTTACTAACAATAGCACCAAGGGGATAGCCTATGTCAATTCCATTTTCAGCCGCAAAATTATAAAATGAAATAGCAGATTCATCTTGTGAGTCATCTATAGAATCTTTAGAAATTATTGGGCCTAGGAAAATAGGCTCTTTCTTTTTGTACTCAATATTTATGCTATTTTCTTTATACTTAATAGCATCTTCTGCCATATCCACATAAAGTTGCATAACTTCTAATATACGTTTAAGCTTTTTTATTTCAGTTAATATATGTTTTTTTTGTGAACTAAATAAAGTAAACATTTCTTCTGGAGTACGTATATCGATATATCTTTTTATTTCTTCAATTCCAATTCCAATTTCTCTAAGAGAGATTATTAAATATGCTGTAGTTAACTGATTTCTAGTATAGTAGCGATATCCATTTTCACCACGAAATTCTGGTGATAACAATCCTATTTGATCATAGTATCTTAAATTTTCACGTTTAATACCTGTAAGAGCAGAAAATTCTTTAATTTGCATATTAGATTTATCTTTCATAAGTACCTCCAAATTTTAATTATACTATTGACATTAAAGTTACTTTAAGCTTTATAATACCACTGAAATCAAATTTTTGCAAAATTACTTACATAACGGAGGTAAACTATGAAGTATTTAAAACTATTCCTAAAAGAAAGCAAAAGTAAAGTAGGAATAACATTAATTATGCTTTTTGGACAAGTAGTAGGAACATTACTAATTCCATATTTAATAGCAGGAATTGTAGACAATGGAATTTTGAAAGGTGATATGAATGAGATTCTTCATATAGGGGTTCAAATGATAATAGTTCCTTTAATAACAACAATTGCAGCTGTACTTGGAAGTTATTATTCTGCAGATCTTGCTGCAGTTTTTGGATATTACTTAAGAGATAAGATTTTCCGTAAGAGTCAGGAGTTATCTATTCATGAATTTGATACTATTGGAGTTTCGTCTATGATAACACGTACAACTTCAGATATTACTAATTTGCAACAGAACTTTGGGTTAGCTTTGCAGCTTATAGTTCCAGCTCCACTTATTATTGGTACATCTATTATCATGACAGCATACACTAGCTTTTCTTTAGCCTTAATACTTATTTTATCTGTGATAATATTTATTGCTTTTTCTGGATTAGTACTTAAGAAATCAATATTTATTTCTAAAAGGGTTCAATCTAAACTAGATCATATTAATCAAGTAATAAGGGAATCTATTACTGGAATTCGTGTTATTCGTGCATTTGGAAATGAAAAATATGAAGAGGGTAGATCAGGTAAAGCTTTTAAAAGCTATGCTACAGATATGATAAAACTAAATAAGCTATTTGCTATATTAAATCCTATAATATGGCTTATAATTGGTCTTTCAATAGCTATTATAGTTTGGATAGGTGGAATTCTTTCCATGAAGGGTACAATGGAAATTGGACAAATAACTGCTGTTACTGAATATTCTATTATTACATTAAGCTATTTAATAATGGCTACAACAACAAGTGTTACTCTTCCTAAAATGAAATCATGTCTTGATCGTATAGAGGAAGTTTTAGAAATTAATCCAGAGATTCAGGATTCGAATATAGAAAAGCAATGTACAAAAGATAAGCATGCAGTAGTTGAATTTGAAAATGTATCTTTCTTTTATCATGGAGCAGAAGAACCAGTTATAAGCAATTTATCATTTTCATGTAATAAAAGTGAGACAACAGCCATTATTGGAAGTACAGGCTCTGGTAAGAGTACTATTGCTAATCTTATTTTAAGATTACATGACATAGACAAAGGAGAAATCCGTATAAATGGTGTGGATATAAGAAGCCTTTCACAAAATGAATTAAGAGATACTATTGGTTATATTCCTCAAAAAGCATTTTTGTTTAGTGGAACAATTGAGGATAACCTAAAAATGGGATATAAAGAAGCAACTAAAGAAGATATGAAGAAAGCATTAAGTATTTCTCAATCAGAATCTTTTGTTAATAAATTGCCTAAAGGGTTACAATCTGAAGTGTCTCAAGGTGGTTCAAATTTCTCAGGTGGACAAAAACAACGTTTATCTATTGCAAGAGCTCTTATAAGAAAAGTACCAATTTATATTTTTGATGATAGTTTTTCTGCTTTGGATTTAAAAACAGATTCAGCACTTCGTAAATCACTTAAAGAAAACATGACGGATGCAGCTAAGATAATAATTGCTCAAAGGGTGAGTACAATTATGGATGCAGATCAAATACTTGTATTAGATGAAGGGAATCTAGTTGGTATTGGGAAACATGATGAACTAATGAAAAATTGTTCTGTATATCAAGCAATTGCTAAAAGTCAAATGAATATAAAGGAGGCTTGATTTTATGAAGAAGGATAAAAACAAAGAAAAAGATACAATGACATTTAGCGAGGATATTCCTCAAAACACCAAAAAGACTATTAAAAGGCTAATGAGACAATTAAAAACACAAAATAAAAAGCTAATATTTGTAGGAATATCTGCATTGCTTAGCAGTGCAGCTTATGCAATTATTCCACTTATTGTTGGATCAGCTATTAATAATTTAGTGAAAGCAATTCGTAATTTTGATGAATCTGTAAGTGTTTTATCAATGGTAACAGATGCACTAGCTATGCCAGTATTAATGTTAGTACTAGCTTCTATTTTTAGCAGTTTTCTTTCTTATGTTCAGCAATATATAATATCTAGTATTGGTGAAAATTTAACTCTTTCATTACGTAAAGAAATTAGTAAAAAATTAAATAGACTTCCACTAAAATACTTTGATTCACATAAAACAGGAGATATTATGAGCAGGGTAACAAATGATCTTGAAAAAGTATCTCTAGTAATGCAAGTTGGATTTATGCAGTTTATATCTTCTTGTTTTACAATTGTACTTACAATTATTTTAATGCTTATATTAAATTTAAAACTATCTTTATTAATTTTTATAATCCTTGGAATTAGTGCAATTGCAACTAACTATGTATCAAGTTTAAGTCAACGTTATTATGCAGAAAATTATGCTGCTATGGGTGACTTAAGTGGAAAAATTGAAGAAGTGTATTCTGGTAATCGTATTATCAAAGTCTTTAATAAGCAAGAAGATATAATTGAAGAAGTTACTGAGCTTAATAAAAAACAATTTGAGGCAAATAGAAGAGCTCAATTTGTGGATTTTGCTATATACCCAACCATTAGATTTTTAAGTCAGTTAGGTTTTGTAACAACAGCAATTGTAGGTGGAATAATGACACTTAATGGACAAATTTCCTTAGGTGGAATTCAGGCATTTTTACAATACGTAAATCAAGTTTCTGAGCCTGTTACTCAAGCTTCTTATGTTATTATGTCTTTACAATCTGCTATTGCTGGAGCTGAAAGAGTTTTTGAGCTATTAGATGAAGAAGAAGAACTTTCAGATAATAAATTCAATGAGCTTTCATTTAATGAACATCCTATATCTATGGGAAAAGTAGATTTTAAAAATGTAAAATTTGGATATACTGCTGAAAAAACTTTAATAAAAGATTTAAATCTTGAAGTAAAACCAAATGAAATGGTAGCTATTGTTGGACCAACAGGAGGCGGGAAAACTACATTAATTAACTTAATTATGCGCTTTTATGAATTAAATGAAGGAACTATATCAATTGATGGAATTAATATTAAGGATATACCTAGAAATACATTACGTAGACAAATTGGTATGGTACTTCAAGATACATGGCTATTTGAAGGTACAATAGCCGAAAACATTGCATATGGTAGGATGGATGCTACACGTGAAGAAATAATAGCTGCTGCAAAAGCTGCTAGCTGTGACCATTTTATTCGTACATTAGAGCATGGATATGATACAGTAATTTCTAGTGAAACATCAAACGTTTCTCAAGGACAAATGCAGCTTTTAACAATTGCTCGTGCTATGCTGACAAATCCTACAATTATGATATTAGATGAAGCTACTTCAAGTGTAGATACAAGGACAGAAGTAGAAATACAAAAAGCTTTATCAAGACTTATGAAGGATAAAACAAGTTTTGTAATAGCTCATAGATTATCGACTATCCAAAATGCCGATATGATTTTAGTTGTTAAAGATGGTGATATTGTAGAAAGAGGAAATCATGAAAATCTTCTATCACAAAATGGATTCTATGCTTCTCTTTATAATAGTCAATTTGAAGTGGCAAATTAACTATTATCTTTTTAATTATTTGGGACTTTATGAAGTTATTTGGTCTTTTATATAGAGGTATATTAGATATAAAAAGTAGTTTAATATAGAAAGATGTATTTTTTTGACTCTTACTCTGTAACTAAGCAAGCTTAATTATCATAATTTATACTATAGTAATTAATAGAGTGGAGAAATACATGATAAACGTAACTCTAACACCACTACACTACATTTATCTTCTTTTTATAGTAGTTATTATAGTTGCTATGGTAAAAAAGAAAGATATATCTCTAATTTGTATATTAGGTATATTCATTTTAGGGCTTATGGGGACAGATTCACTTTATAAAGCAGCTATGGGTATATTTAATAGTTTTGTTTATGCTACAAAAGAGCTAATGCCGACGATATTTATCATTTCTGTTATAACGGCTATGAGTAGTATTTTAATTGATTCTGGTATAAATGATGAAATGGTTTCCCCATTTAAAGGAGTAATTAAAAATTACTGGATTGCTTATTGGGTCATTGGTATAGTCATGATGATTTTATCTTGGTTCTTTTGGCCATCACCAGCAGTGGCACTTGTAGGTGCTTTATTTTTACCACTTGCTAAGAAAGCAGGACTTCCAGCTATAGGAGTAGCAATGGCTATGAATTTATTTGGACATGGTATTGCTTTATCAAGTGATTATATTATTCAAGCAGCACCAAAGCTTACTGCAGATGCAGCTGGTATCCCTATATCAAGTGTTATGTCAGCTAGTGTTCCTCTTACAATAACAATGGGTGTTGTAACAACTGTTGCTGGATTCTATTTTCTTAGAAAAGATATTAAATCTGGAGCAACAACACTAGAATATAAGGTTGAGGATGAAGTAAGCAATAAAGAAGGAAATAAAGAGAGCAATAAGGAAAGTACAAAGCTGATATCATCTAAGAAATTAAGAAGAGCTTTAGCTTTGTTAATTGTAGTGTTATTTGCTTTAGATATAGTTATAATGATTAAGGCAAACCTTCAAGGAAATGATGCAACAGCTCTTATTGGTGGTACTGCAGTATTTATATTATGCTTAATTTCTGTAATATCATATAGAAAACAATCACTTGAAAAAGTAACAAATGATTTGGTAAAGGGTTTGCAATTTGGTTTTAAAATATTTGGTGTTGTAATACCTGTTGCTGCATTTTTCTATTTAGGCGATTCAGCCTTTAATGAAATTTTTGGTAAGATACTTCCTGAAGCATCACATGGAATAGTAAATGATTTAGGCCTTGCCCTTGCTAATATAGTACCTATAAATTCTGTTGTTTCAGCAAGTACACTTTCAATCGTAGGTGCAATAACAGGGTTAGATGGTTCTGGTTTTTCAGGGATATCTTTAGTTGGGTCAGTTTCACAAATATTCTCAACTGCACTAGGTGGAGGAATAGCAACCCTTACAGCTTTAGGACAATTAACAGGAATATGGGTTGGTGGAGGAACTTTAGTTCCTTGGGCAGTAATACCAGTAGCTGCAATATGTGGAGTAGATCCTTTTGAACTTACTAAAAAAAATTTCAAACCTGTTATAATTGGACTGGTTGTTACTACTTTGGTAGCTATATTCTTAATTTAGATTAAGGCAAATCATGATATTGTAATTAAATAAACTACAATATCATGGTTTTCTTTTTATATGTAAATTTCTAAAGAATATTGGATTAAGAATTATGAAATTGTGTTCATGGGGTATTTTTAATATGTTTTAAATTTAAAAAGGTGATTAATTTTAGCTTATAATTATAAAAAAATATAATGAAATACAGAAAAAAATTGAAATTAAGCATAATTGATAATTTGTATACTGAAATAAGCTTTTTATTAATAAATTAATTATAAAAACTACTTACAATTTAAAAATTTTATATAAATTATTATTTTTTTTGAAAAATACATATTGACATTTTATGTATTAAAGAGTATTATTTGTATAAATAAGAAGAATAAATAAACATTAAATTGTATTTAAATTCTTTTATTTTTAGAAAAGAAATCATTGGGGTTTAATTTATTATTAAATTAAGAAAATAAATATTAAGGGGGATTCAATTTTATGAAGGCAAAGAAATTAAGAAGAATTTGTGCAGTAGCACTAACTTTTGCTCTTGGAATGTCTGTATTTGCAGGATGCCAAAGCAAACAAGAGGATTCAAGAAAATTAATTTATAATTTAGGAGAGGATCCAGAAACGCTTGACCCTACATTAAACACTTCATCAGGAGCAGGTTCAGTAATAGATAATGCTTTTGAAGGTTTAATGAAACTTGATGAAAATGAAAAAGCAGTTCCTGGAGTTGCTGAAAGCTATGAAGTTTCAGACGACAATTTAGTTTATACTTTTAAATTAAGAAAGGATGCTAAATGGTCAGATGGGGAGCCAGTAACAGCAAAGGATTTCGAATATTCTTGGATAAGAGCTATATCTAAGGAAACTGCAGCAGAATACAATTATCAATTATTTTATATAAAGAATGCACAAAAATTTAATGAAGGTACAGCATCTAGAGAAGACGTTGGAATTGAAGTTGTAGACGAGCATACTTTAAAAGTGACTTTAGAAGCACCAACAGCTTACTTCTTAGAACTTACTTCATTTACAACTTATATGCCATTAAGAGAAGATATAGTTACTAGTAATCCAGAAAGTTGGGCACTAGACCCAGAAACTTATGTTTCAAATGGACCTTTCAAATTGACTCAATGGGATATGAAAGATCAATTAATATTTGAAAAGAATGAAAACTACTGGAATAAAAATTCAATAAAGCTTCCAGGAGTAGTTTATAAATTAGTTACTGATCAAAATACTGCTTATGCTTCATTAAAATCTGGAGAATTTGATATGGTTGATACAGTTCCACCAGCAGAAATTGAAAGTGGTCAAGCAGAAGGATTAGTTACAATTCATCCAAACCTTGGAAATTACATGTTAGTATTTAATGTTGGTAAACAATCAACTTTAACTGAAGATGTTAAAAAGGTTTTAAGTAATGCAAAAGTAAGAAAAGCTTTATCTATTGCAATTGATAGAGAAGGTATAGTTAATGAAGTTACAAAGGCAAAACAAACTACGGCATATGCTTTTGTTCCTGAAGGAATCTTAAATGCTAAAGGAGAAGAATTTGCTGATAGAAAGTACTATGATGCAACAAAACCTAATATAGAAGAAGCTAAAAAATTACTAGCTGAAGCTGGATATCCAAATGGAGAAGGAATGCCAACTTTAGAATTTATGTATAATTCAGAAGGATCTCACAATTTAGTAGCACAAGTAATTCAACAAGACTGGGCTAAGATTGGAGTAAATGTAGAGTTAGCAAACCAAGAGTGGAAAGTATTCTTAAATACTAGACAACAAGGTGGATATCAAATTGCAAGACATGGTTGGCTTGGAGATTATGTTGATCCTATGACATTCTTAGATTTATGGGTAACAGGTGGAGGAAACAACGATGCTGGTTATTCAAATCCTAAGTATGATGAATTAGTTAATGCTGCTAAGGTTGAAGCTGATGCAGATAAAAGATGGGATATGATGAAACAAGCAGAAGATATTTTAATGGAGGATATGCCAATAATTCCACTTTACTTCTATAATAAAACAACTGGGGCTAAGCCTGAAGTTAAGGGAGTTAGAGTTTCAATGCTTGGACATGTGTACTTTGATAAGGCATATATAGAGGAATCCAAGTAAAATAATAATTAAAACTAACTATTATTAAACTCAATGATAAGTAATTAAAAAAGTTGTATAAGATTAAGTATTAACATTTAATCTTATGCAACTTTTTTAATTACTCATTTAATCTTTTAATAATACTTATGAATCTTATGTATTTTAAATAATTTAAAATATAAAAGAATAGGTAATCTTTTATTATTTTCTAAATGTTTCTTCCAAAATTATAACCACATTTCCATGTAAAAATTATTGATATTATAAATATATTACTTAAAGCATAGCCAAAAAGTAATCCTGTTAAAACTCTTTTTAAATTGTTACTTTCGTAATGAGTCAATAATTGTATAAAGCCATCTAAAAGCATTGGAATCATTAAAATTAGATTTAAAATTATATTTGGATGATAAAAAGAAAATAGAACTGGCGAACAAATCATGCCAATTAGCTCGCCAGTACATCTAGCACATATAGGAAATTTTTTATTCTTAAAATAAAAAGATCTATCATCTCTACAATGACATCCAAATATAATTGGTAACCATTTAGAGAAAAATTTTTTAATCATTTATTAATAACCATGAAAATTATTAGTAACCATATGGAGCTGAAGCAGCACCTATGATAAAAATTAATAAGTATAATAATATATAAATAGCAACTGAAACTAAAGCACCTATACCAGCAGCTTTAGATGTTTTAGGTTTAGTATCTTTCCAAACTAAAAATAAAATTAAACCTACAATCGGAATACAGCATCCTAATAATCCCCATCCAAATCCACCATTATCTACAACAGTAGGTGTAGGATTTGTTGCCACACCACAATGTATACATACTGCTGCATTATCATCTATTTCCTTTCCACAATTCTTACAGAACATTACTTTTCCCCCTTTTATAATTTTATGTAGTTATAAGCATTTGATTAATATAAATTAGTGATATTGCAAAATTATCACTTGCTTTATAAAGATGATTGCATTTAACAATACATTCTATGCTTAAAATTAAAATAAAATCACTTGAAATGTGTATATTTATTGTGGTTTTATTAGATTTTATTAGATGGTGGAGAATTAGGTTGTGAAATTGCAATTTGATATTGAGAATTAAACGTTTTATTAAAAATCATTTTAACCTTATATACCTAAATTGAATTTAAGATAAAGCTATAGAACCGTCACCAACTACAATTATTTTGTAGCTAGGATCTAGCTGAGGATATAATTTAACCTTAGGTGAACTAGGAATTAGTTTTATTGATTGAACTATAGTATCAGCTTCATCATAAATAATGATATAAGTAATACCTTTCTCTGATACATTTTGAGCATAATTTATCTCATTTAATGGAATCCCAAGGTCATTTGCATTATAAACACCTTCGGTAAGTGTCTTAGAAGGTGCTTGATATACAGCATAAACAGTATTAAAAGATAATGATAAACTAATTAATATCATAAAAATAAATTTTTTCATAAATTAAACCGCCTTTCAGGTAATTTTACATTATTTAAAGTTAAAATTTTTAAGATAAAAATGCTGATCCTTCACCAATTAATATTATCTTATAATTAGGCTTAAGCTTATGTAATTCATATTTAGCAGAATTAGGTTCTATTTTTAGTGCTTGTATTACTGATTGATTTTCATCCACTAATAGAAAATAAATACTTTTATCACTAGAGATGTTTTGTATAGATGATAAATCTCCACCTAAGACTTTAATAATGTTCTCCACTTTATAAACACCTTGATTAAAAATATTAGTTTGTATTTGAGGCTCAGCTTTAACAATGTTAAAGTTTAAGCATAAAAATATTAAAAGAGTATAAATAAATTTTTTCATCATAATAACCACCTTTCATGGTTAGTTTGGCTATAGAATAATTTAAATATACAAATCACAGTCTATTGTTATAAAATTATATAATTATAGTAATATAATAAGGTAATATCAGTTTAATATTGTTTGAAAATAAAATAAATAATGTAAGATTTATTGGTAGGGTGATAAAAATGAAAGAATGTAAGTATTGCAAAAATAAATTAATTGAAAGCTCATTTGAAAATAAAATAGGAATTTTTTGTAGTGAAGATCATTTTATAAGGTATTTAAATAGTTTAAGTGATGAAGAGTACATAAATTTACAAAATAAGTTTTGTGTTTGTAGTGATGACTAGTGAAATATCGAGGCTAAGTACTTTTAAAGCTAATTTAATAGCAACATTATATAAGGTAATGGGGTATAATTTCACATTGAAGTTGAAATTTCTAGAAAATTTACCCTTGACAAATAATAGAATTGATAATAAAATAACAATATAAAATTTAATAAATCTTCAGGGCAGGGTGAAATTCCCTACCGGCGGTAAAGCCCGCGAGCTATTTTAGCATGATTCGGTGAAACTCCGAAGCCGACAGTACAGTCTGGATGGAAGAAGATAATACATTTAAGTGATTTTTATTTATAATTACTTTTATTTGTTATATTGTTAATTTAGCTCTGAAATATCTTTATATTTCAGAGCTTTTTTAATACTATCTTTGATATAAAAATAACAAGTTTTTATTTATATAATTATTTTTATTATTGTATTTTAATGCTCTGAGTTCTAAGTTACTCAGAGCATTTTTGTTTTATAAATAAAAATGGGGGTTAAAAGATGGATAAAAAATATATGCAATTAGCTATTGACTTAGCTAAGAATGGAAAAGGTAAAGTCAATCCTAATCCATTAGTAGGAGCAGTTATTGTAAAGAATGGAAAAGTAATTGGACAAGGATATCATAAAAAGTATGGCGGAAATCATGCTGAAATAGAAGCAATTAACAATTCGACTGAAAGTGTTGAAGGTGCAACTATATATGTAACATTAGAGCCTTGCTATCATTATGGTAAAACTCCACCTTGTGTAGATAAATTAATTTCTTCTAAAATTTCTAGAGTTGTAATAGGTAGTTTAGATGCAAATCCATTAGTTTCTGGAAAGAGCATTGATAAACTAAAACAAGTTGGAATTGAAGTTAATGTTGGAGTATTAGAAGAAGAATGTTTTAGATTGAATGAAGTTTTTATGAAGTATATAAAAACTAAAAAGCCTTATGTTGTTTTAAAATCTGCTGTTTCTTTAGACGGCAAGATAGCAACTAAAACTGGTGAATCTAAGTGGATTACTGGAGAAATTTCAAGATTAAAAGTACATGAATTAAGAAATGAGTTAAGTGCAATTATGGTAGGAATAAATACAGTGCTTCAAGATGATCCAAGTTTAACTTGTAACATTAATAATGGAAGAAATCCTATAAGAATTATAGTTGATAGTAATCTTAGAATTCCATTAGATTCAAAAATATTAAAAAACTCACATAATTATAAAACAATAATAGCAACTACTAAAAATGCAGATTTAAAAAAGAAAAAATTAATAGAAGAACTTGGTGCAGAAGTTTTAATTATAAAATCATTAAATAATAAGGTTGATTTAAATGATTTAATGATAAAACTAGGTGAACTAAAAATAGATGGCATTCTTTTAGAAGGTGGCGGGGAATTAAATTTTTCTGCTTTAAAAGCTGAAATAGTAGATAAAGTAATGATATTTATTGCTCCTAAAATAATAGGTGGTAGAAATTCTAAAACCTCTATTGAGGGGGAAGGAATAAACTTATTGAGTGAATCTTATAAAATCGATAATTTAAAAACTGAAAATTTAGGTGAAGATATATTATTAACTGGATATATAAAGAGGTGATAATTTGTTTACAGGTATAGTCGAGGAAGTTGGAATTATAAAGGAAATTAAAAAAGGACTTAAGTATTGCAAGATAAAGGTACAAGCTAAGAAGGTATTGGAAAATACAAATATAGGAGATAGTATTTCTGTAAATGGTGTTTGTTTAACGGTAATTAGTATGACTACTACTGAGTTTACAGCTGATATTGTCTTAGAATCATTAAAAAGAAGTAATTTAGGAAGTCTTAAAATAGGATCAAAAATTAATTTAGAAAGAGCATTAAGTGCAAATAGTAGATTTGGAGGACATATTGTAAGTGGACATATAGATTGTATAGGTCAAATAACATCTATAGCTAAAGATGAAATGGCTATACTCATAACAATTAAGCCCTCATCGTCTGTTATTAAATATATAGTTGAAAAAGGCTCAATTGCCATCGATGGAATAAGCTTAACGGTAGCATATGTAGATGATGAAAAGTTTTTACTTTCTATAATACCTCATACAAGTAGCGAAACTACTTTAGCTTATAAAAAAGTTGGAGACTTTGTAAATATTGAATGCGACATAGTAGGTAAATATATCGAAAGCTTTATGAAGTTTAATGAAAAAGTTAATGAGAAAGTGATTAAAAAAGAATATAAAATAAATGAAAGTTTCTTAAAGGAAAATGGCTTTATGTAGGAGGGAATTTCAATGTATAAATTTAATTCAATAGAAGAAGCAATTAATGAAATCAAAGAAGGTAAAATGATTATTGTAATTGATGATGAAGGAAGAGAAAATGAGGGCGACCTATTAATGGCAGCAGAAAAGGTTACAGGTGAAGCTATAAACTTTATGGCTACCTATGGAAAAGGCTTAATATGTATGCCAATAAAGAAAGAAACAGCAGATAAGTTAAATATAGGAAGCATGGTAAGCGTAAATACAGATAATCATGAAACAGCCTTCACAGTATCTGTAGATCATATAGACACTACAACTGGTATTTCTGCCTATGAAAGATCTTTAACAATTAAAAAGCTATTAGATGAAAATAGTACACCTATTGATTTTAGAAGACCAGGTCATATGTTTCCGTTAATAGCTAAAGAAAATGGTGTCTTAGAAAGAAGAGGACATACTGAAGCAGCTGTTGATTTAGCAAAATTAGCAGGTTTGAAAGAAGCAGGAGTGATTTGTGAAATCATTAAAGAAGATGGAACCATGGCAAGGACAAATGATTTATTTAAATTTGCTAAGAAACATAATTTAAAGATTATAACTATAGATGATTTAGTTAGCTATAGGCAAAAAGAGGAATTGTTAATTCAAACAGAAGCAGAAATTGAAATGCCAACTAAATATGGAAATTTTAAAATGTATGGATTTACTGAAAAAGTGTCTGGCAAAGAACATGTTGCTTTAGTCCTTGGAGATATTGAAAATGCTGATTCTGTATTAGTTAGAGTACATTCAGAATGTTTAACAGGTGATATATTTGGATCAAAAAGATGCGATTGTGGTGAACAATTAGATTTTGCACTAAAAGCTATAAGAGAAGAAGGTACTGGAATTTTATTATATATGAGACAAGAAGGAAGAGGCATTGGGTTAATAAATAAACTTAAAGCCTATAAACTTCAAGAAGAAGGATATGATACTGTAGAAGCTAATTTAAAACTTGGTTTTCAACCTGATTTAAGAAATTATGATATAGCAGCTTCTATATTAAAATCTTTAAAAGTTTCTAATGTGAAACTTATGACTAATAATCCTGAAAAAGTCAAAGGATTAGAAGGTTATGGAATAAGTGTTTCAGAAAGAGTTCCAGTCATAATTAAAGCTAATAATGTGAATGATTTTTATTTAAAAACTAAAAAGGAAAAAATGAATCACATTTTATATTAATAAATTTTGGAGGTATAAAAATGAAAGTATTTGAAGGAAATTTAGTAGGAAAAGATTTAAAAGTTGGAATAGTAGCAGGAAGATTTAATGATTTTATTGTTTCTAAGTTAGTTGATGGAGCATTAGATGGATTAAAAAGACATGGAGTTAATGAAGAAGATATAGAATTATCTTTAGTACCAGGTGCATTTGAAATACCATTGATAGCAAAGAAAATGGCAAAAAGCAAAAAATATGATGCTATTATATGTTTAGGAGCAGTTATAAAAGGATCAACACCTCATTTTGACTATGTATGTGCTGAAGCTTCAAAAGGAATTGCATCAGTTTCTTTAGATAGTGAAATGCCAGTTATTTTTGGAATTTTAACTACAGACTCAATTGAACAAGCTATTGAAAGAGCAGGAACTAAAGCAGGAAACAAAGGTTACGATGCAGCAGTAACAGCTATTGAAATGGCAAATTTATTAAGAGAAATATAGTATATTAATAAAGGGCAATCTATTGAAAATTATCCTCAATAACATTAAAATTATATTAAGTTAATTTAAATAATTTTAAGGAGGATATTTTGGATAGAAAGTTAATAGAAAAGATAATCGGGAAGAAAAATTACGTTGATTTAAATGATGAAATATATATGCTAAGAGAAATTACAAGTATTATGAGACAAAATATTCAAAATAACTTATCTTTTGCAGATGAGTTTATAAGTGAAATAAATACTAAGGCTTCAA
Source organism: Clostridium sp. 1001275B_160808_H3 (assembly GCF_015550425.1). Classification (GTDB taxonomy): domain Bacteria; phylum Bacillota; class Clostridia; order Clostridiales; family Clostridiaceae; genus Clostridium. Next base: position 177,904 of record NZ_JADNAT010000003.1, on the reverse strand, counting down.
GGGCTAAAGTAATAATAGGTGATATAGTAAAAGGTCTAGAAAATGATTCATTTATTGTAGGATATACTAATAGTAAAAATTATTTACTAAAGTATTTGAAGGATTTTAATATTAATCTAGAAGGAATTATAAAAAATACTAATGCTTTTAATTATGATGAATTAATTAAATATACTAATAGTCTTATAGATCTTATATTACTTTTCTAAAAATATTTATTTAATGACTTATTAGCTAAATGAATTAAATATATTAAAATGAGAAAAACACTAGGTTAATTCCTAGTGTTTTTCTTATTTTATTTATCTTACGATAGGAATTTTTACTATTAGTGGTACTGGTGAAAGAACAGCATTTCTTTCTTGCTCTAATCTAAAAGTAAACTCAGTAGCAGATTCAGGTATATCATTTAAAGCCTTTATAAAGAAAGAAGCATTTGTTAGATTTATGTCACAGAATGTATATGCCATTACAGGAATATTAGCAGTTTGCATTAAGCTTAAACGTACGTTATTACCTATACAATCTGTATTAAATACTGCTCCTCCTATAGCTGTAAGAGGTAATTCAAAACCATTCTTTAATTCGCTTACTGTTACACTTTTTTTACTTGTAATAACTTTTGCTGTAGTAGATGTATTCATATCATAATTTACTGGAATCTTAATTGATGCATCAGTATCTGAAGTTAACACTGAAGAGCTGATTGTAATTTCCCAGTTGTCTAAATATTCGATACCAGCATTAGGTTCAAAGACACCAAGTTCAATCGATTTGCCATCATTACCAAGAAGAAGAGTAGTTTTTACATCATAATTTTGAGTAATAGCTTTTAGAATTTTATTAGGGTCGTTAGTATTAAACTTTGCACCCTCAAGAGTGAGTTTAACCCATTGCTCTCCACCGTCATTTTTTATAAAATTTGTGTAATCAACTGATGCTTGATCTGATTTAAGCGTAACCTTTGATGATATTTGTTGCTCTAAGGAATTTAGATTTTGCGGTAGTGTAGCTGCAAACACTGTTGATGAGTTCACAGCTAGAACTCCTGCAACTAGTAGAGATGTGATGATTTTGTTTTTTTTCATTTTTATTTCCTCCATTTATTTATTGATTTTTAACAGAGAAATGACTAAAAATACAAGTACACCATAAATTAGGTATTGCTTAAGAATTTTTGTCACCTTAATTAAAAATATTTTAAATATTTTATTATAGAGGCTTTTATACAGTAAAACAAAATAGAATATCATTGATATAAAAAAATACCCTCAAAGAGGGCATGTCTATCTTATCAATGACAACAAAAAGTTTACTAACTCTTTGGCAACTGGCAAGTATAGTCTTATAAGACCTTAACCCCTATAGCTTTGCGTCCTTAGATTTCCCTAAGTTTGCCTATTAAATTTTGTATCTGTATTTTTAATATCCAATCCTTCTGTTATTTACATAATATAGCAATTTCAAAATAAATACAAGAATAAAATGAATAGTTAACAAATAGTTAACAAATAGTTAACTGTTTTTAACATTTTTAAATAAAATCAAATTATCAAATTCAAGAAAATAATTAAAGCCATATGTATTGCATATACATATGGCTTTAATTATTTCATATTAGCTTTCACTATTAATTTTATCGCTAACTTTATTAAGCAACTTTTTTAATACAAGAATTTCTTCTTCTTCTAAATCATCCTTAAAAACAGTTTCAAAATGAGGAATTAAATCTTTTAAAATAGTAAAAGTAAATTTTTCCAATTCAATAAGCATCATATCAATCAAAGATTTACCTTTAGGGCTTAGGCTTACTAACCTAACTCTACTATCTGTCTTTGATTTCTCAACAATAATAATATTTTTATTTTCTAAACCTTTAACAATATAATTTGTAGTACTAAGTGGAAAATTAAAAGAAGCAGTAATATCTCCCATATTACATTGACCATATTTATATAAATAATATAATACTAATTTTTCCTCTCTTTTAAGATTTAGATACTTATCCTCAACATTAATAGGAGAATTAAATATACTTTTATATTGTCGCTTTTCATCAAAATATAAATCAAATAAACCTTCTATAAACATAAAATTAGCCTTTCACTTAATAAATTTAATCTTTTATATAATAAATTTAACCAATGATATTATAACATTTATTATGTTTTTTTAAAAGAACATTAGTTGCAAATAAAAATATTTCAATATTTGAAATATTTTTATTTCAAATATTGAAATATTATTTTTTATTTGATATTATATTTACACACCGGTTAAATGTTAAAAAGTATATATATATGAATTTAAAGTAATATAAAACAATATAAGGTAATAGGCATTGATTTCAAATCCTTTCACTTTATTTTATCAAGTATTGAAAGCTATAACTTATTGTATGGTATTAGATCTAAGGTGTTAGATAAATAAATTGAGATTTAGCCGGTGTAGTTGTTAAAGAAAAAAGAAACTAAATTTAAATTAACTAGTTTCAAATAACTTAAAATTTTAATAGGAGTGATGTTAAATGTTGGGAGTGATTTTATTATATGTAGGGATAGTTTTAATAAATAATGGTGTAGCAAGACTATTTAACATAAAGGATAAATCAGTTGCCATTATGAATATTTTTGTAGGATGCCTATCATTGATATGTAATATTATAATTCTTGTTCAGGGGCAATTTGCTGGGAAAATGATAAATTTCTATTTAGCAGGAACAGGACTATTATTTGCTTTTACATATCTTTATGCAGCATTTAATACAATTTTCAAATTAGATACAAAACTTTATGGATGGTATAGCTTATTTGTAGCTATAAATTCTATACCAGCTGGGATTTTATGTTTTATTCAATTTGGTGGAGACTGGAAAATGGGAGTTATTTGGCTATTATGGGGTATATTATGGCTAACTGCTTTTATAGAATGTGGACTTGAAAAAACCTTAGGAAAATTTGTTGGGTATTTAAGTATCTTTGAAGGCATATTTACTGCTTGGATTCCAGGATTATTAATGCTTATCGGTCTATGGAATTAACCTTTACCAAGAGGTCATGATTCTGTTATATATGATTTATTTTAATACATTAAATATTTTAAAGGAGAGATGTATATGTATTTGACAACAAAGGAAAGAGAAAAACTTCTGATTTTTCTTGCAGCAGAGGTAGCAAGAAAAAGAAAAGATAGGGGATTAAAATTAAATCATCCTGAATGTATTGCTTATATAACAAATTCAATACTAGAAGGCGCTCGTGATGGAAAGAGCGTTGATGAATTAATGTCTTATGGAAGAACATTACTTAAGAGAGAAGATGTTATGGATGGAGTATCTGAAATGATAGATATGATTCAAGTCGAAGCTACATTTCTAGATGGAACCAAGTTAGTAACAATTCATAATCCAATTCAATAATAAAGTGGAGGTTAGTTATGATACCAGGAGAATATATATTAGCAAAAGATTCTATAAAATGTAATTCAAAATATGAGCCAATAGAAATAGTTGTAATAAATAAAGGTGATAGAGCAATCCAAGTAGGATCTCATTTTCATTTTTATGAAGTAAATACAAAATTAGAATTTGATAGAGAAAAGGCTTATGGCAAGAGATTAGATATTCCATCAGGAACTGGAGTTCGATTTGAGCCTGGAGATAGAAAAAAAGTTAAATTAATAGATTTTGGTGGAGAAAGAAAAGTATTTGGTTTTGATAATAAAGTTGATGGATATTTAGAATAAAGGAGGCACTAACAAATGAGTTTTAAAATGAGTAGAAAACAATATTCAGATATGTTTGGACCTACAGTTGGAGATAGTATAAGACTTGGTGATACAAACTTATTTGCAAAAATAGAAAAAGACATGACTGTGTATGGAGAAGAAAGTAAATTTGGTGGAGGAAAAACACTTAGAGATGGTATGGGTGTTAGTGCCACTGAGACAAGAAAAGGTAATAAATCAGTGGTAGATACAATAATAACCAGTGTTATAATTATTGACTATACTGGTGTCTACAAAGCCGATATAGGAATAAGAGATGGAAAAATAGTTGCTATAGGTAAAGGTGGAAATCCTGCAATAATGGATTCAGTAGATTTTATTGTTGGAGCAAGTACAGAAGCTATATCAGGTGAAGGTCTTATAGTTACAGCAGGAGCTATTGATACACATATACATATGATTACACCTGGAATAGTCGAAGCAGGATTAGATAATGGTGTAACTACAATTATAGGTGGCGGAACAGGACCAGCAGATGGAACTAACTCAGCTACTACAACACCTGGCTCTTGGCATATTCACAAAATGTTAAAAGCAGCAGAACAATACCCTATTAACATAGGATTATTAGCTAAAGGTATGGGAGCAACAGAAGAAGTTATTGGAGAACAAATTGAAGCTGGAGCTATGGGAATAAAAATACATGAAGATTGGGGTGCAACTGGCTCAGGTATAGACTATACATTAAGAGCAGCTGATAAATACGATGTACAGGTTGCTATTCACACAGATACATTAAATGAAAGTGGATTTGTAGAATATACAATTAATAGATTTGATGGTAGGACAATACATACATTCCATACAGAGGGCGCAGGAGGTGGACATGCTCCTGATATTATAAAGGCAGCAGGTCTAAATAATGTATTACCATCATCAACAAGTCCAACAATTCCATATACTAAAAACACTATTACAGAACATTTAGACATGTTAATGGTTTGTCATCATTTAGATCCAAAAATACCAGAAGATGTAGCATTTGCAGATTCAAGAATAAGAAAACAATCAATTGCAGCAGAAGATGTACTTCAAGATATGGGTGTCATAAGTATAATGAGTTCTGATTGTATGGCTATGGGAAGAATCGGAGAAGTTGTTATGAAAACATGGCAATTAGCTGATAAGATGAAAATTCAGCGCGGTCTATTTGATGGAGATTCAGAATATTCCGATAATAATAGAATTAAGAGGTATATTGCTAAATATACAATAAACCCTGCAATTACTGTTGGAATATCAAATTATATTGGATCAATTGAAGTTGGAAAATATGCTGATTTAGTATTCTGGGAACCAAAGATGTTTGGAGCTAAACCAAAAATGATTATGAAAAGTGGAATGCTTAGTTATGGGGTGATGGGTGATGCAAGTGCAAGTATAATTACTCCAGAACCAAGAATGTTAAGACATTTTTGGGGTGCTGCAGGAAGCGCTAAGAGTGACATCAATATGACATTTGTATCAAAATATGCATATGAAAATGGAATCAAAGAGGAACTTAAGCTAGAAAAGAATGTATTACCAGTGGGCGGAGTTAGAAAATTAACTAAGAAAGATTTAATTTTTAATACAGAGACTCCAGAAATCGATGTAGATCCACAAACATATGACGTTACAATTAATGGAGAAGTTATCAGTTGCGAGCCATCTACAGAATTACCATTAACACAAAGATATTTCTTATATTAATTTTTTTTATTATTCTTCTCTCTTAATGTTTAACTAAAGAGAGAAGAACTTTATTAATTAAAGATAGCAAAGGTGGGAGAAAATATGATTTTTGAAAATATACTTGGAAATATAAATGATTTAGAAAATATAGATGATTTTCATCTGGAAGTTATATATTTAGATAGCGATGATTTGGTTAAGAAAATAATAAGAGTTAGATCGGATCACAATAAAGAATACGGAATAGCCTTAAAAAATACAAATGAACAACTAGAAGATGGATCTATTTTATTTAAAGAAAATAATAATATCATTGTTATAAAAACAAATAATGAAGATGCAATTATTATACAACCGAAAGATATAAATGAAATGGGAGAAATTGCGCATTTACTTGGAAATACACATATACCTATAGATATTAAAAATGGAGAGATAATTCTTAAGTACGATCATGTTATTGAAAAAATTATTAAATACAAAAATATTAAATATTCTATTGAGAGTATTAAACTAGGAAAGGCTTTAAGACATGTCGACTATTCCCATCACCACTAATTTTAATGAGATACTTAAGGTATTACAGGTATGTGATTCTGCATTTCCAGTTGGGTCATTTAATCATTCCTATGGAATGGAAACTTATTTGAGAAACTCTGTAATAAGCAATACAGAGTCCTTTAAAAAATGGCTTGATACATTTTTACTTAATCAATTTGTATATGGAGAAGGTCTATCAGTTAGATTAACTTATAAATATTTAAAAGAAAACAATATAGAGAATATATGGAATTTGGATACAAGTATTACAGTTCAAAATGTAGCTAAAGAAAGCAGAAATGGAGGAAAGCTTGTTGCATATAGAATGAGTGATCTTATATTAGATATTTATGAGATAAATTTATTAAAAGAATATAAACAAAGAATTACGGATAAGAAGTCATACGGAAATCCAGCAATAGTTTTTGCTATTTTAATGAATGAATTTGGTATTTCTGTAAGTGATGCTATTGTTTACTATGGATATAGCATTATTGTTACATTAATACAAAATGCTGTGAGAACTATACCTTTGGGACAAAAAGATGGCCAACTCTTACTGAATAAATCATTTGATATATTGGAAGAAGTTTGTAAAAAAATATTGACTCTAGATGAAGATGATATAGGCGCAAATATTCCAGGACTTGAAATATCACAAATTAATCATGAAAACTTATCATTCAGATTATTTATGTCTTAAGTTATAGGATTAATTTAATTAAAATCTTTTAAAAGGAATATAAAATATAGAAATAAATAGTTTAATTTTGGAGGGAGAAATTATGAAACCAGTTGTAATTGGAGTTGGAGGACCTGTTGGAGCCGGAAAAACTTTATTAATAGAAAGATTAACAAGATTGATGAATGATGATTATAATTTAGCAGTAATAACAAATGATATTTATACAAAAGAAGATGCTAAATTTATGGTTAAAAATTCTGTATTAGATGAAGAAAGGATAATTGGAGTTGAAACTGGCGGATGTCCGCATACTGCTATAAGAGAAGATGCATCAATGAACTTTTCAGCTTTAGATAATCTTAAAAATAAATTTACTGATTTAGATATAATATTTTTAGAAAGTGGTGGCGATAATTTAGCAGCTACTTTTAGCCCAGATTTAGTGAATTTTTCAATATACATAATAGATGTTGCACAGGGGGAAAAAATACCAAGAAAAGCTGGACAAGGAATGATAAAGAGTGATTTATTTATAATAAACAAAATAGATTTAGCTCCTTATGTTGGTGCAAATTTAGAGATAATGAGAGAAGATACATTGGCATTTAGAAATGAAAATACGTTTATTTTTACAAATTTAAAAACGGACTTAGGTGTAAGAGATGTTATGTATTGGATAAAAGCAAATTGTTTATTAGAAGGAATTGAATAGTTATGAATGATTTAGATGGTGAAATAAAAGTAATACTTGAAAAAAAGGATGGAAAAACAATAATTAACGATATATTTCATAAAGGTGTGCTAAAAGTATCGCCTACTATTTATTTGGATAAAGAAAAGATACCTTGTTATTTTTTTATGCATATGGGAGGTGGTTATATAGAAGGTGAATCATGTAGTAATTATATAGAGCTAAAAAAAGGAAGTAGATGTGTAATTACAACTCAAGCACCTACTATTATATACCAAAGCCGAAATGAAAAAATTTGCAAGCAATATTCAATGATAAATTTAGAAGAAGATAGTGTATTAGAATATATACTAGATAATACAATTCTTTTTAAAGATGCTAGATATGAACAAAATACTGAAATACATCTACATAAAAGTTCTTCGCTTATATATGCAGATGGAATTACAGCAGGATGGTCTCCTGATAATAAAAAGTTTCAATATTACATTGCTCATATGAAAAGTAAAATATATATGGATGGTAATCTTATATTTTTAGATAATTTATTATTTGAGCCTAAAAACCAAGACCTTGAAGGGCTTGGTTTTTTAGAGGGATATTCTAATTATGGTACAGCTACTGTTATAGATAGAAGAATAGACGATATTTTCGTTGAAAACTTGAAGGAATACATAGAATCATTTAACTTAGATATAAAGTTTGGTATATCAATGCTAGAGGTAAATGGATTTGTTATAAGAATCATAGGCAATCTTACACAAGATATACAAAAAGCATTATATATATGTATAAATCATGTTCGAAAAAAATTATTTAATTCTTGTGATTTGAATTTACGTAAGTATTAATTGCATAAAGAAATTAATTAATATTTAATACGTTTTACAAAATAAAAAATGGAGGTGGTATTATGCATATACCAGAAAATTATTTAAGCCCAGGGACTTGTACTGTTATGGGAGCTGCTATGATACCAATATGGAAATATTCTATTAGCAAAGTAAAGAGTACAATAGATAAAAAGAAAATGCCTATTTTAGGAGTTTGTGCGGCATTTTCATTTTTAATTATGATGTTTAATATTCCAGCACCTGGAGGAACAAGTGCTCATGCAGTTGGCTCTGTATTAATAGCAATAATTTTAGGACCAGCATCAGCTACGATAGCTGTTAGTGTAGCCTTATTAATACAATCTTTATTTTTTGGTGATGGTGGAATACTTGCCTACGGGGCAAATGCATTTAATATGGCATTTATTATGCCTATTGTAGGGTATTATAGCTATTCATTTTTAAAATCAAAATTTAAAAGTACTAGAGGAGAGTACTTAGCCGTGTTTATTTCAGGTTATTTAGGACTAAATTTAGCAGCTTTATGTGCAGCAATAGAATTTGGAATACAGCCCTTACTATTTAAAAATCATTTAGGACAACCACTGTATTGTCCATATCCTTTAAGCGTATCTGTACCAGCTATGGTATTTATACATCTTTTGATTGGATTACTTGAAGGAGCTGTTACTGTTGGAGTATATGCTTATATAAAAAAAATATCACCATCAATAATTAGCAATAAAGGGAAAGAAAATATCAATTCACTATTGAAATTTTCTATTATTGCTATAATTGTAATGATAATTTTAACACCACTCGGATTAATAACATCAAATACAGCCTGGGGAGAATGGGGAACTGATGAAATAAAAACATTAGTTGGATATATCCCTAGCGGAATGGAGTCAGGTTTTTCCTATAATGCTTTTGCAAGTGACTATGGATTTAGTGGATTAAGACCTATTACAGGATATATACTATCTGCAATAATAGGAATTACAGCAATAATAATAATATTTAAAGTTATAGGAAGTCTTAAGAAAGAAGTATAATTGATAATACTAAAATCATACAAGTACTAATAAAAAAGAGGTGATTTGATATATTAAATATGGAACAAAGAGATTGGTTATTAAAAAAAGATAATTATGAGCCAGTTGAAGATAATGAGAATTTTTTAGATAAGACTATAGTTGGAATTATGACAATGCTTTCTAAAATTAAAAGAGAAAACCCCATAGATGGTTTTATATATAGAATAAATCCAATTGTACAGCTAATATCTATGATAGTGCTAATTTTATTTTTAGCACTATCTAATGATATATTTTTTGTATACTGCATTCTAGCGTATTCATTAATGTATATATGTATTTTAGATGGATATGTAATAAAAAAAATATTATCGATAAGTTTAATACCTCCAATATTTACTTTAATAATATTATTACCATCTATTGTCTTTATGGGCAATTATCAAGCTAGTATGTTATTAGTTTTAAAAATTTTCATAAATGTTTTGCTCATTAATATATTCTCATATACAACAAAGTGGAGTAATATAACTAAATCACTTAAAGTACTTTTTATTCCAGATATAGTTATATTAATATTTGATATAACTATAAAATATATATATGTGTTAGGAAATCTCTCGCTTAAAATGTTATATGCATTAAAACTAAAAACTATTGGAAAAAGTCTTGAAAAAAGAAATTCCTTATTAAGAATTATAGGGAATTTATTTTTAAAATCAAAAACAATGGGAGATCAATTATATTTAGCTATGGAATGCAGAGGCTTTACTGGAGAATATATAGTATATTCAAAATTTAAATTTACATTAGCAGATGCAATATATACATTTATTACTATAATTATGATAGTAATATTTTTTGTAGTATAAGAAAAAAAGGATGAGGTCTTATGATAAAGTTAGAGAATATACAATTTTCATATAAAGATAAAATAGTTCTTGATAATATAAATATCAAGATAAAAGAAGGAGAATCAGTAGCAATAATTGGTCCTAATGGATGTGGAAAATCCACATTATTAAAACTTCTTAATGGGCTTTTAATTCCTAAAGAAGGTAAATATATATTTTGTGGTGATGAAATTACAAATAAAAAATTAAATAATAATATATTTTCAAAAAAATTTCATAAAAAAATTGGCTTTGTTTTTCAAGATTATAATACTCAACTATTTTGCCAAACTGTATATGACGATGTTGCTTTTGGTCCTAGACAAATGGGATTAACCGAAGATGAAATAAGAAATAGAGTAAATGATTGCTTAGAATTGTTAGGAATAAAACACATTGCAGATAGAGTGCCTTATAACTTAAGTGGAGGAGAGAAAAAGAAAGTCGTAATTGCTAGTGTACTTTCGTTAAATCCAGAAGTTCTAGTTCTAGATGAGCCATTAAATGAGATAGACCCTAGAGGAAAGAAATTTTTAAAAGAATTATTAATAAAGCTTAATGAAATTGGAAAAACAATAATATGTTCTACACATGAATTTGAATATATTAATGGAGTGTTTAAAAGAGGCATAGTATTTTCAGAGGATCACTCTATAATTAGAGATGATGATTTTGAAAAAATACTTGAGGATAAAGAATTCTTAGAGAAAAATAATATTATCTAACCATACTTTATCAAAATTTGTATTAATAGTTTAATTCATTTTTATTATTCTAAAAAGTAGGAATTATTGAATAAGATTAGAAAAAGGTAAGTATTGTATTGAACAATACTTACCTTTTTCATAATGAATAATATTCGCTTCTATTAACTAAATCAATAGAAGTATCTAATATACTGTAACAGTTACTTTTTTAGATGGAACTGCTGTATTTTCATCTTCAACTTCAGCCCAAAAAGTATGAACACCTTCTATTATTGAATAAAGTTCAAAAGATTCATTTGCCTCATAAGGATTTCTAAACGTAAGTGGAGTAGTCGCAATCTTTTGTCCATCCATATATAAATTTAAGGTTTTTGCATTGTTTAAAGGTGGAATCGTTATTTCAATACCTATAACCTCTTTGCATCATCTAAATCTTTATCTTTATTTGATGTAATAAAAGCATTAGGTTTATTGTTTTTATTAAAGCTAACCCTTAATATGTCATTGACTTGATATTTAGATGCTTGTCTCCAAATTTCTTCCTCTTTAGCCCATTCTCTATAGTTTTTTAGGATCTTTAATAAAATAACAAATTCAAAGTTAAATTAGAAACATACACATAGGAATATTTAGTATAGGAATCTTTCTAAAAAAATTATTATTTAATTATTTTTTAACTGGTATACTTTATGAGAGAAAGAAAACGCACCCATATTTTAAAAATGGGTGCTTTTTTTACTCGTAAATTTAATTTTAATTTGAAATGTTTTCTTCAGTGCTTTTTATATTTTCTTCTACATGGATTTTATCATTAATAAGATCATTCAAAGATAAAATTGTGTTAGATAATGTAGTTAATTGTTTTTCTACTCTTAATAATAAATAAAAAGTAACTACTATTGGAAATCCTATGTTTTTAATTAAATTAGAAATATTATCAATATCCATATGCATGTCCTCCTTTCTTTTTTAAAATTATAGAGTTCAAATATAAAATATTAGAAATATCAATATTTTTTCACAATTTTAGCATCATAAAAAAATATTTCAAAATTTGAAGAAAAATGAAATTATATAATATTTTATTTATGTAACGTTACTAATAAAAATTAAAAAATAAGGAAGGTGTTTACTTATGAATGAAAATTTGAAAGGACTTACAGGATACTATTTTAAAGATAGCCAATTTAGTGACTTATCAATAATAGCCCCTACAATAGGATCTACATTATTATTCTCAAAAGATTCCCTTAAAGGAATGAAATGTTTAGAAAATGAAATACAATCAATAAGATGGATTGGTTTTATTAAAGCAAATCAAACAGGAAAATATGTAATATCATCAGATAACAAAAATTGCATGATCGAAATAAACGGTAATATGTTAGATAGCACTTCAAGCATTAACTTAACTACTGGAAAGTTTTACAGAATTAGAATAGAACAATTACTTGATACTCCTATAATTCTAAAAGATTACCTTGGAATAAAATTATATTGGAAGATAGATGATAATGATAAAACTTTAATACCTTTAACTAATATGTTTGAGCCAGAATATTCAGATATGAGTGATGAATACAGATTTATTCCTAATGACAATATGTTTAATAGTAGTAGTATTCTGAGTAGAGCTTCTACAGCTATTATAGATTCTGATAATGATGGGATACCAGATTCTCAAGAAATTAATGGCTATACAGCTAAAGACAAAATTATTGTTGATTGGGATGAAAGCTATAGTGAATTAGGTTTAAAAAAATATGTATCTAATCCATATAAAGCAAGAACCGCAAATGATCCATATACTGATAAGGAAAAGGTACTTGGTAATATAGATCCATCAGTTAGTCTTATAGCTAGGGATCCATTGATAGCTGCATATCCTATTATTAGAGTTTCAATGGAGAATTTACTAGTAACAAAGAATTCTACTATCACTGGTGAATCAGGAAGCAGTATGGCAAAGGCTGTAACAACAGGTCAAACACAATCTAATACTGCTGGAACCGAGATTTCAGGAGAAATTGGATTTGAAGGATTCCCTAATTTTAAAATAACTGCTTCTGCAAATTATTCTCATACATGGGAAACAAGTAACTCTGTTGAGGATACAACTGGTACAAGCTTTACTAAAGGATTAAGTATAAATTCTGGTGAAGCTGCTTATATAAATCCAAATGTTAGATATTATAATACTGGAACAGCTCCTGTATATAATCTTAGTCCTAGTATTACATTAACTTTAAATGGAGGTTCTATAGCATCTATTAAGGCTCAACCAAATCAAATTGGTGGATATATTAACCCTGGTCAAAACTATCCAGCTAAAAACTTACCACCATTAGCATTTAATACTATGGATCCATTAAGTACTCAATTAATTGCTATTGATTATGGGCAATTACAAGAAATAGATAAGGGAACTAGCATAGATATATCCGTTCCACAATTTACTGGTAATTTTGCTAAATATGATTCAGATGGAAATATAGTAACTTCAAATAATAGTTGGACTCCTTATTTAGGACAAATGGAATCTTCTACAGCTACAATGATACTTGAAACAAAATATGCTACAAAAGAAGTGAGAATTGCTGCACGTAACTCCAAGGATAGCACAGATAATACACCTGAAATTACTGTATTAGAAGCTTTACAAAAAGCTTTTAATATACAATTAAAAGGAGAAGATATCTATTTTGAAGGAATAACTCTTCCTGCTGGTGCTAAAATATCTATATTTATGGATGATTACACTAAGAATGAAATGGATGAACAATTGAAGACTATGCAAATAAAGAATTTCTTATATTGTAAAATAAGACCTAGAATGAATATTACAATAACTGCTAAAGAAACATCATCATTAATAGCAGAAAATAAAACTTACAGAATTTTATCTTATTTAGATAATAGAAAATGTATGAAAGTAGATACAACTAATGGTGTTAATAAGGTAGTTATAAATGAATTAACTAATGATTCTAATGAAAAATGGACAGTAAAATTTAATCCGTCAACTAACTTATATACAATAAATAATCTGGCTACTAATGCTCCTTTATGTTTTGATTCTGCCTCTGGAGATAACATCCTTAGAAGTAAAAATATAAATAGTATTAATGATAAGTCTTGGAGCTTAGAAGATGCTGGATACAATTCATATTATTTTAAGATTAAATCTAATTTATCGAAAGTAGCAGATTTATCAAATGAAAATACAACAAATAACACACCAATAATGCTTTTTGATAAAAATGGCGGAAGAAATCAAAAATGGGTATTCCAAGAATGGTCACACATGAAAATTAAGGAATGTATCGATGTAACACAAAATTATACTTCTAGTAAAATATCAGATATAAAAGGTATAGTACGCACAGATAATCATGGGAATATACCAAGCTACGTAGTTGGTGATTTTTCTTTCAAAGTTAAAAATGTTGATTCAAGAAAGTACACTGTAAAGCTATTATCACAAACTTTAGCAGTTCCTCCTTACTATATAAAATGTGTTGCAACCTTAGGATCTGTTTCAAAAACAGCAAAGCAAAGTGCAGGAGGATATTGGAACACTAATGTATTTGAATTTGATTTTCCTGTAAATGAAAATGTAAATGAAGATTTACTTATAAATATAACTTCATATATAAATTCTGATTATGTTACTGACCCATATTTTATATATATGTATTCCGTATATGTAGAAGACTAAAAATAAAAAATCTATATATTGGGAGGCGATTGCTTTGAGTAACTATAAAAAAAACATGCTTGAATTAGAAGGAAATGTAATTAGAGCAAAAAATGGGGATATGGATGCAAAAAAATATATAATTGATTTTTTTGAGCCCTTTATAAAAGGTAACTCAAATAAAATATTCATAAAAAATATGGATAAAAATGATATTGAGCAAAGTTTAGAGTTATATTTACTTATTGCAATAGATAAGTATCACGGAAAAAATACATTCTTTTGGTATGCAATTAAAACTATGCAAAATAATATATTTTGTGATTTAAGGAAAAGTAAAAAAGAATTTAACTGTATAGATATAGAAAAAATAAATATTAATGATACTCAAAATATTGATGATAATATAATAAATAAAGAAGACAAAGAAGAGCTAATGAATGGATTAAAAAAGTTGGATGATAGTGAATTTGATTTATTATATAAAATATATTTTGAGAATTATGGATATGATGTTTTATGTAATGAGTATAAAAAATCATATAAAGCATTAACTTCAAAAAAGAATAGAGCAATAAAGAAATTAAAATTATTAGTTTCTTTATAGTATAGTAAATTTTATTAAAGTTATGAGGTCCTAGAGTTAACTAGGATCTCATTCTTATATTGCAATGAAGTCTTATAATTACTTATAATACAAAACATTAGAAATTAAATATTAATAAAGTGCTCTAATTAACAATCTACAACCCTTTATTAATATAACAAATAGAACTATTAATTAGCTGCAATTATCACATCTTTAATAGCTTCTATTGCAATTAATCTTGGTAAAAAAAAACAATTTTCTGCAGTTACTTTAAATAATGTCCTCAAATCTTATATTTTCTTGATTCCCAGTAATCATATTTTTAATATTTATAGTCTTATTTGTCTCTTTAATCTGAATAATATAACGTTTTATATTCCTTAGGTGTTATTCCAACAAATTTTTTAAATGTCTTTGAAAAATGACTTTGGTCAATAAAGCCTAAAGGTGAATAAATATCTACGAGAGATTTTTTACCAGATATAATTAACTTTTTAGATTCTTCAATTCTTTCTTTTTGCATGTAATCACTAATAGATACTCCAACTTCTTTTTTAAATAAATGTGAGAGATAACATGGATTCATAGATGTATAGTCTGCTAATTGAGTAAGTGATATTTTCTCATATAAATGTTCAAAAATATACTTCTGACATTTAAGTATAGCAGAAGAGTAGTTATACATTTTAACTTTGTTTAAATGCTCTGTATAATCTAAAATCATTTTTAAAAATAAATCATTTATATCTTTTATAGTATTAGTATCTTCCACAGCTTCAAAATAAAAATCTGCGAGGGTTAATGATACTTCCCAAACAAGTCCACTTTCTATAGCTGCACGAGATACTATTGATGTATAACTAATAAAAATATTCTTTAGATTTCTTAAAGGGTTTTTAGAGTTTATTCCCATATCACCGTCAAATGTATTGTCTCTAAAAAACTTTATTACTTCTTCTAATTTTCCTTCGGTTATATATTTTAATAATTCTTTTTCAAATTCTTTAGAATGGTGCAATCTACTATTTCTTCTTTTCTTTGAGCTAGAAATGTAAAAAGCTTTGCTATCCTTTAAGCTAATATCAATAAGCATTTCATCTACATTTACTACATTAGTCAAATTTAATTTATCATGATAAATAGAATGATAAAGAAGTAATCCTGCATCTATAAAGCTATTAAAATCCATTATAACAATATTATTATAGTAATTAATTAAGCTTTCTCTGTATTTCATTAAGATATCAAACTTTTTCATAATAGAATTAATGGATTTTTTATCAATTTCAGAAGGAATAGTTGGTCCCATTAAAAGAGTTCCACTAATATTATCACTAGTATTTACTTTAATAATAAAATAATTTTCATAATACATTGTTGATTTAATGTTTATAGGAGTATTTTCATCGTTAATAGTTAAAAAATCACTTAAGAATTGCTTATTATTGTTATATAAAGGGTTAGTGCTATATTTATAAGAATATTTAAATAGAATTGCATCATTTGAATTAAAAAAGAATATTGGTATTTTTAACATTCCAAAAGTTTTTTTACAGACATATTTAATATCATCTAAAGACAAAAAACTACTTTTATTAGAAAACACTTACACCACTCCTAAAAGAAGAATAATCAAGATTTAATAACGTAAATATTATATCATACATAATATTCACAAAGTAAAATAATTTTGATATATTATGTAAAACTGATACAAAATTCCAATAATAATACAATAATAAATTTATAAAAGTATTTAATATTAAAGTATCATCAAATGAAAGGAATGATTAATTTATGGGGAAAAAAGTTGCTCTTATAACAGGCTCATCAAGGGGAATAGGTGCAGCATGTGCTAAGGAATTTGCAGCAGCAGGATATAATGTTATTATTCACTGTAATAGCAATGTAGAACGTGCTAAAGAGGTTGCTGATGCTTGCATAGCATTGGGATCTGAAGTTTTAATATGTCAAGCAGATGTATCTAAATATGATGAATGTGAAAGAATGGTTCAAGAGTCAATAAGTAAATTTGGATTTATTGATGTGCTTGTTAACAATGCAGGAATTGAATTTAATGGTTCAATTATGGATACTTCAATAGAAAAATTTGACCAAGTTATGAAAACTAATGCGTATGGACCTTTTTATATGTCAAAATTAGTAGTTCCATATATGATAGAAGAAAAATCAGGTAGTCTTATTTTTATATCCTCTACAAGTGCTTCAATCGGTGCAATGGGAAGTTCAGCATATGCTTCTTCAAAATCAGCTCTTCTTGGATTAACAAAGACTCTTGCAAGAGATCTAGCTCCTATAGGTATTAATGTAAATGCTATTTCTCCTGGAGCTATAGAAACAGATATGGTATCAGTTCTTCCAGAAGAATTAAAGAATTGGATAAAGGGTAGTGTATATGCAGCAAGACTTGGAAAGCCAGAAGAAATTGGTGCAACAGCTGTATTTTTAGCATCAGAAAAAGCAAATTATTTAACTGGACAAAATATAACAGTTGATGGTATTTTCCGCACATGATTGTAGTATAATTAACAAACTATATATTCTTTAAAGTTAAATCAAGAACATATTAAGGAATAAGATTATATTAACTAGTTTTAATTAAAATGATAAAAGTCTTTAAATTGCTTATTTAAGTAATTTAAAGACTTTTTTTTATATACATTAACAAATAATTTTAAATCCATTGATATATCCTTAAAGAATTTACAAACTTATTAAAGATAAATTCTATTCATAAAATATTAAAGCTTGAAGTCATTATTAATGAGTATTAAAATTAGTTTGTTATAGAAATATAAATACATATGATGTGAGGTTAAAAATGAAAATACGAAAGCCAGATTACTTTGATGAATTTGAATGTATAGCTTCTGAATGTGAAGATACTTGTTGTGCTGGATGGGGAATAGTTATAGATGAAGAAAGTCATAAAAAGTATTTGTCTGTAGATGGTACATTTGGAGATGAATTAAGAAGCAAGATAATTAATGAAGATGAAGAAAATGTTTTTGTCTTAAATGGAGATAGATGTTCTTTTTTAAACGAAAATAATTTATGTGATATATATAATAATTTAGGAGCAGAAAGTCTTTGTTATACATGTAAGCAATATCCTCGTTACTTAGAGGAGTTTGGAAATACTCGTGAAATTGGTATATCCTTATCATGTCCTGAAGCTGCAAGAATAATACTAAGAAAATCTAATAAGGTAGAATTTGAATTAAGTGAAATTGATGAAGAAATCACTAGCTACAATGATATTAATCCAATGCTATATATTAATCTTATGCAATGTAGAAAAATAGTTTTTGATATCATGCAAAATAGAGAAATAGATTTAAAAATAAGATGTGCTTTAGTTCTTATTTTTATTAATGAAGTACAAGAAAAAATAGATTCTAATGATATTCAATCAATTAAGTCAGTTAAAGACAAGTATTTAGATAAGAGTTTTATTGAATCAACTATTAATGATATTAAAGAATATAATGGAAAAACAACTGAAAAATATCTTAATATAAAAGAAGTTATAAAAGTATTTAGAGATTTAAAACATATTAAGCCTAATGATATTTTAGGTTTAGAAGATGCTTTAAGATATTTTTGGCAAAGTAAAGAAGATAAAGATATTTATCTAGATATCAACGAAAAGTTTAATGAATACTACAAAGAAAAAAACTATGAATTTGAACAAATTTTAGTTTACTTTATATTTAGATACTTTATGAAGGCTGTTTTTGACTATGATGCTTTAGCTAAGGTAAAAATAGCATTAATAAGCTATATAATGATAAAAGAACTATGTGTAGTTAGATATTTAGAAAATAAAGAATTTACAAATGCAGATATGGTAGACATAGCTCATACATATTCTAAAGATGTAGAACACTTAGAAGAAAATATTGAAACCTTAGAAGAATTATTTGAAACTAATGATGTATTTAGCATTGAAGAATTATTAGTTATTCTATTAAACTAAGAAAAATATATGAAAATATTCTATATTATTAAAAAGAATAATAATTCTATCTGTTTTTAATTTATAATATTATTTTTCTTTTTATTTTTATCTCTTATATAAAGAATTATACTGATATTAAATTTATTATAATTTTACAGATAATATATTAATTAATTTAATTGCTTTATCTTGGAAATATAGTAAAATATAGATGAGTTAAATAGGGGGTAAATATATGAAACTATTAAAAAAAATATCAATAATAATGATCTTAGTACTATCAGTTACTGCTATTTATGGTTGTAAAAGCAAAGAACCATCTCCATCAGATACAGTAAAAACTTATTTTGATGAAATTAAGGGTGCTGATGAAGCAATGATTTCTACATTATTAAGTACTGTTAAAGAAAATAATACTAATTCTTCTAAAAAGATGGTTACTGAAATACAAAAACTTACTTATACTATAAATTCAGAAGCTATTGAAGGTGAAGATAATGCAACAGTTAATGTTACAGTTAATGGACCAGATATTGCTGCCGTAATTGCAAAAGGAATCCAAGAGGTGTTTACAAGTGCTTTATCACAAGCTTTCTCTGGTACAGAAATGACTGAAGAAGAACAAAATAAATTATATGATGATATTCTTATAAAAGCTTTAGATGAAGTTACATTTACAGATAGAACTGGAGATATAACTTTAGAAAAATCAGAAAATGGTTGGAAAGTTACTAACGAAAATGAAGTTACTAAATTAATCATGAATATAGATCCAACTACATTTGATCCAACCAATATTGAAACTGAAAACTAGAAATTAAATTATAATAAGCTCTTTAGATCATTATATATAAAATGACCTTATCAATTTAAAATTTGATAGGGTCATTTTCCTTTTTAAGTTATTACTTTTTATTGTAGCAACTTTATAGTATAATAGTCATAAAACCTTATGTTTACAAGGTTTGTACTTAAATTTAGGGATGTGAGGTAATAAGAATATGCTAACTCCAATGATGAGACAGTATTTTGAAATAAAAGAAAATTATAAAGATTGTATTTTGTTTTTTAGATTAGGTGACTTTTATGAAATGTTCTTTGACGATGCTAAAATAGCTTCTAGAGAATTAGAACTTGTTTTAACAGGAAGAGATTGTGGTCTTGAGGAAAGAGCTCCAATGTGTGGGATTCCATTTCATGCAGCTTCATCTTACATAGCAAGACTTGTTAATAAAGGATATAAAGTAGCAATTGGAGAACAAGTTGAAGATGTTTCAGCTTCTAAAGGTATTGTTAAAAGAGATGTTATTAAGGTTATAACTCCTGGTACATATATAGAAAACACTGAAGATAGTGAATATAAAAATACATATTTAATGTGTATAGTTGAAGATAATGGCTATTACGGGTTAGCCTCTTCTGATATATCTACTGGAGAATTTAAAGTAACTAGTTTTACAGCAATAAAGGCAAGTTTATTAGACGAGATAACTAAGATATCTCCAAAAGAAATAATTGTAGATATTAATATAAGTGATGAATTATTATCAGAAATTACTTCTATTTCTTCAGCATTAATTACTAAGAGAGATTTAAGTAATAGTATTTGCACTGAAGAAGAGCTTCTAGAACAATTTTCTGAAGTATGTACAGCTAACTTAAATGATTTATCTAAGACTGTATCTAAAGCCTTACTAAAATATATATATGATACTCAAAAGATGACTTTAACTAATATAAATCTTTTAGAGTATTATGACATAATTAATTATATGACTATAGATGGTAACTCAAGAAGAAATTTAGAGCTTACTGAAAACCTAAAAGAAAAATCTAAAAAAGGTAGCTTAATTTGGGTTTTAGATAAGACTGCTACTTCTATGGGAGGAAGAGCAATTAGAAAATGGATTGAAGAGCCTCTTATAATAAAATCTGAAATTCAAAAAAGATTAGAAGGTGTAGAAGAACTATATAATAATGCTTACTTCAATGAAGATTTAAGAAGTTTACTTAAGGAAATTTATGATATAGAAAGAATTGTAGGTAAAATTTCTAATAAAAATGCTAATGCGAAGGATTTAATATCACTTAAGTGCTCATTAGAAAAGCTACCAGGTATAAAGAGTCATTTATCAGAAGCAACTTCTAACTTATTAAAAGAATGGTATAAAGACTTAGATGAACTTACTGATATTAAAGAACTTTTATCTAATGCAATTTTAGATGATCCATCTATTGCTTTAAAGGAAGGTAACATAATTAAGGACGGCTACAATGAAGAGGTAGATAGTTTAAGAACAGCTAAACTTCATGGTAAGGAATGGATTGCAGCTTTAGAAAATAGAGAAAGAGATTTTACAGGAATTAGATCATTAAAGGTTGGATACAACAAGGTATTTGGCTACTATATAGAAATATCAAAGGCTAATTATAGCTCAATTCCTGAAGGTAGATATATAAGAAAGCAAACACTAGCAAATGCTGAAAGGTTTATAACTCAAGAATTAAAAGAAATGGAAGATAAAATCTTAGGTGCAGAAGAAAAGTTAGTAGCTTTAGAATATGACTTATTTATAGAAGTAAGAGAAGCAATAGAAAAGGAAATTGCAAGACTTAAACAAAGTGCTAGAATTATTGGTAACTTAGATGCTTTATCAACATTATCTTTAATAGCTGTAGAAAATGATTATGTTAAACCTAGCATAAATGAAGATGGAGTCATAGAAATAAATGAAGGAAGACATCCAGTTGTAGAAAAAGTTATTGGGAAAGGTGAATTTGTTTCTAATGATACTACATTAAATTCAAATGATAATAGACTTTTACTTATCACTGGTCCTAATATGGCAGGTAAATCTACATATATGAGACAAGTGGCACTTATAACTCTTATGGCTCAAATAGGATCCTTTGTTCCAGCTAAATCTGCTAATATTTCTATATGTGATAAGATATTTACAAGAATAGGTGCTTCTGATGATTTAGCAGGGGGAAAATCTACCTTTATGGTTGAGATGTGGGAAGTATCTAACATCTTAAAGAATGCTACATCTAAAAGCTTAGTTTTATTAGATGAAGTTGGAAGAGGAACATCAACATATGATGGACTTAGTATAGCTTGGTCTGTAATAGAATATATATCAAAAAATAATAACCTTAAGTGTAAAACACTTTTTGCTACCCATTATCATGAATTAACTAAACTAGAAGGTGTAATAGAAGGTGTTAAGAACTATTCTGTTGCTGTAAGTGAAATAGATGATAATATAATCTTCTTAAGAAAGATAGTAGAAGGTGGAGCAGATCAATCTTATGGTATAGAAGTTGCAAAGCTTGCTGGATTACCAACTCAAGTTATTGATAGAGCTAAGGAAATATTATCTTCATTAGAGAATGCTTCAGGAAGTAATTCATTAGATGTTACTTCAATTAAAGAAGTTGCAACTGATAAGTTTGAGAAAAATGAAGTAAATAAAGCTACTAACATTAAAGAAGTTGTAGAAGTTTCAGTTACAGATTCAGATTTAGATTTAGACAATAACTCATTAGATAGTGCTAAAGAAGAATCTAATGAAAGTTATATAGAAATAGAAAGTGAACCTATAAATAATACATTATTAGAAGATACTAATATAAAGAAAGACTCTAAAAAGAAAAAGAATTCTAAAGATGAAATTAACGATTATCAAATAGATTTTACAATGATAGAAAAAGAAAATTTAATTAATTCACTTGCTGATATAGATGTTATGGCATTAACTCCTATGGATGCAATGAATACATTATACAAGTTAATACTTGAAGCTAAGAGGGTTAAGTAATTAATTTGATAAGGTAATTAATAGGGTACGTAATTGAGGTGATTATATGAAAAGAATAAATCTATTAGATGAACATACCTCTAATAAAATAGCAGCTGGAGAAGTGGTTGAACGACCTTCTTCAGTTGTGAAAGAATTAGTAGAAAATTCAATAGATGCAGAAGCAAAAAATATCACCATCGAAATAGAAGAAGGTGGTATTTCTTTAATAAGAATTATAGATGATGGTAATGGAATACACAAAGATGATATTAAAAAGGCTTTTATGCCTCATGCAACATCTAAGATCCAAAATGTAGAGGATATATATTCTATTATGACATTAGGCTTTAGAGGGGAAGCATTGGCATCTATAGCATCTATAGCAAAGGTATTATTAAGAAGTAAAATAGATGGAGAAGACTTTGGTTCTGAAATTTCAATAGAAGGTGGAGAAATACTTTCAAAATCTGAAACAGGAACTAATAAAGGAACAATAATAGAAGTTAGAGATTTATTTTACAATGTCCCTGCTAGAAGAAAGTTTTTAAAATCTACTTCAAGAGAAGGTGCATTAATAAGTGATATAGTTTCAAGGATAGCCTTATCTAATCCAGATGTATCTATAAAGTTCTATAATAACGGTAAGAAGGTATTACATACTTATGGTACTGGCAATCTTAAAGATGTTATTAGAACTGTATATGGAAAATCTATAAGTGAAAACTTAATATACTTTGAAAGTGCAGAAGATGCAATTCATTTATATGGATATATAGGTAAAGAAGAAATAGCTAGAGGATCTAGAAATAATCAAAGTATTTTTGTTAATGGTAGATATATAAAGAATAAAACTATAGTAGCAGCTATAGAAAATGCTTTTAAGTCCTTTGCTACAGTAAATAAATTTCCTTTCTTTGTTTTATTCCTTGAAGTGTATCCAGAGTTTGTAGATGTTAATATACATCCAACAAAGGCTGAAATTAAGTTTAAGGAAGATAGAGGGATATTTAAAAAGGTATTTGATGCAGTTCATAAGGCATTTAAAAATGAAGTTTTTAATGACTTCTATATTCCTGAAGAAGAACAAGAACAAAAAGATGAAGTGCCAGCAGAAGTAGTTGAGGAAATATCTTTTAATATAAATGTTAATGATACTTATTCAAATAACTTGCCTTTATCTCAATATGATGATAGTAATAATAAAAACAATGAAAAAGAAATAAATAATATGCCAGGAGTTTCTTATGAAGATTTAAGAAGAGAAGAGGAACTTTATAATAACCTTAAAAACTTAAAAGAACTTGGTAAATTAGATATTAAATCACGTAATAATGACAGTACAGATTATAGTAATGTCTCTGAATATACGCCTATAAATTATGATTCAAATGCTATAGCATGTGAAGATAAGAAAGAAACTTATAACAATACAATAAATAAGGATATAACAACTAACTATGATACAGTAAATAATAGAGATGTAATAAGTAGCAAAGAAAACTTAAATAATATAGAAAATAGAAGTGCAAAGTTTCCTAATTTAAGAATAATAGGACAGTTTAATAAAACTTATATACTAGCTGAGTATGATGAAGTCTTATATATGATAGATCAGCATGCGGCTCATGAAAAGATTCTTTTTGAAAAGTACTTAAAGAGTATAGAAGAGGGGGATATAGTAGTACAGCAACTACTAGTACCTACTTTAATAGATTTAACTACAGATGATTTTTGTTATTATGAAGAAAATTCACAAGTGTTTACTATTGCAGGATTCACTATTGAAAATTTTGGTGGAAATACTATAGCAATAAAAGAAGTACCTTATTTCTTAGGTAAGCTAGATCCAAGAAATTTATTTATTAATATATTAGATAACATAAAATCATTAGGTAGCGGAAAGACAACAGAAGTAAAGTACAATAGAATTGCAACACTTGCATGTAAAGCTGCTGTTAAGGCTAATGATTATTTAAATCAAATGGAAATGGAAAAACTAATAAATGATTTAAGATATATAGATGATCCATTCCATTGTCCTCATGGTAGACCTATAATTATTAAATTTACAAACTATGAGTTAGATAAAAAATTTAGGAGAATTGTATAAAGGGAGAAATAATGAAAGAAAAAGTTTTAGTTATAGCAGGTCCAACAGCAGTTGGTAAAACAGATTTATCTATAAAATTAGCAAAAGAATTAAATGGAGAAATAGTTTCTACAGATTCAATGCAAATATACAAATACATGGATATAGGATCTGCTAAAATTACTAAAGAAGAAATGCGTGGCGTTACACATCATATGATAGATGTAATAGATCCTAGTATTCCATTTTCTGTAGCTGACTATAAGGAAATGGCACAAAAATGTATAGAAGATATTATATCTAGAGGGAAGCTTCCAATATTAACTGGTGGTACAGGGTTATATATAAATGCATTAACCTGCAATATGAACTTTACAGAAGCAGAAAATGATTTAGATTATAGAAATGAATTAGAAGAGCTTGCAGAAAAACATGGTAATGAATATATCCATAATATGCTTAAAGAAATTGATCCTATAAGTTATAAGGAAATTCATTATAATAATAGAAAAAGAGTAATTAGAGCTTTAGAAGTGTATAAGTTAACTAAAAAGCCTTTTAGCTCATTTAATGCAGGAGACGAGTTTTATAATGGACCATATGATGTTAGTTACTATGTACTTAACATGAATAGAGAAAAGCTATATGATAGGATAAACTTAAGAGTAGATATCATGATGGATAGAGGGTTACTTGATGAATGTATAAAATTAAGAGAAATGGGGTATAATTCATCTGTACAGTCAATGCAGGGGATAGGATATAAAGAGATCTTTTATTATTTAGAAGGTAAAATATCCCTAGATGAAGCTGTAGAAATGATTAAACAGGGTTCAAGAAATTATGCTAAAAGACAATTAACTTGGTTTAGAAGAGACCCAAGAGCTATTTTTTTGGATAAAGATTTATTTAGTGAAGAAGAGATATTTAAAAGAATAGTTGGTGAATTACTACCATAAATTGTATAATAGAATTGTAAGAATTATGCGGAGGTGAATACGGTGAATAAACAACCAAACAACTTACAAGATATATTTTTAAATGGAGCAAGAAAAAATAAAATTTCCGTTATTGTATACTTAACTAATGGATTTCAACTAAAAGGTTATGTAAAAGGATTTGACAGTTTTACAGTAGTTCTTGATAGCGATGGTAAGCAAATGTTAGTTTATAAACACGCAATAACAACTATAACACCAGCAAAACCAATTTTATTTAATAATGATGAAGAGTAGGCTTAATTAGCCTACTTTTTATTTATATAATGACTGTACTTAAATTATATTTTATTTTTATCTTGAATTAAGAAAACTTTATTTACTTATATTTAACCTTATAATTTACTTTTAGTTAATCTTAAACCTTTGTCTTTATTGCAACATATATACTATGAAATTATGCTAAAATATGATAATATTTTATTTATGTTATATAATAGCTTATTTAATTACTTAGAAGGGAGAAATTACATATTATTAAATGATATGTAATAATAAGGTTATGCTAAGAGAAACAGAAGAATTAATGATGAAAAACTTCAATTTTAAGCCTCAAACATTTGAGCTATATAAGAAAGCTTTAAAAGATGTAGAAGAGGTTTTTGAATCTTATGATGAAATAAGAGAATATAATCAACTGAAAGTATTAAAGGCTTTCCAAGATGAGAGGATAAGTGAATCTCATTTTACTAATTCATCTGGTTATGGATATGATGATATAGGTAGAGATTCATTAGATAAAGTTTATGCTAGAATATTTAATACTGAAAGTGCTTTAGTTAGACCTCATTTTGTTAATGGTACACATGCAATAGGTTGTGCTTTAATGGGTAATTTAAGAACAGGAGATACAATGGTATGTATTTCAGGAGCACCTTATGATACATTACATAACATAATAGGAATAAGTGGAAAAGAAAATATAGGTTCACTAAGGGAATATGGAGTTAATTACAAGCAAGTTGACCTAAAAGATGGTAAATTTGATTTAGATAAAATAAAAGAAACTTTAGAATCAGATAAAACTATAAAGCTTGTACATATTCAAAGAAGTACAGGTTACGGATGGAGAAATTCATTCTTAGTTAAAGAGCTTGGTGAAGTAATAAAGTTTGTAAAAAGCATAAGAGAAGATGTAGTTGTTTTTGTTGATAACTGCTATGGCGAATTTATTGATGTTATAGAGCCTACAGACGTTGGAGCTGATTTGATTGCAGGTTCTCTTATAAAGAATATAGGTGGTGGGATTGCACCAACTGGTGGATACATAGCTGGTAAAAAGGAATGTGTAGAGCAAGCAAGCTTTAGATTAACAACTCCTGGAATCGGAGGAGAGTGTGGCTCAACATTTGGAGTTATGAGACAATTATATCAAGGATTATTTTTAGCTCCACATATAGCTATGGAAGCTGTAAAGGGTGCTGTATTTTGTTCAAGAATAATGGAACTTGCAGGCTTTGATGTTCTTCCTAAATATAATGAAAAAAGAAGTGATATTATTCAAGCTATTAAGTTTGGTGATAAAGAAAAGCTTATACAATTCTGTAAGGGGATACAAAAAGGTTCTCCAATAGACTCATTTGTTGAATGTGAACCTTGGGCTATGCCTGGATATAATGATGAAGTTATAATGGCTGCTGGAGCATTTATTCAAGGATCTTCAATTGAATTATCAGCTGATGCACCAATTAGAGAGCCTTACATAGCTTATTTACAAGGTGGTCTTACTTTTGATCATGCTAAGATAGGTATATTAATTTCATTAAATAATATAATTGAATAATCTAAAATTGCTTTATATTTAACAAAAACACTAGCTATGCAATTAGCTAGTGTTTTTGTTATTCATCAGCATTATCAACGTTAAGAATCATTTCTTTAATATAATCAGGATTTTCATTTTTTTCAATCAACTCATCTTCAATCTTGTTTTTATCTATATTTTCTAATAACTGACAACAAAATTCATCTTTGCATTCTACAGCATCATCTTTCTCTAAATCAATTGAAGTTTCGTTTAGTCCTATATTTGAATTAATATATTCGTAAGGAGTAATTATTAAACTTTCTCCAACAGATTCATCTCTAATTAAAACTATTAAAAATACTAAGTCTGGCATAGAAATTATTGCTGAAGCTGAAGCAATAGCATACAAATACATATTAAATTCTAATATATAACTAATTATAGTTGGTGCTAAAGCTAATATTATAAAAGGAACTATTGATGCTATCAACACTCTATCTTTAGATATAGCCTTCTTAGAAGATATTGATATACTCATATTATACGGATTTAAATTTAAATTGATTATATCTTTTTTAAAAGCATTGGGTAATAAGGATGCCTTTATAAGTGCATAAGGAAATTCCATTAAGAAATATAAAACAATGAGTATAAGTAAAAATTTGATTCCTACTTTAATAAAATCATCACCACTAAAAAATAAGCTATATCCAAGCCCAAAGGCATAAACAGATGCTACAATGACTTCAATAAGTAATATTAGGGTAGAAAAGTCCTTTTTTATAATATGACCTTTATTATGTTCATCTATGGAGTCATTATTTTTATTATTACCACTTTTTAAAATAGAAATTTTCAAAGTCTGCACCTCCTTGATTTGTAGTAAAAAATAAGATTCATACAATATTGTATGAATCTTATTTTCTAATATGCTCTAAACAAACCAACTAATTTACCTAAAATAATGCAGTCTTCAACAATAATAGGAGATAGTGCATCATTTTCTGGTTGAAGTCTTATATGATCTTTTTCTTTAAAAAATCTTTTTATAGTGGCATCATTTTCAATTAGTGCTACAACTATATCTCCATTTTTAGCTGTTGGAGCTTTTTCTATAATGGCATAATCTCCATCATGTATTCCTGCATTAATCATACTATTACCTGTTACTTTTAACATAAATAATTCCTCATTATGTTTTATGTAATCCATAGGAATAGGGAATGTGTCTTCTATATTTTCCGTTGCTAAAATAGGTGTTCCTGCTGTAACTCTTCCAACTAAAGGTATATTCAACATTTCCTTCTTTGAATTTGATGTTTCCATGATTTCTAACGCTCTAGGTTTAGTTGGATCTCTTCTTATTAATCCTTTTTTCTCTAATCTTTTTAAATGACCATGAACAGTCGATGTAGATCTTAAATTAACAGCATCACAGATTTCTCTTACTGAAGGCGGATAACCTTTGTTTTCTGTATATATCTTTAAGAACTCATAAATTTCTAATTGTTTATCTTTTACTTCGTTCATTATAACACCTCTCTTTATTTCTATTATTATAGCATAAAAGTATGATAATATCAAACTTATGTTCTCAAAACGAACGTTCTTAAAACTTATGTTCTTATAGCAATTTATAAAATCACTAATGAAATTTAGTAGGATAATTTTATCTATTCCAATTAAATAAATAGTAGAAATTAAAGCATAAAGTATTTTTTTTTATATAATTTGATTATTTAATATTTATTTGGTATAATTAAGTTTAGTTTAACTTTAAACAAAGGTGGTGTATTTATGGATTTCAAGAAATTCACAGAAGACGATTATTGTGACATATATCCTAATAGGATTTGTGATAACTGTGGAGACTGTTTAGAAGAAGAAGGTATAGATGTAAGAGCTATAAAAATTGAAGATATAGCTAAAACAGTTGAAGAAAATGAATTTTTAGAAAATGAATATAAAAAGATGTTAGAAGCTTTAAAAGAAGAAAAGCTATCAACTGAAGAATTTGATGAAGTAGGAGAGTATACTTTAGAAAATGAATCAAGTGATTATGTTGATGCTTTTGATCATATTGAATACATAGATGATTTAGATATATTAGGTGATGATTCACTAGAAGAAGCTACAGAAGAAATCTTCCCTGGAGTTAGAAAGTTAAAAGGGAAGTACTAATTAAATAAAAAAGGTTAAGATGTTTTTTCTCTTAACCTTTTTTATTTATATATATTATTTTTTAAACATTTTACAATTTTGATAATGGATTTGAATTTACAGCATCTCTTAAAATCTCTTCATCAACGTGAGTGTATATTTGTGTAGTAGATATATTTTCATGACCTAATATACTTTGCAAACTTCTTATATCAACATTACCATGCTTGTACATCAAAGTAGCAGCAGTATGCCTCAATTTATGTGGCGTATATTTTGCATTACTTAATCCTGAATTAAATATATGCTTCTTTACTAACAATTCAACCGTTCTTTTATTAATAGGTTTAAAACGGGAGGAGAGTAGTAAATATTCTTTATCCTCAAGTGTACATTTTGAAGTATCTCTAACAGATAGATAATTATCAATAGCTTTTAAGCAAGCTTCATTTAAATAAACCGTTCTTTCTTTATCTCCCTTACCGATTATAGTTAAAGTATCACCTTTAATTTTATCTAATTTAATACTGCAAAGTTCTGATAAACGCATTCCACAATTTAAAAACAAAGTTAAAATACAATAATCTCTATAATAATTCTTATTATCTTTATCTAAAGAGCTTAATAAATTAACACTTTCATCTAAAGTTAAATAAACTGGATGCCTTTTATTTATCTTTGGTGATTCTAATTCAAGAGTAGGATTATCATCAATAATTTTTGCTTTTCCATTAAGAAACTTAAAATAAGATTTAAGTGAAGCAACTTTTCTTGCTCTTGCATAATTTCCATTATCTCTTTGTTTTTCTGCAAATGATAGGAAAGCATACAAATCTGTTAATTTAATTTTTCTAACAAATGAATTATCTATATCTCTAATATCTATTTCAGAAAACTCCAATGAATCATCAGTAACAAGTCCTTTGTATACTTTTAAAAATTTAAAGAATAAAGTTAAATCTAATTCATAACCTTTAATAGTATTCGGAGATTTCCCCTTAATTGTTTCTAAGTAATTTAAAAAATCAGTAACCGATTCTGGCAAATTTTTAATTTGAACTTGTTCAATACCATATTTATTTCTGATTGGATTTATATTTGAATTTAAATTTTCAACAGAATTCAATTCTAAATCCACCTTAGTATTTTTCTTAGTAATTTTTTGAGCTTTTTTAATAGTACGATTTATTCCAAGTTCTTTAAGCCAAATTTGAACATTTCTAATTCCTGTATCATAAATTTGTGCAATTTGAGAAGTTGATAACTTATTTATTTCAGCAAGTTTAAATAGATCTTCAATTATAAATTCATATCCTCGCTGAACACCTAAATCATGATAATTACTATAAACTGCATCAAGTTTTTTCTTATCCTTATTAGATAATTCGATATTTAAAAGTCTTTTTACGTCGTCAGTATAAGAAAAATCTTTATATTTGTATGTTTTCGTTCGTCCTGTAGACATTTTTTCACCCCCGAAATCTCTCTAAAGCCTTGATTTTATTATATCACAGAGATTTTCGCATTACAATAGTACGAAATATAATAAATGTATATTTAGCGAAATAAAATTTAAGGTTTTTTATAATAATTTGGTATATTTTGGTGATTTATATTCTTCATTTTCTATATTAATTAGTATTAATTTGATTATAAACATCTTTATTTATAAAACCTTATTATTTTCAAATGTAACAAATTTTATAATTTAAATTGTCTTTATATCATATAAATATATAAATTTAAGAGCTTTTGAAATTTATTTTTTATACAGCTTAATTTATATAGATTCATAATTAATATAAATTTGTTATTTCTATAATTATATTTTTTTAGTTTCATTACTTTTATAGCTTAATTCATTAAAGGTATTTCAAAATAATGTTATTTATAATGATTTATATAATTATATTCATATTATATATAACATATGCTTTTAAATTTCAATTTCTTAAATCAATCATAAAAATCTACTTTACATAATAAACATATTAAACATTATGTAAAGTTATATTTCATTAAACAATGCTTAGCATTGTTTAATTTAAATAATTAAATCTTTATATTCAATATTATTAAATTTATCTATAATAATATTACTATTACTTATCTCTTTGCTTTCAAGTAAATACTTCCATATAGAATTGTTATATCCATTAATAATCGTAATACTATCTTTATATTTTATCGAAAACTTTGGAGATAAATTATTTAAATTCCAAAGCTTTATTCTAGGAATTT
This sequence comes from Clostridium sp. 1001275B_160808_H3, assembly GCF_015550425.1. Taxonomy (GTDB): domain Bacteria; phylum Bacillota; class Clostridia; order Clostridiales; family Clostridiaceae; genus Clostridium. Next base: position 145,752 of record NZ_JADNAT010000003.1, on the reverse strand, counting down.
TAAATCCTGAATTTCCCCACTTTTCATTCATCTCATTAATATCTATAAAGTCAATATCTTCAGATTTATTATATATAAACATTATAGATTTGGGAATTGCTTCAGATTTTAAATTCTTTTTTATACTAGTAAATAATAATAAGTCTAACGCAGAATTTAAATCGATATTATAATTAACTTTGTTTTTAGAAATTATTTGGATATCTTCTATATAATTCGATCCTGTTAATTTATTAAATTTAGAATTTTTCTTAAAGGACATATAATAGTTTTTGAAGCTGTTTGAATTCATTTTATTATATAAAAGGATCGTTGCAATTAATACATCAAAGTATTTATTTTGATCTTTTGTAAACTCTCCTTCAATTCCATTAACTATCAAAGTATCTTCAAAAGAATTTAAATTCCTTATATTTATATCTATTAAATATTCTAAATTCTTAATATACATATCTTCTATACTGTTTATATTATAATTATTTAAATCATTTCTAATAATTGAAATCATCTTCTCAATGGATTCAAATATAAAGGTATTTTTATTATTTTCCATTTTAAACTTCTCATAATTCACTCTATCATTTCTTAAAAATGCTTTTTTATACTTCTTTATATTTAGTTTTGTAAGATTCTTATAATTTATTTTAGAATACTCTCTCCTACTTATATTAGTTTCTACTATATCTATCTTTTTTCTTAAACTAGATAACAACCGTCTATATTCCTTAGGCGAATACCCAAGCAATCTTCTTGTTTTATTACCAAGCCTTTTAGATTCTTTAGAAGAAGTATTTTCTGACTTTAACCATTTAGCTAATGTAGATGGTTTATTAGAGTTAAGATCTATTTGTAATTGATTCTTAAATAAATCTATAACATCATCTTCAAGCTTCGTATCAAATAAAGAATATAAATCATCCCATCTACCATACTTAGGAATTAGAGATAAGTTATCTTTTATATACTTTGGATGCTCGTTTGCTAGATATCTTAAAATAACCCTAAATATTCTTCTCTCCCCTAATCCATTTATTTTATCTCTAATAAAGAATAATAACTTAATGCTGCAAGCAGTTCCTGAGTAAAAAATTCTTCTGAAATTTTCTATTATTTCTCCTTCAGAAGCATTTCTAAAATATGCTATATTATCTATAAACTCTTCTATTGCATTTATATTAACTATTTCTTCTTCTTCCATATCTATTTCAGAGACTTTATATAATTCTTCTCGTATTTTACTTAAAACACTAGACATCTTTTTCCTCCTAAAAATTAATACAAGACACGTTTATATAATGATTATATCATACATTGCATATGCATAATATTAATTAGCTGTTAGTGTCTTTTCAAGATACATATTTTATTATGCTGTTAGTATCTTTTCATTATTATAATATTGTAAACACTATAAATTTAGAACTAATTTTAATAAAAATACAACTTATATAAATTTGATATAATGTATAATTCAAATTTCTAGATAAATAAAAAAAGTGCTGTTATAGCACCTTTTATGACTCAATAATTTTATTTATCAAATTATTTACAATCAACTCCGATTTAGAGCTTCCTTTTTTATTGAAACATCTAACTTGCTTATAATCAATACCATTTAAATTTAAATCTATTATATCTATTCTCTCTCCTTCATATACAACTGGATCCTTTTTACCTTTTAAAAATATAGATACTTTCATAAAATTTCTCCTTATATCAAATAAACTAACTATTGTATGTGGAATAAAATTATACTAAATCTCGATAAAACAAAAAAATATAGTGTTAATCATATTTTAATACAATAACACTATATTTATAATATCACATTTATTCTTTATTTAAAAATATTAAATGGCTTACCTATTGGTAAAAATACCTTACCAAAATGCTTGTTTAGTACAGCTGCACCACTTCCATAGAATGAAAAAATTGCAATTCCAAGTTCTGAATACGCAGCTAAACTATGAGCAAAATGTGGTACAATTCCAAATGAATTTAACATTAATCCTATGAATAGAAAATCAATTAAAACAAAAATTATAAATAATACCTTATTAGTTTCCATTGCTCCAATAGTCATAAATAATGTAAATATTAAATATGCTAAAAAGGCAAATCCTAATTGTTTTGTATCAGCTGCAGATGCAAGCTTTTCTCCAAATACTCCATTTTGTATTAGCCATGTCATACCCATTGCATACCAAAAGAACGCGTATGCTCCAAAAGCTGTAGCTCCAAACGTATTGTTGTGTTTAAAATCATTTATAGACGCTAATAATTGAGCTGTAGCTCCTAAGAAGATAGCCCAAGGTAATACTAGAGATACCCCATCTGTAAGTCCTAGTTTTTGTGATGATGCAACTAATGTTATAACAGCTAGTCCAAATAATCCTAATGCTGATGGATCAGCAACTAAAATTTTTACTTCTTTTGTTCCTTCCATAATTTCCTCCTATTTTTATATAAATCAACCTTTAAAAGAGTATCAAATATTTATAGCATTGTCAATAAAGTTGTGTTATTAAATGTATTAATATTTAATTTTAGATATATTTACGTCTTCAACAAGATTTATAAAATTATACATTATTAATATATCATCAAATTTATTACTTTCAAAAAACTCATTAAAGCTACCAATAAAACTTCTTAAATCAACAACATATACTTCTTTATAATTATTAACTATATATTGAATAAAAGAATTAGCAAATGAATCTTTCAACACTAATATTTTATTATTATTATTATAAATATCATTGTTTTGAATTATTGTTAATCCATTATTCCCCCTTAAAAAAGCTGAATATTTATCGCTACTGCTCCACCTTGAGTCATCATTTATATTATCAACAGGCACTCCATCTATAGATACACTTAAATTGGGTAAATCATAATAAGTTATTACATCACTTTCTGCGTTAAAGTTTTTACTTTTAGAAAAGTAAGTTCCATAAAAATTATCAACTTCATTCTTATTAAAATGACTCATATCAACTAAAGTTAAATTATTATTTTTAACAAATTCACTATATGCTAAATATGCTCCAAATGAGGTCCAATGGTGATCTGTTTTATAATATATATACTTATCTTTATTCTCCTTCAAGCTATCCATTATTGATATTATATTTATATTATTATAATTATTTAAATAATTATATATATCTTTTATATACGTTTCTTGATCTACTAACTCTACTCCATAAGGCAAATAATCCTTATATATAGTATATGAACTTGGAATAATCATAAAATTCACCTTATCTTTAGGTGTTTTGTTTATAAAAGATAAAAGAAATTCAATATTTTTAGTTAAACTTTTTTCATCTATTTTCTGATATTTTTCAAACAAAAAATTATTTTCCCCGTAAATTATATTATTATTCTCTATCTTACCTAATAGAAACTCACTTCTAGATTTTAAATCTATCCACTTATCCCTAAAAACAAATTGGTCATTAATGTATCTTTCATAATCTTTAGTAAATCTTCCTTTAAGAAAATCGTCAAAATAGAATACAGGCTTTTGAGCTAAGGATCTATTTTCAAAGTTGGAAAAGTCTTTATCTCTATTGATTATATCTAATATTGTAATAATTATAATTATCATTAAGACAAATATACTTATTGGATACTTTACTATCTTTTTAATCATACTCTCCTCCTACTAAAACCTAAAATACAAAAAGGGATTGTAACTACTATCTACTAAATATGCTACAGACATTATAAAAAGCAATACAATAATTATTGATTTAATCACCTTATTCAGCTTACTATATATTTTTAGTACTATTGGAGTTGAAAAAATAATGCATAATATAATAACTATAAAATAGTTTCTAGTATAGTAAATCCAATCACTTCTAAAATCCATAGCAAACATCTTTTTTATATAAATACTTAAAGTTGTAATATCACTTATAGCAAATAAACACCATCCTATTATTAAAAAGAATATGGTATATAAATGCGAGAAAATTACATATTTTTTTAGAACTTTTTCTAAAAATATTTTCTCTATATAAAGTAATACAAAGAAATATAATCCCCACAAAATAAATGTATATTCAGCACCATGCCAGAATCCAGTTAAAAACCAGACTATCAATAAATTAAAAAATACCCTTCTTTTCTTCACTCTATTTCCTCCTAAAGGAATATATACATATTCTTTAAACCAGGAACCTAAAGTTATATGCCACCTTCTCCAAAATTCAGTTATACTCCTAGATATGTATGGAAAATTAAAATTATTCGGGAAGTTAAACCCTATCATTTTTCCAAGGCCTATAGCCATTGATGAATATCCACTAAAGTCAAAATATATCTGAAATGAAAAAGATATTATACCAATCCAAGCTAGAGGTGTTGATATATTAACTAATTCCTTACTAGATATTTCAGACCAAAGCATACCTATATTATTAGCTATTAATACCTTTTTTGATAATCCTATTATAAATTCCTCTAATCCTAACTCAAAATTACTCATAGTTATAGAACGATTTTTTATTTCTTTGTTTATATCACTATATTTTACTATTGGACCTGCTATTAGCTGTGGAAACAAAGAAACGAAAGCTCCAAAATCTATTAGATTTCTTTCAGCTTCAACCTTTCCTTTATACACATCAATAGTATAAGATAACGTCTGAAAGGTATAAAAACTTATTCCTAGTGGTAATGCTAAGTTAATTTTTCTTATTGAAGAATTAAACAATAAATTTATATTTTCTATAAAGAAATTTGAATATTTAAAATAAATTAAAATCCCTATATTAAATACTATAGATATTAATAATAGAACTTTGCATTTACTTCTATTTTTAAAATTCTTTTGAATTAATAATGATATTGTATAATCAACAATAATTGATGAAACCATTATAGGAAAGTACTTAGGCTCTCCAAATGAATAAAAAAATAAACTAAATATAAGTATACAAAGATTCTTATATTTATATGGAGTTATATAATATACTCCTACAAATATAGGTAAAAATCTAAATATAAAAATTAGACTACTGAAAACCATACTAAATCCTTTCTAAAAAAGCTAGATAAGAAAATTTTCTCATCTAGCTTTTGATTTTAATCTTATTTAAAACATTCATTTACAGCTTTCTCCGCTGCTTTAATATCCTCATTAACTAATAATATAACATAGTTACCTTTTACAGTAAGTATAGCTTTTTCTAACTTTTCTTTTTGATCTGGTAAATATGCATTATTTTTTTCTGTATCAAGTACATCTTGTAAAATAGCTTTAACGGATTCAACCTTTCCTTCTTTAGCCTTTACAACAGCTGCTACATCCGCAGAGTTAATAACCATTGCTTTAATAATACCATAATCTTCAACATCATCTAAGTTTAATTTAGCTATATCAGTAGCCATTTGTTCATCGAATTCTTGAGGCATTTGCAGAGGTGCTTCTTCTCCAACCTTTGCTACTACATCTTTAGCAGTTAATCCTTCTTTTAATTCTACATTAGCACTTTTACTACCACAACCAACTAAAACAAAAGATACTAATAAAACACTTAAACTTTTAATAAGTTTCTTCATAGTTTTTCTCCTTTTCACATTATATTTGTGAGTCTTGTTACACAAATATTATACTATAATAATGCAAAATGAGAAAGCTATTGCTTCTAAATTTATCTGTTTTTATATTCTTCAATTTTATTAGCAATATCTTCTAAATATTCTAATCTCTCATATTTAAATAAAAGTTCCTCTTCTATAGATTCCTTTTCTTTCATAAGTTCATTTAGAGCTCCATAATTCGAAGCATTTTTTGCCATTTTATCTTCTATCACAGTAAGTTCATTTTCTAAAGAATCTATAACAGAATAAATTTCTTCAAATTCCTTTTGTTCTTTAAAAGTAAATTTAGGTTTAGAAGAAACATTTTTATTTTCTTTTTGATTAGACTTCTTTTCCTTTACTTCAGTTTGAGATTTCTCAGGCTTTATCTCATATTCCTTATGTATTAAATAATCACTATAATTACCTACATATTGTTTAACTATTCCATTACCTTCATATGAAAAGATTTTATTACATAATCTATCTAAGAAATATCTATCATGTGATACTATAATTACTACCCCTAAGAACTCATCTAAAAAGTCTTCTAATATCTTAAGAGTTTCAATATCTAAATCATTTGTAGGCTCATCTAGAATAAGTACATTGGGAGATTCCATTAACACTCTTAGTAAATGTAACCTTCTTCTTTCTCCACCTGATAGTTTTTCAATTGGAGTATATTGAAGCGTACCATCAAAAAGGAATCTTTCAGCTAATTGAGATGCTGTTATATTGTACCCATCTTCAGTTGGTATATTTTCCCCACCTTCTTTTATATAATCTATAGCTCTTTGATTTAAATCCATATGAGTATTATCTTGTGAGAAAGCGCCTATACTTACAGTATCTCCAATTTCTATCTCTCCACTATCAGGTCTTAACGCACCAATTATCATATTTATTAAAGTAGTTTTTCCAGCACCATTTTTTCCTATTACACCTATTCTATCGTTTTTAGAAAAAATATAATTAAAATCTTTAATTAGAACTTTATTATCAAATGCTTTAGATATATTATTTATTTCTATTATCTTTTTACCTAATCTCCTTCCTATAAAAGGCATTTCTATATCAGTATTTACTGTTATATATTCAGTATTAACTAATTCATCAAATCTTTGGAGTCTTGCTTTTTGTTTAGTAGTCCTAGCCTTCGCACCTCTTCTTACCCATTTTAACTCTTTTAAAATAAGCTTTTGTCTTTTTTCTTCTTTAGCCGCTTCCACTTGTAATCTTTCAGCTTTTTTCTCTAGAAAGTCACTATAATTTCCATCATATAAATAAAGGTTTCCTCTATCTAGTTCTAGTATCTTATTTGTTACCCTATCTAAGAAGTACCTATCATGAGTAATCATTATTAAAGCGCCTTTTCTTGAATTTAAGTACTCCTCTAACCACTCTATTGACTCAGAATCAAGATGGTTAGTAGGCTCATCTAATACTAGTAGCTCACAAGGGGTTATTAATGAAGAAGCTAAAAATACTCTTTTTCTTTGACCTCCAGATAACTCTGACATTTTTTTATTAAAATCACTTATTCCAAGTTTAGTCAAAATAGTTTTAGCATCACTTTCTAAATCCCATAAATTCATAGTATCTATTTTACTTTGAAGTGCTATTAATTTATCATTAAGAGATACATCACTATTAACCTTTTCTAGTAACTCTTCATACTCCATTAAAAGTTTCATTTCAGGAGTATCTCCTCTAAATATCTGTTCTAATATAGTAGAATTATCATCATATTTTGTATCTTGTGCTAAATATTCTATTCTTATATTTTTCCCTTTTACTATCTTCCCATCAAAGAATTCATCTCTTCCTGTTAATATTTTAAGTAATGTTGATTTTCCTGCTCCATTTAAACCTATTAAACCAATTTTATCTCCATCATTTATATTCAATGTTACGTTGTTTAATAAGATCTTTTCACTATAAGTCTTAGTTATATTTTCTAATGTAATTAAATTCATACATATCTCCTTAACTATTTATCTATTAGTATATAACTATTGTAAATAAAAAAGTAAGCTTAGACAACTATAAAGTATCTAAGCTTATCATTTATTGTAGAGCTATTTTGCCCTTATATTTATTTTCTATTAATTTAAATACTGGTATACCTACTACAGTAACAACTACAAACTCACCAATTCCAACTTGTAGCATAGTTATTACCATTGGTAATTCAGAAACAACACTTATCATCCACCCTACTATAATACCATTAAAAATAGTTGGCCATAATGAACCGATAATTAAACTTAAGTTTTTCGATTTAATATATTTAGCTGTAAGTGATATTGCAGATACACTTAAAAATGTTGCTAGTGTTCCAAATACTATATCCATAATACCTAATCCACCTAGTATATTTGCTAGAAGACATCCGAAAGTTAATCCACCTATGTAAAAAGGATCTATAAACGCTAATAAGACTAAAATCTCTGATAATCTAAATTGTATTGGTCCATAGCTTATAGGTGCCAACACGATTGTAAGTGCTGCATAAATTGCTGCAACTAATGCTGCTTTGACTAATTTTTTAGTTACGTTTTCTCTCAATGTAATCTCCTCCAAAATATTATTTATACACTACTAAAAAAATAATAAAAAAAGTGCCTAAAATAGACACCTCCAAAATAAAAACATACGAAATAAAATTACGATAATAATAGATGTAAAAATAAAATAGAGAGCTCACATAAATGAACCCTCTACGAATAAAATCACACTTAATATAAATTGCAATTAATAACCGTAGTTTTGTTTATAGACAGGAGGCTTCCGAACTGTCTTATTTAATTTTCTATAATATTATATTGTATAAACTTTATGAAGTCAATATTTTATTTCATTTGTAAAAATTCCTCTAATTTAGATAACTCTTTTGACTTATTTATCCACCAATCTCTACTCCATACTCTATATAATTTGATATTTTTATCCTTTAGTACTTTATTTAAATAGAGATCTTTTAATTTATAAGTTGAATCAATATTTATAATTTCAGAGTCTATTTCTAATGCCGCAATTGTATTTAGATTATTATCTTTTATTAATAATTTGATATCAAATTTATCTATGCATACATTCTTTTCGCTTATATATCCTAATCCTTCTAAGTATTTTTGTATTTCATTAATAATAATATTTTCACTTGAATTTTCAGAGATTAATAATTCATTTATATTTGATATATCTAAATTCGTATAACTTTTAAGATTTATAGAATCATCTATTTTATCTTCACAGAATATTATAATATTTTCACTTAATTTTTTTATTATTTCTAATGTTTGATTATCTAGTTTGTTCTTTTCACTTATATAAATTACTTTATTAAATCTTATATTGTTTTCACCTATATTCTTTAATTGTAACTCATCTACTTTGGAAATTATACATGGAAATAAACCTTCAATCATTTCTTTATTTGAAAAATCAAATTTCTCAATATTATTTTTTACCATTTGAAGTCTTTCTCTTAATTTATTGTCCCATTTATAATTTATAGATTTAGGTATTAAACTATTTCTAATTGTTATATCTTTATTTAACTCATTTAATATTTTTTCAAAATCATTATATTTATCTAAAGTATCAGCGGATTTCAATTCCTCTTCTTCAATTTCCAAATATAATTTTAATTTAGGGATATTTATAATAATATCCTCCATATACTTTTTGTCTTCAGTATTATTATAAGCATAGCTTAATAATTCAATTTCAATTTCACTTAGAGCATTTATTAGATTTAACAGACTTCTCATCTCATAAGATAAATTAAATATCTTTCTATATAGTAATAAATCATCCTTTAAATCTTCGCCCTTGATAAGATCAGTCAATAAGCTATTAAATTCTTTCTTATTTAATATATCCTTCAAAAAGCTTAATTTATTGATATATGAATTCATATTATTTAAATTATCTTCATACTCTCTTGTGATATCAGCTTCAATGCTAGAGTATTTATTTATATTATTTTCATAATCTATATTATCTTTTCTTTTAGTAAATAAACTTAATAACTTATTTTTCTTTTGATGATTTAATAAATTATAATTATATTTTAAGTTAACTATATTAACTAAGTTCTTCAAATCTTCACTTTGCATCTTAGGGTTTACAGAGAAAGTTTCTATAAAGTCATCTGTATATTGAGTGTACTTTAAAGGCACTTTGAAATTCGCATCTTTATTTAACTCATCAATTTTATAAATTGCTAAATTTAACATTTCATAATTAATTGGTTCTTTAATGATTTTAAATTTATTATTATCGATAAATCTTCTATATTTTATATATTTTTTTATTATATCAGAATTAATAATTTTATTAACACAACTAGTTATTTCAAAGTAACTATATTTTTCAAAAGGCTTCTTTATTCTATATATACTATAATATTTATATAAGGAATCATACTTGCTTAATTTCTTTTTAGTTGTCTTGTATTTTTCTATTAGCGATAATGATTTATTCTTTTCTAATGTAAAGAACTTAATTAAATCTACTAATTGGTTACTCTTTTTATCAATACTTCTAGACAACACTTCTACTTTACTTATAATTGTTTTCCCAGTAGTTTCTGGTAAACTTAACAATTGTTCTTTTAAATTATTTTCAAAGTCAGTTGAACTATTTAAATAAATAGCTTTTTTATCTAAATCTTTTATAAATTTTGTATCTGTAATTTTATTAATATAATCATCGTATAAAATTAATACTTGTTCTTCATTAAATGAAAGCTTATATAAAATTCCTTGAAAAATATTTATTAGGTATTCTTCACTACAATTGTTAATTATTAAATCTTTATCATCCTTCAAATATTCTATAATACTTTCAAATATATAATCAAAGCTTAATGTATTTAAAATATCTTCTTCTTTAACTAAATCACTTACCATTTATTAAATCCGCTGCTAATGTAAAGCAACTCCCCCCTGTTTTAATTTAAGTTAATAGTACTAATACAATATATTCATAAAAATGATAATTTATAACTAAATTTAAATTATTATTTTCATTTATTGTCTATAATACTAATAGCTTAAAAATAAGGAGTTGATCTTTTGAAGAAAATATATAAATTAATAGTATTATTTGTAGTATCATTTATGACAACATCCCTAATTATTGCTTTTTACTTCAAAGGTGCAATTTTAATAACATTTGATATTATTAAAGATTTAAAAGATTCAAATAAAAGTGTAGCAACCTTAAGTGAATTAACTGATTATTATTGTTCTACCTCCATGGATGTAAGAGGATTAAAATATAAAGAAAGTTTATCTGAGGATGTGTTTTTAGACATATATAAATCTAATATTACTAATAAGCCTTCTCCTGTTATTATATACGTACATGGCGGTAGTTGGATATATGGCGATAATGGAATTCCAATAGGATTAGACCCTATAATAAATGCATTCAATAAAAGAGGATTTAGTATAATAAGTGTATCCTATGAATTATTAAAGGAAGATACCCCTATCTCAAACCCTGTAAGTGATGTAAAAGATGCCATAAGATGGGTGTATAAAAACAAGGATGAATATAATTTTGACACTAATGACATTGGACTTCTTGGAATATCATCTGGGGCACATTTATCCTTACTATCTGCTTATACAAGTGATGATGAATTCATTGGAGATAAAGATTTAGCAAGTTATCCATCTAAAGTTAATTATCTAATTGATATATTTGGTCCTACAGAATTATCTACATTAGATTTTTCGGTGGCTGATGAAGAATTTAAGGATGAAATAGAAAGGTTAAAGGAAAAATCATTTTTAGGTGATATATATAGCCCAATCAATTATGTGGATGAGTCATCTCCAAGCACTTTAATAATACATAGCAAAAATGATGAATTAGTTCCATATACAAATTCTGTAGATTTATATAATAAGCTCAAAAATCAAGATGTTAATACAAAGCTACTTAGCTTAAATTCTGGTGGCCATAATTTTTATGGTTTTGAAAATAAAGAAATAGTAGCTCTAATTTTTGAAGTTTTTAAATTTCTTACAGAAAATACTTCATTATAAAAGGCCAGCGTGTTATGCTAGCCTTTTTTTATCTTATTAAATTATAAATACAAATTATATATTCATAAAAGTATTTCATAATCTTTCTCATTCATTTGACATACTAATGTCTCTATATAATACTTTAATTTTAACACTTTATTAATTATTATAAGAAACTCCATATTTATTATAATAGTCTTCAATAGAATTTTTCATAGCATCATCTATATATACTTTACCGTTTACTTCTCTATTATATAAGTAACTCACAACTTCTTTCATCGTAACTATAGGATATGTAGTTATTCCAAAAACTTCTTTAATTTCTTCTTGTGCAGATTTTTCTGATTTCCCTTTTTCCATTCTATCTACTGATATAATAAGACCCTTTATATCAACATCTCCTTGAGATTTTAAAATAGGAGTAGTTTCATATATTGATGTCCCTGCAGTCATAACATCTTCAACAATAACAACTCTTTTTCCATCACTTAAAGATCCACCTAATAGAATTCCACCTTCACCATGATCCTTTACTTCTTTTCTATTAGAGCAATACTCAACATTTATATTATATAATTCACTTAAAGAAATTGCTGTGGTTACTGTAAGTGGGATTCCTTTATATGCAGGTCCAAATAAAACATCAAAATTCTCTCCAAAATGCTTATTTATAGCTTTTGCATAAAATTCACCAAGCTTTTTTAATTGTTTCCCAGTAATATAATTACCTGTGTTAATAAAAAACGGTGTCTTTCTTCCACTTTTAGTAACAAATTCTCCAAATTTTAATACATTACTTTCAACCATAAATTCAATAAACTCTTCTTTATATTTTTCCATAATAACCATTCCTTCCAATACAGATATTAAACTTATAATTTTTAAAAATATACGTTTTTATAATTTTATCATCTTTTTATACATAATCCTAATATTTTTTTATAAAAAATTGTATATATTTAAATTTACTTGCTTTGTAATTACTAAAAATCAAATCATTTTAAATATGCTTCTTGATTCTTAAGAAATAAACTTAAGCCTTTATCAATAAAGTAACATGACTATTACTTTACAAAAATAAGAAAAGCATTAAATTTATCTTTAATGCTTTTCCACTTTGTGAATATCTTTTATTTTACGCCCTTGGCTTCTTTATTTAATTCATATAATCTCTGTCTTTCTGGTAGCGTAAGTTCAGTTGAACCTTCTCTTTTTTCAATAAGTTTTTGTAACTCTTGAAATTTTGCATCACCTAATTTAACTTTTATTACTTCTGCTTTCATGTTTTTTAATTCATTTCTTTCAGTAGTAGTTAACATATCACCATTATTTACTTTTTCTCTTAATTCATTTACTTTTTCTTTTTGTGATGCACTAAGATAACCTTCATTTTCTGGAGTCCAAAAGTCATCAAATTTTTCTTTACCTAAATCAACTATAGCATCGCTAGATACTCTAAAAGCATTTGATTTATTCTTTACGTCATCAGCTTGTACGTATTTCAAATTTGAGAAATTCATTACAGTAGCTGTTAAAATAAAAAACATAGCAAATTTTTTAATCATCTTTTGTACCTCCTTTTCAGATATTCACATTATTAGTATGTGAAAAATCTAAAATTTTAAATGAAGAAATTTTTACTATAATAAGTCTATTTCACTTTTTCTGCAAAAATCTTTATTTTTTTCATCCCAAATAGAACATTGAACTTCTCCTATATGACGTTTATTTAAAAAGAACATACATATACGAGATTGACCTATTCCTCCACCTATTGTATAAGGCAACTCTTTTTGCAAAATTCCTTTATGAAATTGCAATTTTTTTCTATCTTCACAATTACTTTTAATTAATTGACTTTCTAAAGCCTCTTCATCAACTCTTATTCCCATAGATGAAAGTTCATATGCCATATTTAAAACAGGATACCATACTAAAATATCTCCATTTAAAGTCCAATCATCATAATCTGGGCTTCTTCCATCATGCTTTATTCCAGAATTCAATAAATCCCCAATTTCCATTAAAAAAACTGCACCTTTATCCTTACAAATTTCATTTTCTCTTTCTTTCGGAGATAACTCTGGGTATAAATCTTCTAATTCTTGGGTTGTTATAAAATAGATATCTTCCGGTAGTTGAAAAGACATAGTTTGTAAATTCTCATTCACATATTTTTCTGTTTCTTTAAAAACATTATATATATCTTTTACAGTTTTCTTTAAGTATTCTTTATTCCTATCTGCTTTAAGAATTATTTTTTCCCAGTCCCATTGATCTACATAAATTGAATGAAGATTATCTAATTCTTCATCTCTTCTAATTGCATTCATATCGGTATATAATCCTGAATACGGCTGAAAGCCATACCTCTTTAAACTAAGTCTTTTCCACTTTGCTAAAGAATGTACTACTTCAACTTCCTTTTTATCTGCAAGCATATCAAAGGAAACAGGTCTTTCTATACCATTTAAATTGTCATTGATCCCTGTATTTGCTTCAACAAATAAAGGAGCTGAAACTCTAGTTAAGTTTAATTTATCTGATAGAGTCTTTTCAAAAAAATCTTTAATTGCTTTTATTTGGATTTCTGTTTTGATTAATGAATTTGTCATATAAATGCCCCCTATTTATAATAATTATTCTTTCAAATCTAAATACCCATTAACTGCGATTGCTGCTTCTATGCCTTCTCTTATTGCCCAAACTACCAAAGATTGACCTCTTCTAGCATCCCCACAAGTAAATACTTTTTCTTTATTAGTTATAAAACTTCCATAGTCAGCTTTAATATTTCCCCTATTATCTGATTTCAAATTAAAGCCTCTTATTATATACTCTTCTGTTCCCACAAAACCCATTGCTAGTAATACAATATCTACATCAATCAGTTCTTCACTATTAGGTATTTCTTTAAAAGTAGTTTTACCCGTTTCATCTTTTATCCATTCAACTTTTATTGTAATAGCTGATTTAACATTACCTTCTTCATCACCTATAAATTCTTTTACACTAGTACAATATCTTCTAGGATCTTTTCCAAATAACTCTATAGATTCTTCTTGACCATAATCAACTTTAAGTGTTTTACTCCACTCTGGCCATGGATTATTACTCTGTCTATCTTTAGGAAGAGGATTAGTTATTTCTAATTGTATTACTGATTTACAACCTTGTCTTATAGCAGTAGCAACACAATCTGTTCCTGTATCGCCACCACCAATTATTAAAACATTTTTATTTTTACAAGAAATAAAATTGTCAGTATTTTTTTTATTTAATAAGCTTCTAGTATTTTCTTTTAAATAATTAACTGCAAATTCTATACCTTTAAAGTTTCTTCCAGGTACATTTAAATCTCTTGGCTTTGTAGCTCCAGTTGCTAAAACTACAGCATCGTAGTCTTTCAATACCTTTTCTATTAATTGACTATCTTTGCATATATCTGTGTTAGTAAAGAAATTAATCCCCTCATCTTTTAAGATAGCAACTCTCCTATTTACAACTTCTTTATCTAACTTCATATTAGGTATGCCATACATTAACAATCCACCAACTCTATCTTCTCTTTCGTATACATCTACGTAGTATCCTAATTTATTTAAAAGGTAACTACATGCAAGTCCTGATGGGCCTGATCCAATAACAGCAACTTTTTTGTTATTTCTATATTTAGGTTCTATTGCTTTAATTTTACCTTCTTTAAATGCTTTATCAATTATATATCTTTCATTTTCCTTTATACTTACAGCAGGAGAATTTATAGAAACAGTACAAGCTGATTCACATGGAGCTGGACAGACTCTTCCTGTAAACTCAGGAAATGGGTTTGTTTTTAATAGCCTTTGTAATGCTAAATCCCAGTTTTCTTTATATATTAAATCATTAAATTCTGGTATTAAGTTATTTAGAGGACATCCTGATGCCATTCCATTTATAAGGAGTCCTGATTGACAAAAAGGTATACCACAATCCATACATCTAGCACCTTGTTTTATTTGCTCACTTTCTGAAAGTAAGTTATGAAATTCTTTATAATGAGTTGTTCTTTCTTTTACAGAATCATTTATACCTACTTTTCTTTCAAACTCTAAAAATCCAGTTGGTTTTCCCATTATATTGCACTCCTTTCATAAAAGGCTGCTAATACAGCATCTTCATGATTTAATCCTTCTGCTTTCTTTTCATCTATTAAAGTAATAATCTTTTTGTAGTCATTTGGAACTACTTTTAAGAATTTATTACTTTCAATACTCCAATTTAATAATAATTGCGTTCCAAGATTAGAATCAGTAGCTTCAACATGTTCTTCTATTAAAGATTTTACTTTATCAATATCTGAATCATCTAATTTTTCAATTTCAACCATTTCTTTATTTAAATTGCTATTAAAATTGTTGTTTTTATTATATATATAAGCAATTCCACCACTCATTCCAGCTGCAAAGTTAATTCCACACTCCCCAAGTAGAACAACCGTTCCACCAGTCATATATTCACAACCATGAGCTCCAACACCTTCTACAACTGCTATAGCCCCAGAATTTCTAACACAAAATCTTTCTCCAGCAACTCCATTTATAAATGCTTTTCCTGAAGTAGCACCATATAATGCTACATTACCTATAATTATATTTTCTTCAGGCTTTATATTGCAGTCCTTAGGATTTTTTACTACTATCTTTCCACCTGATAAGCCTTTACCTAAATAATCATTACAATCGCCATTAACTTTAATTGTTATTCCTTTAGGTATAAAAGCACCAATACTTTGTCCACCTGCTCCAGTACAGTTTAGTATTACGGAATCATCTTTTAAAGTATTGTATCCATACTTCCTTGTAATTTCTGAACCAAGCAATGTTCCAAGTGTTCTATCAGTATTCATTATATCTATATCAAGATTTAAAGTATTTTCTCCATTGAAGTATTTCTCTATCATAGGAATTAATAGACTTCTATCTAAAGTTTTAGCAAGTTTTATTTTATGATTTTTATTGAATTTATTTTTTAAGCTCAGGAACTTCTTATCCTGAACAAAGATAGATGATAAATTTACTTTGCTCCTTTTATAGCCTTTGATATTTTCTTTTTGTTTTAATCTATCAAATCTACCTATCATTTCTTCAACAGTTCTAAAGCCCAATTTTGCCATATACTCTCTTAATTCTTCTGCAATAAAATACATAAAATTAATTACATATTCAGGTTTACCCTTGAATCTATTTCTAAGTTCTTTATTTTGAGTAGCAATACCTACAGGACAACTATCCAAATTACAAACTCTCATCATAACACAACCTAAAGAAATTAATGGAGCAGTGGCAAAGCCAAATTCTTCTGCACCTAATAATGCAGCTATAGCTACATCTCTTCCTGTCATAAGCTTACCATCAGTTTCTAATCTAACTCTATCTCTTAAACCATTTAAAATTAATGTTTGATGAGTTTCTGCAAGTCCTAATTCCCAAGGTAATCCTGCATTTTGAATTGAAGTCTTAGGTGAAGCACCAGTACCTCCATCATGTCCAGAAATTAATATCACATTTGCACCAGCTTTTGCAACTCCAGTTGCTACTGTACCAACTCCAGCCTCTGCAACAAGCTTTACAGATATGTCTGCTCTATCATTAGCTTGTTTTAAATCATATATAAGTTGAGCTAAGTCTTCAATTGAATATATATCATGATGTGGAGGAGGCGATATAAGGCCAACACCTGTAGTAGCTCCTCTAGTTTTAGCTATCCAAGGATATACTTTGTTACCTGGTAGTTGTCCACCTTCTCCAGGTTTTGCCCCTTGAGCCATCTTAATTTGTAATTCATTTGCATTAATTAAATATTCAGAAGTAACTCCAAATCTACCTGATGCAATTTGTTTTATTGAGGATTTTCTTGAATCACCATTTGTATCTTGTGTAAATCTATCACTATCTTCTCCACCTTCCCCAGTATTAGATTTTCCACCTATCCTATTCATTGCTATGGCTAAAGCTTCATGAGCTTCCTTAGAAATAGACCCATATGACATAGCTCCAGTTTTAAACCTCTTCACAATTGATTCTATAGACTCTACTTCGTCTATAGGTATTGGATTACTTAAAAATTTAAAATCCATTAAATTTCTTAATGTAAAAAATCTTTCATCACTATTTACTAGATTTGAATATTCTTTGAATGTTTCATAACTACCTGTCTTTGTAGCTTGTTGCAATTTATGAATAGTTAGTGGATTATATAAGTGTTCTTCTTTTCCAGAACGTAATTTATCTCTTCCTTTCGAATCCAAAACAAAGTCGAAATTCACATTACTTTTCCTAAATGCATTTTTATGCCTTATTAAAACTTCTTCTTGTATTTCCTTTAATGATATTCCTTCAATTCTACTAACAGTATTAGTAAAATATTTATTTATGACTTCACTGTTAATTCCAACAGCTTCAAAGATTTGTGCTCCTCTATAAGATTGAATAGTTGAAATACCCATTTTAGATATAATCTTAACTAATCCTTTTAGTATAGCTTTATTATATTTTTTAACTGATATCTCATAATCTTCTTTTAATAAATTGTCATCTTCTAATTGTCTTATAGATTCATAAGCTAAATAAGGATTTATTGCAGATGCTCCAAATGATATGAGTGTTGCAAAATGATGTATTTCTCTCGGTTCAGCACTTTCAATTACAATATCTATTTTGCTTCTTAAACCTTTTTTAATAAGATAATTATGAACTGAAGAAAGAGCTAGTAACGAAGGAATTGGTATTAGCTTATTATTTAATCCTCTATCACTTAAAATTAAAATATTATAATCTTCATAACAAGCTTTTTCTACTTCCAAAGATAAGTTGTCTAGTGCTTTTTCTAAATCGTACTCTCCATTTTCCTTACCATATAAAATACTTATTGTTTTTGTTTTAAAATCTTTATTGTCTATATTTATTATTTTTAACAAATCTTCATTTGATAATATTGGAGATGATAATTTAATTTGTTTACAGTTATCTTCTGAATCTTCTAGTATATTTCCTTGTGAGCCTATATATACTGTAGTAGAAGTAATAACTTCTTCTCTTATAGCATCTATTGGAGGATTTGTTACTTGAGCAAATAACTGTTTAAAATAATTAAACAGCAATTGTGGTGAGTTTGATAAAACTGCAAGTGGTGTATCTATCCCCATTGAGCTTAAGGGTTCTTGTCCATTTTCACTCATGGGTAATATAGTATTTTTTAAGTCATCATAACTATAATCAAAAGCTTTCATTAAAACATGCCTATCATCCTTTGAAATTACAGTAGTATTATCTTGATAAACTTTAATTTTATCAAGAGTAATTATATTATTTTCTATCCAATTTAAATAAGGTAATCTTAAATAATACTTTTCTTTAAGTTCTGAATCATTTAAAAGTTTTCTATTTTTAGTATCAACTAAAAGCATTTTCCCTGGTGTTAATCTACCTTTAGAAATTATTTCTTCATTTTTTATATCAAGTGCACCAACTTCTGAAGAAAGTACTAACCTATTATCTTTAGTTATATAATATCTAGCAGGCCTTAATCCATTTCTATCTAAAGTTGCTCCCATTACATCTCCATCAGTAAATACTATAGCTGCTGGCCCATCCCATGGCTCCATCAAAGTTGCATTATATTCAAAAAATGCTCTTTCTTCTTTAGAAATAGATTGATTTTTATCCCATGGTTCTGGAATTAACATCATTATAGCCTCTTCAATACTTCTTCCATTCATAATCAAAAATTCTAAGGTATTATCGAGTATAGCTGAATCTGATCCTTCTGCATTTATAATAGGTAGAACTTTATTTAAGTTTTCTTTGAGCACTTTTGATTTTAAATTACCTTCCCTAGCAAGTAAGCTATTGATATTTCCTCTAAGAGTATTAATTTCTCCATTATGAATTATATATCTATTAGGATGTGCTCTTTTCCAACTAGGAACAGTATTAGTACTATATCTTGAGTGAACCATTACAATTGAAGATTCAACTTTTGCACTAGATAAATCTTTATAAAAGTTTTTAAGTTGTCCAGCTAAAAGTAATCCCTTATAAACAATTGTTTTACATGAAAGAGATGAAATATAAGCATTTTCAGTTACTAATTCTTTTTCAAATCTTCTTCTTAATATATATAATTTTCTTTCAAATTCTTTAACATCTTTAATATAATAAGGTCTCTCTATTATAACTTGTTTAATACATGGCATTGATGAAATTGCAAAATCTCCAAGCTCTGCTGGATTTACTGGAACTTCTCTCCATGCTAATATTTTAAGACTTTCTTCATTGCAAAGTTTTTCAAATATATTTATACAATTTACTTTGTCAAATTCATCTACTGGTAAAAAGAACATTCCAACTGCATATTCTTCTTCATCTGGCAGTATAACTCCGAGTCTCTGGACTTCCTCTTTGAAAAATCTGTGAGGAATTTGAAATAATATGCCTGATCCATCTCCAGTTTTACCGTCAGCTCCTGTTCCACCTCTATGTTCTAAGTTAATTAAAATATTTAAAGCATCTTCTACTGCCGTATGAGTCTTTTTACCATCAATATTTACTACTGCACCTATTCCACATGCATCATGCTCAAAAGAGCTTCTATATAAACCTATATCATTATGCATTTTTATCCTCCTTTCATTCTTTCCTAGTATTTAAATATAGTTTTATGGAGCTGTCATAGACAGCTCCTATTATTGTGAATCAGCAAATAAAATTTTGTCTATTTTCCTAATAAAATTTTATTTGAAAAGTCGATCATTTTTAGTCCTAGGTCCATGCTATTTTTTTGAATATACCTAAAAGCTTCATTTTCAGTCATACCTTTTTGTTGCATAAGTATACCTTTTGCTTTTTCTATAACTTTTCGCTCATTTATTTTTGTTTCTAACACATTTACCTTCTCTTTTAACTTCTTAACTCTTCGTTCACTTTGATAAATCATATCTAATGAAGTTATTAAAATTGAATTGTTTATAGGGCTAGATATGCAAAATATATCAGTTTCTTCTTGAACAAAAGATTTATATGGCTCATTTACTACTGCAAGAAAACTACATTCTTCACCGATATTATTGTAAATTTCAATTAATGTCATATCTTTAAATTTATAGCCACTAATAACTATAGATGGTGAGAGTTGCCTTATAGCACGTATAAGTTCATTTCCATAAGTACATAATGCTAAAACATTATAACTACTTCCCATTAAAATAGTCTTTATCTTTTGTCCTATTTCCTCATTACTTACAGCTACTATTACATCTATTGCCATCTACATTGCTCCCTTACAAGTAAATTTAATATTGTTTCAAATAGTTATCTAGCTCCCATTTATGAACTTTACTTCTATAATCATCCCATTCATTCTTTTTAGCTTTTATATAATTATTAAATGTGTGATCACCCAAAGTTTCTTTTACTAATTCACTTTCTTCCATATACTTAATTGCTTCTTCTAAGCTTCCTGGTAAGCTATCAATTCCATCTAGGTCTCTTTCTTCTAAAGTCATTTTGAATATATTTTTCTCTACTCTTTCAGGTGGAACTAAATTATTCTTTATACCGTCAAGTCCAGCAGCTAAAAGGCAAGCTAGTACTAAATAAGGATTGGCACTTGGATCTGGACATCTAAGCTCAATTCTAGTTCCATTTCCTCTTGAAGCAGGAACTCTTATTAAAGGACTTCTATTCTTTGCTGACCAAGCAATATAAACAGGAGCTTCATATCCAGGAACTAATCTTTTATATGAATTTACTAATGGATTAGTTATTGCAGATATACCTTTAATGTTCTTTATTAATCCTGCTATAAAACTATATGCTGTTTTACTTAATCCTAATTCATCATTTTCATCAACAAAAGCATTTTTCCCATCTTTATTTAATGACATATTAACATGCATTCCTGATCCATTTATTCCAAAGAAAGGTTTTGGCATAAAGGTAGCATGTACACCGTGCCTTTGAGCAATTGTTTTTACCACTAACTTAAATGTCATGATATTATCTGCAGTTGCTAATGCATCTTCGTATTTAAAATCTATTTCATTTTGACCAGCTGCAACTTCATGATGGGATGCTTCTATTTCAAATCCCATATCTTCTAAAACTAAGCTTATATCTCTTCTAACATTTTCACCTGAATCTAAAGGACTCAAATCGAAATATCCTGCATCATCTTGAGTTTTTAATTTTGGATTTCCATATTCATCAGTATCTAATAAGAAAAATTCACACTCAGGTCCAACATTCATAGAATATCCTAAATCAGCAGCTTCTTTTAAAACCTTCTTTAATATATTTCTTGGGTCTCCTTCAAATGGTGTTCCGTCCGGTCTATATACATCGCATATTAATCTTGCAACTTTACCTTGTTGTGGTCTCCATGGAAAAATTACAAAACTATCTAAGTTTGGTCTTAAATACATATCTGATTCTTCTATTCTAACAAATCCAGATATAGAAGATCCATCAAACATAATTTCATTATTTAAAGCTTTTTCTAATTGCCTATCAGTAATTGCTACATTTTTAAGAGACCCAAATATATCAGTAAATTGCAATCTTATAAATTTAACCCCATTTTCTTCTACTAATTTTTTTATATCCTCTTTAGAATATTTTGCCATAAAGCATTCCCCCTTAAAATCTTTTATAAAAAAAAGCGCACAATAGAAAGACTTCTGTAAGACTTCTATTGAACGCCATTGTTCAAAGTTATTTTTTACCATTATATTATTATTTTTTTAATTTTGCAACTATTTTTATGAAAATTATTTGGATTTTTTTAATTTTTCATAATAATCATTCATTATCTATATAATTTCTTTAACATTATAGTAAAATATGTTATGAAATTCTTTGAACAAAACTCTTTATTCTTTTCACTGCTTCTATTAAATCTTCAGTTGAAGAGGCGTAACATGCTCTGATAAAACCTTCTCCACATTCGCCAAAAGCATTACCTGGTACAGCAAGAACCTTTTCTTCCATCAATAGCTTTTCACAAAATTCATCTGAGCTCATTCCAGTTGACTTAATACAAGGAAAGACATATAAAGCTCCCATTGGTTCAAAACATTCCAGTCCCATTTTCCTAAATCCTTCAACAAGGATTCGTCTTCTTCTATTATATTCTCTAGCCATTTCTCTTACACTATCATCACCGTTTTTTAGAGCTTCAATTGCAGCATATTGTGCAGTTGTTGGAGAACACATTATTGCATATTGATGTATCTTTTTTAAAGCTTCAATTAATACTTTATGCCCACAAACATATCCTAATCTCCATCCAGTCATTGCATAAGCTTTTGAGAATCCATTTATAACTAAAGTTTTATCTCTTACTTCACTAAAACTAGCAATTGAAAAATGATCTTTATCATAAGATAATTCGGCATAAATTTCATCAGATAAAATTATAATATCCTTGTCCTTTAAAACATCAACAATTTCTTTTAACTCTTCTTTTGTCATAATAGCGCCAGTTGGATTATTAGGAAATGGAATTATTACAACCTTTGTTTTAGGAGTAATAGCATCTTCTAAAAGCTTAGCTGTAAGTTTAAATTCATCTTCTGCCCTTAAGTTTATTATTTTAGGAGTAGCTCCACAAAATGTTGCACATCCTTTATAAGCAACAAAGCTAGGCTCTGGAATTATAACTTCATCTCCTGGCCCAACAAGAGCTCTCAATGCTAAATCTATTCCTTCACTTCCACCAACTGTTACTAATATCTCATCTGTTGCATTATATTTTAAATTAAATCTTCTATTTAAATACTTTGATATTTCTTCTCTTAACTCAACAAACCCAGAATTAGATGAGTAATGAGTTTGTCCTTTTTCTAATGAATAAATTCCTGCTTCTATAACATTCCAAGGAGTAACAAAATCAGGTTCACCTACTCCTAATGATATAACATCATCCATTTCATTTATTAAATCAAAATATTTTCTTATGCCTGAGGGAGGCATATTCCTAACATTATCTAATATCATATTTTCTAAAATCATATAAAAATAGCCTCCCTATCTTCTGTTTTTCTTTCTTTGAATATAGTTCCATGATCTTTATATTTTTTTAATACAAAGTGTGTAGCAGTACCTGTTACATATTCTTGAACTGCAAGTTTTTCTGAAACAAATAAAGCCACTTCTTTCATTGTTTTACCTTCTACAATTACAGTTAAATCAAAACCACCTGAAGACATTAAGTAACAAGCCTTAACTTGTTTAAATTTATATATTCTTTCTGCTACTTTATCAAATCCCACACCTCTTTGTGGAGTAATTTTTACTTCAATTAAAGCTGTTACTGTTTCCTTACCTGTATTTTCCCAATTGATAAGAGTTGTGTATCCTGCAATTATGTTTTTTTCTTCATAATCCATTATAACTTTTCTAACTTCTTCAACAGTTTTACCAGTCATTAAAGCAATTTCTTCATCACTGTACCTACTATTTTTTTCTAAGACTTCTAAAATTTCATCCATTTTAACTACCTCCATATAAAAAAATAAACCCTCCATCCCTAAAACAAGGGACGAAGGATATAGCTTCCGCGGTACCACCCTAATAAGTAAAATTTAATTTACTCACTCAACTTGAATATATAAAATATTCAATTCTCTATAACGTGAGAACAACGTCAATACCTAATTAAGAATTTGTATTCTTATTTTTCAATACGAGATTCAAAGGCTGCTTCATTTAACATATCATACTAAACTTTCACCATTCTTTAGCTCTCTTTAATGCTTAGTTAAACTACTCTTCCTTATCATTATCTTTCTTATATGTTTTTTATTATTATAATAATAAAAGTAAAAAAATTCAATACATTTTATCATTCAATACTATATAATTTTATTAATTACCTAATTCTCAAACTTTTATTTTCATTATCATTAGAAAAAATAAGTGAAAATAAAATACTACATAATAGAATTATTAATATTATTAAAATTGATATAGATACAGATATCTCTATATTAAAATATAAAACTAGCAATTTTATTCCAGTAAACATTAATATAAGAGCTACCCCATATTTCATAAATTTAAACATACTATTTAATCTATTAAGTATATAATACATACTTCTCAAACATATTATAGCAAAAATATTAGATGTATAAACTATAAATGGATCTTGAGTTATCGAAAAAATAGCTGGTATCGAATCTAAAGCAAATAATACATCTGAACTTTCTATTATTATTAAAATTATAAATAAAGGAGTTGCATAAAGCTTTCTATTTATTCTTATAAAGAAATTATGACCTGCTAATTTATCATGTACAGGCATAATTTTTTTAAATATCTTAATAACTGGATTTTTATTAAAATCTATATTATTATCATCATGAAATATCATTTTAAGACCGCTAAACATTAAAATTATTCCAAATATATATACTATAAAATGAAATTTATTTATAATTCCTATACCAAGTAATATAAAAATGAGCCTCAATATCATTGCCCCAATTATTCCATACTTTAGTACTCTTTCTTGATACTCTAATGAGATGTTAAAAGTCGAAAAGACCATTAAAAATAGAAATAAATTATCTAAGCTAAGAGACATTTCTATTATATAGCCACCTAAAAACTCTATAGCAGGTTTAGCTCCCATTGAAAAATATATGTATATATTAAATAGTATGGCTAGTCCAATCCAAAATATTAAATTGAAAAAAGATTTTTTTACCCTCATATAATCTCCACTTTCTAAATCATTATTCTTGGTATTATATGAAAATAAATTTAAATTTATTTCAATAAAATAAAAAAGAAGTTATGTGCAAATACATAACTTCTTTGACATTAATATTTCTAATTATTCAACTTCTCCAATAAGAGAAAATGGTTGTGCTCTAACTATCTTAACATTTACTAAATCTCCAGCCTTAACATTTTCACCTGAGAAGTTAACTAACTTTCCATTTCTTGTTCTTCCAGTTAACTTAGTTTCATCATTCTTACTAGGGCCTTCAACTAATACCTCTACTGTTTTCCCTTCATAAACCTTATTACTCTTTATAACACCTTCATTAACAACTTTAATAAGTCTATCAAATCTATTATGTTTATCAGCATCTGGTACTTGATTTAACATCATATCAGCAGGTGTATTATTTCTTCTTGAATATATAAATGTAAACGCTGAATCATATCCAACTCTTTCAACTAAATCTAATGTATCTAAGAAATCTTCTTCTGTTTCTCCTGGGAAACCAACGATAATATCAGTTGTTAATGATACATCAGGTATTTCTCTCTTTATCATATCTACTAATTCTAAATAGTATTCTTTAGTATAATGTCTATTCATCTTCTTAAGAATTCTATCAGAACCACTTTGCACTGGTAAGTGAATTTGTTCACATAACTTATCACATTCTTTTATTGCTAAAATAACATCTTTATTTAAATCCTTAGGATGAGATGTCATAAATCTAACTCTTTCTAATCCATCAACTTCATTAATTTTTCTTAAAAGCTTAGCAAAGTCTATGTCTTCTTCTAGCCCTTTTCCGTAAGAATTAACATTTTGGCCTAAAAGAGTTATTTCTTTATATCCTTTTGATACTAAATCTTTTATTTCTTTTATTATATCTTCAGATTTTCTACTTCTTTCTCTTCCTCTAACATATGGAACTACACAATAAGTGCAGAAATTGTTACAACCATACATTATAGTAACAAATGCTTTTACATCACTTTCTCTATCTATTGGAAGGCCTTCCACTATTTCAGATTCTTTATTGAATATTTCTTTAACTTGAACACCTTCTGTTCTAACTCTGTTTAAATATTCTGGGAATTTATATGCATTATGTGTCCCGAATATTATGTTAACATGAGGGAACTTTTGAAGTATTTTATCTGCCATTCCTTCTTGTTGCATCATACAACCACATACTGCAACTATTAAATCTGGATTTTTCTTTTTTAAGTGCTTTAATTCTCCTAAATTACCAAAAACCTTATTCTCTGCATTTTCTCTTACGCAGCAAGTATTATATATTATTATGCCAGCTTCCTCTATTGATTCAGTTTTAGTGTATCCTACACTTTTAAGCATACCTGATAGCTTTTCCGAATCTTCTTCATTCATTTGGCATCCCCATGTCTCTATGTAATATTTTAATTCTTTAATTTCTTCTTTCATAAGTATTCTCCTTTTTAGAAATATATTTTCCCCAATAACATTATAATAAATATTTAATTATTTTTAAATAGCTAAATATTTATTATTATTAAATATTTATTCACTATATTTTAATTTATTTTTTAATAATAATTTTAAAAATAATAAGCATTAAGTATATCCATTTTATCTCATATTAATATAATATATAAAACATATTTAATCGTAGGAGGATTATTAATATTTATGGATGAATTACAAAATAATCAAAAACCTCATCCGCAATTATCTTTAGCTCTTGATGAAATAAGAAAAGCTGTTCAAGGCGAAAGAGAAGATGAGTTGTTTTATGACTTTTTAATTAGTTTAGCTCCTACAAAAGAAGAGAAAGAAATAATTGAGTCAATTAGAAATGATGAACGTAAGCATAATCAACTTTTTAGAAAAATTTATAAAGACTTTACTGGTAATGAAATTAATACGATGAATGAAGAAAACTTAAAAAAACCATCATCTTTTATAGATGGAATAAGAACAGCTTTGTTTGGTGAATTAAAAGCTGTAGATAAATATAAAGCAATTAGAAGAGCACTTCCAATTGGAGCATATAAAGATATGTTATTTGATATTATTATGGATGAATTAAAACATGCTTCAAAATATAACTATTTATTTTCATTAAATAATACTAATAAGTCATCAAAAAGTAGGGATTCTCTTCAACAGGATACATCTAAATTTACTCCAGACGACTGGGTTAAATATATTACCCCATTAGTTGATCGTGCTTTAATGGAATCAAAAGAAGGTATAAATCCTGAACATTTATATCAAGAATTTATCTTATCAGGTGTACTTGTTGGTTTGGGAAAAGCGCCTGAAGAAGCTATTAATCAAGTTGAAAAATGGGAAAAAACAGGAGAGTCTACACTATTAGCTAAGAGTAAAATGTCAAGATTTTATTAATTAATTTATTAATAGTATATTATGAATCTTTAAGACAAAAATAAAAACTGGATTATTAGCTTATATAATGATCCAGTTTTTATTTATTGATATCATTCTCTTTCCCAAATAACTATTTTATATTTTTCCTTAAATCCTATCCATTTATATAAATTTATAGCATTTATGTTATTACAATCTACTCTAATAGCTAAATCTTTAATCCCTGACTTTTTAGCATATAAGATTATTTCATGCAATAATAATTTTCCTAAACCAATCCCTCTAAAGTCATTAACTATACCAAAATTAACTATTGTAAACATTTCTCTATTAAATATTATTTGACCATACCCAATATATGAGTTATTAATCATTCCAAATATACATAAGTCTTTTAGAAAATAGTCTTGTGTCATATCGTTATATATATCTTCTACAGTTAATGGTCTTCTATTCCATTCGCCAAATATTTCATTTTGAATATTACACCTTAGCTCCTCATCTTTTCCTACTAGTAATTTTCTTGTGGAAAATAAGGTGCTAGAATTAATATTCTTCTTCCAGTTTAATTTCTTGGTCATTTTATTATAGACTTCATAAATTCTCTCAGTATTATTATAGTCCTCTATATTCATTTCCATTAATGAAGTATATTTAAATTTTTTAAACCCTAATTTTTCTAAAATAACTGAGTTTTCTATATTATCTATTGCTTCATAAGAAAGTGTATTATTATCAAAATAAGATAATGTAGATTTGTTTATTAGATTTATATAATTTGAATCTATATATAATGCCCAAATTCTAATATATTTATCTATTGGTGTTTCGTACCATATATATCCGATATCAGTATTATTCAATTTTATAATTCTCATAAATTTTCTATATAAAAATTTTATTAAGAAATTTTGATTATTATAGCACTTAAAGAAATCTTTATCATAATTTTCATGTTGCATACTTTTAGAATAAAGTCCTTTAAAAGATTCCATATTATTTAATGTCAATTTCTCTAACATTATTGTAAACCCCTTTTATTCTCTATATAAATTAGTATACTTCTTCCATAATATTCTGGTCAAGATAATAAATATTAAAATCTAAAAGACACACATAAAATTATATGTGTGTCTTAATATATATATTACTTATTCAGCATCCTTTATACTTAATGCTATTTTTTTATTTTCTGCGTCTACTGAAAGAATTATTGCTTTTACTTCGTCTCCAATTTTTAAAACATCTCCAGGATTATTGATTCTATCATGAGTTATTTTAGAAATATGAACTAATCCATCTACTCCTGGTTCTAATTCAACAAAAGCACCAAAATCACTAATTCTTACTACTTTTCCTAGAACTGCAGAACCTTCTGGATATTTTTCTTCTATATTGCTCCATGGTTCTGGAGTTAATGCTTTTATGCTAAGAGAAAGTCTATTATTTTCTCTATCTGCTTCTATTATCTTAACATCAACTATTTGTCCTTTTTTAAGAACACTTTCTGCTGACTTTACATGACTCCATGATATTTGAGATAAATGTATTAATCCATCTACTCCATTTATATCTGCAAATGCTCCAAAGTTTGTAAATCTCTTAATTTCAGCTTTTACAACATCACCAACATTTATATTTTCCCATGCAGCATCTTCTTTTACCTTTTTCTCTTCTTCTAATATAACTCTTCTTGATGCAACTATCTTTGAAGGATTTTCTAATGAAAAGTCTATTAGTCTTACTTCTAATTCTTGGCCTATTAAATTACTTCTATCGTTTGAAAATCTTATATCAACTTGAGATGCTGGTATAAATATTCTAACACCATTATAATATCCTATTACACCTTTTTCTTTTGCGTCTTTTATTACAACTGAAAATACTTCTTTATTATTAAATAAGTTCTCAAGTTCACTTAATGTAGCTTTCTTTTCATATTCTAATCTTGAAAGTACCACATTACCATCTTCATTTTTAAGCTTTATAACCTTTGCTGTTATTTCATCTCCAACTTTTACTGAAGAAAGATATGATTCTAAATTTGCTTCAGAAGTAAGTTCTTTAAATGGAATAACTCCATCTGATTTATATCCAATAAGAGAAATAACTAGTTCTTCTCTTCCAATGGATAAAATTTCACCTTTTATTTCGTCTCCAATTCTAAATCTTCTATCCATTTCTTCCATTAGCTTTAATTGATCTTCCATATTAATCTTTCCCTCCATAATATCAATTACTTCTTTTATTATCCAGTCAGGAGTAGATGCACCAGCAGTAACCCCAACAACTTTACCCTTATTTTCTTCTATAAACTCTTTAGTAAGTTCTTTAGCATTTTCAACATGAATTGTATTTGGACAATTAGATTTTGCTATTTGATAAAGTTTAGTCGTATTAGAACTATTTCTTCCTCCAATTACAATCATAGTATCTACATTTTGAGATAATTCATTAGCACTTTTTTGTCTTACTTCTGTAGCAGAACAAATTGTGTTAAATGCTAATAATTCCTTAGAATTAGAAGATAAATTGTTTAATGTTTTTTTCCATGTTTCTTCCTTTTCAGTAGTTTGTGATACAACACAAATCTTTTTAGGAAGTTCTTCTTCGAAACTACCATCTTTTGTTATTATAGCACTATCATTACACCATCCATTTATTCCAATAACCTCTGGATGCTTGTCATCGCCTAATATAACAATATTATATCCTAAATCTGAATATTTATTAACCTTCTTATGAATATTAGTTACATATGGACATGTTGCGTTTACTACTACTAGACCTTTTTCTTCTAAAGTATTTACAACTTGTTTTGTTACTCCATGAGATCTAATTACTATTACATCTCCCTTTTCTAACTTGTCAATTTCACTAAAGTCAATTGAATATATATCATTTTTTTCTAAATATCTAACTACATCATTATTATGTATTAATGGCCCTAATGTATATATCTTTTTATCATATTGTTTTTTTACTTTAAGTGCTTCTTCTACGGCTCTTTGTACTCCAAAGCAAAATCCAGCACTTTCAGCTAATACCACTTTACTCATATTAATTCTCCTAAGTTTAATTACATATTATATTTTAAGTATATTATAATTTTAAATGTTTAGACTATAATATTTTTATTAAATATTATTTTTTATATTTACGCATATTTTTTCTGTTACTTCTGAAATTGATAATCCTGTTGTATCAATTTCAATAGCATCATCTGCTTTTCTTAAAGGATCAACTTCTCTATTACTATCTATATAATCTCTTTTTATTATATCTTCAAGTATATTTGAGTAATCAACAGTTAAACCTCTATCTTTTAATTCTTTATATCTTCTTTCTGCTCTAGCTTCTGGTGTTGCAGTTAAAAAGAATTTAAATTTAGAATCTTTTAGTACCACTGTACCAATATCTCTTCCATCCATTATAACATCAAATTTATTTGACATATCTCTTTGTAATTTAACTAATCTTGATCTTACCTCTTGGATAGACGCATATTTAGATACTATTGCACTTATTTCTGGCATTGTTATTTGTTCTTGAACATTAACTCCATTTAAAATCAAATCATCATTTTCAAATTTCATTTCAAGTGTATCAATTAAATCACATAAACCTTCAATATCTGTATCTTTTATATTATTTTCTCTTGCAACTAAAGCTACAGCTCTATACATCGCTCCTGTATTTATGTACATTAAGTTAAATTCTTTGGCAACTAATTTAGCGATTGTACTTTTTCCAGCTCCTGCTGGTCCATCTATAGCAACTGATATTCTCAAAATAATATTCCACCTTTCGTATTTGAAAAACATTTTCATATAAATTATATTATTATTATCTATTTTTAACAAGTAATTTTATATATTGCTTCCAGCTAAAAATCCTGTTGATAATGCAATTTGAACATTATATCCTCCAGTAAAAGCATCAACATCTATAACTTCCCCTGCAAATGATAAATTAGATATTATCTTAGATCTCATAGTAGAAGGATCAATTTCCAAAGTATCTACTCCACCCGATGTTACTATTGCTTCTTCTATGGGTCTGAGCCCCTTTATTTTCAATTTGATTTCCTTTATTAAATTCACAAGATTTCTTCTTTCTTCTTTTGTTATTTCATTTACTTTCTTATTTTCTGGTATTTTAGAAAGTCCAATAATAATTGGTATAAGTTTTTTAGGAAGTAATTCATCTAGCGAATTTCTAAAATCTTTATTAATAAATTTTTTAAAATCCTTTTGAATCCTCTTATCTAGCTCTTCATTTGATAAAGCAGGCTTTAAATCTAAATTAATATTGTAATTACCTTGATTTTTTATGTATCTTGATCCTTTAAGAACAAGAGGTCCTGATACTCCGTAGCTTGTAAATAGCATTTCTCCTTGATCTTTATATAAAGGTTTTTTTACATTTTCATCAAAAATTGATATTTCTATATTTTTAAGAGTTAATCCTGTTAACTCCTTAACCCAGCCATTTGTTAACTCTATTGGAACCAATGATGGTTTTAATTCTGTTATATTATGGCCTAGCTTTCTTGAAAATCTTAATCCGTCTCCTTTAGAACCTGTTAATGGATAAGAAACGCCACCTGTTGCAATAATAAAATAATCAGCTTTTATAAAATACTCATCATTTACTTTTACAGATACTATTTTACCTTCTTTTAAAATTATATCAGTGACTTTACTATTCAATTTTACTTCAACATTATTTTTAAGAAGTTCATTTGATAAACCTTTTATTATATCAGATGATTTATCTGAAAATGGAAAAACGCGACCTCCACGTTCTGCCTTTAATTTTATTCCTTGAGATTCAAAAAAATTAATTGTATCTTCATTTGTATATGTATATAATGCACTATATAAAAAATGAGGATTACCTGGTATATAATCAAAGAATTCTGATATATCCTTAATATTTGTAACATTACATCTTCCTTTACCTGTAATGAATAACTTTTTACCCAACTTTTCGTTACCTTCTAATAAGATAACATTATTATTTTTAGATGCTGTTATAGCTGCCATCATTCCTGCTGGTCCTGCTCCTATAACTATTACTTTTTTCATTATAATCCTCCTAATGCATTATTTTGTCATAATAAATATATCATCTTAACATCTTTAATTCAATATAACAAGTAATTAAAAAGTGCTAAGAAATGTTTAATAAACATAACTTAACACTTTTATTATTAATCGTCTCCAACATTTCTATTGTTATAAGAATATACATTATAATCCTTCCAAATTAACTCAAGGTTGTTAAATGTATCTGTAATACTTTGCTTTTCCCTCATACCTACAGCGATTATTAATGCATTAATTACAGATAAAGGTGCTACAAGTGAATCAACAAATGATGCCATATTACTTTGAGCTATTAATGCATAATCAGCTTTAGAAGCTAATGGAGATAAAAGACTATCTGTAATTGCTACAACATCCGCCCCTCTATCTTGTGCAAATGCAAGCGCATCTATAGTTCTAGAAGCATATCTAGGAAAACCTATTCCTATTACCAAGTCTCCTTCTTCCACATTAATCATTTGTTCAAATATATCAGAAATTCCATAGCCCACTGTCTTAACATTTTGCAAAATAATATTTAAGTAAAAACCTAAAAACTCAGCTAAAGCTGTTGAACTTCTAAGCCCTATAATATATATTCTCTTAGCTTCAAATATCTTATTAACAACTTCTTCAAATGTGTTATAATTTATCTTTTCAAGAGTTGCTCTTATATTTTCCATATCTGCTTTAAGTACGCCTTTAAGAGCATATCCCTCACTAACATAATCATTAGAAAGTTCCAATCTTTGAACTGTTGTCAGTTTATTCTTTATTAATTCTTGTAATGCTTTTTGAAGCTTAGGATAGCCAGAAAAACCTAATTCATTAGCAAATCTAACTACTGTTGACTCTGAAACCCCAACAGAGACCCCTAATTTTGCTGCAGTCATAAATGCAGCCTTATCATAATTTTTTAAGATATATTCTGCAATTAACTTTTGGCCTTTACTTAACCTTGGGAACCTCGCTTGTATTAATCGCATCAAATCTTTTGAGTTTTCATTAAGATTATTATCCATCTGTATCCCTTCTTTTCGTTAAACTTAACAACTTTTACTTATAAATTTATATTTATATATTATCATTTTTTGAATAATTCATCAATAATTATTTCATTTTATTATATATTCATTATAAAAACTTATAACAAATTGTAAAGTTGTCAATTTTATTTTTTCTCTATAACTACAAGTAAAGGCGAGATATTTTCTCTGTTTAGGTATGATTGAACCATAACTCCAAACTTATTTTTAGGTAAATTTTTTAAATACTCTAAAATGCAAGTTTCTTCTATTTTACCTTCATAATGACCTCTATATATACATATAGTCATTATTCCACCATTATTTAAAATATTAAGACCTTCTTTAATACTCTCTAAGGAAGTATTATGCAACGTAGTAATTTCTTTGTCTCCTCCTGGTAAAAATCCTAAGTTATACATTATGCAATCAACATTTTCATCAATGTATTTTTTTAATAAGTGATGAGAATCATTTATAATTTCTACATTCTCAATTTCTTTTAATTTATAGTTATCACAAGCTTGCTTTTGGATATCAAATGAATAAACTTTTTCGAATATGCTAGATAAAAAATCTGTATCATGTCCGTTGCCTAATGTTGCATCTATAGCTACTCTTTTACTTAATACAAAATCTTTTATTATGTAATGTGATAAATCACTAATATTTCCTACGTATCTGTACATATTTCCCCCTATAATGAATTTATATAATTTAATTCTTCTTTAGTTAAATTTCTCCACTCACCTCTTTTTAAATAACCTAATTTTATATCTCCAATAGCTATTCTTTTTAGTGTTATAACTTCATGACCTAATGCTGAACACATTTTTCTTATTTGTCTATTTTTCCCTTCATGAATAATAATTTCAACTAAAGAATTAATTGTATTAGTTTTTTT
Organism: Clostridium sp. 1001275B_160808_H3; assembly: GCF_015550425.1. GTDB lineage: Bacteria > Bacillota > Clostridia > Clostridiales > Clostridiaceae > Clostridium. Next base: position 110,942 of record NZ_JADNAT010000003.1, on the reverse strand, counting down.
ATCTTTTTCCGTGTCAATTAGTCTAATTTTTGCATCAGCGGTTATGTATCCACCTATATCAATTCCATTTTCAAACTTTTTAATTTCATCATCAGAAAACATACCTTTGCATAAGGCAATATATTTCTTTTCAACTTCAACTCTTGGATGTATTATTTTATTATATATATCACCATCATTAGTTAATAAAATTAATCCTGAACTATCATAATCTAATCTTCCGATAGGATATATTCTTTCATTAACTTTTACTAAATCTAATATAGTTTTTCTACCTTTTTCATCTTTTACAGAAGTAATATACCCTTCAGGCTTATTTAACATTATGTATAGTTTATTTTCTTCAGGAAGTATTCGTTTCCCATTATAAAGTACTTTATCTTTAGAAGGATCAATTTTTACTCCTAACTCATTTATAATCTTATCATTTATTTTTACCTTACCACTTAATATGATTTCTTCACATTTTCTTCTTGATGCTACACCGCATCTTGCCATATATTTTTGTAATCTTTCTTCCATTATTAATCACTCCGTTTTTTTAATAAACACCTAATATAGTACTCTAGTATAAAGTTTTATGCAATAAATTTGTTTATATATAAAAATAGAGTATATTTAATTAAAAACTAAACATACTCTATTTAAAATTATTCTAAACTTTTAAGTAATTCATCTAGATTTTTTTTTAAATCAATAGCTTTTTCCTTTGAAATATTAATATTACACATCATCTTACTTGGAATATCTTTTGCTTTTTCTTGAAGACTAGAACCTTTTTCAGTTAATTCAGCTATTACAACCCTATCATCATTTTCATCTCTATATCTAGTTATAAGCTCCATTCCTTCCAACTTTTTTAGTAATGGTGTTAAGGTTCCAGAATCTAAATGTAGCCTATTACCAAGATGTTTTACAGTTGCTTTTCTTTCTTCCCACAATACAAGCATAACTATATATTGAGTATATGTAAGATTAAATTCATCTAATATTGGTTTATACAGTTTTATTATCTCCCGTGATACAGCATAAAGAGAAAAGCATATTTGATTATCTAACTTTAGATTATTATAATCATTCATTGTTATTCACCTACAATATAAATATCAAATTCAATTTTATTAAATTAAATTGATTTTACATTTTTAAAGCTTTTATGTCAATATCTATTATATAGATGTTTTATTTTATAATATCTTTTCTATATCATTTTTTATTTTTAAAGGAGATGTTGTTGGTGAATATCTTTTTATAACATTCCCCTCTTTATCAATTAGAAATTTAGTAAAATTCCATTTAATATCTTTTGTTAAGAGTCCCTTTTCTTGTTCTTTTAAATATTTATATATAGGATGAGTATTGCTTCCATTCACATCTACTTTTTCAAACATGTTAAATGTAACTCCATAATTTAGTTGACAAAAGTTTTTAACTTCTTCATTATCTCCAGGTTCTTGATTTAAGAATTGATTACATGGAAAACCTAGTATTTCTACTCCTAAACCTTTATAATCTTTATAAATTTCTTCAAGATCTTTTAATTGAGGGGTAAAGCCACATTTACTTGCTGTGTTAACTACTAAAACTATTTTCCCCTTATAATCGCTCATATTTATTTCTTTTCCATCTATATTTTTTGCAGAATAATCATAAAAACTCATGAATTTATCTCCTTTAATTATAGTAATTTTCTTATATCTTCAATCATATCAAGAGGATCTACTGTTGGTTCAAATCTTCCTACAACATTACCTTCTGTATCTATAAGGAATTTTGTAAAATTCCACTTTATTGAATCATCAATTAAATATTCTGGGAATTTTTCATTTAATATACTATTTAATAATTTTCCATTAGGTTTAGTTAAATCAAACCCTTTAAAAGACTCTTTTTCACATAAAAATTTAAATATTGGATGTGCAGAAAGTCCTCTTACATCTATCTTTTCAAATAATTTAAAGGTTACCCCATAGTTTATTTCACAAAAACTTTTAACTTCTTTATTATTTCCAGGTTCTTGTTCTAAGAATTGATTACAAGGGAATCCTAAGATTTCTAATCCTTTTTCATTAAATTCTTTGTGTAATTTTTCTAAATCTGCATATTGAGGAGTAAAGCCACATTTACTTGCAGTATTAACTACTAAAACTACTTTGCCTTTATATTCACTCATGTTTATTTCTTTTCCATCAATATCTTTAGCATTAAAATCGTAAAAATTCATTTATTATTCCTCCATTTATTTCATATTGCTTAAAATTTAATTTTATACAATTAATATTTTTGTATTTATATTATCTCTTTTTATTTTAAAAGTCAACTGTATCCATAATAAAAAATATTTTAATATATTTTATTAGATAGTATATATAGTAAAACTCTAATAAAGTATAGTTTTTAAAAAATTGTATAAAATAAAAATAATGTATATCATCGATGGATATACATTATTTTTTATTACTTTCACTATTAACCTTATTTCCCCACTCTTCTAATGAATGTATTATTGGACAAATAGATTTTCCAATATCTGTTAAAGAGTATTCTACATGTGGAGGTATTTCGTTAAATTGCTTTCTTTCTACTATTTTATATTCACCAAGCTCACGAAGGCACCTTGTTAGCATTAAACTAGATATACCATCTATATTTTTTTCTAACTGGTTAAAACGTATGCTTTCATTTTTCCAAATTTCTATCATTATTTTTAGCTTCCACTTGCCTGATAATATATCTAAAGCATATTTAACAACTTCTTCATTTATTTCCTTTTTCCCAATATAATTACTCATATTTATCCTCCATTACTTACTTTTTTGTAACTAACTAAAGAAAATTTGCCTACTTGTTTTCATATATCTTATTCACTATACTAGTTTATATATTATGATTTAAATTGTAAAGTTTATAACAATTAATTTATAAAGGAGAGTTTAATATGAACAATACTGAAATTTTAAATGCTTTAAATAATAGATTTGCTTGTAAAGAATTTGATAAAAACAAAAAAATTAAGGATGAGGACTTAAATTTAATTCTTGAAAGTGGTAGATTATCTCCAAGTTCAATTGGTATTGAACCTTGGAAATTCTTAGTTATATCTAATGAAGAACTTAAAAACGAATTAGCTACTGTTGCTTTAGGTGGAAAAAAGCAAATTCCTTCTTGTAGCCATTTAGTAATACTTTTAAATAGAACTGCAAATGATTTGAAAGCAGATTCTGAATATTTAACTAAGTTATTTAATGAAGATAAACATTTACCAAAAGAAGTTGCAGATATAATGTTAAAGATGATAAAAGATGTAAATGATAATAGATTTAAAAATAATGAAAAAGAAATAAACCATTATTCTAGAGAACAAGCATATATTGCACTTGGTACAATGTTAACTACTTCAGCTTTAATTGGAGTTGACTCTTGTACTATAGGTGGATATGATGCTGAAGCTGTTACTAAAATATTAAATGGTAGAAATCTTATGGATTCAAATCACTTTAACATTTCATGTATGTTAGCATTAGGATATAGAAACGAAAATCCTACAGCAAAAACTAGAAGAGCTTTTGAAGATGTAGTTGAGTTCGTTAAATAATAGAATATCTATCATATATAAATAAAAAAATACTTAAATAAATGCTAGTAGATATTTCTAAGTCTACTAGCATTTAGTTCTTATATATTCATTTCTACAAAATTATTATTTAAACTAACTTCTTTACCATTTAATGTTACTTTCTTATTTAATTTTAAACTATTAATTATAAACTTAACTTTAGAATACTTATTAACATAATTATTCTTCTTTATTATAAATTTTATATCTATGCTTTCATTGTTAGATACAATTATTTCATACTCATTATATATTCCATTTCTATAGTCAAAACTTTCCCCATCATCATTATAATTAATATATTTAAACTCATTTTTATCCTCATTTAAATATATATTTAAAATTAACTTATTACTTTCTTTTTCACCAACATAATTTTGTTCTATACTCATTGGAATAATTGAATTTACTTTTATAAATATAGGGCAAATATTCAAAGGAGATTCTTTTATTATATACTGCCCTCCATTATAATTTTCACCAGTCCAAAAATCTATCCATGTACTTCCTTTTGGTAAGTAGACAAGTTTTTGTCTCATACCTTGTTCAACTACTGGGGATACTAAAATACTATCTCCACAAAGGAATTCGTCATTTACTTCATAAGTATTTTTATCACTTTGATATTCAAATAGAAGAGGTCTAATAATTGGTTCCCCAGTATCTTCACACTTCCACATTAAATCATATAGATAAGGAAGCAACTTATAACGAAGATTTATATACTTCTTATTAATTGCCTCTGTTTCTTTATCAAATGCCCATGGTTCTTGATCTCTAGTTCCCATTGCTGAATGATTTCTAAATAATGGTGTAAATGCTCCTATTTGTACCCATCTACTTAATAACTCACCAGTACAATCATGTCCAAAGCCACCAACATCTGTTCCACAAAAACTCATTCCACTTAAACCTAAATTCATTAACATAGGAATAGACATTCTTAAATGTTCCCATGTACTTTGATTATCTCCAGTCCAAATAGTTGAGTATTTTTGAGTACCAGCATAACATGCTCTTGTAACTACAAAAGGTCTCTTATTTGTAGTTTCTTTTATTCCTTCATAAGTAGCTTTACTCATCATGTGTCCATATATATTATGTATTTCTTTATGAGTAACTTCTAATCCATCTTCATTAAAAACAACATCTTCTGGTAATGGTCCATTAAAACTAGCTGGTTCATTCATATCATTCCATATTCCTGAAACACCTAGATCCATCATAATTTTTTGATTTTTTGCCCACCATTTTCTAACATCTGTACTCATAAAGTTTGGATAAACTGAATCGCCTGGCCAAACTTTATTTTTATATACTATTCCATCTTTGTCTTTTGCAAAATAGTCATTTTTCATTCCTTCATCATATATATTATACTTTTTATCTATTTTTACACCAGGATCTATAATTGTAACAACTTTGAATCCCATATTCTTAAGTTCATTCGTAAATTCCTTTGGATTTTCAAATTTTTTATTGTCCCAAGTAAATACCCTAAAGCCATCCATATAATCTATATCTAAATAAATAGTATCACAAGGAATGCCTTTATCTCTAAAAGCTTTTGCTATTTCTAATGCTCTTTCTTTTGGAGCATATGACCATCTACATTGTTGATATCCTAATGTCCATAATTGTGGAAGCGGAGTCTTTCCTGTAAGTTTTGTATATTCATTTACTACGTTTCTCACTTCTGGTCCATACATGAAGTAATAATCTAAGTTACCTTCTACAGCGCCAAAATAATAGTATTCTAAATTTTCTTTTCCCATATCAAAGTGACTTTCAAAATGATTGTCAAAGAATATTCCAAATGCATCCTTATCTTTTATTGATATTAGGAATGGTATTGATTTATATAATTGCTCAAACGTTTCTCCATGAGGACTTGGATCATCAGTATTCCAATTTTTATAATGATACCCTTTCTTATTTAAAGATCCTGTTCTTTCTCCTAAGCCGTAGAAATACATATCATCTTCCATTGTCTTTGCTACATAAACCTTAAGATCTTGATGTCCATTTAAACTATGTCCTTCTTCAGCTGCAAGTTCAAGATTATTTCCTCTTCTTTTAAATGGACTTCTTTCACCTCTGTAATCCCTACATAAAACCTTTTCATTTTTATCATAAATATCTATCTTAAAATCATCGTTAACAACAATTTTTAATTTTTCTGTTACTATATTTAAAGTATCTTTAATTTTTTCTACTGAAAAGCTAGAACTTTCTAAATTTAAATTTTCAACGGCCTTAGAATTTCTTTCTTTTCTATAAAATGGAACAAAAAAATTAACAACTCCATCATTAATAATTGTTATAATAGCTTCATTTTTTTCATACTTTAATATAATTTCTTTATTATTCACTTCATAATCTAGTAGTTTACCCAACATTATATCACCCTCTATTCTAAATAATTATATTTTCTATAGTATATATGTTTCAATTAATAGTTTACATAATTAAATCTAACTGTATTTTTTAGTTAATATTCTTATTTAAAGTAAAATAACAAAATTGAATTCATATATAATATTTAATTTTTCTACCTACAATCATATTATAAATTAAATTACTAGTTATTTCTTGTATAATAACATCAAAAAGTATAACAAAATTGCTATTTTTATATAATTGTTACTTTGCACATTTTATAGATATTAATTTTGTCTGTTTTTTCTTGTTTTCTATTGAGATAATAGAAAAAGTCTTAAGGTATCTATTATCCTTAAGACTTTTTAGATTTATTTAAATAAATCTTTTAAAACTTCTTTTATATTTTTATTTACTTTAATAATTTTTTCATTGTTATTTATGTTTTCTAACCCCTTCCTATATCTATTATACAAATAATCAATATAGTTTAAATTTTCATTTATAGCAGAACAAAATATAAAAACTATCAAAGGTGTTAACTTAGGGACTTTCCATAATAAAACTCCTTATAATTAATGATAGTATATTATATTTAATTGTTAATGCTATTGTTATAAAATAATTTATAAAACCTTCATTAATCCTTTAATTTAAACGCCTATAGCCTCCATCCATAATGAATGCCTTATCATTTTATCAGTTGCAGTTAATTCTTATTCTACTCTATTTAATCATTTAAGCATGACTCATTTTTATAATGTAAAAGCCTATAATAAATACTTGTCTATTATGAATTTCTTTATGCCTATTACTTTTAGACCATGGTAGCAATGGAAATATAATTTAAAAAAGCTAGAAGTATTTAACTCTAGCTTTTTTAAATTATATGCTTTTCTTAAAATTTATCCAGTTTCTTTTATTCAAATAGCGAATAAATAAAATTAATCTTTCATTAATAGGTTCACACTTTTGTCCAAATTTTTCTTTCATTTTTTCAATTATTTGAAGAATATTTTTATTTCCATCAATTAATCTCCAGACTTCGCTTCCTAATTCATCTAATTCTATATCGGTAATAGCTGGCTTTTTAAATAGCTTTCTAGCTATTCTTTCTGCTAATTTATCATGATGAAATATTAAATATACTCTATTGTTTTTTTCTTCAAAAGTTTTATGGTTTTTTACTGGTATATAAAGTAAGAAGTTTTCTTGTTTTTTACTTTTATTATTAAACATTATTATTCTCCAATAATTTAATTAGCTTTACTTTCCTTTTTCTTATTACTTATAATATATCTATATATTAAATAAATTAGAATTAAAAACATAACTAATGCAAACTCTTTACTTTCAGCTAATGCAGGTAAGAACTTAGGTCCTATACCAACAACTTCATTAAGTCCAAAGCCTGTTAATGCTGCTACTAAAATACCAATTAAAGCATCCCCTGCAACTAGACCTGAAGATATTAATATACCTTTTTCAACTTTTTCTTTCTTTACTTCTTCATCATGTTTAAATTTCTTATCTACTATAACTCTAACTATACCACCAGCTAAAATTCCAATACTTAAATTTATCGGTAAGTATATTCCTAATGCAACTGGTAATACAGGTAGTCCTAATATTTCAATTGCAATACCTATTGCAGCTCCTACTAAAACTAAAGTCCATGGTAATTGTGCATCCATAACACCTTGAACAACCATTGACATAAGAGTTGCTTGTGGTGCTTGAAGACCAGTTTCCCCTCCAATACCATAAATATTGATTAATAACAACATTGCAGCACCTCCTGCAACTGCTGAAACTATTAATCCAACAATTAAACCAAGTTCAATATTTTTAGGAGTTCCTCCTAATATAAATGTAGTTTTTAAAGCTTGAGAAGTTCCCCCTGCAACAGCAGTTGCAACACAAGCTATAGCTCCAGCAAGTAAAGCCATTATCATACCTCTATTACCAACAACTCCTATAGCTTTTAAAATTCCAGTTATAAACAATAAAGTTGCTATTGTCATACCAGATACTGGATTGTTAGATGCTCCAATAATTCCGCATATTCTTGCAGATACAACAGAAAATAAAAATGAAAATAATACTGCTAATAAAGCTCCTACCGGATGAATTCCTGTAATCGGTAACAACCAAGATAATAAAAATACTAATGCTGCTCCGCCAATTACCCAAGTCATTGGCAAGTCTTTGTCAGTTCTTTTTACATTTTCTCCTGAAGATTTCATACCTGAGAAAGCAGCTTTCATGGATCTAAATATTATAGGAATTGATTTTCCAAGGCTTATAAATCCTCCTGCTGCAACAGCTCCAGCACCAATATATCTTATATACTCACCTCTAATAGCGCTAGCAGTCATTTCTGCAATTGGAACAGTTGCTGGGAAAACTGCTGCCGCAGCTCCAGAACCAAAGAATTTAATTAATGGTATAAGTCCGAAATAAGCTATTGCACCACCTGCAAACATATAAAGTGCAGCTTCTGTTCCAACTATAAAACCTACTCCTAGGAGAGAAGCTAAAGCATCAACACCAACCATACTTTGAAATATAGATTTACCGTTTTGTGATATATTAATCATCCATGTTGGGCTTTCAGACCATAATAATAGTCCACCTGACAAAAATTTATATATCCCACCACCAGCTAAACCAGTTATAACACTTTTAAGGCCAGTCCCACCTACAGTTGAATTAACAAGAACTTCAGATGCAGCCATGCTTTCTGGAAAGGCTAACTTTCCATGTTCTTCAACCATAAGATATTTTCTTAAAGGAATAACAAACAAAATACCTAAAATTCCACCTAAAATTGTTATTGTAACTATTTGTAAAAGAGAAATATCTCCATTCCATATTACAATGGCAGGTAATGTGAATACAATACCACCTGCTAGAGATTCTCCTATACCAGCTATTCCTGCTACCATATTAGATTCCAAAATACTTTTTCGTCCAAATAAATATAGTAGAGCTGTTCCAAGTATCGAAGTAGGGATTATAGCTGCAATAGTCATACCTACCTTTAATGCTAAATATACATTGGCTGCTGCAAATACTGCAGCAAAGAAACATCCAACTAATATAGATGCTATAGTTAATTCTGGTAACGCATCCTTAACTGAAACATAAGGACTGTAATTTTCCCCGTTTATTCCACCATAAGCTTCATGAGAAAGCTTATTTTTTTGAGACATAATGATTCCTCCCTAAATTAAATAATTGTAAGTTTTATAAATCATCGTATATCTTATAGCAACATTTTTATATATTTTCCGTCAAATATTCTATTTACATTTCTTTTTTTTAACTCTACTAACAATCACCTCATTGTATAACTATTACATTTCTTATATAACTTTAAATTTATCCTCCCTTCAAGTATAATTATACATTTATTGTTAAAAAGTGTAAACATAATACTTGTTTAAAGTTAATTATTACTTTTCTTTGACATAATAATTTTTATATGGCGTTAATTCTATATTTAAGATAAAATAAATTGAGTAGAAATAGTTTATTTCGGAGGAAAGTATATGAAAGATAAAATTAAAAAAATAGCATTAAATAATTGGCTATTTATACTTATGGTATTTATAATTCAAGTAAAATCTATGCTTTTATTATCAATGCTTAGAACTACAAATTCATCTAGTATAAATTTTGCCACTATGTATTTTGGAGTTCCTGCTATAGGAGCACATTTACTTATAATAACACTAATATTGAGTATTATGTTCTTATTTAAATATAAAGGTAAAATGTGGACAGCATTAATAATTGATGTAATCATTACATTATTATTTATTGCAGATATATGGTACTACAGAAATAATGGAACATTCTTATCAATTAGACATTTAATTCATCCAGAAATATTTAATCCTATTGGAAAGAGTTTAATAAACTTTAGGGCTGTAGATTTATTATTTGTTGTTGATTTTATAGCTTTCTTTATATTATTTAAATTTGACAAATTAAGAAAGTATAATGATAGTTCAAGACTATCATTAAGAATCGTGAAAACTGCTATAGTATTTTCATTAAGTGCATTAATCATTTTTATTTCTCACTATATAATTGATATAAAAGGTAAAATACCCGGACAATCATTTTTAAGATTATCTTGGGCTCCTTTTCAAACATTTAGTGATATGAGTCCTTTAGGATATCATGGATTCGACTTAAAATACTTTATGGGAAGAAATAAAGAGTTATCAAATTCAGATATTAATGATGTACAAACTTGGTTTGATAATAATAAAGAAGATCTTCCAGATAATGAATATTTCGGGATGCTTAAGGATAAAAACTTAATTGCTATTCAAGTTGAGTCCTTAGAAAACTTTGTTATAAATCAAAAGGTTTATGGACAAGAAATTACACCTACTTTAAATAAATTACTTTCAGAAAGCTTATATTTTGATAATATTTATGAGCAAAATAATTCTGGAACTAGTTCTGATTGCGATTTGATGGTTAATACATCCGTTTTCCCTATTAGAGAAACTAGTACATTCCCAACATATCCTTGGACAAAGTATAATAGTTTACAAAATATACTAAACAACGAGGGATATACAACAATTTCAACTCATGCAGAATTACCTGGAAGTTGGAACTGGGCTGAGCCTCATAAATCTTTTGGCGCAGATAAACTTTGGGATATAAATGAGTTTAATGTTGACGAAGTTATTGGACCTGGGTTATCTGATGAATCATACTTAAAACAAATTGCAGATAAGATAAAATCAGAAAATCAACCATTTTATACTTTCATTGCTACTTTAACAAGTCATGGGCCATTTGAAATGCCAGAAGATAAAAAGTTATTAGATCTACCTAAAGAATTGGACGATAATATGTTAGGTGGATATTTCCAAAGTGTAAGATATGCAGATGAAGCAATAAAACTATTTATTGATGAACTTGAAAAGAATGGGCAATTAGATAATACAGTTATAATGATATATGGAGATCATGGTGGTGTTCATAAATTCTATGAAGAAGAAATTAAAGATGCTCCATTAAATGAAGATTGGTGGCAAGAAAATGATAAGAAAATACCTTTTATAATTTATAATAAAGATATAAAAGCTAACACTATTTCAAAAGCAGGTGGACAAGTTGACTTCTTACCTACAATTTCTTATCTTTTAGGTGTTGAAAGGTCTAAATTTGATAATACATCTATGGGTAGGGTTTTAGTTAATACAGATAGAAATGCAACTATATTAAATAATGGAGATATTATGGGTACTCCAAAAGATGCATATGAAGAAAAACATTTAAAAGATGTGTTTAAAATTGCAGATAATATCATTGAAGGTAATTACTTTGATGTAATAAGTAAATAAAATTAGTATAATTAAGATACTGCCGATATTTTAATAACCGGCAGTATTTTTTTATTTCGCAACTGAAATCTTATAATCACCTTTATTAGTCTTTATCATAAAGATAGTATTTCTTATGATTTTTATAAATCTAATAACTTCTTTATAATTTATAACTTTAAACTTACTATTTTCAACAAAGTCATTTTCAAATTTGTAATTAAAAATCATAATTTTTTCCCTTAACAATTTCTAAATATATTACATATTTATCAATCTATGATATAATGTATATTACTTACTAATTATACATTATTTTGTTATAGAAGGTGATTATTATTAGGAAAATTTATATTTTATCTATACTTAATGTTTTATCTTTTTTTATAACTAAAAGAGTAATTTACATTTATCTTATCAATTTATTGTATATTCCATTTTTACATGATGACTTTTTAGTGAATATAAATAAATACTCCTTATCAAAAGTCAAATCATTTAAAGAAATTCTAGTTTCATATTTTAAACATTTTAAACTTAATCCTATCGAACTAGAAATTGTATTTGAAAATTCTCTAGGATTTTCACTATTAATTGAGTTTATAAAAAATTTAATTAATAATAATATAAAAGAATATGCTTTTACAACAGTATTTTTAACTATAGCTTTATTTTTAATATATTATGCAAATAGAAATATTAAAAAATTTTTTATTACATCTTAATATGTTCTAGTAATTAATGTATTATGAAAATTTATAATACTATATAAAAACTATAGTTTTTGTATTCACGTATAGGAGGATTAATATTGTACAATTTAATTCATATTCTAAAATTAATTTTATTAGTATTATTCTTATTATTCGAATTTTTTGCTTTTAAAAAGTACAAATCATTAAAATATAAGTTATTTCCACTAATAGTAACTATAATCTTAAGTTTATCTATAATTCTCTTTGCATCTTTTTTTAAGTTTACAAGTTATTTTTTATTATTTCCTTTGTTATTTTTTGAATTATGTTTAAAAGGAATTATGCTAGTCCTTGTGCTTGAAATTGTTATAATGCTTTTAAAGCATAAATTAAGTTTGAAAAAATTTATACTTTTGGTTTTAATTTTTGTTATACTTATAATAATATATTTCATATGGCAAAAAGCCTTTTAATTATTTATTGATATTATAGAAGATATTAATTTAATAGAAATTTTATATTGATATTTTTATTGATTTTATAAGAATATTATCAAGTTAAAAACCTATGTTAAGTTACTTAGAATGGGTTTTCTATAAAGTAATTAAAAATTTTAGTGTTTACGTACTATTTAGAAACAACGTGGTGCACTTATATCTTCTAAATTTATTGCTCCAAAACTACCTTCTATTAGTTTTATAGTATTTACTAATACATCAACATCATTATTGTTAATACAAATAGGAAAAGCATCTACACCAGCAAATTCTTTAAATAATACACATTTTCCTTCCATAACAGGCATTGCAGCTAAAGATCCAATATTACCTAGTCCTAATACAGCACTTCCATCAGTAATTACACCAACTAAATTAGATCTTCTCGTGTATTTATATGAAGCATCTTTATCCTTTTCAATTTCTAGACACGGATATGATACACCTGGGGTATATGCAATTGTTAAATCTTCATTATTTTTTACAGGACACCTACTTATAACTTCTATTTTTCCTTTCCACATTTCGTGTGCTTGCAAACTTTTTTCTTTCATAAAATATCCACTCCTTCCTATGTATAATAGATTTTTTTTATGTTTCATTCAATAGAATTGTCTTATTTAAGACCTAAGTAATTTTTAAATTAATCTTGTTATTAATTACGCTTATAGAAATTAATAACATTTTTTATAAATTTTCATTTTTTAATTTACATTTTTTACTATTTATGTATAATTATCTTATGTAGTAATAAACTTAGACTCTCTTTACATTATATAGAGACTTTAAGATTGGAGGGTATAATGATAAAAACAAAACTTAATCTAATTACAATTTGGACAAATAATGTAAACTTAATGAAGGATTTTTATAATAGTGCTCTTGGATTTACTATTAAAAGTGATCTTGGAAATTATGTAGAATTTGAAAATGAAGGAGTTAAATTTGCTCTTTGCTCACGTGAAGTTATGTACGATTACAATAATGAATATAAGGATAAAGCTTGTGGTCAATCTTTTGAGTTGTCTTTTTCATGTAAAACTCCTGATGAAGTAGATGAGACTTTTAATAAATTAATTTCTAAAGGGGCAACTCCAATTCATAAACCTAAAACAATGGCTTTAAATCAAAGAACTGCGCTATTTGCAGATCCTGATGGAAATATACATGAACTCTTTTCGGAAATAAAGTAACTGTTCAAAAGATATGTACTATATTAGCAATATTAATTATGATTTAAGTATTTTAATCTATATTGATACTACATAAATTGCTAGTATATATTATGCTAGAGGCTCAACCTCTAGCTTTTTTACTCATATTTTATTTTAATTCAGTAAATACGCCTTCCTTAAAATAGATATTATTAAAATATATAAAGTAACTTTTAATATGTTATTCCATTAATGCAATATCCGTTAATTTATTAGATTTTATACTAACTTTAAAAATTTGGTAATTTTCTAATAGATTTTCATTTCTCCATCTCATCATACTTAAATTCAATAATAGATACTGTTGTTCTAAATTCTATATGTTTTAAATTGCTATATAATACTTACTTTAGGATATTATTCAATAAATCCTATCGTTAATTACAATATTTTCCAGGAAATAATTTTATTTAATGCATTTATATTTATAAAGTTCATCAATAATTCAATTGCAATTAATTTTTTCCATATCATAATTATGTTAATAAAATAAAAAGAATTTACATTAAATCTTACTTTAACATAAATTCTTTTTTATGGCATTTAAGAATTTGTTTTTTTCACAATCGTTGGAAAATGATTTTATAGGTACTATTGCGAAAATATTAAAATTTTCCTCAAATATTAGAATTCTTTTTTTGTAAATTATTACATTTGATATATCTTGAAAACTTAATTCAGATTTATTATCATTTTTAAACATAACAATTTTATCATTTTTTATCTTTAATACTCTTTTACTATATAAATATTCATTAGTTATATAATTTTTTTCTAATTTATGCTTTAATTCAACTTTAATGATAATAGGTACAAAAGTTAACCATAATATACTTAAAATTATTGCAAAAATCGAAAATATATATAAATTTTCATAGTTATAATTAAAATACCACAAGAAAGCAGGTAATATTATTAATATATATCCATATTTGAAAAAATAATTTTTTAACCTTCTATCCTTTAACTTCATATTTAGATAAAAATTCAACTCTATTAAATCCTCTACTGTATTTTTGTATTTTACTTCCACATAATCACCTAATTAATAATTTTTTTCATTTGCATATATAATTATATCAATTTATTCTAAATTAATCTATGCCAATATATTACAATTAGGGTGTTTATCCTAAGAGTGTTTTAATTCAGCAATTTATGGTCTATTACTTTAAAATTTTATTGTATTCCTAATAAATTCAATTTATCCTTTTAATTATTTCTAAACCATATTTATTTAGTAAATCTATATCTATATCAGTATAAAACTCAAGAAGTTGACTTAATACTATGTTAGATTCAGTTTTATAGCTAAGCACTCTTCCTTTTGATTCGCTCCTAAAATCACTCCATGTCCAAAGATGTGCAGTCCCATTAATTGCTTTAAGCTCGTATATATATTTGTTAGACTTTAGAATATATTCTAATAATGATACTCTTATATTATTTCTATCTGAAATAAACTCTTGAGGATAAGAATTTATAATTTTTTTTGTTTCTTCATCTAAATTTGAATATTTAATATATAACTCTTTAAATTTTCCCATTGAAATACTCCATTTTTAATTCTATTTATAATGTTATAGTATATATTATACCATCTTATTTATGAAATTAACTTTATTCTAATATGTTTCTATTAATTATTACTTAGCTTAATATTACTTTTTCTTATAACTTATAAAATATAAATTCATTTAAAAAGGGGATATATAAAAACATCTTTAAGTAAGTAAAATCAATGGTTTAAAAGGGGCTCGCGAAACGCGAGCCCCTTTATAAAAATAAGATATTAACTTTTTTAAGACAATAAAGCTTACTTTAAATTGAATGAATTTTATATTAAATAGAATTCTAAGGCTGCTCCTTAATTAAAATATTATCTTACATCATATATTCTATAATACTTATTTTTTAAATAATCTATAAAATATTTTGAATTAAGTTCTTCTCCAGTTATATTCTTTATAAGTTCTTCAGGAGTATATAATGAACCATGTACATGAACTTTTTCTTTTAACCAATTAAATATTTCAGTAAAATTACCATTTTTAACTTCTTCCATTATATTTGGATTTTCTTCTAAAAGTTTATGGAACATTTGAGCTCCGTATAAATTTCCTAATGCATAACTTGGAAAATATCCAAAAGACCCATCTGACCAATGCATATCTTGAAGTATTCCTTCACTATCATTTTTAGGTTCAATTCCTAAATATTCCTTATATTTTTTATTCCATAACTCTTTAAGGTCATCTACGCCTATTCTTCCATTAATTAATTCTTTTTCTATTTCATATCTTATTATAATATGAAGTCCATATGTTAATTCATCTGCTTCAGTTCTAATTAATGAAGGTTCAACATAATTCATAGCTTCATAAAACTCATCTAAAGTAACATTTTTAAAATCTTCAAAATATTCTTTAGCTATAGGTAACAAATATGAACAAAACTCCTTACTTCTACCTAATATATTTTCGTAAAATCTTGATTGCGATTCATGTATTGCCATAGAAGCTCCAGATTGAAGTCCAGTAGATTCTAGGTCATCACTTATATTTTGTTCATAAATACCATGACCACCTTCATGAATAGTACTAAATAAAGCTGATGCAAATTCATCTTCATGATAATTAGTAGTCAATCTTACATCTCTATTTCCAAAGTTTGTTGTAAACGGATGAACACTTTCGTCTAATCTACCAGCTTTTAAATCAAATCCCAATTTATTTAAAATATATAATGATAGATCTTTTTGTTTATTTGTATCAAATTTACCATATAAAAAATCACGATTTATCTTTTTATTGCTAGCTTTAATACTGTTTAATACCTCTATTATTCCATCTCTTAGTTCAGCAAATATTTTATCTAATTTTTCAGTAGTTAATCCTAATTCATATTTATCTAAAAGGGTGTCATACTTATCATGCTTAAATCCCCAATAATTAATAAATTCTTTTTGAAACTCAACAACTTTCTCTAAATGAGGTTTGAATATTTCAAAATTATTAGCATCTTTAGCTTTTTCCCAAGCTAATTCTGAATTGCTGCAGATACCAACATAAGCTACATATCTATCTTGAGGTATTTTTTTAGTTTCATTATAATTTCTTTCAAGCTCTTCTAGCATTCTAACTTCAGTATGATTCATTTCATTTTTATATTGTGATAAATCCTTTATAAATTCCTCTACTTTAGGACTAGTAATCATATTAAAGCTTTCCCCTGACAAATACTCTAAAACTTTTGATCTAGACTCTCCTGCCTTAATTGGCATGTTAGTTCTCATATCCCAGTAAACTAAATTCATTGCTTGTACTAATTTTTCATATTTACTTAAATAATCTTTAAGTTCTTCAACTTTTTCCTTTAATGGCATATTACTTCCTCCTTTTATAAATTTTACTTATATATAAATATATCATATATTTATCATCAAAATAAGTATATTTAAAATTTATAACTAAAATCAAAATACTCTATATATAAGCGAAACTTTATTATTTATGTAATAAAAAAGAATATGACTTGAAGCCATATTCTTTTTATATTGATCAATTAATCTATTGCTGATTGGTAACTTCATTATAAGTATTACCTATTTTGGTTATTTCATCTTGTGGCGCTGGACATAGTGGATAATAACCTTTTTTCACCATCCATTGCCATACTTCATAAGCATGATTACAACTCATAGTAAATGCATCTTTTAAAAATTCTCTTAAATCTGGATTACTTGCTTCCATAGCACTCCATGCATATTCTCTACCTGCTCTTTTTAATGTTAAAAGATATGATGTTGCAATTTCTCTATCATTTAATGTTGTAGCATTTGTATTAGGAGTTGTAGGTTGAGTCATATTTACTGGCGCCTTCGTAAAGTCTTGTAGAGTTTTCTTCAATGCTGGTACATTTAATTTTTGTGTAGGTGTAGTTGAATTTTTAACATATTCCACCTTTATATTATAATCTTGAATATGGACTGGTAAATGAGTTTCTAATATACTCTTAAGTTCTGGATCTTGAACCATATTCTTAAATAATCCCATAGATGTTATTGAATTGACACAGCTCATTATTAATTCACTTAATTGATTTAATTCGTTTGAAGCTAATTGCATGATAATTCTCCTTTATATTATTTATTTTCTTGGATCATTAAAAGAAGGTGCTGTTGGATCTGGTGCTTTATGTTCTGGTCCTGGAGTTGATAAATCAAAATAAAGCTTAGAATCTTCAGTAACACCAAAATCTCTATTTGATCCAGTTCCTTGAACTTTGTTAAGTGCTTCTCTAAATAAAGCATTATGAGCTTCTTCTCTATTTAATAGAAAATCAATAGTTGCCCTTACTTCTTTATCTTCAATTTGACGATACAAGTATTCATATACAACTTTAGCTCTTTGCTCAGATGCAATATTGGAAAGTAAATCCGCAACTAAATCTCCTGTACATGATACATAATCAGAAGTCCATGAATATCCAGACGAATTAATTAATAATGGTGATAATCCACCTAAAACATGCCCTTGAATTTCCCCCGAAACTACCTTCTTATAATCTACATCATGACCATTTAATAAATTAATAGTTGTTGCTACCATTTCCATATGACTTAATTCTTCTGCAGCAATATCAAGGAATAAGTCTTTTATCTCTTGATCTTTTATTCTAAAACTTTGTGAGATGTATTGCATTGCTGCTTTTAATTCCCCATTAGCTCCTCCTAACTGCTCTTGTAATAATACAGCGTATTGAGGATTAGGTCTTTCTACTTTTACTTCATGTAATAATGATTTTTCATGTTTAAACATATTTATCCCTCCGAAAATTACTTCAATACTATGTTTCCCAATTTTAATATGGATATTCTATTAAATTAGCCTGTACTAAATGTTTTGTAAATTTAATATCAATATAATAACTCATAAAAAAAAGAACATGCTATAGCAGCATATTCTTAGAAACTCTTTATAAACTTCTCTAATAATAAATCTCTTAATAACTCTAAAATGTATATTTTCACTTTGCTTGTCATTTTATTATTAACTAACATAAAATAATTTTTCTTGTTATATTATTTATTATAAATAAATTGATTTAACAATTAATTAATTGAGAAAAGACTTAATATATCTTCCTCGCTTAATGTATTTATGCTTGACATATCATTCTCATTGTCAATTATCTTTTCTATTAGTTTTCTCTTTTCATCCTGAAGATCAATTATTTTTTCTTCTATTGAATTCTTTGCAATTAACTTAATTACTTCTACTATGTTAGTTTGACCAAATCTATGAGCCCTATCAGTAGCTTGATCTTCAACAGCAGGATTCCACCAAGGATCAAAGTGTATTACTATATCTGATGATGTTAAGTTTAATCCAGTTCCCCCCGCTTTTAAACTTATTAAAAACACAGAATTTACTCCTTCATTAAACTCATTTACAAGTTCTAACCTCTTTTCTGATGGTATTGATCCATCTAAATAACTATATAAAATCTTCTCTGAACTTAATTTATTAGCAATATTTTTTAAAACTGAAGTAAATTGTGAAAATACTAATATTTTATGTCCTTCCTCTATACCTTGCTGTAGAATTTCAATAAGAGCATCTACTTTACCACTGGTACCTACATAATCATTTATCAATACAGATGGATCAAGGCATAGCTGTCTTAATTTAGTTATATAAGATAAGATTTCTATTTTACTCGTTTTTATATCATCATCCTTAATTTTCTTTTCAATTAAGCTCTTAGCATGATCTGCATAAATAGAATATACTTTTTCCTGTTCTTCCGACATAGATACTAGTAATTTCTTTTCTATCTTTTGAGGTAGCTCTTTTATTACATCCTTTTTATATCTTCTTAATATAAAAGGCTTAATAAGTTTATTTAACTCTTCTAAAACTTCTTCTGATTCATTTAACTTCTTATGATACCTTACGCTAAATCTTTTTTCATCAAAAAGATAGCCAGGCATTATAAAGTCAAAAATTGACCATAATTCCATCAATGAATTTTCAACTGGAGTACCAGTTAAAGCAAATTTTCTATATGCCTTTATTTTTTTTACAGATATTGAGTTTTGAGAATTACTGTTTTTAATAAATTGTGCTTCATCTATAAAACAATACTCAAATTGTATTTTTTCATATTCATCTAAATCTCTTTTTATTAAATTATAAGTAGTAATTATTACATCATATTTTTCAATATTATTTAAAATTTTAACTCTTTCATCTTTAGGACCATTTACAACTGCATATTTAATAGTTGGCGCAAATTTTTCTATTTCACTACTCCAATTATAAATTAATGATGTTGGTGCAACAATTAATGTTTTCGATGGTAAGCTTGATAATATAAATGTTATTGCTTGAATTGTTTTTCCTAGCCCCATCTCATCGCCTAAAATTCCACCAAAGCCTAAGTAATCCATAGTTTTAAGCCAATTATAACCTTCTTTTTGATAAGATCTAAGCTCTGCAAGTAACTCCAATGGTTCTTTAAATGTTAGCTTATTTACATCTCTTATTTTCTTTTGAATTTGTGATAATTCCTTTTTCCCTTTTATATATCTAATATTATTTTCCTTAATAAAATTATCTATATATAAAGCTTTATTTTTACTAAATAAAATGCTATCATTTTCTATATCATTTTCTAAAGATAATACATCTAGTAAATTTAAAAAGTTTTTAAGTTCTATTTCTTCTAAATCTAAAAACTCACCATTTTTAAGTTTAAAATACTTAAGATTATCTCTAAGTGCTAATATTATATCTTTAACTTCATTTTCTGGTATATTGTCAATTTTAAATTTTAATTCAAAATAATCAAATTTACCGCTTTGTATATTACCTATTATATTTTTACTGTTGATTTGTTTTATCATTTTAAAGTTTTGTGAATAAAAAACTTCTCCAACATTTTGAAGCTTTTCAATATCATATTTAAAGAATTTAAATAAATAATCATCCCCAAGTAATAAATAAAATTTATCTCCTGAAGCTTCAAAACCAAGGGATCTTATAAAGGACATAACTTCTCTTTCTTTATTTAAATCTCTATATATAATTTTATTTTTATATTCATGAAATATATTGAATTCATGTTCTCCATATTTAACTTTTAGAATTAATGTTACATCCTTATTAACCTTATCAAAATAAAACTTAAATTCAACATTTTCTTTTACAATTTTGTTTTTTATAGGCTTATTAATACTTACATCATTAGATAGTGTATAAAGTTTAGGTAATAACTTGGATAAAATTCTTATTTCCTCATCCTTATCTAATGAAATTGATCTTGTATTATTGAATATGTTTAAATATGCTGATATATCATAACAATACTCTATTCTTGGTAAGTAAATGCTACTTCCATATAAAAATACAGTTCCCTTTTTATCAACCTTTTCTGGTATTCCATCTTCTAAAGCTAATAAATATTCTTTTTCAAATTCCTTTAAAGATATTTTTATATCTGGTTTATTAAAAATAATTTCAGTTTCTACAGGCTTATAAAAAAAACCTTCATTTAAATAAACTCTGTTCTTTGAAACAGTTTCAAAAAATTCTCTTATCAAAAAATCAGGAAGTATTAACATCTTTCCATCTATATATTTATCTTGCCTTCTCATAAAATTTGATGAAACTGATTCTATATCTTTCACTTTTTCAATAAAATCTATTATTTTCTTTTCCTTTATACCTAGCCTTTGATATCTTAGGTCAAAATTAAAGTCTTTGCCATATTTAATTGGTAGCTTATTATAATATGAAGTTAAAAATTGGTTTATATCTTTAACAACATATAATCTATTTGAGGATAATCCTTTTAATCCTATTTTAAATTCTGCTGCTAATTTATTCTTTAGACCTTGTTTGTTTATATAAACTTCTATTTTAATCTCATCTTTGTTTTCTTCTTCTAAAAGCAAATCTAATATATTATCTTTTTTATTTTTAAAAATAATCTTATTTAAAACTGAATCGTTAAATTTAGCTTTAACTTCTTCAATATCATCTAATTCATTTAAAAATTTATAAAAGCTTGCAAATAGATGTTTACAACAATAATTATGTTTACGCAATTCATTTCTTTCAAAGTCATCACAGCTACAAAAAGTTGATATTACATTTTTAGTATTTATATCTATTTCCATTTTAGAGTTGTACTCATTAAAAAAATTTTCCGATATAATCTTAGAATCTATATAAACCAAATCATCATCACATTTTACTTCAAAATTAGAAATTAAATCATTTTCTAAAATTCTCTTTCCACCTAAATTATTTTTACCTGATGTATCTTTATTAAATTTTTCTAATAAAACTTGTTTAATCATAATTCTCACCTTATATAATAACGAAATAGTGAAAGATTGAAAAAGTGAAAAGTGAAAATATTAAGGATATGATTCAACTATATTGAATTATGAAAAATTAATAAGAAATTTCAAAGATTTCCTATTAAAAGTACTTTTCACTTTTATATTTCAGATTTTGCATAGCAAAACCACCTCAATTTTTTCATTCTTTAATTTTTTCATTCCTTCATCTTATACATTGCTTTGCAAAATATAAACTAACTTTAATTATAACAAAAAGAAGTGGCTTTTGCCACTTCTCATTATGCATTCATCCATAACTCCTTTAATTTACATTTCCTATCTTCAAAATCATAGGAAGGGCTATA
Organism: Clostridium sp. 1001275B_160808_H3; assembly: GCF_015550425.1. GTDB lineage: Bacteria > Bacillota > Clostridia > Clostridiales > Clostridiaceae > Clostridium. The sequence goes on along the minus strand of NZ_JADNAT010000003.1, from coordinate 88,469 downwards.
TTTAACTCTTTTTTTTATAATATAATCTTTAATTGAGTTCCTTAAATCATTTTCAACTAAAGTTGTGGCAATGATTTTATTATTAGAATCTACAAAACATATAGGTATTGTATCTTGAAATACTAACATTTGAAGATGTTCTTTATCTAAGTCGGAATTCTTATTATATATACGTCCATAAATAAACTTATTACTTCCAGCAAATCTAAATAGTATTACAAGCACTACTTGTCCATTTATTTTTATAGAATTAGCTTTCATTTCAACAATAGATTTTTCTTGTATATATTTTAAATTAATGTTTTCTTCCTTTAAGTAAAAACTAGAGTATATCTTATTATCCTCAAATTTCGTAATATAATTACCTATATATCCACACTCTAGTAGATCTAAATTTCCAGTGTAGTACAAAACCATTCCCCTCCTAAGAATACAAATTAATCATTAATTAATTATACTACTCTTATAGCATAGTATTAAAGGAGTATATAATGGGAATACTACCATTAATACTTAATCTAATGTTATTTATTTTCAGATTCTTTATCTTTTATATTAAGCTCATTATTTTTTTTAGTTTTTCTAACCTCTTTAGGCTTTTCGCCATAAAAGAAAAGCTTTAATAGCATAACTGAAGAATAACTTAAATTAAAGAAGTTATTATATTCCTCTAAGATTTTTGATAATTTTGAATCACTTACCATACTGCTATTTATTTTATATCTAAAATTGTCTTTTCCTAAAATATCACTATGATTTATTATAGCTTCAATATCGTAATTTATAAATCCTAATGATTTTAAAAGAGTTATAAGTACTCTTCCAATTTCTCTATTACCATTTAAACTAGATTGAAACTTTGATAAATTATCATTTAATGCTTTAATTAAATTATTTTTAGGATATGTTAGCCCCCATAGTTCACTATCAATATCAATTATAATTAATTTCCCTCCGGGTTTAAGAATCCTATATATTTCTTTTAGTGCCGAAATTGGATTATTAAGATGTTGAAAAACAAATCTAGCAATAACACATTCATAATAATTATCTGGTATAGAAGTATTTGTAATATCATCAATTACGAAGTTAACTCTATTACCATATTCTTTACTAAGATTACTATAAGCAAATTCAAGAAGTTTTTCATCATTATCTAATGCAGTAACTTCACATTTACTAAAATTATCTAATAATATCTTTGTAAAAAAACCTGGCCCACTTCCGACTTCTAAAATATCACTATCTTCTTTTACTCCTAATAATTTTAACATCCTCATTTCTTTTTCGAAACCCAAATATGCCTGCTTTTCTAACCTTTCCATCTCTCTTTTAAAACCAATTTTCTCATAAATTTCACTATATGACATAAACATTTCTCCTAAGATTTATATACATAATATAGTATATACCTTGCAATAAAAATGGTTCTTTTATATAAGTCAATAAAAATAAGATAGAAGAGTGTTCTTCTATCTTGTTTTTATTAATCAACTGATTTTAATGATTCTATCATTTCTACTTTTTTTAATTTATAATACATAACAATATTAACAAGTACTGCAAATATTATTGTAAGTAATGCTGAAATTAAGAAGCTTAATAAATCAATATTCCTTCCAAACATAATATTATCCATTTCTACTGTAACCATTATGAATCTATGTAGGAATATTCCTAAAAATTCACCGAAAACAATACCAAATAAAGTCAATATTATATTTTCTCGATAAATATATGCAGATACTTCATTATCATAAAAGCCTAATACTTTTATTGTGGCAATTTCTCTCATTCTCTCACTTATATTTACATTAGTTAGATTATAAAGAACAACGAAAGCTAATGCTCCTGCAGATACTATCATTACTAAAACAACATAATTTAAGCTTTTAATCGTATTGTCAAAATTATCTTTTATACCAGCATTAAATGATACGCTTTTAACTATAGGTTTCTCCATAATTGTCTTTGAAAACTTATCTTCATCTTCTATTATAGAGGTATTAACTAAAATAGAATTATAATTACTGTTAATATCAAATTTTTCTTTATAATATTTAGAAGACATATATACATAATTAAATGTATAATTTTCTGCAATCCCAGAAACGTTCATTAAAATTTCTCTATTATTAACTTTAATTTTTACTTCATCACCAAGTTTAACATTTGCTTTCTTTGCAGCTTTTTCTGATAATATAACTCCATCGTTTTTTAACTTAATCTCTTCTTTAGATAATCTGTTTTTTAGGTTTATAAACTGATCAAATTTATCTAAGGACTCAGGAACTATTATATAAATATCTTTATCTCCGTCATCAGTAACTATTTTAGCACTTTCTGATTGTACCATTAGTAGTTTATCTACCTCTTTCAAACTACTTATATCTGAAAAAATATCTTGTTTTTCTAAATCACTTGCATCTTTATCTATATTTATAGTTAAGTTATATTTAAATATATCTCCATATTGCTTATCAACTATAGTCTTTATTGAATCTTTTATTCCAAAGCCAGTGACAATTAAAGCTGTACATCCAGCAATACCAAAAACAGTCATAAAGAATCTCTTCTTATATCTAAATATATTTCTTACTGTTACTTTACCGATAAAGCTTAATTTACTCCAAATGAAATTAACTCTTTCAACTAGTATTCTTTTCCCATTCTTAGGAGCTTTAGGCCTCATAAGAGCTGACGGAGTTTCTGATAACTCTTTGTAGCATGCAAAGAATGAAGATAAAGTAGTTACTAAGATAGCTATTACAGTTATAGAAATTGCTATTGGTATATTAAATTCTAATTCAACTTTAGGTAAAGTGTACATAATACCATAGGCATCAAAAACTACTATTGGAAATACAGTTAATCCTATTGCAAGTCCTACTATACTACCTAAAAAACTAGCTAAGAAAGAATATATTAGATACTTTGATACAATTTTAGATTTTGAATATCCTAAAGCTTTTAAAGTTCCTATATTTATTCTTTGTTCATCTACCATTCTAGTCATTGTTGTTAAACATATTAAAGCAGCAACTAAAAAGAAGAATACTGGAAATATCCTAGCTAATTTATCTATACTATCAGCATTATTTTTATAATCTACATATGAATAATGACTATTTCTGTCTAATATATACCAACTAGGTTCTTCAATACTTTTTACATCATTTTCTGCCTTTTTAATTTTTGCTTCAGCAGAAGCAATTTCTCTTTCAAAGGTTTCTTTAGATTTTTCGTACTCCTCTTTTCCTTTTTGTAGTTCATTTTTTCCATTTTCTAATTGTAGCTTTGAACTTTCAAATTGATTAACTGCTTCATTTTTAGAAACTTCTAATTGGATTTTCTTTTCATTTAAAAGTTTTTCACCATTTATTAATTCATTTTCTTTATTTGTAATTTCACTTTCTGCTAATCTTAACTTTTCTTCTCCACTTTGAATTTCATTACTGATATATTCTATACCCTTAACTAATTCATCCATGCTTCTAGTTAAAACTTCTAGTTGAATATTTAGCTTATTTTTTTCTTCTTCTGAAATATTAGGAACTTTTAAAGCTAATTTTACTTTAGTAATTTCTTCATTTAGGCTTGTTTTAGTATCATTCAATGTTAAAAGAGTGCTTTTAGCAATATCCATTTGTTTTTCTGCATTTAACTTTTCAGCTTGAAAAGCATTTTTTGCAGATTCTAAGGCAACTTTACCATCGCTTATTGTATATTCTGACAAAGAAATTTGATTTTCAGCTTTCATAATTGAAACATTAAATTCATTTTCTTTTTTTGCTAGTTCACTTTCCCCATCCTTTAAAGCAATTTCTGACTCTTCTAGTTTTTTCTTAGCCTTATCTAATTCTTCTTTACCTTTAATTTTTTGATTCTCTAGTTCCTCTTTACCTTCAATTATTTTCTTATTTGCTTCACTAACTATTTCATTATATCTAATGCTAGCTCTATCCTCACCTAGCTCTTCTAAGGGATATCTTACATTGTCAATTAAATTAAAATATTTATCTGAATATGAATTTAACTTTTTAGCACCATCTACTGTTACATATGCCTCAGTATATGCTGGTATTTTAAAATTTTCTTGTGGAATAACAATAAAACTAGATATTTTCCCTGATCCTATACTCGATGTACCTTTTTCAAAGGATAAATAATAAGGAGTTTGTACTTTACCTACAACTTCATATTCAACAATTTCTAATTTATCACTTAATAATTCACTTGTCCCAGATTCAAGCTTTATTTTACTTCCTATAGATAATTTTAAAGATTCTAACTTTCCAGCTTCTAAAACACATTCATTTGGGTTTTCCGGAAGCTTTCCTTCAATTAATTTATATTTATTTACATAGCTATCACTATTTAAAGGTATTCCCATAACTTTTAATACATTTTCTGAAGAATCTATAGTAGTTATAGCATCTAATGAATAAGTAGGAAATACATCTAAAACACCATTAACTTTACTTAACTCAGCTATATCATCATCTGTAAATCCTAAAGTAGAGTATAAAGTTAAATCCATAAAATTATAATCATCATAATACTTGTCTGCTGTTCTTTTCATATCAACAGGAGATACTTTTATACCTGAAAAGAAAGCAACTCCTAATGCTATTATTGCAAATATAGAAAAAAATCTTCCTTTTGACTTTTTAATGTCTCCAATAACATCTTTCATAAAAGCATTTTTAAACATTACCATTCAATCCTTTCCACTGGAATAGGATTTTCGTTTAATGTAATACTTTCAATCATTCCATTTTTTACTTTTATAACCTTATCTCCCATAGGAGTTAACGCAAGATTATGTGTTATTATAACAACTGTCATATTATATTTTCTACAAGTATCTTGTAACAATTTTAATATTGCTTTTCCAGTATTATAATCTAAAGCACCAGTTGGCTCATCACACAAAAGTAATTTTGGATTTTTAGCTAAAGCTCTTGCTATAGCAACACGTTGCTGCTCTCCACCTGAAAGTTGAGCTGGAAAATTATCTTTTCGATTTTCTAGTCCAACTGCATTTAAAATATCCGAAGGATTTAAAGGATTTTTGCAAATTTGAGTAGCAAGTTCAACATTTTCTAAAGCTGTGAGATTTTGTACTAAGTTGTAAAACTGAAATACAAACCCAATATCGTAACGCCTGTATGTGATAAGTTCTTTTTCAGAATATTCACTCACTTTATTATTATCTACTATAATATCTCCGGAAGTTGCAGTATCCATACCACCTAAAATATTTAGAATAGTACTTTTACCTGCTCCACTTGCACCTGCTACTATTACAAATTCACCTTTTTCAATATTAAATGATACTCCGCTTAATGCATCAATATTTACTTCACCCATTTTATATGTTTTTTTAACGTCTTTAAATTCTATAAAGCTCCTCAAAAATATCCCTCACTTTTATATCAAATTTATTTCCGCATCTATTTCTTTATTTGGTATAAGAAATTTAATTACTTTACTTTCAAGAGAAATACTTAAATTGTCATTAGTAAAAATTTCTCCATCAACACATATTGTAAACTTTTCTTTAGATTTTATATTTACACTTTTACATTTTTTATAAATAACATATTCCTTTAATTCATCACTTTCAAGATGTTTTCCTTCTTTGTAAAGTTTTATTAATTTTACTAACTTTAATCTTGAAACTTTTTTAATAATACATAAATCTATCAAACCATCATTAACTTCTGCTAATGGAGCTCCCATATAACCGCCTCCATAAGATTTTCCATTGGCAACGGCACACAATAAAAAATCACCATGAATTGATTCGGATCCATCTATCATTATATCAAATGTATTATACATCTTGTGAAATAATGAATAAAATACTGAAAGTGTATAGGCGCCTTGTCCACTTATAAGCGGAAATCTTTTGAATTTAACCATATTTTCTGCAACTTTTGCATCAAAACCTATATTACATAAATTCACAGAATAAAGTCCATTTACCTTTAATAAGTCAACTTCTTTAATATTTGACTCTATATGCATATTTATATCATAAAAATTTATTTCAGATTCAAAATTCCTTACAAAATCATTGCCTGTCCCATATGGAATAACTGAAACACTTACATTTTCATAACCAATAATTCCGTTAATTACTTCATTTAAAGTTCCATCTCCTCCACAAGCATAAAACTTTAAGTTTCCTTCTTCACTTTCACATATTTTCTTTGCATAATTAGTAGCATCATTTTTACCTTTTGTTATATAAATTGTATATTCTTCAGATGAATCTTTAAATATTTCATTTATATCATTACTTATTTTTTCTGAAACATTAACTTTACCTGCTTCAGGATTTATCACAAAAAAGTGTTTATTTTTAGTCATCTTTTTTCCCCTCTACCATACTAATGGTTATTCATAAATTATTCAAAATAAGTATACTATATAAATTTATTTTTATCATCATTTTTTGTATAATCTACATCATTATATATGCAAAATAAAAGCTATATCTATTATAATAACTTATAGATATAGCTTATTTGTAAATAGTTTTTAAATTATAAGTAAACATTTAGCTTTGCATTTGATAGCATTAATTTAATTCTATTTTCCTGATTTATTTGCGATTGTGATGGGTCATAGTCTATAACAACTATATTAGCATCAGGATTCTTATCTAGTATTTTTCTAATAGCTCCTCTTCCTACTATATGATTAGGCAAACAACCAAAAGGTTCAGCACAAATTATATTTTTAGCACCTGTATTTATAAGTTCTAGCATATTCGCAACTAATAACCATCCTTCACCCATTTTTACTCCATAACCTATATAACCATCCGCCATTTTTCTAACTTCATCAAAATCTGTAGGTGCTTCAAATTTTGAATAGTTTTCTATATTTTTATTTATTTTTCTTTGAAGGCTTAAAATTAATTTATAAGCTACCTTAGCTAATTTAGATTTTATAAATCCTCTTTTATATAACTTATAATCTATTATTGTATTTAAAATACAGTAATTAACAAAATCCATAAGTCCAGATTGTACGACTTCTGCGTCTTCTTTGATTAAGAATTCTTCTAAATGGTTATTTCCCATCCTTGAGTATTTCATATATATTTCTCCAACAATTCCTACTTTTATTTTTTCTTTCTTATTTATACTAATTTTATCAAAAGTTTTTATTATTACTTTTGAAATTTTAGAAATACTCATATATTTTATCCCTGAAAATTTTTCATTTAAATAATTTATCATTTCTTCTAAGGTTTTATCTGTTTCTCCATGATTAATTTCATAAGGCTTAACTTTATTATATAAACACATTATTAAATCACCATATAATACTGCATAAACAGCTTTCAAAATAACTGATGGGCTTAATTTTAATCCTGGATGTTTTTCAATTCCTGTCAAACTTAAACCAATAGCTGGTACATTACCAAAACCACTATTTTCTAAAGCTTTTCTAATTAAATGGATATAATTAGAAGCCCTGCATCCTCCCCCTGTTTGCGACATAAGTAAAGCAGTTTTGTTTATATCATATTTGCCACTTTGTAAAGCTGAAATAAATTGTCCAATTACTATCATGGCTGGATAACATATATCGTTATTTGAATATTTAAGACCTGAATCTATTATTTTAGATACATCATCTTCTAAAAACTCTATATCAAAACCATAATCTTTTAAAATTTTATCTAATATTCTAAAATGAATTGGTAGCATATTGGGTGCTAAAATTTTATAATTTTCCTTCATTTCTTTTGTAAAAACTTTATATTCATAATTCATTGTTCTCACCTACTTTTAATTGCTTCAACCATACTTCTTATTCTAATTTTTGCTGCGCCTAAATTACTAGTTTCATCTATTTTTAATTGAGTGTATAATTTACCATTACTTTCCAAAACTCTTTTAGTTTCATCAGCAGTTATTGCATCTGTTCCACATCCAAATGAAACTAATTGAACTAATTGCATATCGTCATTATTTGCTACGAACTTTGCTGCATTAAATAATCTCGCTTGATATGTCCATTGATTTAACATTTTTACTTCTCTATTATTTTTGTCAATTGGTATAGAATCTTCAGTTAATATTACTAATCCTAAAGAATTCATCATTTTATCTATTCCATGATTTATTTCTTTGTCTACGTGATATGGTCTTCCAGCTAAAACGACAATTAATAAATTATTGTCTCTAGCATATTTAATTGCAGACTTTCCTTTTTCTAAAATATCTAATTTATATTGTTCATATTCTTCAATTGCTCTTTCATAAGCTACTTTTACTTTCCTTTTGGTTATCCATGGATATAAATCCTTTAAAGAATTATATAAATTATCAACTGTACTTTTACTTGAATTTAAATCTAAATAAGGACTTATATAATTAAAATCTTTTAATTTAGAAATATTATTTTTTAAAACTTCTGGATAATATGCTACAACTGGGCAATTAAAACAGTTATCTGATATTCCCTCATCAAAATTATATGTCATGCAAGGGTAAAAAATATTTTTTATACCTTTACTTATAATACTTTCAACATGTCCATGACTAAGTTTTGCGGGATAACATGCTGTATCTGATGGAATAGTATGTTGTCCTTTTAAATAAAGTCTTTTTGATGAGGCATCTGATAAAACTACTTTAATGTCTAATTCATTAAAAAACCTTACAAAGAAAGGTAAATTTTCATACATATTTAAAACCATTGGAATCCCGATAGTATCTTTTGACCCATTATTATTAGCATATTTCATAATCTTATTGTTTTTATATTCATAAATATTGGGGATATTATTATCATTATATTTTCCAGTTGGTTTTGAACATCTGTTTCCTGATATATATTTTTTACCACCAGTAAATGTATTTATAGTTAAATTACATTTATTCGTACATAGTCCACACTTTGCAGCTTTAGATTCATGATTAAAATTTTTAATACTGTCTTTATCTATAATTTTAGATTTTTCAAGATTTTGACTTTTAGCATATAAAGCAGCTCCATATGCTCCCATTAATCCAGAAATATTAGATCTTATTACATTTTGACCTAACTCAAGCTCTAAACTCCTTAAAATAGCATCATTACATAAAGTTCCACCTTGAACTATAACATTCTTTCCTATGTTTTTAGTCCTAATAACTTTATATAATGCATTTTTAACAACACTCATTGAAAGTCCTGCCGAAACATCCTCAATAGTTGCTCCATCTCTCTGAGCTTGCTTTACAGAGGAATTCATAAAAACAGTACATCTAGATCCTAAATCTGCTGGATGCTTTGCAAATAATCCAAGTTTTGAAAAACTTTCAACATCATATCCCATTGCTTTTGCAAAGGTTTCTATAAAAGATCCACATCCAGAAGAACAAGCTTCATTTAAAATTATACTTTTTATTGATTTGTTTTCTATTTCAAAACATTTTATATCTTGTCCACCAATATCAAGTATAAAATCTACTTCTGGATCAAATCTACTTGCAGCTATATAGTGTGCTAGTGTTTCAACTATTCCAAAATCTATTCCAAAGCCTTTTTTTATCAATTCTTCTCCATAACCAGTAACGGAACTTCCTTTTATATTTATTTTATCTACAAAGTTGTCATAAATATAACCTAACTGCTCTTTTATTACTTTAACTGGATTTCCTTCATTATGAGCATAGTAATTATATAAAATATTATCATTTTTATCTATGAGAACAAGTTTAGTAGTAGTACTTCCTGCATCTATCCCTAAGTATACATCACCTTTAAAGTTATTTATATCTCTATCTAATACTTTGGCCTTATTATGTCTTTCTATAAATTTCTTATACTCTTCATTACTAGAAAATAAAGGTTTAATATCCCTTTTCATATCTATATTTATATTATTAGAATATGATAGCTTTGAAATTAACTTTTCATATGTATATGTTTTATCTTCACTATCTGCAAATAAGGCAGCTCCTCTTGCCACAAAAACTTCTGCATCATCAGGCACTATTGCTTCTTCATCCTTCAAGTTTAAATTTTTTATAAACCTTTCTCTAAGTCCTTTATAAAAATATAATGGACCGCCTAAAAATAATATATTCCCCTTTATTTCTCTACCTTGAGCAAGCCCCCCAATTGTTTGATTTACTACTGCTTCATAAATACTTGCAGCAATATCTGCCTTACTTGCTCCTTGATTTAATAAAGGCTGAACATCCGATTTTGCAAACACTCCACATCTTGATGCAATTGGATATATGTTATTATATTGCAAACTAATTTTATCTAATTCTTCAACTGTTATCCCCATTAAACTTGCCATTTGGTCTATAAAAGCACCTGTTCCACCTGCACAGCTTGAATTCATTCTTTCTTCTAGACCATTAGTCAAATAAATTATTTTTGCATCTTCTCCACCTAATTCAATGACAACATCAATATTATTAAATAATTTTTTTACACCAATGGTTGTTGCGAAAACTTCTTGAACAAAAGAAATATTTGTATCTTTAGCAACACCATATCCAGATGAACCTGTTATAGAAACTTTTATCACATTATTCACTAATAAGCTCTTTATTAATTTTATTTCTTCTAATATAGTTTCTCTTACTTTTGTAAGGTGCCTCTTATAAGTCTTATAAATTACATTATCATTTTCATCTAATAATACTAATTTTACTGTAGTTGAACCTGCATCTATTCCAAGTCTATATATCACTTAAATCCCCCCCACCTCTTTTTAGCTATTAATACAAACAAGCCCTATAAGTAGTATATTACTTATAGGGCAAAAAAATTATTTTAATTTACAACTATCTCTAATAATTAATTTAACTGGTAATACAATTTTTTTGCTTAGGCTTCTTTCATCTTTTATTCTTTCAAGTAAAGTATTTAAAGCAGTTTCTCCCATAAAATCTGTAAATACCTTTACAGTTGTTAATGAAGGAGATAAGTACTGAGCTGTAGCAATATCATCAAATCCAACTATACTTATATCATCTGGAATCTTATATCCATTTTCTTGTATAGCTTTATAAGCTCCTATAGCCATAGGATCACTTGCAATAAAAAAAGCTGATGGAATATTTCCTAATTTCAAGGCTTTTCTCATAAGATTATATCCATCCTCTGGTGTAAAATCACCTTTAAATATCCAATCATCATTTAGATTATCGATTTCATTCATAAAATCTTTATATGTTGCTTCTCTATAATTTACAAGTTCTACACCATTATTATCATTATGTGGAATAACCTTAGCCCCTATATAGCCAATATCTTTATGACCCAAACTGTACAAATATTCTAATGCTTTTCTAACTCCATATTTTAAGTCTACAACTATTGAATCAAACTCCCATTCATCAGGAGATGAATCTATAAATACTATATTTTGAGATAATTCACTAAGCTTTTTAATTTCATCATCTTGGAATATTCCTATAGCAATTATTCCATCTAACCCCTTATACTTTGAAGCATCATCGTTTAATATTTTAGTATAATATAAAGATTTAAAATCTATATTTTCTTCAACACATTTTTTTTCTATAGCCATTCTAATAGATAGAAAATAAGGATCATTTAATTCTTTAACTTCATTAAAAGAGCATATTATCCCAATGGTATGACTTTTAAGTTTACTTTTTCTTTCTTTTATTGTAACATAATTCATTTCTTCTGCTATGCTTAAAACTCTTTTCCTAGTATCTTCAGAAACGTTTAGGGTTTTATCTAAATTTAAAATACGAGAAACTGTCGAAATAGAAACTCCAGCAGCACTTGCAATATCTTTTATCGTCGCCATTTATAACCACCTCGATTACCTTTATATAACTCTATAAATTATTAATAACAATTAAAGATGAGGCAAACTAAATTAATATTGCCTCACCTTATATTTTATTAATTAATTGCTTCTTTTAAGCTATTTATATATCTTTGCATAGCTTCTTTTCCATCTTCATTCCATTTAAATACTCCACAATGCTCTAGGACTTTAGAAAATACCTTTCCAACTTCTTTTTCTATAATGGAATCAACATTTTCTTTATTTATAAATGAATTGCTATTTTTTATTTCTTCATACCAATTTAAATGAATTTTCATTTCTTCATTACTATAAATATCATCAGTTCCATTAACTAAAGATAATTTTATGATTTCTAATTCATCCTTTAACCTAGCCGGAAGAACTGCAAGCCCTAAAACTTCAATTAAACCTATATTTTCTTTCTTAATATTATGAAGTTCTTTATGAGGATGGAAAATTCCATCTGGATACTCTTCACTAGTTCTATTATTTCTAAGCACTAAATCTAAAACATAAAACTCATCATCTCTTCTAGCTATAGGTGTAATTGTATTATGAGGAACTTCATTTGTATGAGAATATACATCAACAATAGAATCGCTATAATTTCTCCAGTGAGATAAAATTCTATTTGCTAGATCACTTAATTCCAATCTATTCCTTCCTTTTAATCTTAATACAGTTAAAGGCCATTTAACAATAGATAAATCAATATTTTCGTAATTATTTAAATTGAATTTAAATATATCTTCTGCTCTATCCATTGCAAATTCATAATTTCCACCTTGGTAATGATCATGTGTAAGAATAGAACCTCCAACTATAGGTAAATCTGCATTAGACCCTATAAAATAATGTGGGAATTTTTCTATAAACTCTAATAACCTATTAAAAGTATCTTTTGTAATTTTCATCGGTATATGATCACCTGCAAAAACAATGCAATGCTCATTATAATATGCATAAGGTGAATACTGTAAATACCAATTTTCATTATTTAAATCCACTGGTACTATTCTTATATTTTGCCTTGCAGGATGATTTACCCTACCTCTATATCCTTCATTTTCCTTGCATAATAAGCACTTAGGATATTTAGATGGTGGTAAATTTTTTGCTGCTGCAATTGCCTTAGGATCTTTTTCAGGTTTTGACAAATTTATAGTTATATCTAAATCTCCATATTCTGTACTAGATTTCCATACTAAATTTTGTGCTATTCTATCTGTTCTAACATAATCACATGCCTTACTTATACTATATAAGTAAGATGTAGCACTTTCTTTTGAAACTTTATAACGATTATAAAACTCACGTATAACCTCGGAAGGCCTTGGCATTAAAATCCCCATAATTTTAGTATCTAACAAATCTCTATATATAGGGGAGTTAGATTCTAATATTCCTTTATTAAATGCATAATCTAATATATTTCTTAGTATATCAGTTGGAGTATTTAAATTTTCATCCTCTATTTCAAAATCTTCATATTCATCGAGATTTAAAACATCTAATAAACTATTTCTTACAAATATTTCGTCATCTTTATTAAAAAGCTCATGCTTCAATCCATATTGAATAAGCCTTTTGATTTCCCTATAAATATTCATATCGTCACCTACTTATTAAAACCTGTTGGATTATTTTTATGCCAATTCCAAGCAGAAGCAATAATATCTTCAACACTCTTAAATTCTGGACTCCATTTTAAAGTATTTCTTGCTTTTTCAGCTGAAGCTATTAATCTAGCTGGATCCCCTGCTCTTCTTTCACAAATCTTTGCTGGTATTTCATGTCCAGTAACCCTTCTGGCAGCTTCTATCATTTCTTTAACAGAAAATCCACTTCCATTCCCTAAATTAAATATATCACTTGAATTTCCGTTTCTTAGATAATCTACAGCTAGAATATGAGCATTAGCTAAATCTATTACATGAATATAATCTCTAATACAAGTACCATCTTCTGTATCATAATCATCTCCAAAAATAGATATAAATTCTCTCTTACCTAAAGGAACTTGTAATATTAAAGGAATCAAATGAGTTTCAGGACTATGGTCTTCTCCTATGCTTCCACTTACATGTGCTCCAGCTACATTAAAGTATCTAAGTGAGACATATTTAACGCCATGTGCTATGTCTGCCCATTTCATCATTTTTTCCATAGCAAGCTTTGTTTCTCCATATGCATTAGTTGGTTCAGTTCTATCTGTTTCAACTATAGGCATTTTTGTAGCTTCACCATAAGTTGCAGCTGTAGAAGAAAATACAATTTTCTTAACATTGTTAGCAATCATAACCTTTAATAAAACTTCTGTTCCATGAACATTATTATTGTAGTATTTTAAAGGATTTGTCATGCTTTCTCCAACTAAGGAATTAGCTGCAAAATGAATTACTTCTGTTATATCATTTTCTTTAAACACCTTATCAAGATCTTCTTCATTTCTTATATCAACATTGTAGAATTTAGCTTTCGGATTTACTGCTTCTATATGACCAGTTTCTAAATTATCTACAACTATTACTTCTTCGCCCTTATCTATTAACTGATAAACAGTATGACTCCCTATATAACCTGCTCCACCACAAACTAATATCATTTTTTATACCTCCTAAATTTCTCTAGTTCCATCACCTATATTTGCTATATAGAAACTAGCTTCGTATCCTATTTTATCTTTATATCCTTGCCCTACTTTTTCTATAAAATCTTCTACCTTATCTTTTTTTACTAATGCAACTGTACATCCACCAAATCCTGCACCAGTCATCCTAGCTCCTATTGTTGCTTCATGATTCCATGCTAGTTCAACTAGTGTATCTAATTCAATCCCTGTAACTTCATAATCATCTCTTAAAGAAATATGAGATTCATTCATAAGTTTACCAAAAGTTCTTAAATCATTTTTTGCTAAGGCATCTTTAGCCATTAATGTTCTTTGATTTTCATATACTGCATGTTTAGCTCTTTTGACTCTTATTTTACTATCTATTAAGTTTTTATTATTTTCAAAATCCTCTATAGATAATTCACCTAATGAATTTATATTTAATTTTGTTTTTAATTCTTCTAAAGCTTTTTCACATTCACTTCTACGTTCATTATATTTAGAATCTGCTAGCCCTCTTCTTTTATTTGTATTGGCAATAACTAATATTTCATTCTTTAATTCGACAGGACAATAATTATATTTTAGCGTGTTACAATCTAAAAGTATAGCATTATTTTCCTTTCCCATTCCAATTGCAAATTGATCCATTATACCACAATTAACACCAACAAATTTATTTTCTGCTTCTTGAGAAAACTTTACTAAATCTACCATATCTATATTTAAATCAAATAGGTTGTCCATCATCACTGCTATTAAAAGTTCTAAAGATGCTGAAGAAGATAGTCCGGCTCCATTTGGAATATTACCATAAATAGCCACATCAAATCCTTTATTTATATCGTATCCATGTTTTTTCATTACATCGATTACACCTTTAGGATAATTAACCCAATCATGAGACTTTTCAAAACTAATATTATCTAAATCAAATTCAACTATACCTATATTTTCAAAGTTGCTTGAATACATTCTTACTTTTTTGTCATTTCTTAAACTTATAACTCCATAAGTTCCAAAGCTTAATGCACATGGAAATACATTTCCACCATTATAATCAGTGTGCTCTCCAATTAAATTTACTCTACCAGGTGAAAAAAACGTTTTGCAATTTTCCTTTTCTCCAAATACCTTTTTAAAAGTATCATTAATTTCGTTTCTCATAACAACTCTCCCAATCAAAAATTTAATTTATTTTTACAATATAATAATATCACGCTAAGTAAAATTTATCAATAAATATTTTATTTTTTACTAATAATTTTACCGATAATTTTACTAATAATTTTGTTTGTTTTACTAAAGATAAATATATTATTTTTAATTAGTCCTCAACTTTGCTTATGGTTAATATTTGATTAGATAGATTCACTTAATAACAATAAGTAGAATGCGTATATATAACCTTATCTAAGTACTTTTTAAAGCTTTTTGGAACCACAGTTCGAACCTGTGGTATTCTAAATACAATAAAAAAGAGTATCACTAAAATATAGTAATACTCTTTAAATTTATGATATTTCTGCGGTTTCAAATTGGCTATTGTATAATGAAGCATAAAAACCTTTTTTACTTAAAAGTTCATTATGGGTACCTTGCTCTACAATATCTCCATCTTTCATTACTAAAATTAAGTCTGCATCTTTTATTGTAGATAATCTATGGGCAATTATAAAGCTAGTTCTATTCTTCATCAAGTTATCCATAGCTTTTTGGATAAGTACTTCAGTTCTTGTGTCAACTGAACTAGTTGCTTCATCTAATATTAATATCTTAGGATCTGCTAAAATTGCACGTGCAATTGTTAATAATTGTTTTTGTCCTTGAGAAACATTACTTGCATCTTCATTTAATTCCATATTATATCCATCTGGTAATGTCTTAACAAAATGATGAACATGTGCTGCTTTTGCTGCTTGTATTACTTCTTCATCAGTTGCATTTAATTTACCATATCTTATATTTTCCATTATGCTTCCGTTAAATAACCATGTATCTTGTAGTACCATTCCGAAAACTTTTCTTAAGTCACTTCTCTTAAAGTCATTTATATTATGATTATCAAGTAAAATTTCACCACTATTTAATTCATAGAATCTCATTAATAATTTTACAATTGTAGTTTTTCCTGCACCAGTAGGACCTACAATAGCAACTCTTTGTCCTGGTTTTATTTTGCTAGAGAAATCATTTATTATTATTTTGTCTTCATTATAACCAAAGTGAACATCTTTAAATACAACTTCACCTTCAATATCATCAATACCTACTGGATTATTAATATCTTCAACTTCTTCTTCTTCTTCTAAGAATTCAAAAACTCTTTCAGCTGCAGCTGCAGTAGATTGAAGTACATTTGCAATTTGAGCCGTTTGAGCTATTGGTTGTGTAAAAGTTCTTATATATTGAACAAAAGAAAGAATATCTCCAACTTCAATTGATTTTTTAATAGCAAGATATCCTCCTAATATAGATACCATAACATAGCCTATATTACCTATAAATGTCATTATAGGCATCATCATTCCTGATAAAAATTGAGATTTCCATGCTGAGTTATATAAAGTATTGTTTAATTTATCAAATTCCTCTACAGCAGCCTTTTCTCCGTTAAAAGCTTTCATTATATTATGGCCACTATATATTTCTTCTACATGCCCATTAACATGACCTAAGAAAGCTTGTTGCTCTTTAAAGTATTTTTGTGATTTTTTAACTACTAAAGCTATTAATATACCTGATAGCGGTATTATTAATATTGCTGCTAAAGTCATAGTTACACTTATTGATAACATCATTATAAGTACACCTATTAATGTTGTTATAGATGTTATCATTTGTGACATACTTTGATTTAAAGTATGACTTACTGTATCGACATCATTTGTAACTCTTGATAAAACTTCACCATGAGTCATTTTATCAAAGTATTTAAGTGGCATGCGATTTATTTTTTCTGATATTTCTTTTCTAAGATTATATGAAACCTTTTGAGAAACCCCAGACATTACGAAACCTTGGATAAATGAAAATACTGCACTTACCACATATAACACTGCTAACAGCACTAGTATATTGCCTATATAAGTAAAATCTATCGCAGCTCCTACTTCTCCTGATACTTTGCTTACTAAACCTTCAAATAATTTAGTAGTAGCTTTTCCTAATATTTTAGGCCCAATTATTGAAAAGGCAGCGCTACCTATTGCAAATATTAATACTATAATAATTGAAATTCTATATGGCTTTAAATATTTTAATAGTTTACTAACGGTTCCTTTAAAATCCTTAGCCTTTCCGCCACCACCGTGCATTCCACCCATAGGACCACCGAAACCACCATGTCTTTTATTTCTTACATTATTACTCATGACATAAGTTCCTCCTTTGAAAGTTGTGATAAGGCTATTTGCTTATAAACTTCGCAGCTTTCTAAAAGCTCTTTGTGAGTTCCAATTCCTACAACTCTTCCTTCATCTAAAACTACAATTTGATTTGCATCTTTTATTGTACTTATTCTTTGTGCGACAATTATCATAGTTGCATTTTTAATATTTTTCTTAATTGATCTTCTAAGTGCAGCATCTGTCTTAAAATCTAAAGCAGAAAAACTATCATCAAATATATATACTTCTGGCTTCTTAACTAAAGCTCTTGCTATAGATAATCTTTGCTTTTGTCCACCAGATACATTTGTACCACCTTGAGAAATTTCAGTATCATATTTATCTGGCTTATTATCAATAAATTCTAATGCTTGTGCAATTTCTGCAGCTTTCTCTAAATCTTCAGCAGTTGCATTTGGGGAACCATATTTTAAATTACTTTCTATAGTTCCTGAGAAAAGTACTCCTTTTTGTGGGATGTATCCAATCTTATCCCTTAATGATTTCTGATTTACATCTCTTATATCAACTCCATCAATAGTGATTTCACCTTGAGATACATCGTAAAATCTTGGTATTAGATTTATTAAAGTAGATTTACCACTACCAGTACTTCCTATAATAGCCGTAGTTTCACCAGGTTTTGCAGTAAAACTAATATTCTCTAAAACATAATCTTCTGCACCAGGGTATTTAAAGCTTACATTCTTATATTCTACATATCCCTTTTTAGAATCTAAAAACTTTGTACTATTTTCTTTATCTTTTATAGTTAAATCTGTGTATAGCACTTCACTAATACGTTGAGCTGATACTGAAGCACGAGGTAACATTATTGAAACCATTGAAATCATTAAGAATGACATAATTATTTGCATTGCATATTGCATAAATGCCATCATATCTCCTACTTGCATTGTACCTAAATCTACTTGATGAGATCCAACCCATACAATCAAAAGTGTTAATCCATTCATTATAAGCATCATAGTTGGCATCATAGTTTGCATTAATCTATTAACAAATAAATTTGTCTTAGTTAAATCCTTATTAGCATTATCAAACTTGTTTTCTTCATGCTTTTGAGTGCTAAATGCTCTAATAACTAACATACCTGTTAGATGTTCTCTAGTAACTAAGTTTAGTTTATCAACTAACTTTTGAACTACTTTAAACTTAGGCATAGCAAATCCAAATAATATACTTACAAGTAATGAAATTAGAATTACACCTACAGCTATAATCCAAGTCATATTTGTATCTGTTCTTA
Source organism: Clostridium sp. 1001275B_160808_H3 (assembly GCF_015550425.1). GTDB lineage: Bacteria > Bacillota > Clostridia > Clostridiales > Clostridiaceae > Clostridium. Next base: position 69,378 of record NZ_JADNAT010000003.1, on the reverse strand, counting down.
ATACCTTTAATACACCGCCAATACCAAGTATAGGTGCATAGAAAACTATTCTAAATAGCATAACCATAAGCATTTGAATTTGTTGTATATCATTTGTACTACGTGTAATTAAAGAAGCAGTTGAAAATTTATCAAATTCAGTATTTGAAAAACTTGTAACCTTTTTAAATACATCACTTCTTAATGATCTGCTTAATCCTGCTGCTATTCTTGCAGATATAAGCCCTACAATAACTGCAGCTGCCATGCTAATTAATGCTATTCCAAGCATTTTTAATCCAGAAATAATAATAAAGTTTGTTTGTAATTTATCTGTATTTATTCCTATTTCAGAATACTCATTTTTAACATATGAAACAGATGCTTGTTCTATCATACTCTCTGGCATTTCTTCAAATTTTTCATTTATTGAATCAATTAAACTATTTAATTGTTCTTTTGGAATGTTCTTAAGAATTAAAAATGGATCTGTATCAGCTGGTACAGGCATATTACTTGGCATATTTCCTAACATGCTAGTATCAAAATTTTCATTTTCAATTCCATATACAATAAGTTCTGGTTTAGAAAAAATGCTATTCAATCTAGATATAGTATCTTTATTTTTTGAATTAAGTTCATATAAAGGTTCTTCATCTATCTTTGAATACTTTTTTAAATATTTATCAAACTCATCCTTTGAAAGAGTATCTTTATTTAATAATGTATAATTATCTTGTATAAATTTAAAATCATCCTCCCCTATAAATAGTGAAAGCTTATCCATTTCACTTTTACGTATTATAGTCGGTACCGAATTTTCTATACCACCTTGCTGAATACCAATATTTACTATGTTAGACATATAATCTGGTAATGATAATTCACTAACAGCTTGAACAAATAATAATATTAGTACAGCAATGATAGAACCGATAAATGGCTTTAAGTACTTTGTCAGTTTCATCATTTTATTTATCTCCTTTCAAATTCTATTTTCATTTTTAAGTTGTTATAAATATATATTAATTATATTTTCATAACTATTATATGTCAATAACAATTATGGTTGTATAATAAAAAAAAATAGTTTATAATTAATTTGTTACAAATACTTAGGAGGGACTATATGAATAATAATGAACTAAAAGATATATCTGATAATTTACTTAATCTATTATTCCAAATACATAATAGATTATTCAATCCAAGCGAAATGGTTAAAGGAGTATCTATTCCTCCCTCTCATATGAAAGTAATATTTTATCTTTCACGAAAGAAATCGATGTCAGTATCTGATGTAGCAAAATGTTTAGATATATCTAAACCAAATATGACTCCGATAATAGATAAATTAATTAATGAGGGTTTTGTTTATAGATATACAGATCCAAATGACAGAAGAAAAATAAATATAGAGTTAACTGAAAAGGCACATTTATTTTTAAAAAATAAAGAACTTGAAATTAAAAATAGTTTATTAACAAAAATATCAACTTTGGATGATGAAGACTTACATAAGTTGAATATTACAATAAAAGATATGTATGATATATTAATTAAACTAAAAAAATGAGCAGTAAATATTACTTGCTCATTTTTTAGTTTCTATAACTTTTCTATTGATATTACATCATAGCCTGCTTCATCTATTGCTGCTATTAAGGCATTGTCTTCAATTTCAGTATTAACTAAAGCATTTTTACCTTCTAAATTAACTTCTAAAACCTCAACCCCACTCATTTCTTCTAATGCTTCTTTTACATGTGCAACGCAATGTCCACAACTCATACCTTCAATGTTTATTTTCTTTTTCATATTTAAACCTCCATTTTAATAATTTATCTAGTTATAACTTTATCTAATATTTTCATTATTTCCTCTATTTTTTCATCACCATTACCACTTATACATGCATCTTTAACACAATGTGATAAATGATTCTCAAGTATTATAAGATTAGCTTTTTTTAATAAAGATTGAGCTGCAAAAATCTGATTGGAAATATCAATACAATATCTATCCTCTTCAATCATCTTTATTATACCTTCAATTTGTCCTTTAGCAGTTTTTAACGATTGTAATGATTTTTTTCTTTCCTCGTTCATCATATACCTCCCCCACCCTCTAGGGGTGTATTATAGTTAAATTATAATATTTATAATTTATTTGTCAATATATTTATTCATACGAATAGTATGACTCTTTAAATATATATTATATTCATGTAAATTAAGTAAAAAAATATGCCATCGGTAATTCGACAGCATAATATTATACTATTTAAAAAAATCTATACCTTCGATCAATCAATTTATAATCAAGCTCTGGAATAGTTTTTCCTAGTTCATCAAACTTAGATTTTAAAAACTTTCTATTGTAGTCTACTTTTTCTACATTTCCGCCATATAAAGCCGTTAATTCATTATAATAATAAGCAGCATCATAATCACCTAAGATAGAATAACAAACACATAGTTGAATACTTGGTATCCAAGTATAATAATCTTTATTATCTATTCCAAGGTTATCTTTTTCATGAATACACCCCATTGCAACTTTATACCAAAAAATTGCTTGCTTAATTTGCTTTTTACTTAAAAATATTTCTGCAAGCCTGCAACAAATATCTGCTCTAGGTACATCAAATTCAAAAGACTTTAAAATTATTTCTATCTTCTTTTCTGGCTTATTTGTATTAGTATAACATTGAATTAAATTAGCTATAGCAGTTTTTATATCTTCCACCCAACCTAAATTGGTATCTAAAAATTCTTCATATTTTTTAGTAGCTTCTTCATAAAGACCATTATAATATAGTTCATTAGCATAATAAAACATATCTCTTATACTAAATTCTTCGCCTTCTTCTTCCATCTTTTTGAATATAGTTAAATTTCTATTTCCACTAGGTTTAACTTTTCCATGATTTACAGATATTTCACTATTTAAGCTAATTCCTCCTACTTCTAAATATTCGTGTATTCTTCCTATCCATTTAAAACCTTTAGATCTTTTCACTAGTCTATTTCTCTTCAAGGAATAAGTTGTATTGCCATTTGAATCTCTACTTAAAGAATACTCCATAACTACAGTATCAACATTTCTATCTAAAGTTTCTTTTAGTATTTTGAATTTTTTTATATTATCTTCATCTAAATAATCGTCTGCATCAAGCCAAAAAACATATTCTTTAGTAGCTTTACTAAATGCATAGTTTCTTGCTTTTGCAAAATCATCTACCCATTTAAAATTATATATTTTGCTGTTAAAGCTTTTGGCTATTTCTATTGTTTTATCCGTAGAGCCAGTATCTACGATAATCATTTCATCCACTATATCTTTTACTGAAGATAAGCATCTAGCTAATGTCTTTTCTTCATCTTTTACTATCATACATAAGCTTATAGTAATTCTATTGGTCAAAGTTATCCCCCTTTGCACTATTAATATCTTCTATATACTATGTTTTTACGAATAACTTTGCTGTAATTTTACAAAAATATATTTGAGTATATTTTTTTGTCATTATATATATATAATTTGACTTTAATTTATTTCTACTCTTTAATTTTTTAAATTTAATGATATAATTATTTAGACATCAATAGGTGCGGGCGGGTGAGGGATAAAGAAAAGAGGTTTTTACAGAAAGGATGGACAAATTATTTAAACTTAAGGAACACAAAACAAATTTCAAAACCGAGCTAGTAGCTGGTTTAACTTCTTTTTTTGCTGCAGTATATATTATTGTAGTTAATGCTAGTATTTTAAGTGATGGAGGTATATCACAGGAACCACTTATAATAGCAACAGTACTTGCTTCATTTGTAGGATGCTTACTAGTATCTTTTATGAGTAATACTCCACTTATAATTATGCCAGGTATGGGAATTAATGCTTTATTTACTTATACAATTGTACTAAGTATGGGATTATCATTTAATCAAGCATTAGCAAGTGTTGTTATGGCTGGTATATTATTTTTAATTGTTGCTACTACACCCCTAGCTAAAATACTAGATACATCTATACCTAATTCATTAAAGGAATCAATTACTATAGGAATAGGATTGTTTATTACATTTTTAGGTTTTCAAAAAGGAGGTCTAATTATTTCTGATCCATCTACAATGGTTAGAATTGGATCACTTTCAGATCCAAAAGTTATATTTTTTATAGCGATGTTTTTATTAACCGTAGTATTATTTGCTAAAAATATTCCAGGTGGATTTTTAATAAGTATAGTTGTTGGTACAATAGCTGCAATTTTATTAAATCTTGTTGATACTACAGGATTAAAATTTTCATTACCTAATTTTAATGAATATAAAGGAATTCTATTTAATATAGATTTAAGTGCATTTTTCACTATTCCTTTTTGGATTTCAACTTTTTCATTAACTTTAGTTTTAATTTTTGAAAATATAGGTTTATTACATGGACAAATAAATGGACTTTTACAAGCTCCTGAAAAGCAAAATAAGGCTTTAAATGCTATAGCAATATCAACAATAGCATGTGGCTTATTTGGAACAAGTCCTTCTGTTTCTACAGTTGAAGGGACAGCAGGAATAGCAGCCGGTGGAAAAACTGGTTTAACATCATTAATTTCAGGATTACTACTTCTGATTTCATTATTATTCATTCCATTTATAAGCTTAATTCCTAATGAAGTAATTGCTCCAATTTTAATTATTATAGGGAGTTTAATGATTAAAGGAATAGTTCATATAGATTTTAATGATATTTCAGAAGCAATTCCATCATTTTTAATTATTGTTTTAATACCACTTACATTTAGTATAGTAGATGGTATTGCATTTGGATTTATCTCATATACAATGATGAAACTTATAACAAAGAAAAAAGATCAACTTTCAATTGTAATGTATATAATTTCATTTGTATTTATAGTATATTTTATACTACATAGTATTTAAATATAAGGCTAGGAATTCCCTAGCCTTTAATTATATATTTATTAAAATCATTCAAGAAGTCTTCTAATATTAATGCAGTAATGCCCCAAATAACATAATTTTGATATTCATAAAATAATGATCTATATATTCCTTCTTTAAACTTATAATTCTTGCCTCCATTTATTAAATCATATGGAAAATCATCACATCTATTAACTATAATTTTACTATTCTTGACTCTAGGTTCATTGTTTAATAGATAATCTAATGGTACTAAAAATATATGATCTACTTCATCTTTATTAATATTTACATGATCAAAGTTTTTAATATATCCTACAAATGGATGTATTAATAAACTGTAGTGAGTAACAAGTATATTAAGTGGAGCTATTATTTCAAAATCTTCATTTGATAGCCCTAATTCCTCACATACTTCTCTAATAACGGCTTCCTTTTCATTTTCTTTTAAGTCTATTTTTCCTCCTGGCAAAGAAATATCTCCCGGTTGACTTCTCATATGCTTAGCTCTAACTTCAAAAACTATATTTAATTTATCTTCTATTTCTACAAATAAAATTGCAACAGAAGCTCTTTTCATTTTTTCCCATCCATTTATATATGGAATATTATTATGAAATTTTTTAATAACATCATTTAGCATCTTTCTACTCCCTTTATTTCTACATTAATATAATATAATCTAAAACCAAATTTTATATAATTAAATTTTTATATTTTTAATTGAAAACATTTAGATAATTTGAACATTTATTACATTTATTGTATAATATTGTTATTATTACACAGGGGCGTGATTTTATGAAAATAAATAACTGCTATGAAGCAGCATTAAGAATGTTTGAGCTTTCTGAAGAATTAAGTATATTATTAGATCAAAATCAAAAAGCAAATACATCTAGAGAAAAAGAAATCTTATCTAGTAAGATTGATAGAGCTGAAATAGAATTTTTAACTTTAAAACATTCTTTAGACAAAATACCATACGAAGAAAAAAAATTATCTATTTTTAATTTATAAAAATTTATTCAATAAAGCCTCCATAGAATTTCTATGGAGGCAATTTTTTATCCTTTAATTATTTTATCAATAATTTCTACTCTTTCATCACCTAAATATGGATATAGCTTTAATGATATCTTACCATCTTTATAAACTCTATCTCCATTTGCATCAACTATTTTCTTGATTTTATTCTCTAAATCATCATAACTTAATAAATATTCTAAGTAATTGTCTACTAAATCTTTTAAGCAAGTTGCTAATTCTTTTGGATTTCTATATACGGCTCTCATGTTTATCTCCTTAATACTTTTCTAAAGTTTTATAAGCTAATTATAAATACTACAAGAGTTTTTTTCTAGTATTATTTTAAAAAAAATTTCACATTTTATACATATTGCTAAAAAAACTATTTCTAGCCCTATGTAAATTATAATAAATAACCTTTTTTTATTGTAACTTTTTAAAGCTATTTAAATAATCTCAAGCTAATTCTTAAAATTTTTAACAAGTTCAATTTTTCATATAAAACCAATTTCAATTAAAAATGTTTATTTCTGAACTTTTTTCTCCCTTAGTTTCATAAACTTTAACTTTTCCATCATTAGAAATCCATGAAATTGCCTCTTCAGTAAATTCACTTTCAGTTTTAATTGGAACTATTAAATACTCCCCTTCTTTTATGCTGTCAGATATTTTTTCATAATTAATATCTCTTTGGTCCTTTATATAATCACTAGAATTCAATCCTTTGGATGCATTTATTTTATGAATCCTTATATCCTTAGCTTCTGATTTTGTAGTCATTATATAAATCGAATCTCCTTCTCTATCTACTGCAACTGCTAATGCCCCCTCTGAACTTAAATCTTCTTCTACTTTTTTTATTAAATCCTCAATATTTACACTTTTTTCCTTAAACGAAGCTTTTAAAATTACAGTATCATCATTATCATTAACAGTTCTTTGTTTATCTTCGCTTTTATCAGAGATATTAGATTCAGCTTTATTATAAATTTTTTTGTTACTACAAGAGTAAAATGTTGAAATAACTAAAAGCAATAAAATTATAATCTTTTTCATATATTTTCTCCTAAGTCTAAAAAATTTTATATAATTAGTATTCCAAATTTTTTATAAAAAACTTAGTCATATTTAAATTGTTAAATTTTCAATCAAATAATTTAAGTTAAAAATGGAGCTATGTTAAATTCATTAACATAGCTCCATTTTCCTTTAACCAATCCTTACTTTCTTTATAGTTAGGATAGTAAGACTCAACTAATTTCCAAAATTCTTTCGAATGGTTCATTTGCTTTATATGGCATAATTCATGAATAATTATATAATCCATAACAAATTGCGGCATAAGAACAAGTCTCCAATTTAATCTTATTTCTCTTTTCGAATTACAACTTCCCCAAAGACTTTTCTGATTTTTAATAATGATCTTACTAGGTTTTATATAAATATTATTAGAAATATCCATTACCCTTTTTCCAACAATATCTATTGATAATTTCTTATACCAGCTTATTAATAATTCATTAATATACTCCCTACTTAAGTCTTTACTATTTATAGTTATATTAATATTATCCTTAAAAATATTATTTTCATCAGATTTATTTATTATTAAATTATAATATTTTCCCTGAAAGATAACTTTATTATCAATATAATCTTTTTTCTTTATCTTATCAAGAGACTTTAATATCCAATCACCTTTTTTAATGATTAAGTCATCAATATAGTTATTATCTATTCCACTTGGTGCAAATACTTTTATTTCTCCACTATTTTCTATTTTTATAGAGATATTTTTCTTCTTTTTAAATATTAATAAATACTCAATAGCTTGATTATTAAAAATAACTTTTCTCTTCATAATAACATAAATATTTTACTTTATAGACTTCTTTGAATTTGGTAAAAAGCTAAAGAAAATCACTACTGACAACATTAGTAATATAAATCCTAATATATACATTCCAGAATATCCAAACCTTCCTTGAATTAAGCTATAAATAGAAGGATATATAAAATTAGAACCTCCAGTACTTAATACAGACAATACTGCAAATGAAGTAGCAACTAAATGCTCATCCAATATCTCTCTTAAATATTTAAATAAGAAGCTTAAATATAATCCATACATTATTCCATGAAGTTGATCTCCTAAGACTACAAGAAAAACACTTCCACTTGATAATAATAATACTTTAATTGCAGCTATTGATAAAGCAATAGTAAGACACTTTTTACTATTAGCATTACTTAAATATTTACCAATTATCATAAATGCAAAGAATTCAATTACAACCCTAAAACTTATTGATGCACTATATATTTCATTTGCTTTATTAACATCACCAACTATGTCTACTAAGTAAGAAGAATAAGCAAAGTCTAAGCCCATATAGCTCCCCATGCCTAAAAATACTACTATTATAAGAAATATAATATTCTTGTCTTTAAATAAATCTGCTATTGTTGCGTTATTTTGTTTTTCGTTTATTTCTATATCATCCTTAAACTTTAGAAGTATGACTAACATCATTGCACTAACCATAAGTAGTGCTAAAATATGTAATATTCTATATCCAAAATTATTTATTACAATACCTGCAATAAACACTATACATGCATATCCTATAGAACCCCATTTTCTTATATCAGAAAATTCATATCCATTTCTTATTGATAATTCTTCAATGTATACTTCAAATATTCCTGCTACTGATCCAAGTAAAGAACCATATATAGGTGCAAATATTATAGATAAGTTCTCATTTATAAACATAAGTCCTACTATAGATATAAAAACGCTAATTAAATAAATTAATATAAATCTATTTTTATTTTTTACTTTAGAAAACCTATTTGATAATATAGGTTGTGCAACTAAAGTAAATAATGCCCCTATCGATACCACTCGTCCAACTTCTCCTAATGATAAACCAATTTCTTGATTTAAATAAGGAAAATAAAAAGTTGTTAATATACTAAAAACTCCAAATGTCAAAAAAGTAGTCATATTATAATACTTCTTCATTCGTACTACCTCCATTTCATTATTACTACCTGTAAATTCTATCATTTGTACATACCAATGTAAATAATAAGCATTTAATTAACAACTAAATAAAATGCTATCTTATAAATCCAAGATAGCATTTTTACTATTTATTATTTACTATTTAGTACTCCATAATCCATGTAAGTTACAGTATTCTCTAACTCTATCTACATTACCACTTACTTTAAATGTAGTTTGTGGTTTTTCACCTGGATTTAATTCTTTTCTTAAAACTTCTCCATCTTTAGTTATAACTTCTACCCATTGAATAAAATGCTCGTCCACCATTGGATGTTCAACTTCTCCAACTTTAACTAAAAGTTCTCCATTTTTTTCTACAGCTACAGGTATATGCTTTTCTACAGCAGCATCAACAGTGTTTTCATTTAATAATGTCATTGGTTTGCCGCAACATACTAAAGTTCCCATTGCTTCATTTAAAACTTCAACCATTGATCCACAAATTCCACATTTATATACTTGTAATTTCTTTACCATAAAATTCACCCCTTATTTAATATATAATTTAATATATATATATTTTACTATACTTTCCCAATTTTTCAAAAGCGTTCTTATAACTCTAAAGCGTCTTCTGCTAAGGTTCTTACGTAATTATAATCATTAACTTCAAAATACTCATAATATATACTAATTTTCAAATTTTTCATCAGATTGTTTAATCTATTTACTAAAATTTCCGTTCCAGGACTCACATCAAGCTTTCTACCATTTAGATATTCTACAAGCATTAAATTTGAAACATACACTATAATACTGGTAGCATTATTAAACTTTGATATTTCATCTATACCTTGCAATATAGCATAGATTTGCGCCTCTGAGCAAGTTCCTACCCCTACATTTCTTGAAAATGAAGTTTCTTCTCCATGATCACTTAAAATTACACCACCAATTCCAATATCACTTTGAAAATTTCTAGTATTTTTACATTTACCATTTACATAAAGTCTATACTTCATATATCCTCCACTTATAAACTTATACACTATAAAAATATTCTAAATTTAAGTTTATTATTCTCTTATTGATATACATAATATAGAAATTTAAAAATTAAATATTATATTAATATACATTTTATATATCTCATTGTTTTATATTACTTTATAAAAATAAATAACTACTTTAATCCCAACATATTATTTGTATGAATAAATAGTATAAGTAAATTAATTGCTTTTTTTACTTTTATTTTTTATACTAAATAATAAATAATTAATATTCTGGAGGATTTATGAAAAGTTTATTAAATAAAAATGATACAATTGGACTAATATCATGCTCAAATGGTTTAGATATAAATATGATTGAGAAAATAGACGAATTAATTTCTATATTATCATCTATGCAAATTAATGTTATAAAATCTAAATCATTATTTAAAGATAAATTCGGAATTACTTATGATGCTAAGATTAGAGCAAAAGAGCTTATGAATTTATATATTAATGAAGATATCAAAATTATATTTGATTTATCTGGTGGCGACTTATGTAACGAAATTCTTGATTATTTAGATTATGATATTATTTCAAAATCTAAGAAACCTTTCTTTGGATATAGCGATTTAACTGTAGTTTTAAATGCATTATTAAAACAATCAAATACTGTTAATTATAACTACCAATTAAGAAATCTTATAAGGGAGAATTCTATAAAGCAAATAAATAATTTTAAAAATAGCATTTTAGAAGGAATTCCTGATTTATTTAACTTTAATTATAAATGGATTCAAGGAAGTTCTATGTCTGGAACTGTTATCGGAGGTAATATTAGATGCTTTTTAAAGTTAGCTGGAACAAAGTTCATGCCAGATTTTAAAAATAAAATACTTTTTCTTGAAGCATTAAGCGGAGATGTTAATAAAATATCAACCTTTCTAACTCAATACAAACAAATTGGAGCTTTTAATAATATAAGTGGAATTTTATTAGGTACATTTACCGAATTAGAAAAAGATCCATCATCACCTAAAATCGAAGATATAATTATAAAAATAATTGATAATCCTAATATTCCTATTGCTAAAACAGATGAATTAGGTCATGGTTCAAATTCTAAGTGTATAGGTATAGGAAAGGATTTATACATAGATTAAGGTTTACTTATACTTAGATTTCTTGCAATAATATTCCTTAAAGTATATAATTTTAACAAGGATAAACAATATTGTTTATTATAAGTATTCTAGTGAGGTGAAATGATATGTTAAAAGAAGAACTAAAAAAGAACGAAATAGCTGCTATGAAAGCTAGAGATAAAGCTACTGTTAATGTTTTAAGACTAGTTAATTCAGAAATTAAAGCTTTTGAAGTTAATGAAAGAAAAGATATTTCAGATGAAGATGTTATAAAAATTATAGAAAAGCAAATTAAACAACTTAAAGAAGCTCTTCAATATGCTATTCAATTAAATGACAATGACAAGATTGAAGAAGGAAATTTTGCAATTAATTTATTAACTCCATATCTTCCAGCACAATTAACTGAAGAAGAAGTTGAAGCTATGCTTAAAGAAATAATTACAAATGGTAATTATGGTCCTAAAGATATGGGAAAAATAATGAAGGAAATAATGCCAAAAGTAAATGGTAAGTTTGATAGATCAAAAATTAATCCTATGGTAAAAAATATATTAGGTTAAAAAAAACCTCTCTTAATGAGAGGTTTCTTTTTATTTAATTCAACATGTGAACCAATGTATTTGGAAATTCATTTTTTAATGTTTTAACAAGCTTTACTGCATTACATTTATTATACTGTCCTATCATTATTCCTTCCAAAACTATGGGTAAATTCACTCCAGATAATATAGTGAATCTATTACAATCATATATAGAATTAATTAATGATAATTTGAAGGGACTTCCGGAAAATAAATCACAAAATACTATTATATCTTCATAACATCTTAACTCTTCTAAAACCAATTTAATTTTGTTATCTAATTCATAAATACTGTCACTATCAAGAAAGTCAATTGCCTTAACATTTGAATAAGTTTTATCAACCAACTTACAAGCACTATACATACCTGTTGCAAATTCACCATGCCCAAGAATAATAAAACCTACCAATTAGTCACCACCAGTTTTCTTAATGCTTATATAATAATATTATATGTTTTTTATATAATAGTGTTTAAAACTATAAATTAATTTATTTACCTTCTGCCTTATCTAACTTTTTATTATAAATATACATATAATAAGATGCAGCAAAAATAATAAAATATCCAATGAAACTTAGTGTATCTGGTAATACCCCAAAAATCAAAAAGCTTATAATAGCTGAAAATAAAATATTGGAATAATCAAAAATAGAAATTTCTTTTGCTGGGGCATATTTGTATGCAATAGTTATACCAAATTGGCCTATACTTGCAAATACACCAGCCATTAATAAATAAAAAAGTTGCTGAATAGTCATAGGAGTATATACTGCCATCATAAATGGGAAAATTACTATCAAAGAAAATAATGAAAAATAAAATACTATTGTATAATGCTTTTCTCTTCCTCCAAGTACTCTAAGACAAGTATATGCCCCTGCAGCAAAAACTGCACCTAATATTCCCATAATAGCTGGAATCATATCTAAATTAAAACTAGGTTTTATTATAAATAATGTTCCAATAAAAGCTATAATAATCGCCATAAATTGTTTATAATTTATCTTTTCACTTAAGAACAATGCTGAAAAAATAATTACAAAAAACGGACTCAACTTATTTAACATATTTGCATCTGATAAAACTAATTTATCAATTGAATAGAAATTTAAAACTATTCCTACTGTTCCTAATGCCGATCTTAATAATAAGACCTTTTGATTTTCTTTTTTTCCAAAAAAACTTTCTTTATTCTTTATAATAAAAAATAGCGCTATTATGCAAGATACTAAATTTCTAAAAAATGTTTTTTGAAAGGAAGGTAAATCTCCTGCTAGTTTTACAAAAGCAGACATTACCGCAAAGCCAAAGGCTGAAAATACTAAAAATAGTATACCTTTAGTTCTATTACTTAAATTATTCATATAATCACTCCTTACTTATATATTACCATATTATTAATATATTATAAAAAATTTAACACCCTAGAGTATTATTCTCTAAGGTGTTGTATTACTACTCTTCTATTTCGTTAATAAACTCTTCTTCTGTTTCAGTTTCAATGTATTTTCCATTAGCATATCCTATTATAAGGCCATCTCTTCCGCCACATTCTCCTATACATCCTACTTCTACATTATCTTTTCCAAACTTCTCTTCTAATTTTTCTATATCTATTCCTGAACATACTGGGCAAACTGATATCATTTTTCAATCTCCTTCTATCTTTATTTAATTATTAATTAATTTTATTATATTAATAATGATTATTATTTACAAATCTTAATTATTTTAATAAATTTTATTTATCTATTAAAATCTTTAACTTTCTTAATATTAATCGAATTTTTACAGTTTTTAATTTTATAAAATTAAATTTTCATCAATAATATTTAGCAAAATTCTTTTCATATTTTTTTTACAAATACAATATAACCTAGCTTATTGCTATATACATCTAACTTATAATCATATATTAATTTTTTCTTTGAAATGTATTTTTTCTAATTTCTACAGATTGTAAAATATAAAAGCAGACCTTAGTCAGATCTGCTTCCATAGTGTATAATTATTAATTTTATTTAAATATTTATTACTTATTTATTAACCTTACAGTATCTCTAGCAATCATAAGCTCTTCATTAGTTGGAATTTCATAAACTTTTACTCTTGAATCATTAGTTGAAATTTCTTGAATTTCACCTCTTACAGCATTTTTTTCGTCATCTATCTTAAATCCTAAAAATTCAAGACCATTTAAGCATTCCTTTCTAGTTAAAGAAGAATTTTCTCCTATACCAGCAGTAAATACTATAACATCTACTCCACCCATTATACCTGCATATGCTGCAATTTGAGCTCTAACTTTATAGTGGAATATATCTAATGCAAGTTTAGCTCTTTCATTTCCTTTATTAGCTGCTTCAATAACATCTCTAAAATCTGAAGATACTCCTGAAATACCTAAAACTCCAGATTTTTTATTTAGTAATTCATCTATATCACTAATTTTATATCCATGTTGTTCTGAAAGGAAACTGATAACTGAAGGGTCTATACTTCCTGATCTAGTTCCCATCATTACTCCTGCTAAAGGTGTAAATCCCATAGAAGTATCTATTGATTCTCCACCTTTTACTGCTGCTAATGAACATCCATTGCCTAAGTGGCATGTTATAATTTTTAAATCCTTTATGTCTTTTCCCATTACGTCTGCAACTTTTTGAGATACGTATTTATGTGAAGTACCATGGAATCCATATTTTCTTATGCCATACTTTTCATAAAGCTCATATGGTAGTGGACATATATAAGCTTCCTTTGGCATAGTTTGATGGAATGCTGTATCAAATACTGCTACCATTGGTGTATTTGGCATAAGCTCAATACAAGCCTCAATACCAACTATATTTGGTGGATTGTGAAGTGGAGCAAGAGATATACAATCTCTAATTGAATCTAATACAGTGTCATCTATTATAACTGAATGAGAATATTTTTCTCCTCCATGAACTACTCTATGCCCAACAGCACCAATTTCATCCATTGATTTAATAACGCCATGATCTTTGTTAACTAAAGCTTCTAAAACTAACTTAATTGCCGCCTTATGATTTGGCATAGATTCTCTAATAATATATTTATCTTTACCTTCAACTTTTTGAGTTAATATAGAACCTTCAATTCCTATTCTTTCTACTAATCCTTGTACTAATGAATTTTCTGTTTCCATATCAATTAATTGATATTTTAAAGATGAGCTTCCGCAATTAATTACTAAAGTCTTCATAATTATTCTCCTTTGCATTCATTTGTTTCATTATTTATATAATACACTAAAAATCTATATATTCAAATTGATAGATTTTTCTATATTTCTTAAATAAAAGTAAAAAGGGCTATATATTCAGCCCCTTCCTCTATTTTCCTGAAACTTCCACGCCATTTAACTTTATGGCTAATGGTAATTTATAAGATTCTAAATTTTGTACTTCTTTAGATAAAATAAAATCACCTTGAACATCTTTTATATTAGCAGATAATGACCCTCCAGTTAAAGGAATTATATTATCTCCATCCTTTAATAAAGCAAGTCTAATTTCACCAAAAAAATCTCCTGTTAAAGAATCCATTTGGAAATCTGAAAATTTAATAATGTGAAGATCTCCATTTTTTATCATATCATTAAAAGGTGTGTTTCCTTCCGATATTATTGCCCCATCATATTCACCAATTGGCTCTAATCTTAAGTAGTTCATAAATCTTGAAGATCCATATATACTCTTTAATTCACAATTATCAATTAAAGTTCTATCTATCAATTTAACACCTTCATTACTAAATGGTACGCTAGATGTTAGTTTAATGTTTATTTTATCTCCCTTTACATCTTTTCCTTGAACACTACTATTTATCTTGAAATTTGAATATCCTTGGTAAATCATTGAAGCTTCAGAATTTTCCAAGTAGTAGCTTAATAATGTTTTCACTTCTTCACCTGATAAAATTACATTATAGAAATCTGTTTTAGGTGGATTTAAACTCTTTTCTCTATAACCGGTATTTATAATTGATTCTTTAACTTTTAAACTTAGCTCATCTTCTTCTAAATCATTATAACTAAAGCTATTATATAACTCTACATCTTCTTTATCTATCCATTGAGTTACATATTCTCCATTAGTGCTATATTTTGTATATTCTATATCAGTTCCATTAGATCCTACAATTTTCTTTCTTACCTTTTCAACAAAGATTTCTGCTGAATTAATAAATCCCTTATCTATATTATTATTTTTAAATAGTGCTTTTTCTAATTTTATAGCATTTTCTTCCAAAGTACTTTCAGAAAGTTTGCTTTCAATTAAAATTTTTTCATTTTTATTCCCCTTAGGTAAATCATAATATTTATTCTTAACTAATGAAGCAATATAATATCCTTCTTCAATAGCTTTATCTATCTCCTCCTTTGTCATTGAGGGATATATAGTTAATGTAGTTTCTCCTTTAAATTTTTCTCCATTTTCATCAAAATTATTAAATATTTTAACTGAATAATTCAATAAATGCTTTGACCTCTTCATATCAAGTGAATCTTTTATAAAGTAAAGTTCTACATCTTCGAATTCAGTTTCTGAAACTATATATTCTTCTATATTATGTTTCTTTAATAATTCTTTAATTAAATTTATCATAAAATTCACCTCTATCCCAATCTAGCCTTACATTTTATATAAGGCCCACCTGCTGAAACTTTAACAAATTCTTTATAACCTTTTCCACAATATCCTGTACCACTAGTTCCAAATTCACTTGATATCATTGAAATAGATTTTAACAAATCAGGAACATATCCTGTAATTATTATAGGTGAAAATATCTTTCCAGTTAATTTACCATCTTTTATTTCCCTTCCTATATTTGCAATACATTGAATTCCCCAATTTTTAGGATCTTCCATTCCACTTTCTGCAGAATCTATTAAAAATCCATATTTTACTGATTTTATCATTTCTTCTACAGTACTATTACCATATTCGATATAAGTATTTGTCATTCTAGTATAAGCTTTTCTATCAAAACTTTGCCTTCTTCCATTACCAGTAGTTTTTTCATTTAACGCTAAAGCTGTCAAGCTATCATTTATTCCAGTTTTTAATATCCCATTTTTAATTATTATAGTGTCACTTGCCATATTCCCTTCATCATCAAAGAAATAAGATCCTGTTTCTTCTATAGATGCTGCTCCATCATGCATAGTAACTATATCTGATGCAACATACTCTCCCATAAAGTCTTTGGACTTTGCCCTATCTTTTAAAAACATGTCCATTTCTACCCCATGTCCAAAAGCTTCATGAACTATTAATCCAGTGATATCTGGAGTACATATAACATCATATTCACCTGGCGTAATCTTTTTAGCAGATAGAAGTTTGACTGTTTCATCTACAAGTTCATTTGCAACGCCATTCATTTCATTTAATAATTCTCCACCCTTAGCACCTGAAAAAATTCTTGTTCCAATTTTATTTCCATTTTCATCAGCAGCTATACAAAGGCACATACCATTTCCCCACATTAAACTTTGCTCTAAGTCCTTCTTAGAAGATAAAAATATTTTATTAACGTTCATATATTCGTAAAAAGCTCGAAAATCTACTACATTATTATTTAATGATAATCCTTCATTTTTTATTTTTGATAATGATTCCAATATATTTTTATCACCAATATCTTTAGGATGAATTTTTATCTCTGTTCCTTTAGAGAATTTTATTTCATCTTCATCTATAATCTGATAACTATTAATATTATTGTTAGTAGAATTTTTTGAATTGTTTTTTATTTCTTCAATTATGCCATTAAAATTTTCTTTATTAATATAATTAAAAGCATACTCTGAATAATTTACACCGTTATAAACTTTTACAACAAATCCTCTTTCTATAAATGCCCCATCATTTATACTTACTGTATTTTTAGACACAATAAATCTTTTACCAAAAGAATCTGTAGCCAAAATGGATACATATTTAAAATCTTTTAGTAACTCTTCTAAAAGATTATTTAAAATAGGTTTTATTTCTTTCAAATATTTACTTATTTCTAATTTCATATTATAGCCTCCTTTTTTATTAAGTTTATCACTAATAAATACTACAGTCCACATTATGGTAAAAAATATTAGTATTAAATATAAATTAAATAAAAGTATTTTTGTTTAAAAATACAAATCTTCTATAATTATATATTAATTAGAGGATTTATTCCTTATAAAAGGAATTAGAGTATATATAACTTGATTATGGAGGATTGCACATGTTTAAAAACTATATATTTGATTTGTATGGAACATTAGTTGATATAAATACAAATGAAGATTCACAGCTACTTTGGGAAAAGTTAGCTCTATTTTATTCATATAAAGGAGCAAATTATTCTAGTAAAGAATTATATTATCAATATTCTCGATTAATACGTTCTAATTTAAAATTAAATACAAATACTAATTTTCCTGATTTTAATATAGAAGAAATATTTAAGGAACTATTTAATAAGAAAGCTATTTTTCCAAGTGATGATACAATTAGAGATACAGCACAAATATTTAGGGTACTATCAATAAATAAATTATCTCTTTATAATGGTGTTATTGAATTTTTAGAAGATCTAAAATCTAAAAATAAAAATATATATCTATTATCTAATGCTCAAAGAGTTTTTACTCTTTATGAAATGAAATTGCTCGATATTGATAAATATTTTGATGAAATATTATTTTCTTCAGATTATTGTGTTTGTAAACCAGATAAACTTTTTTATAATTCATTAATTGAAAAATATAATTTAAATCCAATTGAAAGTATAATGATTGGAAATGACTATATTTGTGATATACAAGGTGCAAAAGAAGTAAAATTAAACACCTTATATATTCATTCTAACTTATCTCCTGATTTAGTTGATGACGTTAATAGTAACTATTCAATTTTAGATGGAGATTTCAATAAAGTTAAACCCTTAATATTAAAATAAAAAAAGAGAACTTATAAAGAATGGTTAAACTTTATAAGCTCTCTTTTTTGTAAATAATTATATTAATATATTTGGAAGTCTATTTTTCAATTCTTCTAAGTCTGAATTATTTCTTTTTGCATAATCTTCTAATTGATTGTTATCTATTTTATAAACATCGAAATACTTAGCTACACTATTTGCAAAATATAATCCACAAACTGATGATGGAGGATCAATCATATTACTTTCCGTAACTTTTGCACCAGTTGATTCTTCTCCATTCAATAACTTAAATATCTTTCTTATTTCTTTGTGATCCTTCATTGATGGATAACCTACAGCTGGTCTTATTCCTCTATACTTTCCAGAAAGTAATTCTTCGTGATTTAACCTTTCTTCACTTGAATAACCCCAATAATATTTTCTAACATCCAAGTGTAATTTTTCTGCAAAAGCTTCTGCTAATCTATCACAAACAAAACTTAAAAGCATAGAACTATAATCATCTCCATTTTCTTTCAACTTCTTTGCATATTGTCTTGCCTCAGTTCCACTTGTAACTAAGAATGCACCAATATAATCATCAATTTCTAATTCTTTTGGAGCTATATAGTCACTTAAAGAAAGATTAATATTATTTTCATTTTTCTTTTGTTGTCTAAACATATTAAAAGTTTCTATTAAATTGTTATCTTTATCAAAAAGCATTATATCATCTTGGTAAGAGCTTGCTTTAAACAATCCAAATACACCTTTAAGCTTTACTATTTCGCTATTTTCTAAATCATTTAATAACTTATTTGCATCTAAATAAATTTTCTTTGCTTCTTTTCCATAATTATCATCTTCCAAAATTTTAGGGAATTTCATTTTCATTCCCCAGGCTGCAAAAAAGAAACTCCAATCTATAAAAGGTCTAACATCTTTTATAGTATAATTATAAATTTCTTTTACGCCTAAAAAATTAGGTTTTTTAATATGAGTATTTTTCCAATCTATTTTAAGTTTATTTTTCCTTGCTTCTTCTAGAGAAAGAAATTCAAGTTTCAGATTTTTATAATTTTCTCTTTGCACTCTATACTCTTCCTTAGTTTCCTTTATAAATTTATCCTTATCACTTGATATTAACTTCTTACAAATCTCAACAGTTTTAGATGCATCATATCCATAAATTACTGGTCCACTATAATTCGGATCTATTTTTAACGCTGTATGAATTTTAGAAGTAGTTGCACCTCCAATAATAAGTGGAATATTTAGGCTTCTTTTTTCCATTTCCTTTGCTACATTTATCATTTCATTTAAAGATGGAGTTATCAATCCACTTAAACCAATTATATCAACATTTTCCTTAATTGCTTTATCAATTATTTCTTCACACGGAACCATAACCCCTAAATCTATAACTTCAAAATTATTACAAGATAAAACAACCCCAACTATATTCTTTCCTATATCATGAACGTCACCTTTTACAGTAGCTATTAATATCTTTCCATTCATAGTAAACTTACCATCGTTTTTACTATTTATATATGGTGTTAAAAAAGAAACAGCTTTTTTCATGACTCTTGCAGATTTCACTACTTGTGGTAAAAACATTTTTCCACTTTCAAATAATGAACCTACCTTTTTCATTCCACCCATTAATGGCTCTTCTATTATCTGCAAAGGATTGTCATATAATTTTAATGCTTCTTTTAAATCTTCTTCTATATAATTAGTGATTCCTTTTACTATAGAATAATCTAATTTTCCCTTACAAGCTAAATTTCTCCAGTCATCTCTACTTTCTTCATCTTCTTTCGAATCGTTTTTATATAAAGATGCAGATTCTAAAAGTATTTCATTTGCATTTTTAGATTTATTTAAAACAACGTCTTCTACTAACTTAAGTAAATCTTTAGGGATATTATCGTATATTTGAATCATACTTGGATTTACAATCCCCATATCCATGCCATTTTTTATGGCATGATATAAGAAAACTGAATGCATAGCTTCTCTTATTTTATTATTACCTCTAAAAGAAAATGATAAATTACTAACTCCACCTGAAACCTTAGAATATGGTAAATTTTCTTTTATCCACTTAGTTGCATTTATAAAATCTAAAGCATAATTATTATGTTCTTCAATTCCTGTAGCTATTGCTAAAATATTTGGATCGAATATTATATCCTCTGGTGGAAATTTAACTTTATTCACTAAAAGATCATAAGCTCTTTTACATATACTTATCTTTTTTTCATAGCTATCTGCTTGGCCTTTTTCATCAAAAGCCATTACGACAACTGCTGCTCCAAAATCTTTAATAATCTTTGCTTTCTTTAAAAAGTCTTCTTCTCCATTTTTTAAAGAAATAGAATTTACTATATGTTTTCCTTGAATTACTTTAAGACCTTTTTCTATAACTTCCCATCTTGATGAATCAATCATTATAGGTTTAGCTGAAATATCTGGTTCTGAAGCTAAGAGTTTTAAAAAATACTCCATTTCTTTTTCACTATCTAAAAGTCCATCATCAAAATTTACATCTATTATTTGAGCACCATTTTCAACTTGTTCTTTAGCAATTTCAAGAGCTTCTTCATATTTCTTTTCCCTAATAAGTCGTGCAAACCTTAAAGATCCTGAAACATTTGTTCTTTCTCCAATATTAATAAAATTACTTTCTTTATTCACCTTGGTTATTTCTAATCCACTATATACACTTTCTATTTCAATTCCTTTTACAAGTCTTGGTTTATAGTTTTTAGCTATATTTGCAATTGCTTTTATATGTTCATAAGTAGTTCCACAGCATCCACCTACTATATTTAGATATCCTTCTTTTAGCATTTCTTCAATACACTTTGACGTTATTTTAGGTGACTCATCATAAAGTCCTAATTCATTAGGCAACCCTGCATTTGGATAAACTGATATAAATAACTCCTGAGTTTCTGATAATTCTTTTATAAAAGGATTTAAATCTTTCGCTCCAAAAGAGCAATTTAGTCCTATTGAAATGATATTTTCATTTTTCATAGAAGCAGCAAAAGCAGAAAGATTTTGTCCTGATAAAATCCTTCCTGATTTATCGGATATAGTTCCAGATATCATTATTGGAATAACTTTATTTTTTAATCTGAAAACATCATTAGCCGCCATAATAGCAGCTCTAGCATTTAAAGAATCAAAGATCGTTTCTATTAAAACTAAATCAATGCCACCATCAATTAATGCACCAATTTGTTCTTCATATGCCTCTTTTAACTGGTCAAAAGATATATTCCTATACCCAGGATCTTCAACGTCTGGAGATAATGATGCCATTCTATTTGTTGGCCCTATAGATCCTGCTACGTACCTTTTTTTGCCATCATTTTTTGAAAAATCATCACAAGCCTTTTTAGCAATCTCTGCACTTTTATAATTTAAATCGTAAACTAAATCTCCAAGCCCAAAATCAGCTTGAGATATTCTATTTGAATTTAATGTATTAGTTTCAATTATATCTGCACCTGCTTCTAAAAATCCTCTATGTATTTCATCAATTACTTCTGGCTTTGTTATACTTAACAAATCATTATTTCCTTTTTGATCTAGGTTGAAGTCTTTTAATAAATTCCCCCTATAATCAGATTCCTTCAACATAAATGATTGAATATTAGTTCCCATTGCCCCATCTATTACTAAAATTCTCTTTTCTAAGTCTTTAACTATTTCAAAATTTCTCTTCATTATATAGCCCCCTTATAATATCGATTAATAATATTTAAAACTAACATCAATATTTTTAGAAATAAAAAATCCCTTCTAAATAAGAAAGGATTATATAAAAATTATATATAAATTCTATTACTCTTATTTTTCAGAAAATCTGTAGGATTTAGCACCACACTAGAAAGTAGGTTGCTGGGTTTCAAAGGGCCAGTCCCTCCACCGCTCTTAATAAGATATTATTTTTATATAATTATATAATCTCTTTCATTTATTGTAAATATATTTCATTAAATAAAAAAATCTAAGTTTAGATTATATGATATTGAAATAAAGATTTAACATTTAATTAAATTATAATTTATTTATATAAATAGTATTTTGTAATTTATATAAAATGTTAAATGATTCGTGTTCTTATATTGAATTTTACTTGATTAATTATATAAATATTAATGTATTTTTAGTATTAATTATTTATAAGAATAATATTTAGATTCATAACAAAAAATAAGATAAATTTTTTAATTAAGGAGAAAACTATGGACAAAAATTTACAACGTGAAGAAATTGAAAAGATTTATGGTAAAATAAGTCCATTTGAATTTAAAAATAGGCTAATAGAACTAGCTAATGGAGAAGATGAAAAAACAGCTCGTATTCTTTTAGATGCTGGTCGGGGAAATCCAAATTGGACAGCATCTACTCCTAGAGAAGCCTTTTTTACATTTGGTCTTTTTGCTGTTAATGAAACTAAAAAAGATTTTTATAATGTTAATCTAGCTGGAATGCCTAAAAGAAATGGTATTTACCATAGATTCATAAAATTTGTAGATGAAAATAATACTTTGCCAGGAATAGAATTACTAAGAAAAATAATTGAATATGGAATAAATGAAAAAAAATTTAATGCCGATGATTACTTATATGAATTAGCAGATGCAATTATCGGAGATAACTATCCTGTTCCAGATAGAATGCTATTTCATATTGAACAAATAGTTCATGATTATTTAGTGCAAGAAATGTGTTACAACAAGCCTCCAAGTGGTAAATTTAATATTTTTGCGGTAGAAGGAGCTACTGCAGCAATGTGTTACATATTTGATACTTTAGGATCAAATATGCTTCTTAATCCCAAAGACAAAATAGCAATAATGGTACCTATATTTACTCCATATCTAGAAATACCAGTTTTGCCTAGATATGATTTAGAAATAGTTCCTATAAAGGCTACTGAAACTACCACGGATGGAACACATACTTGGCAATATCCTTTACATGAACTAGAAAAACTTAAAGATAATTCTATAAAGGCTTTATTTATAGTAAATCCAAGTAATCCACCATCTGTTTCATTAAGCAGTAAATGTAGAAAAAACCTTGTTTCTATTGTAAATGAGTATAATAAAGATATAATGATAATATCTGATGATGTTTATGGTACATTTGTTCCTGAATTTAGATCATTAATGGCTGATTTACCTTATAACACTATAGGGGTTTATTCATTTTCTAAATATTTCGGAGTTACAGGTTGGAGATTAGGAACTATAGCTATTCATGAAAAAAATATATATGATAAACTTCTTAAAGAATTGTCAGAAGATAAAAAGAAAATTTTAAATAGAAGATACGGTGATATGAATTTAAATCCAGAAACTATACCATTCATAGATAGAATAGTTGCAGATAGCAGACAGGTTGCCTTAAACCATACAGCTGGACTTTCTACACCTCAACAAGTGCAAATGGCATTTTTCTGTGCATTTGCATTATTAGATGATAAAAACATATATAAAAATCAAACTATAGAAATATGTCATAGACGTCAAAAACTACTATTTGATAGTCTCGGACTAAATTTAAGAAAAGATATATATGACGCAGCTTATTATACAGAATTTGATTTATTAGAATGGGCAAATTATAATTATGGTTCAAAGTTTGCAAATTATCTTGAGAGCAATTATAAGCCTGTTGAAGTGTTATATAGATTAGCTGAAGAATCATCTATTGTATTATTAAGTGGTTCTGGATTTCAAGGACCAGAATGGTCTATAAGAATTTCTTTGGCAAATTTGAAAGATGAAGATTATACCACTATAGGAAAAACACTTCGTATAATTCTTGATGAATTTGTAAGTAGATGGAAAGAAAGTGAAATATGAAACTGTGTAATAGAGATAAAAGATATTAAATTGTAGTACTACTATAAAATATAGTAGTACTACAAAACTAAAATAAGGATATTAGAAGATATTATTAAAACAGCAGTTTTTATTAAAATTTCTTTCACATTTTCTTGTGATTTCATTAATTCTTGACTGTATTGATTTTTTTGATGTCCTTGAAACATATTTATGTTTCTCTCATTATTTTGATTCATTGTATATGAACTTTTTAAATCAAGATTCATATTATTTAATCCTTCTTCTAGATTATCCCTATATTTATTATTATCTAATTGTTCATAATCGGTATATGAACAATTTTCATTATTCATACTCATTATTTTAAAATAATCCTCATAATTATAATCTGAATTATTATAGTTCATCTTAGTCTCCACTTTCTAAATATCTTTTGTTTATTTATATATAGTATATATTATTCTTTCTATTTGTTTTGTTTCTTTGTTTTTTTTGATTTGCTTTCATTTTTTTATTCTATTTATACTCATTTACGAGTATATTATTTAAGATTATATTTAACATTAAAAATAAAGCATATAAGAATACTTAAATTCTAATATGCTTCTTCTAATTATCCATAGAATGCTTTATAAAAATCACCTTGATTATCTAAATAAATTTGTATTTGTATAAGTGGTATTTTAAAAGTAATAACCCCAGCAGAATAAGGACCTATTTCATTTGGAAGATAATAAATATATAAATTATCTTTATCTAGGTAAAAGTCATGATTCTCCGATATTCCTTTAAATGAATCTGGAAAAACATATTCATAATTAGGGTCATTTTCTATAAAATTCTTAATTATATCATTTAACCTATTTATCCAGCTCGTATTACTTTTAAATAAATCCTTTAATTTATAAAATTTCCCCGTCAACAAATCAATAGCACAGGTTTTTCTTATTGGTGTTACATGAACTTCTCCTAATGGATAATAATATCCTAATAAATCTATGATTATTGAATTATCTCTGTAAAATAATATTTGAAAATTTCCGTAGTAATTGTATGATAATACCTGATCATTTATAATATTTCTCTCCTTACCTATCAATTCTCTTTTTGATGGTATGAAAAATGACATTTCCCTTAATCTTGAATTAACTTCTTTTTCTATATTATCATCATGCATCCCTTTCACTTGTGGAATATATATGAGATAATTTATATTTGGTTTATATTTATCAATTATTATAAAATATCTTTGATCTAAAGGAATCTCTTTATTCGGTTGATAAATTACTTTATTATTTTTATCTAAATAATACGGAAAATAATCTATATTAGCATATATAATTTCACCTTTAACTCTAAGTTGACCACTTCCATCAACTATAGGTAGATTTTTTATTATTTTCCCATACTCATCTAAAAAAAATGTTTTTTTATCATCAGATCCATATGATAATCCTTTAATGTAGCTATCAATCTCAAGATAATTAAATTTTGTTAAAAGAGTTCCTTTGGTATCTCCTATAGCATAAATACTTCTTGGAAATATCCTATTATCTCCTATCGGTAAACCTAATGCTACCTTACCTTCACCTAAATATTTTACATCACTATAGATATCTCCATAAATTTGCTTTCCTAATTTATCAATGACTCCATGTGTACAGCTTATATTATTACCTCTACTGACCACAGCTACTCCATCATTAAATTCTTGGGCATCACAATAAATTGGACTAATAACTATTTCTCCATCCCTGTTTATATATCCATATGGTCCACCTAATAATATTGAAAATACCATTAAGTCTTCCCCATATGATCCAACATATTCAAAATTATAAGTATTGCTAATATTCCCTTGTCTATCTATTAATGCATATTCTCTTTCTTTTATTTTTATTAAGCCAAAACCATCATTGAAATCACTTGCATTCATATATTTAACTTCTGTAATTTCTTTTGCATCTAAATCAATATATCCATATTTATAACTTTTCCCATTTCTTTTTGCAACAACCGCATGTCCATCATTGTAGTTTCCTATATAATCGTAAACTATATCTCTTAATTTATTTCCTTTTTCATCTAAAACCCCCATTTTAGATTTTTCAGTATAAATGGCCCTACCTTCTTTATACTGATTTATATTATCAAATTGAGGATTAACATAATAATTTCCCTTCATATCAATTATTCCAAACTTGCTATTTTCTTTAATTATTGCTAATCCAAGTTCATTAAAATCATATGCCCTTGTAAACTTAAATGGAATTGCTTCTTTACCTTCCTTATTTATATAGCCATATCTATCTCCATCCACAGTATTTTTAAGTGCAGGATATAATCCAAATTCTCTTTTTTTTGTATTTTTCTTCTTACTTTGTTTATTATTTTTCCCCCTACTCATATAACCCCTCTAAAATTTATTGATAATGTATATTATATTTGTATATTACCTATACGATACACTATTATGTATACTTATTATGAATAATTTATATTTTATAACCTACTGATTCTTTTACCTGATTTAAATTAGGAATGAATATTTGTTATCATAATTTAAAGGAATATGGGAATTTTTTAAATTATATGGAAATATGGAATAAAAAATTTAAACTACAGTTCTTTTTATAAATTTTTATTACAATAAATTAAAAGCCAGTAAATATGCTTATGATTAATTTACTGACTTTTATTTAATATACTTCTTATATTCATATATTATAATTTATATACTATTTAAAATCATTTAAGATTAGCTACCTTACTATTTTAATTAGCTTTAAATTTACCAATTTTAGTATTATCGATTTTTTAAATTCAATATTTGTTTCCATTAAATAAGTTAAAGAAGTAACTTTCATAAATTTTAAATGCGAAAAATATTAATATCACTTACTTAAATATTTTATCTATTGAAATATCTTTAGGCTCAAACTTAAATTTCCCAATTTCTATATTAGGTTTTGTCTTTCCATGAAAATCACTTCCACAAGTTATTATCATATCATTTTTTAAAGCCTTAATATAAAAATAATCGGTTTGCTCTTTTGTATGATAACTACTAAAAACCTCTATACCATCTATTCCTTCTTTTATCAATTCATCTATTATATCTAGATTTTCTTTTAAATTATTTCCTGGATGCGCAATTATTGCTTGACCACCATGCCTATGAATTAATTTAATTGCTTCTTTTAAAGTTATAAATTTTATTGGTACATAAGCTGGTTTTCCTTGTGAAAAATAGTCCCAATAAAAATTTACATAAGGCATATCACTTCTACTTCCACCTTCTAAATACGGCTTCATTATAGTAGAATTCCTATTTTCCTTATCTTCTAATAGTATTTCAGCTATTAACTCACCTGTAACAACTCCATTTGTCGATCTTTTAAGAACTTCCTCTTCGTGTATATTTAAACCTGTGTGTTCCTTTATTAACCCTATCTTTTCTTTTGAAGCACTTCTTTCTTGATTTAAAATATCTTCTTCAATATTATAGAAATCCTTTTCTTTATAATCTATATTGTATCCAAGTAAATGTAAGTTTATACCATTAAAGGTGCAGTCTATTTCTATTCCTGGTATAACTTTTATCTCCTTATCCTTTGTATAATTTAAAGCTCTTTCTATTGCCTTTACTGAATTATGATCACTTATAGAAATTATTTCAACATTATTTTTTACTGCTTTATCGATAATTTCTTCTGGAGTATACTCTCCATCATCACTAAAGCATGAATGCATATGCAAGTCTATATTACTCATATCAATCTCCCCATAACTAGTTATTATTTTAAATGTCTTAATTTATATTATACAATGATTTCATAATATTTAATTTTCAAATATAGATATTTTTTATAAATAAGCTTATAAATTTTAATCACTATTTTCAGATAAAATAAATAAATTCCCATTCATATAAATCAAAAGTAAAAAACTTTCCTTTTATTATTGGATCCTCTTCTGCAATATTTCTTGCATCATTTATATCTTTTGCTTCAAATAAAATCATGCCTCCATTAGTATTATTAAATCCTCCACCTAAAAAATACCTCTCCTTAGAAATTTTATTTAGATAGTCTACATGTTTTGTGAAATCAGTCGACGTATATTCTAAATCTTTATTCTTATGATCTATTCTAACAAATAATTTATCTCCCTTTTTCATAAATTCATCCTAAAGACTTTATTATTCTTCTATTTTATGAGTAGTAATTCCTATAAAATCTCTCCCCTTTGGTCCAATTGTACCGTCTACATCCATATCCATTGGAATTACTTTTCTTGATCCATCATTATATTCTACTAATGCAAAACATACTATTGGCAAAGTAAAATAGCCATTTTCTTCATTAGAATATTCAGAATAAATATCTTTTGAATTCGATATTATTTGAATTATTTCATAATCCCCCATTTTTTTCATCCTTTCTCCACTTTACTAATACTATCTAAAATTTCAGTTTTAGATTTCTACATAACTATCCCAAAAGCCTTCATGATTTTCTATAGTTCTTACTGATAACTCTATTACTCCTTAATTAAATACTAGATTTTATATTTGTATAAAACCTAATATAACTTTCGGTAATACCTTAATAAATAAAATTTATTTTTTAATATGATTAATTATATTATTTGTTATCAATTCAACTACTTCTAATATAGAGAGATCAGTTGTATCAATTTCTTTTGTATCCATATTTTTATATAAGTCTAGATATTCGATACTCCTATTTATAGATTCTTCAGTTCTTAAGTTAAGCTTTACATCTCTTAATACTCTATTCCTCAATGTATCTTTAGAGCATGTAAGAGTTAGCTTAATAACTTCAAAATCTAAGTCCTTTAAAGGTTCTAAAATATTGTTATAAATTTCTTCTCTATGTATAACCCATGTAAAAATAACATATTCTATTGTTGAATTCCTAATAAATCCTCTAAGCAAATATGTTATATTATCTATTACCATTTTTTTATTTTCTTCATTAACAACAAAAGGATTCATCATCCAACACCAGTCTCCATCAAGCAATACGGAATTTTGAAGACTTTTATTTAACTCCTTACAGGTTGTAGTTTTACCTACTCCCATAGCTCCATTAACTATAATTAATTTTTTATTCATTTTAATCTCCTCTTGAATTTTATTATTTCATCTCCAAATTCCATTGAAATTTTATCATTGTAAAGTATAATTTATTAGATAATTTTTTGTGATATTAATCTATTAATACTTTATATTAATTCTAATTTAAAAGTTGATCTTCCCCTAACAGATTGTTTTATCAAATGATTCTCCAATGTCATAAAGCTATACTGGATGGTTGTAATCACCCATACTTTTTCATATCATAAATTATCTAATTTACCTTTTGCTTCTGGTAAGGTTTTCCGATCACAGTAAGCTAATTACTATTTTATCTATAATTAAATATTTTCATATTCACCATAATTTTCATTATTGTCCCTAGAATTTAATAAAAAGCATTAAATTTGCTACAGTTAGTGCCATCTTTTAATTGGAAAACCTTATATTTTCACAATAATTAGCTTACTTTACTGTAACTTCTAATTAAAATTTTACTCTATACCTAGTAACACTTATGTGACGCTTGGAATATATTAAATTATATACTATAGAGAGGTGAATAATATGCCATTTTGTGGATTTAATAGATGCTGCTGTAGATGTCGTAGATGTCGTAGATTCAATAGATGTTGTGGATTCAATAACTTCTTTGGAAATTGTGGAGGTTTTTGGTTCTAATAATACTATGAATTAATTTCCTGTAAATCTTAATAATAAACTAATATTAAATGGTGGATTATTATATGGTCCACCTCTCTATAAAATATAGTATAAATTATTCATTTCCTTACAAAGCCCCATTAACATACCAAGCTTAAATAAATTATATATCTTACTTAATTTCTTATTTAACTTTGCACACCTTTGAATATTTATTTCATATTTGATTAAAATAAATATGAAAGGTGGTTAGGCTATGAAAAAATCAATACTTTTATTTATAATTTCATTATCTTTGTTTTTTAGTACTTTTACACAACATACTTATGCTATAAATTTATTTGAAGAAGGTGTTTACCAAGCTTCTGACTTAAATTTTTCTTCTGAAAATAAATATATAGTGCAAAACATATCTGAAACCAATAGTGTTTATTTACAGGTGTTTGATGAAAATCAAATTATTGTCCAATCCATTCGTCTTACTCCTAAATCCGATAAATTTAACTTAACAGCCTTACTTCCAGGTTATAGAATTGTTATAGTTGGTAAGGGTAATGTTTTCATTTCTTAAAGGGCACTAAAGGTGTCTTTTAAGTCTTGTTATAGAACTACTACACTCATTCTTTTTTCTTAATTCTAATTTGATCTTACTATTAAGAATGTACAAAAATCAAAGTGGAAATTATAATAACTGTAGAACCTATTATCATTAAATTTTAATAAGGAAAATAGTATGATAAACCCACTTACAATACAAACAGTTATATAAATTGCTTTTTAAAAACTTTTCATTTTACCTGCAGCCTATATTTTTTCTATAATTATTCCTTTTAATCTTAAAATTTACTTAACTTTATTTATAGAATTGTATGAATATAAATCTAACTAAATAATTTAATAAAATTCTTCTGTTCTTTTCTGTAAATATAACCATTTCTCTCATAAAATCTATGTGCATTTTCTCTATCAATTCCCGATACTAGCCTTATTCCAGAATATTTATTTTTTCTTGCTACTTCTTCTAATTTATCTATTAAGGCTTTTCCTACACCATTTTTTCTATAAGATTCTCTAACTACAAATCCTAAAATATTTATTAAAGAATCAGAATATAGTAACTCATATTCACTACCATGTATATATCCAATTATATTATTATCTATATAAGCTACTAAAATAATATCTTTTTTGTTTTCTATTATATAATTAATTTTTTCTCTAACTCTTTCTTCTGGATATAAATAACCTAATTCTTTATTTAGCAAATATATATCCCTATAATCAGATATAGAAATGGTTCTAATATTTATCATATATACCAGCCCTTCAAATAATTTTTATAGTGATTCATCTATTTCCTTTTCAAATACTAAATCAAATCTCTTTATTCCTCCATTATTACTATAAAATTCTGAAGGTATTGCCGTAACAAACCTCCATCCTTCTTTACTATACTTATCTATGATTTCCCTATGATTTGCATCACCCCTAAACAATCCATGTGTTTGAGCCTCTTTATACATATACTTGTACATATGCTATCCTCCGATTAAATTTAAGTAATATTTATATAAACATTATATAATATTTAGGATTAAATGTAATTATAATACATATAATAATTGGAATTTTATTTATTCTATTAAATACCTTAATAAATTTAGGTATTTACTCCTCTTAATAAAAATCTTTAAAATATATTATTATACCAAAATACTAAAAAGCCTAACACAGTTCTATGTTAGGCCAAAAGGCTTATATTTAATATTCTGAAATCTTAGAAACACCTATATCATATATAATATTTCTTTATAATAATTTATTAATCTTGTAAGTGTAAATATACAAAATAGCTCATTACTATAATAAATTGCTTATTCTCTAACCCCTAGTCATGTATTTTTGAAATAATTTATCTGCTATTTCTGGATTAGATTCTTTTAAGTCATTTAAATATACAAGAGCACTTCCTTTATATTCTTTTTCTTCGCCAAATAAAATAACTTCATAGCAGCTTCTTAAAATATTTACAACACAATTGTCAAAATGATTTTCCTTACAACTTTTACAAGTTCTTAGAATGTCTGCAACTCCATCCATTATATATTCTTTGTCATATATTCTTGTATCCATAATCGGAATGTTCTTACATCCATCGATTACATATGTAACTTTATTAATCATACAATTTTTAATACATTCCGTTCCATATCCAACTAAACAGGTTTCTCTCTCGCACCCTCCACAAACATTCTCAGAAAGACAACAAGGACTAAGCTTGTCTACCAATCTGCTAAAATTCACATCTTTAAATGCAACTCCCATCTTTTCATCCTCCATTTATAAAAAATTTTATAAGGATATCTCGTCCTCTATATTTGTCTTTAGTGTATTTCATATGAATATTAATAAATGCATTAAGTATCATTATTAACTAAAAAAATTATGATAATATGAATCTCTTTCTACATTATACCATTTTTATTTTTTTAACCAATATAAAAATATATAATATTATTTTAATCTTATTCCGTTCCTACTCCCCCACTACTATTTTTATTTTTTTCTTGTTGGAATGATTCTAAGCATTGTTCTTACGCTGCAATTGTTAACATTAAACATTCTATTCCAATAATAAAATTCCCAATAACATTTATTTCATCAGCACTTTTATTTTTATATAAAGCTTTTGCACTGGCATCAGTTAGAATTATTAAATCTTCACTACTTAAATTATCTGTATATGCCATTAATTATTCTCTTATATTAAAAAATTAACTAAATTCTTTAAATATTATATATTATGATTTCTATTTTATATTATGATCATTTAAAATAAACTTTGCAAAAAAATACTCAACATTATTTAAACTAGTGTTGAGTATTTTGACTATATTATATTTTATAAAATTTTTACTTATACTAAAATATCATTTTCACTAATATTTTAAGATTCTTTAATAATCTATTGCTTTTATTCTTTGAAGATTTATAAATTTCTCGTCTAACCTCAATTGAACTTAATTTTTCATCTTTGCAATATCTTTCGAATTCAATCGATTCTCTTTTACTATTAACTGAATTTGTATTAATTATTTCTCCGATAATAAACATTCAATATTCCTCCATTTATATTTATTTTACCTATTTCAATTTGATTTTTTTGATATTTTCCTAATTTCATCATTCAATAATATCCTCCTTTAAATTATTTTTTATATAAAAATGACCCTAGTTTACCCAGGGTCATTAAAATATCACTTATTATTAAATAATTAAGTCCTTAAAAAAACCATGAGTTTAATAACTCACGGTGGAACGATTAACAAACTAATAATCCATAAAAATTTACAGATTATCTCCACTGGTAGAGCTACTAATTAAAAAAAGACTATATTCTATTTTATTTTCATCAGATTTTAAATTAATAAACATAACCCTACCTCCTAAATTAAAATTTGTAAAATATTACTATATTATTATATAACATTATCCACTTTCTGTAAATACAAAAATGTAAAAATATCGTAATTAAGGTATTTATTATACATACTTAATTCTTAAAGAAAACTATCATCACAATCTAATTAATTTTATACAATCATTCTAAATAAAAAGAAAAATCACATTATATTACTTAAATGTGATCTCTCTTTATTTATATTGATAAGCATGTTAACTTTAATTTAAATAACTTTTTCTTTTATATGTTATCATCTATAAATTAGAAGTGAATTAAATAAAAGTTAAATAATTTTAATCTTAGTTAAACTAATTTAACCAAAATAAATTTGTTCCATTAGCAAAATATTAATTTGTATCGATATATTTGCATTAAGTGTACCTTCTGATATAAGAAAAGAAGGTGATAGCTAGAATGTCTTAATCATACTTATCTCTTAAGATATACATCAAATCATACTTCTAAAAATTTCAAATACATTTAATATTCCATATCCCCATTGAGGATTAGGATATATATCTCCCTTCCTTTTATATGTTCCTCTCTCTAAATATGCTTTAATTTTTTGTGAATAAATATATAAGTCATTTCCTTCTATTATCCCCCATTCTAAAAGCAATGCGCATACCCCTGCAACTACTGCTGCTGATGCAGCAGTTCCACTTGTTAAAGTAATCTTATTCCCTGGTGCTATAGATAGTATATTTACACCTGGAGCAGCTAAATCTATTACATCTAAGTATTCATCAAGACTTGCAACTCCTGAAAAATTAACAATATTATTATTTCTTTCGTTATAGCTTGCTACAGTTACAGTATACTTTGAGTTTGATGGGTTTGTAATAGTATTATATGGATCAGATGGACTGAACCTTGTATTTTCTGGTCTAATACCCCTTTGAGGTAACCATAAATTAAATGTACCATTTATAATTAATTTTCCTATTATTCTAAATTGCCATATACCTGGAACTAGATTATGAAATGTAACTCTTATAAGTTCATCTCCAGATGTTTGTTCTGGTATAAAGTATGAAATCTCAATATTGGTTTCCTCTAATATATATTTATAATTCATTGTAAAATTCATTAAAGATGGATTCAAACCAGTACTTTCTCCTGCTGGTGAAACAACTTCAATAGTCATAAAATTAGGCGCATCTATCCATATTTCTACAGGTAAAATTTTTTGTCTCTTATTAACATCTAATTGAATTATCTTCATCTCTCCTTCAGATTTTATTATACCCGAGGCATGTCCGCCATTAGCCCCTTCATTTCCTGTTCCCGATACAACTACTACGCCTCTACTCATCGATATTAGCTCAATATATTCCTCTAATATCCCACTTCCTTTATGATTTCCAGAGTTAGTTCCTAGAGGAAAATATATAACAATTGGAGTTAGATTTTTTAATTTATATTCGTATAAAAATTTTAATGCTATATATATTGAAGGTAAATTATATATAGGTATTTCTACTTGATATTCATTTTTATAATACTCAGTTTCTTTTAATTTAATAACTATAAAGCTACATTTACTTGCTATACCTTTAAAATTATTATCTCTATTAAATCCTCCTATAATACTTGCTAGTGTTGTTCCATGACCATTAACATCTATACTAGGTACTATGCTATAAGGGTTTCCTCCATTTCTAGCTAAGCTAATGGCATTATTTATCATTTCATTAGTATATATACTTCCATAATAAGCTTGCTTATCTTCAGATTTTCCATTTGAAGGTATAGTTTGATCCCAAATTAACTCTATTCTACTTTTCCCATCTTCTGTAATAAAGGTATTAGATAAATAATCTATACCTGTTCCTATAACTGCTACCATAACTTTATTACCGGTTAAATCTAATGGATTTTTTATATCTATAACATTACTCTTATTCTCTTGATTTAGTTTAATATCTTGTAATGTATATAATTCCGGATACATTACATAAAAAATTGATTTAAACATTTTATAATTTATCTCTAATTTCTCTTCCGTAGCAACTACTGCATATTTTTCATCTAGTATAAGTACATGATATCCAGGTACTTTCTCTACTTCGCCCTTTATATCTCCTTCATATTCAACTATATATTGCTTATAATTTGGATTTATAAAATAATAATCAAAATTTTCAACACCATTCATACTTTTATATCTCCATATCTTTTGGAAGTCTTATAAAAAGATTTCCAACATAGTATTCATTATATTTATAATCTCTGCTATAGCTTTTATATAGTCCAGCAATAAATTTAAACGTTCCTAATATATCTAAATCCCCATACCCGAACTCCCTACTAGGGTAAATAAAATCACTTCTTCTTTGTGCTCCATACATAATATATGATCTAATTTTTATTGAATCCATAGTTAAATCATTTTTATCAATTATTCCCCATTGCAATAATAAACAACAAGCTCCTGCACATACTGCTGTTGCTGCACTACTTCCAGAAAGTGTACTAACTCCTCCTAATGGCTTTGTAGTTAAAATATTTACTCCTGCTGTTACAATATCTGGATTTATTAGTCCATTAGAATTGAACCCTCTCCCTGATTCAGAAACGCCTCCTTTTTTTTCATTATTATAATAACCTACAGTGACAACCTTTCTAGCAGTTGAAGGAATAGTAAGCGTTATATTAGGATCAGGCTCCAAAAAAACTGTTCCTTCAGGTAATACTTCTTTTGGTGGAAGCCATATATCATATATACCATCAACTATATACTCTCCACTTAGTTGTATCTTCCATATTCCAGGTACTAAATTCCTAAAACCTATTATTATAACTTGATGCCCTGTAAATGTTTCTGGTATAAAATGATATAAACTCATAATCGTATTGCTTAATACGTATTTTATTTCTGTTTTACTTTTTCTCTTAGGTGAAATAAAATTTGATTGTTCTCCTACTGGTGATATTATATTTATTGACATTTTATTAGGCCTTTTAATCCAAATATAAAAAGGAAGCTCCACAAGGAATTTAGGTATTTTTAACTCTATAGTTTTAATCTCACCTTGATTTTTAATGGCCCCTGAAGAATGTCCTTGAGCAGCTCCTTGATTTCCTGTTCCACAAACTGAAACTACCCCTCTATTTCTAGAAACATTAGTTAAATATCTTGATATCAGGTTATTACCATCATGACTGCCTTCTGTAGTCCCAACCCCCAAACAAATAACTAATGGTCTCTTTGCTTTTAATGCATATTTTTTTAAATAATCTATACCAGCTAAAATTTCTGATGCATTATAAACACTTCTATCTGGAAGTCCATTTTCTCTCAACACTTTTTTAAAATTACTAGATTCTAAAAGCTTAACAATTACAAATTCACAATCATTTGCTACACCTTTAACATTACTATTAAATCCTCTGGCTCCAATTATACTTGCCATCTTTGTTCCGTGCCCAACCGTATCTTTTGTTGGTACAATATTGTATGGATCTCCATTATTCTTAGAAAAACTTATTGCTTTATTTATGTCCTCAGCACTAAATATTCTACCAATATATACATTTTCACTTGTACTATTTACAATAGTTTGATCCCAAATACTTAATATTCTTGTTGATCCATCTTCTCTTGTAAATTCTTCATTTAAATAATCTATTCCTGTATCAACTAAACCAACTAATACTCCTCTTCCTGATAAATTTAAATACGGATCATTATTTATTGTATAAAAACTATCTATATCAATTGGTGAAATATCCTGAAGAACATAAGTACTTCTTGGCTCTAAAAAAATTATACTTGGTACTTCAGTCAATAATCTATCTAAATTAGCAGTATTTACTGATACTACTCCTATTGTTTCTGTTATTCTATCTCCACATGCGTAATCTATCTTTTCCATTTCCTCTTGAAATCCTAAACCATATTCCACTAGAAAATTTGGTGAATCTTCATTGTAGTAATACTTATTACACTTATTTCTGTTAGCCATATATATCCTCACTAAATATTTATTTATAATATAAATATTTAATTTGTATATATAATATTCTAAAAAGTTCCTTCATCTTTAATTACTTATAATTTTTTTCTACATAGTTAATCCAATTATTTTTTAGTTCCTCAATTGATAAATCTAAAATATTTTCTATATCATTAGGAGATTTTATAACTTGAATTAACTTTTCATATCCAAATTCATTTACAATGAAATCTACTATAGATCCTGAATATAAATAACTAAATTGATTATTATAAAAATTATCATTTATATCATCTATAGTAATATCTGTATTTTGGGATAGATTTTCTCTTATGGCTTTCTTTTCATAATCTGTTATTTGATTAGCTTCATAAACTGATATACCTTCCATAAACCAAGTAGGTATATTATTTTCTTTTTGATTATTAATATTAAATGTTACTATATGCACAAACTCATGTACAATAACCTTAAGAAGTGATTCCTTGTTATGAATTGAACCTGGATTTAATGGTGATACCATTTTTATTGTATTGTCATATGCAACTCCAACTATTCCATCACTAGCATCTTCATTTCCAATAGCCTTATGAAATTCCTTTATATTCGGATAAATTGTTATTTCTACTTTTGTTTCTAAATTAGTGTCAAAACGCTCTGTTATAGCACTATAATTATCATTCAATACTTCGCTTAACTCCTTAATAGCCTTTGAATCATTTTCATTTGAATAATACTTAAAATATTTGTCTTCTTCTTGCAGTTTTATCTTATCTTCAATAGTTCCTAACTTTCTATAACCAAAAGTAATAATAATTATCATAATTAATATAAATATCCCTATTATTGAAACCTTTTTATTCATACTATACCCCTAAGAACTTTCTAATTTCCTTTAAATTATCTCTGCTCGTCCAATCTGATACATTATCCATTGACTCTACAAGCGCCTTTTCCCAAGGCTCAAATTGAGATGAATCCTTTTTACTTAAAACTCCCTTTAACATCCCAATTAGTAATTTATCCTTAAATGTCATATTCTTCAAATCAAACATTCCCCTTAAATAAAAAAGTTTAATATTTTCTAAATCTCCAGATAAATTATGTTCCTTTAGATGATTATAAGCTTTTTCATCATATGGTGATGCTCCAACTGCAAAGATTGTTATATTTTTATCTTTTAACTTACTATAATTTTTTTTAATAAAAGATAATCCAGCTATTCCAGAAGCATAAATTCCTCCACCGTAAATAATAGTGTCATAACTATTAAGAATTTCAACTTTACAGTTGTCTTGCAAATATAAATCTGCTCCAATATCTTCTGATAACCATTCTGCATATTTTTTTGTTGCCCCATACTTACTTTTATATACAACTGCTATCTTTGACATACAACCTTTCCCCCTTATATTTATTTTTTTATTTATTGCTTATATAAGTTTATTTATAATTATTATAAAATTATTTTAGCTCTAGCTTCACTTTTTTTAATTATTGAAATCTGAATCCTTGTATAGAACCTTTTAATCCATATATCTATTAATTCATATATCTATTAATTCATAATAAGTAATCATCTATTATATCCATTCCAAATCTTCCATTCTAACTTTATAGACATCATGAATCTATAAATTCTCTCTTTCAGTTGAGTTAATCTAAATTACTAATGTCATTTTCCTACTTTACTTGTCTAAAAAAATATTTGAAATATAGCCATTAAGAAAATTACAATCCCTATAATAATTGAAAATATCCCAACACTTTTATTTCGTTTTCTTACTGCATTCGAATTTGTTCTATTTGATAATTCTATTTGGCTTACTCCAGAAAATAATTGACTTAATCCTAATGTCATAATTACAAAATCAAACTTTATATATCCTCCAAAATACATTCCAATTAATATTAATGTCATTACAGAAAAAATTACGGCTATTATTGACCATATTTTTTTATTTATCTCCATTTATACTTTCCTTTCTTCTCTTTCTTAAATTAAAATTTAATATACATTTTATAATAATTATACACAAACCCCAGCACTTATTAAACATAATTTACCATTTTATAATCTTAATATTTCTTAATTTTTCTAAAACAAAAGATTGAGGTACTTACCTCAATCTTAATACTTCCTAATTATTCATTTCTACTAATATAATATGTAAATATAAATCCTCCAATTCCAAGAATTACACCTATTATACTACTTACTCCATCAATGCCTGGGAATACTGAAAATACTGAACCTAATATAAATCCAAATATTAATATATATGTTTGTTCTGGATACTTTAGTAATAACATTTCTATTATTTTAGCTGTTGCCAATGTTCCGACAATTCCGCCTATTGCTATTGGTATTAAAACTGGTATATTCATTTGAACTACAGCTGTTATAACTGTATTGTACAAACCTAAAACATATAGCATAAATGAACCACTTATACCTGGTAAAATAAGAGCTACTGCTACTACTACCCCACCAATAAAAAGCCATAAGAAGCTCCCTAAACTTAATGAAGTAATTATTGCTGATGCATCATTATTTGGACTACCCATCATTAAAACTATTATTATACCAGCAACTAAATATAAAAGACTACTTTTCTTAAATCCTTTAACTGTTGCTTTTCTAAACATAAGCGGTGCCCCACCTAATATTACACCAATAAATAAATATCCAACTGGAATAGGAAAATTATCAAATAATGTTTTAACTATATTACTAAATAAGAATATTCCTACAACTGCCCCAATTCCTACCTGCATCAATATCTTATATTGATTTTTAAAATCTTTAATAATATTATTTACTGCATGAAGTAGCTTATCATATATTCCAAGGATCATTGCAATAGTTCCACCACTAACTCCAGGAACAATTTGCGATATACTAATTGCCACTCCTTTAAAAAAATTTTTTAAAAAATCCATTTTCACACCTCTATCGAAAATTATATTGTATTGTTTCCCATACTAGCATATTCTATACAAAAAAGTCAAAAGCCTTAACATATATTTAACATAAGTATTTATTATTTTATATCAATATAAATTTGTATGCTTATTTAATATACTACTATTTTATAAGATATTGACACATGTATTCTAGCTACCACATAATGTTATTTTAAATTATACCATTGGTATTTATAATTTAATACACTAATTATCCTAAAGAAAATAAACATTAAAGAAAATTATTCTAAAGAATTTCTTAAGATGTATAAAACTATAGAAAATTAAATACTAAACTATAATTTTACATACCTAATATTTTATTAGTTTATCTCATTTTTAGAAACTATAATATACTTTCATTATTAGGACTTAATGTTATAATAATGTTTAAGTTTAAAATTATAACAAAGGACTGATAATATTGATAAAACTAATACAATTCATGAAAGATTACAAAAAAGAAGCTATACTTGGTCCAATATTCAAATTAATAGAAGCAATTCTAGAATTATTTGTTCCTATAGTTATGGCTAAAATAATTGATGTAGGCGTAAGAAATAATGATATAGTTTATATTCTTAAAATGGGTGGTGTACTTATTCTTCTCGGAGCTAGTGGGCTTGGATTCGCTTTAATTTGCCAGTATTATGCTTCTATAGCCTCTCAAGGTGTTGGTACTTCAATTAGAAGTGCTCTATTTAAGCATATAAATAGTTTTTCTCATGCTGAAATTGATAAAATAGGTACTCCAACATTAATCACTCGTTTAACCAATGACATAAATCAAATACAAACCGGTGTAGCTATGATGATTAGATTGGGATCTAGAGCTCCCTTTATAATAATTGGCTCAACTATAATGGCAATAGCTTTAGATTTAAAGCTTTCTATTATCTTTATAATCACAACTCCGCTTATTGCACTTGTGATTTACTTTGTAATGAGTAAATCTCTTCCTTTATACAAAATAATTCAAAATAAACTTGATAATATTTCTTTAATAACTAGAGAAAATCTTGATGGTACAAGAGTTATTAAAGCTTTTTCTAAGGAAGAAAGTCAAAAGTTAAGATTTAATGATGCTAGCAATGATTTAAGTAATACCTCTATAAATGTAGGAAAGATGTCTGCTCTTCTTAATCCAATTACATATATAATTATGAATTTATCTATAGTTGCTATATTATGGTTTGGTGGAATCAGAGTAAATTCAGGTTCATTGACTCAAGGTGAAGTAATAGCATTTGTTAATTATATAACTCAAATTCTTCTTGCCTTAATAGTTTTTGCTCAATTAATAGTTACCCTTACTAAAGCATCTACATCAGCTAATAGGGTAAATGAAATTTTAGAAATTAAATCTACAATAACAGAAAACAGTATTGTTAAGTCTTATAGGTTTTCATCAGCTCCAATTATTGAATTTAAAGATGTTTTCTTTTCATATGCTGACTCTAATGAATATTCATTAAGTAATATATCATTAACTATTAATAAAAACGAAACTATTGGAATTATAGGTGGTACCGGTTCTGGAAAATCTACTCTAGTAAATTTGATCCCAAGGTTTTATGATGCTACAAAAGGGCAAGTACTTATAAATGGAACAGATGTTAAAGATTATTCATTAAAAACTCTTAGAAACTTAATAGGTATAGTTCCTCAAAAAGCTGTTTTATTTAAAGGTAAATTAATAGAAAATTTAAGATGGGGAAATAAAGATGCCACTATTAAGGACATTGAAGATTCATTAGAAATTTCTCAATCATCATCTTTTGTCCAAGCTTTACCTGAAAAATATGATACAAATATACTTCAAGGCGGTAAAAATTTATCTGGTGGTCAAAGGCAAAGACTTACAATTGCAAGAGCTTTAGTTTTAAAACCTAAAATTTTAATATTAGATGATAGCTCAAGTGCTTTAGATTTTGCTACAGATGCAAACCTAAGAAAAGCCTTAAAAGAAAAAGTTAAAGATACTACAGTGATAATGGTATCTCAAAGAGCTAGTAGTATTAAAAATGCAGATAAAATAATAGTTCTAGATAATGGTGAAATAGCAGGTATCGGCAACCATGATTATCTAATTAACAATTGCGAAGTATATAAAGAAATTTATTCTTCTCAATTAAAAAATTAGGAGGTGACTTCATATTATGAATATTTCATTAGTAAAAAGAATTTTAAGATATACTAAATCTTATAATAAATATATAATTCTTGCTTTTTTTAGTGCAATAATTAATATAACTCTTACACTTTTAACTCCAATTATTATCGGTGAGGGAGTAGATTTAATAATCGGTCCAGGTAATGTTAGCTTTAATGGATTATTTAAAATACTAATTCCCCTTTCATTAACAGTTATATTTTCTTCCATTTTCCAGCTTATTATGACTAGATGTACTAATATTGTGAGCTATAAAACTATTAAGGATATAAGAATCGATGTATTTAATAAAATCAATGCTTTACCATTAAAATATATAGATAGTACTTCTCATGGATCTATTATAAATGGAGTAATTAATGATATAGAAATTGTATCTGATGGTCTTTTACAAGGATTTTCGCAACTTTTTACAGGAATAGTAACTATAATTGGAACACTAATATTTATGATCTCCATAAATATTAAAATCGCTCTTATAGTAGTTGTAATTACTCCACTATCCTTATTTACAGCTTCTACTATAGCTAAACATTGCCATTCTATGTTTAGAAAGCAATCTCAAGTCCGTGGTGAGCTAAGTGGATATGTTGAAGAAATGATAGGAAATCAAAAAGTAGTTAAAGCATTTTCATTTGAAGAACGATCACAAGAAACTTTTGAAGAAATAAATAAAAGATTATATAAATACGGACAAAAGGCTCAGTTTTATTCAGCATTAACTAATCCTTGTACAAGATTTGTTAATGGAATAGTTTATGCAGCAGTAGGAATAATTGGTGCTGTTAGTGCTATTAATGGTGCTATAACAATAGGTCAGCTTTCATCATTCTTAAGTTATGCCAATC
The DNA here is from genome assembly GCF_015550425.1 of Clostridium sp. 1001275B_160808_H3. Lineage (GTDB taxonomy): Bacteria > Bacillota > Clostridia > Clostridiales > Clostridiaceae > Clostridium. Next base: position 25,686 of record NZ_JADNAT010000003.1, on the reverse strand, counting down.
AATATACTAAACCATTTAATGAAATATCAGGTGTTATTACAGAACTTCAAGCTGCCTTTGCATCTGCAAGTAGGGTTTTTAAAATTTTAGATGAAAAAGAAGAAATTCCAGATCCTAAAGATTCAACTATTCTAAATTCTTGTGAAGGATATATAGATATAAATGATGTTTCATTTTCATACAGTAAGGATAAAAAGTTAATTGAAAACTTCAATTTAAAAGTTAAACCTGGAGATAAAATAGCAATAGTTGGTCCAACTGGTTGTGGAAAAACTACACTAATTAATTTACTTATGAGATTCTACAACATAAATTCTGGAGAAATTAAAATAGATAATATTAATATAGATGATATTACTAGAAATAGTACAAGAGGTTTATACGGAATGGTCCTTCAAGATACATGGTTATATTCTGGAACAGTTAGAGAAAATATAGCTTATGGAAAGCCTGGTGCGTCTTTTGAAGAAGTAATAGCAGCTGCCAAAAATGCTCATGCTCATAAATTTATAATGAATTTACCTAATGGCTATGATACTATCCTTACTGACGATAATTCTTTATCCCAAGGTCAAAAGCAGTTACTATGCATTGCTAGAGTTATGTTATCTAAGCCACCAATGCTTATTTTAGACGAAGCCACTAGTAGCATAGATACACGTACAGAAATTTATATTCAAAAAGCTTTTAATAAATTAATGGAAGGTAGAACAACTTTTATTGTAGCTCATAGACTTTCAACTATACGTGAAGCAGATTTGATTCTTGTTATGAATAATGGAAAAGTTATAGAACAAGGTACTCATGATGAGCTATTAAATAAAGGTGGATTCTATGCTAATTTATATAATAGTCAATTTGCTTTATCTTAAAAATAATGAGTGGTACTAAGAAGTACTTCTTAGTACACACTTTAAACATTTAATTATTAATTTAAATTATTTTAGTTGTATATTGTTATATTTTCAATTTCTACTTTCTTATTTTTAAATTTTTCATTATCACATTTAGTAAATATATCAACACTATATTCTTTATCTTCTTTAAATATTAAGGTTTGATTATTATCTAATGTCATGGTTAGTGGAAAATCTCTTATTATATATTCTTTAAAAATTTTCTTTATTAATTCTATATCATTAGTAGTAATTGGGCCCTTTACTATAATCTTCTCTATTCCTAAAATTTCATTATCTATACTATTTGGAACCATATATTCTTCCATAAACTTACGTGATTTATCATCTTTCATCTCTTGTAAACCAATTTGGAGTGGAATCCCCTCCAAAAAGTTAACATAACTATTTCTCCAAGGCATTGTTCTCGTAAATAAATTAAAGAACCATTTAAATTTTAAAAACTCTGGCTTTGAAATATTTATATTTCTATTTTTAAATATATCATAAATCTTATCAAGACTATTTGTATCTATCATCAAACAAACTAAGCCCCTATGTATTCTTTTACTAAATCAACATAGTTTATTGCATCAATTGAATTTCTATGTCTTATTACATTTTCAACTTCCTTTTTTCTTTCTGATCTTACTCTCTTAAAATACTGCCAATCTTCAGCAGAATAAATAGCCATCATTTTATCCCATCCATCTATTAACTCCCTTTTCTTATAAAGCAAATCCTCTAGCATTATAGGATCATAATCTTCAATTCTCGATTGCATAACAAGATCTGCATTTCTTCCTACAACATTTAATGGGTCATATTGAACACATCCTACTCTTTTTATAAAATCTTTAATCCCTTCTTCTCCAATAAAAGTATTAGTAGTATATAGCCCTTGATATACTACTAGGAATTTTCTTAGATCTTCCTTTGATATGGTAATTGCTTTCATATTTTCACCTCTCAAAAACCTTATGCTTACTTAATTTAAATCCATATAACATGACAATAATTAAGCTTATTTTTGTAGTTAAATTTATTCGATAACTATACATTTCAAACACATATTTTATAAATATAGTTTAACATATTTTTACAAAACAATATCTCTTTATTATAAAAAACCTATGCATTTATTAATTTTTAATTTTGCATAGGCTTAATTTTATATATTTAATATTAAGGTGAATATAATATCATTATCTATAAATTCATAATTCAAACTCCATTCATTTTCTTTAGCAAGTTCACTACATAAATATAGACCAAGACCTGAACTACTCACTTCTTTAGATATATCATCGTAATAATTGTATTTTTTAAATGGTTCAAATAACCTATCCTTTATATCAATAGGAATTTCTAAACAATTATTCTTTAATTTTAATACTATATTTTCATTTTCCTTATATAATTTAATTGAAATCTCATTAGAATCTGAGTATTTTATGCTATTATCTAAAAGATTTAAAATAATTTGTTCAAAGTCTTCTAAAACTCCATATATCATAATTTCTTCTAACTCTTCTTTTATATAAAGATCTTTATTTTTTAACCTTAATTCTAAATCCTCTATTATTTCTTTTATTATATTAGTTAATGAAAATTCACTCTTATTTTTACCTTTACTTATTTTACCTCTTGAACTTTCTAAAATCTTCTCTACTAACTTTTTCATCTTTTCACATTCAAGAACTATTCTATTACTTGCTCTTTTTAAAAATTCCTCATCAATTTCTTTTATATCTTCGTCTCTTATTATTTGAGAATATAAAGAAATAGCTGTAACTGGAGTCTTTAATTCGTGAGTTGCATTATTAAAAAATTCTATTAGAGCTTTTTCTTGATTATTAATTTGATTTTTCATAGAATTATAAGTTCTAGTCAAATCTGCTATCTCATCTTGTGTATTTATCTCTATATCTTTAATATCTTTTCCTAATTTAAATTCCTTCATAGAAGTGGTTAAATCTCCAAGTGGTTTTGTAACCTTCTTAATTATAAAAGATATAACATATATAATTGTTAAGATAGCAACTACTTGACCAAAAATGATAATTCCTATTGTCTTTATCATTTCATTATACTTAATTGTATAATCTTTTTGTATTATTAAATTACCACTAAAGCTATCATTAATATATAATGGATAATTATAAGTTACAAAATAAGAGTTATTTTCATGTTTAAATTTGATTACTGATTTAATATTATTACTTTCTTTAACTATATCAATTATTTCTTCATTATTTATAACTTTTCCTATTGATTGATTTATATTTCCATAATCATCAGATATAGTAACATATCCTTGTGTTATTTCATTAATTGGTGATAATGCTTTCCAAATAGGTTCTTCTATTATTTCATTTTGTCTAATTATATTTAAAGAAGTTAATTTAATCTTATTCATTTCTTCTATAATATCATTTTTAAAAGACTTATCTAAAAATAATGAAATAAATATGGTAAATATTGTATTTATCGTTACCACTGATACTATTGTCCCAATTAAAAGCTTACCTCTTAAGGTTTTACTCAAAACATCACCTAATTATATATCCTATTCCAAACACTGTTTCTATAATAGAATTATCTTTATCCTCATTAAGCTTTTCTCTTAGCCTTCTTATATGAACATCTACAGTTCTCGTATCACCTTCATAATCATATCCCCATACTTTATCTAATAAATCATTTCTTGAAAATACAATTCCTTTATTTTCATATAGAAAATTTAATAAATCAAACTCCTTTCTTCTAAGAATAACTCCTTCCCCATCTTTTATTACACTTCTTTCTTTTGTATTAATTTGTATAATTTCATTTTTCTTATCTCCATCTAAGAAATTATTTTCTACTAGTCTTTTTTCATTTCTTCTAAATATAACTTTTATTCTAACCAGTACTTCTTTGATTTCAAAAGGTTTTACTATATAATCATCAGCACCAAGTTCCAACCCAAGTATCCTGTCTATTATTTCTCCTCTTGCAGTTAACATTATTACATAAGTGCTTTTAGATATTTCCTTACAAACATCAAAACCATCTATATCAGGTAACATTAAGTCTAATAATACTAAATTAGGCTCAAACTCTCTAACTTTTTCTAATGCATCTCTTCCTTTAAATACACTTCTTACATCATAACCTTCTTTTCTAAGTGCAAATGTTACTGCATCATTTATTGAATATTCATCTTCAACTACTAATATTTTTTTCTTTCCCATAGTTCCCCCACAATTTTTTATCAAAATATATATTTAGTTTTTATTCTTATTTATGTCTATAATAGAGTATTTTATATTTTCTTTTATTATTTGAGTATCACTCTTATCAACATTTTCTTCATTGTATTTAATTCTTACTATAAATATACTACTTCCATCTTCATTAGCAATATGAGACATATATTTGTATCCTTCTGAATCGTCTAATTTATATATTAAATCCATTTCTCCTATATCATTTAATTCTGCTAAATATTTATCGTCATTATATGAAATTAAAAAGAAATCTGTATCTTCAATTTTTCCTAATAAAATTTTTTCAGGATTCATTATAGTAATCTCACTTAAAGTAAGATTATATAAAATATTTGATCTATCTGAGTAATCCTTTTCCATTGTATCATTATCTATATTAAGGATTAAATTATCATTTTCCATGTAACAGCTAAAGTATCCATGCTTATTATATAACCTTAGGTCATTCAAGTTTATATCTTTATAAAATTCGCATATTACTTTTCCTTCTTCTAATCTAACTTTATAAATCTTACCCAAATTATCTATTGCCATAATTGATCTCTCTTTTTGATCATAATAGAAATAATAATATTTTGTGTCTGTTGATTCCATTGTATAAAATATATTATTTTTCAAATCTACTATTAGTATTTCTTGTAATCCTTCTAGTTGACCTTCATTATTACAATTTTGATATAAATGTATATAATAATTTTCATTTCCCTCTAGTGTATATCCGCCATTGGATTCTATATTAAATTGCGGCTCTATTTTATTATATATTTTTTCATATCCTTCTAAATTTATTTTAATGTTATTTTTTAAATCTATATAATAAAACTTCCTTTCACTTGCTCTAATTCCTTCCATAAAATAAACTCCATTACTTCCATTACTTCCTTTATCTTTTATAAAACCTATCTCTTCATCAGTAAAGGTTCCTTTATCAACCTCTTTAAATGTACCATCATAATCTAAGTAATATGGAATATTATAATCATCAAAATTATGACTATTAAAATTATTTAAAGTTCCAAATATTCCTTCTGAATCATAAAATAACGGCATAAACAGCATATCTTCATTAATATTAGCAATATTTCTTTCTGCTATTGTATATTTATCGTTACTTTTAATCTCTTTTGTATTTTCTTCTAAAACTTTAGTATTATTACAACTAACCATACTTATTGAAAGTACTCCTATCATTAATGATATTATTTTTTTCATAATAAAAAACCTCCATGTACTATTTTATTATATATTACATAGAAGTTTTTACATAGTTTATTTAAGTTGTTACAAAGTTGTTAAATTTAAAAATTCTTTTATACTTTTATATATTTTAAATAAAAATTTATATTTTTATATAATCATTATTTTACTTTTCTTCTAATTATATAATATTTATTTATATTAAAAATTCACATTTATTTTCTAAATTTGAAATAAAGTTGATAATAATTATTTATAATGCTATTATTGTAAATGTTTGTACAATTAATGAAATTAGTAAGGCATATTTAGTTTATTATAGATATGTATATGGAGGGGATTATTTATGACAAAAGATATGACAACAGGAAATCCTGTAAAACTTATTTTAACATTTTCTATTCCTTTACTTATAGGCAATATATTTCAACAGTTTTATAGCATGGCTGACACTATAATAGTTGGTCGCTATCTAGGTGTAAATGCATTGGCTGCAGTCGGATCTACTGGTGCTATGGCTTTTTTAGTTAATGGTTTTGTTATTGGACTAACTAGTGGTTTTGCAGTTTTAGTTTCACAAAGATTTGGTGCTAATGATGAAGAAGGTGTAAAGAAAGCTTACGCTAGTTCTTTAATTTTATCTGCCATCATGACTATAGTAGTAACTATTATCAGTATTGCTTCTGCAAAACCATTACTTCAACTTATGAATACACCTGCTGATATTATGGATGAAGCATTAGCATATATAATAGTTATTTATGCTGGTAATATAGCAATAATATTTTATAATATGTTTGCAAGTATTTTAAGAGCTTTAGGTGATAGTAAAACGCCTCTATACTTCTTAATTATAGCTTCAATCCTAAATATAATTTTAGATATTGTGTTTATTGTTAATTTTTCAATGGGAGTAGCTGGAGCTGCTTATGCCACTATTATTTCTCAATCAATATCAGCTATATTATGTGCATTATATATAATTAAAAAATTCCCTATATTGAGATTACAAAGTAGGCATTGGAAAATCAGAAAAAACTATGTTAAAAGCCAATTAAGAATTGGTATTCCAATGGCACTTCAATTTTCAATAACAGCTGCTGGTGCTATGATTCTCCAAGGTGCTTTAAATAATTTTGGTTCTAAAATAATAGCTTCATACACTGCTGCATCTAAAGTTCAACAACTAGTTATGCAACCTGCCGTTACATTTGGTGTTGCTATGGCTACTTATTCTGGACAAAATCTTGGTGCTGGAAGAATAGATCGTATTAAAGAAGGAGTTAAAAAATGTACCATTATTAGTATTATTGTAAGTATAATATCCACAATTGTTGTAGTTACATTTGGTGGTACCTTTACAAAGTTATTTATTGATGGAAGTGATTTAGAAGTAATAGAATACGCAAGGCATTACTTAAATACAGTTTCCATATTTTATATACCTTTAGGATTAATTTTTATATATAGAAATACTCTTCAAGGAATTGGAGATAGCTTTGTACCTATGATGGCTGGAGTTGCTGAAATGATAGCTAGAACAGTTGTTGCATTTACATTGCCAAGCTTAATAGGATTTACTGGAATTGCTTTAGCTGATCCTGCTGCTTGGTTTGCCGCTGCTATTCCCCTTGGAATTACTTATTTTAAAAGAATTAACGTAATTTTAAAAGAAAAGCAATTAGCTGAATAGAAAAAACAAAAGAAAATTTCTAATAAATAATGCTACATTTATTAGAAATTTTCTTTTACTTTAGTTATTATATTTAATATTTCTTAGCATTTCTATGTGAGGTATATCATCTTCTAAATATGCATTAGAAACTTCTATAAATCCTAAGCTTTTATAAAAATCTTTTATGTAAACTTGTGCAGATATTCTAATTGGACTTTCACCATAAGTATTATTAATAAATTCTAAAGCCTTTTTCATAGCTTTTCTACCTAAATCTCTACCCCTATATTTTTCATCTACTACTACCCGTCCAATAGACACTTCATCATAAGAAACACCTTTCTTAAGTATTCTTAAATATGCCACTGTACTATTATCATCAGTACAGAATAAATGATATGCCTCTAAATCTTTATAATCGCAATCTTGATAAATACATTCTTGTTCTATAACAAAAACTTTATTCCTTAAAGCTAGTATACTATAAAGCTCTTTAGTACTTAAATCCTCAAATTTTTTTATCTTCCATTCCATATTAACCACCCCCTAAACGACTTATTATTAGGTAATTAACTATAAAATTTATATTATATTTTATAATTAATATACAATCGCTTAAAAGTTAAAGCCATTAAATCCCCAGTTTTCTACTTGCTCATATTTAATATATATCGCATCTTTAGGGATATTTAACTCCTTTTCATATAAATCACAAATTTCCTTAGTTACTTTTTCTAAATCACTTTTTGAAGTTTCCCCAAAAATTTTCACCTCAACGAATGCTCCATATTTCAATTCTTCTCCTCTAAAATATAAAGAGTATTCATCTTGAAATCCTATCATAAGATAATTTTCACTTTTACCAGGAATTTTTGTAATTATATTTCCTAATTTAGTTTTTAATAATTCTTTTTCTTCTGAACTTAATTTCACAGTTACTTTTGAATCTATAAAAGGCATCACTTTCCTCCTTAATTTGCTTTATATATTTTCTTATATTGTAAGATACTAATTTATTAATACTTTCCTCATCAGTACCATATTTTATACTTTTAATTACTTTTTATACTATTCATAATATTTCCTTACTTTCTATAAACTTGATTATAGCATAATAAACTAGTTCATTAAAGAAGAGATTATTACAATTTAATGTATAGTCTCCTCTTCATGCAAATTAAAATGTTATTCAATAAATATATCTAAATATATTAATCCAGCTTTTCAGTTCCATCAATTAATGTATCTTTAAATACATCTTTTATATAATTAATCAATGCATTAATATCTGTAAATGTTTCTCCTGCCATTATAGCTTCTATTGTAATAGGCAAATTTACCCCTCCAAAAACACAATACTTTTCTTGATTATTAACTAAATTAATCATTACTCTATTAAAAGGTGTTCCTGCAAATAAATCACATAATACAATCACTTTATTATAAATACTTAAATTTAATAAGGAATCATTTAACTTCTTATCATAATCATTTATGCTGTCCCCTACAATAAAATCAACTACTTCTACATTATCATAATCACCATTTAAACACTTTAAAGCACTATACAAACCAGAAGCAAAGGTACCGTGTCCAGTTATTAAAAATCCTACAGATAATTTTTTTCTGTTACTAGAAACGATGTAATTATCAACTATATTATTAATATTATAAGTTATATTTGTATCCATTTACTCCTCACTAAAAATATTTATAGCCTACTATATTATATTTTATTAAGTATGTGAAGTTACAGGAAAAAGTATTTCTCCATCTCTAACCTTACCCTTGCAATTTTTTATAAATAAAGCATTATCATCATCTATAACATCTCTTGTAATAACTTTAAACTTATTAGATTCTGGTATAAAGTTAATCTTAATATTCTTATCATCACTTTCAATAACCCTAATTAATATATTATCAATATCTATAGGATTTTTACTTATAATATCATATATAATAACCTCATCATTTTTCCTTTCTAAAATAACTACAATATCATCATCTTGAAAATAATAAAGATTATCATTAAATATATAATTACAATATACTTTTAAGGGCCATTCATCCTTTATTATTCCAAATTTATTTGATACAGGATATCTATCTTTACATAATCTTTCCATAATTATTTTATCTGTTGGCAATGATAAATTTAACCTTCTTACACTTGCAACATTTTTATACCCCATTTTTTTATAATTAATCTTCCTAGAATTTCTATTTCTTATATCATTCATGCTTATTTTATATTCAGTTTCATTTTTTCTATTGAATCCAAACTTAGTATAAAAATCTAAGACAGAATTATTAGCAAATAAATATATATAGTCTACCTTATTCTTATAATCTTTAAAGATTTCATTTATTAATCTTCTTATTAAGCCTTTATTTCTATAGTTACTATCTGTCATAACAGTACCTAACTGAATTACTTTTTTTATTTCTCCATCTTGCATTATTGTAAATTTATTTATAGAAACATTTGATATTACTTTTTCATTGTATATATAAGAATATGTAATATAATTCTCATTACAATACCCTTCTGCAAACCACATCTCGAAATTTAATCCAAATATATCTGAAGCTAAATTACTAAAACTTTTTCTATACTTCTTATTTTTACTAAAATTTTTAAATAAAACAAACTCATCCATTTTCTTATATCCTTCTCTTTAATAAAATCTTGATATAAACTTATAATTACTATTATAGTATTCTATAAATTAATTTTATTTCTATATTCTTAGTAATTCCATACTTATATATATTAAATTATCTTTTATAATCTTAATATAAGTTTTGATTTCACTTACTTTTACATAATTTAATATCATATTATTTTTATTAGCATATAATATTTAAAAGCAATTAATAAAGTGTGATTTTATGAATTACCTATTAGAAATTCAAAACTGTAAATTATTAGGTTCCGGAGCTGAAGGCTCTGTTTACTTAACACCTGAAGGCTTTGCTCTTAAGACATTTAAAAATGTTAAAGCAGCTAAAAATGAAGAAGAAATACTTAGAAAAACTTTAGATAGTCCTTTCTTTCCAAATCCTTTATTAAGAGTAAGTAATATATTAGTGAGAGAATATGTAGGTGGAGAAAATCTTTTTGAATATATCTCTAAACATGGCCTAACTTATAATTTATCTATAGAAATTATAGATTTAATCGAGGACTTGAAAAGACTGAACTTTAAAAGAATTAACATAAGAAACGCTCATATATTTGTAAACTCAAAAGGTAAGATTATGGTTATAGATCCCAGAAAACCATATACTAAAGTAACACCATATCCTAAAGACATAATAAAAATACTAGCTAAACTTCATTTATTCGATAAGTTTTTAAAAGATGTTTTGGAATATAAACCAGAGCTGCTTCCTTATTGGACTTCTGCATATGATTATCTTGCATCTCCAAGGGAAAAGAGAATTTATCGATATGGTTAATCAAAATCAATCATTATATATTTATTTACATTTTATATATTTTATGGTAATATATCTTTAATGGAATAAAGTATATATCTTGTACATTTTATCATTATTTTTATAGTTGTTAAGCTGTAAATATAATCTTCAAATTATAGATAAAATTTTCTTTACTTAACTACAGTAGATACAATAGACATTCTTAAGCCCTTAATCTTATGAATTAATTATAAAAAATAAATGGTTAGTAAATATAAAATTTATATTTCTAACCATTTATTTTTAATAACTATAAAGCTCATTATAGCTTAAAGCTAACATTATTTTAGGATTATCTCCAGGATTTATCCATTGTAATATTTCCTTCATCTTACTTTGCTCAACTGCTACGCATCCCCAAGTAGGAACTCCAACATCTACGTGCAAAAATATAGCAGAACTTTTACCGCTTATAACAGGATACCTATTATAATCAATCACTAACGCATATTTGTATGAATTACTATGCTCTATTAAATACTCAGCTGAATTCCATCGTCCATTTGGCTCTCCAAATTGCATTGTATTATAATAAGGAGAGTTAACATCATCTACCCAATATTCTGACCCATCTAAAACTCGATATGGAACTCCACTTCCTGGGTTTTGGGCAGCTCCAAAAGCTTCTGTTAAACTATATACTCCAGTTGGGGTGCATAAGTCCATTTCATAAACATCATTTGCAGATTTCATTCCATTTTCTCCAAGTCTTGCAAACATACTATCATATTCATACCATTTTCCATTACTATCTTTTTGCCATAATACTAACTCTGCTGTACTACCACCTGTACTTACTACTGAAATTATTTGTCTGGAATTTTGTGCAACAGAAGTATTTGCAATTTTAGGCTCATTATTAGTAGAAACTGGTTGTTGTACATTGGTTCCGTTGCTTATATTTGATGTATTGGATTTATTTACAATATCTTCTTTTTTAGCATCTTCTTTTACTTCTTCTTCCTTTTTTTCAGTTTCATCTTTTGATGCCAATTCTCTTTCATTTTCTTCTCTTATTCTTTCTTCTTCCGCATTTTTCTCTTCTTCTTCTTTAACTCGCTTTTCAACAGAAGATTTTAAATCACTCATCGTTTTTAAAGTCTCATTAGCTTCAATTAAATTTTTATCACTTATAGATTTATTAAAGCTTTCTTTTAATTTCATATAAAGTTCTTCTTCATCACTATTCATATTAGAAATTTTCAAAGAACTAAAAACTTTATTTACCTCTTCTATTTGCACATTTAAGTTTTTTTCTTTGCTAACCTTTACAAGGTAAGCTCCAGTACTGCCTAAAATAATAAGTGTTACTATAAGTAAAATACTTATTATCTTCATCTTTTTAGTTTTTATCATCTTCTTCCCCCATATAATAAATTTTTTTGTTTAAATGTATTATAATAAACCCATTTCTTATAATACATTATTTTTTATTCTAAATAAATAGTTGATTCTTACAAAATTATTTTTTTAAATCCTATTTACATATATTCTTTTAAAAGATTTATACATAAATACCTTTATTTTTACTATAAGTAACATTAATCATTTTATAAAGTTATATATGTATATATTTTTATATTAAATTTTACAAATCTTCTATATAACCAAAATATTAAAACAATTAAATATTGACTTTTATAGCAAATTTATGTAAGCTTTACTTATAAATTAAATAATTTAAGTGCTAGGGGTGCCTTTTGGCTGAGAAATGATAATTCATTAACCCTCTTTACCTGATCTGGATAATACCAGCGTAGGAAAGTCACGATGTACTTTTATAGGAATGATTATATCAAAGCTATAAGTATACCTCCTAGCAACTTTTAGGAGGTATTTTTATGGATATTTTTATTAACACATTAAAAGAAGGTTTTATTGAAATCTTGAAAAACCCACTTTCTTTAGCTACACTTATTGGTGTAATAATATTAATATTATCACTTATTAGATTTAAGAAAATTAATCTAGATGCTAAAATTATATCTAGAATTGGTATTGCTTTAGCTCTTGCTACAATACTTCATCTTATAAAGATTGTGGATTTGCCTAATGGTGCTGGAAGTATTAACTTAGGGAGTATGGTTCCTATTTTAATTATCGCCTTTATGTATGGTCCTGAAATTGGTATGCTTACAGGATTTTTATTTGGAATTATATATTTGATTATAAGTCCTTATATACTCCATCCAATTCAAGTTCTTTTCGATTATCCTCTTCCATTTATGGCTATGGGAATTGCTGGATACTTTAAGAATAAAAAACTCTTAGGTATTTTCGTAGGCATGTTTATAAGATTTATATTTCACTTTATATCAGGATTCTTATTCTTTGGACAATTTGCCCCAGAAGGTTGGTCTCCTATGCTTTACTCCTTACTTGCTAATGGATTAGTGGTTGGAGGTAATTTCATTGTAGTATTAATAATTACAGCATTGCTACCAATAGATAGAATCATTGAAAAAAGTAGCAATTTCACAATATGAATTTTATAAATCATTATAAATATTATATTTTACTGTATTTATTTAATTATATACTTATGCATTAAAAACTTATTCTTAGTAATGATTGAATATTTTTGTTAAATAGTGAATAATCGGTCAATTAAAAATGGAATAAGAGCTAATTATAATTAGCTCTTATTCCATTTTCTTCTCTAATTTCACTTGTATAAAACTACTATGAATATAAGACTAAAATTGAGTATGATTTCAACTTTGGCACTTCTGATGTTTTAACTGTCTTTATTATTTCTACTCCTGCTTTATTAAAATCAGCAATTATATTCCATTCCCCTTTTTTTGAAGCTGGTATATATTGATTTATATCATAGTCATCTATTGATGTTCCATTGTATACAACAATTAAATCATTAATATTTTGTTCTATATGGTTTAAATTTTTAAAATGCCATTTAATTACTCCAACCTTTTCTTCACCATTTAAAAAGCTAATTTCAATATTGTTTAACTCTTCTCTCTTTTCTAGTCTAAACGCTTTAAAATTCTTCCTAATTTCTATTAATCCCTTCACATAGTTAAATACTTCAATATATTTTGCTTTATCTCTCCAAAATATTGCATTTATATTATCAGGACTCTTATAACTGTTATGATCACCATTTTTCGTTCTTAATATTTCAGCTCCACCCTGTATAAATGGTATTCCTTGTGATGTTAATATTATTGCAAGCGCTAATATATTTCTTCTCACCAAATGATTTTCAAATATATTTTCTTCTTTAATTTTTCTATAATCTTTCTCTTTAATGTCAGGTGTTAAACTTTTTTCAATTTGATCCCAAAGAGTATAATTATCATGTGCATCTACATAATTTATACTTTCTCTTGGATAATATGTCAATGTATTTATAGATCCTTTTAACCCTTCTATTATGCTCCATGCTGTAGCTCCATCATGTTGACTTCCATTGACAAATCCATTAGATGGGTTATTATTTCCTCTTATAAAATCTCTAAAGGAATCATTAAATATGGAAAAATCTTCACCCCTTTGACTACCTTTATAAGTTCCATTTGTAAGTGATGACTCTCCACCTTTCCATGGCTCACCATAAATTAATATACTTTCATCTATTTTCTTACTTTCTTTTACAACTTCCTTCATAGTATCAATGTCTATTAATTCCATAAGGTCAAATCTTAATCCATCTATATTATAATCTTTTAACCAATGTTTTATAGAATCAATTATAAACTTTCTAACCATAGGTCTTTCGGTTGCTATTTCATTTCCACATCCTGATCCATTTGTAAATCTACCTCTATAATTAGTTCTAAAATAATATGCTGGAACTATATTATCTAAACTTCTTGTTTCCTGCATATGATTATAAACTACATCCATAACTACCCTTATTCCGTTTTTATGAAGATTTTTAATCATTTCCCTGAGCTCGATTATTCTCGAAATTGGATCATATGGATCACTTGAATAACTACCTTCAGGCGCATTGTAATTCTTAGGATCATATCCCCAATTTCTATTACCTTTTTTATTTGATTTTCTTTCATCAACTGAGCCAAAATCAAATACAGGTAACAGATGTATATGTGTTATTCCAAGTTCTTTTAAATGATCAATTCCTGTTTTTACAGTAATCTTTCTTTTCTTATCTTTATAAGAAGTTCCCTCTTTAGCTAATCCCAAATATTTACCTCTGATATTTTTATCTATTCCACTATCATCACTTATAGTAAAATCCCTTACATGTACTTCATAAATTACAGAGTCTTCTTTTCTTAAAAGCTGTGGTCTTTTATCACATAACCATCCAAATGGCATTGATTTTACATTATTTATATCTACTAAAAATCCTTTTTCTCCATTTATTCCTACTGATACTGCATAGGGATCTACTGCATAATTTATCTTTATATATTCTAATCCATTTCTATCTATATCCTTGAAATATAGTTTATATAGATAAAAGCTACATTCATTTTTTTTTCTACTAATCTCAGTAAAATAAGTTCCGCTTTTTTCATCTTTATCCATATGATATATGTTTTTTTCACTTTCATTAATATCATACCAATTTTCATATAAACATAAATCTACCTTAAATGCTGTAGGAGCCCAAATTCTTAAATATATATTTTCCTCATCATATACAACTCCCATATCAGTTCCATCATAATAATAATTATCTAAAAAGTTTCTCATGGTTACTTTACAAGGTAAAAATGTATTACTAGCCCTTATTTCAACTAAATCACTTGGTGATATTTTGGCATCTAACTTTTTAAACTCAACCTTTTTAAATAATTTATCAATTACATACTCGCAATTTTCTTTTTTAATTCCATTAATGTATAGATAAAATTTAGTACCATCCAAAGGAGTTTTAGATAAAAATGCTGTAATGCTATCTTTATTATCCATTATTGCAATTTCAATCCTAGGCTTTATATATTCAATTACATCTTCTAAATTTGTTATAATTTTATTTTCTCCATAAACTATATAACAATTTTTTATTCCTTTTGGTATTTCAAATGTTGCTGTTTGCTCAGACCAATCATTTCCCCAGTTATCTCCCCAGGCTTTTCTTCTTGCAATTATATTTTCTTCCCTCACAAATGCACATCTACCAAAATCACTTTTATTTTGTAACTCAACTGCATATGAAACTCCATGATTTGAAAAGCTCCATAAATCCCACTTGTATCCATTTCCAAAATAATCGCCATCATTTTTTATGAAATGTATTAATGTTCCTTCTACTTCATTTAAAATAATAGAAAACTCTCTGCAGGCTCTTTCTCCTGTAATTTTATCTATACAAGTTACTTTAAGAGAGTTTTTATTTCTTAATAGTTTACTTATTTTAATTATATTATTTGAAAGCGTGATATCTTTTCCTAAATAATCAATTGTCCAATAAACATCTCTTATTTCTTTTATTCCAAATATCGATTCTTTTAATGCTACTAATTGTATTTCCTCACCTAAAAAAAATACATTACTAGATGCTTTTATTTCTAATGAGTTAATATTATATATTTTATTAGAGTTGTTATTGTTTATATAATTATGTGTTATATTATCGCTATAGCTTATCATTCCTTCAACTCCTAAAACCTTGCTATTATATTTTATTCATATAAATAATTATTGCCCCTACTTGTTTCTTCTTAATCATTAGTAAAATTTATTTGATTCATAAAATAATATTATTAGACTTTAATTTTATACTTCACCATTCATGAACTTTTTCATTATATATCCTACTAATTCTTGTATTAATTTGATATTGATTTGTGAAGATCACTATGTTAATAATCCCAATAATTGTAATCAATATATAACTTACTTTAAATATAAAAATCAAAAAATAAAAACTATAGATATAATTTGTAGCTTACTTACATAAACATCAAATTCCTTTATAGTTTTTACTCATATCTTAATCCACACTATAATATTAAATCACAAAATTCAATTGCAACATTTAAATCATTTATTTGATAGTTTTCAATAGTCATATTTTTATTTAAATCTTGAAACATTAACTTTGGTAGTAATATTGTTAATTCATTTCCATGAGAATATTTATTATTAACATATACTTTTCCATTATGAAGCTCTAATAAAGATTTAGCTATTGATAAATTCTTAGCATAAAATTTAAATGAGTAACTGTTAATATTATTTCTTAATGAATTAAATATACAATTATCAACATCATTTCCATTATATTTAAATTTAATTTTTACATAACTTTTTGTCTCTGAAATGCTTATAAATATATCGGAATTTTCTACTGATACCATTAATGTATTTGAAATAATACTTAGTATTATTTTTTCAATTAAATTTGGATCACACTTTATAATTAATTCTTCTATTTCTGTATCAAATATTAAGTTATTATTTTGAAGACTTGCATATTTTACAGTTTTTGATACAATGTCTTCAACTAAGTAAACTATATTATAATTTTTAAATTCCACCTTTAATTCATCTGCATCTATTTTTACTGCATCAATTAAATTATTTATAGTTTTTAATACCTTTAAACAATTTTTTGTAACTACAGAATTGTATTTTAAATAATACTCCTTTAATTCACAACTCCCAATATTACTCATATTATCTATTAATTGAATACAAGAATAAATTGAGTTAATTGGTTCTTTTAAATCATACGACAATTTCGAAAAAAACTTTTCTTTTATCTTATCATATGACTTTAGTTCATTATATCTAGCATTTATTTTAGTTACTTTTTTTTCATTTTCTATATTAATATCCTTCAAAATCGAATTGATTCTTTTTGCAATTATTAATGCTTTTTCATAGTCACCATTATTCTTATAAGCTAATTTAATACCATTATAGCATCTTAAAGTATACCTAATATTGAATTTGTAAGAGCTTCTTAATGCATCATTATAATACTCTAATGCTTTTAAATAATCTCCTTCTGAAAAACTAATATCTCCTTTTATTATTATTATCCAATAATATATGTCAGAGAACTTAAAATTTTTCTTATACTTAATATAGGTTTCTTCACTTTCCCTAATTAATCCTTTAACTATAGATAGATTTTCCCTTTTAGATACATCTTCTGCTATTTCAAGCATTATTTTTCTACATATTAATATATTTACTTTAACCTTAAACTGCTGTTGCTTTCTCTTATCTAACTTCTTTAAGATTTTATTAATATAAGCAAGCAATACTTCTATATCTTTATTTATTTTCTTCTCATTTATATATATTTCAAATATCTCTATAGCTAAAGATAATTTTGTCATTATATTCAATTTTTTTTCATACGTTTCTATAGTTTCAATAATTATTTCTCTCGCATCAGATAATCTGTTATCAATTACATAAATATCTTTCAAAAAACAAACTGTAAATGCAATTTCATCATATTTATTATTAAGCTTTGCATATTTCATAGCTTCCTTAAACATATTTTTAGCCGATTCATAATCTTTTATATAAATGTACACTTCACCAAGACAAACATAAATATTAAATACATCTTCGTCTTTTAACAAAGTTATCATTTCCCTAGTTTTCTTTAAATATTTTTTTATATAATAATTTTCTCTTCTTTTTAATGCTTCAGTGTACATTGTTGATAAATATAGCTGAATTAAATAATAATATGACTTTTCTTCTATAAAAATTTCTTCTGCTAAATTAAAATATTTCTTTTGAAGATAACTTTCATTAAGATCAGAATAACACTTAGTCATATATAAAAATATTTTTCCTCTTTCATGTAAATCATTTATCTTATTGCTACTTAAAGTTCTACTAAAAAATTTAGCTGCTCTTTTTTTGTCTTTTTCTAAATAATAATAAATAGCTTTTGCATATTGTACATATTCATATTTTTTTTCTTCTTCTATATAGATTTGTATATTGTCCTTAACTTTTTGCAAATCTTTATTCCTTAATATATTTAAATATCCATGATCTACATCATTTATTGACTTAGCAAATAATCCATCCATTCCTATAACCCCTATTAATTATATAAATCATAAATATCAGATAATTCTACTGATATCTTTTCAACATTTAGTTTATATTCTTCTTTATATTTATTATTTTCCTCTATTAACCTATATTTAGGTAAACTTACCACAAATTCGCTTCCATCTTTATATTCTGTATTTAAATATATATTCCCATTCATTAAATCTAATAAGGATTTTACTAAAGATAAACCTATCCCACTTCCTTCGGTACTTCTATTTAATGACTTATCTACTTGAATAAATTTTTCAAAGATTTTCTCTTTCATTTCCTTAGGTATTCCAATTCCTGTATCTCTTACACGTATTTCTACATTATCTATTTTATTATAAATATTAACCATAATCTTACCATTTGCTGGAGTAAATTTTATAGCATTTGATAATAAATTCAATATAATTCTTTCTAGCATATAAGCATCACATTTTATTATTAGTTCTTCTATATCTGTATCAAATAATATTATTATTTTTTTTATTTCTACATATGGTGCTACTGAATTCGTAATTTTCTCTACTAAATCAACTATATTTATATTTTTAAAATTAGCTTCATAAATTCCTTTTTTTATTTTTGTTACATCTATAATATTGTCTATAAGTTTAAAACTCCTTAAGCAATTTTGTCTAATATTATTTTTATATTTTAAATAATACATCATAAATTCTTTTTCATCTTTATCTTTATATAAATTTAAAAGTTGCATTGACGAATATATTATATTAATTGGAGTCTTAAATTCATGAGAAATATTTGCAAAGAATTCACTTTTAGCCTTTTCTGATTCTTGTAACATTTCAAGATTTCTATACAGCTCTAAATACTTTTCTCTATATTTATTATTATCATATGAAAGCATTATTGAATTAGCTTTCTCCATATATTCCATAGCACATCTAAAATCACCAAGCTTTTCGTATGTTTTTGATAACCTTTCATATGTTTTTTCTATAAATCTATAACCATACTTTTGTGATAGTTTCGTTAAGTTATTATAATGAATTAATGCTGTTTTATACTCATTTAAATTATAGTATATATCACCATATAACATTTCTATATATAAATCAAAATTACTAAATCTAAAAGTATCACTATATTTTTCATAAATAGACTTTGCTTTATCTAATTCTTGCAGTATATACTTTCCCTTCTCCTTCATTTTAATAAAATATCTACACTTAAGAAGTATTAAATTTGCTTCAAATTGTTTTTTAGTTTTAATTGGTATTTTCTTTATATTTTCTTCAATTAAACTTATTAATGACTCTACCTTGTCCATATTTAAATTTAAGTCTATATATAATGTTGATAGCTCCATATAAATTGTTGTAATAATTAATAAAGATAAGTTATTTTCTTTGTTATTTATAATTTTATTATATAGCTCTATTGCATCTCTTCTTCTACCTATATATGTATATCCAACTGCTATATAATACATCAATAAAAATTGAATCTTTTTCAAATTATATTTTTTGGCTAATTTGTATCCTCTATTATATAAATCTATTGCTAGTTCATTATTATTTAGCTCTATAGAAAAAACTGATCCAACATTAAGATATTCTTCAGCTACCCAATATTCATCATTATTGTCTAATAAATCAATAGCTTTTTTTAATATATTTATTCCTTCACCCTTTTTTTCATTTCTGATAAATCTTGTTGCTACATTGATATATAAACTTACTAATTCTTCATATTTTTTTTCTGATGACAATGCTTTTTCCGCCAACATTAAATGAATTTTATATCCATTCATATTATTTTGAACTAAAAACATTTTTGTTAGCTCTGCATATATTTTCCCTGAAGATATCTTTTCAACATTTTTTATCAAAAACTCTTTTTCAAGATTTTCTATTGCATCATCTAACAAAATTTTATTCATATTAATTAAAGCTTTTAAATGATATGATTGCACTTTATCAATACTTTTTGAACCATCATCTACTTTTTCTAAAGCACTCATTGCACTTAAATAAGCCTTATTTATAGTATCTCTATTTTCTTTTGTTTCTCCAATATCCTGTATCTCATTAATTTCTTTTCTTAATGTTTTCATTTTATCCCCTTATAGCTACATATCAAATTAAATACATCCCAATATACTATATTATAGCTTTTACACTAAAATTTAACAATATTTTATTTAATTTTATTTAATATTTAGATGAAATTTAATTAATTTATTTATATTTATTGAAGTTTAGGATTATTTTTCAAATTAATAGTATATTTTTGAAAATATATTTCTCTTTTTAAAATATATCTTGAAACATTTTATCTCTTGGGTTACAATTATACTATCTTGTAAATGTTTCCATTTAATCTGATTTTTAATTTAATTCTATATTAATATTAAAATTATTAAAATTCATTTAGGAGGGGTATTATGAATAAGAAAAAAGCTTTGACATTATTTTTACTTGCTAGTATCTCTAGCCAAGCGATAACTTGGCAAAATTCATTTGCATCAGTAAATGAATCACCATTATTCAACTTCAAATCCTATGATTTTACTACAATGGATGCAACTTATGATGAAAACACACCTGTGTACCTTTATAAAAATGGTCCTAAGGTAACTATTCCTGATACGTTTGTTAGTCCAAAAGAACAATTTAGAACAGCTTGGCTATCAACCGTTGTAAATATTGATATTTCTGATGTCACTAGTGATCCAAACCTTTCAGCTGAAGAAGAATTCAAAAATGAACTTTCTTCGATTCTTGATAGATTTGAAGAGCTAAACTTAAATGCAGTTACTTTTCAAGTTAGTCCTATGCTTGACGCTTGGTATCCATCAGATATAGCACCTTGGTCTCAATATCTTCATAAAGGTGGTACTAGCTATACATTTCAAGGCAAAGACCCTGGTTTCAATGGTTTTGATCCATTAAAATGGCTAATTAGTGAAACTCATAAAAGAGGTATGGAATTCCACGCATGGTTTAATCCATATAGAGTTACTAACACTGTTGATAAAAGGTCTATAACAGAGAAATTGAATGAGCTTTCAGAAAGTAATTTTGCAAGAAAAAATCCTCATTTAGTTTACGAATTTCAAAACAAATTATTTTTAGATCCTGGTAAACCAGAAGTTATTGATTATGTAGTTCAAAGAGTAGAAGAAGTTGCTAGTAAATATAACGTAGATGCAATTCATTTCGATGATTATTTTTATCCATATAAATATAGTGAAAATGGTAAAGATATATACTTCTATGCTCAAGATTTAGATAAACAAACATTTTTAAATTATAATAGAGGGTTTGGTGAATACACTATTGAAAATGCTGCTAAATGGAGAGAAAATAATATTAACC
Organism: Clostridium sp. 1001275B_160808_H3; assembly: GCF_015550425.1. GTDB lineage: Bacteria > Bacillota > Clostridia > Clostridiales > Clostridiaceae > Clostridium. The sequence goes on along the minus strand of NZ_JADNAT010000003.1, from coordinate 3,800 downwards.
TTCTTATTAAATCAATAAAAGATAAAATAACAAACATCAATATAATTAATAATAGATCAATACAATTCGGTGTTTCACCATTTGGAATATGGGGACATGCTGAGAACTATCCTGAAGGCTCTAATACACCTACTGGATCAACATCAAGTCTTAGAGACCAATTTGCTAATACGAGAAAATGGGTTAAAGAAGGTTTGGTTGATTATTTAACTCCTCAAATTTATTGGGCTTTTAACACCGCTGCTGCTCCATATGGAGAATTACTACAATGGTGGGATTCTCAATTTGAAGGAGTAAGTAACTCTCATCTTTATATTGGACATCCTAATTATAAATATATCGATGCATCTTGGGATAATAACTTTAAAAACCCATATGAAATAGCTAACCAATTAAGATTCAATCAAAAATTTGAAAACGTTAAAGGAAGTGCATTCTTCTCCTTTGATAAATTGTTGCCTAAATCAGTTACTACTCCTGGAGATAAATTTGATATATTAAATCATTCTAATGATATTTTAGAAAAGAGCTACTTAAACTTACCAGCAAATGTTCCAGGAAAACCTTGGCTTGACAAATTAGAAACTACCCCTGTTACTAATATCAAATATGAAATAAAAGATAATACTATTAAATTAAGTTGGGATGATACTAATGCTGATAGTAAATTCTATTGCATTTATAAACAAGAAGGAAACCTAGATACAATTGATATCACTAATCCACAAAATTTAATTGTTAGAAAAGGTATAGAATCCGGAAAAGAATTTATTGATACATCTATTGAAGCTAATAAAACATATACTTATGCTGTTACCATAATAGATAATGCCTCAACTGAAAATGAAGCCAAAATATTTAATAAAGTTGTTTTAGATAATGAAAATGCTGCTTTACCTATTATAGAGGCAATTAACAAAATTCCATCATTAGATATATTAACATTAGAGCATGAATCCCTTGTTACTTCTGCAAGAACTCTAGTTACAGCTTTAAATAATGATTCCTATGTTACTAATTTAGATATATTAATTGCTGCTGAAGGCAAAATATCTGAACTTAAGTCAGAAAAAGTTAAAGAGGAACAAATAGCAAAAGAAACTGCAGCTATTTCAGCAATAGACAAGCTTCCAATTTTAGAAAATATAACTTTATCAGATGAAGACTCTATTAAAGATGCAAGAAAATTAGTTACTATTGCAAATAATGATTCAGCAATAACAAACTTAGATAAACTGGTAAAAGCTGAAGCTAGAATTAAAGAATTAAAAGAAAATTCTAATACAAATCCTGAAAACAACAATAATAACAACAATAATAACAACAATAATAATAATCATAACAATAATAATAATAATAATAATAATAATAATAATAATCAAGGCAGTAAACTTCCAACTACAGGAGGAAGAAATTCATCAATATTATTGAGTTTTGCATCAATGCTTACCATAGCTGGCGTCACTTTATTTAAGAAAAATAAATAATAAAAACATATTAATCCTAGCAAGTTTTTCTTGCTAGGATTAATTATCCTTATACCTTATTTATTCTTCTTTAAAATTTATTGAATTTGTAGTTAATATATTTATAATATAAAATTCATTTATAAAATATATTATGATTATATAATAGTTCTACTTTATATTTTTATATTTTTATATGTTCTATTGAAATAATGTAAATTTTCCCAACGGGAAAATTATTTCTACCTTTGTACCAACGTTTTCCTTTGATTCTAATTTAATTCCTAAACCTAATTTTTTACATAGACTACTACATAAATATAATCCTATCCCTGTTGACTTTCCATATATTCTACCATTTTCTCCTGTAAATCCTTTTTCGAAGACTTTATCTATATCTCTTTGATTTATACCTACTCCATTATCTTCTATTATTAATGAATTACTGTTTTTATTAGACTTAGTATATATGGTTATTTTTCCTCTTCCCTTTTGTGAATACTTAATTGAATTTCCTATAATCTGATTAATAATAAAGCTTATCCATTTTATATCACTAAATATCATTATATCTATTTCTTTAAGATCTAATATTATTTTTTTATTTATAAAATCTCTTGAATTATTTCTTATTGCTATTTTAACAGCTTCTGATAAATTAAACTCTTTTATAATATAATCCCTGCTCACATCATCGCTTTTCGAATAATATAATACTTGTTCTATAAACCCCTCTACTTTTTTTATTTCATATGATATTTTTTCTGCAATTTCACTTTCACTATTTTCTAAAATTAATTTAGTTGAAGCAATTGGAGTTTTTATTTCATGAACCCAGGTTTCAATATACTCTCTATACTCTGCTTGTTTTTCTTTGTAATATTTAACATTTTCGTTCATATTTTTATTTGTTTCCTTTAAGACATCATAGACTATTTTTCCTTCTAAAAATTCAGGTTCTTCGATTATTTCAGGAAGTAAGTATTTCTTATCTAAGTTTTCCAATACAGAAATCATATTTTTATAGAAGCTATTTTGTTTAAAATATTCTAAAAAAATATTTATAAATAAAGGAAATATCCAAGTTAAAAATATTAATACTATAAACCAGTTATTAACACGTGCTACAAACAAAATTATAGATACAAGTATAAAAAGAAAAATATTTATTATTATTATAGCTCTTCTGTCCTTTATATAGTCTAATATATTCATGGCATTATATATCCTAATCCTCTTCTTGTTTCTATAATATTATTTAATCCTATTTCTTCAATCTTTTTTCTTAATCTAGTTACATTTACCGAAAGAGTATTATCATCTAAAAACAAATCGGATTGCCATAATGCATCCATTAATGCATCTCTAGAGACAATTTTACCTTTATTCTTTATTAAATATGCTAAAATCTTCAATTCATTTTTAGTCAGTTCTATAGTATTTGACTTATATGATATACTCCCATTTGCAAGATTTAACTTCAAATCCCCATAACTAATTATTTCATCATTGCTACTTTTTCCATAACTTCTTTTTAATATTGCTGATACTCTAGCAATTAGTATTTCAGTATTGTAAGGTTTTGTTATGAAATCATCAGCACCTAAATTCATACTCATAAGCTCATCAACTTGGCTATCTCTACTTGTAACAACTATTATAGGAACATCTGATTTTTTTCTAACTTCCCTACAAATATAATATCCATCATAAAGAGGAAGATTAATATCAAGTAAAATTAAACTTGCATTACTTTTATCAATATATTCAATTATATTTTCAAAAGAATCTGGAGTTTCAACTTCATATCCATATCTTTCTAAATATGTCTTAAGCTCTTCTCTTATAGATTCTGAATCTTCAATTATAACAATCTTATACATTATTTCACCTCTATACTAAGTTTTTATTTTATATATTCTTAAATCAATCTCATAAATAATTAATACTGATAGCTATTGATATTTAGTATAATTATTTAAGTAATGGCATAATTGAAATCATATGTTTATTATATACCAAATCCTACTATTTATCACACAGTCCACACAGTCATATCATTTTACTATAGAACCTATATATTTTCAAAAAAATAGGGCTGTATCAAAATGAATTTTGATATTATCTGATAAAAAGGAACGTTTTAATTTGAACTTTCCTTTTTGTGCATATATAAATAATAGATAAAAATTTCTATTTATGTTTTAAAACCGTCTTTAAGTAAGTAAAATCAATGGTTTAAAAGGGGCTCGCGTTTTAAACTGATACCTATAGACTAGACACTTAAATAAAAGGGTTTATGGCTATAGGTATTTTTTATATAATTAAATAAAT